>CAVTHF010000004.1:0-333931 GCA_963734415.1 uncultured Acidobacteriota bacterium | reverse complement strand
GCTCGACGATGTGGATGCGGCGTTACTCGATGCCTCCTCATTCAGACTGCTGCGTTGACGTTTTGATGTCGCGCGCCTTGTCGCGCGCAGGCTTCCCGCCTGGCCTTTATGGATTTCGCGCGAGGCCGCCACTCCGTCATGCGGGAATGGAAGCATGGCGGGGGAGAATGGCGGGGGGAGCGAATGAAGGAGGCGTGGGCCGCCCTGGGATGGAACAAGTTAGGCTCGCGCTTGTTTTTGCCTACGACTTTATCCATAGTGAGAAACTCTAAGTTTTCCTCCCTGGATCTCTAAGCCGCTGGACGTGGGTTCGCGGCTTCTTTTTTGTCCACGGTCAAGGCATGCAGTAAGGGTAGTAGCATGGCGGGGGAGAATGCTAGCTCTGGCTGGGGATGTCGGCGAGGCACAAAGGTCCTATTATGGTTTACTCAGCGCAGCGATCATATCCAGCTGAGCGGCTTGCCATTTGCGAGCGTTTTCCTCGGTCTTGCGGCGACCGACGATAACGAGGCGGCCATTTTGCCATCGTTGTTTGTGCTCTTGCTCGCGGCGCTTTGGGTCTTTCGTTATGCCTCGGTAGACGACCGTGTTTCCAACTTTGAAGTCGTACGTGTAGTAGACCCGCTTCTTCATGCCACCGGCCTCGGCGCTGACCTTGTCAGACGCGGATCATGGCTTGATTCGGGTTGTGTTAGTCAGCGATGTGGCGGCCGGCGTTTGCTTGCCAGTGAATTTCAGCGGGCTAGTGCTTCCGACGCAACTATTCGCGAAAAGCGGAGGAAGGCAGGGCCTCGGGCGTTGTACTGTTATAAGTATGGAAAACTCACGCCGCACCTTCCCTCGGGGCGCAGCTTCTTTTTTGCCAAGCCCCACTCCATTAGCCGAGGAGCTATACTTGGTATACTGCCGATGTCGGTTGAGCTTCGCATTGCAGTTGCTTTAGGCTCAACTTCAACACCATGACGTTTAATGCGGATGATGAGCTTATTGCGGCTCTGAGCGATATCATTGATTCCATGTTCGATCAGTACGACAGGTCTACGCGAGATAATTTGCGAGCCGTGCTCAGCAGCAAGCTCACACAGCCATCCGGGACAAGCTTGCGAGAGCTTACGGCCGCGGTACAAAATATCCGCCCTTTTGAGGCTCGTGAGAAAGCTGAACCGATCGCCAAAACAATTTCCTTCGGTGCCAGTAATCTTGCAAACAGGCGAGCATGGCAACGATCCGGCGTCGTGAAAACGCTCAAGTGGTTCGCAGCGGACGATGCTGACATGTGCGGGTTGTGTGCCATTCTCAATGGGAAGATCGTCAGTGTGAACGATTGTTTTCTGAAAAAGGGCGACGTGGTAACTGATAACAACGGTGCAAGTATAATTATTGTCCGCAACATTGAAGCGCCGCCGCTCCATGAAGGGTGCCGTTGCTATTGTCGGCCGGACGGCATTGCTTCGGACTGAAGAAGGGCATGCGGTAAGGGTAGCATGGCGGGGGAAGACGGCGACGGTTTACGGAGCCTGATACAGGATGGTTGAGGTTGAGACGTCGGGCGGTGCCTCGCCGACCCAAAATGTTACTCCGAAAAGATGGATGGGGCTGAAAAAGGGCCCGATAGGTGCAATGGCGACGAGGAGAAGCCAAATGCCGACGAAAATCACGCCGCCCTTGAAAAGGAAACGTGCAAAGGGGCTTTGCCAGTATTCCGGATTGTAAATATAAAGCGACGAATCCCAGTCGCCTCTATTTCTTTTCTGCGTCGCGGTGCGAACATATAGTCCCTGAAGACAATCTGTTAGCTTCCGAACATGCGTGAGGACATAGATACCTCCTGCTGCAAGCGCGCAGGTGAGGAAAAGTGATCCGAGAAAAGACATATCATTTGTGTGAGCCGCTTAAGGCTGAGTGCGCTGGTGCTCGGGCGGCATGCGGTAAGGGTAGCATGGCGGGGGAGGATGGCGAGGGTAACCTACGGATTGGCTTGCGAAAAGTAACGTCAGTGTGATGATGGTGCTTGCGACTGTGATAGTCATTGTCGCGGCTTTCATCACCGTTTCTTTTATCACTCGGCTCATGGCCGGGTCCATCCGCGGCCTCGAGCAGCGGCTCTCGCTGTCCGAGGAATTGCTGCTGGGCTTCACGCGGGTGATGAAGGGTATCGTCTGGCTGTTTGCCGCACTGCTAATTCTCAGCCTCTGGGGCGTGAGCGTTAGCGGGTTATGGACTTTACTACTCAGTGCGGCGACGATAATAGGCGTCGGATTCTTGGCCGTCTGGGCGATTATCAGCAACGCCACGGCGAGCCTGTTCATCACCATTTGGCGTCCCTTTCAGTCTGGAGACACGGTCGAACTCTTGCCGGAGAACTTCAAAGGACGCGTAGTCGGTCGTAACTTGATGTTCACAGTTCTCCGCATGGAGGACGGTGAGCGTCTTCATGTGCCTAATAATCTTTTCTTCCAAAAAATGTTCATGGTGTCACAAGGAGAACATCTCTCCCGATCCCAGCAGACTAAAGATCAGGACAGTCAGATCCGCTGAATGGGGGGACGCGGTAAGGGTAGCATGGCGGGGAGAATTGCAGGCGGCGGGGGTGCCTCGTTGATGAAGCTCTGCAAAAGTGGATTTTTAACTTTGCGAGCGCACGCGAATTTAGCTTCGTGAGCGAACGAATGTATCGGGGTCGTCGCTATATTGAGCAATGTTAAAAGCGCAAAAAACACTGGGCCTGCGATAGCGTTTCGTGATTCTGGCTGAGGCTTTTGGCGGCGTGAGGAGCGACACCCGGAAAAACGGAACGCCTCCCATGAATGACACAGAAGTTCTGACTGAGGCCGAAGAGCTCCGCCGTCAGTCAAGCCTGCTTTCGACGTTCGAAGAGATTGCGCAAACCTTCCTGAGTTCGGTGAGTGGCGAGCGAGGAAACGGCAAGGTATTTACCTTTCTCCAGGATTATCTCGATGGCTCCGTCTTGATCAACGGCGCTTATTGCAGCCGAAGGACCGTTCTTCTCGCCATCCACGACATGAAGGATAAGCAGGAAGCCCCGTCGGCGCTGCAAAGCAAGACGCTGTCCAAGCTGGACCTCCTGAACGTACGTCCCGTGCCGCAAGTGATCTTCTATGACGACATCGCGACGGCCATTCTCAGAATGGAGGTCGTCATCAGGCTCGAGGCCATGCAAGCCCTGGTCGAATTGAATCTTGGCAAGACAACTCGTCCGGTACAGCACATTGTCAACCGTGATTCGTGGACTGCTGCGGATCACAGCCAAACGGAAGCAGCCGTTTTCCGAGCGTGGCTTGAGGCACTCGCCGGCGACGATCAGACGGTGCAGCAGCTTGAAAAAAGTCCGATTTCGTCGCCAGCGGCGGCTAAAATTAGTTTCATTAGCCGAATCCCCACCTGGGCTCGGCTCGTTTTCGTCACCATCCTCGTCGTACTATTCGCCCAAATCGACAACAATGTCCGAAGCTCAGCTCCGACGGCGTTAGAGCATAGCCAAACAAGAGCTGGCTCGGAACTTGATGCCCTCGACTATAAACGCGCAAACCAAAGCGCGGTGCCTCCTTTCGCGACCAATGTTGAGGAGTCCGTTAGCGGTGCGAGGGAGGGCATGCGGTAAGGGTAGCATGGCGGTGGGGGGTTTTGCGGGCTGCTGGAGATGGCAAGGATTGAACAAGTCGGGCTCTCGCCAATTATAAATATGCTCTTTCCACTCATGAGGAAAACTTCGGCCGCGTTCTTCAAAATGGCGCGGTTTTTTGCTACCGCTTACCAGACGCACGAGCATGAGCGGCCACGCTCACCAGAAAATGCGCAGGCGCCTTAGGATCTGGTCGAACTCGAACAGGCACGGTTCGGCGACCTGTTTATTCGCCGCAAGGATAACAATGTCATGCGAAAAAACGGATGCATTGTACCAGTTGAAACTTCCTTCTAGAACCAAACGTTCGTCGATAATGCAATATTTGGAATGTATCGGCGAATAAGGAACCGGAACATCATGGGTTCCATAGACCAATGCCACCCGAATGCCTGCTTCTTTCAACCGCACCACACTCGGCAACAGCGGCCGCTTGAGTTCCTCCGCCATGGGATGTTCCTTCCCGGGATCGCCCTGCCGGGCGAGATGACCGTTTAGGATGATCTTCACGTCGACGCCGCGCCGGTGGGCGAAGATGAGGGCGTCGATCACACTATCGTGGTGCTCGCCCCGCAACTCGCCGATCAGAAACAGCGCAAGTCTTATCGAATGCCGCGCGCGGTGGATCTCGGAAATGATGGCATGATGCGGCCGATAGTATTTTCCGTTCATCGCTGCCTGGCGCCCGAACGTGTACAGCAGGTTGAAATGGCTAAACGGGTCGATGCCGTAGCGCTGGATCACGCCGCCGCGCACGCTCTGAAAAATATTATCGAACAGACGGCAGACGCCGCGGGACCGAAAAGCCATGCCGGACTCCCAGTTGGCCCACCAACGATCGAACGTGATGTTGAACGAACCGGTAAGGACGTCCTCGTCGCCAAAAATGACTCAGCAAACGCCATAGTCGCGTCTCTTTATCCGAGGTTCGAGGCAAACATGCAGACCAGACGCATGCTCATTCGAGCGCGAGCCTCACCGCTTGCGGTGCGCCTTGGTGGGGTCGGTCTTTGAACAAGCTTCAATTGGCCTGTCGTTCGTTTTTTGTTGAAGCTCAATGCAATTTTTCCAATGACCCGGCGCGCGTGACGGCGGATTAAGAGCGCATGGCCTCGCCTCCGCGCGCCGGCCCTGCATGGCGGCGATCATGAGTTCGGCTCGAATTCGACACAGTAGCCGGTGTGATCGGAAACACGACCGTAATGATCTTGATTGGTAAACAACTCACTGGCGGCGACGGCCCGAAGCGAACCGTCCTTCTGCATGAAAATGAAGTCGATGCGGCCGTCCTGCGGCAAGTGGCGCTCGATGTTCGGCGACTGTTTCCGAAAGATTTTTTCAAACGCGTCTTGCGACGTCGCGGCGAGAAATTGATCTTCATACTCGCGGGTGCGCACGACCGCCTGGTATCCCTCTGACCCTGCCTTCACATTGAAGTCTCCACACAGAAACGTGGCGGCCAGATTGCCGCCGTGCTTGTGGTTCGCCCACGCGCGCAGTCGTTCGAACTGCTCGAAAAAGCCGCCGCTCGGCCAGCTCAGGTGAGCGGAAAACACGTTCACGAGGCCCATGTAAGGCACATTGACTTGAACCATCACCACCTTGCGGGAATTGATGCTGTGGACGTCATTGTTCGAAGAGACATAGCCGGCGTCCGTCATGACGATACCGTGCCGGCTCAGGACGGCGACGCCTTCGCGGTAACGGTCAAAGCCGATATGCGACCAGTCGGTATGCAGATGATAGTATTGGCTCAGCCGGTCGCGAATGATCTTGGCGGCGTTAAAGTTCCAGTCCCCGCTGCCATTTCCACACGGCTCGCCTACCTCCTGCAGGCAAACCACGTCGATATCGAGGTCGTCGATCGCCTTGGCGATCTGGCTGAACTTGGCGTCCTGGTTCTCCTCTTGATAACAGTGCAGGTTCAAGGTGAGGATCTTCAGCCGGCGGCGCCGGGCGACGTAGTTGCAGCCGAAATTGTTGTCCCAGATCGTCCGACTTGGCGTTTCGCAACCGATCGCGTACTCGACGCGAAACGCATCGTCGATCTTGAGCTGTCCGATCCAGACGCTCGTCCCGTAGCGATTGGGGTTTCGGGCGTTGCTTCGAAGCTGCTTGTCCCAATACATGCGGTGGAAAAAGCAGGGCGTAACCCGCGTGCTGCGCCAGCCGTCCGTAGTCCAGTGAACAAAGACGCGCTCGGGCTGCAGCGTTTGCCGCAGGGCGATGGTGATCCTGTAGTAACGTTGCCCGGCGATCAGGGCGGGCGCGTAGTCAGCGTCGATCAGCTGAACGTTGGGATGCAACAGAACGCCGGAGTTGGCGTTTAAAAAATAGTTGCCCGGCTCGTTATCGTCCCAGAAATCCCGTCCGCGAACGCGGTAGCGCAATGCAAATTCGATGTCGCCAGGCAAAGAGGCATCGTCAGAGGCGAGGAAGCTTGCGGGCGCGCGCCAGATCTCTCGGCTCGCATCGCCGGAGGCGAGATACTCGGCCCGGAGCGTGCGCCAAACCTTGTCTTCGCCGGCCCAGCGAACCTCAACCAACTTGTCGTAGGCTCGGTTCTCGACGAGCATGACAAACGCCAAATCCTGTTGGAGGCGATGCTTCTGTCGCGAGATGACGTTCGTCGCATGGAGGAGTTGGATGGGTTTCATAGATCAGAGAAGTTGACGTTCGTTCTCGGAGCCGAGAGTAGCGGCGATCCGGCCAGCGTCAAGTGCGGGCGCAGCTGCGACGTCGTTTTCACGCGAACGCATCCTGCGCGACGAATTCAGCCCGCGATCGGCTCGCGAATAGCGGCGGCGGGAGTTTTGCTCCTGGCCGCACGGGCCTGGCTCAACGCGGCGAGTCCGCCGCCGAGGCGCAATCTCGCGTGCGCACAAACTGGAGGGAATGAACGGACGGGGTATTCACCGGGCGCTGAAAGACGACCAAAGGATTTTCCGAAGCAGGCGAAACGATCAGCGCGCCAGCTCGGAACGCCCTCGTATTGATGGAAAATCAGCCGCGTGGCAGCTTCTGGAGAGCTTCTCCGATCAGCTTTTGAAGCTCCTGCGTCTGCGTGGCGTAAGCCTGCATCTGGTCTTGAGCAAACTGCGTCTGAAGCATCAAAACGTCTTGGAGGGTCTGTGCGTTGCTGATCTTGCCGGCGAACGCGAAAACTGACCCGGCATTCTGCTTCGCCATTGCTGCGACACGTTCTTGTACATCCTTGAAGCCAGTGGCCATGGGATTTGAGGGCATCGCGCCCATCCAGGCGCCCATGGCTTTGGTGACGAAATCCATGAGCTGCTCATACGCGGCTTGCGCCTGCTTCAGGTTCTGTTCGACCGCATCGCGCATGGCCTGCGGGATTTCCAATGGGTTATCGGCCATGACTTCCTCCTCCTCCGGGCTTGTTTAGGAGAAGTGTAGCCTTGTACTAAGATATTGAGAAGACGGAGAACCTGCCTGGCTGTACCGAGGCGGCAAATAAAGGATGCGGAACGCGATCGGCTTATTTTGGGAGGCGGAGAGGCTATCTCGTGGAGCTTTTGACTGCGGCCGCCGCTCTGAGGGTTTTGGTGTTGATCTCTGCTGCTAATTTCCTCTGATCCGGTGTGAGTGCAGGCGCGAGAGCGAGCGAAGCAACAGAAGAACGCAAGCGCGACCTTGACAGCGGATTTCCACTCATACGGATCACCCATAACCTCAAGCAGCCCGGCCCTGTCGCCGCCTTTTAGGGCGCCGCTCTGATTGCCGCTTGCTTGCACGATAGGCGATGGGGTCAAAGCCCTTATCCGTAGATCGGTCATCACTTCACTGAACGCTTGGTTTTGCTTCCTGAGTTCTACAACGGACAAGGAGGACGCCTTAGTCCTGTTGCTCACCGGCCAACAGCTTTTTATTTTTGCCGTGAATTTGCTAAAACTTCTTGACCGCTGCGTGCGTAACACAGGATCGCAATCGAACCTGCCTGATTCGGCGCCGAAACAAGTGAAGGCAGGCTGAGCTGCTCATGTGCGGGGCCGAGGGTTGCGCGGGCGTTAGGAGCGCCGTCAAGGGCGATCGCGCTTTGCGAGCGCGATGCCTAACAGCGCGACCCTTGACTGCGCGCTGCCCGCGCCTGGATACGGCCATACACATGAGGGCGCAGTCACGCTGGTTCAATGGCGAAACCCGGCTTGGTGGCAGCGATCAACCGTTCAACGGCGCGAATCTCATCAGCGAGGCGACCCTGAATGTCCTTGAGCCGGGCGGCGGTCGCGAAATCATCGCTGTTGAAGAAAAGCGACCTCACGTCTGTCACAAACATATCAGCTTCGCACAGGAAGTCGCGCGCCTCCGTCAGCTCCGAAGCGGTCAATATATTCAGAGGTTGAACCTGAGTGATGGTCATGCGCCCTCCATATTGTGCAATGCATGATAGATATATTTGTGTCGCACAATATTTGATTTATAGCTCTCGTCCTTGCCGCGACCACGTGCAGCGGGTGAGGAGGTTCAGGATAAATTACAGGTCGAGTTGTCGAGAAAAACAATCTTTTTGGTTTTAAGACTGTTGCGTTTTTCTCGCGCGGTAGCAGAAAAGCCGCGCTTCATTGGACACGGGAGCGAGACCTGCCGCAAGATCACCTCCGGTTATGAGCGCGATCGACTCGTGCGGCCAGTGGAGAGATCAGCCGCGTTGGAGCTTCTGGAGAGTTTCCCCGATCAGCCTT
Source organism: uncultured Acidobacteriota bacterium (assembly GCA_963734415.1). Lineage (GTDB taxonomy): Bacteria > Acidobacteriota > Terriglobia > Terriglobales > Acidobacteriaceae > JABCZH01. The sequence continues at coordinate 325,585 of CAVTHF010000004.1, read as the reverse complement.
TGAAGCTCCTGCATCTGCGTGGCGTAAGCCTGCATCTGCTCTTGAGCAAAACGGGTCTGAAGTGTCACAATCTCCTGGAAATTCTGTGCCTTGGCGATCTTTTCGACCAGCGCGAAGCCTGACTCGGCATTCTTCTTCGCGATTTCCACGGCACGGTCTTGTACATCCTTGAAGCCAGCGACCATGGGAATTGAGGGCATCGCGCCCGTCCCGGCGCCATGGCGCCGCGTTCCGACTTCTGGATAGCTTCTTCGATCACGCTGAAAAGTTGCTGCGTCTGCGTGACGAAGGCCTGCATCCGGTCTTGAGCAAACTGCGTCTGAAGCGTCACAATATCTTGGGGGGTCCGTACGTTGCTGATCTTGCCGGCGAACGTGAAAACTGACTCGGCATTTTCCTTCGCGATTTGCATGGCGCGGTCTTGCACATCCTTGACGACAGCGGCCATGGGATTTGAGGGCAGCGCGCCCGTCCAGGCGCCCATGGCTTTGGTCATAACATCCATGAGCTGCTCATAGGCGGCACGAGCCTGCTTCAGGTTCTGTTCGGACACGTCACGCAGGGCCTGCGGGATTTCCAATGGGTTATCGGCCATGACCTCCTCCTACGGGTGTTTTGAGGAGTAATAAGAGTAATCCTGTCCGAAGATCTGGGAAGGCGGCGACCTGTAGCATGGCGGGAGAGGATGGCGAGCGGCTGCGGGCGGAGGAGGCGCCAAACGCGCTCCCCTTGTTTCGGTCGGACCTGGAACGACGGTGCCACAAAGAAGCGGCGTCCAGACAGGCGGCTCGGCTGTGACTTCAGTTCGCTCGACAATGTGTTGCTGGGGAGCTGCTGTCGATACCGTCGGCTCGTCGTCGGGTCGGTTCTCCATCTCCGCGTACGATCGGCGCGTGAGACGTCGGAGAAGATCGCGATCAATAAGCGAATAAAAAAACCTGTAGTGCCGGGACACCCAACTTACCCCGATGTGTGAACTCATCAGAATACGCGCAGGCGCCTTAGGATCTGGTCGAACTCCAACAGGTACGGTTCGGCGACCTGTTTATTCGCCGCAAGGATAACAATGTCATGCGAAAAAACGGATGCATTGTACCAGTTGAAACTTCCTTCCAGAACCAAACGTTCGTCGATAATGCAATATTTGGAATGTATCGGCGAATAAGGAACCGGAACATCATGGGTTCCATAGACCAATGCCACCCGAATGCCTGCCTCTTTCAACCGCACCACGCTCGGCAACAGCGGCCGCTTGAGTTCCTCCGCCATGGAATACTCCTTCCCGGGATCGCCCTGCCGGGCGAGATGACCGTTTAGGATGATCTTCACGTCGACGCCACGCCGGTGGGCGAAGATGAGGGCGTCGATCACGCTATCGTGGTGCTCGCCCCGCAACTCGCCGATCAGAAACAGCACAAGTCTTATCGAATGCTGCGCGCGGTGGATCTCGGAAATGATGGCGTGATGCGGCCGATAGCACTTTCCGTTCATCGCTGCTTGGCGCCCGAACGTGTACAGGAGATTGAAATGGCTAAACGGGTCGATGCCGTAGCGCTGAATCACGCCGCCGCGCACGCTCTGAAAAATATTATCGAACAGACGGCAGACGCCGCGCGAGCGAAAAGTCATGCCGGACTCCCAATTGGCCCACCACCGGTCGAAGGTGATGTTGAACGAACCGATAAGGACGTCCTCATCGCCGAAAATGATAAATTTGTTATGCATGTCGGGCGCGGCTGGGGGGAGTAAAACCCTCGCGCGCGAGCGCGTGTCCAACCGTTGACCATTTCGATCAACATAATCAGTGAGAACAGCGCTAAAACAGCGTGGAAAAGGGCGGATTTTTCCGCCCGGCAAAATCGCGCCCATGGGCGCGATTTGTGCATCCTTTGCAGTGCCAACAGTGGTATGCCGATAGTGCATAGCTCACGCTTCAACTGGCATGAATGCCAGCGATATCAACTGCTTAGCAGTTGATAGATCGCGCACAGGTGCGCGATTTGTGCTATGATGAGTGAGGTTGGATCATCAATGATATGATGGTCTAACCGCGCCCGAAAACGACACATGTGTCGTTTTTCGAGGCGAGCAAATCTGCCCCCCGAATACTTGCTTTCGAAACGACATTCCGAGCAATACTGACGAATGGAATGTCGTTTCAGCCGAATGTATCGGCTGGTCACGTCAACTAATCCCAGCGATATCCACTGCTTACGAGCTGATCGAGACAGTTGTAACGACTATGGCTAGCCCATGACTACGCCTCGACACGCTTCGCGCGCCGAGCACGAGAGGTGCCCATGGTGCCGCCGCTCGTGCCACCCTCGACCTCGCGACCCCGGTCACGAGATCGAAGTTCGGTGATCGACCAGGTTGATCGAAATGGTCAACATTCGGTCTCATGTGAGACCCGTACGGGTCTCGACCTCAACATCGATTTCTGGCGCGCCGAAGGCCCGCAGGAAAGGCACGATAGCGGAGAGAAGGCTTTCGCCGGTACATCCGCCGCCCCGGACGGTTCCGCCCTTCCAGGCGGCCCGTACAGGCGCTTGGAAGGATCGTCGCCGCGCGGCGACCTATCCATCTAAGTAAGTCCCGACGCCCTCGTCGGCGGGACTCCAGCCGCGACTGCGGCGGGGGCTGAACGGGCTTGCCTCCAGCGGAGGCGGCTCGACCGCCTAGGGATGAAGAAATTGCTTACTTCTTCATCTCGTCCTTTTTCATAGCATCCTTGGCCATGCTGTCTTTCGCCATGGCGTCGTCCTTCTTCATGGCGTCGTCCTTCTTCATGGCGTCGTGGGACATGGCATCATCCTTCTTCATTGCGTCCTTCGACATGGTGTCATGAGACATAGTGTCCTTTGTCATCTTGTCTTGCGCAAAAGCGGCGGGCGCAAGAGCCAACCCCGATGACACGACGATTGCAGAGAGAAGGCACGCGATGCGGGGAAGATTGCCGGCGGTGACCTCGCGGGCAACGCAGAACCATCGGCAGAACTAAGGCGGCGCGCCCCTGGCGGCGGGCGCAAGCCCAAGCTCGTTTGCGACGAGGATACGATCCTGAAAATCCGCCATCTCGCTCACATCCAAGGCCACCAAGGAAGAGGCGGCCGGCGCACGAGGCGCGACTTTCCATCCGGAAATCAAGATTTCCCTGTATTTTTCCCTGTTTTTAACCGGCCGAGACAGGTTTCGCCGCAAAAGGAACCTGCGTCGTCAGCCAATTTCTTTTTACTGGCGCCGCCAACGTCCATAAATGCGTTTTCAGCCGTGCTTGATCGGCAACTCGCATTCTGCATTATCCGCGGTGGGCGACCCCTTCATGTTTCACTACGCTGAACGATCCCCGGAGCAGATCGGCAAGGAGTTCCGGCCTGGACTTTTGCAAACGCGCTCTTTCAGCTGAAGCCCGGTGTATGGCAAGGGCCCATCCGATCCGGCTATGGCTGGCATCTCGTCTTCGTCGACGCCATCGAGCCCAGCGACGTGCCTTGCCTATGAGGCAGTCGAGCCCGACGTCAAATCCGCCTGGCTCGATGAAAGGCAGCGCAGGCGAGGGGGCCTTATGCCACTGACAATAAGCAGAGTTTACGCTTTGCTGAAGGGGAGGCCCTCGTCGCCGCCTCGGCTTCGAAATTGGCATCTTTTGATATCCGTCATTGCCTATTTCGGGGAGGCTATTGAGTATCTCCAACGCCTGAAAGCACAAGGGTGGAAAGCGGTCCTGGGAAGAGTACGCAACACAGGGAGGCGTAATATGGATTGGCTGATGCATCGCCGAGTCGAGCGCCAAGCAATTCGTATGCATGAAATGTTGGATCGCTTAGATGTCGATCCTGTCGCTTTGGTTCGTCTGAGGAACGGCGATGCCTATGCGGGCGCACGCTCGCTGTGCCTTTTTTGCGGCACGAGCGACGAATGCCTGCGCTTGGCTTGACGGATATAGCCGTCCAGATAGAAGCCCTGATTTCTGCCCCAACCTGCGAGTTTTTGAAGCCTGCAAGAGAAGTGCGTCGCATATCATGGAGCGGCGGCAAGCGCCTGATCTGCCCCGTTAACGGAAGCCCGGATGAATGGCCGCCGATCGGAATCACCACGAAACGGGCTTCACCGATTGGGCGGAGACCAACAACATCATTGTGCTTTTCCCGCAAGCGGCGCCGTCAACGCTCAATCCGTTGACCTGCTGGGACTGGTGGGGCTACACAGGCTTGACCTATTACACGCGGGACGCGCCGCAGATCAAAGCGGTGGACGCGATGATCAGGGCGCTTGCGAAAAGCTCCCAATGAGTGGCGCCTCTCACGAACGGGGAGCATAAGCCCGATTCCAGTGCCAGCACCAATTTGGTTCGTGCTTTGAGCGCAATACAGGCCGAAAAGAGACCTGGGTGGCGGGAATGCGAACGGCAGCAAACTGGGGTATAGCCGCAAGCAGTGCGCGTCGGTTAGCTATGGCAGCAAAGGTTTAACCACAGACGAAGGCCGTTCGCGGTCGCGTTTCAGCATTGCAGGGTCGAACAATTCGGCTGCTTCTCTTCTGTATTCGGCCGGCGGATGTCAAACGCGATTCGGCTCGGCTTAAGTAACTTCAGGGCACTAGAAGAGGCGAGCCGCCCGCATGAGCCGCAAGAACTCCTTGCCGCCAAGGATCACGGCGAGGCACTTCAGCCCTCCCATCATGGCGCCCACGATGCCGCAAGACATCACGTCGGAGCCGGTCAGGTAGAGGCCGCCGACCGGCGTTTGGCAGCGCGCGAAGGGCCAGTTGAGGCGCTCCGGCAAAAAAGGCAGCTGATAGAAAGCGCCCTGCGGGCTGTTCTGGAAATATTCATAGGTAAGAGGCGTCGCGACCTCGTAGAAGGAAATCATGTCGGCCAAGGCGGCGTGCCGCTCGCGAAGGCGCGCAATCATGACGCGCGCCATCTTCTCCTTAAGGCCTTCATAGTCCTGGCCGCGCATTCTCCAAGTGCTGCCGGCCCAGGCGTCAAACCGGCCCGGCGCGACGAAGGCGATCATTTGGGCGGTGTGCGCGTCTTGCGTTGGGTCTTTGAGCGAGGGGAAGGACAGGTAATAGCCGTCATCTCCCGGTTCGCCGGAGGGCGCGGCGTAGTGATCGTAAGAGCTGATCATCGAATAATTCTCGCCCTTATAGCCAAGACTGGCCGGGTCTCACGAAAGCCCAGGAACAGCGAAACCGCTGAGAGCGACGGCTCGATGCGGTCAAGCTCACCAGCGAAGGCGGGGCGAGCGCCCTCCGGCAAGAGTTTCAGATCGGTGTTCCTCGCGCCGGCGCCGGAGATGATGACGGGCGCGAAGAACTGTTCGGCGGAGCGGTTGCGCAAGGTATTGGACGCTCGCACGCCGATTGCTTTACCGGCCTTGTTCAGGAGAATGGTTTCGACCAGCATGCCGGGGATCGCCTCGCCGCCCGCGCGCCGGATTTGTTTGAGCGCGCCCTCCGCGATCCGCGCGGCGCCGCCAACCGGATACCAGGCGCCCTTCAGGTAATGGTTCACGACCATGGCCTGCATGGCGAAAGCGCTTTTCGAAGGCGGGACGCCGAAATCGCCCCATTGCGAGGCGAGCAGGGCTTTGAGGCGCGGATCACGGAAATGCGCGTCGAGATAGGCGGCGGAAGTAGAGCGCAGATAAGGCGATAGAACGCGGGCGGCGGCGCGAATGACGGGGCGCAGGATTAAGGGCGCGGTTTCGCAAAACTGTTCCAAGATCATCCCGATCGCGGCGCGCGGGACATCGCGGAAATAGCGGCGAAGCGGTTCGGCCTCCTCGGGGAAAGCCTCCCGCAATCTGGCGAGATAGCGCTTCGGATCGCTCGGCGTGTCGAAGGTAAAATCGGGATAGACGAAGCGCTCGAAAATATCGGGCATCGGCGCCCACTCGACCGCACCGCCGGTCACGTAATCCATGAGCTGGCGCGTGAGTGTCCCGGGGTTCATCTCGCCGACATAATGGAGCCCGACATCGAAATGATAGCGCCGCTCGCGGACAAATTCCTGCGTCATGCCGATAGGCTTAGAGCCTGACTCAGAAGTTTATGTTTCAGGCTTTGACCTTGGCTCGGTCAGGCGTTTGAGCATAACGGATATCATGGCGAGTTTGGCGAAGCCCTCAGCGATGATGGCGATGGCTTCGTAGTGGGCCATCAAGCGGCGGTTGCGCCTGATCCAGGAGAAGGTCCGCTCGATAACCCAGCGCCGCCGGATGAGCTTGAACCCGCCTTCCTTGTCCGTGCGCTTGACGATCTCCAGGGTAACCTGTTGAGCCGCCAGATCGGTGGCGAGCTTGTCTCCGCTGTAGCCGCCATCCGCAAAGACGTGGCGGACGAAGGGGAACAGGCGGCGGGTCTTTTTGATAAGCGCCGCGGCGCCGTCCCGGTCCTGAACGCTGGCCGGGATCGCCTCGATGCCAAGCAGCAATCCTATCGTATCGACAACCGCGTTGCGCTTGATGCCTTTGACTTTTTTGCCGGCGTCGTAGCCAACGGGATCCCGGCTGCGGCCCCTTTTTCGCGCGGCCCTTCCCCGGTATCCCAACAACTTGCGCGTACTGCTTACGAGGTTATAGGTCCCAGCGAAAGTCTGCGTCGTCAGCGGCAGCTGACGCGAAGGGAAACACACTGATCAGCGCGGCTAGCATGGGAAGCCTGTTCATAATTCGTCCACCTAAAGTTTTGGGTTAGCCCCCCTGATCAAATGCGGGACGCCTCAACGGTGATTGATGCGGCATACGTCTCGGTCGAGCCCGAGGGCGGTAAACAGGCCGCCGGAGGTACGATCGAAAGCACGAAGATCAATCGTCGTCGCATGATTTGATCTTCGCGCAGCGCTCGTCAACCGAAGCTTTTTGAAAGTTTGATTTGCATCAAAGCGTCACCTCGACGGGAGAATAAATGATGCGTGTCTAGTTTGCTGGTTGTGGGGTAGGGTCCGGAGTATGGGAATGCCTGTGCACGAATTTTTTAACCTCTTCCTAGGGGTTGTGACAGCGGTTTCATTGTTTTTGTTTGTGCAATATATGGGTCATTTTTCCGAAGAACGGTTCCAAAACTTCAATGCGGAAGGCATGGTGCCTCTTCTAGCCACTCCCTCAAAGCCTGCTGCTTGGAAGGGTCTTTCTCCGCCCACGCTAATTGGTATCCCGTGCGGAGCACCTTGTCGTCTACCGCGCCCTTGTGAGGATGGTCATCCGGCAGAGCCGCCTGCTTCGCCTGCCACTCCGCCTTCGCCTTTTTGAAGGCCTCCAGTCGCCGGTTGTAAATTCGCCGGTTGTAAATTCCTTCCTTCATGTAGCCTCCGGTTCGTTTCAAGCCGCCATCAGTTGCCGAAAAGGTCATTCAGAAAGTGCCAAGCAGGGCCAGCGAAAGGTTGCCGAAAGGCCACGGCTTTCGTGCCCTGCCACTCCGCCCGCTTCGCCCATGTGATGAAGGCGGACCCAGCCCGCCCCGGTCCAACCAACGAAAATGCCCCTATTGGCGCGCCTTGTCATCGAACGCCGCCACGCCCATTGCGCGCGCCGAAAACCGTTTGAGTTATCAACGCCGCTCTAGTAGCCGGCGTCATTCAATTTAAGTCAAGCGCGGCAAATTGATTCACTTTGCGGAAAGGGCATGCGCAAGGGCTTGCGAGTCGGATTCGGTCAGTTTCGGCTGCCGCAAGCAGGCGGCCGGATCAACCGGATCGGGATTGGGCATGGCCGCCACAGACATTGGGGTAAAGAAATACGTCATTAAACTGAGCGAAGCAGAACGCAGCCGTCTGCAGGGGGTGATCAACAAGGGAAAGAGCCCGGCGAAGCGGCTGTTGAAAGCCCGGATCCTGCTGAAGGCCGATGCAGGCGCGCACGGCGAAGGCTGGAGCGATGGCCGGATTATCGAGGCCTTGGATACCAACAAGTCCATGGTGACGCGGGTTCGCCAGCAATTTGTGGAGGAGGGCCTCGAGGCGGTGCTGAGCCGCAAGCAGCGGGCGGCGCCTGCGATCACGCCCATTTTCGACGGCGAGAAAGAGGCCCGGCTGATGGCGCTGGCCTGTTCCACGCCTCCCGAAGGCCACGCACGCTGGACGCTGCGGCTGCTGGAGGACAAAGTCGTGGAGTTGGGCATCGTTGAGCGCGCCAGCGACAACACGATCGGGCGCGTTCTTAAAAAAACGTTGAATTCACTGCCCTGCAAACTGGCGTAGAGCGGTGCCTGAACGCAGCAGCGCGCAACAAACTCTTGGACCGGCGTCAAGAAAAGGTAAAGGCTCACCGCGAACCAGTACCAGGGCGATGCCATGACCTCTCTCATCCCCCCCACACTGACATCGGCGCAGCTTAAAACTCCCATCCCAGCAAGCGACGGCGAGTCCAAGATAACAGCCCATTTCAAAAAAGCGCCGGCGGCGATAAACGCTAGCGATGCCGCCAAAGAAAAAATAACCGCGCTTTTCCAGTTATCGAAGCAGATGCCAAAAAAAGCGGGAGGAAAACCGCTCCGATGGATGACAGGGAAAAACATCAGCGCAAAGAAAACGATAATGAAAGGACTTAGCGCGAAGTCCACGCCCAGATAGTGCTCAAAACGAGGTAGGCTTGAAAGCGCCAGCGTATAGAAGGAGAGAAGCGACAAGGCGGCGATCAGAATTGAGCCTGTGGCGCTCCGATCCCGCACATACATGTCTTGAGCGTTCATTTGCAATTCTCTTCGTGACTGGTTGTACGGCCGGAAGGCCGCGTGTCCTGGGAGGGCCAACACCGGTGCCTGCGGCCGCATCTACCGTGCTACATGTGCCTCTGCAATAATCCACCGCGCCGTGTCAGGAGGTTCGAGCACCTGCTGAATGCCATCACGCGTCCCGATAACGGTTTTACTTTGCGGGTTGTGCAGTTCGGGGAGCGCATTCGATATATCCGTCACCTTGGTGGCCGCGATGTAGATAGCGTCCCCGTTCGGGGCGGTGAGCTTTGTCAGCGGCACTTTTCTGCCGACATCCGCGATAACATCCGACAGCCGTGCTGATACAAACAGCCGGTTGTTCGCAATATCGATAATGGTTGTTCCTGGCGGCTCATTGCTGGCAAAGGCCCGCCTGATGCGCCAAATTTCGCTCAACTCCACGGCTTGCGTGCCGCCATCCTTCAAAACGACGACTAGGCTATTCCTAGTGATCTGAGTTATCCGGCCGTCATGCCCGCGGCCAACAATAGCTGCCGGACTGTTGACCATGCGTCCTTGGGCGAACCCAGAGGTAGCTGCAACTACTTCCGCAATGGCAATACCCAACAATGCCAGTGATACGAGCTTTCTCGCAGGAGCCCTAGCTGCAGACCCACCGGCCGGTATCCGCATGAAGGCTGACACTTGGCGCCGCATCCAATGAAATGTTTCATTTGGCTGGAATAAGAAGCGAAGCGGCGGATCTGTGCTGCATCGGGAAGCGACACCATTCGTGGGCTCATTTTCGACATCTCTCGCAACAATGTATGGCCGGCCCACCTTGAGACCAGGCCCTCGCCGCGTATAGGTCGTTGGTGCCGCCTCGATATGGGTGGACCCGGGAGGATTTAGCGCCCCCACCGCAACGGCGCGGACGCTTTCGCACGGCATATAAATTCGCACCGAGAAAGGCCTGATCGACGATCCGATGGCATGGCTCCTGTTCCGCGAAAAGCGCAACATAACCTCTCACACCTACGACGAAACCAAATCGCTCGACGTGCTGGCCGTTGTCCCCCAATTTATCGACCGCGCCCGATTTCTGCTTGACCGCCTCAATAGTCCTCGCGATGCATCTGGATGACGGCGCCTGCGCCGAAGTGCGGCGCCTTCTTGATCGCAACCTTCCGCCGGGGGTTCAGGTCTTTGCTTTCGGTTCACGTGTTCACGGCCGCAACCTGAAGCCGTTTTCTGATCTCGATCTGTGCTTGCGCGGAGCTATCCCTGTCCCAATCGCTGTTCTGTCGCAACTAAACGCTGCCTTCGAGGACAGCCTCCTGCCTTTCAAGGTCGATCTCGTCGATTGGGCCGTCATCAGCGCCGAGTTCAGGGCTGCTATCGTCGCCGACCTTGAACCGTTGCCCTAAGCCGGTGTTTAGTGATGTCGGCTTTGAAGGCCATGAAATCAGGTCTGAACGCAGCCGAGCTGTTCCAGAAGAAGCTTCTGCTGGGCGGCAAGGAATTCCAGGCTTATTGGGCTATCTTCGGGTGGTTCGGCCATGGCTGAATTATATCCATTTCGTTCTCAAGGTCTATGGTCGCTGAGGCGTTCAAATGCCGATCTTGTTTTGAGTGATAGCGCAAAAGCATGAGACTAATTGGCTAAAAAAGTGCGGTGAACCTTTCAATTACCCTCATTTCTGAAGTCCAACGAGGCGCCGACCTCGGCAAAAACCACCTGCCGGTGCGCTTATCTGCTTGTTATCGGGGGTGATCGCGGCGCCCTTCGTCATCCGTAATCCTCCTACCCCAACGAGGGCGAAGCAAAACGGGGCGTCTTCCGAAAGGAGGCGCCTTTCGTATGCGTGAGACGGCCGGCGCAAGGCCTCCATCAAATCGCGTAGGCGTTGGCGTCTTCGATGGCCGCCTTGCACTCGTGCATGTCGCCGTCGTCATAGTGCTTCTTTGCCTGGAATCCACAATCGTTCAACTTGCGGCAATCCGTCCACACGGCCTAAAACCAGACCAAGCAATCTGGGAACAGGTTCCGGGCAGGTTCGTTGCAGTCAATATGCCGGGTTTTGGATGGCCGCGCGTGTGTCTTGTGTCGCTAGGTCAACCGAACGCCAGAACGCAGTAGTGGCGGCCCGCGGTGTCTTTGCTGCCATCGCCACCGCCCAGATCAACCAAAAACGGGAGGACTACCATGAGCAGTTTCATTAAGGTTGGACAGGAAAATTCCGCGCCTATCGAATTGTACTATGAGGATCACGGCTCGGGCGCGCCGGTCGTTCTCATTCATGGCTGGCCGTTGAGCGGCGCCTCATGGGAAAAGCAAACTGCAGCGCTGCTGGCTGCGGGTCATCGCGTAATCACTTACGACCGCCGCGGATTCGGGAGGTCCAGCAAGCCTTCGGTCGGCTACAAATACGACACGTTCGCGGCGGACCTCGACACTGTGTTGACTACACTGAACCTCACAGACGTTTCGCTGGTGGGATTCTCGATGGGAAGCGGCGAAGTCACGCGATACATCGGCAAGTACGGTACCAAGCGCCTGCGCAAGGCGGTGCTGATCGGCACGCTTGGACCTTATCTGGTGAAAACGGCCGACAATCCGGAAGGCGTGGATGCAAGCGTCTTCGACGGCATCCGCACCGCGATCAAGGCGGACCGGCCGGCTTTCCTGATCGAGTTCCTGCGCAACTTCTACAACTGGGACGTCACGGGCGGAAAGCTCGTGAGCGAACGCGTGCTCGAAGATAACTGGAATGTCGCCGCCGGCGCGTCGGCCATTGGCACATTGGCTTGTGTTGATGCGTGGATAGAGGACTTCCGCCGGGACATCCCGCGGAACGACGTGCCGACCCTTATTCTGCACGGTGATGCTGATCGCATTCTGCCGCCCGACGCCACGTCGAGACGACAGGCGAAGATAATCAAGGACGTCAAGCTCGTAGAGCTTGAAGGAGGTCCGCACGGCGTGTTGTGGACGCATGCCGATCAGGTGAGCGATGAGCTCGTGGAGTTTCTTGGGTAGGCGATCACAACAACGATGTGCTTGATATTTTGCGGGTCATGGAGGGCCCCGCATGCAAACTTGAACCGTCTGCCGCGTTGAAAATCGTGCCCGATTTCGCTTGGATGGGATTGCGCTCATGCGGGTCGTCCGCGATTTTCGAAGCGCTCAATCGCCTGGAAGCCGCCGGGATCGTGACGCGCGTTCGCCGTCTGGTCCGCCGCGTTGTCGACTTCGGCGGGCGCCGAGGGCCTGATGATGCCGAGCCGGTACTCGCGCCGCCAGCGAAACACCAGGTTGGCGTTAAGATCGTGCCGCCGGGCAACGATCGACACCGATGAGCCGGGCTTGTGGCATTCCTCGACCACTTGCGCCTTAAACCATTCCTTATACTCGCGCCGGTATCCGCCCTTGATAAAAGGGGCCTCGCGACTTCCTGTTTCCCCCGCCCCGTTCGACACTCTTGGTTCCATAGAAGATAGTGTCCACTGTAAGTCATCGTGGACACGAGCGAAGCGTCACCTTACGCTTAGCTTGCCCACCAAGAGACACTATCGCTAGTTCCAAGCCAATTCGTAGGCGGGTCAGGCCGAACGCTTACTTTCCCGTAAGCAGATGCAACTCGGAACGGAACGGCGGTCCAAGACTTTCTAGCAAAGAGGGAAAGGGGATAGAAAGGTTCAGCCATGAAAGAGCAAATGTCATTGATGGTCCGGTATTGTGTGATTGCTGGCTTGAGTATCGCGGTCTTCGGAGGCGTTGCCGAGGCCGCTCAAAAGAGCGGGAGAGAGTGCAGGCAGGACTGGCGAGCCCACAAAGCCATGTATCGGTCTGAGGGCAAAACGAGGAAAGCTTTCATGAGACAATGCCGCTCTGAAGGCGCCCAGCCATCTGCACCACAGCAGAGCACCAGCACCACATCACACTGAGGCAAGCACAGCGAGCACGGTGAGTTGACCTCTGGCGACGACTTTGTGCGTGCCTATTTGAATTTGATATGTAGCTGCGGCGCGTTGCGCCTCTGGCGCGATCCATCAACGGGTTCCTCGGTCGTGCCGTTCGCGTCAACTAGCTCTTGTTCAGACCAGGAAGGCTAAGCAAAGGCCGGGCTCTGGGCGACTGTTCTGGCCCAGGCTTCCGCTTCCATTCCGTGCCGTCTCGCGCTTGCCACAAGCGAGTTCAGGGCCGCCATGGACCGATTGATGGACGCAGGAGAAAGCCCGCGCGCGATCTTCTCCACGCGCCACTTGTCTGCAACGGCGTGTGCCGGTCCATCTTCGAGGGCCAGAAAATACGTGACCGCTTCGGCAACATCGTCCCAGCCCGCGTAAGCTGCGAAAGCCTCGATTTCCTGCCGGTAGGCGCGACGGGTGTTATCCGATGGGAAGCCCGAAAGCCAAAGGCAAAGCGCGCTGCGGACATTCTCAGTCAACGTAAGGGATGCAACAGCCCCAGCCGGATTTTTCGCGGGGTACGTGGCGGGGTATATTGCAAATTGCTATAGCATTTTTGCAGACTTAACAAAGCGTTATTATCCTATTTCGACTTGTTCTGAAAATAACCAGCGGTCGATGATGGCGCGGATCGCAAGCGCTTGTTTTGAGTCATAGTTGCGTGATGTTTGTCTGTAATGCTCAAAGTTACATTGACATCTAACATGCTTCTCCAAAAATGTATTACTCGGCGCGAGGACCAACGAGACGGCCGCTGACCGCTGAGCAAAGGCAGCGTGCACCTGTCGAAGGGCAGGTCACATTTGTCGATACGAGCGGCAACAAGCGGGAAGGTAAGGTAAGGCTTGGCTCAAGCCCATTCAGACTGTCCGAGCTGGCGTCCCATTCGGAAAGCCCTTTCACGCCCCGACCGTGTCGTGACCTTTGCGGAGCTTTTCCCCTTCCTCAATCCCGGCGAGCTCATTGTCGGACACAGCTCGGCCGCAATACCGCGATCCCTGGGAGGTTGCCGCGCCGATAGATTTCGTGGTCCGCGCATGAAATTCGCTATCGGGAGCTGCTTCACTGGAAGCTTCCCTGAATTATGTTGCAGCTTCACCGGAAAGACTGAGGACTTACGCTTTCGATCCGCCAGCAGGGACCCCGCAGTCGAACGTGGTCTTTGAACCGCATAGAGTGCGCATCTTCGATGTACGCCCCCTGGCGCCGGAACTAGACAGGGAAGGTTTCGCGCTGGTGAAGAAGGCGACGTCAGTTCAAGATTTCTCGGATGAAGATGCTGTAAGGAACGTGTATTACCCAGAGGCGGAAGCTTTACTGCTCGACCACACAGGTGCTGAGCGCGTTGTTATTTTCGATCACACGGTCCGCCGGAGGCTTGCGGGAAGCTATCGACCGGACTTCGGGGGTGCCCCGCCAGCCCGCTCTTCGCGTTCATAACGATTACACTGAAAAATCAGGCCCGCAGCGTGTCCGGGACCTCCTCGGCGCTGAAGCGGAAAGCCTCCTTCAAAAGCGCTTTGCCATTATCAATGTCTGGCGGCCGCTTCAAGGCCCCGTTCGTGACGCGCCGCTGGCTAGCCGCGCCGCCGAGGCATTCCCCCGGCTTATCGGGCCGCGGCCGTCATAGCAGGGGCCTGCAGAACGGTCCGGCAGTCCGGCGGAAGCTGTGCCAGGGTTACGAACGGCTTCCCTTTCGAAGATTTCGCGGGCGTTGCCCCGGCTTTCGTCGGTGCCGCAGCCGCCACCGGCACAGGCTTCTCGTTCGAGAGCTTCGCGATCCACGCGTCCAGGCCCTTGCCGCAGCCTTCGTCAGCGGCGAGAGCGGGCTGGTTACGGCAGCCAGGATTGTCGGCAGGGCAAACGAGGCGCACGTGGAAGTGGTCATCATGGCCCATGATTGGACTGATCTTCCGCAAGAAGGCGCGGTCTTCCTTCACATTGTCGCAAAGCCACTTTTTGATCGCGGGGTTCACGAACACGCGCGCGACCTCAGGGTAGGACACGGACCGGCGGAGCAGCTTCGCAAAGTCCTGCGTCCACACATTGGGATTGACGTGCCCCGGATCGATGAGAAAGCTCTCCATGGGCATGGTTTCGCGCTCTTCATCGCTCAGCACCCGGTCGGGCATGGGCTTGTACCAGATATCGACGTCGAGGCCGACCTGATGGCTTGCGTGGCCGAAGGGCATTGGGCCGCCGCGCGGCATGGACATGTCGCCCACAAGCAGGCCCGGCCAGCCGTCCTTGGCCTTGGCGTCCTTGGCGAAGCGCTCGATGTATCGGACGAGCGTGGGGTGGCCCCACATGCGATTTCTCGAAAGGCGCATGGCCTGCCAGGCAGGGCCGCTGACCGGTAAGGGCTTGCCGCCAGCGAGACAACCCTTCGCATAGAAGCCGATGGAGCGCGCCGCCATCTTCGAAGGCTCCTTTACAGCGCCAAACAAGTCCTTGGCCGGAGCAAGCTTTATGACAGCTGGAATGTGCGCTGCGCTCGGGGCGGGAAGCTGCGGCGCGGTGGCGGCAAGGCGGACCATAGCCTGCGGAGACTGTGAGGCAGAATCGACGATCGCTGTCCGCGGCGCTTGGGTTGGCGGTGGGAGATCGCTCCTCGTGGCCGTGTCTGCGGGGCGATCCTCGGGCGCAGCCTGGGCCAACTGCGTCTCAGGCGACGGCTTAAAGGGAACGGCGGAGGCGTTCTCGACCGCAGGCTCAGGGGCTGCAATGCTGGGCGCGGACATTGACGGAGCCTCGGTTCTCGCCGCATCTGCCCTGGATTTGGCCTGCATGGGCGTGCTCGCCTCCTGCTCGGCGAGACAGTCCAAGCCACCAAACGTGGCAAATGCAGTGAGCAGAAGGCTTGCTGCCACGACGCCATTAAGGACTGAACCCAACCTCCGCATTCGTGAATCCCCCCAGAAGACGCTCACTATTCCCCCAGGAAACAAGGAGGAGCAAGACAGCCCTTGCGAAGATTAACGGAAATTTCTCACCGCACCGTTTCTGAAATGCCTCCGGTTGAGCGTACAAGCAGCCCACACCCACCGCCAGCAAGTAAGCTATGAGAAAAAAGCCCCTAGCGATGAGGCGCTAGGGGAGTGGTGTTCACATAAATGCGTCACTGGCGTCCGGTGGTTTGGGAGGCGAGAACAAGTAAGTGACTGTTAGGGTCTAGGTTTTTATGCTAAAAATTTTTGGGTCGATTTGAATTGGGATCGAAAATCAGGCGGTAAAGTCCTTCGCTTTTTCTTTGACAGCGAAGGCACGCCATGCAGGTCGGACGCCCTCTTTTTTCACAGGTGATGGATTTCGTTCCGTGGACGAGCTTCGACCGGCTGGTTGAAAAATACGGCGGCGACAAAAACACAACACGGCTTCGATGCGCAGCGCAGTTTCGCGCGATGGCGTTTGCTCAAATGACGTTTCGAGAAAGTTTGCGCGACATCGGAGGCCAGCCTCAACGCGCATCCCTCGAAGCTCTATGGCATGGGCTTTCGCAATCCTGTCGCCAAATCAACGCTTGCCGACGCGAATGAGGCGCGCGATTGGCGCATGTGGCATGACCTCGCCTCCCTTTTAATCCGCCGCGCACGTAAACTTTGCGCGCAGGACGACATCGGCCTTGATCTCGACAATACGGTGTACGCGCTCGACAGCACGACGATCGACCTGTGCTTGTCTTTGTTCCCGTGGGCTGACTTTCGTTCGACAAAGGCGGCGGTCAAAATGCACACGCTGCTCGATCTGCGCGGAGCAGTCCCAAGTTTCATCCATGTTTCAGACGGCAAAATGGGCGATGCGTTGGCTCTGGATTTGATCTCACCGGAGGCCGGAGCCATTTACGTCATGGACCGAGGCTACGTCGATTTTCGCCGGCTGCATGTCTTCACGCAGGCCGGGGCGTTCTTTGTCACTCGCGCCAAGATCAACATGAAATATCATCGGGTCTATTCGCATCCGATCGACAAGTCGACGGGCGTCATGGCTGATCAGTCGATTGCACTCGATGGCTTTTACACGAAGAAAGACTATCCGCAGCATCTGCGGCGCGTTCGGTACGTCGATCCCGAAACGGGCAAGAGGCTGGTGTTCATGACGAACAACTTTGTGCTCCCCGCGCCGACGATCGCCGCTCTTTACAAGAAGCGCTGGCAGGTCGAACTCTTCTTCAAGTGGATCAAGCAGAACCTGCGGATCAAGCATTTTTACGGCACATCCGAGAACGCCGTGAAGACGCAAATCTGGATTGCCGTTTGCGTTTACGTCCTGGCCGCCATCATCAAAAAAGAGCTTGGGCTCGAAATCTCACTCTACACTTTCCTACAGATTTTATCCGTTCGCCCCTTTGACAAAACGCCCATTTCACAGGCCTTTTTCGCATCAAGCTACAAAACCGACCCCTCGGCAGACGACAACCATTTGTTCTGGTTAGATTTTTGACCGGACGCTAATGAAAATGCGTAGCTAGTAACTCTTGGAAAGAACAGGAAGAGCAATCAGCGGGAGGGGGCGCTCTGCTGGAATATTGCTAGCCACCGCATGTGACAAGCACATGAAAAGAGATTTTATCTCGCGCTGATGGCATGCGAAAAAACGCCATGATAGATATCAAACCAGTTGGCGAACCTCTGGCGAATAGAGGTAGTCGCGCGTGAGCGGCGCGGCATCCATGTGCTTTGCAAGCTGTATCTGGAACACAGCGAGATTGTGATATCGGAAGCCAACCTCGCAGCCTGCCAGATAATACTCCCACATCCGACAAAACCGTTCCGGCATCATGCCGGCCACCTTGTCCCAGGCGCTTTCGAAGTTCCTGCGCAAGGCCGCAAGCGTGTCGGCGTAGTGAAGCCGCAGTACTTCAATATCGGTTATCAGAAGGCCGGATTTCTCGATGGCGGGAACGACTTCGCTTAAGGCCGGAACGTAGCCGCCCGGGAAGATGTACCGCCTTGCCGTATTGCTTTTCGATTTTCGCCAGAAAATCCGCAAGTGTGGTCTTGTCGCTGGTGTTTCCTGCCAGCACTTCGTAGGCTAGCGGAAGGCCCTCGGGCGTTACGATGAGCGCAATGACCACCTGCACGCAGTCCGGCCGTTTGTCCCGGCTGTAGCCGTACTTGCGCTTGCCCTCGCCGGGCGGATCGCATTCGAAATACGTGCTGGTCAGATCGTAGAGCAGCACATCGAAGCGCGCATCGAACAGAGTCTTCCAGCGTTCCGTCAGGTAGTTGAACAGAGCCTCCTTGTGCTCCACCAGCTTATCCAGGCATCGGTAAAGCTTGTGGCTCTCCGCCAGCCTGGCGTCCTCACCCAGAAGATCGCCGAGGCGCTCGTGTCCCACCACTGCCGGTGCAGGCGCCACTCGCTGCCGGGATCGATCAGCCGGTAGCAAGTCAGCGTTTTCAGGACGTTCAGCCACGAGGTTCCCTCGCGGATTGGCGGCAGACGCCCCTGCCAGAAGGCGTCGAGCTGCAATTGCTCCCAGAGATCGAGCGCCAGCCAGCAGGCAGCCCCATTGCCGCGGGCGGTGAAGCTCGAAATCCTTCAACCGCACCTGCACCGCTTCGCCCAGGCCTTCAGGCGCCGCGCGGTCGTCCGGGAACAGGGCGATCTGCCTCATCCGCCCCGCGCCTTCGTCGAAAGCTTCAAGCGCTTGGCTCCATGCGCGTGCTGCCCGCCGCCAAGCTCGCCCAGATAAAGCACCTGCCGCTGCATGGTCTTGCCGCCGCCGACCCGGCGGTTCTCAACTACGCTCCAGTAGCGGTGCTCCTTGCCGTCCTTGATTGCGCCTTTGGCCCGCAGAAACATGCGGGCCAGTGAGTTAGAAAACTACAACGCCCGCAACGGGATAGGTCTGCACCGCAGCCGTCTTGACGCGTTGGCCTTGCTCAGAAACTTGGGCTGACCAGCAAGCGTTAATGAAGGGTCCGCTGGATCGGACTTAAGCGAAGCGGTTCGTGGCCGAATCTCGCCGACGACCTTAGAAACCAGCGGCGCTTCCATCCGATCGCGGGTCTGCGGCGCCTTCGATCAGTCCCGTCAATGGCCCGGCCCGATGCAGGGCCAGCGCTCCGGCGTGTCCCATCAGCTCCTCATACGCTCCCAAGACCTCGACGTCGTGCCCGGCTGCACTCAGCCCCTCAATGAGCGCCACACCGAGACGGTCCTCCACGCGAAGATTCGTGACTGCGCTTCCCCAGTTCCGCCCCAACAGCCAGCGCGGAGCTGAGATCGATTCTTGCAATCCTTCTCCGAACAACGCGTAGCGCGTGAAGACCGCGGCTTGGGTTTGCGGTTGGCCATCGCCGCCCATGGTGCCGTAGGGCATGATGCGGCCGTCATCGAGAAAGGCCATCAGCGGCTGGATGGTGTGGAACGGCCGCCTGTGAGGCATGAGCGGATTGGGAGCCGACGGGTCCAAGCTGAAGCTCGTTCCGCGGTTCTGCCAGACGATACCGGTCGAGGGAAGAACAACCCCCGAGCCGAATTCCCAATAGATGCTTTGAATGAAACTGACCGCGCGTCCCTTTTGATCGATGGCGCCAAGCCAGACCGTGTCGCCCGGGCTTGCCGGATAGGGCCAGCGAAGCGCTCGCTCTTTGTCGATTGCGCCGGCTTCGGCTTCGAGGAACTGCGGTTCGAGAAAGGCCTGAGCCTCAACCTTCGCATAGGCCGGGTCCGTCACGTGCCGGTCGCGAATGAGGAAAGCGCGCTTCGTGGCTTCTATAAGCCCATGAATATGCTCAAAGCTCTCCGCTTGAGAGCACGCGAGACGATCGAACAGGCCGAGGATCATCAGCGAAGCCAAGCCCTGCGTCGGCGGCGGCATTCCGTAGACCGTGCCTTCTTTGAGCCGCACCGTCAGAGGCTTTTCGATCACCAAAGGGCGGTGACGCTCGAAATCGGAAAGACGGAGCGGACTGCCGCAAACCTCCAAGTCTGATGCGAGCTGGCGGGCGAGTTCGCCATGGTAGAAATCCGCAAATCCTGCTTCAGCGAGCCGCTCAAGAGTTTGGGCCAGCGCCGGGAACCGCACGGTGCTTCCGGGCGCGGGCACGTCCCCTTCGGGCAGAAAAGCTTCCTTGAAGCCTGTGACGGGCTCGAGCTCTGCGCGTTTGTCTGCGGTATTACGGCATTGGGTCAAGGACGCTGGGAAGCCGTATCGAGCGTAATAAGCAGCCTCCTCCAGCAGGCGGGCCAAGGGCAGGACAGCGCCCCATGCTTTGGCGATTTCGTGAGCAGCTGCCCAACCCGATACCACGCCAGCCACGGTCAGCGCAGCCAATGGGCCACGACCTGGAATGTGCTCATGATAGCCGAGGTCCTCATAGAAGGAGCGGCTCGCCAAGCCTGCCGCCGCGCCGCAAGCATCGATGCCGATGGGAGGGCGGCCGCCGTCGCTAATCAGCCAGAAATTGTCGCCGCCAAGGCTGTTCATATGCGGATAGACGACGGCAATGACAGCCGCTGCAGCGATGACAGCTTCGATAGCATTGCCGCCGTCACGCAAGACGCTGAGTCCAGCTTCGGAGGCCAAATGATGAGGAGTGACTATCATGCCCCGCCGAGCGCGGGTGGTTTCCACCTTCATTCGAAGAATCCTTCCAAGGTTAGACATAAGCTAGTCAGGACGGGGGACGGCTTGCACATTTCAGGCCGACCGTTGCACAAAAATGGCATGGCGATTGCGTGCGCTTTTTGTAAATAGCGAGGAGAAGCGCTTTGGCGAACGCAGTTTTAGAAGTAAGAACTGGCACCAAAACCTCGGCCTCAGCAAAATGGATCCAGCTGCTTATGGGCTTTATTGTCATGATGACGATATCGAGCCCGCAATATGTCTGGACACTTTTCACCGGACCCCTGCAGAAAACGACCGGCGCGCTTCTTTCCGATGTGCAGTGGACAATCACGATCCTGATCGTGCTTCAGACGTGGCTCGCGCCGCTTCAGGGCTGGCTCGTGGACCGGTTCGGCCCAGGCTTCTGATCGGAACCGGGGCGCTGCTGAGCGGGCTTCGGCTGGGTCGCGACGGCCTCGATCCAACCATTGCAGGGCTTTACCTCACCTATGGGCTCATGTGCGGCCTCGGCACGGGCATCGTCTACATCGGCGTCGTCGGTCTGATGGTGAAATGGTTTCCTGAGCGGCGCGGATTTGCAACTGGCGTCGCTGCATCAGGTTATGGCTTCGGCGCCATTCTGACGACCTTCCCGATCGACGACATGATCAGGTCTTCGGGCTACGAGCAGACGCTGGTCATTTTTGGCTCGATGTTTGCGGCCGTTGGCCTTCTCGCCGCCCTTTTTCTGAGGCGCCGGATGACGTGCGCGTGAGGCATGCGGGCGATGACGGAGCGTAAGCAGCGCGCGAGCTTTACGCCGAGCCAGATGCTGAAGACGCGCGTTTTCTGGCTCATGTTCGTCATGATGTCGATGATGTCGACGGGCGGGCTGATGGTCATCACCCAGTTCAAGAGCTTCGCTCAATCCTTCGGCATCGACGGAAACACAACCGTCACGATCTTCGGCATCATCATGGCGGCCATCCCGGCGGCGCTGACCTTCGATCGCATCACCAACGGCCTGACGCGGCCCTTCTTCGGCTGGGTCTCCGACAGAATCGGACGGGAAAACACGATGGCGCATCGCCTTCATTCTCGAGGGCCTCGCGATCGCGTTGATGCTGCAGTACCGGAGCGATCCGTTCATGCTGGTGGTCCTTTCGGGCCTTGTCTTCTTCGGCTGGGGCGAGATCTTCTCGCTTTTTCCCGCCACGCTCACCGACACCTTCGGCCCCAGACACGCCACCACCAACTACGGCTTTCTTTACATGGCGCAGGGCGTCGGCTGCATCCTCGGCGCCCCGTTGCGGCAATGATTTTTGAAAGAGGCGGAAGCTGGATGCCGGTGTTTGCCACCATCATCGTGATGGACATCCTCACCGGCCTTCTCGCTCTTTTTGTTCTCAAAGGCATGCGGCGCCGGTTCTTGGCTGCACAGAACTGATCAATGATGGGGTTGCCTTCCGGGCCAATGTGCAGCAACGTTTGATCGACGCTAAGGCAAAAGAGCTGATGCTGCGACATGGATCAAAAACAGATGATGCCTACCATCTGAGATTTTTTG
Organism: uncultured Acidobacteriota bacterium; assembly: GCA_963734415.1. Taxonomy (GTDB): domain Bacteria; phylum Acidobacteriota; class Terriglobia; order Terriglobales; family Acidobacteriaceae; genus JABCZH01. The sequence goes on along the minus strand of CAVTHF010000004.1, from coordinate 303,833 downwards.
CACGACCGGGGTCACCGGCGGGGAGTATCGCTGCAATCCGGCTAGCCGGTCACTTGCCTCACTGCGCACGATCCAAACTCTCGATTAGGGCGCGTGCCGGGCGCACAAGCACTTCCCCTTCTTACCCAACGTGTGATGTCCGAGAACGGTCACGAACTGCCAGCAAGTATTTGCTGAACGGCAGCAATAGCTTGGAAGCAGAAGGTTGGCACTCTGAGTTCTGCCCCGCAGGCTATGAGCGTGTACTCGGCGTTCTGCCGCGATAGCAATCACGGGGCTCGGCGAATAGCCGCTTTGCTTCCAGCGGGGCTCATAGGCTGGATACTGGGCAGGTGATTGCGACCGCCAAGGCATCAAGTCATTACGCGGAGGCCAACCGTTTCGAGGCAGCACCATGAAGCTTTTTGTCCGCTTGATTGCCGCATTATCGGTATTACTCGCAGCCGCAACGGCCGCGATCGCACAAGCATCCGGTCAGGGCTGGCTCGGCGTCCAGGTCGCACAAGTAACCAAAGCCGACGCAGACGCTCTCGGATGGGAAGACCTACACGGCGTCAAGGTCATGAAAACGGTGCCAGGCGGTCCTGCCGAACAGGCCGGGTTGATGCCCGGAGACCTCATTCTATCCATCGGCGGCGTCGAGGCGGACGACGTCCAAACCTTCGTGGCGAGTGTTTCGAGCAAGGGCGCGAATGCAAAGGTAAAATTGCGCCTCATTCGGAATGGCAAAGAGAAGCTGGTTTCTGTCGTTCTTGGCGCCCGTCCCCTGGATCAGGCGCAAACGCAAGGGGCCGCTCCGCAGGCAAAGATGGGCGCCGCGGACCTCAAGTGGAATGCCATAAGCCTATCGAGTGCTCCGCCTACGGGCGTCAGAGGTCACATCATCTTGATCGCGAACAGCGATTACAAGTTTTTCACCAAGCTGGACGGTCCGGGCCGGGATATCAATGCGGCGGCTTCGGCCTTCGCTCAAATCGGCTTTCGGACCACGGTGCTTACCGATCCGAGCAAAGAGCGGATCCTGGAAGCGATAAAGTCCGCAGGAGCCGAAGGTGAGCAGCAACTCATCGGACTCTATTACTCCGGACACGCTGCAGTGACCGGCGCCGGTGTTGCCCGCACCCGGCAGCGTTTCCACGAACGGGCCAAATCCCACAGAGAGACTAAACACCGTGCCTTGGAGATTGATACCTACTGTTGTCCCGTAGATGTTCCCGTTGGTGGCTTCTACCAGACCATTCGGGATAATGCCGTCCGTGCAGCCAGTTTGCGAGCAAAAGCTGTAGAGAGTGGTCAGCTGGCCCACCGGCGTGATTTCGAAAATTGTGCCACAGCCATCGTTACGCTCGTTGAAACATGCAAGAAAGTTAGCCCCGCCATTCACGGTTGTCCCGTAGAGATTCCCGTCCGTGGCCTGCACCAGACCATTCGGCCCTTCACCGTCCGTGCAGTCGGATTGCGAGCAAAAGCTATAGAGAGTGGTCAACTGGCCCACCGGCGTGATTTCGAAGACCGTCCCCCCGCGGGCGTTGGCCCCACCGCCATCCGTTGTCCCGTAGAAGTTGCCGTTAGTGGCTTGGACCAAACTCGCACGCGGGTATTCCCCGTCAGTGCAGTTGAGTTGGGAGCAAAAAGTGTAAAGCGTTGTCAGCTGTCCCGCTGTGGTGATTTCAAAGACCGTACCCACCGTATTTCCTGCCAAACCGATCCCGCCGCGATTCGTTGTGCCGTAGAGATTCCCGTTCGTGGCCTGCACCAGACCCGCAAACGGTTCCCAGCCGTCAGCGCAGCTTGGTTGCGAACAAAAGCTGTACAGCGTGGTCAACCTGCCCGCCGGGGTGATTTCGAACACCGTTCCGCAACCACTGGGGCAGTACGCGGCGTTAGTGTTGGCCCCACCGGAGGCTGTCGTCCCATAGAAGTTCCCGTTGGTTGCTTGCACTAGGCCTGCATAAGGCTCCACGCCGTCGGTGCAGTTGAGTTGGGAGCAAAAGCTATGGAGCGTGGTCAGCTTGCCCGCCGGAGTGATTTCGAAAACCGTGCCGCAGCCAGAGGGGCAATACGTGTCGTTACGGTTGGCCCCACCATAGAGTGTTGTCCCGTAGAAATTGCCGTTGGTAGCCTGCACTACACCTGCCTGCGGCAGCTCGCCGTCAGTGCAGTTGGGTCGCGAACAAAAGCTGTAGAGCGAGGTCAGTTTCCCACCTGGAGTGACTTCGAAAATTGTGCCCCCTTGCTTACCGTTGGCCCCACCGTGCTCGGTTGTCCCATAGAGATTTCCGTTGACCCCCTGAACGAGAGACCCTCTGGGGTACGCGCCTTTCGTCCCACCGAAATGTGCCAGAGTCTTGAATGTCTGTGCTGGCGAGGCACTCACTGCTCCGGCGCAGAGCAGAAGAACAGCCCCGGCCATTTTCCACGCGCTAGGTCCTGTCATAGGGAATTCTCCGTTGGTGTGGAATTTGGATTCGCGGCCTACACACGCGAGAAACCGCTGTCGAGAAACCGCAACAGGGGAGGACGATTGCGGGCTAGTCTGAGCGCCAACCATTGTCCTCTCGGTTGGACTAGCGGTCAAGGTCGAATCCAGGTCAACCCCACACAATAACGTGGTCTGCAAGAAACGGACACAGCACGGACACGAAATCAACGATGAAAATCGCAAAATTATAGAATCATTTGAAACCAGCATAGATACTGCCTAACAGTGGTGAGCGCGGAAGGAATCGAACCTTCAACCTACTGATTAAGAGTCAGTTGCTCTGCCAATTGAGCTACGCGCCCGTCATGATTTACAGCCACTGCGGACATTCCGGTTACGAGTATGGCGGAAACTGCTATTGACCCGGCACTTTGATTTCCGCCTGCCGCCAACTCGGCCCAGGCGAGCCGAAATCGGCGACCACCCGAGTGTAACACGATCATTAGGGCGCACACCGGAGCTGACTTGCGCATCGCAGATCGCATCGAGAACAGAACGTAATCAGCACGGATTACTTCCGCGCAAGCCTTCGTGATTACCTGCGCCCGGAATTTTTGTTACCAAAGTAGCATTTACACCCAGTCAGCCGCGCCCTAGTATCGTGGTGTGTTTTGGCAGTTCTGGGGGAGGGCTGCCAGGAGCGTCCTGAACTGAAAAGTTCAGGACGTTTTTATTTGCTGCCAGATTATCTGGTTTACTTACGAACGTTGCCGGATGTCCGCGGCAAATGTACCCACGGCTTGAGAGACGCTGTGACTGGGTCTACGGGGTGGCAAGCCGGTTTCCATGGGTGGACGTTGTTCCAGAGTTCCCAGCACCGGCGTTTCCTCCAACCCGTTCAGCTCCAGCAAAGACACAAAACCGTGCTTGAGGCACATACGGTCAATTTTTCTTTGTTGGTGCGGACGCAACACTTTAAGAGGCAGCGTGTGGAAATTTCGGAATATCCACAGCAGGTAAAGTCGTTGCACAAAGGAAGGGTTTACATAGCGTGGTCCGAGCGGAGTGAGCACCCGCAGCACTCCCTGAGCGAGCTTATCTAGCAACATGCTGAGTTCCTAGTACGCTTGGTTTCTGTTGCCTTGAACCAGAGCAATTCAAGGGCCAGCATTATTGCACCAAACGTGATGCAAAGGAAAGAAGTTTTTTTGATTTTCCACAATAGTTTTGGCCTGGGCCACCACCCCGATCCAAACCGGGCCACCTTCAGTGATTGCAACCCAGCCGGACAGCCCCCCTTCATTGGGGGATTTCAGGCATGGCCGCAATGTTCCGGATGCTGGCGGCAACTCCGATTTGGCCGGTCCCCGAGGCCTGCTCAATCCGTACTACCGAGGCCTGGCAGCATACCCATTGCTTCTCGCCCTGCGTGAGCTCAGGCGGCAGCATCACCACCAACTCCAGGTTGCTGCCCTCGCGAATATGAGAATCGGTGTAGAAGAACACCCCGTTTCGGCTGAGGTCGCGGGTAAGTCCCGTATTGGCCTGATCTTGCCCGGATCGGATCGACACCTGCACCTGTACCGGAACCCGCGGCAGGGAGCGTTGGTCTGGTTTGCGGCCGGTCATGGAGACGCAGCATAGCACGAAGCCCGCCCCAGGAGCAGCATCGCCGCTCCTAGGTTGGCAAACGGGGAAGCATTTACTGAGAAACCAGGCTCCAGGTGTCGTTCAGGAAGATGTCGGACGTCCCGCCGAAAACGATCAGCTGTTTGCTGGCGAAGTCGTAAGCCATGCCGTGAAGTTCGCGCGCAGGTGGCGATTGCAGGGGCTGCCCCAGGAACCAGTTCGACCCGGTCCAGGCCCAATTGGTGTTGAGAGGTCCGTTGCCGTCATCGCCGCCGAAGTCTATGACGACTCGAAAATCAGGATCGAAGGCAGCAGCCGTGTCGAAGATCTTCGGAAGTGGGGTTGAGGGTGTCTGCTGGGTCCAGTTGCTCCCGTCCCAAGTCCACGTGTTATCGGTGCGCACGTCTCCCAGCCCGCCGGAGAGGATCACTATCTTGCGCGCCAAATCCACACCCACAACCGCCCAGGCCCGCGCAAGCGGTGAGGTGGCGGTATGGAGGTTCTTCCAGGTGCCTCCTACCCAGCGCCAGGTATCTAGCTGATAGAACCGCCCATCGAACCCTCCGTAGAGATCGGTGTGTCCATTTCTTGGGTCGGTGAAGAGCATGGTTCCTGCCATGGCTTTCGGCGAGGAGGCCGGGTTGGCGAGGGTCCAAGTTGAAGTGGCTCCATCCCACAGCCAAGTGTCACCGAGGAACTGGGTCCCGTCATAACCGCCGAACAGCACTAATTTCCGGGTGGTCGAATCGTATGCCATCATCGCCGAGGTGCGGGGCGAAGGTGCTACTGGCGTGTTCTCCTGGGTCCAGGTCGTCCCATCCCAGGTCCAAGTGTCGTTGAGGTAGATGGTGTCATTGAATCCGCCGAACATCACCACTTTCTTGCTTACCGGGTCATAGGCCATGGCCGACACTGCGCGGGCGGACGGAGAGCTGGCAGGGTCGAGTTGCACCCAAGTTGCGGCCGGGCCATCTCCGGCAATCGCAGAGGAACTGAAGATAGCGACTACGAGTAGAACTGCCGCAGCATACGATCGGTGAACCGGGCGAATAGATTTTGACATGGTTGAACCCTTGGCCCCTGGGATGTAAAACGAGTAACCCTAGCAGAAGATCGTTCGGAGGGTCTAGAGTCCAAAATCTCACGTTCGGCGGATGAGAAAAAAGTAGGGTCACAACAACAGCGGCAGGTTGTAGGCCAGGATCTCTTCGCCATTGCTCAACGATGGGCCGCTAAGCAATTTCCAACATTCGGTCTAGCGCCACCCGCGCCCAGCGTTTGACGTCGTCTTTCACCTTGATCTGGTTGACGATGTTGCCTTCCGCCAAGTTCTCGAGCGCCCAGCACAGATGCTGCGGCGAGATTCGAAACATGGTGGTGCACAGGCAGCCGGAGTCGTCGAGGGTGATGACTTTCTTCCCTTCCGCTGAGAACTCTTTGCCCATGCGATTGACCAGGTGAATCTCCGTCCCGACGGCAAACATTGTGCCCGCCGGCGCTTCGCGGATGATCTTCAGCAGGCCCTCAGTGGAACCGATGCCGTCGGCTTTCTGGCAGACTTCCCAGCGGCACTCGGGATGCACGATTACACGAATACCCGGATACTTTGCACGCACGTTGTCCACGTGTTCGGGCAGGAAGCGCTGATGGACGGAGCAGTGGCCCTTCCAAAGAATCACTTTGGCTTGGCGCAGACGCTCGGGAGTCAGACCACCGTTCAACATGTAAGGATCCCAAACCACCATTTCATTGAGAGCGATGCCGAGGTTGTAACCTGTATTACGCCCGAGATGTTGATCTGGAAGAAATAGAAGTTTGGGTGTTTTGGCGAAGCCCCACTGGAATGCACCGGCAGCGTTGGAAGAGGTGCAAACTACACCACCACGTTCCCCACAGAATGCCTTGATGGCGGCCGTCGAGTTCATATAAGTGATAGGCGTCACGCCGGCACCGAAATCGTCTGTCAAACCAGCCGCCACCAGATGCTCCCAGCAATTTTCCACCTGGGTGATCTCGGCCATGTCGGCCATCGAGCAGCCGGCGTTGAGATCGGGAAGAATCGTGACCTGACCAGGGCGGCTGAGAATGTCGGCGCTTTCCGCCATGAAATGGACGCCGCAGAAGACGATGTATTTGCCTCCGGTGTGCGCCGCCTCCTGCGCAAGTTTGTAAGAGTCGCCACGATAGTCGGCGAAGCGGATGACTTCATCGCGTTGATAGTGGTGCCCGAGGACGACGCACTCGCGGCCCAAAGCCTCGCGGGCGGCGGCGATGCGCTCGTCCATGGTGTTGTCGGGCAGAACGAGGTAATTTTCCAGACTGCAAACCGGTGTTGCCGTAGCCATCGTCATGTCTCGCCTTCAGCTCCAAATATGAGGCAGCGCACTTGACGCGCACTCCGCTCAATCTGGAACGGGGATGTTGAAAGCAACTCAGCGGCTCAGCCGGTTCACTACGCGGTTAAGTAAAAACGCCGCGCCCAACCGGCGGGGATGTTGAAGCCGTCAGTGAATCTTCACTAATAGTAGGATGCCCAGCGGCGGGATAGGGCTCGCCTTTTTTGTGCGAACCGAAAGCACCCCGCCAAGTGACTGGATAACCTGTTGGTATTGTGCACTTTCCGGGGTGCAAAGGCAAATTACGAGGTTCTCAGAGATGCCGTGTGTCCTCTGTGGCTGCGGTTAGCGGCTCCTCCCATGTGAGGGATCAGCCGAGGTAGCCGTCTCCACGTCCACGTGCAGCTTCTGGTTGACATCCACGCCCGGCGGATAGCAATTGCCGTCACGGTTGTGGGTGGCCGGACATCCCGCGGAGACATCTTCTCTTCGGGGTGATTGGGCAAACTGCCAGACATCGGCGAAGTCAATTCCGCTTTCCGCCGGGCTCGGCGGCCTCTTGGGAAACACGCACCCCGGCGCCGGTGGGCAGGCGTCATCCACCACGAAATAAACAATCTTGCGCCCGCTGGCATTCTGGCGAATGTCATTGGCGGTGACGACGGTTGTCCCGTGATCTTCTTCAGCGGCAATGCCGGAGCAATAGATCCCAGCGCGAAATCCGGCGGTGATCACACCGTCGACCCAGGCATAGATGTAAGCCTTCTGCTCGGGCAGCATGCGTCCGCCCTGCTCCTGATCGAGAAAAATGATGGTGTCCCCAGGGAATCCTTCCCGGTTTGCAGCCAGAGCAGCAGCCCGCGCATCGGACTTGCCGAGTGCAGTCGCGTGGGAAACGGTTTTCAGATCAGCGTAAAGCCTGCCATTAAACAGAACCAGAAACCCGAACCCTGCCGCTTGCAGTCTCGCACGCTTCCCAGCCCAGGTGTTGGAGTGTGCACTCGGCGGCCGGCTGAGCCAGTATCCTGCGAATGAAAACGGCCTGCGAAGCGCCTTCAGATTTTGGTCGCCTGGATAGTTATTGCGATCGAAGCCGAGGTAGGAGGGGGGCGCTTGTGCCCGGGACTGAATGATTAGGAGAGCGAGCGCACAGATTAGCGAGGCACAAAGTCTCACGTAAGAATGTTATCTCAGATTTCCTCGGCGCACTCGGTGATCCCGGCCAAAATGGCTCCGCTGAGAGCAGACTGCTGAAAGCTGACAGCTATCCGCCGATATGCACCATCGTCCTTGAAGCCGGCACGAAATCCGGTTCGCCGATATGGTGGCGCTCTTCTTTTTTCTGGATCACGCCTCTGATGAACTCGGCCAACTCATCGTCCGAGGCCCCGCGTTGCATCTGCGCATACAGGTCATGGTCCCAGACCGAAAACAGGCAGGTCCGAATCTTGCCGTCTGAGGTAATGCGGATGCGGCTACAGTGTCCGCAGAAAGGATGCGAAACCGGTGCAATGATTCCAATTTCGCCAATGCCATCGTCGAAGTGGTAGCGACGTGCGGTCTCGCTGCGAGCGTGTGGGATCTCAACCAACGGACGGTACTCTGCCATGCGTTGCACAATCTCATCCAGCGCGACCACGGTCTTGGGTGTCCAGGTGCGATCTTCTTCCAGCGGCATGAATTCAATAAAACGCACGACCACGCCTTCCTCACGTGCGAACATCCCGAAGGGAATAATCTGGTCTTCATTGAACCCGCGCATCAGCACGCAGTTCACTTTGACCGGCCATAGGCCGGCACGCCGGGCGGCGCGAATTCCTGCCAGGACGTTGTCGTATCCGTTGGGCACGCGGGTGATGCGGGTGAAGCGGTCGGGATCGACCGCGTCCATGCTGACAGTTACTCGCTGAAGGCCGGCGTCCTTCAGCGGCTGCGCCATTTCGGCAAGCAAATGGCCGTTGGTGGTGAGCGCCAGGTCGAGCGGATCGCCGTCAAGGTCGCGCAATCGTGCGAGCTCACGGACGAAATCAACCACACCTCCGCGGAGGAGTGGTTCGCCACCAGTCAGCCGGATCTTCTTGATCCCCATCCCGGCGAGCACCCGGGCCATACGCAGGTAATCCGTGAATGGGAGATCGCCGTAGAGCGCGCCTTCGTTGCCGGTGCGGCAGTACACACACTTGTAGTTACAGCGGTCGGTGATGGAGATCCGCAGATCGGTGATAGCACGCCCGAATTTGTCGGAAAGAAGCACGTCGTAGGTCGTTCGTCGTAGGTCGTTGGCTCGCAGTCGCCGCGGGTTCGCCGACTAGCGACCAATGACCAACGGCCGCTCGGCCCAAAAAGGCTGCGGCAGTCGGAAACTCTAATCCATTATAGTCGGGTCGGTGGCGCGAAACCGGCTTTCAGGGCTGCTTTACAAGTTCCACCCGCCGGTTCTTGGCGCGGCCATCGTCGGTGCCGTTATCGGCTACGGGCTTAGTCTGTCCCCAGCCTTTGGCGGTGAGTCGCGAACCGGCAACTCCGTGTGCCGTCAGCCAGGCCACCACAGCCTGCGCGCGCTTGGCAGAGAGCGCCTGGTTGCCAGCCGCCGCTCCCACGTTGTCTGTGTGACCCTCCACGCTCAGCTTTACGTCGGGATTCTGCTGCAGCATTTTCACAATTTCGCCCAGAATGCTTTCCGAATCCGGCAGGATCACAGCTTTGCCGGTATCGAAGTGAATGCCATAAAGCGCGATGTGTCCAGACTTGTTAAGTTCGTCGGCAATGCTGGAGGCATCGGCGGTGACTTCCTGCTGCATTTCCTTCACGGTCACGACGGTTTGGTAGTAGAACTCGCCCTTGCTCTCGAGCATGAACCAGTTGTTGCCCTTGTGAGCGGTGAGCGTGTTGGGAGAGTCTTCATAGGCCAGCGTCCATCCGGCCTGCTTCAACGCGGTTTCAAAATTGCGGAAGATCTGAATCTCACTCATGCCCTGGCGGGTGGCGATGTCCCAGGAGTGGTACTCGCCTTCGAAGGTCTTGGTGATGACGTTGCCATCTTTATCTTTCCCGACCGGCATTTCCGCCTGCTGAAATTCCTTGTTGTCGCAGCTATTGATGGTGCTGCCCGGCATGCGGCTGATGAGAGGAGAGTCTTTGCAGCCCTCGGCGTCCTGGCGAGGTTCGTCCTGGGCGAACAACTGAAAGGAAATTCCAAGCAAGAGAATTAACAACAGTTTGATTGTCTTCATGGCTCTTTTTTATCGGTTTATCCGTGTTAGTCCGTGTGAATCCGCGGCGAAGGGTTCCTTACATGCCATCGTAGTTCGGCCCGCCCCCGCCCTCAGGCGGGACCCACGTGATGATCTGGTACGGGTCAGCGATGTCGCAGGTCTTGCAATGCACGCAATTCGACGGATTCAGGCTGATGCGCTTGCCGTTGGGCTGCTCTGCATCGTCCACCATTTCATAAACGTTCGCGGGACAAAAGTTCTGGCAGGGACTGCCGAACTCCTTCACGCAACGGGTATTGCAAATATTCGTGTCGTGAATGATCAGGTGCGCGGGCTGGTCTTCTTCATGTTTGGTTCCGGAGTGATAAAGATCGGTGAGTTTGTCGAACGTCAGCTTGCCGTCGCCCTTGGCTGGCCCGAGCAGGTGGGCTTCAGCGCCGCCATCGGCAGGTAACTCAGCCAGCTTCTTCATGTGCTCAGGCCCGCTGCGGTTCGTGTAGCGTGCGCGCAGGCCGCGGCCGCCCGTGAACTGCTGAACGCCCGCGTTGAACATGCCCGCCCAGAACCCGTGCTCGAAGCCCTGGTGGAAGTTGCGAACCTTCCAGAGTTCGTCTTTGATCCAGCTCGATTCGACGCGCTTCTGAAAACCACTCAGCGTTTTCGCCGACGAATCATCCTTCGTCAGCGCCTCGAACGCAGTCTCCGCTGCCAGCATGCCACTCTTGATGGCAAGATGAATTCCCTTCAGCCGCTGCGAATTCAGGAACCCCGCCGCGTCACCCAGAATCATCCAGCCATTGCCCGCCACCGCTGGAATCGCCCACCAGCCGCTGTACGGAAATGACTTCGCCCCGTAGCGAATCATCTTGCCGCCGGCGAGCAGCTTCGCGACCATGGGATGCTGCTTGAAATCCTGCAACACGCGCTGCGGATCGAGCCGCGGATCAGGATAGTCCAAAGCGGTAACAAATCCGAGCGAGACCACGTTGTCCTTGCCACCGTAAATCCAGGCGCCGCCGTACTCCTTGGTGGTCAGCGGCCAGCCCATGGTGTAGATGACCTCGCCGGGCGCAATTCGACCCGCAGGGACTTCCCAGAGTTCCTTTACGCCCTGACCATAGACCTGGGGATTGCAGCCCTTGGCCAGATCGAATTTCGTGATGAGTTGTTTGGTCAGCGATCCGCGCGTGCCCTCGGCAAGAATCACGACTTTGGCCTGCAAGTCGTAACCCGGTTCGAAGTTGGATTTCTGATGATTCTCTTTGTCGACACCCTTATCGTCAGTGCGGACGCCGGTCACGCGGTCGCCGTCGAAGAGCAGCTCCGAGCCCGCGAAGCCGGTAAACACGGTGATTCCCGTAGCTTCCACTTTGCTGCCCAGCCACTTCACAAAGCGGTTGAGCGAAATGACGTAGTTGCCGTGATCGCGTAGGGGCGGCGGCGTGATGGGAAACTTGAGCTTGCTCTTTTCGGTGAGAAAATAAACGGACTCTTTCGTTACCTCTGCATCGAGCGGCGCTTCTTTCTCGAAGCCAGGCAGCAGTTCGCGCATCGATCGCGGATCCAGCAGCGCGCCGGAAAGGCAGTGCTGGCCGATCTCGCGCGCTTTCTCGAGGACGTAGATGTTTTCCTTGCTGAGTTGCGAGTCAGGATGCTTAGCGTTGTGTTCGTCGATCAACTGGGCGAGCCGCAGCGCGCAGGCCATACCCGCTGGCCCGCCGCCGACGATAACTACATCGGCAGGCATCTGCGGGCGTTCAATGCCTTCAAGAGGTTTGCGGAAGATCAACATAAGAAAACCCCGCCACGGATCGCGCGGATAAGGCTACTTGATGAGATCAGCGTTCATCTGCGTAAATCAGCGGCGCAGAACTAACTACCTGCCTTGGCTTTCTTCACTTCTTCAATCAGCGGAGGCACGATATCGAACAGGTTGCCCACGACGGCGTAATCAGCGATCTCAAAGATCGGCGCCTCAGAATCCTTGTTGATCGCAATAATCGCCCGCGAGCCTTTCATACCCACAATATGCTGAATAGCGCCACTGATTCCTAGCGCTAGGTACAGTTTGGGAGCAACCGTCTGGCCGGACGATCCGATTTGCCGGTCCATCGGCAACCACCCGGAATCGCAGATGGGACGGGATGCGGCGAGTTCGCCGCCCAGGGCCTCGGCCAACTGCTTGGCGAGTTCGATGTTCTTTTGCTCTTTGATCCCGCGGCCGATGGACACAATAATCTCGGCCTGGGTCAGATCGACCGCCTGCTTAGCCTCTTTGAAGACTTCCTGCGGTTGGTTGCGGACGACTCCGTCGGGAATATTCACATTGACTGTCTCAACCGGGGCCGCGCTCGCTCCGGCTTCGACTTTGTCGGCGCGGAAAGCTCCGTTCTGGAAAGTCACAAACCAGGGCGCATCGCAGGCGAAGCTGACGTCGGCTGCCAATTTGCCCTGAAACATCTGGCGGGTGAACACCAGCTTGGCGCCGTCTTTCTTATACCCAATGCAGTCGCTGATGGCAGTGCGTCCCATCGCAGTTGCAAGCTTGGGAACGAAGTCGCGAACCTGATAGGTATGCGGCATGAGCACCAGTTTCGGCTGTTTGGTGTCAAGCAACTGCTTTAGCGCGGAGGAAAAAGCGTCCGGCGTGTAAGGCTCGAGCTTGGGCGATTCCACCGCATAAACTTTGGAAATCTTTCTTCGCAGCAACTTCGCCAGCAAAACTCCCCACCCCGCTGCCCACAACCGCAGCTTCCAGCACCCAGCCAGTATCGGCGGCAAGAACCTGGCCTGCGGCCAGCGTCTCCCAGGAAACGCGGTTCAGCTTGCCTTCACGTTGTTCAACAACTACCAGTATTGTGTCTGCCATAAAACCGCTGTTAACTCCTAGCTTCTAGCTCTAGATCACTCGCACTTCGTTGCGCAGTTTGTCCACCAGTTTCTTGGCCACTTCGCCGGCTGGCCCTTCCAGAAACTGCGTTTGTTTGGTCTTCTGGGGAACGTAGAGCCGCTCGATCTTTTGCAGATTGGCGCTTAACGCCGATTGGACATCTGCCATCGCGACTTTGCGTAACGGCTTGTTCTTCGCTTGCTTGATGCCAATCAGGGTGGCATAGCGCAATTTGTTGATGCCGGATTGAATGGTCAGCACTGCAGGTAACGGCATGTCCACAAACTGAAAAAAGCCAGCTTCGAGCTCGCGCTTCACGCGAATTCCAGCGTCGTTCTTCTCGATCTGCATGATGATGGTCGCGTGGGGCCAGCTCAGTAGTTCCGCCAGAACCACTCCGGTTTGCGCGTACCCGTAGTCGTCCGATTGGAGGCCAGTGAAGATCAGGTCGAATTGCTCTTCTTTGATGGTAGCGGCGAAAGCACGCGCGGTGTTCAGGGCATCCAGGCCGACGAAAGCGTTGTCTTCCAGATGGATGGCGCGATCCGCGCCCTTGGCCAATGCCTCCCGCAAAACCTGTTGGGAGCGGGCCGGGCCGGAAGTAATGACCACCACTTCCCCGCCGTGCTTCTCTTTTTGACGCAAGGCTTCTTCCAGCGCGTAGGCATCGGGCTCATTAACTTCGTAGGAGACGTCTTCGCGAATCCAGGTGCCGGATTCGTTTAATTTAAGCGGTGCGTCTTTTTGCGGCACCTGCTTCATGCAGACCAGAATCTTCAAGCAACACTCCTGAGACGTTGCGAGCTGCGTCTCTGCAGGTACAGGGTCATTGGGAAACCTATTAGTATAAATGAGCGGAACGCAGCAGAGGAAACAGCCTGTCTACTCGGTGAACACCACCGATTGCACTCCGGAGATCTCGAACCGCTTGCGGCAACGCATATTCTTGCAGGCCATCATGTCATCTTTGCGCAACATGTAGGAACGGGCTTTGGCGAATTTGGCGCGATCACGGTCGTCTCCGCGGCCGGGAAGTTGCCTTTTCTTGGTACGCACAAACCAAGTGATTTCGTATTCCCCAGACTGTTGGCAGTGGGGACAGTTGAGGTTCGCCATTTTCTTTTCCTGGCGCTCGTCGAAAAAGTCGCGTTCGTCCATAGTGATCTTTGGTCGCTCGTCCCTTCGCTTGGCTCAGGGCAGGCTCAAAACGGTCGTTGGTTCCGTTCGAAGACCTACTGTCGATTATTGCACGTCAGACGTGAGTCATGTGTGGCAAGATGGGAATCATGCCCCGGAAGAAGAAAGCGAAGAGATTTCGTGCCGTCGAGACCGTCAAGGCAATGGCGCGGGAGCGGATTGGAGCACCGAAAGCATCAAGGATCGTACTGGATCGAAAGAAGAAGACAGAGTCAAGAGAGAAGCACAGACCATCGCTGGGGGAACTCCTAGAGGAGGAGTAGGTGTCTGGGAGCATGAAAAATCAGGAGTTTGGTCGTACGTTACATCATCTCCCAACCGTCTCTGCCACGAACCGGACAAACTGCCTCACATCGGTCTCGGTCGTATCGAATGAGCACATCCACCGCACGATAGATTCCTCTTCGCTCCAGACATAGAAAAAGTAGCGCTTCTGCAGTCTGGCAATCGCCCGCCGCGGGATCTGCGCAAACACTCCGTTGGCCTCCACCGGATAAACGATTTTCACCCGCCGAATCTTGCCCAGCTCTTTCTTCAGCAGAGCAGCCATCCGATTGGCATGCTGTGCATTTTTCCGCCACAAATCCTGTGACAATAACGCTTCGAACTGCGTCGAGATAAAGCGCATCTTGGAAGCCAGTTGCATCCCCTGCTTGCGCAGGTACAGGAAATCCCGGGCCAGTGCCTTGTCGAAGAACACAACAGCTTCCGCGCCCATGGCGCCGTTCTTTGTTCCTCCGAAAGACAGCACATCCACACCCAGATCCCGCGTGGCCTGGCGCAAATTCAATCTCTGGCTCACCGCTGCATTGGCGATGCGCGCCCCGTCCATGTGCAGAAACATGTCCCGTTGATGCGCGAAGCGGGCCAGATCGAGAATCTCCTTCGGCTTGTACAGCGTCCCCATTTCGGTGGCTTGAGTAATCGAAATTACCTTAGGCTGAACATGGTGTTGGTCGCCGATCCCATGGTAGGCATGACTCACCGCCTCAATTGTCAGCTTGCCTTCCGGCGCAGGGATGAGCACCAACTTGCAGCCAGTGAATCTTTCCGGTGCCCCACATTCATCAGTGTGGACGTGAGCGCAGTCGCTGCAAATTACCGCCTGATAGGAGTGGGTAAGCGCTTTCAGGCTAAGGCAGTTCGCTGCCGTCCCATTGAACACCGGAAAGACTTCAATGTTCGGTCCGAAGTGCTGCTTGAACTTGTTGACTGCCGCCTGGGTGAAAGGGTCGTCGCCGTAACCCACAGCGTGCCCGGTATTTGCCCGGGCAATTGCCCGCAGGACATCGGGATGTATACCGGCGTTATTGTCACTGGCGAAGCTGCGGGCAGGTTTCATGGCACCAACAATGTAGCAGAGGCACGCGCCGTCCGGAGGGTGATAACTTTCTCTTTCCTTTCGCGTCTAGCCGAGCTTGAGTAGAATGTAAATGGGGCTCGGGAATCGGCGCATGTAGTCTGTCCTCCAGCCTTCGGTTAGAGATCCAAGGTTACGTGTTAGGGTACTCGCAATGCTTCATGCCAACGTCACTTCGGCCGAAGGGACCCGCTTGGGCCGGGGGCTGCTTCTAGGTTGTGGCTTAGCGGTTGCAATCGCTTCTGCGGCGTGCAGTAATACCACCGCCAAAGGCGATGCGCCGGTTCCCGCCGTTCCGGTCAAGATCGAAGTCGCCCGTTCAGTTTCGCTGAGTGACACCACGGAATACGTAGCCACGCTGAAATCGCGCGACTCGGCCATCCTGATGCCGCAGGTTGAAGGGCAGATCACTGAAATACGAGTTCATTCGGGAGACCATGTTTCTCCGGGCGCGGTCCTGATGCAGATCGATCCGCTGAAACAACAAGCTACCGTCAACAGCCAGGAGCACAACCGAACGGCCCAGGAAGCCAATCTCAAATGGGCCCAGTCACAATATGAGCGAGCCAGCGGACTCTATGCCGCGGGCGTGGTCAGCAAACAGGATCTCGATCAGTCGAAAATGGCTTTGGATAATGCCCAGGCCCAAGTCAGAGCTCTGGATGCGCAAGTCCAGGAACAGCAGGTGCAACTGCGCTACTACCGCGTCACCTCTCCGACCAATGGCATTGTTGGCGACATTCCCGTCCGTGTGGGTGATCGTGTGACCACGACCACCATGCTCACCACCGTGGACAAGCCCGGCAGTCTCGAGGCTTACATTTATGTGCCGGTAGAGAGGTCTTCCCAGCTAAAGGCAGAGATGCCGGTGCAAATTGTCGACGGTACCGGCAATGTGATAGCCGACAGCCGCATCAGTTTCCTTTCGCCGCAAGTGGACAACACCACGCAAACGGTTCTGGTAAAGGCACGCATCGCCAACAACGAGGACCAACTGCGTAACCTGCAGTTCATCCGCGCCCGAGTGATTTGGGGAATGCGCCAGGGACCGGTGGTTCCGGTGCTGGCGGTTTCGCGCATTGGCGGGCAGTACTTCGTGTTTGTGGCCGAAGACCAGAATGGAAAGCTGGTAGCTCACCAGAAGCCGTTGCGGGTCGGGGAAATGGTCGGCAATGACTACGTGGTGCTGGAAGGCATAAAGCCGGGCGACAGAGTGATCGTTTCCGGAACCCAATTTCTGGTAGACGGAGCGCCGGTGGCGCCGAAGGGCTAGTTTCGATTTCGAGTTTCTAGAATTTTCACCTCGGTAGTGAGAGAAGCTAGAAGCCAAGAGCTAGAAGCTTCGTATGTTTGTTGATTTCTTCATTCGCCGTCCGGTTTTCGCGACTGTTTGCGCTCTGCTGATCATCCTGGCGGGCGCGGCGGTCATTCCTACTCTACCGGTCTCCCAATTCCCTGACCTCGCCCCGCCGCAGGTCTCCGTGTTCAGCGGGTACACCGGCGCCAGTGCGCAGACGGTGGAATCTGCGGTCACCATCCCGCTTGAACAGCAGATCAACGGCGCGCAGGGGATGAAGTACCTGACATCCACCAGCGCCAATGACGGCTCCAGCTCCATCACCGCAACTTTTGAGTTGGACCGCGACCCCGACCTGGCCGCCGTGGATGTTCAGAACCGCGTGAATACCGCCCTCGGGCGGCTGCCGGCGGCCGTCAAGACGACTGGTGTCACGGTGGCTAAATCGTCGCAGAACTTCGTTCTGGGTGCGGCAGTGTATTCCCCGGATGGCCGTTATACCCCTCTGTTCATGAGCAACTATCTGGATGTTTACGTGCGAGACACGCTTAAGCGTGTACCAGGTGTTGCCGAAGTCTTTGTTTTCGGAGAGCGCAAGTACTCGATGCGGTTGTGGCTGGACCCGGTGCGTATGGCGAGCCGCGCACTGACCGCAACTGACGTGGTCAACGCTCTGGAGGAACAGAACGTCGAAGTGGCCGCCGGCCAAGTCGGACAGCCACCCATCAAAACCGGCCAGCAATTCCAAATCAGCGTCCGCGCCGTGGGCCGGCTCAGCGAACCAGTGCAGTTCGAAAACATTATCTTGAAGACCAATGCCGACGGTACCCTGGTCCGTTTAAAAGATGTCGGCCGTGCTGAACTCGGGGCCGAGGACTACAGCTCAGACCTGGTTTATAACGGGCATGACTCGGTGGGTGTCGGCGTGACCCAACTCTCTACCGCTAATGCAATTGATGTGGACCGGAGGGTACTCGCCGAACTCGACCGGCTTTCCAAACGCTTCCCGCCGGGGATGGTCTACGAGAACGCCTTTGACACTACCGAAGCGGTCACTGAGTCTATCCAGGACGTGCTGCTCACGCTGATTGAAGCCATCGTGCTGGTGATTTTGGTGATTTTCATATTTCTGGAGGATTGGCGCAGCACCTTCATTCCAGCGGTCACGATTCCGGTCTCGCTGATCGGGACATTCGCCTTCGTCAAGTTGCTCGGTTTCTCGGTCAATACCCTGACCCTATTCGGCATCACGCTGGCGACTGGATTGGTAGTGGACGATGCCATCGTGGTAATCGAGAACATCGAGCGCCATATCCAGGAGGGCGAGGCCGACCCTCACAAAGCCGCATCCCTGGCCATGAAAGAAGTAGCGGGCGCGGTAATCGCCACCTCTCTGGTACTGGTGGCGGTTTTCGTACCCGTGGCTTTTTTCCCCGGCACCACGGGCATTCTGTTCCGTCAGTTTGCCCTCACCATTGCATTCTCGATCTCGATTTCCGCATTCAACGCACTGACTCTGAGTCCCGCTCTTTCGGCAATTCTGCTGGGACGCACCCATGGCGAGAAGATTTGGCTGTTCCGTGAAGTGGACAAGATCGTGGAAGCAATCACCGAGGGATACCAGGCTTCGCTGCGTGCTTTCCTACGTTACCGAATGGTTGCGGTGGTCCTGTTCTTCGCCGGCCTGGGGCTCACTTACTTCATTTTCCAACGCGTGCCCAAAGGTTTCGTGCCTGAAGAAGACCAGGGCTGGTTTCTGATTGCCATCCAATCGCCACCCGGCGCATCCACGGAGTACACACGCGCGATCGAGGATCAGGTTACCGCGATCATGCGAAAGGACCCCGCCATTGAGAACACCTTCGCGATCACCGGGTCGGGTGTAGCCGGAAATGCTCCGAACCAGGGAGTAATCTACGTCGGACTGCAGGCTTATTCGAAGCGCAAAGGTCCAGAGCATTCCTCAGATGCGGTGGTGAATCGACTGCGCGGCCAGGTATCTTCCATTTCCGGGGCAGTGGTTCTTCCCTTCCTGCCGCCGGCAGTCAACGGACTCGGCCAGATCGGAGGCTTCCAATTCGAGGTACAAGATCAGGGCGGACACACTCTGGAAGAGCTGGCCAAAGTTACCCAGGACATGGTGCATCAGGGCGGTTCTCGCAAGGAACTAGCCGGCTTGTTCGCTAGTTTTACCGCAGGCGATCCTCAGTTTCTGATCACCATTGACCGCGAGAAAGCCAAGAGTCTGCACGTGCCCCTGCAGCAGATTACTGACACCCTGGGCGTCTACATGGGGTCGGCATACGTGAATGATTTCGATTTCAATAACCGGTCTTATCGCGTCTATGTGCAGGCCGACCAGCAGTTCCGAGCCCAGGCCAGGGACATGAAGCAATACTACGTGCGCTCCGACGGCGGCGCGATGATTCCTTTGGACAATCTTGTCGCCATTTCCCAAACTGCTTCCCCGCCCGTCATCAGTCACTACAACCTCTTCCGTTCCACGGAAATCGACGGATCGGCGGCGCCGGGTTTCAGTTCGGGTCAATCCATCGCGGCCATGGAAGACCTCAGCAAGAAGATTCTGCCCCAGGGATTCAACTACGAATGGTCTGGGATTTCTTTGGAAGAACTAGCCTCTGGCAGGACGACCGTCCT
Organism: uncultured Acidobacteriota bacterium; assembly: GCA_963734415.1. Classification (GTDB taxonomy): domain Bacteria; phylum Acidobacteriota; class Terriglobia; order Terriglobales; family Acidobacteriaceae; genus JABCZH01. The sequence goes on along the minus strand of CAVTHF010000004.1, from coordinate 284,829 downwards.
GCTGTTTGGCCTCGGAGTCTTGGTGGTTTACCTGACGCTCTCCGCACAATACGAAAGTTTCGTGCTGCCCTTCATCGTGCTGCTGGCTGTTCCCATGGCAATCCTGGGTGCGCTGCTGGCTGTTTCCTTGCGCGGCTTGCAGAATGATGTCTATTGCCAGATCGGGCTGGTGATGCTGGTGGGGTTGGCCAGCAAGAATGCCATTCTGATTGTAGAGTTTGCCGAGCAGTTGCGGGAACGAGGACTGCCTTTGATGGAAGCCACGGTGGAAGCCGCCAGGATTCGTTTACGGCCGATCCTGATGACCTCGTTCGCGTTCATCCTGGGTGTGGTGCCACTGATGGTGGCACACGGCGCCGGCCAGGAAGGCCGCCATTCAGTCGGCACCACGGTGTTCGGCGGCATGATCATGTCGACAGTGCTGAATCTGTTTTTCATCCCGGTCCTATACCTGATTATCGAAGGTTGGCGGGAAGCGCGCGGGGTCAAGATCGGACATATAGTGCCGCGGCCTGCCGAGAGCCCGGGCGACTAAAAAGTGAACGATCGCTCGAGCTCCCCGGCAGCTTGATTTCCGGCCAGCAGCTATAATCGCCACATCCTCGCGCCATGCGTACATTCCTCCTGGTTACACAAGTCTTGGGTTTCCTTGTCCTCGCAGTCGCGCAATCGGTGCTGTCGGCGCCAGCGTCACCCAAGTTCACAGACGTTGCTCAGCAAGCTGGCTTGACCGTCTCCCACATCTCTTCGCCGGAAAAGCATTACATCGTCGAATCCATGAGCGGCGGCGCCGGACTGATCGACTGTGACGGCGACGGCAAGCTCGACATCATCACCGTAAACGGCTCGACGGTCGACCGCTTCAAGGCCGGCGGCGATCTCATGATCACGCTCTACCACCAGGATGACGGTTTCAAGTTCACCGACATCACCAAGCCGGCTGGCCTGACCCGCAAAGGCTGGGGCATGGGAGTCGCAGTCGCCGACTACGATAACGACGGCCTGCCCGATATCTACGTCACCGGATACGGCGGTAACGCCCTCTATCACAATCTGGGCAACTGCAAGTTCGAAGATGTGACCGACAAGGCTGGAGTCTCCGGGGGAGGGTTCAGCACCGGCGCTGCCTGGGGGGACTACGACCGTGATGGGTACGTGGACTTGTTCGTGTCGCGTTACGTTCACTTCGATATCGATCATCTCCCCGACTTCGGCAAGAACGAGAAGAATTGCAGCTTCAAGGGCATTCCGGTGCAATGCGGGCCATGGGGGATGCTGGGCGAATCCGACTTGCTGTTTCACAATCGCGGCGATGGAACATTCGAGGAAGTCTCCAAGAAAGCCGGTGTCGACGATCCCCATAAATACTACGGGCTGGGCGTGATCTGGGGTGACTACGACAACGACGGCTGGCCCGATCTTTATGTGGCCAACGATTCCGGACCGAACTATCTCTATCACAACAAACACGACGGAACCTTTGATGAGGTGGGCATGCTCTCGGGCATCGCCGTCAGCCCGGATGGGTTGGAACAGGGATCCATGGGGGTGGATTGGGGCGACTACTTGCACGAAGGCCGACTCTCGATGTTCGTGACCAATTTCACCGAGCAGCCTGATGCCTTATATCGGAATCTTGGCGCGCAAGGATTTTCCGATGTGAGTTACGCTGCCAAGCTGGCGCGGGCGACCTACCCGCTGGTCGGATGGGGAGCCGGCTTCATCGACCTGGACAATGGCGGCTGGCTGGATCTGTTCATCGCCAACGGGCACGTCTACCCCCAGATGGACCAGATTCGGGGCGCGGTTGCCTACCGCGAGCCCATACAGTTATTTCGCAACCTGCACGACGGGACTTTCGAAGATATTTCCAGCGTGCTGTCGGCCATCCCGGAGAACTCTCGGCGCGGGGCCGCATTCGGCGATCTGAACAATGATGGCAGGGTCGATGTGGTTCTGGTGAACACCGGTGCGCCTCCCACTTTGTTGCTGAATCAGACTGAGAGCAAGAATCACCGTGTGCTATTTCAGTTGGTGGGCACGAAGAGCAACCGGATGGCAATCGGTGCCCGGGTGACTGTAAAAGCTGGGAAATTAGTGCAAATCAGCGAAGTGCGCGCGGGCGGCAGTTATCTTTCACAGAATGATCCGCGATTGCATTTCGGGCTGGGCGCCGCGTCCACCATGAACGAGGTCGAAATCAAGTGGCCGAGCGGACAAACCGACACGCTGCACGCCCTGCCAGCAGATTTCATCTACACCGTCGTCGAGGGTTCCGGCATCCTGACGAAAACCGTGCTGCCGACGCCATGATGCGATGCCTAGGGCGCGACCGACAAACGAGTATCATGGACACTTTGTGTGACCCGCCATGCTGCCGTTCAAACTTGTCTACAGCGACGACTACTACCTGCCTATCGGAGCCCACGTCTTTCCCGCGCAGAAGTACCAGCAGATCCACAAACGCTTAATGGAAACTGGCGTCGCCGAGGCAGCAGATTTTATCGCTCCCAAGCCTGCCTCGGATCAGGACATTCTTCTGGTACATACGCCCTCGTACGTACAGAAGTTGAAAAACGGAACGCTGTCAGCCCGTGAAGAACTGGAAATGGAGATTCCCTTTTCCCCCGAACTCGTCCGTGCGTTCTGGATGGCAGCAGGCGGTTCGATCCTGGCGGCCGAGCGCGCGCTGACAGATCGTGTCTCATTCAACCTCGGTGGCGGGTTCCACCATGCCTTTCCTGACCATGGCGAAGGCTTTTGCATGATTCATGACGTGGCCGTGGCGATTCGCCGCATGCAGCGCGACGACAGGATTACCCGCGCTATGACGGTGGACTGCGATGTTCACCAGGGAAATGGCACAGCGGCCATCTTTGCTGGAACGCGCATCCCTGGCGGCTCACTGCCCTCGACATCGGCCTCGGTCCTGAACCCATCGGCGAGGCTGCGGAGCGCTCACGCCGGTGATGTATTCACCATTTCTTTGCATCAGGAGAACAACTACCCACCGGTAAAACCACCCTCATCAATTGACGTGGACTTGCCCGATGGGATCGGCGACGACGATTATCTCGCCTGGTTGGACAACGCGTTGAGTTCTGGATTGCGACAGTTCGAGCCGGAGTTGATTTGCTACATCGCCGGCGCCGATCCCTACAAGGAAGATCAACTGGGCGGCTTGTCGTTGACCATCGAAGGCCTGAAGCGGCGTGATGAATTGGTTTTTCGAGTGGCCCGCGCCCGTCATATTCCGGTGATGGTGACCTACGCCGGCGGTTACGCTCAGCGCGTAGAAGACACTGTCACGATTCACTGCAATACGGTGATGGCGGCACGGGAAGTGTTTGGGAAATAGTGAACTTCTGTCCCCGGGTGAACGCTGAGTCCTTAGTCCTGACTGCTAGTTCATTGCGGCTGCTAAAATAGCCACCTGACTTATGTTTGAAAATCTCCAGGAAAAACTACAGCGCGCCTTCAAGACGCTGCGCGGCCAAGCTGTCCTTAATGAAGAAAATATCCAGGAGTCACTGCGTGAGATTCGCCTCGCGCTGCTGGAAGCCGACGTCAATCTCAAGGTCGTAAAACAACTCATCGACCGAATTCAGGCCAAGGCCATCGGCCAGAATGTGGCGACTTCCCTCTCGCCCGGTGAGCAGGTCATCAAGATTCTGCGCGATGAATTGATCGAAACTCTCGGCCACGACACCGCCCGCCTGAAATTCGCCTCGCAGCCCCCGACGGTAATTCTCATGGCAGGGCTGCAAGGTTCCGGCAAGACCACGACCTCCGGCAAGCTGGCCAACTGGCTTAAGCAGGGCGGGCACCGCCCGCTGTTGGTCTCAGTAGACGTGTATCGCCCAGCCGCGCGCGAGCAGCTAAAAGTGGTTGCCCAAGCCATCAAGGCCAACATCTACGAAGGCGAAGTCGGGGAAGCCAACACTGCAACGGTCGAACGCCTCGCCAAGGAGGCCCGCCGCGAAGCCATCAACACCGGCTCCGATGTGCTCATCATCGATACTGCCGGCCGTCTGCACATCGACGAGCAACTCATGGACGAGATGCAGTCGCTGAAGCGGATCTTCAATCCGCAGGAGATTCTGTTTGTTGCTGACGCCATGACGGGCCAGGACGCAGTCAACTCTGCCGATGAGTTCCACAAGAAGCTTGCGCTGACCGGTGTCGTGCTCACGAAAATGGATGGCGACGCCCGCGGCGGCGCTGCGCTCTCCATCCGCCAGGTCACCGGCCAGCCCATCAAGTTCATCGGTGTAGGCGAAAAATACGACGCGCTGGAGCCATTCCACCCTGACCGCATCGTGTCGCGCATTCTGGGCATGGGCGACATTCTTTCGCTGATCGAAAAAGCCGAGCAGAATGTAGACAAGAAAAAGGCTCAGGAAATGGCCAGCCGCGCTCTCGCCGGCGATGGCTTTTCGCTGGAGGATTTCCGTGATCAGTTGCGCAGTGTGAAAAAGATGGGTTCCATCCAAAACATTATGGGGATGCTGCCCAACATCGGCCCCTTTGCCGGATTACAGAAACATGCCGATAAGGTGGACGAAAAACAGCTCGACCGAGTGGAGGCCATTATCAATTCCATGACGGGCCACGAGCGCCTGCATCACGAAGTAATCAACGGCAGCCGCCGCAAACGCATCGCCCGCGGTTCCGGAACCAGTGTGCAGGAAGTGAACAATCTGCTTCGTCAATACGCCCAGATGCGCAAGATGTTCAAACAGATGGGCAAGGCCAGCTTTGGTCGCAAGCTGGCGGGAATGAAGCTGCCGGGAATGTGAAAAATGGCTTTTGGCCGTTGGCTCTTGGCTTCTAGCTAAAGGCCAAGAGCCAACGGCCAAGAGCGGTTCTCATGAAATGGCGCTCTCTCGAAGAGTCGACTCCTGGCACGGATGCCCGTCCACTCCGCGAAGTCCTTGCCGAGCGCAAGGCATTAATGGCCCAATACGTCCCACAAGAAACATTGGCGATTCATGAGCGGGTCATCGAAGAGTTGCGTGGGCAGGAAGTCTCCCGAAAGGCACTTGGAGTCGGAGCGAAGGCCCCATCATTTGAACTGAAGGATCACAATGGTAAGGCGTTCTCTTCGGCGGAACTCTTGAAGACACGCCGCCTCGTAATCTGCTTTTTTCGTGGACGCTGGTGCCCGTTTTGTGTCGGCCAAATGGAAGCCATGAACCGGGTCCTGCCGCAGATGCGAGACGCTGGAGCCGAACTGGTTGCGATCTCGCCGCAAACTGTGCAGCAGTCCTTCTTCATGGCCGACCAACACCGGCTGGCCTTTCCGTTGCTCAGCGATGCCGGCAATCAGGTCGCTCGTCAGTTTGGCCTGGTCTATCGCATTCCTGACTATCAGCAGTCAATTTTCCGCAGGGCCCTCATCAACCTGCCGTTCATCAATGGCGACGAGAACTGGGAACTGCCGATTCCGGCGGTCTATGGGGTCGACCGCGACGGTACGATCCTGTTCGCCGCGGTCAACCCAGACTATAAAGAACGTCCCGAGCCGGAAGAGATCCTCGGAAAACTAGCACTGATCTAGTACTCCATGCAGACCCGCAACTGCCTTTCAGCCTCATCAATGGCGCGGATGGCGTCTGCGCGGTGCCCGCCGAAATCGTGGGACGCGTGTTCCAGGTGCTCCTTGGCATTGTGCAAAGCGCCGATTGCGGCCTCGATCTGGGGATGGTGTCCCCTGGCCGGCGAAGGCGAGGAAAACATCAACATCATGGCGAGAACCGCGAAAGAACTCATAATTGTGTGCTTCATGGATCCTCCTTACACTTCGTCCGACTTGAGGCGCGGACAGCCGCTTGAGTGTGAACAGGCTATCCAACCCCAATGCCGGGGGCAAGTTGCAGAGATGGTTACGCGGGGAAAGGTACGAGGGCAGCCGTTCGGGTAGTGGAGTCACTCAAGAACGTGACGACCAGCCTTCGGCCCCACCTTGCCATTCCGCCTAAATTCTGCAAAAATAATGGTTTGTCTTAGACCTGCCAGAGAGATCAGGAAAGGAAACAAAGATCTGTGTTAATGATTCGTCTGTCGCGCACGGGTGCGCGCAAACAACCGCATTATCGCGTGGTGGTGATTGAGAAGGAACGCGCGCGCAACGGCCGGCCGGTCGAGGTGGTGGGTACGTACAATCCCCGCACCAATCCTGCCAGCATCGAACTTAAGCGCGAGCGCATTGACTACTGGGTATCGAAAGGCGCCAAGATGTCGGACCGGGTGAGCAAGATCGTCTCTAAGCCAGCCCCGGCGGCCTCCGTCGCCTGATTCCGGCGAACCCTGCAGCAAGTTTCATTCCCACCAAACTGGAACGTTATATGGGCGAGCAAAGCGGAGATGTGCGGGCGTTGATCGAGCAGATCGCGAAGGCGCTGGTCGATGCCCCCGAAGAAGTCTCGGTGAATCAGATCGAAGGCGAGACCACGGTGTTCGAACTGACGGTGGCGCCGGACGATCTCGGGAAAGTGATCGGCAGGCAGGGACGCGTGGCACGCGCGCTGCGGGCCCTGGTCGGCGCCGCGGGAATCCGCGCCCATAAGCGCTTCGGGCTTGAGATTATCGAATAGGGTTCGGAGGAGGGCCGGCAATCGCGGATGAGTTCATCACCCTGGCCCGCGTTCTCAAGGTGCAGGGCCGCCGCGGCGAGGTCGCAGTCGAGCCGCACAGCGACGTCCCCGACAGATTTCGGGTGGGCCTAAAGCTTATAGCACTGGGGAAGAACGAAGCCCGGCGGGAGTTGCAGATCGAAGAGCTGTGGCCGCACAAGAATCGCCTGGTGTTGAAGTTCGCAGGCGTTGATTCCATTTCCGACGCGGAGGCCCTGCTAGGCAACGAATTGCAGGTGCCGCGGGGCGAAAGAGCGCTGCTCGAGCCGGGTTGGACTTATGTCAGCGATCTGGTTGGATGCGTCGTCTTCGACCATGATCGCGAAGTCGGAGAAGTAGAAGATGTACGCTTCGGTGCGGGAGAAGCGCCGCTGCTGATCGTCAGGGCGGGGAGCAAGCAGCACGAGATCCCCTACGCCGAGGCATACTTGCAGAGCGTGGATCTCGGGCAAAGACAGATCAAGATGCTGCTGCCCGACGGGATGTTGGATTTGGATGCGCCGCTCACGGCGGAAGAGAAGCAGCAGCAAAAGCGTTAACCACAGAGGGCACAGAGTTCACAGAGAAAACGCGAGTGGCTCGTGGCCGGTGGCTTAATGATGCAGATTGACATCGTAACCATCTTTCCGGATTTCTTTCGCGGGCCGCTGGATTACGGTATTACTCGCCGGTCACAGGAAGCGGGACTGGTAAAGATTGTGGTGCACGATCTGCGGGCGTTTGCGCATGACCGCCATCGCACTGTAGATGACCGCCCTTTCGGCGGCGGCGAAGGCATGGTGCTCAAGCCGGAACCGATCTTTGAATGTATTGAGGCGATGGGCATCGTGCCGCGAGATGGGCGAATAGCCGCTAAGCAGAGTGTGGTGCTGCTTTCCGCCCAGGGCAGTAGATTCGATCAGAACCTGGCCCATGAGCTTGTTGACCTGGAACGGCTAGTCCTGATCTGTGGCCGTTACGAAGGCGTAGACGAGCGCGTGGGGCAGTTTTTGGCGGACCGCGAGCTGTCAGTGGGCGACTATGTGTTGAGCGGCGGTGAACTGGGTGCGGCAGTCGTTGTGGACTGCGTCACCCGGCTGATTCCCGGGGCCGTGGGCAATGAGGCCTCGACCCAGCAGGAGTCGTTTACCAGTTCGGAGTTGCAGGCGAGCGACGGCCCGAACTCGACCTGTGCGTCGGGTGGCTTGCTGGACTACCCGCACTACACGCGTCCGGCAGATTTTCGCGGTATGGCGGTTCCTGAAGTTTTGGCATCGGGGAATCACGAGCAGATTCGCCGCTGGCGGCGCAGTTCGGCGCTCGAAAAAACGCTGCGCAATCGGCCCGATCTTTTGAACAATGCCGCGCTGAGCGCTGAGGACAAGGAATTATTGGCCCGGAGCACGGGCAAACAGACTTAGAACGAAGGGGAAAAGATTATGTCGAACCTTATCATCGAAAAGCTTCTGGCCAAGACCAAGCGCACCGACTTGCCGACGTTTGTACCCGGGGATTCCATACGAGTGCATGTCAAGATCAAGGAAGGTGACAAAGAGCGCGTCCAGGCCTTCGAAGGCGTGGTCATCGCGCGCTCGCGTGGGCCGCAAGCCAGTTTCACCGTCCGCAAGATCAGCTTCGGCCATGGTGTGGAGCGCATCTTCCCCGAGAGCTCGCGAGTCGTCGACAAAGTGGAGCTGGTACGTTCGTCGAAAGTCCGTCGCGCCAAGCTTTATTACTTGCGCGCTCTGCGTGGCAAGGCTGCGCGTCTGCGCGATGTTGAGCGCGAGCACGTCGTGGCTGGAGCGGCGGAATAGCGGCTTTTCTGCAAAACTAATCGTGGGCGCCTTGACGGAACTGGCCTTCCCTTCCGGAAGTACATGTCCTTATTCTTCAACCGGTTAGTCCCTAAATCGGGCTGCCGCACCTCGGTTTTTCAACGACAATAATCGGATGAGATTTCATCCGAAGAACACAGCCATTGCGGGTTTGCTGCTCCTGGGCCTCGTCCTCTGCAGTTGTGGCGGCGTGAGTTCGTCGGGCGGGACAGGGGGAGGCCTGGGCGCCGCTGGAGGCTCCAGCGGGGGCACAGGCGGAAGCACCGGAGGGAGTCAAAGCACCACTGCCTGCAAGGCGATGGGCACGGGCATTGGAGCGAGTCTGAACGGGTACCGTCCATTCACTGCGGCGAACCTCTGGAACACCGACATATCCAGCTCCCCGGTTGACCCCAACTCCGGCGCCATCATCAACTTCATCGGTTCCGCAGTCGGATTGCACCCCGACTTCGGCTCGGGTGAATACAATGGCTCGGACATGGGGATTCCCTATACCATCGTCGCCGGATCGCAGGGGATGGTTGGTATCAATTTCACCGCCTACGGAGATGAAAGCGATCCCGGGCCGATGCCTATCCCCGCCAACGCGCCAATTGAGGGCGACCCGAATCCGGGCAATGGCGACCGCCATTCCCTGGTGCTGGACAACAGCAATTGTTTTCTTTATGAGCTTTACGGCGCCTATCCCAATAGCGATGGTAGCTGGAACGCGGCGTCTGCAGCGGTTTGGGATTTGACTGCGGATGAACAGCGCCCTTACACGTGGACTTCGGCCGATGCCGCCGGACTGCCCATTTTCCCCGGCCTGGTTCGTTACGACGAAGTGGCAGCCGGCAAGATTCAGCATGCGATTCGCTTTACCTTGCCACAGAGCCGGGCTGCATTTACGCCACCGGCATCACACTGGGCCTCGAACTCCAGCAACCCTATCGCCCCTCCTATGGGGATGCGCCTGCGCCTCAAGTCCAGTTACGACATTTCTTCCTTCTCCGCCAACGTGCAGGTCATCCTGACGGCCATGAAGAAATACGGGCTGATCATGGCCGACAATGGCAGCGCCATGTACATCAGCGGCGTGCCCGACAACCGCTGGGACAATGACGACCTGCATAATCTCTCCCAGGTGCCGGCATCTGCGTTTGAAGTAGTCGAGATGAATCCGGTGTACACGCAGAGCAATGTTCCGCAGGGTCCGTCCCCGACCATCTCCAGCTTCAAGACCAGCGCAGCGTCCGTCTCCGCGGGAAAGAGTGTGACTCTTAGCTGGACCGTGAGCGGCGCTTCTTATTTGATCGTGTCACCTCAGGTAGGAGCAGTTCGCGGAACCAATGTTAGCTTCAATCCCAGCCAAAGCACGACCTACACCCTATACGCCACCAACCAATACGGCCGCACGACCGCGACGGTGACTGTCAGCGTGAAGTAGCTGCGTGATGGCTTATACTGCCGCCTTGCCCTGATTCGGCGGATGCCTCCTCCCCCTTCATCCCGGCTCGCGTACATCGACTGGATGCGCGGCCTCGCCTGCGTGCTGATGTTTCAGACCCATTGCTATGACGCGTGGCTGGGCGGCAACGCGCGCAAGTCCACCTTCTTCATGTGGTCGCAGTTGGGTGGAACTCTGCCGGCGCCGCTGTTTCTTTTTCTGGCGGGAATCTCATTCGCATTAGTGGTGGACAGGCTGCGGCAGAAAGATCTGCCCGCCGGTCAGATTGCGCGAACCACTATTCGCCGCGGCGCTGAAATCTTAGGGCTGGGCCTGCTGTTCCGGCTGCAGGAATTTGCGCTGGGCTGGGGATGGGCCCCCTGGACTGACCTGTTCCGGGTGGACATTCTCAACACCATCGGGATCTCGATGATGCTGATGGGACTGATGTGTTGGATCATGCTTAGTTTTGCCCACGGACCCCACGTCCGATTCGTGCTCGGCGGGAGTGCGGTTGCAGTAGGGCTGGCGATTTCGCTATTGACGCCTCTCCTGTGGACGAGTTGGCGCCCCCGCTGGCTTCCCTGGCCGCTGGAGTCATACATCAACGGGGTGCACAACCTTGGTGAGCCACAAGCCTGGCTCTTTCCTATATTCCCCTGGACTGCTTTCGCGTTTATCGGCCTCGCAGTCGGATTGTTTCTAGTCAGCAATTGGGCAAAGAAAAATGCTGCCGCTGCGCTGGCGCTGGGAGCGCTCGGCGGGTTGCTGATCTACCTGGCGAAGTGGCTGGACGCGCGTCCAGAGCAGCTTTACGCCGTTTACGACTTCTGGCATACCAGTCCCAACTTCTTCCTGATCCGCGTGGGTCTGCTGCTGCTGATCCTGGCTGCGGCGTTCGCTTGGTGCCGCTGGGGCCCAGGACAATGGGGATTCAGCCCCCTCATTCAAATGGGGAAGACCTCCCTGCTGGTGTACTGGGTACACATTGAGTTTGTGTACGGCCGGTTCTCGATCCTAGCGAAGCGAGCACAAGACATTCGCACTGCTTCGTTGGGGCTGCTGGCCATTTTTCTTTCCATGTTGCTGTTGTCGGTGATGCGGACAAAGCTGAAAGGGCGCAGCGCGAACCCAGCCAGGTAGCGCCGCCGTGCCGGCGTTACAGCGACATCTGCCGAATCGCGTTTTCCACTAGTTTCAGACCAATCGCCCAGCGCTGGCGCGCGTGGGTTTCATCTTCACCGTAACCGAACACGTAGAATGTGATATAGCAGCCTTCATGCATGCCATCCGCGACGTGGTAGTAGCACCGCCGGATGAGGAATTCAGCAGCCGCGGGAATCTCGGGAGCTTTCTTCAGCAGTTCCGTCAACCGCTTCGCCCACTGCTCGTGCTCGGGAAACGACAAACGGGCAGGCTCATCGGAAAAGAGAAGGTCAACGTAGGATCCAAACTTGCACGGCGCGCCGAAAATTTCTTCTTCTGGATTGATTTCCCTACTCGCCCAGGCGTCGCACTTGGCCGTTTCAAGCACGCTTGTCTTCGCGTTCACCCCCTCCAGGAATTCGCTTAGTTCCGGGAATCGCTTGGCCTCCTCGATCTCCCGCAGCAATTCCGGGTGACGCTTCAAGTCGTGGTATCTTGGGCCACCGGCTTCATCGGCCCAAGGCATCTCAAGCGTCTCGTCATCCTTCCCGAGTTCGACGGCGAAGTCAGCTTGCACGCTACTTCGCTGGCGCCGGTTGAGGAGCCTGTGCCGGCGGAGTCGCGAAATTCACTTTGGGCACCTGTCGTGATTGCTCAGTCGCAGCGAAATAAGCCTCATTGGACTTGAACCCCGCCCATCCAGCATAAATGTTGTTGGGGAACTTCTGAACATAGGTGTTGTAGTCCTGCAGGGTGTCGTTGTATCGCTTGCGCTCGACCGCGATGCGATTCTCGGTTCCCGCCAACTCATCCTGCAAGCGCAGGAAGTTCTCATTCGATTTCAATTGCGGATAGTTTTCCACGATCAACAGCAAGCGCCCCAGCGCGCCGTCGAGCTGCTGGTTGGCGGCAATCTTGTCCTGAGGAGTGCCGGCCGAAAGCAGAGCGGAGCGGGCCTTGGCGATGTCGCCGAACACCGTCTGCTCCTGCTGTGCGTACCCCTTCACGGTTTCCACAAGATTGGGGATCAAGTCGGCGCGACGTTGCAGCACGATGTCCACCTGCGACCACGACGCTTTCACCGCTTCATTCTTGGTCACCAGGGTGTTTCGGACGCCGACATATTGTCCAAAGGCAACCAGCGCGATCAGCACCAAAACCACAATCACGATCAAGCCCGTTTTCATTTTCTCCTCCGCAAACCAAGTTTACGATTCTTAAGAGCCGCGTGGTTCTGTGGAATCTAGCATTCTATCCACTGCCGCCGTAACCTGCTGAATTGCCGCCAGGTAACGGCCGAAGACATCGGCAGCGTCAAATTGTTTCGGATCCGCTTTGCGCTCGCGGATATCCAGCAACTGCAGAAACGCGGATGCATCAAACGGAATTTCTTGCGCAAGCGCCCGGATGGTCTCGCGTTTTGAGTCAGGCGTCGTTTTGCCGAACGCGATCAATGAGTGACGAAATAACGTAACAAACGTCGATAGAGAACTCAGCAGAAGCTCCCACAATTGCTTTTTGTTGGTTGCGACGGTCAGCAGGCGCTCCCGCAGCAGAATCGTCTTCTCGCGCAATTCGTACTCCAATTGAGCGCGATGAAAGTGCATGGGAATGGTCAGGCCGGCTAGAACATCGGCCCCGAAGAGCACACGGTGCCGCTGCTGCATGTCGAGCAGTTCAATCGAAAATACGTCCGCCGAGCGTTGCAGCTCTTCCCCGCTGAGCACCAGCGGCGTATGGTGTTTCTGGCGCGTCCACCATTCGACCGCAGGGGCCATTGCGCTGAGTGTCGCGTACGAAGCCTCACGCACCACGCAAAGCAGGTTGACGTTGGAAAACTCAGGATGGAATTCGCCGGAAACAGCCGAGCCAAAAAGAATCACACTTTGCAGATTCTCGCCCGCCGCCTGACGTATCCGGACAACAAATTCGTCGATCTGTTTTTCTGGAACCATAATGCCTCGTCTCTACCAACTCCCACTGGCACCGCCACCGCCCGAACTTCCGCCGCCAAAGCCGCCAAAACCACCCCCACCACCGCCGCCGCCAAAACCCCCACCACCCCAGCTACCGCCCCTGCCTCCCCAACCTCCGCCACCCAAAAGGAAGCCCAGCAAGAGACTCCGCCCTACCCGTGTCATCAAGATGATGACTGCAACGAAAATGAGAATCGCAATCCAGCCCGGCGACAGCCCTTGATCCGGTTCTTGCGGTCTGGTCGCCGGCGCAGCCGGACGTGTGCCGGTGAGTTGAATCCCTGCATCCTGCGCAATAACTTCGGCAACCCGCCACACCATCAACGAGACCGCGCCGTTATAGTCGCCCTGACGCAGCAGAGGGACGGCCTCCCGGCCGAAGCCGCCTACTTTGCCGTCCGGCAGAATCGGTTCCAGCCCGTAGCCGACTTCGATCCGGTAGCGGTGGTCCTGTGACGCCACCAGGATCAGGACCCCGTGATTCGTAGCCTTGCTGCCGATCCCCCATTTCTTATACAAGTCGGCGGCATAGCTCTCAATATCGGAACCATCCAGGGATTGCACCGTGACTACCGCGATCTGCGCATGCGCCTTTTGGTCGATTTGCCGGCAGATGTCGTCGAGTTGTGCGATTGTGCCTTGGTCGAGAACCTTGGCGAAATCGTTGACGTAGTCCGTGGGGTGTAGTTGAGAGACTGGTTCCGAGCGCAGTGCGATGGCGAATGCTAGAACGATGAAGACTCGCGTCGCAATTTTCGCGCCCGATGGCATTTGAGATGGATTGTATAGGAGAGGCGCCGAGGGCAGCTTCCCTGCAGGAACGTCAGACCGAACCCAGGAACTGCAAGATCTGCCGCTCTGCCCAATGGCCATCGTCACCCTCAGGCTCGGCAAGAAACGAACAGTGGCCGCCGTCCGCCGTCTCTACAAAGGTGATGTTGGGATTCGCCAGAATTCTCCGACGGCTCTCCGGCAGAATGCGAATGAAGGGATCGTTGGCCGCATGCAAAATAAGCGTCGGCACAGCAATGCGCTCCAGGAGTGGAGCGGCAGCCGCTCGCGTGTAATAGTCGTCCGCACCCTCGAAGCCGCAGTAGTAGGCGGTGATTTTATCGTCGAAATCGCGCAGGGTTGACACTTTCTTCAGACGAGAAAGGTCGAACTTCCCAGGAAAAAGCCGCGCCTTTTCCCGTAGCCGCTGCCGCAGCCTGATGACAAAGTAGAATTCGTAAACGCGATTGCTGGCGAGGTGGAGCGCATCGGCAGAAGGTCCGAGGTCGACAGCCGGACAAACCGCCGCCACAGCGCAGAACTGCGCAGGCCCTTCGTTCCCCCACTCGCCCGCCAGCTTCAGCACCAGGTTGCCGCCCATCGAGAATCCCGCCAGCGCCAGGCGTGACAGTCCATCGTGGTCGATCAGATTTCTAGCGACTGCAGCCACGTCCTGGGAACGTCCCGAGTGGTAGAGCGTGGGGGACAAAGCTTCAGTGCCGCCGCAATTCCTCTGGTTCATGCGTACTACATTCATGCCAGCAGCCATTCCCTTGGCCGCGATGCCCAACATGTACTGCGAGTCGCTGGAACCCTCGAGTCCGTGAACAATCAGAATGGTGAGGGCGTTTTTGCGATCGGGCTGCCAATGGCAGTGGCACAGCACCTTGACTCCGGGTTCCACTTCGATCAGGCGTTCTTCCGCAGGTGGCACCGGAATGCGTCGAGCGAGAAAGAAACTGGCCAGCGTTTGTACATGTCCGCCGCGAAGACCGCGCCGCGGGACGAATACCTGTTCGGGTTGCCATTTCCCCACCGTCTGATTTTAAATGGGATGTAGACGTATCCGAGGAGGAACGCAGTGCCGATTTTCGAATACCTGTGCAAGGCTTGCAATCACCCGTTCGAAGCCCTGGTTTATGGCGAGCAGAAGGCGGAATGCCCAAAGTGTCACGGCAGCAAGCTGACGCAACAACTGTCCGTCTTTGCGGTTGCCGCGAAAGGCTCATCATCTTCCTCCGTTCCGGCAGGATGCGGCACTTGTGGCGATCCCCGGGGCCCTGGCGCCTGCTCCATTCCCGATTTGGATTAGCTACTCCACCCGTAAACCGCTGAGCTGCAATGGTTTTTCCCGGTTACCGAAGGAACAGGTACGTGATGACCGGGGTAAATTTCCTTATCCCTCGACTCCCCGTACCATCTCTTCAACCTACTTCGAGGCTGCCACCTATGGATCGTCGTCAAAAGCCGCGAGTCTCAACCCAGTTGCCGGTGCGGGTTTGGGGCATGGACGCGAAAGCACAGCCCTTTATGCAGTTGGTAAGAGTCCGCAACATCAGTCGCAACGGCGCCCTGGTTGAGGGCATGATGTGCATGGTCAAGCCGGGAGAGATCATCCACATACAGTTCGGTCAGGAACAAGCGCTGTTCCGCGTGGTATGGGCTGGAAAGCAGGGCGGGCAGCGGGAAGGCCAAATCGGCCTTCAGGGTCTGTCATCCGAGCCTAAGATCTGGGACCTAAACCTGGTCCGGTGCAGCGAGCTCGCGGGTATGGCCTAACTCGAGTTTTCATCTACAACTTCAGTTCTCACCCCAGATTTGCACACCTGTCTGAGTTCCAATATTCTGCCCAGTAACTCCAGGAGAAACCATTTTGCGGGCCTCTGTGACTGTGCTCTTGTGTGCGACCGCCGCGTTTGCCTCTGCCGAACCGCAAGCGAACTTGAATCTCATGCCCATGCCTGCCAGCGTGCAGGCGCGAACGGGCCAACTGGTACTGGAATCTTCATTCACGGTAGCAATCAAAGGCTTCTCTGACCCCCGGCTCCGGCATGCGGTGGAACTTGTTCCTAATCCAACTGGGACGCCAAACCGGGCTTCCACCGCAGGCGCTGAAGATCGTGGACGGAGACACAGGCAACGCTTCTGGTGCATGCCGCACATGCCAACCAGCCGGTTCAGGAACTCGGGGAGGACGAGAGTTACACGCTTGATGTCATCCCGGAGGGCGCAACGTTGAATGCGGAGACGCCACTCGGCGTCATGCGAGGACTCGCGACCTTCCTGCAACTAGTGCATCCCACGCCGGATGGCTTCGCAGTGCCCTCCATTCTGATCGCAGACAAGCCCCGCTTCCCCTGGCGCGGATTGATGATCGATGTGGGCCGCCACTTCATTCCGCTCGATGTGCTGAAGCGCAACCTCGACGGAATGGCCGCCGTAAAGCTGAATGTCTTCCACTGGCACCTGTCAGAGGACCAGGGCTTCCGCGTGGAAAGCAAGAGATTCCCCCGGCTGCACCAGATGGGTTCCGACGGTCTCTACTACACCCAGGACGAAGTGCGCGACCTGATCGCCTACGCCAGAGATCGCGGCATTCGCGTAGTTCCGGAATTTGATATGCCGGGGCACAGCACTGCATGGTTCGTGGGATATCCCGAACTCGCCAGCGGGCCGGGGCCCTACCAGATTGAACGCAAGTGGGGAATCTTTGATCCGGCCATGGATGCCACAGCAGAGCAGACCTACAAATTTCTCGACAAGTTCATCGGTGAGATGGCACGGCTTTTTCCCGACAAGTACTTTCACATCGGCGGAGATGAGCTGAAGGGCAAAGATTGGGGCACAAATCCAAAGATCCAGGCTTTTATGCAGGCGCACGGTTTCAAGAACAATCAGGACCTGCAAGCGTACTTCAACCAGCGGGTGCAGAAGATCGTAAGCAAGCACGGCAAGATTATGATCGGCTGGGATGAAATCCTGCGGCCGGAGTTGCCCAAGGAAATCGTCGTGCAGTCCTGGCGCGGCCAGGCGTCGCTGGCAGACGCGTCCCGGCAAGGCTTTCGAGGGATCTTGTCATTTGGGTACTACCTTGACCTGATCTTCCCGGCTTCGCAACACTACGCGGTCGATCCCTTGGGCGACGGCGCGGCGACCCTCGGACCGGAAGAGCAACAGCGAATTCTGGGCGGTGAAGCCTGTATGTGGTCGGAATATGTCTCACCGGAGAATATTGACTCGCGGATTTGGCCACGCCTGGCCGCAATCGCCGAGCGCTTGTGGTCCCCTCAGGATGTAAAGGATGTCGATTCGATGTACGACCGGCTGCAGGCGACGAGTCGATGGTTGGATTGGTTGGGGCTCACACATAACTCGAGCTACGAACCCATGCTGCGCCGCATTGCCGGAACCGAAGATGTCTCAGCGTTGCGAACGCTCGCCGACGTGGCCGAGCCGGTAAAGGACTACGCGCGGGAGGAATCTCCTCCGCTGGGAGCTACAAGCTTCACACCCATCAATCGCTTAGTGGACGCCGCTCGCCCGGAGAGTTCGACTGCCAGGCATTTCGCAGGCATGGTAGACGCGTTCCTCGCGGACAAGGCCGACTCTGGCATCAGTGAGCAGATGAAATCGTACCTGGTTCGTTGGCGAGACAACGACGGCCGGTTTGAGGCCGCGGCTGCGCAATCGTTCTTACTGAAAGAAGCGGTCCCCTTATCTCAGAATCTCACCGCGGTGGCATCAGCGGGCCTGGAAGCGCTGGGCTATTTGGATCGGAGAGAACGCGCTCCCGAGGAATGGAAAACAAAGCAGTTGGCGTTGCTTCAACAGGCACAGCAGCCACGGGCCCAACTGCTGCTCATGATCGTGCCCTCTGTGCAGAAACTGGTCGAAGCAGCAGGGAAATAGACAGTAGCGCTGCCGTCCCGGCGGCTACCCGACAGCGATCACTTCTTGCACCGCGCGATAGGCCTGATCAATCGCGATATCAGTGTAGGCACTAGCGCCCGCGTCGGAATTAGCGATGGTGATCCGCCCAAACGGCTGCCTGCCGATGACCCACGGCTCCTCGCCTTTCCGCCATTGCGGATCGAACAGCGGGTTGGGGCTGTAGGCGTAACCATGCGCCCAGCGATTCACAGTGATGCCCTCAATGTCCCGGGCGGGATCAAAACCAGTTGGGCCCAACATTCGCGCCAGTTGATCGCGAATGTTCCGCTCGAAGGTGGAGAACGGGGTATCCATCAACTCGGCACGTCCTGCGCGGTACTGGTCCCGTGGCGGCAGCCCTGGACTACACGGGGTGCGCAGCATGAACAGCACCATCGGCTCCTCCGGTTTGCTGGGAAACTGGTATTCGCCCAGACTTACAGGGAAGTCCAGCGCGGTGTACGTGTGGTAGCTTCCGGGCGCGACGATCTGCTGAATTCCAAGCTGCTGAAACGTCTGCCAATTCCGGATCGCCACGTGGGTGTAAACCAAAGGTGCCTTCACCAACTGGTGCAGGGCTTCCCTCTGTTTCTCCGGCAATTCCGGGCACAGAAATGGAATCATCATGTTGTAGCAAGCGAGCACACACGACTTTCCGCGCACCGTCTGCAGCTTGCCGCCTCGCATGTAGGCAACCGTGACGCCCTGGGCCGATTTCGCGGGGCCGTCGTTCTGCACCTGGACAACCGTGCTGTTCAGGCGAATCCGCGTGCTTGAATTAGCCTCGTCGAGCTGCGCGTAGCCGGCGCGGGCGGTCACGATGTCGTCCATGGTGTGGCCGGGAATCGCAGCCGGAATCAGGGAGCGCACCAGCAAACGTGCGACGGACGCGTTTCCATCGGGAAAATGGAAAATGTAAGGTTCATCTCTGCTGCGTCGACCCAGATCGAGCCCATCGAATCCAGGATAAGTGAACGATCCATAATCGTCGCCCATCTCGTAGCAGGAGAGCGCCGGAACGGACTCAATTCCCACGCAGAACTCATCATGGGTATAGGTCTGGAAGAAGGGCAAGGCAGCGGCATCTAGTTTGCACGTCTTGGTAAGATAGTCCGCATAACTGATCTCCTGTAGCCGCTCACGTTTTTGTTCGCGGGACAACCCTGGCAGATAGTCGACTTTCTCGGTATAGACACGCTCGATATCGCGGCGGACCTTCTCCGAAAGCGGTGCGCTCTTAAGAAATTCCGCCCAGGGCCGTGATCCCATGCCGCACACCAGCCTGTCCTCGCCAAATGTCTCTTTATCGAAGAAGCACGCGCTTCCCAGCTTCTGGTACAGCTTCTGGTCGTAAGCTTTGTAGAAGCGCTGAGTGTCGATCCCGAGTTCTGTGATCAGCCCCATCGCTTCTTTGCTGTATCCCGACGGGGTATCGATCGATTGCGTGCCTCCATAGCTGAGCAACGTCCGCCCACCTGCACGAAACTCATTGCGTTTGGCGTGACCCCCAAAATCGTCGTGGTTATCGAGAATGAGGATGCGGGCATTGGCTCCCGCATGTTTGCGGAAGAAGTAGGCGGCCGCCAACCCGCTGATGCCGCCCCCCACAACGATGAGATCGTAGTTCTCGCCAATGCTTTCGGGCTTGGCAGCGGAATCCCAAAAGGTGTGGTCTCGCAGACTATGCGCCACTGGATAGCTGCCTTCGTGATTACCCCGCAAGCCGGTCAATGCCGGAGGATAGTAATTGGGGTTCTTCTCAGGAGCTGAATCCAAGCCGGAGAGACTGAACATGCGGGGAACCGCAAACGCTGCCGCCACTCCGCCGACGGCGAGCGCAACTCCATCCAGAAAGTCGCGGCGGGTGATTTTTCGATCCATTCCCAGCTGGCGGTCTTTGAATTTCTCGCTCATTTGGCGAATGGCACGGGAGAGGTGCGAGTGTCAGGCTATTTTAGCCAGAAGGAACTCCAGATCAAGATCACCACCTCGAGAACCGCGAACGAAACCCACAAACGCTGGCGAAAGATGGAGCGCCGCAGATCTCGTTTCAGATCTGCTTCGAGGACGTGAACAACCTCCACCTCAACCGGATCTAGTTTCGGTTTCGCGGCAGCAACCAGCTGTTGGGAGGCCCTCGATTCAGTTTTGGGCTTGTCCGGCAAGAAAACCTTGGGAGTGCTGATCACCGACGACCAGCGCGCCAGCAACATGGAGCGCGACCCTAACCCCAGGTCCATTGGCTTGGAGGTCAGCTCCAACGGAGGCATCCGTTCCGGCGCAACCCGGTCCGCCAAATTGCGCAGCAGAGAACTCCACCATCCGTGCCCCATCATGTCGGAAATCAGCTCATCCACGTCCACCGGCCTGGACTCGAGTTCCAACGGCGGCAGAACCTCCGGCGAAATCACATCGCCCAGATTGCTGAACACGGTGCGATACCAGGGCACGCTGACACGGTCACTCTGCAACATGCCCACATCCAGCGGGCGCGACGTGAGTTGCAGCGGAGGCAACTTCTCCGGCGCGAACTTGTCCCGCAACTCACCCAGCAAATGTTTCCAAAGCGGCTGGTTCCAGGTGTCGGCCAGCAAAAGTTCGATTTGCGGTCCGGCCGGAAGCTCCGGCGAGGGCTCGGAATGGGCGGGATCAGTAAACATTTGGTGACAGCAGAACTCAATCTAGTGTAACCCAAGAGCGCCAAATATCGCGTAGCGGGCTGGACCCACAAAATGAACCGTCCCTACCGCCGCCATAGTCTAATCACAACGTGACCCCACCCAGCAAGCCGCGGGATGCACGCCCCGCAAGCCAAAGATTACGCACCGTTTTACCGATCCTCGGGGAGCTGATTCGTCCTCGCCGGGGCCTCCTGGCGCTGGGCTTTCTGCTGATGCTGATCAACCGGGTTTCCGGCCTGGTACTTCCCTACTCCACCAAGTACCTCATCGATACGGTCATGGTCAAACATCACCTCGAACTGCTCAAGCTTCTGGTAGGAGCAGTTTTGACAGCAACGCTGATTCAAGGCGTGACTTCATTCGCTCTGACGCAACTGCTGTCGAAAGCCGCCCAGCGGCTTATCACCGAGCTTCGCTCCAAAGTGCAGACACATATCGGGCGGCTGTCAGTCACTTTCCACGACGCCAACAAGAGTGGCGCTCTGGTGTCACGCATCATGAGCGACGTTGAGGGTGTACGAAATCTGGTCGGCACCGGACTCGTGGACCTGGTCGGCGGCTTGATCACTGCGCTGATTGCGCTGGTGGTGCTGTTCCGCATCAGCGCTCTAATGACTGCGCTCGCGTTCGGGTTCCTGCTGGTGTTTGCCATTGCCTTGAGAAAGGCCTTCGGCACCATCCGTCCCATCTTCCGTGAGCGTGGCAAGATCAATGCAGAAGTCACCGGACGGCTGGCAGAATCGCTCGGAGGCATTCGCGTAGTAAAGGGTTATCACGCTGAAGAACGCGAGGACAGCGTATTCGCCCGTGGCGTACAACGGTTGCTGGACAACGTATTGCGCACGCTGACCGCCACCTCTGTGATGACGCTTTCCGCCAGTGTGCTGCTGGGAGTAGTCGGGGCGGTGGTCATGTATGTGGGCGCGCACCAGGTGGCTGCCGGTTCGCTGACCATCGGCGGCTTTTTCACCTACACCCTGTTCATGGGCTTTCTGATTGCCCCGATTATGCAGATCGTCCAAGTGGGCACTCAACTCACCGAAGCTCTGGCCGGGCTGGAACGCACTCAGGAGATTTTGAATGAAAGCCGCGAAGACCGCGATCCCAGGCGCACCCAGACCCTCGGCAGCATCCGCGGCGACATTGATTTCGAAAAAGTCGGATTCAGCTACGACGGCAGCAAGTTGGTCCTGCGGGACGTATCGTTTCACGCCTCACCCGGTACAGTAACCGCTCTGGTGGGTTCGTCCGGGTCCGGCAAATCAACCACCATCGGCCTGATCGCCGCGTTTCATACTCCGACCGAGGGAAGAATTCTGGTCGATGGTATCGATTTAAGCACGGTACGGCTGGATTCCTACCGCACGCAACTGGGCGTGGTTCTACAGGAATCGTTTCTCTTCGATGGAACGATTCGAGATAACGTAGTCTTTTCCAAGCCTGATGCCTCGGAGGAAGAAGTGATGTCAGCTTGCCGGATTGCCAGGGTGGACGAGTTTGCCGAGAGCTTTCCGGAGAAGTACAACACCGTGGTCGGCGAACGCGGGGTCAAACTCTCGGGCGGCCAGCGTCAGCGCATTTCCATCGCACGCGCCATTCTGGCCGAACCGCGCATTCTTATTCTCGACGAAGCGACCTCCAGCCTCGACTCGGAATCTGAAGCTTTGATTCAGCAAGGCCTGTCCTATCTGATGCAGGGGCGTACGACATTCGTCATCGCGCACCGGCTTTCCACCATCCGCCGCGCAGATCAAATACTGGTGATGGAGCAGGGGCAAATCCTGGAACGCGGGCGGCACGAGGAACTCTATGCGCTACGCGGCCGCTACTACGATCTCTACACTCGGCAACATGGCGTGGAAGCCAACTTGTTCCTCGCTCCCGGCGAAGGCGACGCTTCCACGGTCGCCGCGGGGGGAGACAAGGCCAACGGAGACCCTGATCTAGCCACTGCCCTGCGTCTGGTGCGGGGGCAAATCAACTGACTGCTCCAACGGATTGGAAGTGCCCTGCGTTCTCTGCAGCCGTTCTCTGCGACCTCAGCGATTAAGAGCTTGAACGCAGAGACCGCTGAGAAAAGCCGCAGAGAACGCAGAGGCTATTTCTTTTCTGCCGCCTTCTCGTCTTTTTCGGCGTCTTCTATTGCGCCCGGCATCACATGCTTCAGCGGTTTTGAACGCTGCTCATCCAACTCGGGATGCGGCAACGGCTTCCTCGGCAACATCTGATCGCGCATTGCCGTGTTGTAGACAAAGATGGCTTCTACAGTCGCAGCCTGCGCCAGATCTGCGCTCTGCAGCCGCTCATAGGTATCCATGTTCGAGTGGTGAGTGCGGCTGCTGTAATCCAACTCATCCTGAATAAACTGGAAGCCGGGAATGCCGATGCTGTCAAAAGACTCGTGGTCAGTACCGCCAGTTGTGCGCAGGGTCAGCGTGGTGACGCCGATGTCCTTCAGTGGTTCAATCCATTGCGCAAAGATAGGAGCCACCGCGGGGTTTTCTTCCATATAAACTCCGCGGATCCTGCCGCTTCCATTGTCCACATTGAAATAACCGGAGATCCTCTGCTGATCGGGTTTCAGCTCAATCGGGCCGGACGGCTTCCGCAGCCACTCCGGCTTCTTCATCTCGTCAGGTGCAGTAGAGAGCGGGACGTATCCAAAATGCTGCTTTACATAATTCGCCGATCCAAACTCCCCTTGCTCCTCTCCAGTCCACAGCCCCACACGAATGGTGCGGCGCGGTTTCACATGCAGCGCGTTGAGGATGCGCATGACCTCCATGGCCACGACCGTCCCGGCTCCGTTGTCGGTCGCGCCCGTGGCAGCGGCCCAAGAGTCCAGATGGCCACCCACCATCACCAGTTCATCTTTCAGTTTGGGATCGGTCCCGGGAATCTCGGCAATGGTGTCGAAGCCGTGCTCGTGGTCGCCGAAGAACTTTGTGTCCACGTTCATCTCGATGTTCACCGGAACGTGCGCCTTCAGCAGGCGGTAAACACGGCCATAGCTCTCTATGGCCATCACGACGACCGGAAGCGGCAACGCATGTTCCCGTTTGTAGCCTTCCCAGCCCAGCGTGCTGTCATCAAAGATCGTGCCGCCGGAACCACCGTTATTTCGGCCATTACGGCTGGGAACGATGATTGCCAGGGCGTGCTCGGAAACCAGAAACGCTTTTATCTTTTCACGCAATTCCGTTCTTTCCGCGAATGTCTTTATGTAGTCGCCGTACTCGTCTTCTGGAGCCAGAGGGTGCTCGGCCAGCTTGGCCAGGTCTTTGTCGTCGTAGCGCTCAAATAGCGGCTTCTCCACCGGCTTGACCTCGCGCATGTCGCCCAGCAAGACAATCTTGCCGGTCACCTTGCCCTTGAATTTGTCGAGTTCCTCCGCCTTCTTTACTTCCATCCACACCGCCGGGGCATCAATGGCGCCATTGCTGGCCGGCGACCACGGAGCTGCCTGGGCGATGAACACGGCCGTATCCGGAGAACTCATGCGCACCCAGGTATTGAGTTGCTGCCATCCCATGCCGAATTCACCCCAATCTTCGAGATGAGCATTGACGCAGCCCATGGCGGTGAACTGATCGCGCGTCCACTCGTTAGCATGCTTCAGGTTGGGCGATCCCGTGAGCCGCGGGCCAATCCCGTCCATCAGCCCCGAGGCGTACTCCATGACGTGCGAGTGTTTCAGCCCCTCCTCGCGAATCTGCTGATACATGGAATAGTCAATGTCTTCCTTTGCCGGTTGCGGCAGTTCATAGGAAGGTTTGGTCGTCTCGGCGGAGCCGGCGCTGTTCTTTTTCTTATCGGCTGCCGTGAGCGGGAGAGCACAGACAATCAGTCCGGTGACGATGAGGCTGACAACGTTCTTGTTGAGCATGATGGAATCGACCTCGTTGAAGAAACCAAGGCAGACTACCAGATACACAGTTAGGTTTCAAAGAAGGGTCGCATAGACCGTCTCAGGCATCCGCGGGCTCGGCCGGAGCTGGAGCAATGGTATGGAGCCCGCACTCGGTTTTCACAAACCCCGACCATCGTCCCGCCCGCGCATCTTCCCCTGGCCGGATCGCCCGGGTGCAATGGGTGCAACCGATGCTGGGATAGTTGCGGTCATGCAGAGGATTGTACGGAACGTTGCGTTCCCGAATGTACTGCCAGACGTCCTGCGAACTCCAGTCCACGATGGGGTTTATCTTCACCAAACCGAACTTCGCATCCCACTCAATCTTGTGTGCGCTGGCCCGGAAGGCCGTCTGCTCGCGGCGAATGCTGGTAATCCAAGCCCGCAGTTCCGACAGTTTTCTGCGTAGCGGTTCGACCTTACGCAGGTTGCAGCACTCGTCAGGATTGCGGGTCCACAAGCTGGCGCCGTGGACCCGCGCCTGCTCCTCGGGCGAGAGCAGAGAGTACACCTTCTCGATCTTGATTCCGTAGCGTTCTTCGATCTGATCCATCAAGTTGTAGGTTTCCGGAAAAAGAAACTCGGTGTCGAGCGTGAACACCGAGAAATCACGACGCACCCGCGACGCCAGGTCAATGACCACCATACCTTCCACACCGAAAGCTGAAGAAATTGCCACTTGGCGGCCAAAAGTATCGAATGACCAACGCAGCACCTCCTCTGGAGTCCAGTGCTCTGCGGCGAGTTGCAATTTGCCGATGTCTTCTTTCATCTCGGCACCACCCCGGCCTTTGCAAGGGTTTGCGACATAGAAGCCGTCGTGAACTGGTTCCATGCGACTTCCACGATCGGAGCAAAATCCGATGGCGCGAAACGCACAACTTCCCCGACGATCAATAAAGACGGAGTGGAAAGCCCCGGTGCGCGCCGGAGATCGCCCAGTGTAGTGATTTGGACCCGCTGGTCCGCTGATGTCGCGCGCGAAACCAGAACGCAGGGTTTCTCATCGTCAAGCCCTGCCTGTTTGAGCTTCGCTGCAATCTTCCTCAATTCGTGCGGCATGTAGATCACCAGTGTCGCTCCGCTCGTGACGAAGCTCCGCCAGTCGCCTTCTTCACTGCCTGCCGCCACCTGCCCAGTCAGAAACGTCACAGCGTGCGATGCATGGCGATGAGTGAGCGGAATCCCTGCGGCGGCGGCGGCTCCGAAAGCCGCTGTAACACCGGGCACAATTTCGTATTCGATGTTTGCCCGCCGCAGCGCTTCGACTTCTTCTCCTGCGCGCCCAAAGATCAACGGGTCTCCACCCTTCAGACGCAGCACCGCCAATCCCAGGTCCGCCATCGATGTCATCAGGAAATTGATTCCTTCCTGAGTGATCTTTTTGGTCCGGCTGCGCTTTCCGACGTTGTGAACTTGCGCCGCGGGCGATGCCAGTTTCAGAATCGCCGGCGAGACCAGGTCGTCATGTAGAACCACATCGGCGGACTGCAACAACCGCAGAGCTTTCAACGTCAGCAGATCGGGATCTCCCGGCCCCGCGCCCACCAGATAGACTTTGCCCTTCACGATGCTTTCTCCTTGGTTGCAAGTTCAAGTTCCGACTCGAATGCTTCCCGGGTGGCAAGTGACTGCAGCAGCCAGCGTTTGCGGTCCGGGCTGAGGCGGCTGTTCAGCACCTCGCGCCGTGTCTCACCCAGGCGCGCGACCCACTCTTCGTAGCCGGGGCCGAACTGCCGCTCCAGTTGCTGTCTCAGTTTCTGGGCGAGCGAAGGGCTTTGGCCTGCGGTCGAAACCGCAATCTGAAGATCCCCACGTTGCACCACTGCCGGATAGAAAAAGTCGCATTGTCCCGGAACATCTACAACGTTGCACAACACGCCGCGCTCCTTGGCCTCCACAAACACGCTTTCATTCACCGCAGATGAGGCCGTCGCCACAACCACCAGAAATATTCCCTCGAGATCTGTAGGCGAGAACGCCCGCTCTTCCAGCATGATCCGTCCGGTCTCGGCCCAGGTATGTACAGCTGTGCTGGCGCGCAAAGCAACCACTTGGATCCGAGCCCCGGTGTCGAGCAGGCCGCGGATCTTTTGCTCCCCAATTTCTCCCGCGCCCACGACCAGCACTGGTCGGTTGTCCAACTTCACGAACATGGGGAACAAGCGAGCCATTTTTCTAACCCTCCAACCCATGAGGAACCGGTCCCGGAGGTGCATCACGAAGCACCGCCGCTACAGATTGACCGGCGAGAAACCCGCGCAGCTCGGTCTCGCTGTGACGAGCGAAGAACCGGCGCAGATTTTCGCCCGGAAGCCGGTCGGCCAAATACGCGCGCAGCAGACGTTCGATCGCGTCCGGCACCTCGTCGGCGGTACAGCGGTATCCGGTAAGCCGCGCAATCGCCTGGTTCAACCCGACCGAGCCACCCAGGCAGAAGTAGTAGGCATCGACCATCCGGCCGTCGACTTTCAACTTCTTGCCTTCGATTCCGATGTCGGCAATCCAGTGCTGCCCGCAACTATTAGGACAACCGGTGACGTGCAACTTCAAGTCCTGATCAAAACCAGGAAGCCGGTCCTCCAATTCCTGTACCATCCAGCGCGAGAAACTCTTGGTTTCGGTAATCGCCAGCTTGCAGAACTCGCTGCCGCTGCACGCAATTGCGCCACGCCAGAAAGGTGAAGCTGCAACTGGCAGCCCGGCGCCTTCCAGTTCTGTAGCCAACGACTGGCAATTTTTTTCCGGCACATTCACGATCAGCAGGTTCTGCATGTTGGTGGTGCGAAGCTCGCCGCTCGCGAAACGATCAGCCAATTCCGCCGCCGCGCGCATTTGCTCGGGATGAATCCTCCCCCGCAACATCGCCGCTCCAACCGAGAAGTAGCCGGATTGTTTCTGGGGGTGAATGCCAATGTGGTCGCGGTAGACATCATTGGGAGCGATTTCTTCGACGGCAGGGTCGAGATGGAATCCAATTCGCTGTTCCAGTTCCCGCTGAAAATCATCGGCAGTCCAGCCATGACGCAGGAACAGAAACTTCAGCCGCGCTCGTTCGCGATGTTCTCGAAGCACGTCGGACTCGCGAAAGATCTCGGCAATGCCTTTGACCACAGGCAGCACCTGCTCCCAGCCAACGAAGGCATTGAGGCGGGCAGCCAAATGCGGCTCCGCCGAGAGTCCGCCACCCACGCGCAGGGAAAACCCGGTCTGCTTTTTCCCGCGCAAGGTGCGTGTCACGGCGGTAAGGCCAACGTCGTTGATCTCGGGATATGCGCACCAGACACGGCAACCGGTGATCGCGATCTTGAACTTGCGTGGCAGATTGTAAAAATCCGGATTGCCGGCCAGCAATTCGCTAACCTGCAACGCCAGAGGTGACGCGTCAACAATTTCATCCGCATCCACGCCAGCGAGCGGGCACCCGGTAACGTTGCGGGTCACATCGCCGCACGCTCCCAGGGTGTTCAAGCCGCATCGCCACAACGCTTCCATCACCTCAGGCAGGGCTTCGATGGTGACCCAATGCAGCTGAATGTTTTGCCGCACCGTGAGGTCGGCAACGCCGCGCGCGTGGGTCTGCGTCAGATCGGCAATGGTGCGCAGTTGATGCGATTGCAACAGCCCATTGGGCACGCGAATTCGCACCATGAAATAAGGTAAGGCTCTTCCTTCTCCGCCCTGCCCGGCGACCACCCCGGCGCCGTCACCCTGCGTGTACACACCCCACCATCGGAAGTAAGTGCCAAGCCACTCCGGAGGAATCGAACCGAAACCCTCACGCGCAAAGCGCCGGATCTCGTCCAGCCCCTCCCACGGGTTCTTTTCCCGCTTCAGGCGCTCGACGCGCTGGGCCTTCGTCTCTTTGATCGCATCTGCCATAAAATGAAAAACCCACCGCCAGATTTTCTCTGGCGGTGGGTAATGAGTCCTGAGACTAGAAAACAAGAACTAGGTCAGCGGCCTCCCGAGCCAGAGCACACGGCTGCACAACAACAACAAACGCAGGCGCTCCGGCGATTTTGACCGCACAAAATCATGAATTGACCTTCGCTCAATCGATGAAGATCGAGTAATGCAAGCTTAGATGAAGGCCGAAGACTACGGGTAGCAGAAATATTTTGGGGCTCTTCGGTGCACTTGTTCCGGAGCCGCAAACACAATCTGTATCGGACTGTCTGCGTCAAGAACCCAGCTTCAGCAATGCCTCCCGCACCCGGCGATGCTTCTGCGTGAGACGCAGGTAGCGCATCTCAGTCGCCGCCGGTTTAGCTCGAATGACGTCCACCAACCCTCGCTTCTCGCCTCGGCTCCACGACGCCAAGCCCGGAACCAGCGATAAAACCATCGCGAAGTTGTCGAAACTGGCACGCTCCAGCGATTCCCAAGAGGAAGGCCTCACTCCGAGGGTGCGCGCCAGCCACTTCGACGATGCTTCCTGAAAGCGATCCCTGCTCCCAAACTCCCGGGCCATTCGCTGGTTCACTTGCATCCCGATCTTGCGAGTCGAGAACTTATCCCACGCCCCGGCTTCGCACGCCGGTAGTTCGTAGAAGACGTGCCCAGCCGCCAGGCGTCGCAGAGTTCGCGGGGAAGTTCGGTACTTGGGATCGCTCGCGATTTTCTCCTCTTCGCGCTCCACGAGCTCCAGCAACTCCTTGCGGCCCGGCCGAAACCCCAGTTTCCGGTAGAACCAAAACGCGCCCGACTCAATGGCCTCTTCATTGCCATCCCCCAACTGGTAGGGATACATCGAAATGCACTTCGCACCCGTCAGTGCGACCAGACAACGCAATGCCTGCGCATAGACCCAGGCGACCTCGCCGCCGCGAAAGGTATAGAAGGTATTGAAGCCCACTTCCATCCACTCACAAAGCCCAATGGCCTCGACGTAATTGATGGGAACGCCATTCTTGAGCGTGAACCCGGCCACGTAGGCCCGCAGCGGCAAACGCCGTGCCGGAAGCAGGTTCCACAGGTAGATGGACACTCCGCGCCCTACATCGGCACGCACCACCGACCGCGGATCGCCCAGCGTGGTGCCGTAGAGTTCCCGGTAGCGCACCAGCATAACCTCGCGGATCATATTCATTACCGTCTCGCCTTGTTGACGAGACAGGCGATGAAGGACCGGGGGCGTCTGCGCGAGTTCGTGCGCCAGCGAAACGTCGCCGCGAGTAATCAGGTGCTGGCGATGAAAAAATACTCGCCGCACCGGCCGCCAGTTTCGGGTGCGGGAAAAGCGCTGGTTGTCCAGCCGCCAGCGAACAGGAATTCGCAGAGAATCGTAGAGCAGAGACTTCTCCGCGTCGGGGGCCGGCAGCTGCGCGAATTGCCGGACCATCCATCGCAGATTCCTGTTCTTGCGTCCCGCGGCGATTTGCAGCCAGCGCTGCCACGGAATATTAGCCTCGACGTCGCCGTCTTCTGCCAGAAGCGGCATCAGCCGTGGCCAGACGGCGGCCAGCGCCCGGTCCTCAGAGTAGTCATCCCAAACCATCTCGGCATCCGGGACGCGATCCACGAGCCAGCGCACCACGTCAAAACTGAGCGTGTCCTGCATGACGGTGCCGGCGATGCCTGAAACTTCGAGCGGATCAAAGTCATCCATATCCGCGCCCGCCTTCTCCAGTTGCTCTACTCTCTTCCGGAAATCCCACAGCAATCCTTCGCTCTTGCGG
Organism: uncultured Acidobacteriota bacterium; assembly: GCA_963734415.1. Classification (GTDB taxonomy): domain Bacteria; phylum Acidobacteriota; class Terriglobia; order Terriglobales; family Acidobacteriaceae; genus JABCZH01. Next base: position 254,859 of record CAVTHF010000004.1, on the reverse strand, counting down.
ACAACCTGGGGACCGTGGGGAAACGCCCGCAGAAATAGCAGAGCTTCGTGGAAACGAATCAGAGAGGCAACGTCGGAGAATCGTCTCTTACCCAGTCGCGACAGCAATTTGACCACGTGGGCGGCTTCCCGGGTGGCGAGATGGTTGCGACACTCTTCGAGTTGGCGAAGCAGGCGATCCAGGAAGGTAGTGGCCATGAGTTCCCGATAAGGCTACCTGATCTCCCGTCCGACCGGAACCCCGAGGTAAAATTCGGTGGTCGCCTGTTCTGTTTTCGTAACAAAATCGAAATCTTCGCTAGACCAAGAGACTCAGCACTTAATGTGTCAGCCGAAGCGAGTTGTTTGGGTAAGAATCCATGGCCATCCTGACGATTGTGGTAATGCTATTCGCGTTTAGTACTTCTTCGGACCCGAAGATCGCCAAACCGTCCCCCGAACAGACACCAATAACCCTGCAGGCGGATTCGTCTAGGACAGTTCACGTGCCCGATTTTAGCTCCCAAGGTGACGCGAAGTGTGACGCCTCCGGAAACATGTTTTTTGATGTTGATGACGTCAGTTCGAACGCAGGTTCCCTGCTCGAGATCTCGAGGGATGGAAGTCGAACGTCTGTTTACACACCGCGTGGACACTCTGCAGGAACTACAGGGGACGGCGTCCAATTGATGGATTTCGCAGTGGCGCCCTCCGGCGGCGTTCACGAGTTGATGCAGAGCCAGAAGGAAGTGTTCGTGCTTGATTTTGATTCAGACGGCGACGTCAAGCACAGGACGAGGCTCGAGGTGCCCGACCACGTGGAGGCCAAGAAGTTGGCCGTTTTCGACGACGGGGTGATGTATTTTGCCGGGTTCTTCACCAGGCTTGCCCCGGTCGATCAACGAGGCGCAAGCTACGTTGCGCTTTTTGAGTCTTCTGGAAAGTTGCGCACGCGGCTGACGGGCTATCCAGCTATAAAATTGGCGGAATTGGGCACGAAGATACCGGAGGGGGCGGCCCTGACGGCCCAAGACGGCAACCTTTATGTACTTTCTCCCGACAAGGTCACAGTTGTGTCAGAGAACGGCGATATTGTACGTAGCATGCCGTTCACAAAACCTGACCCTGAGACAAGCGCTGTTAGGCTCGATGTTTCGGAAGGCTTGCTTTCAATCGTTCTTGCTAAGACCGGCAAGAACCATCTTGAAATAAGAAAATACCTTGTCATATACGCAGTTACCGGAGAGAAATTCGGATACTACGAGGCCTCCGCGGAACTAGGAAACACTGACGTGTGTTTCTCTCGAACCGATGGGTACGCATTCACACAAGGAGATAACGGCCAGCTTAAATTGATAAATGCGCACTTGCGATAAAGATCGGAAACACCTCAGCGGCGAGATACCTCAAGCTCCTTGCGGTCCCAATTGCCCAGGGTTGCGGCGGCTTCGTAGGTAGTCTGGCAAAACTCGAGCAACGACGCCGTGGGCGATGCAGCCTTGCGCACGTCCTCATACATCAAGACGAACTCATTGAGCTGCTTGTCATACGACGCCGCATCCGGGCGGACTCGCGCCTCCTTAAATCCTTGCGGCTCGGGAGCTGCGTAGGAATAGAAGGCAGCATCCGTGACTCCGACCCTGCCCGGCCAGAAGCCTACGCTGCTCACTTCGTGGGAATACGCTTCCCGGGTGATGACGTCCGCGCCGGGCCGTTCCGGTGCCCGGCGTCCGGAGAACCGGGTGACCGCCAGGTCGAAGCTCCCCCAGAAAAAGTGCACCGGGCTGCTCTTGCCAATGAATCCCGACCTGAACTGGTTGAAAACCGCGTCGACCGACAGAAGAATGCGCCAGAATTTCTCGACCGCGACGGGATCGTAGGACGCATGCACACGATCCTGATCGAAGGGAATCGGATTGGGAATCTCGACCGGCGTCTTCCATATTTTGACCTCAAGCCCGGCGGATCGAAGCATCCCCATAAATTCCTGGTAGAAATCGGCCACCGAGCGGGGCCCGAGCGGGATTGTCTTGGTGACGCCATCACTGGTCTCGAGCACCAGCCGGTGCAGTATGAAGTCAAACCACAGCTCGAATGCCCGTTGGCCATACGGGATGCGAGATGTGGTCAGGCCCCGAGCACTCACGTACAGCGGCACATTCCACCAGTGATTCACCAATGGCGTCAGACGCAGACGGACCTTGCCCACCATTTGCGTCCACATATGCAGCGTTGCGTAGGTGTCTTTCCAGGAATCGAGCGGGAGCGCGGGCCAGCATTCCGGTCGATCGGCAGCGGGGTGCGGCATCAGTGCAGATGTTAACTGATTTCACCCGGCCGCCGGCAACTTTCCCGGAGGTCTCACACCATTTTGTACTTCCAGGTGTAGCCGTTGTCTTTCGCGGTGTATTCCAGGCGGATGATATAGGGCGCTCGACGGCTCAACCAGAACTTCATCGGCCCCAAATTGGTTTCGATCTGTACCAAGTAGACTCTCATCTTTCCCTTCGGGCCAGCGTCAACGAGCTCCTCGCCCGTGACCTTGAAGGTCAACCAGCTTACGGTCGGGGTGTCCTCGTCGACGGACGGCAGAGTAGCGGAAAAGCCCGGCTTGAGCGGGAACGTGGACAGCAACAGCCCGTAAAGGCCACCGTAAAAATCAAAAGCCGCGGGTTCAAGCCTGGCTTGCTGGCTCGTGGTTTTGCCGTCAGCGGTGTGTTCGAACTGCAGGGCATGGTCGCGGAACTGCATTTCGGTCACGTCATCTGCCCCGGTTTTCGAGATGTGCCGCGTGAATGAACGGGAAACTGGCGCCATGGTCTTGGGATCGAAAACATTGATCGTCGTGGTAGTGCCGACGATCTGTCCATCCTGTTTGAAAGTCGCGAACTGCGTCCGTCGCAGACACTTGCGGCCATCGACCTGGATGTGGTCGAGTTGGTCGGTCCAAAGTGCAGCCTCGGGGTTCTGCTTTCCCTGGGGCGTGGTCACTGACACCTGCCACTGGTTCTTGTAGGGCCGGAGAGCCGCCCCATGCAGCAATGAGCTACCTACCTGCACTCTTACGGCGCCATTGTCCTGGGCAACGCTAAAGGCACACAGCGCGAAAACAGCGGTGAATGTAAAGAGTCTGCGATTCATTTGTGGCCCCTCGTTCTCGGATAGACGGAGCCACCTCTGAATAGTCAACACGTCACGCCCGGGGAACCCAGCCCGAGTTGGCCCTAAGGAGGCGGGATTGGGGTGGGAGACGGGAATCGAACCCGCAACCGTCGGAGCCACAGTCCGATGCTCTGCCAGTTGAGCTACTCCCACCGCGTGGAGCAACGATTATAACAATTTGCGGAGGAAGCCGCGCAGAGAGAGGAACAGGAAAGAGTGGAGCTTAGCCGCGGCCCACGCCAACGTACTCAAACCCCATGGCACGCAGACGTCCTGAATCCAGCAGGTTTTTGGTGTCGACGATTAGCGGACGCCGCAAGATGCTCTTGATTCTGCCGAAATCGAGCCCGCGAAACTCGGGCCAGCCCGTACCCACCACCAAAGCATCGACGCCTTCGGCCGCGGCATACGGCGACTCGCAGTAGTGCACAGTACCGTTCAGTTCCATGCGGGCGTCAGGAATCGCAACAGGGTCATAAGCTCGTACCCTTGCGCCGTTAGCAATCAAGCTCTTCACCAGACGCATCGACGAAGATCCTGCAACTGAATTGGTATGGGGCTTGAAGGCCAGGCCAAGAATCCCGACGTCCTTGTTCTGCACCGATTGCACGTAGCGCGCGATCTTTTCCAGCACCTGATCGGTGAGACATTGGTTCACTTCTCTCGCCGCGCTGAGCACTTTCAGCGACACTCCATTTTGCCGGGCCAGTTCGGCGAGCGAGTCCATGTCCGACTCCGCGAACAATCCGCCCATGCCGGCGCCGGGCTGCAGGCAGCGGGGGGCAATCTTCTTGTCCAAACCGAGCGCGAGCGACAAGCTGACCGCATCCGCCTTCACCAACTCGCAAAGGCTGGCAACTTCGTTGATGAACGAAATCTTGGTGGCCACAAATGCGGTCGCCGCTTCCCGCACCAGTTCCGCAGTTTCGTGATTGGTCACAATCACCGGGACCCCGCGCATCACCAGAGAATGAAAAATCTGCTTCAGGACCAGCACCGCCTCGTTGGACGAGGTACCCAGGATGATCCGGTCCGGCCAATTAAAGTCTTCCACCGCGCATCCGGGGGTGAAGAACATTGGTTGCGAGACAATGGTCGCCTTGCAACCGGCGTCTTTGATGCGGCGCTCGATCGCCGCAGCGGCGCCTACTCCCACCGGCGTGATCACAGATAGAATCGAGGGCTTGGAAGCCGCCCGCGCAATGCGCAGGGCCAGATCACTGAGATTGTGCGGCCCGTCTTCAGCCAGAAAGATCACTTGCGCCTTGCGGGCAAAGGATTCCACGTCGGTCGAATACGCCAGACGTCCGCACCGCACGTTGCGCTTGATGACTTCAGCCAGGTTTTTTTCGTGGAAAGGCACTGTACCCTGGGCCATCTCCACCATCCGCGAACTATCCGGGTGACAACACAGGACCGGGGTGCCAAAGTCGGCCAGGCAGGCGGAAACTACTGTTCCCAGATAGCCGGCACCATAGACCCCGATTTGCATAGCTCCTCCGGCGGCCTAACTGGGGGGGAACGGCCTGCCGCCAAGCACGAAAGCCCTATGTCCTTATTACACTGGCGCTCCCACCTTGGCAAAGCACGGAGGGGACATGCACTCTAAGGCCAAAGACGCGCCTGACGCGGGAATTAGGACAATGCAGAGCGGGTGACCGATGGTACTTCTAGCGCCTGATAAGACTCTGGCCGAGCGGAACTCCCGCCAGATCCTTCCAGCGATTCTGTTCCTGTTCGCACACAAAGGTGAGTTCGCGGATGGCGATGCGGCGGCTGCCCTGGTACTCCGCCCAGCGGTCGCGGGCGGTCAGATAGGCCTGTTCTGCCAGAGCTTCGCTGCTCAGCTTGGCGATGGTAAGGTGCGGCATGTAGGGCCACTCCTCGACTGCGCTGAGGGCAGCCGTATTTAGTCGATCATGAAGGTCGCGCATGCGTGACGATCCCTGCTCTACCCGAATGAACACGGTGGGCGTGACCGGAACAAAAGTTTCGGCTTCTCCCAGCACTACCTCAAAAGGCTCCACTTGGCCGCAGACCTCTTCGAGCGTCTCCAGCGCTGCGAGTTCGCTGCCCCGCAGATGGCGTGGTGGAAGCAGGGTCAGATGGGCTGGCAGATGGGGCAAGTCCGGGTGCAGTTCCTGACGGAGAGTGGCGACGAAGTCTCCGACTGCATCCCTCACGTAAGCCACAAGGGCATAGCGGGGGTTGTACATGAGCAACAGAAATTATACCTCGGGAGGCTGATCCACTAAGCGTGAATCCTTCGCCTTATCTTCGTACATAAAAAACCTGATGGCGCAAGAAAAGTGGAGTTGGCAATATTTGATCTGCAACCCTCCCCAAAATGCTTTTCAATTTGAAATCGTGGCGCGACAAGTTTGACCAAGCGAGGACAGAGAAGGACACGAGCCTCGTGTGTGAATTGCTGGACGAACTCGTCACGGAGTATCGCAAAGTGTGGCACGAGGGGGCGTCCAGTATCTCGGCGCGATTTGTGATGGAATAGGCCCTTATAGTTCATCATACCGCGCACCACCAGCATCCTTGCTGGTGGTTTTTTGTGCCGTGATTCAGCTGTGAATAAGTGAAGGAGTAAAGTGTGAGCGTGTCCTCTCCTCGCATTCAGTTCCTCAGTTTCAAGGGGAAGCAGATTCTCTTGGTTGACTTCTCGAGGCTTTCGGCTGCTAAGGTGGAAGAAAGCGTCCGCGCCGTTCCCGAAGTTGTGACGAAACGGGCGCCAGGTTCAGTCCTGCTACTTGCAGATTTCACCGACGCGCGGTTCGACGAAGAGGCCATGCGTGCCATGAAGGAAACCGCTGTTTTCAACAAGCCCTACATCAAGAAGACAGCATGGGTGGGCGCAGAGAGCTTCCCGGAAGTGTTCCGCGAGAATCTGAAGAACTTCTCCCGGCGCGAATTTCCTATTTTCAAAAGTCGGCAGGCAGCCTTGGAGTGGCTGGCCGTGGACTGAAGGGTGCCCAGTGTTCGCCGTGGTTCTCTCCCCAGCGCGGCAATCATAAGAGTCAAAAGTCTCTTGCGTGACTGCTCCCCTGCCCGTAGATTTGACCTGCTGGACGCACGCTTCTATCCTGTTGAAAGTCGGGGCGTAGCGCAGCCTGGTAGCGCACCTGCCTTGGGCGCAGGGGGTCCGCGGTTCAAATCCGCGCGCCCCGACCAAAGTTCCTTTCTTCCCCCATGTCATTGGAAGTGCCTTCAAAGGTCGATGGCTCACAATTCGACCGAAACCACCTCCAGCCAGGGTTATCCCTTTGTCATGCGAACCGTCTTCCCGGGAGTTTCCGCTCCGTACCTGATCGACTGTAGGACAAATTCGACCTTGGTCCGTAAATTTTGCACCTTGGTGACATCGGCCTATCCGGCGCATCTGACAGCATGCAATGTCTGGCGGACTGGCACATCGAATGCAACAGTTCCGGTTGGAGTAGAAGGTGCTGAACACAGCGCGATTTGTAAGACTGTGGTTGCTGGGAGCGCTATCCTGTGTGCCTGTGTGGGCGCAGCAGCCGGCGGCGAATGCCAATTCTCAACTTGACGCTATTGTTGAGCGAATGCAGCAGGCCCAATCAGTTTCCCGAGCTACAGCCTCGTACCAGATATTTCGAGCGTACCGCCTTTTCGGCGAGAAGAGCTCAAATCCCACTTCCCAAGTGTGGGCAGAGGTCGACTATTTACCCCCTAATCACAAGAGCTACGTGATCCAGAAGCGAGTGGGCAGCAGTCGGGGTGAGGATGTAGTTCGGCGAATCCTCCAACACGAGTCCCAGATGGTCGCTGGATCAGGATCTGGGGCCGCTGTCAGCACCAACAATTACTCGTTCGGTTTTATGGGTGCAGTCGTGCTCGATGGCAGCCCCTGCTACTTGCTGAGTTTGAATCCAAAGCGCAGAGATATGGAACTCATCCGCGGAGAGGTTTGGGTTGACCAGCAATCGTTCCTGATCCGCCGCGTCGAGGGTCAAATGGCGAAGAATCCTTCCTGGCTGTTGAAGAAAGTCGACCTCAAGATCGATTTCGCTGATGTGGAAGGTACCTGGCTTCAGACCGGCATGGAGGCGGTTGCGGATGTACGTTTCATCGGCAGCCAGACCTTGAAATCTGAGACCGTCGACGCTCGTGTCGGTAGTCTGGTCACTCAGAAAGTATCCCCACCGGTTCGCACCAGAAGCGGAAAATTGGGCCCCAACCGCGTTCCCGCCACGGTCATGGTCCCTCATCCCTTGTAACCACAGGGAACCGCGCCCAGCACAAATTTTGGCGACACCACCGACTTCTACCAGATGAACTTCGCGCCCAACTGAATGTGCCGTGAGCCTCCGGTACCCAGCACCGGATTGGAAGCTGTGCCCAAGTCCGGGGTGAAGATCGCAGTTCCCACCGAACTGGGATCTGCCAATTCAGTGTTCATTGAAAATACATCGAAATTGGGATGATTCAGAATGTTGAAGAACTCACCCCGGATCTGCATGCGGACGCGATCACTCAGCTTCCACATCTTCGAGACGGAGAAATCCCACTCGCGGAATGCTGGCCCACGAAAGATGTTTCGTCCCATATTGCCGAAGTTGGTGGGCGCGGGAGGTGTGAGCACGGTGTTGCCTGAAACATAGCATCCGCCGCTGCCGGTGCTGGAGAACCCGCTGTTGAATGCGAAGGTGGTTTGTAGAGTATCTCCCACCAGTTGGTCGGCTGCGTCCTGTCCTCCGTTCTTAATGGCCTGGTTAAAGCACAGCTGAGCGGCCGGCGTCACGCCACCGGTAACCTTGTAGATCCCGTTGCCTGGGTCGATCAGCGCCGTTTTGAACTGCGATGGATCGATAAACGGGATCGGAGTGGTTGGCGACCAGTGAATATTTCCGGGAGACCCTGAAATGTCCCACCGGTCGACAAATTCGCCAGTCAGGCTGATATCGTCGCTGAAGTCGCCCAGCGTGTAGGGTTCGCTTCCTTCCAGAGTGACAATGCTCGCCACCTGCCAACCCTCCAAGAGCTGCAATGGTGCCTTTCTGGCGGGAATATCGTAGGCCAGCGACAGGGTAAAGCGGTTGCGGATATCGAAATCGCTGTTTCCGCGCTCGGCGTTGTAATCCAGGCTGTTCTGAGGAACCCCCGCCGTGTTGCTGCTCGAGGTATCGATGGCATGGGCGTAGGTGTATCCGGCCAACAGGTAGAGACCGTGCGAGTAGCGTTTGGTAAATGTGACCTGCAGCGAGTGATAAATGGAATTGGCTTTGTTGGTAAGAAGCTGCATGGAGCCGATGAAGGGGAAGCAAGGTCCGCCGGTGCCTAACCCGCCCTGGGCCACCGAACAGTTGCTATTCAGCGGCCGGCCGGCAGTTTCGCAGAAATCGCACCCCAAAAAAGGATCCTCCAGCGGAGATTTGGAATTCACCTGGTTGGGATCGGTGATGCTGTAGAGATCCACTCCATGGTTACCCACATAGGCAACTTGAAACAACGCGTTGCCAGGAAGCGCCTGTTGGATGTTGAAATTCCAGTTCTCAACATAAGGCGTTCCCAGGTGCGGGTTCACCGCAAAAACAAAACACTGAGTGTCAATGCTGCAGGTGGCACCCGATCCGTTTTCACCTGGGAAGATTGGTCCTCCGGTCGTATTCCAGTTGAACGGGGGTGAGGTATCGCGACTGCTTTGCAGGAAGGCGTTAATGGTGCCGTTTCCCGGCGTAACGCCCAGAGATCCTGCCGTCGGATTCAAATTGAGTCCGCCGCCGCTGAACAGGAATGTGCGGATGGAAGGCTGTTCGAAGATAATCCCACCACCAGCGCGCAGGATGGTTTTGCCGGTTCCGAAGATGTCCCACGCGAAACCAGCTCGCGGAGAAACCCCATTGTAGTTCGTGCTGTAAGGCTGGCTGATGCCGTCACCCACCTGGACAATTCCTCCGGGCTGGCCATTGGCGAGGGTTGGAACATAGTTAGCCAGCAGGTTTCGAGAGTCCTTGATCGGGTAAGTCACATCCCAGCGCAGACCCAGGTTGAAGGTGAAGCGAGGAGTGGCGCGAAAACTATCTTGCGCGAAAAAGCCGAACGATTTCATACTCACATCCCGGCCAGGATCGCCGTAGAGCAATTCCCAACGATGAACGTCGCCGGTGACGAAATCCGTGAGGTCGCTGAAGTCCACCCGGCCTCGGCCCTCGGTGGCGCGGAAATATTTCACGTCCCCATAGCGGAACTCGCCACCAAAGCGCAGGTTGTGCTTGCCGGCGGTGTAGGAAACGGTGTCCGACCAACTGTAGGTCGCGCTCGGCGTGGTCTCGAGCGGCCACCCGGAGTTGCCGCCCATGTGATCGAATGCATCCGTGCCCGGATTGATGCGTGGAAATCCAAACAGCACGGGATTGGTTACGCCGGTGTTGAGTCCGTATGTGGTGGGGTTCACATTGTGATCAAGCGGAAACAGCGCTTCGTTGAAGCTGTCGAAGCTGAAACGCGCCTCATTGACCCATGTCGAATTCGGCGTCCAGACCCAGTTCACTCCAAATACCTGGGTGATGGGCTTAGTGGTGGAAAGCCACTCCGGGCGAACATAAATTCCATCCAGCTCGACCAGGTTGCTATTGCTATAGAAGTATCTGCCGCTGAACACGTGATGATCGTTAAGGTGGAAATCGGTTTTTGCTATCAAGTTGTCGCCGCGATTGGTGTTATTGAAATCGAAGTTGATGGCCGCTGGGTCGGACGCTTTCAGGGAAAACCCCGGGTTGGTCAGGAAAAGGGGTACTAGTTTCATGCTCAGCGGGTTACAGTTACCGGCCGCCTGGCACTGGGCCACAGCGTCAACGATGCTGTAATTCTCTGGCGCAAAACCAGCCGGCAATTGGGCCGCCCGCGAGGCCAACGAGACCGTCACTGGACTGTCATAAACTCCGGGATTCCCGACCTTGTCGCGAATGCCTTCGTAATTAACGAAGTAGAACCACTTATTTTTCTTGATGGGTCCGCCGATGGAAGCACCGAACTGATGCATGATCAGCGCCGAAACCGGGCTGGGGGCGACGTCAAAGAAATTGCGCGCATCGACCGCGCTGTTGCGGGTGAAATAGTAAGCCGTCCCGTGCACATCGTTGGTGCCGGACTTTAGCCCGAGATTCATGACCACGCCGGGCTTGAACCCGTACTCGGCCGACGGACTCTCCTGTGTGTTGAACTCCTGAATCGCATCCAGCGGCAGAAAACTCGCCGGAGTACCTTGCACTCCCGCCTCGTTCACCACCGACTCCCCGTAATACACGTCATTGTCGGTCGCACCGTCGATGAAAAAGTTGTTGTCATCCGCGCGGTTGCCATTGGACGTGATCGACTGGAAGCCCCCGCCTGGAGTGCGTTGTACACCAGGATGCAAGGGCAACAGATTTTGAAAATCCCGGCCTTGCAGCGGCAATTCGTTGATGGCCTTGTTTTGCAAAACGCCATTGAGCGTGCTGTCGGTGATGTCGACCAGGGTTTGCTCTGCTGTAACATCGATGGTTTCCGTGGCAGCACCGGGCTGAAGTTGCAAGTTGACGCGAATGTCCCGGGCTACTTCCAGAGTCACGGCACTGCTTTCCACTTTCTTGAATCCCGGCGCCTCCACCGTCACTCGGTAGCTGCCGGGATCAAGGTCCGGCGCGACGTATTCCCCAGCCCCATTGCTGATCAAATTTCGGCTGGTACCGGTCGAGACGTTGGTAACCGTGATCCTGGCGCCGACTACCACCGCGCCCGATGAGTCTGTGATCAACCCCAAAATTCCCCCGCGGTAGGTCTGCGCGACACAGCAGAGACCGGCGGCGACTGCGATAGCGATAATCATGCCGAGACGGAATGCTTTCATAGGCCTCCTAGCCAAGCAGCAGGATTACAAAACTTGAATTCAGCTTTTCGGGCGACGAACAGAATCTTACGCCTGGTGAAAAGCAGCGGCGCAGGTCACAGATGAAGTGAGGTCACAAACCCGATTCGAGCTTTCCCGAGTTAACGAGTCCGACGATCTGCTCGAGACTATTGCGGGGTGCGGAGAAGAGAACATCCCTGAACATGAATGCCGGACCCGAACCGGCTTAGTGGGGGAAGTGTGTCAAAGATCAGCACGCGAGTCAAGCAGGTTTTCCAACGTCAATACAAAGCGTTGCCAGATTGGGAAGATTGGACAGTTCCACGGTCCACAGAGAGCATGTAACCTGATCCGCCATCCCCCGTCCATTTCGAAAGGTCGAAATGTGAACCGGTTGGCCCTTTGTAAACGGCGATATGGTGAAACGTCAGAGGAACACCGTTCTGGCATACCGTAGGCCCTTCCGCGGGTCGAAGAAAATATGCTCCCTTGCCGGAACCGATCACCGTTGCTTTTCCGTCCGCCTCGACCAATACGGCGGATTTCTCATCAATCGCAATCTCACGGGGATTTCTCGACCAACCGTCCTGCATGAGTCGCGCCAGAAAAACCAGGGTGCGGCCCATTCGGTCGCGCCTGGCAAAGTGGCTGTCGGTAATTGTGTTCTGAAGAAGCAGGATTTTCAGAAAATTGCGGACCAATGTGACTCGAGTAAAAAAAGGATCTTTTAATGCGTCAGCTGAAACCAGTTCGCTGTCATCCGGCGGATCGTTCAGGGCGCCGTAAGAAAACTCTCCCAGAATCGCCAATCCCGCGCTGGTGCCTCCAATCGGCTTTCCGGCTGCGATGTCCTCATTGATGGCGTCCTGAACCGGCGTCCCCCGCCAGAAATTGACATAACGTGCCTGATCGCCCCCGGCAACGAACACGGCCTCGGCATGGCGGATGATATCAGCGACCGCAGGCTCCTGGGCGGACTCGCGATCGGGGATGATCAACGTCGCTACTGAATTCAATTTGCACAGGCCGTTGACGTAGGGGTTGTAGTCGTCATCGCCATGCGCCCGCAAAATGAGGAAGTCACCTCCGTTGGCTTTTCCGCACAGCCAGCGGAAAGCATCATCGAGGTCGCTGCCGCCGCCCATCATGGCGACGCCAGCAACAGTCCTGGTTTGAATATCGTCGTGTTTTCCGATTCGAATGTACTTGTAGGTTGGCTCGCGACTGGCGCCGCACAACAAAAACAGAATCGAGAGAACAGCAGCAAGAAGAAGTCTGCGAGACATGGTGACAACAATACAATACTTGTGGGCCCTGATCGCCAGTAAACTTGGGTTCCTTTTACCGGTGAGACGAAGGCACGCCCTTGCGATTCTGCCCATGTCCCGGTTCAACTTGCGGTCGGATGTTTGGGCTGATACAGGCCAATCTCTCCGCCACCCGGTAGTTTCATCTTGGTCAAGCTTCCCCAGCGTTCTTCGTGTACTGGACCAAATGAGACTTTTTTCTTTTTGAGCGATTCCATCATGGCCTTGAGGTCGTTGCACATGAAGTAGAGTTCGTGCAGGTTGTTCTTCTCAGACGGATGAAAGGCCACTTCGGCCCCCGGCATACCGAATATCAACCATCCGTGGCCGGCGTCCACGCTTGGAAATTTGAGGACGTCCCGGAAGAATGCGCGGTCCGCATCCGGATCCTTACTGTAGATCACTACGTGAGCGCCTGTGATCATAAAGCCCTCCAATCACTTCTCCGACGGACCCGCTGCCACCGGAACGAGTTGGCCATCGCGAATGTAGTAATCGCCTCCGCGCCAGCGCACACTGTTACGGGCAAAGCTGATCAGCCAGATGAAAAACGCCAAAGCGTCCCACACCGGAATCAGCCACAGTTTCTTCCACAACCCACGGTCGCCCAGTCCGTGCACTCCGATGAGCCAAGTCATCGCCAAGCGCAGTCCGAGGTATGTGCAGAGAAATCCCAACGCCACCGCGGCGGTGGGATGGATCGCAATCGCAGCCAGAGACCAGGCCAATCCCTGGGTAAACAGCAGCCCCAGATGCCCCCATGGACGCATGTGGCGCATCACCACTACCCAGCGCATGCGTTTGTGAAGCAGATCAGGCATCGATCCGTAATCCGCCACGGTGAGAATGGTATAGGGAAGAAGCTCGACTTCGAAACCCTGCTCCGCGATCAGCCGCCCCACCAGGAGGTCGTCGCCGGGCTGGTTCTCGATCGCCTTGTAACCCCCGAATCCGGCGAGTCGCGTTCGCGTCGTGGCGATGGTAGGGCCAAGCGCGAACTTCACGCCGTCCAATTCTCGTGCTACCAGAATGCCGGCGTAAAAATCCGAAACCATGCCGATGGTCTGCAAGCTCTCAGCCAGCGTCTTCTCTTCGGTGGGGACATAGAAGCAGGTCACTGCGCCGACCTTGGGATCGGCTAGAGGCGCCACCACGGTGCGCAGATAATCCGGCCGGGCACGGACGTCACTATCGCTGATAACCACCACTTCATTCCGCGCTTCGTTCACCAGTCGCGCCAACTTCGCCACTTTGTCATTCGCGGCGTTGCTCGAAGTACCGTACAAGACGGTGATCCGCCGCTCGGGAAAATCATGCGCAAGTTTTTCGAGGATCGGCACTACCGGGTCATCTCTTTCGCCCACGCAAAAAAGCAGTTCGTAGTCGGGATAGTCCTGGCGGCAAAAACTGGCAAAATTCTCGTAAGCCTCGGGATCGACTCCCCGGATCGGCTTCAGATTGCTGACGGGCGGAGTGAACTCGCTTTTTGTACCAGGGACAGGACGGTGGCGAAAGAACCCCCAGGCGCTATAGAGCGCGATTAGATAATAGATGAAGGGAAAGGTTGCGACCCCCAACATCGCATAAATGAAGAGTGTGGCAGTCATCCCCTGCACAGCTTAGCCAGATGTGGAAGGGCTGTCAAAATCCAACGCTGGCAGGCCCCAGGATGCACCAGAACCATCAATCGACCACAAAGGACACGAAGGTCCACGAAGGTTTAGAACTCAGGGTTTCCTTTGTGCACCTTTTGTGTCCTTTGTGGTTAGCGGTGCTGATTGGCCAGCAGAAAATACGGCCTCAGAAGCTGAGCACGCTGGCGGGATGGCGCAACAGGTAGTACTCATTGATAGGACGGTCGTCCTGCAACGCGGGAGTCTGCGGAGACAACGCGATCATCTGTTCAGGCTTCGTTTCCCGCGAAAGTAAGAGGTCAAACTGCTTCTCGGCGGTCTTCGCAGGTCCCCACTCCAACATGTCAGCCACTGCAGCCGGCGGCATTCGCTCCGCCAACTCCGCCGCGCTGCGCACTGGAATTGGCTGATCGCTGGCGAGGAAGTGCCAACCCTGCCGCCCGTTCCATTGAAAGATCCGAACGTAAGGGAAAGAATTCTGCAGCGCGCGAGCTACGGAAGCTTTCAGCTGGTTGTCGTTGGCGTCGTTGACGCCATCCGGCAGAAATTGCTGCAAGATGCCGCCCGGCCGCAGCCGCTTCCTCGCCACTGCGTAGAAATCTTCCGAGTACAGCAGACTGGAACCGGCGGCCTGCACCGGCGGGGGTGGATCGATGATGATGACGTCGTACTCCTCCGGTGAACGTTCTAGAAAGCGGCGGCCATCATCGATCACCACATGCGCCCGCGGTGACGCCAGAATCTTTCCGCCATCTTGATGATAGTAAGTGAACAGCTTGGGCACGCTGGGTACGAGATCAACCGCAGTTGAAGGGATTCCCCATGACATCGCCGAGCGAAACGTCGTTCCCATCCCAAAGCAAATCACCAGCGCGCTGCGCGGCGGATGAGGCAGCGACGCCAGGCTGAGATGCGCCATCATCTTGGGAATCGGTACCATCGCTGTGATGTCGACTCCGTTGATCACCAGCCGCTTGCGCATGCCCTCCCCGGTCGCAATCACCGTTGCCGTACTGTCACGCAAAACCTCGCGCTCCGGATATTGAGTCGCAAAATCCTGGGTGAAGAAGAGAATCGTCAAGGTTGCGATGGCGGCTCCGTAAGCTGACGCTCTGGTCACCAACCCAGACTTGGCAGCATAGGCAGCACGAATCGCCATCGCCAGCCAGGGCAGAGTCAGAATCAGGGTGGACCAGCGCTCGCCCAGAAACGGCAGCAACAGAAAACCGCTCAGCAATGGCCCCACAATGCAGCCCAGCACGTTGATCCCATACGCCTTCCCGGCGCGATCAGGATCTCCTCCAGACCAGCGGTCCACCAGCATTGGAGTGAGGAAGCCCATCATTCCGGCGAAAGGCGCGACTCCGAGAAACACTCGCGTCGAAGAATCCAGCACCAGCCGAACATCAGAAGTCACCAGCGCCAGCATTCCCAGCGGTACCAGCGCCACCCATGAAAGTTCGCTTTCGAGCCGGCCGTGAGTGCTCCATTTGCGGTAGATTCGCGAGCCCAGAAATGTGGCGAACAGATACACCGCGAGAATGGTGGCAAATGCATATACCACTGGGCCCACGTAGGGGGTAAAGAGGCGGATCCAAATTACTTCCATTCCCATCGTGGTTAGACCGGTCAGAAAAAGCAAGAACAGCGGCGTTCGATTTCTCTCGAAGGTTGTGGCGAGGGCTTTTGTGCCGGCCGTGGCGTCGCTTTGACCCACTCTCCGCCCAGCCAGCGCCAGCCAAAACGCGCCCACCGCAATCGCTGCATTCAAACCCGCCCCAACCCGCAACGTCGCATGAAAACCGCCAAGCTCGATCAGCAAAGGCGCAACTACCGCTCCCGCGATTGCACCCACAACATTGGCCAGATAGAGAAAGCTAAAGGAGCGCCTCGATTCATTGCCCGATTCGGCCCGAATGGCAGACATCACAAACGGAATGGTCGCGCCCATGCAAGCGCACCAGGGCACCAGCGTGAGTCGCCAGCCAAGCTCCGGAAGCCAGATAATAGCGCCGCAGACGACACCGCCGCCTGCTCGGTCATTCGTTCCAGCAACCGGTGTCCGTAAGACAATTGCAAGGGAACAGCGAGCGCCGAGCACCCAATCAGCAACTCAGTCAAGCCATACAACCTCAGCGGATGAATCGTGAGCCGATTATCGTACGCTCGCACCAGGCCGCCTGCAGCCCAGGCTCCGAGACCCAATCCTCCCATAAACATCGACAGCACGATCGATGTCAGCGCTGTAGTCACACCAAACTGGGCCATGGCTAGCCGCAGCCAGACCAGTTCATACACAATGCCGCACATCCCCGAAATAAAGAAG
Source organism: uncultured Acidobacteriota bacterium (assembly GCA_963734415.1). Lineage (GTDB taxonomy): Bacteria > Acidobacteriota > Terriglobia > Terriglobales > Acidobacteriaceae > JABCZH01. The sequence goes on along the minus strand of CAVTHF010000004.1, from coordinate 238,594 downwards.
AAGGTGAAGTACCAGGCCATGGTGATCCGTAACAGATAGCTTAGGTTGGAACCTCGCTCTCGGCATGTGACCGAGGTAACGGCTGCTTCTCGCAACCCGCGCGGCTTCTGAGAGAAAGACTGCTATTGACGCCTCCCCCCAAGAGGCAGACAATTGCTTCCCGGTTGCATTTCCTCTCCGGGATTTCAGCCAAACCAGCCGTCCATCCTCGATTTGCAAGGGGTTCCCAATGCGAAAACTCGCTCGCGACTTCGATTCTGTTTCTGTGCGCTGCGTTGGTTTTGTCCGAGCATCGCCTTTGCCGCCAATTGGCAGCAGCTTGCTGAGCTCACGCCCACCAACCGGGCGAAGAATGACTGGTTCGGCATCTCTATTGCCATGAGCGGCAATACAGTCGTAGTGGGAGATTTCGACGCCAACATCGAACAGTTCGGCACCGTGGATGTGTTCGTCAAGCCGGCAAATGGCTGGTCGGATATGACCCAGACCGCCACGCTGAGTTCATCCGACAACGGCGCAGGCTTCGGCACTTCGGTCGCCATCAGCAGCGACATTATCGTGGTCGGAGCTGCGAACACATCGAACTTTCACGATCGCGCTGCAACTCCGGGCGCTGCCTACGTTTTCGTGAAGCCTGCCGGTGGATGGAGAGATATGACGGAGACCGTCAAATTGACCGCCTCGGATGGCTTGCCTGGCGATGCTTTTGGCAATAGCGTCAGCATCAGCGGAAGCACCATCGCGGTGGGCGCATTCTTTGTCAACAATTTTTCCGGCCGTGCCTACGTGTTTGCTTGCAGTAACGGTGGATGCACTCAGGCTGCCGAGCTTAGCGCTTCCGACAGTGGCGGCATTCTGGACTACCTGGGCTGCTCGGTTTCCGTAAGCGGCGATACCGTGGTCGCCGGTTCCTTCGGTCACAACAATTTCCAGGGATCGGCCTACGTCTATGTGAAACCGCAAAGTGGATGGCACGACATGACCGAGACCGCCGAGCTGACGACTTTCAAAGGCAAAGGCGGTGACAACGTAGGGTTCTCGGTTGCTATCAGCGGAGACACCGTGGTGGCGGGCGCTCCCGGTGCGCATAGTGCTTATGGCGCGGCGTATGTTTATCTCGAGCCGCCAAACGGCTGGACCACTACCGGAACTTACACTGCCGCGCTGGGCGCGCCCGACGCGATCCAAGGCGACAGCTTCGGCCAGTCGGTCGGAATCAACGAGCACGCTAACGTCATCGCCGTCGGAGGCCCAGGCGCGAACATCGGAGCGAACCTCGAACAGGGTGCGGCCTACGCCTATCGTCTCCCAGCGACCGGGTGGACGAATACGCGGCACGCTTACGCCGAGGCGACTGCTTCGGACGGCGCATCCGCCGATCTGATGGGAACCTCTGTCGGCATCAGCGGCGCCACCGTGGTCGCTGGCGCTCCCAAGAGCAGTTCCCCCGGTGCGGCGTACGTGTTTGCACGATGAACTCCTCGGGTTGACTAGCCTACCTGTGCTGTCTTGTGCGTTGGCCCCTATTCCTCGAATTGATTGATCTCGACTACGCCATCGGGGAACTTAGCCGTGATTTTGAGTTCGCCGCCCATGGCCTTCACGAAGTCCTGGAGCGTGCTGATGTACATGTCGGCGCGCCGTTCCATTTTTGATACGGCGGCCTGGTTGACTCTCAGAATCTTGGCGAGGTGGACCTGAGTCATATCACGGGCTTCACGAAGTTCATTCAACGGCATCTCAGACCGGTACTTGTCGGCAAGTGCGCGAGAACGCGCCTGAGAATCAGGAGACATTCTGTCCTGAAGAGTCTTGAAATTCTTTGCCATTATGCTCGCTCCTATTGGGATCCAAAGGGAACCCTCTATTTTCTGTCCTCAAACTCGCTAAGGTGACGGTCGAACAGCTCATCGGCAATCGGCACGAACTTTTCGTACCACTTCGGGTCGGCGGTCTTGTCTCCGCCAAGCAGAAGGAGGGCCTTGCGTCGCGGATCGAAGGCGAACAGCACCCTAAGATGCCTATCATTCACTTTCCCTCGCAGCTCCTTCATATTGGCATGCCGAGAAGTAGTGATGACATCCGCGTGGGGCCGAGAAAGTGTGGGGCCGCGTTCTTCCAGTAATTCAACCTTTGCACTTATCTCTTCCTGCTCATCCGTCGACAAGTGGTTCCACCAGATCTCGAATTCGTCGGTATACTCAATCTCCCACCGCACATGCGAATATAACAATTATGGAATATTCTGTCAAGGGAATAAGTGCTGAGGCTGGGTTTCAGCCGAATGGAGTTTCAAACTCCTCGCCCAGGAACGACCTTTGGACGGGTTACCAGCAGCGATTAGTGCGCATCTTTAAGGAGTCAGAGGTTGTAGACCCCCCGAGAGTCCTGGCTAGAGTCGAACGACCCACTAATCTCCCTCCCGTCATTCGGCCCACGTCCCGGGGTGGGAACCAGCCTACGGGGCTTTCACCGCATTCAACAGATTGATCAGTCCGTAACCGAAGACATTGTTGGGAATCTTCTGCCCGGAACCGCCGCAGTCCTGACTGCTCTTTAAGTGAAGCGCGGTCTTGGCCAACAGAATCTCGGTGTTGGTGATGTCCCCATCGAGCGCAGGCTTGGCCTGCCAGATCAGGGCAACTCCGCCAGCTACGTGCGGCGCAGCCATGGAGGTCCCCGACCAGCCTCCGGAATACTGATCCCCCGGCACCGCACCGCGGATGTTGTCGCCAGGCGCAGAGAGTTCTGGCTTCAGCCGATTGCTGCCGTCAGCCGTCACCGGCCCGCGGCTGCTGAAGGAAGCAATCTGATTGGTGATGTCGGTCGCTCCCACACTCACCGACGCCTGGTAGATGGCGGGTGGAGTGTCCACCGTCGAGCAATTCGGTCCGTCGTTGCCGGCTGCCATCGCGGGGAAAATCCCGGCGGCGCGCACTGCGTTCACGATGCTGAGCAGCGTGTTGGTCGAGCAGCCCTCGCTAGGCGGACAGATCCAGGAGTTATTGATGGAATCCGGCGCCTTCGTGGGATCGCCCTGATTGGGATCTCCACCAACGGGATAGGGCGCGATCAGAAACTGGAAACATTCGGAATAGCTGGTGGGTGAACCAGTGCCATTGGGATCCATGTTGCGGCAGGCCATCCACTGTGCGCCCGGCGCGACCCCGAGCACATTGTTGCCGCCGTCATAACCCACCATCTCGCTCACTGTGAAGGTGCCATGAGAGTTTGGATCGACGGGTGTAGGCGAGTGCTCCGGACTGGCATCATGCCAGTTGTAGTCATGGTCGACCTGATGGCCATCCCAGCCGCGATAGTGCGATTTCAGCGCCGGATGGTCCCATTGCACACCGGTATCCGCGCCAGCCACGACCATGCCTTCTCCGTGGAAGCCGAGTTTCCAGACTTTCGGGGCGTTCACCTTGGTGACATTCCACTCGATGGTTGGCGTGTCATGCCCGATATCGACACCCGAGGCGTGGGGAAGAGCGGTGCGCACATGCGGATTGGCGTCGATCTGGGCTACGTCGGCCCGCGCCGCCAGTTCTTCCATCAGCGCGCGGTTGCCGGTGATTTTGATCATGTTCACAATGTAGAAACTCTGGTAGGAGACGCCTTGCTCACGCAGCAAATTGATGATCGGACCCTGAGTGCGATTAGCGACCTCTCGTAGCGCGTTGACCACGTAACGTCCCTTTTCGAGCTTGGTGGGCAGGGCGCCAGCCGCGGACAAGTCTGCCTGGGCGTGTAGCACGACGATGGCTTCGGTGCTGCCACCATTGGCAGTCTCGCTGAGCACACGGGTTGCGATTTTTTCGCTTGGGGTGGAGGAAGCCGGCCTTCCGAGCAGCACTGTCCCAGCCAACGCAATCATAACTGTCGTGAACAGAAGTCTCTTAAGCATCATTTCGTGGTCTCCGTGGGGAATTTTCTCGAAGAACTAGTGGCATCCCGGTGCAAACGGAAGCGCAGGCGCAAGGGGAGCGGTCTTGCCTCAGGACTTTATCGGGGCGCAGTCAGGCTGTCAACTGCGCAACTTGTTGCAGGTGGGTCTGGCGTTATTCAGTCCTCAACGCCCTCATCGGCTCGATCGACGCTGCCCGGCGCGCCGGAACCAGTGACGCAACCAACGCCGCGAAACTCAGCACGGCCGTGGTTAGCAACAAGATGCGGGGGTCGTAGGGCTTCACCCCAAACAACTGTGCAGCCATCGCACGTCCGCCAAGGACGGTCACCGGAATTCCAATCAGCAGCCCGATGCCAACCTGAAGAAAAGCTCCGCGCAGCACCAGCTTGAGAACATTGAGTCGGTTTGCTCCCAGCGCCATGCGAATGCCGATCTCACTGGTACGACGCTCGACCGAATACGCGGTTACACCATAAAGACCGATTGAAGCCAGTACCAGCGCCAGGAATCCGAATAACGAAGTCAGCTTTACGATCATCTCCTGCTGGCTGAAATTCGCCTCCACCGTCTCTGCGAAGCTGGTGAAATCGATCACCGCCAGGTTGGGATTGACCTGCGCCAACGCCTGCCTCACTTGCGGCTCCAAGCCTCGTAGCGGGCCCACAGTTTCTATTTCTATCGAGCCCAGATAGTGGTTGGCGTCTTCAAACCGATTTTCCTGCGGCTGTTCGTAAGTCATCTTCTGGGCCGCGGGCAAAAAGAACATGGGCGGAATCTTGCGCCTGGGGCCGCGGTACTGCGTGTCCTCGGTCACACCGACGACTTCAAACTTCCCCGAGTATTTCGCGTCCAAATCGCCGAAGTGCTTCCCCAGAGCGTTCTCACCCTTAAAAAATTTGCTCTCGAAAGTCCGGTTTACCACCGCAACCGGCCGCGTAGCCTGCGTATCCTGTTCAGAGATCGCACGGCCTTCCACAATTTTGGTGCCGATCAGGTCAAAGTATCCGTCGCTGACCCGCACCCAGGAGCTCTCGTTCTCGTTGCTGTCGGGCGGAGGCGGAGTCTGGCCTTCGATAAAAATAGTTTCACCCCAGTTGTTTCCCTCCATCGGCATATAGAGCGAGTAGGTGACCTGCTTGACCCCGGGGACCGCTGCCAGACTTCCACGAAGTTGCCGGTAGAGCGCCTCGAGCTGGTCTGGCTTGTAGCCCGCCATCTGCGGATCAACATGCAAAAGGTAACGATTCGCAGTCTCGAAGCCGAAATGCTGGTTGTGCGTGTTCCGCAGACTCTGCATCAGTAAACCAGCTGCACACAGCAACACCAGAGACAACGCCGCCTGCAAAACCACCAGCGCCTTCTGCGTCCATGAACTGCCTTGGGCCGTGGAGCGGTTCGCGCCGCGCAAGGCCTCCGCGGGATCGGCATTGGCTGTCATCCAAGCCGGAGCAACGCCGAACAGCACACCCGTCAGCAACGACACCAGAAACGTAAAACCCAGAACCGGTAACGAAGGCGAGGCTTGGATGGGCACATAACTTTTCTGAAACGCCAAATGGAGAATCAGCCTTGTGCCCCCATAAGCCAGACCTACTCCGGCAATCGCGCCCAACAACGCCAGCACTGTACTTTCCGTCAGTACCTGTCTTATTTGCCGGGAGCGCGGGGCCCCCAACGCAGCACGGATCGAGGTTTGTTGCTTGCGCGTGGTCGCCCGCACCAACATGAGATTGGCCACGTTAGCGCAGGCAATCATCAGGACGAACCCGGAAATCCACATCAGCAGATGCAGACCATCCTGATACTCGTCGCGCATCATGCGCACACCGGAGCCTCCGGGAGCGAAGCGCAAAGTCTGCTTGGGGATGAAGGCCCGTTCTTCAGTCTTGAGCTCAGCTACCGGACTTGAGAGCCACTGCTGCAACTCAACGATCATTTGCGCTTCGATGCGTTTCGCATCCGCGCCGGGCTGAATCCTTCCCATCAGGTCCAGGTAGTTCAAATGGGGCTGATCGAGGAGCGCAGCGGAAGTCGTTAACAGCGGCTCGGCGGTGAGTGGGACCCAGAATGCTGGCGGATTGGTCTCCAGCCGGTCTCCGAAGAATCCCGGCGGCGCGATTCCGACCACCGTAAAGGACTTGCCGTTAAAGGCAAAAGCTGCGCCCACGATCGAAGGGTCTCGCCCGTACTTTTGAACCCAGGTGCGATAGTTCATCACCGCCACCGGGTCGGCACCCTTGTGGTCATCCTGCATGGAGAGCACTCGTCCCGCATAAGCGCCGACGCCGAAGAGAGAGAAGTAATTTCCCGAGACGTATTCGCCAACCATGGACTCGGCCGGCTGGTTGCTTCCCGCCCGCCGGGCAGCAATCAGGTTGCGGCCCGATTGGAACGCCGCCAATTCCGCAAAACCCTGAGTGCCATCGCGAAAAGTCTTGTAGAGATCGTAGGAGAAGAGCGTCCAGTCTTGTTGCAGGCCACCCGTGACGCAGCAGTTCTCTTCGCTCGCGATGCGGTATAGCTCGCCTGGCTTGGCCACCGGCAACGACTTCAGCAACACCGCATGCACCAGGGTGAAAATCGCCGTCGTAGCCCCAATTCCCAGGGCCAATGTCAGGACCGCCGTCGCGGTGAAACCTGGTGCCTTCGAGAACTGCCGCATCGCATATCGGGCATCTTCCATGAGCTGCATCGCGTGTCTCCTATGGTATGGAAGCCTGGCTAAAGTATTTCCTGATTAGGACGCTGGAGGTGGGAAAACGTGAGCCACAAAAGTGGTGTGTCCTGTAAGCTTTCGGCGATAGAGGGTTTGGTAGCGCTACCGGGAATCGAACCCGGGTTTGAAGATTGAGAATCTTCCGTCCTAACCCCTAGACGATAGCGCCATCCGGCAGAACGTGATTATAACAAAGCAGTCGCCGAAGCTGCGCTGGTTCGCCCCATACGCTGTCCGTAGTCTAGCTGCAGTCATTTGTTATTTCTTCGATTTTTTCAAGCAATCCTCGCTACCGAAATAGACCCCTTCCGGCCCTTGACAAACCACCCCCTGGGTAGCACAATCTCAAAGGCGAATAAAAAGCGAATATCGCCTTGGGGCTGATTCTGCCCCTACGTTCCCTGAAATTTGAGGTTTCCCATGTCGTCTTTTCCGCTTTTTCCCACAGAGGCGGTACGCCGCCCCGTGGCCTCGGTTGTCTCAAACTTGCCGGCGCGAGTTTTCGAGCGCTTGTCGGCATTGCCCAAGCTGGCAGAGGTCACGTCAGCTTCGCGGCTCACAGTTGGGCCCACGCCGGAAATGGCCTCGAGCGGAGTGCGCGAGGTCGATGCCCTCACCGGCGGACTGCCGCGCGGTTGCTTAACCGAAATATATGGACCGGTCTCTTCCGGGCGAACCAGCCTGTTACTGGCGGTGTTGGCCGCAGCAACCCGGCGTCAGGAAGCATGCGCACTGGTGGATGTATGCGATGCCTTCGATCCAATATCAGCGGCTACGGCAGCCGTGAATTTTGAAAGTATGCTGTGGATACGATGCAAAACAAATTCACCACAGAGACACAGCGACACGGAGAAAACCAATCGGAAACATGAGGATCTCCGGATGGAGTCTCCGGTCGATCAGGCGTTGCGGGTCACCGATCTGCTCCTGCAAAGCGGCGGCTTCGGCCTGGTGATTATTGACCTGGGCGATGTGCCACTGAAGACGGCGCGCCGCATTCCCCTAACTTCCTGGTTTCGCTTTCAACGGGCCATAGAACACACCTCCACGGTGTTGTTCGTAGTCACGCAGGGGGCCTGCGCGCAGACTTGCGCTACATTGCTGCTGAAAGTGCAATCAGCGAAAAAACTGTCAGCTCTCAGCTATCAGCTCTCAGCTTTAAAAACGCCGACTCACGCGAAACTTCTGAATGAGTTACGGATTGAGACTGAAATCCTGCGGTCGCGGATGCCACGCAAACCAGCGCAATCTGTCATCGCAGCATTCGCCACCAAAACCATACGCGCAGGATGAAGAACCTCAATGATTCAATCTCTCAATGATTCAATCTCTCAATGAATCAATTTTTCTATGCCTTTTGCCTGCATCTTCGTGCCAGATTTTCCTGTGGAGGCGCTCCTGCGCACCGAGTCCCGCCTGCGAGCACGGCCTTTGGCCGTGCTCGAGGGAAAACCTCCGTTACAGAAAGTTTTCGCAGCCAACGAAAACGCCTGCCGCGCCGGGGTTCTCCCCGGAATGACCAAGTTGCAAATCGAAGCCTGCACCGGCATTGCATTCCGCGCCCGATCTGTACTTCAAGAAGCCACCGCGCACGCTGCTCTACTCGATTGTGCGCAATCATTTTCGCCACGGGTGGAAGATGCAGCTCCTGACACCATCGTTCTTGATCTTTTGGGCATGGGGTTGCTTTTCGGCGCCCTTCCGAAAATCGCCTGCGATCTCGCCCGCCGCGCCTTGGATCTTGGACTCACCGTGAATGTCGCTGTGGCCGCCAACCCCGATACCGCAGTACTCGCCGCCCGCGGATTCCGCGGCGTAACCGTGATCCCGGAAGGCAAGGAAGCGGAACGCCTGGGGAATTTGCCGGTGGAACTCTTGCTCGCCGGAGAGCAGGACCCGGAACCGCTTTTGGAAACCTTCCACCGCTGGGGGATTCGCAATCTGCGCGACTTAGCCGCACTGCCGGACATACCTTTGAGTGAGCGCCTGGGGCAGCACGGAGTGCGTCTGCAAAAACTGGCGCGAGGCGAGATTTCGCGCACACTGGTTCCAGTGGACCCGCCGTTGGTGTTCGAGGAAGCCATCGAACTGGAGTATCCGCTGACGCTGTTGGAGCCGCTGGCGTTTTTGCTGAGTCAACTGTTGGATCATTTATGTTCCCGTCTGGCCGCGCGCGCCCTTGCAACCCAGGAATTGCGGCTGGAACTGGAACTGCAAAATGGATGGCATGAAGACGAAGTCTTAACGGACCATGTGAGGACGGACGCCCCCGTCCGTCCAGGCCAAGCGCAAGCTCGACAGCATTTTCGCCGTACCCTTCATCTTCCCTTGCCTTTGCTCAATGCGAAAACTTTCCTCAAACTGCTGCAGCTTGATTTGCAAGCCCATCCCCCCGGCGCTCCCATTGGCAAAATTTATCTGGCGGCGGAACCGGCGCGGCCGCGGCCCGGGCAAAGCGGGCTCTTTCTTCCACCATCACCCGAGCCGGAAAAGCTTGAGCTCACGCTGGCACGGATCGCCGCCATCGTCGGGGAAGACAAAGTCGGGTCTTTGGAAATCTTGGATACACATCGTCCCCAGGGATTCCGCATGCAGCGCTTTGCTTCCCGGGAGCCGCAAGAAAAAACTGACAAGACAGGAAACTCTGACGATCTGGTCACTGCGCTGCGCATGTTCCGTCCTCCGGCCGCAGCCACAGTCACTCTGCGCGAAGGCAAGCCAACTTTTATTTCCTGCCTTAAACGGAAAGAAACTCGTGGCGAGATCCTCTGGGCGGCAGGGCCCTGGCGTTCTTCCGGCGACTGGTGGGAGCACGAAGGCTGGGCGCGCGATGAATGGGACATCGCGGTGCAGGAAGAAACCAGCATCGGATTGTACCGCCTGGTGCGTGACCTGCTCGGTGGACGGTGGCTGCTGGAAGGTACTTACGATTAGCCACGGATTTGCACGGATCGACACGGATAAATCTTCGTAAAGCAAGAAAAGAAATGAATTTGATTTTGATCCGCGAGAATCCGTGTTAATCCGTGGCCGCTTTTTTTGCCAATGTACATCGAACTCCACGCTCGCTCCGCTTTCAGTTTCCTCGAAGGCGCTTCCCTGCCTGAAACCCTGATCGCCACCTGCGCCAACTTAAATATGCCGGCCATGGCGCTGCTCGACGGCAATGGCGTTTATGGCTCCCCGCGTTTTCATATGGCAGCGAAGAAGACGAGGCTGAAAGCGCACATTGGAGCAGAGTTAACAACGCAACTTCTTGGCCACGGATTTACACGGATTCACACGGATCAATTTACCCAAAAGAATTCCTCTGTGCCTCTTCGCCTCTGTGGTGGATTTAGACTTCCCCTGCTCGTCTCCACCCGCGCTGGCTATCAGAACCTCTGCCGCATGATCACCAAAATGAAGTTGCGAGCCGCCAAAGGCGAAGGCGCGGTCCATGGGGAAGAATTGCAAGAACATGCGGAAGGACTGATTTGCCTCACCGGCGACCACGATGGCCCGCTGGCTCTGGCTCTGAAAAATGGTGGTATGGAAAGAGCGCGGAACTGCATTGAGCATCTGACCGAAATCTTTGGCCGCGCCAACGTTTACGTCGAACTGCAGCGCCATTTTCATCGCGAGCAGGAAGCCCGCAATCGCGCCGCTGTAGAAATTGCCCGCTCGCTCCGGCTTCCATTACTCGCGACCAATGGCGTTTGCTATGCCACCGACCGCGAGCGTGAACTGTGTGACGTTTTTACCGCTCTCCGCCACCACCGCACCCTGGCTACTGCGGGGCGTCTACTGGCTCGCAACTCCGAACGTCACTTGAAATCGCCACAAGAGATGCAGGCACTCTTTGCTGATCTCCCAGAAGCCATCGCCAACACCGTAGAACTTTCTTCCCGCCTCGAGTTCACCTTCAAAGATCTGGGATATGAATTCCCCAAATACCCCGTGCCCGAAGGCGAAACCATGAATTCGTTCCTCGAAAAGCGCACCTGGGAGGGTTTCCACGAGCGTTACGGGCGTGCTTCCCCAGATCTGCAGATTCGTGCTCGACGTCAGATCGAGCGTGAACTGAAGCTGATCGAGAAGCTCGCCTTGGGCGGCTATTTTCTCATCGTCTGGGACCTGGTTCGCTTCTGCCGCGACGAAAATATTCTGGTGCAAGGCCGCGGTTCGGCCGCCAATAGCGCTGTCTGTTATTCGCTGGGAATTACCGCTGTCGATGCCGTCGGCATGGAACTGCTCTTCGAACGTTTCCTTTCCGAAGAACGCGGCGAATGGCCTGATATTGATCTTGATCTCCCCAGCGGCGACCAGCGCGAGCGTGTCATTCAATACTTGTACAAACGCTACGGGGAGCGCGGCGCGGCCATGACCGCTAATGTCATTACTTATCGCAGCCGCATGGCCGGCCGCGAAATGGGCAAGGCACTGGGCTTCGATCCCGAAACTCTCGAAAAAGTTTCTGCCGCTGTTTCCACCTGGGAGTATCGCGACCAGCAGGACACTCTGGATCACCGCTTCCGCGACGCCGGCCTCGACCTGAGTCATCCCCGGCTGCGCAAGTATTTCGAGCTGTGTGTCGCAGTACAAGATTTGCCTCGCCACCTCGGCCAGCACTCCGGCGGCATGGTGATCTGCCAGGGCCAACTGGATTCCGTGGTCCCGCTCGAACCCGCCTCCATGCCCGGCCGCGTGGTTGTGCAATGGGACAAGGAAGACTGTGCCGATCTCGGCATCATCAAAGTCGATCTGCTCGGCCTGGGCATGATGGCGGTGCTGGAAGATTCTCTTCAGCTCATTGAGAATCATTATCGCGAAGAAGTGAGCCTCGCCCACCTTCCTGCCGACGATCCCGAGGTTTACTCCACGCTGCAGAAAGCCGACACCATCGGCATGTTTCAGGTCGAAAGCCGCGCCCAGATGTCGTGCCTGCCGCGCCTGCGTCCCGAGCGTTTTTATGACATCGTGGTGGAAGTCGCCATCATCCGCCCCGGCCCCATCGTCGGCCAGATGGTGAATCCTTATTTGCAGCGCCGCCAGGGACGCGAGCCCGTCACTTATCCGCATCCTTCGCTGGAACCGGTGCTGAAGCGCACTCTCGGCGTGCCGCTCTTTCAGGAACAGTTGTTGCGCATCGCCATGGTAGCCGCCAACTTCAGCGGTGGCGAAGCCGAAGACCTGCGCCGCGCCATGGGCTTCAAGCGTTCCCAGGCGCGCATGAAGGAAATTGAGGCTAAGCTGCGGGCAGGTATGACCAAGAACGGCATTTCGCAGGAAGCGCAAGAACAGATTGTTCTCTCTATTTCTTCGTTTGCTCTATATGGATTCCCCGAGTCTCATGCCGCCAGCTTTGCGCTGATCGCCTATGCCAGCGCTTATTTGAAATGTCATTACCTGGCCGCATTCACCGCAGCTTTGCTCAACAATCAGCCCATGGGCTTCTATCGCCCGGCGACGCTGGTGAAAGACGCCCAGCGCCACGGGTTGAAAGTCTTGCCGATTGATGTGATGAGATCGGAATGGCAGTGCACGCTGGAAACAAACCCGGTCGTTGGTCATTCGTCGTTCGTCGTTGGCCCAAGCACTAAGAGTGAGCCAACCCCAGCGGGGCGACAGAGCCCTGCCCTCCGCCTCGGCCTGCGCTACGCTCGCGGATTGCGCGAGGAAGCCGGACAAGCCCTGGTACACCAGCGCGGTCTCGTTCCTTTCACCTCCATCAGCAACCTTCTTCATCGTGTACCCGAACTGCGCAAAGATGAACTGAATACGCTGGCGGAAATCGGCGCACTGAACTCGGTTTCCAGTTTCGAGTTTCCAGTTTCCAGTGAAGATCAACAGCAGATTCCTCGCTCCGCTCGGAATGACAAGACTATCGAGAGCAAACCCGGCCACCGGAAACTAGAAACTAGAAACTGGAAACTCCACAGAAGAGACGCCCTCTGGCAAGTCGAACGCGCTGTCCGTCATTCCGGTCCACTGCTTGATAGCCTTTCCGAGCCCGACACCAAGTCCCCGCTACGTCCCATGAATGCCGAAGAGCGCCTGGTGGCCGACTTCCGCGGCACTGGCATGACCGTGGGGCCGCATCCCATGGCATATCATCGCGCGCGCATGAAAGCTCTTGGGGTACACCAGGCCAGCGACCTCAAACATATTCCCAGCGGACGTCATCTACGCATTGGGGGTTGCGTGATCGCGCGCCAGCGTCCCGGCACGGCAAAAGGATTTGTCTTCTTAAGTCTGGAGGATGAAACCGGAGTGGCCAACGCCATCGTCAACCCCGATTTATTTCAACAAAACCGGCTGCTGCTGAGTTCCGAACAATTTCTGATGATTGAGGGAATTCTGCAAAATCAGGACAATGTAATTTCCGTGAAAGCCCAGCGCGTATCGTCACTTGACATCACTCGCGCTCCAACCTCGTCACATGATTTCTACTGATCAATGCGCAAACCATTGTTTCATCCAGATTAATTCTTTTCCGTTTCGCACACATCCACAGCCAACTGGTTTATCATTGACTCATACTCGTCATACATTCTTGTGAGCCAACCTCAGTTATAGGCCGCTGCGTATTCGGGTAATCATACTTAATCAACTGTATCGTTAAAGGAGTCCAGACATGCCCAGAGCCAAAACACCCCGCGCTACCACTCCATCCAACAAACAAGTCCTGACCATGCCGGAAGTGACCTCGACGGCCCAGGTCCGCAAGGCTTCTTCGGTAACCTCCCAAACCGTAGACCTTGAAGGACAAATCCGCCAGCGCGCCTACGAGTTCTATCAGGAACGAGGATGCACTCCCGGCCAGGAGAATGAAGACTGGCTGCGGGCGGAACGCGAAGTTCTGGCCCGTCAGAACCATAAGCAGAGCGCGTAGTTCGCGGGCTCCATCGGGTTGGCCCTTCGTCCAGAATGGGAAAACACCGGGGTCTTCTGGCGTCATGTAGTTGCCCCGGTGGGCTGTTTCTGAAAAAATGGCGGAGGCCCCCTATGCCCCTCATCGGCAGTTTCGCCCTCCTGCTGGCACTGGCTCTAAGCGCCTATTCTTTTCTGGCAGGTATATTAGCGCTGGTACGCGAAGGCCCAAGTTCGGCTCGCCTGAGTGAGACCGCTCGCCGTGCCGGAATTGCCTCGTTTGCGGTTGTTTTCCTTGCCGCCATAGTGCTGGTCACCGCTGCATTCCAGGATAACTTTTCCATCGCTTACATTTTTCATCACAGCAATCGCGACTTGCCTGTGCCTTACAAGTTCGCCGTGCTGTGGTCTGGACAGGAAGGCTCATTACTGTTTTGGTCTCTGCTGCTCTCGGCTTATGGGCTGGTGTTGCGGCTGCGCTATAAGACGGACCCGCGACTGTTCGCCTACGCCTCGATCATCATCGCGGCCGTGCAAGTCTTCTTCCTTTTATTACTCAACTTTGCCGCACGACCGTTCGCGATCATGCAGGGTTCGCTCCCTGCCGACGGCAATGGCCTCAACCCGCTGTTGCAGTATCCCGAGATGGTGATTCATCCGCCCATGCTGTATCTGGGCTATGTTGGTTTCACTGTTCCTTTTGCCTTCGCCCTTGCCGCCCTCATCATGCGCTACCCGGGTGAAAAGTGGATTCATATCACCCGCCGCTGGACCATGGTCACCTGGGGTCTGCTGACCTGCGGCATTTTCCTCGGAATGCACTGGGCCTATTCCGTGCTTGGCTGGGGCGGATATTGGGGATGGGATCCCGTGGAGAACGCGTCCTTCCTGCCCTGGCTGACGGGCACTGCCTTCCTGCACTCGGTCATGATGCAGGAAAAGCGCGGCATGCTGAAAACCTGGAACATGTGGTTGATCTTCTCCACCTTCTTGCTCTCGATCTTCGGCACATTTCTCACCCGCAGCGGCGTAGTCAGCTCGGTGCATGCATTTGCGCAGTCTTCGATCGGGGACTGGTTCGTGGCCTTTCTCGGAATCATTTTCGTGACTTGCCTCTTCTTTTATGTAAAGAACCGTTCACACCTGCTCAGCGAACACAAACTGGAATCGCTGGTATCGCGGGAATCGAGTTTTCTGTTCAACAATCTTCTGCTGTTGGTCGCCTGCTTCACGGTGCTATGGGGAACGTTGTTTCCGGTGCTCTCGGAATGGGTCCAGGGAACCAAAGTTACGGTGGGACCGCCGTTTTTCAATCGTGTGAATATTCCGGTGGCCTTGCTGCTCCTGCTGCTGACCGCGGTGGGCCCGCTGTTGGCCTGGCGCCGGACTTCCATGGAGAGCCTGAAGCGTAACTTCAGACTTCCAGCCCTGGGCGCGCTGGTGGTCGCCGTGGCATTGATGGCATTCGGCATGCGGCCCTGGAAAGACGTTTCCTATTTCTATTCCCTGATGACCATCACCTTGGCGGTGATGGTGGCTCTAACTGTGGCCTCCGAGTTCGTGCGTGGCGGACGCGTCATCTCCGGCCACACCGGACAGAACCTTTTTGCCTCGATGATCCAGTTGACCCGCCGCAACACCCGTCGTTACGGCGGCTACATCGTTCACTTCGGCGTGATCGTGGTGGTAATCGGGTTCGCAGGTTCCGCCTTCAACCAGGACAAAGAGCAGGAAATGGGCTTTGGCGACAAGCTGACCATCGGCCCTTACACCCTGGTCTGCCAGTCTTACACGCAGGACGATAATCCCAACTACGGCAGCGAGTGGGCGGTAATGAACGTGTTCAAGGGCGGCAAGCAGATTGCCACACTTAATCCTGAGCGGCGCTTCTACAAGGCCAGCCAGCAGACGTCGACCATGCCCTCCATCCGTTCGACCGTGAGCAACGACCTCTACGTTGTCTATGAGGGTCAGAACCCTGATACCGCTCGGCCGATCATTCGAGCGCACTTGAATCCTCTGGTGATGTGGATTTGGGTGGGAGTATGGATCATGATCGTCGGCACTGTCGTGGCCATGATCCCGAATACTGCGCCAGTTCGAGTAACGGCTCCGGCCCGTGTCCAGCCAGCCCCGGTGGGAGCGGGGGACTGATGACAGCCACCTCCCGCAAGCGGGCGCTGCAGATCGCTTTGCTGGGTATTGCCGTTCCCATGCTGTTAGGGGCGGGTGACCAGACTGCACGCTTCAACGACCTCGGTCATCGCATGATGTGTGTCTGTGGTTGCAGCCAGATTCTCCTGGAATGCAATCACGTCGGCTGTACCTACTCCGACCGTATGCGGGCGGAACTGGTGGCCGCCGTTGACCGCGGTGACAACGACGATCTGACGCTGCAATCCTTTGTACAAAAGTACGGCCCGCCGGTGCTGGCCGCTCCTACCAAGACTGGATTTGACCGCGTCGCCTGGATCGCGCCGTACCTGGCGCTGGTCTTGGGACTTGGACTCGTCACCTTCATTATTCGTGGCTGGAAGTCGCGTCCGCTAGTCCTGCCTGCCGACGCTCCGGTGCCGTTGCAGGGCGTGGAACTGGACCGCTTCCGCGCACAGGCCCGCAAGGAGACTGAAACATGACCGTCGCCCTCATGGCTTGCATGTTTGTCGCTACCGCGACCCTGGTGTACGTGTTCTACCTTCCGGGAAAGTTATATCTGGGTCCGCCCAAGACCCGGCTGTCATTTCTGCGAGAGCGCAGGGAAATGGTCTATGAGAACCTTCGCGACCTTAATTTCGAATTCAAATCCGGAAAATTTCCCGACGCCGACTATCAGGCAATGAAGACATCGCTCGAGGAAGAAGCGGCCGCTGTGCTGGCAGAGATCGCGCACCTGGAAGACGTCGCCCGGACTGCAGCATTGGATAACAAAAAAGGAGCCAGAGTTTGAAATCTCAGGCAATTTTCATTTTTGTCGTCATTCTTGCGCTTCTTCCGGCTCTCGTTTCCGCCCAAACTCTCACCGGCACGGTCACCAACGGCACTGCCAACAAGCCTGCTTCCGGCGACGATGTCGTGCTCCTCAGCTTGAGCCAGGGCATGCAGGAGGCCGGCCGCACCCAGACTGACGCCAAGGGAAACTTTTCCCTCAAGCTCGACGACGGCAGCGGGCCGCACCTTGTTCGCGTGATTCACCAGGGCGTGACCTACCATCGCATGGCTCCTCCGGGAACTACTTCGGTCGAGGTGCAAGTCTTCGACGTTGCCAAGAAAGTCTCCGGCATTGCGGTAACCGCCGATGTTATGCGCTTCCAGTCCCAGGGTGGCGATCTGGCCGGGATCCGCTTGTTTGCCGTCAACAACACATCGAGCCCCCCGCGCACCCAGATGAACGATCAGAATTTCGAGTTCTACTTGCCCGAAGGGGCGCAGATTGACCAGTCCATGGCTCAGACGGCCGGGGGCCAGCCGATCAACTCCGCTCCGGTTCCGCAGAAAGAGAAGAACCGTTACGCTTTCATCTTTCCGCTGCGGCCGGGCGAAACCCAGTTTCAGGTGGGCTTTCACCTGCCTTATAGCGGCCAGGCGAACATCAACCCGCGCGCCATCTATGGCGCCCAGCATTTTGTGGTGATGCTGCCCAAGAGCATGCAATTCACTCCTGGTCAGGGCGCAGCGTTCGTCGCCATGAATGATCCGCGGCAGCCGGATTCCATAGTTCAGGTGGTGTCGAACACCACCGTCGGTCAGCCGCTCGACTTCAGCATTTCAGGCACCGGAACCCTCGCGGAGGCAGGCGACGATAGTGCCGGCACTCCCGCTCCTGCAGGCGGTACCGCCTCAGGCCGTGATTCCCGCCCTGGCGGCGGCCTGGGTCCGCCGATTGATGCACCCGATCCTCTGGAAAAGTATCGCTGGTATATTCTCGGCGGCTTTGCCCTGGTGCTGGCTGCCGGCGCGATTTTCGTCGTGAGACGCTCCAAAGCCACAGCGCCGCAGTTCGCCGCGTCAGACATTGAAGTTCCTGATTTGCCCGTCGCCCTAAAACCTGCCCCCGCCGCAAACCGTTCTGCATTGTTGCTCGATGCCTTGAAGGAAGAATTGTTTCAGCTCGAAGTCGAGCATAAACAGGGGAGCATCTCTCTGCAGGAGTATCAGAAAGCCAAGTCCGCGCTGGACCAGACGCTGGAGCGGGCGTTGAAACGTGGAGGACGGGCATCCTCGCCCGTTGCGTAGAGCTCGCAAGCTGACATTTTCACCACCTGGGCCTCGACGCGATTGCGCCAGGGTAAATGGCTATGAGAATTGCTTTTCCGATTGATGGAGGTTCCGATGGCTTCTAGCGAAGATTTTGATCTCATCGTGATCGGCTGCGGCCCTGCGGGTGAAAAGGCAGGCGCGCAGGCTGCCTATTTTGACAAACGCGTCGCCGTCATCGAGGGCGCCGAGCATGTGGGCGGAAGCTGCATCAACACCGGCACCGTTCCCAGTAAGACGCTTCGCGAATCCGCACTCTACTTTTCCGGGCTCAAGCAGCGCGGTCTCTACGGCATCGACTATTCCCTGAAAGAAAATCTCACTGTCAACGATTTCATGCACCACGAGCGCGAAGTGGTCGAAATGGAGCGCCAGCGCATCCTGAAGAATCTCGCGCTTCATCGTATCGAACTCGTCCGCGGCCGGGCCTCTTTCGAAGACGCCCACACCGTGTCGGTGTCCGGCGCGAACGGCACACGCCGACTGCGCGGTGATGTGATTCTCATCTCCACCGGCAGCAAGCCGCACCGTCCACCAGAAATAGCTTTCGACGACGTCCGGGTGTTTGACTCTGACACCTTCCTGCAGATGGATCACATTCCCACAAAGCCTCGCGGTGATCGGCGGCGGCGTGATTGGCTGCGAATACGCGTCGATCTTCGGCGCGCTCGGCGTGAAGGTCACGCTGGTGGATGGCCGGGACCGATTGCTGCCGTTTCTTGATGCCGAGATTTCCGAGAGACTGCGCGTGCGTCTCGCCGCCCTTGGCATGCAATTCTGGTTCAACGAACGGCCAGTAAAGGTGCAAACAGCTGCTTCAGGGGTGCAGTTGGCGATGAAGAGCGGCAAGACGCTGCAAGCCGAAGGCGTGCTGTTCGCTGCCGGACGCCGCGCGGCGGTGGACGGCCTGTCTCTGGAAAAGGCGGGTCTGGCCATCAACGACCGCGGATACATTATCCGTCGACGAGACATTACCGTACTGCGGTGCCCAATATCTACGCTGCCGGCGACGTCATCGGATTTCCCGCGCTGGCTTCGACGTCGATGGAACAAGGACGCGTCGCCGTCTGCCATGCCTTCGGTTTCAAATACAAGCAGCGGGTAGCCTCGATGTTGCCGATGGGGATTTACACCATCCCGGAAATTTCCGCGGCTGGTGAGACGGAGGAATCCTGCAAGGAGAAAAAGATCGACTACTGTGTCGGCCGGGCTCTCTATGCCAACAACGCCCGCGGTCACATCATCGGCGACACCGCGGGAATGCTGAAACTCATCTTTGCGCGCGCCGACAAGAAGCTGCTCGGAGTGAGCATCATCGGCGAGAGCGCTACCGAGCTCATTCACATCGGAATGATGGTTCTCGACCACAACCTGACCATCGACGAGTTTATCGAACAGGTCTTCAACTACCCTACGCTCAGCGAGACCTATAAGTACGCAGCTTACGAAGGGCTGGGCAATCTGACCGGTCACAAGCTGCGCGAAGGCTAGCTCTTCGCGCTACAGATCTGTGCTTCTGCCTGTAGCAGCGGCACTTACGTCCGCAGCATCAGCGCCCGCTCCTAGGTTGAATCCCTCAGGTTCAGGTACCATCTAATCTACAGAGAAACTCCATGGGCAATACTTTCAAGACTGCGTTCCTATTGACGCTGCTGACCTTGCTGCTTATGTTCATCGGCCGCGCCTTCGGTGGGCAGAACGGCATGCTGCTGGCGCTGGGGCTGGCTGCTGTAATGAACTTCATCTCGTATTTTTACTCCGACAAGATTGCTCTGGCGATGTATCGCGCACAGCCGGTGACTCGCGAGCAACTGCCGCGCGCCTATCAGGCCGTCGAACGGCTAACGCAAAAGATCGGTATCCCCATGCCGAAGATCTATGTCATCCCTAACGAGTCGCCGAACGCGTTCGCCACGGGAAGGAATCCCAGCCATGCCTCGGTGGCGATGACGCAGGGGATCCTTGATCTGCTGAATGATGAAGAACTCGAAGGTGTGCTGGCCCACGAACTCGGCCACGTGAATAACCGCGACATCCTGATCAGTTCGGTCGCGGCCACGGTTGCCGGGGCAATCACTATGTTGGCGAGCATGGGGCGCTGGGCGATGATTTTCGGCGGCATGGGCAGCGACCGCGAAGACCGCCGCGGAGGAGGAATCGGCGCCCTGCTGATGCTGATTCTTGCGCCCATTGCCGCTTCACTCATTCAGCTTGCAGTTTCGCGCTCCCGCGAATACCAGGCAGATGCTACCGGTGCGCATTTCACCGGGAACCCCTATGCCCTCGCCAGCGCGCTATCCAAGCTGGACGCCTACTCCCGCCGCATTCCGATGCAGGCCACACCCTCGACTGCGCACTTGTTCATCATTCAGCCGTTGCTGGGCATGAGTTTCGGCAACCTGTTCTCGACTCATCCGCCAATCGCCAAGCGCATCGAGCGCTTAACCGGAAGGCCGGCGGAGTTTACGCAGTAAAAAGCTCCTGGCTCTTGGCTTTTGGCTGACAGCCAAGAGCCTATGGCCTTTTCATAACCTCCGTAACCGCCCTGCCCCTCGTCAACATAGTAAAATCGCTCTAATGTCTCCTGAAACTGCCAGTGCTGTTTCTCACCGCGCGGTCGGACTCGAGCAGGCGCTCCGCAAAGTGATCCGCGGCAAGGATGAGGTTGTCCGCTTAGCACTGGTATGCCTGCTCGCTCGTGGGCACCTGTTGATTGAAGGCGTACCCGGCGTGGGCAAGACGACCTTGGGACAAGCGTTGGCCCGTGCGCTCGACTGCACCTTTCAGCGGGTGCAATTCACCAGCGACATGCTGCCTTCCGACGTTTTGGGGATTTCCATCTTCTCTGCCATAGAGCAGCAGTTTGAGTTCAAGCGTGGTCCGGTCTTCACCAACGTGCTACTGGCAGACGAGATCAATCGCACCACACCCAAGACTCAATCAGCACTCTTAGAGGCCATGAACGAGGGGCAGGTCACCGTGGACGCCCATTCGTATCCGCTGCCACAGCCGTTTTTGGTGATTGCCACGCAAAATCCAGTCGAACATCACGGCACGTACCCTTTGCCGGAGTCGCAACTGGACCGCTTCCTGATGCGGGTGCGTATGGGCTATCCCGACAGCGCAGCCGAGCGCGAGATTCTACGCTCCGATGCTGGAGCCGCGAAACTGGACGCGCTGAGGCCCGTGCTCACCGGTGAACAATTGCTGGAAATGCAGGATGCTGTGACCCAGATTCGCGTGGACGATTCGCTGGTGAGTTACGCCCTTGCCATCGTGCAAAAGACCCGGCAGACCGAACACTTTTCACTGGGTGTCTCTCCTCGCGGCTCGCAGATGCTTTATCGCGCGGCCCAATCCACCGCATTTCTCAATGGCCGTGCCTTCTGTACGCCAGAGGACTTCAAACCCCTGGTGGTCCCGGTATTTGCCCACCGAGTCGTGGTTAACGGTCTGTATTCTTCGACCCTGAAGAAATCCGAGCAGGCTGAGCAGGTGATCCAGGAGATCGTGGACAGCACGCCAGTGCCAGTGTAAAACCTTAACTTCTCACCGAAAGCACACGCCTAACCTGATCGTCCGACTGCCCTGGGGCGGCCCTGATTTGCGTGCTTGCCCGCTCGTGAGAGAATGCCAAGTCGTCCAGATGATTGCTGAAGTCTTACCTCAGGCCTACGACGGCACTGGAACGAGGGTTGCCCAACCTTTTCATCGCCGCAAAGGCCCTCATCCCTCCTTCCCGATGGGCCGCTATGTAAGCCAACCCCTGACGGTTAAGTGTCAAAACATCTCAGACGTGCGCCGATTCCTAATGGGCTGTGAAGGCGCCTCCGACGAGGAACTTTTTGGAAAGCGTGACTACTGGCAGCCGCCAGAAGACTTCGAACGCCTCAAGAAGGGAGATTGCGATGACTTCGCCTTGTGGACGTGGCGCCAGCTTCTATCGATGGGCTACGATGCTCGATTCGTTGCCGGGAAAGCGGGACGCTATGGCACGGGGCATGCTTGGGTTACGTACTTCGAGAACGGCAAGTGCTTTCTGGTCGAGCCTACCCTCCGCAATGTTGGCGAAGTGATGCCTCGGCTCTCCACCCTGAAATATAAGCCGAAATTGTCTGTTGCATGGGACGGAAAGACTCTTTCCTACTACGCCCACAAGGATCGACCCTTCCAACTCGCTCTGTGGAGCCAACTCCTTCCTTTGGTTTTGGAGTGGCTGTTTTTCTGGGGTTGGTTTTGGTTCCGTGCTATCCCAAAGCTCCACCGAATTCCGATTGGTATGTTCAAGAAGTGGCGAAGAAGGCGTGCCCGATTGTCAGCGTGGAAGTGACTCACGCTACCTCCCGCTAGAACGCTACAATGATCCGCATGTCCTTTCTTCGCTACCTCATGTTGTTGTCACTGATTGTCTGGCTGGGTGGGTTGATCTTCTTTGCTCTGGTGGTTGCGCCCGCGGCATTTGCCGTTCTGCCAACGACCCATGTTGCAGGGAACCTTGTGGGCCGCACGCTGGGAATCCTGCACTGGATGGGCATCTTTTCGGGGCTGGTCTTCTTAGCGAGTTCCCTTCTCTACAGCTACCTGACACGCGGCACGCCACATGCATTCGCGGCTCGTCATATCCTGATCGTCCTGATGCTTGCGCTCACACTGATCTCACAGTTCGGAATCATTCCGCGCATGGACACTCTGCGCGCCAGCATGGGTGAAATTGATTCTGTTTCTCCCGACAATCCCTCCCGCCTGCAGTTCGATACTCTGCACTTATGGTCGACTCGGGTTGAAGGAGGAGTACTTTTGCTGGGCCTGGTTGTAATTCATCTCACAGCCTCGGCGTTCCGTAGCTAGCCTTCTGCCGATTTGGGTATTCACACCTTCATCGTTTATTCTCAGAGTTCACTCGCTAAGAGCTAAAAGCTAATAGCCAAGAGCCTTCTCTCCATGAAAACTGGCATTATTGGCCTGCCGCAGGTGGGCAAGACATCGTTATTTCGCATTTTGACCAAGGCAAATCTCTCGGAGCACGCCTACTCTAACCCTCGCGAGGCCCACGTGGGCGTAGCCAAGGTCCCAGACGACCGTCTCGACCGGCTGGCGGCGCTCTACAATCCCAAGAAACTGACCCATGCCTCAGTCGAATACGTGGACGTCGGTGCCATCGGGCAGGAGGCACTCAAGGAAACCGCCTATCTGGGCAATCTACGCACGGTGGACGCGCTGGCTCACGTGGTTCGCGCTTTCGACGATCCCTCCATTCCCCACGTCGGTCCGGTCGATCCCTTGCGCGACATCAAGAACGTCGAATTTGATCTCATGGTCAGCGATCTCGGACAGATTGAAAAGCGCCTGGAGCGGTTGGAGAAAGACCTCAAGAAGATGCGGACGCCGGAACTCGAGAAAGAATTTGATTTACTGAAGCTGGCTAAAACGCATATTGAGTCAGAGCGTCCCTTGCGGGAAATGGAGATGACGCCTGAGGACAAGAAGCGCCTCCGCGGTTTCATGTTCCTCAGCGAGAAGCCGATCCTCTATGTCTTGAACATCGGCGAGAGCACATCCCTCGGGAATGATCTCGAAAACGCAGCGGGGAAATACAAGCTGGCCGAAGTCGCTTCCCGGCCCAATGCCGGCGCCGCCGCCATTTGCGGCAAGGTCGAAGCGGAACTGGCGGAGATGAACGACGCCGACGCGGCCGAGTTCCTCTCCAGCTACGGCCTTAAAGAGAGCGGCCTGGTTCGCCTGATTCGCACCACCTATGCGCTGCTGGGCCTGATCTCTTTTTTCACCGCTGGAGAAGATGAATGCCGTGCCTGGACCATTCCCGTCCATACTCGCGCTGTCGAAGCTGCGGGAGCCATTCACTCCGACCTTGAAAAACACTTCATCCGCGCTGAAACCATCCGCTGGGACCAACTGCTCGAGGCCGGCTCGGAAGCCGATGCTCGCGCCCGTGGTACGCTACGCCTCGAAGGTAAAGACTACATCGTAAAAGACGGCGATGTGATGCATATCCGGCACAGTGGATAAGAACCAGTTTTGAACCCAGAACTGGTATTATCCATCGTCAATCCATGCATCCCATCGGTCTCAGTCTCCTACTCGGCCTAACCGCCGCCGCTGCAAACGTTTTCGGCGGCGCCATCATTGTCCAGAAACACTGGGACCGCTCTTATCTCAAGTACTTCGTCGCCCTCGGCGCGGGATTCATGCTTGCCACCGCCATCGTCGAGGTCTTCCCGGCAAGTCTCGAACTGCGGCCCAAAGATGGCGCGTACCTGGTGCTGCTGGGCTATTTGATCGTTCACTTCTTCGAACACACGGTCACGCCGCACTTCCACTTCGGTGAAGAAACCCACAAAGACCAGTTTGTGCATACCCACAAAGGCTATTCAGTCCTTCTGGGGCTGACGATTCATACTTTCTTTGACGGTATCGCCATCACTTCCGGATTTCTGGTTTCGAACTGGTTGGGGTGGATCATCTTCTTCGCCATTTTTCTGCACAAGATTCCTGAGGGCTTCACCATCACCTCGGTCATGCTGGCCAGCGGCCGCAGCAGGCGAGTGGCTTGGGGCGCATCGGTTCTGCTCGGCGCCGCAACCTTTGCCGGAGTGTTGACTATGGCAGTTTTCCAACAGCAGGTGAGTTTCGGGTTGCCGCTCTCGGCGGGTGTGACCATCTACGTGGCGGCATCTGACCTCGTACCGGAGGTCAATCGGGAACCGGGGGCCGGAATGGCCCTGGTGGTGTTCTTAGGTGTGGGATTTTTGTTTCTGCTGGATCGCCTATTCCACGTGCACTAATTCGCTCGCTCTAGTCCACAACGTGCTTGGCCGTGTAACCTTCGCGAGCGTTGATCTCGTACTTCACATCTTTCCCCTTCTGATCGCGGACCTTGAGCGGGCCCCCGTCCGCCGCCACCACTTCGACTTTCAGTTTGCGGTAAGTACCATCGAGCTTGGGATTGGTGGGATGATAGGCGACGCTGTATTGGTTGCGGATGTCTCCGGCAATATCGTGAAAAATTCCCGGATATTCCCCTTGAAACCGGGGTTGATAGAAACGCCCTCCCGTCATCTTTGCGAAGGTCTTCATTTCATTGTCGGCCTGCAGGTAGTCGACCTGGGTTACCGGAATGCCCGCCCCGCGCGTATAACCGGTGCAACGGTTGACCTCACAGTAATTCCGGATCGTCCAGCCGGTACTGACGGTAAAAATTGTGACATCTTTGGTGGTTTTGACCTTCTTCAAGCACTGGTCAAGGTTGAGTTTGCTGAAGCTATCGAAACCGCTGCCAATCAGGATGATGTACTTGTGCCCCTCGATCCGGTCGATTCTGTCCAAAGTATCGTACAAAGCGTCAAACATGTTGGTCTCGGAGAAGCCGGGCATGCGCAGCGTGTTCAGGGCTCCGTATATGGCCCGTTTATCTTGGGTAAAGTCCACCAGGATTTCGGGCTTCATCGCGTACGAGGTAACCGCTACCCAATCGTCCTGCTTGAGTGATTGAGTAAAAGTGTAGGACGCCTGCAAAGTTTCGATAGTGAAGCCATAGAAAATGTCTGCAAATTCCACCAGTAACACCGCGGTAATGGGCGCTTCCGAAATATTGAAGTTGCTGATGGTTTGGGGCACGCCGTCTTCGTAGATACGAAAATTCTCCTTCTTCAATGAAGAAATGAACTGCCCGTCCTTCGTCGTTACCGACACCGGCACATCCACCAGGGGCACACTGATCTGGATCGAGTAGTCGCCCATGCCTTCAATCTTCTTGGGCTTGCTGGGCGGAGGCGGTGGAGGCTCCTCCTTCTTTTTGGGAATGGCGTAGGGCCCCACATCACCCTGCGGGCCACCTGACTCCGGCGGAGCCTGGGTCTGCTGCCCACCGCCCGCTGCTGGCTGGTCCTGGGCCTGCGCCAATAGCGCGCTGGCAACCACGGTCGCCATTACCAGAACTACCAAAAGCCTATGGAAATCCAGGCTTCGCAAGGCCTGAATCCACGATTCAGAACGACAGGAAAACATTGAAATCCTCTGAAAACCCTATGCTAGTATAGACGCAGAGCTTCGCGATTGGGATGTTTTGCTAGGCACCAATCCCTCTCCCATCCGGCAAACTCTACAAAATACGCGAAGTATGAGCTTTGTTTTCGGGGCCGGTTGGCGGCCCTCTGGGGAAATTTGTATGAGATCAGCAGTTCTCGCAGCCGCACTGTGCCTCGTTTTGCCCTCCGCTTGTGCTCAAACCTCGAAACCGGTAGAGACACTTCCCGTTGCTCAGATTCACGCCGGCATGCATGGTGTGGCCTACACCGTGTTTCAGGGCACCAAACCTGAGCCCATGGAAGTCGAAGTTCTGGGCATTCTCAAGAATGCCAACGGCCCCAAGGGCGACGTTATTCTGGTCCGCTTGGGTGGCGCCAAGGCGGAATACACCGGTGTGGTGGCGGGCATGAGCGGCAGCCCGGTTTACCTCAACGGCAAACTGGCAGGGGCAGTCGCTTTCCGCATAGGAGAATTTTCAAAGGAGCCCATCGCTGGAGTCACTCCGATCGCGGAAATGCTGGAGATTAGTGCTCTCGATCAATCTCCCGCCGCGGTTCCGGTGGATACCAAAATCGCCGCGTTGCCTGCTCGCAGAGTCGCCAGCCCCGGAGTTGCGGACACGCCGATCCAGGATTTTGCCAATTACCTCAGGCCGATCGAGGCCCCACTGGTCTTCAACGGGTTCTCAGAAGAAACAGTTCAGCGCTTCGCTTCGCAGTTTGCTTCGGCCGGCGTCGTCCCGGTGATGGGCGCAGGTTCGGTCAGCGATGCCAAACAGCCTGAGGCCATCGAACCGGGCTCCGCGGTGAGCGCTATTTTGGTTCGGGGTGACATGGATATTGCCGCGACCTGTACGGTCACCTACATGGATGCCGCACATCTTCTGGCGTGCGGTCATCCTCTGATGCAGTTCGGCATGGTCGATCTGCCAATGACGAAAGCCCAGGTGCTCGCCACGGTGCCCTCGCCGCTGAACGCTTTCAAGATCGTGAATGCCACCGAGGCTATCGGCGCCTTCGTGCAGGATCGCCACAACGGAATTCTGGGTGAGTTCGGCAAAACCCCGGAAATGATTCCAGTCACCCTCACCATTCACGGCGGCTCCAGTCCCAAACAGTTTCACTACGAGGTTCTGAATAACGCGCGCTTAAGTCCGGTCGCTATGATGGCTACGGTCTTCAATGCCCTGCATGGCGTGAACGAATACGGCGAAGAAACCACCTACCGCATGAGCGGTCACATCAACGTAGATGGCTATCCCGACGTCGCCTTGCAAGACATGTTCGCCTCGATCGACGGCGGACAACCCGGAGCCATGCTGGCGGCGACTTCTTTGGGAGAACGCTTCAGCCGCATTTACGAAAATCCCTACAGCATGCCGGCAGTTCGCGGCGTCCAGCTCGATTTTGATATGGTTCACGACCGCCGATGGGCCCGCTTGGACAACGCGCGCACCGATGTTACCGAAGCCCGCCCCGGGGATGACATCGTCATTGAAGCCATGCTGCGACCATACCGCGGCGAGAGCGTGGTGCAACAGATTCACGTCCGAATTCCGCCTTCAACCTCCAAGGGTCCGCTGCGCATTCTGGTCAGTGACGGTGACACCCTCGACCGTTTCCGGCATGGCAGCCCCACCTCCATCCACAAGTTGGACCTGGCATCTACCATCGCTTATCTCAATAAGGAGCATGTGAACAACCGGGTTTACGTCTGCCTGCTCGAAGCCGATCCCGAAGCTATGATTGCGGATAAAGTGATGCCCTCACTGCCGCTCTCCATCATGAACGTAATGGAAGGAATGCGAGGCACGCAGGACATGGTGGTTTCAAACGAGTCGTCGGTCACCGAGGCCGCAACCCCGGCACTCGACTACGTGGTGGCGGGAGCGCAGTTGCTGACTATCAATATTAAGTAATCTGTTCATTTGAATTGTCTCCGCGTCCTCTGCGGGTTGCTCTGCGACCTCTGCGATTTAAGACTTGTGTTTGCCGAAGCCTCGTCAAAGCCCTAGAACGCAGAGACCGCCGAGAAGAGCTGAAGAGCACGGAGAGAACCCAAGCAGAGAGCACACCAAAAGCGCTATTTAGCCACGTGCATTCCCGCCCAGTTTTCCGATAAAGTAGTTGCTTCCATGCTTGATCTGAATTTTGTCCGTGCAAACCTGCCTTTGGTTGAGGAGAAGCTACGCGCTCGCGGTTTGGATCCTGGCGCCATATTAAAAGATTTCCACCAGGTCGATGCCCAACGCCGCCAAGCCATCACCAGCGCGGAAACTATAAAGGCCCATCGCAATCAGAAGACCGAAGAAATTGCCAAGCTGAAGAAGAGCGGTCAGGATGCCTCCGCATTGATCGCCGAGACCAAGGATCTGCGGGAAGAAATTCAGGGCCTCGAGAAAGCCGCCGAAGAATACGACACCCGCCTGCGGGAGATCCTCACCGCGCTCCCAAATCTGCCGCACTTGAGCGTGCCGGTTGGCAGCAGCGCCGATGACAACGTGGAAGTCAGCCGATGGGGCACGCCTCCCAAGTTCGACTTTGCACCGAAACCGCATTGGGAATTGGGAGAGCAACTCGGCATTCTGGATTTGGAGCGTGCGGTCAAACTTACCGGGGCACGTTTTGCCGTCTACTGGGACCTTGGCGCACGCATGGAACGCGCCCTGGCCAATTTCATGCTCGACCTGCACACCGGCCAGCATGGCTACACCG
Organism: uncultured Acidobacteriota bacterium; assembly: GCA_963734415.1. Classification (GTDB taxonomy): domain Bacteria; phylum Acidobacteriota; class Terriglobia; order Terriglobales; family Acidobacteriaceae; genus JABCZH01. Next base: position 210,102 of record CAVTHF010000004.1, on the reverse strand, counting down.
AGGTCTTGCCGCCGTATCTGGTGAACTCCGATTCCATGTACGGAACCGGCCAGTTGCCCAAATTTGCCGATGAGTCGTTCCGGGTTCCGCACGGAGATACCGACCTCTGGCTGATTCCCACTGCTGAGGTCCCGGTCACCAATCTCTATCGCAACGAAACCCTCGATGCCGCGCGGTTGCCGATTTGCCTCACCGCCTACACGCCGTGTTTCCGCAGTGAGGCCGGGTCCTATGGAAAAGACGTACGCGGCATCATCCGGCAACACCAGTTTCAGAAAGTAGAGTTGGTGAAGTTTTCGCGGCCCGAAGCTTCCTACGAAGAATTGGAAAAGCTGACCGCAAATGCGGAAGAAGTGCTGCAAAAGCTGGGTCTGCACTATCGGAAAGTCTTGCTATGCACCGGCGACATGGGGCCTTCTTCGGCAAAGACCTACGACCTTGAAGTGTGGCTGCCGGGGCAACAGTTGTTCCGCGAAATTTCTTCCTGCTCCAACTTCGAGGCCTTTCAGGCGCGCCGCGCCAATATCCGCTTCCGGCCCGAAGGCAAGAACAAGAGCGAATTCGTCCACACTTTGAACGGCAGCGGCCTGGCCGTCGGACGCACCTGGCTGGCGGTGCTTGAAAACTATCAGCAAGCCGATGGTACAGTACTGATTCCAGAGGCGTTGCGTCCGTATATGAACACGGATCGCCTGCTGCCGAGAAAGTTTTAGTCAACCCAAGCAACTTGGGTCACCTGACTGTGATCTACATTGCTAAGCTTGGGAGAAGAACATAAACTTGGACAGGGCTGAATTGAATACGACCATATTGGCAACGCCCACCGTGCCGGTGCGAGGAATCTGGAGCACAATCCGCAGCTACATTCTGTGGTCCTACGAACGGGGCACCGTCCAATATGATGTGATGGTCACTCTCATCCTGCTCTTTGTCTTCTTCTCACCCCGGCTGATCAACTTCAAAGATAAACCGGTGGAGCACAATCCACGGGCTGCAGGAGTTCTTGTCACTTCTGACGGCCAGAACGGATTGATCTATCAGATCGACGCCAAGGGAGTCGAAGGCAAGGATGACGCCGCCATTCGCACTGAACTGCTAAGCATCATCGAGCCGGTTTCTGGTGAAGTCAGTATCTCCAAATACGAGGTTGTCCGTGATCGCTCGGGACAGATCCTGTCTTACAGAGTCTGGATTCAGCGCTAGGCAAGGCGGGGCGCGCAACGCCGATGGGCCTGTCTTTTTATTATGCGTGCTCCTTATCCTTATCGTTGCGCCCGCCGCACTGGCACAACAGACTCCACTGCAGCAGGTGCTGCAACAGATGGATCGCACTGCTGCCAACTTCCGTACCACGCAGGCAAATTTCGTCTGGAGCCAGTACACCAAGATCGTGGATGAGACCGACGTTCAAAAGGGAACGGTATACTTCCGACGCTCCGGCAACCAGGTCGAAATGGCGGCCGACATCAGTGATCCTGAACCGCCAAAGTATGTGCTCTTCACTGATAGCAAGGTTCAGGTTTACCAAACCAAGATCGATCAGGTCACCGAATACAATACCGGCAAGGATCGCGCCGCGTTTGAGAGTTTTCTGGTGTTAGGCTTTGGCGGCAGCGGCCAGGACATGCTGAAGTCCTTTGACGTGGCCTACGGCGGAAGCGAAGAGGTCGATGGCATAAATACCGCCAAGCTCACACTTGTGCCCAAGTCCGAAAAAGTGCGCAATACCTTCGATCACATCTGGTTGTGGATCGATCCAGCGCGGGGCGTGTCGGTTCGTCAGCAACTGTTCGCTCCCGGCGGCGACTATCGTTTGGCTAGCTATTCAGCAATCCGGCTGAACGAGAAGATTCCCGATAACGCTTTCAAGCTGAAGACTACAGGCAAGACTAAGTTCTTATCTCCCAAGGGTTAAAGTCTCGCATGACGATGTTGGAGTGGCAAAAGATAAGGGCTGAAAAACCAGACATAGGGCGTTATACTGCAATCACGCCCCAAGGCAAAAACCAAAAAGAAGCCGCGAGGCGCTCTACTTTCATGGCTAAAGTTTTCACGATTCCAGTTCCGCCCAAATTGGGACCCAGCAGGCGGCGGGAGCGCAGTTCCGATCCTCGCTATGTTGACGGGCAGCGTTTGCTGGTCGAGGCCATGAAGTATCTCACTCAGGCCGATCCTGTGACCAACCGGGCGGCGATCGAATGGCTGTCCGAGCACGTGCGCACCCGCTTCCGCATGACCGACTCGCCGCTAGGCTGACTCTCTTGCTCTCGATTCCGAGGCGTGTTGCACAACTGTGGGGTGTTTAACCCTGACTCATAGTCAAACTCCGTGTGCATCACATTTTCCTTGATAATTTTCGGTAAAGCCTACTAAACTCCCCCCCAATACGTTCGTCGAATCGTACGACGAACTAGGGGGCCCCATGGTAGGTGGTCGGGTTTTGCGGTACTGGTCGGTTCCACTTCTCGCTTGCATTCTCACCTGCACTGCCGCTCACGCTCAGAAAATCACTGGAGATATTTCTGGCACAGTGACCGATGCAACCGGTGCCGCCGTAAGTGGGGCTATGATACGCGCCGAAAATGTGGACACGGGCGAAAAGCAATCCGCCACCTCAAACGACACGGGCCTCTACCACATCTTTAATCTCCCTCCTGGGCAGTACCATCTGTCGGTGGAAGCTCCCGGATTCAAAACTATGGAGCGGCGGGCTACGGTTAGCCTGGCGCTGGTAACCGAGGCAAAGTTTGCTCTCCAAGTAGGAGCACGCACTGAAACCGTGGAAGTCCAGGACGTCGCCCCCCTGGTGGACACAACAGAGAACCGGTTGAGCACGCTATTTGTGGGACGTCAGGTTGCCGATCTTCCCAACAACGGCGGCGATTTTAACAACCTTCTGGACGGCGTACCTGGAGTGCAACGCAGCCCCGGTGGTGGCTTTCAAAGCCTCAACATCAACGGGCAGCGCGCCACGTCAAACAATTTCGCGGTTGACGGTATCCCCAATAATGATCGTTATTACGGCGAGTCCTCGTTCGGCCAAGCAGCCATCGCGGGTACAGCGGCGGCCCTGATTCCGCTGGACGGCATTTCGGAATTCAATGTGCAGTCCAACCCCGGCGTCGAGTACGGAGTACGAGGTGGTTCGGTCATTGACATCGGCCTGAAGAGCGGAACCAATCAACTCCACGGAACCGTCTTTTGGGACCGGCATACCGACGCTTTTGACGCCCGGAACTTCTTCGCTACCCAAGCGACGCCCTTCCGCCTTAACCAATTCGGCGCCTCGGGCGGATTCCCCATACGCAAGGACAAGGATTTCATCTTCCTGTCCTACCAAGGTTTCCACCTCAAGGACGTGTTTCCGGCTCTCGTACCGGTCCCCAAGCCCTCGGAGATCTTCGACGCTATGCAGTGCGTCAAGACAGGTGTCAACCCGAATACCTCCGGAGAGGCCGTGACCAGTACCACCACCGGCGCGCCGCTATGTTTGAACACCGGCCCCGGACCAGGGCCCGATCAAATTTTCGGTACCGCCGATGACGGCCAAGTCAGCTCCATCGGCGCTGCCCTGCTGTCATTCATTCCTACCTCCACCACGGGACAGCTCAATGTGGCGGGTCAGAACAAGCTCGACCTCAATAACTTCCACGTGAAGTATGACCACATCTTCAATCAAAAACATCGTGTCTCGGTTAAGTACCTTTTCGGCGACAGTCTCAATAGTCAGCCGGCGTCTCCTGGGACTCCCCAATCAATCGGCCCACTGGCTACCAACGCAAATATGTGGAATTCGGTTGCCCCCACTCGAGCCCAGCTAATCGGCGTGAATTACAACTGGACCATCAGTCCCACCAAGGTGCTGGAAAGCCGCCTTGGCTATCAGCGTTTTTCTCAGCGCATCGGGGTCAACAACAACATCGATCCTAATGCCCTGGGTATCAACACTGGGCCGCTCGGTGCTGGCCCGCAGGATAAAGAGAACCTGGGCGTACCGTCGGTTTATTACCTCGGATACTTTGGTCCGAGCGCCAATGCATATCCAGTGGTCGGGGGCATCCAAGGGTATCCCATCGTGACTCGGCCGGACGCCAGCTACGATTGGCAGGAGCACTTTACCGAGGTTAAAGGGAACCACACCATTAAGGTCGGCGGCCAGTTTCAGAGAGCCACCACTAAGACGCGGCGCGATCGTGCCCGCTCCGATCTGTCGTTTTACTCCTACGGTTTCTCCTATTGCGCCGCCTATGGTGTTTGCCCTGCCGAATTTGCCGGCGTCACCCAAGGCAATCACGTCGCCGCTCTCAACGAGTTGCTGCTGGGTCTGGCGGAGGGCAGCGGTCGTTCGTTTGGTGTGACCACGCGTTACATTTTTCAGAACTCAGTCGGACTCTACGTGCAGGATAGCTGGAAGGTGAAACCTAACTTCACTCTGGAACTGGGTGTGCGATGGGATGTTTCCGGTGCGCTGGGTGAAAAGAATGATCTGGGTGCGAATTTCCTGCCTGGAAGCCCCAATGCCGATTCCGGCGGATTTGTCAGCCTCACCAAGCAGCCGCTTTACGGCGTGGATAAGAACAATTTCGGTCCGCGAGTCGGGTTCGCGTGGGACGTGCGGAACAACGGCAAGACGGTCGTCCGCGCAGGGTACTCTCTGGACTATGACCTCCCGAATTTCGGTACGCTTCATGCACCCCAGACATACCTTCCGGGCAGCAGTTGGAGCGGCACCCGTTCCGGCTTCTTCACCCAGGTGGCGGACGGTAACTTCGCGATTGATGATTTCGTCACCCCGGCAGCCAACCAGACTCTTTTCAACAGCGGGAGCAAGCCGAATTCTCTGTGTTCGATTTTTATTTGTATGGCACCCGGCGTGAACATTTACGGACCGGCGGCGGCCACCACGCCTGACCCACCCTTCAACGTGGTCCAAGTAGTGCGTGATTTCCAGACCCCGATGAATCACGCCTACAACCTCACAATTGAGCAGGAACTTAGCACCCAAATGTCTTTTAGCGTGGCCTACGTCGGAACCGCAGGCCGCGATCTGGTCAACTGGCGCGATCTCAACGCCTGCCCTATCAGCACACTGGCATGCGACAGCAGCCGCCAGCCCTTCGGCGCAAGCTTCCCGCAGTACACGCACATCATGCAGCTAAACAATGATGGCTATTCCAACTACAACAGTCTTCAGACCGCGTTCAAAGTGCGGGAGACTCACGGATTTACCGGACAAGCGAACTTCACCTGGTCACGAGCTTTCGACACCGGATCGGCCAACCGTGGGGGTGAGCTCCTGTCCAATTTTCAGAATCCTTACAACGTCGGCGCGAACTACGCGCCCTCGAATTTTGATACGCCGCTGAACGTTAACTTTACCGCCATCTATCGAGTGCCAAAATTTCATGGCGTGCCGAGACTTGTGGGTGAAGGTTGGCAGGTCAACTCCATTTTCCGCGCTCAGAAGGGTCGCCCGTTCAGCGCGTTTATCCACGGTGATCCGTCCAACCAGGGTATGAAAAATACCTACGCAAACTATGATGGCGGCCCGCTCAACTACGACTATCACAACATCAATGACTTCCTGAATACAGATGTGTTTTCGCAACCTGCACCTGGAACCGTGGGCGATGCCCGGCGAAACATGCTGCGTGAGCCCGGCATTTCGCAACTCGACATGAGCATATTCAAAGACTTCAAGTTCGAAGAACGCTATACGGTCCAGTTCAGTTGGAGTGTGTTCAACGTGTTGAATCATCCGATGTTCGCGGCCAACACCGGTGAAATTGGGAGCAGGAATTGCGACGCTTCAGGGGTTTGCACCGGGTTCGGGACGTTCTTCGCAACTCCAGATGTTGGCCTCGGATTCAACCCTATCCTGGGCACTGGGGCGCAACGTAACATGCAGTTCGGCCTTAGGTTCTCCTTCTGAGGCAGACCAACACGATTCTCACCGAAGGAGTTTACTTTTGGTAAACTCCTTTTTGTTCTTATGCGCCGTTCCTGGTTTTTCGTTTTCCTCACCGTCCTGACCGCCAGCCTGGCTGCGCGGGCCGACGCCCCCAACATCGTCTTAATTACCGTGGATACGACTCGCGCGGATCGCATGGGGTTTTTGGGCAACACCCACGGGCTAACGCCCAATCTCGATGTACTGGCCCGTCAGGGAGTCGTCTTTGAAAGGGCGTACTCGCAGGCGCCATTGACACCGGTTTCTCACGCCACGATATTCACCGGCACCTATCCCCAGTTTCATACGGTGACCGATTTCGGTCATCCGCTGCCGACCCTGCTTCCATCCCTGCCGGAAATCCTGCAAAAGAGCGGCTATCACACCGCCGCCTTCATTGGTTCCCTCATCCTGGATCCGAAGGCCAGCATGGCCCCGGGATTCGATCGGGGGTTTGATTTTTTCGACGCTGGTTTCCACGTCAAGCGCAGTCCTGACGATAGCCGATACGACTCCATCGAACGCCGGGCCGGGGATGTAGTCAGCCACGCCACCAAGTGGCTCAACCAGAATCGCGAGTCGCCATTCTTCATTTGGGTTCACTTGTATGATCCCCACGCTCCCTACGATCCTCCGTCCCCTTACGATAAGCGATTCTCCGATCCCTACGACGGTGAAGTCGCGTATGCGGATGCGTCTCTTGGTAAGTTATTTGAATATCTGCGGCAACGCGGCCTGTATGACCGCGCGCTGATCGTGGTGATGTCCGATCATGGTGAATCGCTGGGTGCTCATGGCGAGAGCATGCACGGCATTTTCCTGTATGACGAGACCATTCACGTTCCCCTGCTGTTTAAACTCCCCGGCGAACTACTTGCCCATCGGCGTGTATCCACCCGCGTCCGACTGGTGGATGTCGCTCCCACGCTTCTCAGTATGCTCAGTTTGCCGTTGCCTCCGACCTTTCAGGGTGAATCTCTGGTGCCACTGATGAAAGGCGGGGCCAAGGCAGGGGTAGACCTCCCTGCCTATGCCGAGACCGATTATCCCCATCGCGCGTTTGGCTGGAGTGCACTGCGCTCTCTGCGCACGGGGAAATATCTTTTCGTTCGCGCACCCAAGCGCGAACTCTACGATCAGTCAAAGGACAAGGCGGCTCAACACAACTTGGCGGCATCCTCTCCCGCGGTCACCGAGACGATCCAGTCGCAGCTGGACCAGTTTCACGAAGAGACCAGCAGTTACCACGAGAAGCCGGAGCAGAAAGCACTGAGCTCCGAGCAAAGCGAAAACCTGTCCGCTCTGGGTTACGCATCGTCCACCTCTGCGACCGCATCTCAAGACCCGCTTCAAGGAGCCGACCCCAAGGACAAGATCGAGATTTCCAACGTTTTGCACGAAGGCATGATTGCCCTTGAAGACGGCCACTATGCAGAGGCGATTCCTCTGCTCCAGCACGTGCTGGAAGACAGCCCATCGATCAGTGTTGCCCAGTCGCAACTCGGCATTGCGTTGGCAAAAGTGAAGCGTTACCCGGAGGCAATTGTCACTCTGCGAAAAGCACTGGACCTTCTGCCAGACTCCATCCAGCCACGGTACGAGCTAGGCCTCGCGCTATATGAGACCGGGGCGTGGACGGAATCTGCCCCGTATTTCGAATTTGTGGCCAAGAAGCGTCCGAAGTGGCCCGACGCGCAGTACTCATTGGCTTCGGTCTACGCCCGAATCAAGCGCGTCCCCGAAGCGGTGGAATTGCTGCATGCGGTGCTCCAGCTTAGTCCCCAACACTTCCACGCCAACCTTCTGCTAGGTCGCATTCTTACGCTACAAAATCTTGCCGATGAGGCCATCCCTTACTTGAAGCAAGCGGCAAGCTCGGAACCCGATAACTTTGAGCCGCATGCCTTCCTCGCCGATGCATATGACCAGCTTGGGGACTCCCAGTCCGCGACAACCGAGCGTGACCGGTCCGAGTTGCTGAAACACAACTCGAAACAGTAATTCCGCAGTTCAGGACCGCTTCGGTTTCCAGGTTTGGAAGGCCGCTGCCGCCAACACGATCACCACTGGATAACACTCCAGTGTGTAGCGTGGTTCGGGGTTTTCCAGGGTTGCCAGAAATACCGATCTCAAAACCACAAAGGCAAGCAGCAACGTGAGCCCCGGTGAGAAGCGCAAACGCACCAGTCCCAGCAACGCCGCGCCGATGTAGGCAAGATTGAGGACTCCCGCCAGGATGCCAAGGGCCATCCACTTCGGCGGCTCGTCGAACTCCCACCAGCGTGTGCTCGACGGCAGCATCTCTGTCCGCGGACGCAGCCACATGTCCGCGACACGCAACAGCGGCAGCCAAAGGTAGTAACGCAAGCGGGAGTGCTGGATGCGTTGATCCGCCAGTGCGGCGAATCGCACGTCCAGGGCGGGCGTGACATGCAACAACCTGTTGTAGTCGTCGATCAGTTGTTGGGTCTGATCGAGTTGATCTTCGGAATCGAAGGCGCGACTTGGGAGATTGTCGGCATCAATCGGGCCTCCCGGAACCGCCCAATAGATTTCCTCCACCGAGGCGTAATTCGCCATCCATGTCTTGACCCAGCGATTGAAGCCCCTCGGCACAAAATCGTCGGCTTGATTGGCATAGCGGGGAGCGAGCGGCTGGAACTCGTGAAAGGTACGCAGGTTACGTAGCGTCCAAGGGATAAGAGGCGCCAGCGCAGCCAGCGCGACGATCAGGCCAACTCTGATGACTGCCAAGTGAGGCCCCGCAGACTGATCCGGCCGCGCAACCAACAAGAACAGCAAGTACAGCTCAATCACCACCAGCAGCAATCCGCCGTCGGGACGCAACAGGATCGCAACACCGATCGCCAGCCCACACCCCAACCACACTCGAATCTGTCCCATACCAGTGAGCCCTATCAAAGCCAGATCCAGTGCAAGCACCGTGAAGAAAATTTCCCAGGTTTCGGTCAACGCCGCAGCGGCATAGGTGGCCAGAAAAGGACAAAGGGCCGCCAGCACAAAAGCAACCTTCGCCGCCCGGGGAGACACGCACCGGCGGGCAATGTCAGCGATCAAAAAGCAGGTGCCGATATCCGCAAACATCTGCACCATGAGCGCGGCCCGGTAGTGCTCCATTCCGAAGACCGCAAAAATGACAGCGAGAAATGCGGGATACCCAGGAAGGCGGATGTAGGTGGGAGAGATATCATCGATTCCGCTCAGCCCGAAAATGCCATGCTGCAACCAGTTCTTGGCAATATCACCGTAGACCAGCGAATCCGTCACCACTGCGGGAAATCGAAAAATGAAAACCAGACGCAGGGTAAGGGCAGCGAGCGTCGCGACGACAAAGAAGCGGAAGTGTTGGCGCACCAGTTCGCGCACAGAGGCAATATAGCAGTTCCTAACCGCTGGACCGTGACATTACACAGGCGACATCCGTCAAATTCCTCTACTGCAGCAGTCCCTCCATTTGTACGATATCGGCATCGCCCTCGCCGACCGCAGCAAACACCCATTTTCCGTCCGATGACCACGAGATCCGCCTCGCAATAAATGTTCGTTTCTGACCAAAGTCAGTTATGCGCTTTAGTTTTCCATCCGTGGTCGACGCCACCCAGATATTGGTCCCTTTGTTGTCGTCCAGAGGCATGACCAGCCACTTCCCATCTTTGGAAATCACTGGATGCAGGCCCTGCCAGAGCGGCGACCGGGCTCCGGAGATGCGCGCCAGCAAAGTGGATGGTCCGTCCTCGGGCCGGGCGACACGCAGTTCATAATCCAGGGAGCCGTTCAGGTTTTGCAACGGGACTACGTAGTACAACGCCGAACCGTCTACCGCTGCGGCCGGTCCTTGGGCGTTGTCCGTGCGCACCACCACCGCTGTGCCGCCACTCACCGGAATCTTCATGAGGCGGAAGCTTCCGGTAGCCTGAACGGGCGTCGACTCGGAGTAGTACAGCCATTTGCTGTCACCCGACCACGTCGCCCAGGCACCCACTGGGACAAGCAAATGGAGACCGCTCCCGTCGGGGTGGAGCAGCCAATAGCCCACTCCACGCTTGTCGGCCGACAGGCCCGCGGTGGCGAAAGTAATTAGACTTCCGTCGGGGGACCAGATGGGGACTCCCACCACCACATTGGGGTCTTTCTCAAAGGTGATCTGGCGCGGATCAGCCCCACTCAAGGGCAGCACCCATAGATTGGCATGGCCGCCGCTATCGGAGAGATAGGCAAGTTCGTGGTCGGTTGGATCTAGAGTGGGGGTGTGAACCTGCCCGGTCTGGTGGGTGATGCGTACCGCTGCAAGCACATTCGCGGCGGGGTCGCCGTCCACCGGAAACTTCCAAATGTCGAACTGCATGTGCTTGCGGCTAACCACGACGCGACCGATGCGGTCCACGTCGGGACTCTCATCACCGGCTTCGCCGAACGTGAGCTGTTGAGGCTCACCTCCAGATTTTGACACCTGCCATAAGTGGAGCGTTGGCAGGTATAACAGGGTGCCTCCGCGCGCGGAGCTGTAAATTAGATGAGAGCCATCCGGCGACCAAGCCAAACCGCTCATGAGAGTGGACTCGCTCGTAAGCTTTCGGGGCGTGCCGCCCGCCGACGACACGATGTAGACTTCGTCGGCCCAATTCTCCTGGCTGTGCAGGTACGCGATGCTGGTGTCATCAGGCGACCAACGCGGCTGGCGGTAGCTGAACGTTGTAACCGCCTGCATCACAACTCGGGGGTTGGATCCGTCGCGGTCCGCCACTACCAATTCAATTTGCCTTCCGTTAAGCCGGAAGAACGTCAGTCGTTTGCCGTCATGACTCACGTCGGCTGCGCTGATACTGGAGACCAACTGGCGGGGAGCGCCACCCAGCGCCGAGACTTCCCACAGAGTACCCTGCGCGCTGCCCTCGGCGGGCGGGGTGAAATAGATGATGGACGCTGAGTCTTGGGACCATCTGGGCTCTAGGTGCGCTCCCGGCCCATTCGTAATCTGGAGCGGTGGCCCACCCGCCAGCAGGCGAATCCAGACCTGTCTTGTCTCAGTGGAGTCACAAACAAATGCCACCGCTTTACCGTCCGGTGAAAACGACGGGCTCTCTTCGAGGCCGATGTAATCGGTGAGTCGAAGGAACTTTACCGCTCTGGCACCCGGTTCGGCTCTTCCCCGAAACCACCACGCAGCCGAGGCAACCACTGCAAGAGTAAGAAATACAATTAGCCAGCGCCGAGGACTTGCGACTACTGCTTTCGACGAAGGTAGCGCTGCCGAACCGCCCGACTCCGAAACCGAAGTCGAAGACTCAAGATGGAAAGCCAAGTCGCGTGCCGATTGAAAGCGCTGCTCCGCATCCTTTTCCAGGCAGTGGCGAACAATGCGGTCGAGTGCCACCGGAACATTTCGCCCTGAGGTCGACAGCTCGGGAGGGTCTTCTTTCAAGATAGCGCTCGCTCGATCTGCGGCACTTCGTCCAGCAAAAGCACGTTGTCCAGAAAGCGCCTCGTAGAGAACGGCGCCAAAGCTGAAGATATCTGACCGCGGATCGGCCTTCTCGCCCCGCACTTGCTCGGGCGACATATAGCCGGCAGTGCCCATCACCACGCCTGCTTCCGTCTGGTTGTCCAAATCCAGTTTGGTGACCGTAGCATCGCCCGGTTCAGGGGCGATCAGTTTGGCCAACCCAAAGTCCAGAATCTTGGCGCGTCCGTCACGGCAGATGAAAACGTTCTCCGGCTTCAGGTCACGATGGACAATCCCTTTATCGTGCGCAGCTGCCAGCCCTTGCGCAGTCTGAACCGCGCACTCGACGGCTTTCCGCGGAAGCAAGAGCGCCACTGGCTCAGACGGTCGCGAAGGGTGGCGCCGTCCAGAAGTTCGGTCACCAGGTAAGGAGAGCCGTCGTGCATGCCAATGTCGTAGATGGCCAGGATGTTGGGGTGGTTGAGCGCGCCTGCAGCACGCGCTTCCTGCTCAAACCGTCGCAGCCGGTCGGGATCTCGCGAGAGGGAGTTGGGCAAGACTTTGACAGCGACTTCGCGGCCCAAGCGCGAGTCACGGGCCCGATACACCTCGCCCATGCCACCCGCACCCAGGGGAGAGACGATTTCATACGGCCCGAGTTTAGTGCCGGGAGAAAGCCCCATCTGTGCGCGTAATTATAGTCCTGAGCAGCGGGCTCTTTCCTGGGATAGCTACAGAGGTATCGTCGCCATTTATTGCAGCTTCGCGAATTCTGCTTTAGCTTCCTTCAGAACGGGGATGTCTGAGTCGGCATCCTTCCAAAGCGTAAGAAAGTCTTTGTAGGCTCCCTTGGCCTTGCCGGTGTCTCCCGACAGAACATAGGCTCTGCCAAGCTCCAGGTGCGCGAGCGCGCCTATGGGCTCATTTCGCACAGCGCCGGAATGGTCCAAAATTTTCTGAAACTCGGCGGCAGCTGCAATGCCTTGCTTGGCGCTTAGAAAGGTTTCGCCTCGCACGTAAACCGGGTAAAGAACGAAATTCAGAATCTCATTACTTCCGAGTTCGTAGGGAATCGCCGCCGCGAGCGCCTCGGTAGCCTTGCCAACGTCGTTACGCTGGAGCAGAGCAACGGCATGGATGGCAGGCAAGTAATTGGATTGCACAAACGTATCTTCCGGGAAGCGCTTTTCCAGATCGGTGGCCAGGCGCGCAGCCGATACGGGATCGCCTGCCAAATTGAGGGCAATAGCCGACAAGGCTTCCACATCCTTGCCGTTAGCTAGTGCGAGCGCGGCTTGCGCCCGTTGCTTAGCCAGATTTCTATTGCCTACTAGCACCTCGCGTATCGCAGCATCGGCTTCGTAAAGCGCTGCTGCTTCTTTCTCGTCCTCCCTCTGGGCGGACTCTATTGCACGTTGCGATAGTAGTCGCGCCTTCGCCAGCTGCCCACCATACGCCGCGGTATCCGATTCGCTATTGAGCATTTGGTCTTCGTATCCTGCCCTGCCCATCAGTGCTGCCGACTCCCGCGCCATGCCCGCCGGGTCTTGCTCAAGAAAGTCAAGCCAGTAGAGGCTGAGATGAATCTGGGGAGAATCAAAGTTGCGGGACTGCGCTTCCTGCGCCTTGGCCTTCGCTTCCTCCAGGCGGTTGAGTTGCAGATATCCGCGAACCAGATTCGCATACCTGTTCCCGGTCTCTTGATTGACTCGCAAAGCCTTTTGGAACGCGTCGAGGGCCTTGTCGTAGTCGCCCAGTCCGCTGTAGATCAGCCCCAGATTGGTGAAGGGATTATCGCGTGGGTAGGTTTGCGCCGACAATTCACAGACCTTGCGGGCCGCCTCCAGATTCCCAGTGACGAGAATTTCATAATGCGAGGAAATATATAGCTTTTCGCGCTCGCTCACGCGATTTCGCAAATCAAACGCTTTGCCGGAAGCCTCGCGTGCACGGTCGGTCTCGAAAAGATTGAAATAGCTGGTCCCCGTCCGGGCATAAGCCATGGCGAAATTCGGGTCGAGGCTGATCGCCTTCTGGAACAGGGGAAGCGCGGCGGCGTAATCGCTCTTTACCACCATAGCTTTATAGCCGAGGCTGTAGGCCTTGAGGGCCTCAAGTGATGGCGTGGTCACATTTTCCGCGGGAGCGTCGTACTTCTGCACCGAAGCCAGGGATTCGCCCAGCTGGTTGCGCATTTCCGCAGCAAGTTTTCCCAAAGCATCGAGAACATGGTTCTTGTCCGCAGCCTGCGCCTCCGTACTGCCCAGCGACTCCCCGTCTGCACAATTGATCGCCTTCAAGGTCAGAAGATACTGCGTGCCAACTTGCGCAATCGCTCCATTGAGAACCGCGGCGCTGGCCGTGCGTTGGCAAACTTCACGAGCCAGTCCCTGAGTCAGGCGGGAGTCTTTGGGTTGGGCCATCAATGACAGGGCTTGCGCGATGCGCTCATCGGAAAGGAGATTCAGGAAGGGCGACTGTTCCAGTTGCGAGGACAGCCCTTGCCGCAAGGCGTCATCGAAGACAGGATCGCGCGTCGAATTGGCAAAGTTGGCCAGCACGACCGTGTCTTTGTCAGTGAGCTTGGCTTGCCGGCTGGACACCAGGATCGAGACCATGATCGCGACCAGCAACAGCCCGCCCACCGACCACCAAGGAACAGAACCAGGCAGCCATTTGTGTTCCACTGCCTCCGGGCTCAGCCCGGGGAGTCTGCGGCAATGATCCCGGCTTGCTGTCGCCCTGATGCTCGGTGACGGGCGCAATGAACCGGTATCCCCGTTTGGGTACGGTCTCGATGTATTGCGGTCCTCCGGGAATTTCACCCAAGACCTTGCGCAGTGCGGAGATATGCACCGTCAGGTTGGCCTCTTCCACAAAGGTATCGGGCCATACTTGCTGCATGAGTTCGTCCTTGGTCAGCAGCCGGCCATTGCTCTGAATCAGGGCAACCAGGATCTCAAACGACTTCGGCGAGAGCGATAGGGCGCGGCCATCGCACAACAGAAGGTGTTCCCGGGGGTCGCAGCGGAACTTCCCGAACTCGTATCGGACCTTTGTTTCTGCCGACATAGCCTGCCTTTGGAATTTCTTTGGAAGCCCCTTGAAATTCTTAGCATGCCGTTAAGGACGATTTTGACTGAAACCGTCTAGCTTGCACGTGGTTGACGGGCGAGCCGCGATTAGCCGGAATTCTAGCGGAAGCAGTGGCACCCCGCAAGCGCCTGCACGAATGCCCGGAGATCACTCAGGACAAGCAAGAAGGAGCTTTGAGGTTGTCGCTGGCTGGGATTGTGAGCGGGAAGAGGTTGCGGAGAAAAACGAATGCTCGTCGCCGCCTGGAAAGCGTGAATTTACTTACAAACACTTGACTTCGTGATGACGACTGACCCGAACATTCCTCGTAGAGTCGTGCAGATCACAAGTTGGCCACCAACCGGCTGGGACACAAAGCTCGAGCCAAGAAATTACGGAGCTTTTGAGGTTGGCGGCGCCGTGTGCTGAGAGCGGGAGGATGTCTGGGGGGACAGTTTTCCCGTTCCGCACGGTTCCTGCCAACGCCAGGGTGGAGAGAAACGACGTTCGTAGCAGTAAGAACCACCGTTCCACAAGCCCCGAACAGCAAGAACAAGACTATTAGGAGAAGTGAAAAGGCAAATTCATGATTCGTGCGTGCATTCATCTATCCATTTATCTTTTGCTGATTTGCTGCGCGCTGCCACTGATGGCTCAGAGCGCAGTCAACGCCGACAGCATCGTTCCCGGCATGGTGAAGTTCACCGGCACCTTGAACGACGTTAACGGCAAACCGCTCACCGGCACCGTCGGGGTTACTTTCCTGCTGTACAAGGAGCAGTCCGGCGGTGCCCCCCTCTGGATGGAAACCCAGAACGTCCAGACCGACAAGAACGGAGGCTACTCCGTCATGTTGGGTTCGAGCAGCAGCCATGGAATTCCGGCCCACGCATTCACTGCCGGCGAAGCGCGCTGGATCGGAGTGCAGGTCAGCGGTCAAGCCGAACAGCCGCGAGTGGAATTGGGAAGCGTGCCCTACGCGCTGAAAGCGGCAGATGCGCAGACCCTGGGCGGACTTCCGGCCTCGGCCTTTCTGCTGGCTGCGACACCGGCAAGTTCGGCCAGCGCCGGAACCGCGACGTCGCCGACGCAGGCGACAGGCACTATCCCGGTCACGACGGCGGGAGGTACGGCACAGACTCTGGCCAAGTTTGATGCCGGCGCAGACGTCACCAACTCCCAGGTCTTCGACAACGGCACCAATGTGGGCGTCGGCACCAACTCACCCGCGGCCAAGCTGGACGTGAATGGCGCTGCTATCTTCCGCGGGGCGCTGACCTTGCCGGCCACCGGCACGGCGACAGCAGCCTCGGGGAAAAAAGGTCAACCTCTGAATTTCACAGCCTCGGCCTTCAACAGCAGCAGCTCACAGGCAGTGAATGCCAACTTCCGCTTGCTGGCTGAGACGGCGAGAAACAATACCCCGACCGCGTCCGGCAAACTGAATCTATTGTTCGGTCTGGGAAGCGCTGCGCCAGCAGAGACTGGGCTGTCGATCTCCGACAAGGGTGTCATCACTTTTGCACCGGGGCAAACGTTCCCCGGCGGAGGCGGCTCGGTGACCAGTGTGGGGCTGGCCGCACCCGCCTCCGATTTTAGTGTGAGCGGTTCTCCAATTACCAGCAGCGGCACACTCAACCTGCAATGGCTGGTCCTGCCTACCGACGCCAACGTGTCAAATGCCATCGCCAAGCGGGACGCGAACGGCAGCTTCGCCGCGAACGTGATCACGACGAACGAAGTCACTGCGAACGTCTTGCAGGGCGGCCTTGTTCAAGCGTCAGTCCAAGTGGCCGCTCCCAGCATCACCGGCGAGAACGCTAACTCCGGGAACATTTTTGGTGCGCCCATCGTGGGCGACAACATCGCTGACGGTGCGGTTGAGGGCTTCGGTGTTACGGGAGTCTCTGATTCAGCGAACGGATCGGGCGTGTTTGGGCGCACGGAAGGTGGCGGCGTTGGGGTGTTCGGCACCACTAATAGCGCAAGCGGGCAAGGGGTGCGGGGCGAAAGTTTCGCCACGCAAGTCAGTGTTAACGGCTTCGGTCCCGACGGCGTCGACGGCCTCTCGCACAGCAGTTCGGGCTCGGGCGTGGAGGGTCTCAATGACGCCGGGGGAACCGGTGTGTTCGCGAGCAGCGACTCGGGCAGTGGGGTTTTGGCGCTCAGCACTTCGGGCACAGCCGTGGTTGCGGCCACCAATACCGGTTCGGCCGGGGAGTTTTTTGGGAATGTGGATGTCGAAGGCACGCTCTCGAAGTCCGCCGGCTCCTTCAAGATCGATCACCCGCTCGACCCTGCGAACAAGTATCTCTATCACTCCTTTGTGGAGTCACCGGACATGATGAACATCTACAACGGCACTGTAATCACCGATGCACAGGGCAACGCCATCGTCAGCATGCCCGACTGGTTCGAAGCGCTGAATCGCGATTTTCGCTATCAGCTTACGGTGATTGGGCAGTTCGCGCAGGCCATTGTCGCCAGTGAGATAGCAAATCACAGTTTCACAATTCGCACCGACAAACCCAATGTGAAAGTTTCCTGGCAGGTAACCGGTATCCGTCACGACGCCTACGCCAACGCACACCGCATTCCGGTGGAGGAATTGAAGCTGGAAAAGGACCGTGGACTCTACCTGCATCCGGAGCTATATGGTGCGGCGGCGGAGAAATCAATTTCTGCAGCTCGCCATCCCGGCGCCATGAGGCTGGTAAAGGAAAGCAAAATCAAGCTGCCAGATTCAACCAGGTAAAGGGAGGAACTATGAAAAACCCAATGGATTTGCAGTCTATTTTCCTCGCGGCAGCCAACCGGAATCGGGAACAGCCGGGCCTTGGATCTGCCGTGGACGAACTGGAGCAGCAGGCCGACCACGGGCAATTCCCGCAAGACGACGAGCCCAGGCTGCCTGAGGGATACCGCCCGATTCGGAATGCCATACAGGCCTTACTGATGTATGGGGCTGAAGAGAACTGACAACAATGGCCGCTCGCACGGTGTTCGATTCTTCGCTTTTATTGCGAGCGTGAACAAGGGCGAGTCTTCAGAGAGGAGGAACCACTAAGACGACGTTTTCAGCAGAACCAGAGCAGAACACAGAAGGATCAACACTCGGCAAGCAACAACAAGAAAACAGAACGACCAAAACTAACAAATAAAAAGGAGAAGTTTTCATGAAGAAAGCAATACTAGCAGTAGCAATCGCAATGGCGATGGGTTTCTTAGGCTTGGCGCCTCGCGCAGCCGCGGCGGCGGGTGACAGCGTTCGATTCAAGCTGGTGCCCTCGGCGGGAGCAGCAAGCTGTCTTTCACCCATAGCTCAAGGCGTGGTCACGATTAGCGACCTTGGACCGGTCCAGAACATGCACGTGGAATTGTTCAATCTTCCGGCCAACACCGAGTTCGCGACATTCCTGATCCAGGTCCCCAATAAGCCTTTCGGCTTGGTCTGGTACCAGGGCGACGTGGTTACCAACCGTCTCGGCCATGGAGTCGGTGACTTCACCGGCATTTTTAGCCGGGAGACCTTCATTAATGGACCTGGGGTTGCGCCCGCTCCGTCCGTGTTTCCCGACGATGCAACCACCAATCCTGCCACTGCCCCGATTCAGATTTATCACATGGGACTGTGGTTCGCCGACGCAAATGACGCGCAGAATGCAGGATGTCCGAATACTCCAACCGCGTTCGACGGTGATCACCAAGCTGGCATCCAGGTGCTGAATACCAGCAACTTCGCCGACGGCAAAGGGCCGTTGTTCAACCTCAAGTAGTAGTTCATCCGGGAGGGGCAAAGTTTAAGCCCCTCCCGCAATTCTTCAAAATTTGGCGCTTAGCAGATGAGGAAAGACATCGCAGTTACTGCGGCCGACACGGCCAAAATCATAGAGGGCAAAAATGAAAACGCAAAACTTATTCGTTGCCGCAATCTTAGGGCTGGTGCTGGCGGTAATGACGGTGCCGGCGCGAGCGCAAGGCTTTAGAGCGCTACACCAGTTTAATGGTGAAACCCCAGGGGACGGGGCAGTTCCTCACGGAGCACTCCTGCTGGACGAAGCCGGGGGCAATCTTTATGGAACCACCCTGGACGGCGGCACTGGGGATGGAACGGTGTTCAAGATCGACAGCACAGGCAAGGAGACGGTGCTGTTTGCTTTTGATGCGCCGGTGAGCGGGTCTTCTCCCGACTCGCCCTTGATCCAGGACCAGGCCGGAAACCTGTATGGCGTGGTGCAGACAGGGGGGCCTGGCGGCGTCGGCGTGGTCTACAAGCTTTCCCCTCAAGGCGAGCAAACCATACTGCACGCCTTTCAGAACCAGGCCGAGGCCCCGGCAGTCCCGACCGGAGGTCTCTTCATGGACAACCGAGGGAACCTCTTCGGCACCACCTTCTCCGGCGGCCGTGGCAGCGGCCCCAACTGCCCGTTGGGATGCGGAACCATCTACCGTATAGATCTGGCTGGCAACTTCCGGGTGCTGCATGAATTTGCCGGCGCCATCGAGGGCTCGGAACCGTTTGGACCATTGGTTGCGGATGCCGGCGGCAATCTGTACGGCGTGGCCCGTGTCGGCGGGAACCTTTCCTGTCCAGATCCAGATCTGCCGGGCGATGGCTGCGGCACGGTTTTTAGGCTCTCCCGGAACGGAAAGTTGACCGTATTGCACATCTTCCAGGGAGGGATGGACGGCTCGATTCCGCAAAGCGGACTCACCCTGGATGCTGCCGGGAACCTGTACGGAGTCACCAACGTTGGTGGGCGGCGGGAACATGGAACCGTATTCAAAATCTCTCCCGACGGCAGCTACAGCGTGCTGCACCGGTTCCAACCCGCGGAGGGAACCAACCCCAACGGAGGTTTGGTGGTGGATGCGGCTGGTAATATCTACGGCACCACGCAGGCCAACGGCACCAATCACCTGGGGACAGCGTTTCAGCTAAGCCCCAGTGGCGAATTGACAGTGTTGCATTTCTTTCATGGACACAACGACGGCGCACAACCGTTTGGGGGTTTGGTTCGTGACTCATTCGGTCACTTCTTTGGAACCACCATTACGAATCTCTTAAACCAACCCGTACAAGGCGGAAATGTGTTTGAGATCATTCCCTAGGTTTGTCCGGGGGCGACAGTTTGGAGCCGCCTTTAACAATCTCGTTAAACAAAAGGAACGAGATGGGTTTGAGATCACGCACTGAGTGACGTCAATTTTCTCTTGTGGCCGTCTGTAACCAATCGGCCACTCTTCCCACCGGCCTCGCCAGAGGCCGGTTTTTTCATCTCCCATCGCCGGTGTCGGTTTGACCCCGCATTTCCTGCAGCTTAGGATGGAGTTCAGCTCGGACCCATGCCCCAACCAGTTTTTTACGATCCTAGAAAAGCGCGCTGGAAACGTTTGCGGCGCGTGTTTGACGCCCTCGCCATCTGCTTCATGCTGGTGGTGATTTTCTTCATCTATAACGCCCTGCACGGCGAACCCTTGCCTAAGATATTTTGGAAGACCGAAACCAAGCCTTATCATGCCTTGCGCGAAGCGGAAAACAAGAAGGCGCGTGAGCGCCGCAAGTTAGCTGCCACGAAGCGCGGGCATCAAAAGAACAAGAATAAGTCTTCACAATTCAAACTCGACTCCCAGGAAGGTGTGCGAGCAGCCTTTTACGTGGCCTGGGATGCTGCCAGCTTCTCCTCCCTGCGTGAATATGCGCATCAGATCGACCTGCTTTACCCGGAGTGGCTGCACGTGCTCACCGCTGACGGCCAGGTGCAAGCCATCGACGAAGACACCAGCAAGTTCTTCCCGGTCGTGGAGGGTTCCACTGTTCATCCCGTCGACTCTAGAGTGATGCCCTTTCTCAAAGCCGAGGACACGGGCATGGAAGTGTTTCCTATGGTGAACAATTCCGATGGAACCAACTGGGTCGATATCAGCGCTTTTCTCAACGATCCGGAGGCTCGTGAACACTTTCGACAAGAGATCACAGCCTTTCTTGCAACCGATAAGTATCACGGCCTGATGGTGGATTTCGAAGAATTCCCCAAGAATGGTCAACCCGGCTACGACGCTCTGCTGCGCGAACTCTCTGGTGCGCTCCACGCCAAAGGCATGAAGCTGTATGTAAGTGTGCAGCCCCATAACCAGGATTTCAACTACCCGGCAATCGCAGCAGCCGCAGATGGCGTTGTCGTCATGAACTACGACGAGCACTTCCCCGGCGGCCTGCCGGGCCCGATCGCTTCACAGGACTGGTTCGTCAAGAACCTGCAAGTGGCCAGGCGGGCGATCCCTGCCGACAAGTTCATTTGCGCCATCGGCAACTATGGCTATGACTGGCCTCAGCGCGATCGCCGGGGCAAGCTGCCGCCCGGCATGAAAGATACCAACTCCTCGGTACAAGACGCCTGGTTAACCGCACGCGATTCCGAGGAAGACGTGGATTTCGATGGCGACAGTTTGAATCCGCACGTCGGTTACATGGACGAGCAGAACGTCCGCCACGATGTCTGGTTTCTCGATGCAGTGACGTCGCTGAACGAAATGCGCGCAGCCCAGGCGCTCGGAATCCAGACTTTTGCGCTCTGGCGCCTGGGCTCTGAGGACCGTTCCCTCTGGAAAATCTGGGACGTGCCCGGTGAGGCCGATTCGACAGACAAATTGAAGGATGTCCCTCCTGGTGATGACGTGGACATGGAGGGCACTGGAGAAATTTTCCGCATCGAGACCGAACCCGCCGATGGCAAACGTACGCTCACCGTGGACCCGGCCTCAGGCCTGATCACAGACCAGAACTTTGATCCCCTACCCGAGCCTTACCGTGTAGCCCGCTACGGCTACAACCCGCGCCAGGTCGCGATCACCTTTGATGACGGCCCCGACCCGGAGTGGACGCCAAGGATTCTCGACGCTCTCAAGCGCGCGAACGCACCCGGAGTTTTTTTCCTGATTGGCCTGCAAGCCGACCGCTTCGGCGATATTACATCCCGCATCTACCGCGAAGGTCATGAGATCGGCAATCATACCTTCACCCATCCCGACATCAGCAACATATCCCGCCGCTTCAACGAATTGGAAATCAATCTGACTGAGCAGTTATTCGCCAGTCGTCTGGGGATGCACACCATCCTCTTTCGTCCGCCCTATTCCATCGATCAGGAACCCGACACCACCGATCAGGTACGGCCGTTGAAGACCGCCCAGGACATGGGCTACATCATCGTGGGTGACAAGATCGATCCCAACGATTGGCGTGACAACCCCCGACCCACGGCTGCCGAGATCGCCGAACGCGTGATTTCGCACCTGCCTCCCTGTGCCCCCACTGATCGCTTTTGCGGAAGCATCATCCTCTTGCACGACGGCGGAGGAGACCGTAGCCAGACCGCTGCCGCACTTCCGAAAATCATCGAAGGCATTCGCGCCAAGGGATTGGAAATAGTTCCGCTTTATACGCTCCTCGGGAAAACCAAAGCCGAAGTTATGCCGCCGGTTCCGACCAATGAACGATGGGCTGCACGCCTGGACCGAATTGCTTTTGACTTGTGGGATTTCGGCAGCAACGGAATTGTCTGGATCTTTTTCGTCGGCGATTTGTTGATGACAGGGCGTCTGCTGTTTATCGGCGCTTTTGCCATCTTCGATCGCTTGCGCACTTCCGGCCGCCCGGTCGTGGAGTCCGGCAAACCCGCGGTGGCCGTGCTCATCCCCGCTTACAACGAGGAAAAGGTCATTGAGAGGACGGTGCGGGCTGCACTGGCCTCGGACTATCCCCAGCTGCGCGTGATCGTCATCGACGATGGCTCTCGCGACCGCACTCTGGAAATAGCGCGCGCCGCTTTTCAGCGTGAGGTGTCGTCGGGCCGTGTGCTCATCCTGACCAAGGAGAACGCCGGCAAGGCCGACGCACTCAACTTCGGACTGGAACACCTGCGCGACGAAGAAATATTTGTCGGCATCGACGCCGATACCGTGATCGCTCGCAATGCGGTTTCGCGCCTTGTGCCTCACTTCGCGAATCCAAAGGTTGCCGCGGTTGCCGGCAACGCCAAGGTAGGCAACCGCGTAAACCTATGGACCCGCTGGCAGGCCTTGGAGTACATCACCAGCCAGAATTTCGAGCGGCGGGCCTTGAACGTCCTGGGTGCGGTCAGTGTGGTGCCAGGGGCCATCGGAGCATGGCGAACTTCCGCCGTGCGCGAAGCCGGCGGCTACCATACCGACACCGTCGCCGAAGATGCCGATCTCACGATGGCGTTGCTCGAGCGCGGCTATCGCGTGGAATACCAGGATCTGGCGTTGGCTTATACCGAGGCGCCAGTCAGCGCCAACGGCCTCATGCGACAGCGTTTTCGCTGGTCATTTGGCATTCTGCAGTCGGTTTGGAAGCATCGCTCCGCGTTCGCTCGCAAGGGGGCCCTGGGGTGGGTGGCGCTGCCCAACATCGTAATTTTTCAGATCCTCCTGCCCCTGGTCTCACCTTTTATTGATCTGATGTTTGTGGTCGGCGCGCTCTGGTACTTCGTCCAGAAACGCTTCCATCCCGACTCCACCGATCCCGCCAGCTTCCAGCGACTCGTCGTGTTCTTTGCTGCGTTTCTGGTCATTGATTTTCTCACCTCCGCTCTTGCCTTCGCGCTGGAGCGCCGGCAGCCGCAAGCTAGAGAAGATGCTTGGCTGCTCAGCCAGGTGTGGCTGCAGCGGTTCGCCTATAGACAATTGTTCTCTGTTGTGTTGTTAAAGACCCTCAAGCGCGCCATCGAAGGCCAGCGATTCGCCTGGGACAAACTGGAACGTACTGCAGCCATGAGCTTTGGCACTCCAAAGGAGCGGGAGTCCGTTAAGGTGCCGTAGAAGCCAGTCTGGTAGCCGCTTCCAGGCGATCTGCACCCTTGATTTTTTACCCCAAAACTCTTGCATTCTTTTCTCCATCGTGTATCTTGATCCGCGCCGATCTGCGGCTCTTGAAACCAGGGGAATTGCAGGTCGCGGGATTTTATCTTTTCCCAATCTTCAGCTCGGAGATCGTATGAACAAGACTTGGATTGCGATGTTTGTTGTGCTGTTGGCAAGCGTGTTTTCCTTGGCGCAATTGGAGGCCGCGGCGCCAGCCGCTGCTTCGTATCGTTTCATAACCGTGGATGTTCCTGGCTTCACCTTCACCCAGGTGCGGGGCATCAATGACTTCGGCGAACTCGTCGGTGTCTACCGCGACCAGGCTTCTCTCACGCATGGCTTCTTGTTGAGCTACGGCAACTACACCTTTCTTGATTTCCCAGGGGCTTCTCAAACCTACGCACGAGGCATCAATAATCAGGGAACTGTGGTCGGTTTCTTTTTCGACAATCTCGGCAACTTCCACGGTTTCACCTACCAGAACGGTAACTTTCGACAGATCGACTACCCTGGCGCTCTTGGAACCACAGCACGCAGCATCAACAACCTCGGGCAAATATCTGGGGATTATGACGACCCCAACGGGATCAACATCCATGGTTTCGTGCTGACGAATGGCAAATTCCGTGTGTTCGATTTCCCTGGTGCGACGCTGACCCAGGGCTACGGGATCAATGACCACGACCAAGTGGTCGGGTCCTACTCGCTGGATGGATCCACCTTGAACGGGTACTACTTCAGGAACGGCAAGTTTACCTCGTATGATGTCCAGGGATTTGAGACCGAGATTTTGGCACTCAACAACGTAGGTCAAGCAGCGGGATACTACGCGGGCCTCGATGCTGATCATTCCTTTGTGATTTCGACGGGAGGCCTCGTCACTCTCGATCCTCCGGGATCAGTCGCGGCGCTCGGCCAGGGAATCAACTCGCTAGGAGTGGTGGTCGGGAGCTACAACGACGGTTTGCGCAGCCACGGATATGTGGCCATCCCCATACAGTGATTTGTGGCGAGCGTACGCACGCGACAATTTGTTGCCATCAGAGATCTATGGAGCTTTAGAGCGGCACCCATCGCCAGCGAAGCGCTCACCGACAACGCGACCAAGAGAGTGCACACGCAAGATGCGCGCTGCCATCGAGAAGGTTCGAGGCCGGCTTCGTGGCGGGTATGACCTGATCATCGAACTCTCAAACGCGCCATCGGAGGCTAGCGCTTCGCCTGGGACAAACTCGAACGTACCGCGCCCATGAGTTTCATGAACCCGCCAACGACTCGGGAGTCGACCAAAGTCCACTAACCACTGAAGATCAGTGAGTTACGCGCGTGACTGCGGTCACAGACTTCGTTTGGCCAGTAGTGTTTCCTTAAGAAGGAGCACTACGCAATGACCAGGACCATCATCGAACCTTTCCGCATCAAGAGCATCGAGCCGATCCGGTGGACGACGCGCGAAGAGCGCGAGCAACTGCTGCGGGCGGCACACTACAACCTGTTCCAACTCCCCGCCGACGATGTGCTGATCGATCTGCTCACGGACTCTGGCACCGGCGCCATGTCTACGAAACAGTGGGCGGCAATCATGGTGGGCGACGAGAGTTATGCCGGCAGCAGGAGTTTCGATCACTTTCGCGACTCGATTCAGGACATTTTCGGTTATCGCCATGTAATCCCCACCCATCAAGGTCGAGCCGCGGAGCGCATTCTGTTCAGCGTGATGTGTAAGAAGGGCGACACCGTTCCCAACAACACGCACTTTGACACTACCCGCGCCAATGTGGAGTTTGTGGGCGCAGAGGCGGTTGACTTAGTGATTTCCGAGGGAAGGCAGCCCAGCCTGATCCATCCCTTCAAGGGCAACATGGATGTGGATGCTCTGGAGAACCTGATCCAGCGGGTCGGGCGAGAACGTATTCCGCTGGTCATGCTGACCGTAACCAACAATTCCGGCGGCGGCCAGCCAGTCTCGATGGAGAACGTGCGCCAGGTCAGCGCGGTCTGCCGGCGGCATCACATTCCGCTTTATTTCGATGCCTGCCGCTTCGCCGAAAATGCCTATTTCATCAAGCTGCGCGAGCCCGGTTACGAATCGAAGTCTCCCAAACAGATCGCACAGGAGATGTTCAAGTACGGTGACGGCTGCACTATGTCGGCGAAGAAAGATGGGATGGCGAATATTGGCGGATTCCTGTGCACCAACGATGACCTGCTCGCCCAACAGGAGAGCAACCTTCTGATTCTGACCGAAGGCTACCCGACCTATGGCGGTCTCGCCGGGCGTGATCTGGAAGCCGTGGCGGTCGGAGTACAGGAAGCCCTCGAAGAAGACTACCTGCGTTACCGCATCGCTTCGACCGCATATCTCGGCAATCACATCGCTGCGCAAGGCGTACCGATCGTGCAGCCACCGGGAGGACATGCCATCTATTTGGATGCGCGCGCGTTCCTTCCCCACATTGCGCCGGAGCAGTTTCCCGGCGTGGCCCTGGCTGCGGAACTCTATCTCGAAGGAGGAATTCGATCGGTAGAGATTGGCTCACTGATGTTTGGCGCCGCCGCCAAAATGGATTTGGTCCGCTTGGCGATCCCGCGGCGTGTCTACACTCAAAGCCACATCGACTACGTGGTCGAGGTCATTCTGGAAGTATGGAAGAAGCGGGAGGACATCGAAGGACTTAAGCTTACCTATGAGGCCCCGTTCTTGCGGCACTTCACGGCCCGCCTGGAACCAGTGGCACAACTTGTTCCGCAGCCGGTGTAGGTTCAGCGAACCCGTTTCCGGAACCGGGCTCGCTCCGCGGAAAAAGCTTCCCCGGTGCTACAATTTGTGTGTCTAGCCTGGCTTCGGTAGCATCCATATCCGTTTGAGGTATAACCCATGGCAACCCTTGAAGCGCCCGTACAACCCAAAATCCGCCTGCATGAAGGCCCATTCGCCAGCGAGCCACTTACCGACTTCAGTAAGGAAGACAATGCTCGCAAGATGCGTGCCGCCATTGAGAAAGTTCGAGGCCAACTGGGTCGCGAATATGACCTGATCATCAGCGGCAAGCGCGTCAAGACCGTCGACAAGATCAAGTCTCTGAACCCGGCCAAGCCGTCGCAGGTGGTAGGCATTCACCAGAAAGCAGGCAAAGAGCACGTGGAGCCGGCGATGCAGGCTGCGCTGCGAGCTTTCGACCATTGGAAAGACACTCCCCTTGAACAGCGCGCCAGCTTGCTGTTCCATGTCGCCGACATGCTGCGGGAGCGCAAGTTCGAGTTCGCTGCCTGGATGGTATTCGAAGTCAGCAAGAACTGGGCCGAGGCCGACGGCGACATCGCCGAGACCATCGATTTTGCCGAGTACTACGCCCGCGAAGCCCTCCGCCTTTCCAAAGTGAAGACCGATATCCAGCTTCCGGGTGAGCGCGATTCCCTGATTTACATTCCGCTGGGCGTGGGCGCGGTGATTCCGCCGTGGAATTTCCCTTGCGCCATTATGGCGGGCATGACGATGGCGTCTATTGTTTCCGGCAACACCGTGATTCTGAAACCGTCCAGCGACTCCCCCACCATCGCGGCAAAGTTCGTTGAACTGCTCGAAGAAGCCGGCATTCCCGAAGGCGTGGTCAACTTCTGCCCCGGATCGGGCGCAACTTTCGGCAATGCTATCGTTGCCCATCCCAAGACTCGCTACATCGCCTTTACCGGATCGCGCGAAGTTGGGCTCGACATCAACAAGCGCGCCGCCGACGTCGTCCCGGGTCAGGTTTGGATCAAGCGCACTGTCCTCGAAATGGGCGGCAAGGACGCCATCATCGTAGACGCAGACGGCGATTTCGATGCCGCGGTCGAAGGTGTGGC
The DNA here is from genome assembly GCA_963734415.1 of uncultured Acidobacteriota bacterium. Lineage (GTDB taxonomy): Bacteria > Acidobacteriota > Terriglobia > Terriglobales > Acidobacteriaceae > JABCZH01. The sequence goes on along the minus strand of CAVTHF010000004.1, from coordinate 182,881 downwards.
CCAGGCCGCATTCGGCTTCCAGGGCCAGAAGTGCTCCGCCTGTTCGCGGGCGATTATCGACGAACGCATTTATGACAAGTTCCTCGATGCGCTTAAGGCCCGCGTGGAAAAGATCACCGTTGGCGATCCCACTGAAAACCCCAACATGGGTGCGGTGATCAACGAAGGCTCGATGAAGTCGATCCTGGAATACATCGAATACGGCAAGAAAGATGGACGCCTCATCACCGGCGGAGGCCGCGCACCGGGCGAAGGCTACTTTGTTCAGCCGACCGTCATCGCCGATATCAAACCGAACTCGAAGCTGGAGCAGGAAGAGATTTTCGGGCCGGTGCTGGCGGTGATCAAGGCGAAGAACTACGATCACGCGCTGGAGATCGCCAACGACACCGAGTTCGGACTGACCGGCGCGGTCTACACCAAGTCGAAGGAAAAGATCGAACGCGCCAAACGTGAGTTCCACGTCGGCAACCTGTACATCAACCGCAAATGCACCGGCGCCATGGTCGGCGCGCATCCTTTCGGTGGCTTCAACATGTCAGGAACAGATTCCAAAGCCGGCGGCCCCGATTACTTGTACCTGTTCACCCAGGGAAAATCGATCGGCGAGAAGAACATTTAGACAACGTGATTGGAGACGGATAAATCAAAAAGGCCGCCTCTCGGCGGCCTTTTTCTCAGACCCAAAAATCCTACGACGGCATCGCCTGCCCGGACGGCTGCGGCGCGGCCGAAGCCGTGGCCGCCGCTGCCTCGTTCAGGATGCGGTGGTGAATGGTGAACAGCGCCAGTTCCAGCCGGTCCGAAACGCCGATCTTGTCATACACGTTGCGCAGGTAGTTCTTGATTACCTGCTCGGTCGTACCCAGCTGCGAAGCAATTTCTTTGTTCTTGTATCCCTGCACAATCAGCGCGACGATGCGCAGTTCCTTGGCCGTCAGCCGGTCGCGCACTCGCAATCCGACCATATCGTTCTCAGTCAACTCGCTCGGCACCGCAATGTCCTGTATCCAGGTTTCGCCCCGCGCCACTTTGCGTACGCAATCCACCAGCGCCGGGCTGGTCACGTTGCGATAAACCACGCCGTGCGCCCCGTTGCTCATATACCGCTGGGCGCTCTCGCCGGTGTCGGCGAGCACCACCACGCGTGTCTTCACTTTGTTGGAAGCTTGCAACACGGCATTGAAGTCGTTATGGAATCCGCCCGCGACCACGAGCACGGCGGCGCGGAACTTATCCAGCGCCATGAACATCTGTTCCGAGGTTTGCGCCTGGGCCACAATGCGCATCTCGTCTTCCACCGCCAGAACTTTGGCGATCCCTGCGCGAAAAATTGCCTGGTTATCGGCCAGTATCAGTTTAAGCATCGCCTCAGTCCTCGAATCTTGATAGGGCCGGCCGCTTGGCCGGCGGCGTCATTTACTCGTTGCGAATAAAATCGTAGGAGTCGATCACGCAGGCTACGCCTCGCGCCTCTCCGCCTTTGCCGGATGCAGGTTCGTCGGTTCGCACCACCCGCCCCTTGCACTGGACCACCACATTCTCTTTGGCCCCGGTCACTTCCGGTGGCAGGGCAATTTCAAACTCGACGCTGGAGCCAACATCCAGAGATGCGTCCGCGCGGATATAGACCCCGGCCGCGCTCAAGTTTCCCGTAACCCCGCTGTGTTGCCCGCCCTCTTCGGCTTTATGAATCTTGATGGGCAATTCCAGCGGGAAGCGTTTTCCCGTCCGTGCTTCGGACACAAGACCTCCTCGTTCCTGGCCGTTCTTGCCTGCAAAAGCCAGCTCCATGCGGTGTCTCCCCTGCTGGAGTACAGAATCTTCCTACCTCGCCTTATACCACGGATGATACCTCTGGTGAAAGCCTGGTAACTGCTCTGACAACGGTAGGAATTAGGTTCCCCCCGACCCCAGGGCGGCCCGGGTTACCCGATTTCGACCCACCGGTTTCCCGCCGCGCCGATTTCTGTAACAATTGCGGCCTCGGTTCGCCGACTACGAGGTCTCAGCAAGGAGCTGTCCATGGCGATTTCTTCGGCCGCAAAACTTCGCAACCCTTTGCATCGTTATCGCGCTGCTTGGCGCCATTTCCTGCATGGCCCAGCAGAACTCGCCGGTTCCAACCCAAAAAGCCGCACCTCCCGCAAAGACGGCCGGCACCCGCCCGGCGGAGGCTCCTCCCATCCTGCAGCAGATGAATTCCGCATTGCAGACCCTGGTCGCCAGGGTCTCGCCCGCAGTGGTGCAGATCCTGGTAACCAGTTACGGAACATTGGAGGAAAGCAATCGAACCGAAACCGCCCTGATCGCTCGCCAGCATGCAGTCGGCTCCGGCGTCATTGTCGACTCCGATGGCTACATCATGACCAACGCGCACGTGGTGCAGGGAGCGCGGCGTATTCGGGTCGTCCTGCCCCTGCCATCGCCGGACGTCCCGAGTGTCACCGCAGTGGGCAGGGAGCACATGGTTGAGGCGAAGGTCATCGGCGTGCACAAAGAGTCGGACCTCGCCTTATTGAAGATCGATCAGAAGGATCTACCCACTCTCGAACTGGGCAGCACCCGGAGGGTGCATCAAGGAGAGTTGGTGGTCGCGATTGGCAGTCCGGAGGGCCTGGAGAGTTCGGTCACCATGGGAGTTGTAAGTTCGGTTGGCCGTCAGCCCGATCCCGATCGCCCCATGGTCTACATCCAGACCGACGCTCCCATCAACCCGGGAAACAGCGGCGGACCTTTGATTGACATGGATGGTTATGTGCTCGGCCTCAACACTCTGATTCTGTCGCAGGGCGGGGGCAGCGAAGGATTGGGATTTGCGATTCCTGCCCGGGTCGTGCGCTTTGTTTACGACAGCCTGCGCAAGTACGGGCATGTGCATCGAGTCGAGATCGGGGCCGCGGCGCAGAACATCACTCCCACACTGGCCGAAGGCCTGAGCCTATCGCAGAGTTTCGGTGTCATTATTTCTGACGTCGACCCTGGAGGACCCGCGGCGTCCGCCGGCCTCCAGATCGGCGACATAGTGATCAGTGCAGACCAGCGCTCCGTGGATACGCTTCCCGCGTTGACTGCCGCCATGTACCTGCATCCCTTGGATCAGGTCATGGAACTGGTGGTGCTACGTGGCACCCAGAAGAAGACCCTGCACATTCCAGTCCTGGAACATCGCGATCCCATGGACAAGCTCATGGACGCGGTGGACCCCGACAAGAGCTTGATCCGGCGTCTCGGAATTCTGGCCATCGACCTCGATTCCCAGCTTAAGTCGGTGGTGGGAGATTTGCGTATTTCTTCCGGTGTGGTAGTCGTGGCCCGCGCCGCAGACTTGCTCGGCCCCGAGACCGGATTGAAGACAGGAGATGTCATTCACAGTGTGAATTCCACCTCGGTCGATTCGGTAGATACCCTGCGAGCTCGGGTGCGGGAACTCAAGCCTGGCAGCTCAGTGGTTCTGCAGGTGGAACGCGATGACAAGCTGGAGTGGCTGGCATTCGAGATGGAATAATGCATCGAACGCAGCAACGCCCTTCGCGGAGAATCAGGCTCGCGGAAGCTTCGTCCTACGGTCCTCAGCTACCGTCCCCAGATCACAGCCATGTGTGATGCCGGTCGCCGCATTCGTCTCCCAATGGGTCTCTAATAAGCATAGCGGTTAGAAATTGGGAGGACACCCCCATGCGAATCTCATTTCTTGCTACAGCAGTCTTGTTTGGGTTGGTCACTGCAGGTGCAGCCCAACAACTCACCATCAATCAGGTTTCGATCAAACGCAGCTCATGGTCATCTGGTCAGGAGATGTACCGGGAGTATTGCGCCGCATGCCATGGAGAAAATGGCAAAGGCGGAGGCCCAGCTGCCGCTGCATGCGTGACCAAGCCCCCGGACCTGACAGGTCTGGCCAAACGAAACGACGGCAAGTTTCCCTACGATTACTTCTACTCAGTTCTGCAATTCGGCCGGACTATGCCCACTCCAGCGCACGGCTCCTCCGATATGCCGGTCTGGATGCCTTTGTTCTTGTCACTCGGGAATGCCGATCAGGAGGCAATTGCACAGCAGCGAATGCATAATCTCGCACGCTACCTCGCATCTTTGCAGTCGAAGTGAGTTGGCGTTAGAACGCGCCGCCGCCGCCACCGCCGAAACCGCCGCCGGAAAAGCCTCCGCCGCTGAAGCCACCTCCTCCAAAGCCTGAACCGGTGGAACTGGCGCGCGGCGCCGACACGAAGACCTGGTGCATGTCATTGGACATGCCGTGCATCGCACTGGCAAAGTAGATCGCATTGAAGCCCGGCCCGTATCCCGGGCCCGCATACCAACTCGGTGGGTTGGTCACGATCCCCGCGAACGCCTGCGCCCACTGATGTTCCACTCCCAGCGCCATAGCGTAAGGCAGAAACTTTTCGAAGGTGTCGGGAGGCATGCGTTTCAGCCGGTCTGCATCCACCCGATTCATGAACTCCTGGAAGCCGAGGACTGCCACCCGAGTGCGGCCACCTTTCACTGTCTTGGCCGTCATCTGCCGCGCAAACAGCCACCAGATGATCGCCGACAAAACCCCGCCGCCGATCAGCAGCCCAAATGAACTGAACACACTGATGTTCCAGAGGAATTGCAGCATCAGGAAGGGGGCGACAATAAATAAAATGGCCACAAAGCTGTAGCCATTCGCGGAATCGGGGTCAACCAGGTACATGCCTTTGTTCTTGAGTGCTGCCATGACGTCCTGCTTGATCACAGGGATCGCCGTGTAGAAACGGTTCTTCAGGGCGGAAAGGCGGATCTCGTTACTGTTCCCAAACACGTTCACCATCATGACCCGCTCATGAGGAGCAAGGTCCGTCCATTGCGCCATCGGTTTCAGCAAATGAAATACGTAGTCCTTGTGATGGAACACCAGACCCTTCTCGTCGACTTCCTCGATCTTCACAAATCCCCGCACCGCCAGATCGACCAGGGTCGAGGTTATGTCGCGGGGATGAATGGTGTCGTCGAGCAGCGTGCCCGCCTCCGCCGGTGACATGCCTGCGGGTGGCTCATACATGGGAGCAACTGATATGCCGGGATCCGGATCGCGGCCTTTATACCACCACAGGGTGAACATGACCGCTAGCGTCCAGAACGGCAAGAACACAATGGGATTGCTTCCAAGAAACCAGAGCATCCGGGTGAAACTGCTGGGTTCCTTGAGAACGCCCTTGGGAATGTAAACATCAATGGTCAACCCACCGCGCATAGGAAGCGGATTCCTGGTCTCAAACGAAGCCTCGGCGCCAGTGACGGCGGCGGTCGCATCGCGCTCGGCGGAACCGTATACGCCCGTGAAGGCTTGCGCCCGCAGCGATCCCGCAACCGCACCAGGAAAGCTGACCACCGCATTCGCGTGCTCAATCGGCACCGGCCAATCGTTGCCGGTTACGTTCCAATAGAACTCGTCGTGGTCCTCGAAAAAGCGAGTGCCGTTGCGGACGGTGTAGCTGATCTCAACTGTCCGGTTTGTGTCCACTGCGCCCGGAATGTATATCTTCAAGTCGCGAAGGCCGTTCGATGTGGAAGACTCATATTTCAGCTTGCGGCCATCATCGTCGGTGACTCCGGTGACATTTAGAAACAACGTATAGTTCGTGCCCCGCGGCCCGGGATATTCAATGGGGATAAAGCGATGAATCCCGTGCCATTCGCCCTCAAACGACAGCGTGATGCGCTCATGGACAATCGCCGAGCCATCTTCCGCCACAGAGATTGTGTCGTTGTAGTCGGAGACCCGCCAGCTGCGAGCAAAGAGCGGCGAAGCGAAAAGCAGAAGGCATATCACCGCCGGGTAGAGACGCAGCTTGCTGCATCTCCGAGACGCCGGAAGCAACGCCCGTACACGACGTGCAATTTGACGAGTCATGCCCTAATCGAAGCTAGCGAACCAGCAGGTCCAGCTGGCGCACATCCAGGCCGGCTTGCTGATAATGCTTCCGGCACAAATCCAGGAGACTGAATCCATCTTCGTAGGCAGCAAACCGGCCGTCCACCGCCTTGTCCAGATAGACTAAGCCGCCTCCGACTACGAACAAGGTCACCATCGGTTCCGGTGAGTCCTCATTGATAACCAGCGTGTGCGCCTCGCCTGCCGGCTCGTAGATGAAAGTCCCAGGCTTTGCAACCCAGTCATGTTCCAGGTATCGCCAGTGACCGCGCATGGTATAGCCATGGACAGTGCCAACGTGGTAGTGAGTTCCTACCCTGGAACCAGGCAGGCCTTTGAGCACGACACTGAATCCTCCAGTGGTGACGTTAAAGTGACAGGGTTGAAAAGAAACGCCGTCGGCGTACGGAACCCAGAGGCGGTCGTTCTCCAGGTTAATGTTGGTAACGAAATGGTCGCGGCTCCGTTGATCGTGCTCGAGGCCATCGGTGAAACTGGAAAAACTGGCAATTGGCACGTCTCTCCTTGGGGTGATGGGTTAGAACTTCACGGCCACCGGCTCGCGATCGGTCGCGGCTGCTTCAAAGAATTGCCGCGCCTGGAAGCCGAACATGCCCGCCAGAATGTTGGTCGGGAACGACTGGATCTTGGTATTCAAGTCGCGCACCACCGCGTTGTAATAGCGGCGGGCATTCTGAATGGTGTCTTCGGTCTGGCTCAGCGATCCCTGCAACTGAGTGAATTCTTCCGATGCTTTCAACTGCGGATAGTTCTCCGCCACGGCGAATAGACTCTTTAGCGCACCGGTAAGCTGGTTTTCCGCGGCCGCCTTGTCCGCCGGACCGGTGGCCTGCATCGCCATGGAGCGAAACTTGGCGATGTTCTCGAACGTGCCTTTTTCGTGGGAGGCATATCCTTTGACCGTCTCCACCAGATTCGGGATCAGGTCATGCCGGCGCTTGAGCTGCACATCGATGTCGGACCAGGCAGAGTCGCAACGCACCCGCAACTGCACCAGGGCGTTGTACATCCCGACCAGGGCAAAAGCAATGACAACCAGAACTCCAAGGATGATCCAGCCTGCCATAGATGGCTTCCTTTCGCTCGCAAGTGGGGATCAAAGCGACGGTACCATAGGGGGCGGGCAGTTGCAATTTTCGTCCTGCGGCACATGCAGGTAGAATCAGAAGATTGGTTTGGTCGGAATCCTATGATCAACCGGTGTGACCTCATGGAAGTGGTAAAGCATTTGTGCCGTGCTTGTTCTCGCATCGTACTAGTGGCGGCAGTCTTCACCGCTTTGGCTCCTGCGCAGACCTGTCTGACTCACAGTGACATGGATGAACCCACTCGTTCGGCACTGCAAGCTGTTGCCAAGCGCTATTTTGACATGGCCGCTCGAGGTGACATCGCCGCGCTGAAGCAGAACGCTATCGCCAGTTTGGCGGCCGATTTTTCCAGCGTTGAGTCGGTCGTCAAAGACAGCCAGGCCAGTCTCGCCGGAGCACAGGCCCAGCCGCGGCCGCCATTCCTTTTGAAGGTCGAAGGTGATAAGCCGCTTGAGCACGCCGAGTTCTTGTGCGGAGTTTTTGGGAAAAACGGACAAACCGCCAACAGCGCAGCATTCATGATTCCCAACCTCTCTCCAGGCACTTACGGAGTCGTTACCCTGGATGTCTCCAGCTCCCAGAAAGCGCAGACGGTTTCCTTTGTCCTGCAAAACCAGGGACCAGATTGGAAGATCGGCGGCTTGTACGTGCGCGCTTCCCAGCTTGCCGGACACGACGCAGACTGGTTCGCCGACAAAGCGAGGGCATTTAAGACCAAAGGCCAGAATCGCAATGCCTGGCTCTACTACATAGAGGCACGGGAACTCGCGGTACCCGTACCGTTCATGTATACCCAAATGACGGACAAGCTTTACGACGAGTCGCAGGCAGTGAAGGCAGCCGACATTCCCATGGATGGAAACACTGTTGACCTGCTGGCTGGGGGAAAAACCTACAAGCTCACAACCCTGTTCCCGGTGGCGGTTGGTCAGGACCTGGATGTAGTAGTCAAGTACCAGGCCGCCGATGTTTCCCATACCGCTGAGACCTTCAAGGACAACATGGCCGTGATCCAGGCGCTGGTGACGAAATATCCCGAGCTACGCGACGCTTTCGCGGGAGCCGTCGCTCGCGCTGTGGAGCCGTCCGGACGGGACTACGGCTCCATGCTGCCAATGAAAGAAATTAAGTGACGGCGTTTTGCGGGCGTGAGCAAAGCGGGAGCCCGCAGCCGTCATCCTGAGCGAAGCGAAGGATCCTCAGTGCTCCGCCCTCAGCAGCGGAATCTGATCCGCCAGCGTGCACTGCTTGGGCTTTTTGTCCTCGCGTAACCCCATGAACACCGGCGCGCGCAACTTCATCCCACCTTCGGCAGTCTCGTGCGTCCACTCCGTGAACTTGATCTCGGCAACCCGCTCCGGCTTCACCCAATGAACGTTGGCAGCGTCTACCGGCCCATGAAATGGCGAGCGTTTGGTCTCCAGCGGCTTGAGGATCTGCCAGATTTCTTTCAATGTCGCCTGCGTGAATCCCGTCCCCGCCTGACCCACATGAATCAACTGGCGCTGCTGGTCATAGAGCCCAAGCACGAGTGACCCAAAATATTGCCGGCTGCCTTCCGGGTCAGTAAAACCTCCGATGACGCAATCCACCGTTTGCGTAATCTTGATCTTCAACCATTCCCGGCTGCGGCGCTCTTCATAATGACTGCTGCGGTGCTTGGCAAGAATCCCCTCCAGCCCTTGCTGTTTGGCCGCCTCAAACAACGCCACCCCGCGCTCGGGAAAGTGCTCGGAGAGGCGAACGAATTCATTGGTGCCGACGATCCCAGCCAGGGCCTGTTTACGCTCCTCCAAGGCGACCCGCCGCAAGTCATATCCATCGGCATAGAGCAAATCGAACACGTAGTACACCACCGGCACATCCAGGCGCGCAGCCGTGCGGCGGCCGCCGCTACGAATTCCCGTCCGTTGCTGCATTAGGCTGAAAGACGCCCGGCCTTGCTCGTCGAGGGCGGCGATTTCGCCGTCGAGGATTGCGTTCTTCGCGCTTACGAGTTTCGAAATAACGGCCAATTCGGAGTATTGGCCAGTGAGATCATTCTGATTCCGTGAGACCAGGCGGACTTTGCCGTTCTCGACGAACGCCACCGCGCGATATCCGTCCCACTTGATTTCAAATAACCACTCAGGATCGTCGAAAGGCTTCTCCACCGGCGTAGCCAGCATCGGCGTGATCTTGATGGGCATGGGCCGCTTGGCAGCGCCTGCCAGCGACTCAACCACAGAGGGCACAGAGATCACAGAGGACGACTTTTTCTCCTTGCCGCGAGGACCCGGCTTTACTCCGTGTTCCTCTTTGCTCTCGGTGGTTCTAGTTCGTCTTTTTTTTTTATCCAACTTGGCCAGCGTATCCGCCAACCATGCCGCCTTCACCTTCCCGCGAGACGCCGGACGGCTGCTCTTCCACTGCGCGGAACCCTTGTCTCCTGCAATCTGCTCAATGGTCTTGCGACTGAGCACCGAGGTGTCGTAGGCGTCGATGTCGTAGCCCTCGACCGCCTCATCGTCTTTCTTCTTGATCAACAACCATTCCGTTCCCTTGCTTCCCGGACGCCGGCCCTTGATGTGAATCAGCGCAAAGTCGCCCTTCAACCGCTTCCCATGCAGCCGGAACTTGAAGTCCCCCTTCTGCAGCATCTCCCTGGCCTCGGCTGCGGTTCCGGGAACAAATTTTCCTTTGACTGGCTGCGGCGAGAGCGGCTCCCACGTGCCCACATCCCACACGATGACCGCACCCGCGCCGTAATTCCCCTCCGGAATCGTGCCTTCAAAATCAAAATAAGAAACCGGATGATCTTCCACCTGCATCGCCAGCCGCTTGTCCGCCGGATCGAGCGACGGTCCCTTGGGGACTGCCCACGACTTCAGCACGCCGTCCATCTCCAGGCGAAAGTCATAGTGCAGGCGAGTGGCATCGTGCTTCTGCACCACAAACCGATGCCCGGACTTCTTTTCCACCTTCGGCGGCGGCTCCGGAGTATCCTCAAAGCGGCGCTTGCGTTTGTATTCTTCCAGGGCCATCGAGCTATTTTACTGAGAACTGGGAACTGAGTGCTGAGAACTGATCTATTACCCATGAAGCGCGAATATCCCGATCAGCCGCTGGTGGGAGTAGGCGCAATCATAATCGAGGTAGGCCGCGTAGTGCTGGTCAAGCGCGGCCATGCGCCGCTAGCCGGGGAGTGGTCCATCCCCGGAGGGGTTCTCGAAGTCGGAGAGACTCTGCGCGAAGCCGCGGTTCGCGAGGCCTTTGAAGAAACCGGCCTGACAATCGAACCTGGAGATTTATTAGGAGTTTTCGATCGAGTTCTACGTGACGACGTCGGCCGTACCCAATATCACTACGTCCTCATCGATTTCCTTTGCCGTCGCATCGCAGGCGACCCTCACGCCGCCGGGGATGCGGCCGAAGCGCGCTGGTTTACCCGGGAAGACGCCGGCAAGCTTCCGCTGGCGAAAGACACCGCCGAGGTCATCCGGTTAGGATTCGAAAAAACCGGACGTTGATTTCCCCTGTGTTTCTCTGTGTCCTCTGTGGTAAAAGGCTTCCCCAAAAACAGAACGGCCCGCGCATTGCTGCACGGGCCGCCCGGTGGACTGTTTGGGATTGACCAAGAGGTGGTCACTCTACGTGGCCTCTACGGCAACTCCGGGTCCTGCAATCGAACTTCCGGCGCGACCGACGCCGGAATCCAATCAACTCACCGGTTAGTGTGCGGGCTGTAGTCCCCGGCGCGAACGCTCAGGAACCCCGCTTAGAGCAACCAGCCCTAAGTCTCAGCCACCTCACCTGGTCTTAGACTCCCACTACAGTTACTACAATCAGAACTTGTCATTCGACCACCTCCTTTCCGGTGTAATCGCAGATTAACCGAAAAACTGCTCGGGATCAAATAGCACGGAGGTGGGGACATCGCGAAAGTAACCAGGCTGTTCAACGGTTCGCAAGTGTTGCAATATTGCCCAAGCCAAGCAGCATCACATCGGCCGTCACCAGGGTTAGGCCGAGCACCAAAGCAGTTGCCGCCAGGAATCGGTCTGCGGGATCCCTACTGGGAATAGATAGCTGTCGCGCTTCGAAGGCAATCTCGTGCGTTAGCATCGCTTCCCGGAATGGCGCCGTGGCCGCTGCCTTCCATCGCTCGAGATTGTCCGTGTGGAGATGAATTCTGCCCTTAGAGTGTAGGAGCAGCGCTTCCCAAGTGCTGATAGGCGACAGCCACACTTCGTTACTGCGGTCCCTCAGTTCCCTTTCAACTCGCGCACCCAGATATTGACGATTCTGCAAGCTCCATAACCAGATATGCGTGTCGAGCAGCAGCTTCAATCGCGCAATACCTCCCAATCATCTTCGTCACCAGCTGGTGCGACGATGTCGCCTACTATCTCGATTGTGTCTTTCATCGAGCCAATCCAATCTCCGGCGGGCTTGGGAGATGGCGGAATGACTTCCGCTACAGGCTTGCCGAACTTAGTGATCAGAATCGGTTTCTTGGTCTTCTGCACCTGATCGATCAAAGCTAGGCACTTGGCTTTGAATTCGGAGATAGCTATTTCTTCCACAATTAGATTAGACCATAGTCATTCTTTTTGGTCAACGAGTCGCCCAGCCGTTAGTCTCCCATCCCTTCGTCATCTCGCCCTTAGGTGGGCATTTTTCTACACTGAGACTTCCCCCAAAACTCTGGCCGAACCGTGTAACTAACGGAAAAATCAGCCTTTCCAGCGATAGGCCTCGGGTTGTGGCAGGCCAATATGGGCGAGCACCCGGTTGACGAACTCGTGAGCCATGACATCCAAGCTGGCCGGGCGATTGTAGAAGGCAGGAATCAGGGGGAAGACCGTGGCCCCAGCATCAGCGGCCCGGTACATGTTGCGGATATGGATCTTGTTGAGGGGCGTCTCGCGCACACACAGCACCAAAGGACGCTTCTCTTTGAGGCACACATCGGCCGCCCGTTCGACCAGGTGGTCGGCAATCCCATTGGCGATGCGAGCCAGCGTGCCCATGCTGCACGGGATCACGACCATCCCATCGGCGGGGTAAGACCCGCTGGCGACGTTGGCGCCGATGTCGGCATTCGCCTGCTGCTGAATCTTGCGGGCCGTCCTGCCGATGATTTGTTTAACCAGATCGCTGCGGCCGCGCAGGCCGAGCTCTTCGGCCATAACCCGAAGCGCGCTGTCGGAGGCGATGAAATTTACGGTTTGAACGCGTTTGTCGCGCTCCACCGCCAGCAGAAAATGCCGCAGAAACACTGCCCCGCTGGCGCCGGTAGTGGCAACGGTCAGGTTTTGCGGCGGGTGATTTGGCAAGGCGGCTCCTCGCTGCCAGACGAGTTCTGAGCATAGGGAGAGCGCAGGAGAGAGTCAAGAGATGAGAGAGATCGTCGCTGGTCGTTCGTCGTGGGTCGTTAGCCAAGCGTCAGCAAGAAAGGCCCATGCCGACCCCATGAAAAGCCCACGACCAACGACCAAGAGCCTGCCCTGAGCCGGATGGGCGAAGGGACCAACGACCGTAAACTATGGCCACTTCCAACACTCTCGGAGCACGACGCAACGCAGTGCAGCGCCATGCGTTGGCCGGTGTGCAACGCGAGGTACGCGCCACTGACTCCAGCGGCCGCCGAAAATACCTTCGCGACTTCAACCAGGCCTTTCGCTCCTACGATTCCGTTATCGACTCCCGCGAATTAGCCGAAACCATCGCCGCCGCAGACATCGTCCTGGTCGGCGACTATCACGCCCTTCCCACCGCCCAGCGCTTCGCCGCTTCCCTGCTCGAGCAGCGGGCCCATGCCGGCGACCGCCCGGTGGTGCTCGGAGTCGAGACTATCTTCGCCCGTCATCAGCATGTTCTGGAGGAATGGTGGCGACGTGAAATCGATGAGAACGAATTCCGCGAACGCATACGCTTTGACGCCGACTGGGGATACGAATGGAGCCCCTTCTATGAGCTGCTGGTCACCGCCCGCGAGCACGGCGACGCCGTCTACGGCCTCGACTGCATGCCGCGCGAGGACCTGCGCAAGATCGGGGCGCGCGACCGTCACGCGGTGGACAAAATCGCGGAGATCCGCGAGCGCCATCCCGAAGCGGTAATTTTCGTGCTCTTCGGCGAGTCCCATTTCGCGCCTTCCCACCTTCCCCGCCGCCTGCGCGAACGTTTGCCGGGTGAACGTGCGCTCACCGTGCTGCAGAACGTGGACGCGCTCTACTGGCGCGCCACTGCCGAGCGTCAGGACCTGGTGGAAACTGTACGCGTAAATGACACCGTGGTCTGCGTGTTCAACTCCACACCGCTGGAGAAGTACGAAAGCTATCGGCTCTACCTGTCGCGCTGCCAGGGAGAAGCCGGCCAGCCCGACCTGGTCCCGACCATCTACAACTTCATTGACAGTCTGCTGTCATTCCTCGACATCAACCGTTACGCTTCGCATAACCATACCCAACCCAAGTTCCTGGTGGATCTGCTGCCTGAGGTTTACTGCGGGTCCTCCGATGGACGCTTACGCCAGTTATTGTTGCGGGCGGCGTATCAACCGGAGCAGATCGAAAACATGTTGCGGGATGTTGACGCTCGGGGCTGTGTCTATTTGCCATCCATCAACGCCTTCTACGTGCGTGAGTTCAAGATGGTCCACGCCACCGAGGAGGCCGCTCGCTTTCTGCATCATGCATGCCGCGGGTTGCCCCTCCGCCGAAGCAGTGGACTCGCTGCCACAGCCCAGCCGTCCGACCGCTTTTACGCCCGCGCCATCGAGCACACTTTGGCGTACTTCGGATCGCGCGTCCTATATCCTGCGCGACCGGCCGAACCGGCATTCGAAGATTGGGCGCTGTCGCCCCAGAACTGCAAGAAGCTGCTACGCGACGCCTTGCGCGGGGAACGGGCGGGGTTCGATGCCATCGCCCAGAGGCTCGGATACGCGCTGGGCAGTGAACTGTACGACGCCTATCTCCGTGGGTCGGTGAGTCCCACAGTCCTGCGGCATCTGTTTCTCTCCCACATCGAAAAGCCCGGAGAAGCCGCAAGAACATTCACAGAAATTCTCCACAAAGCCCGCTCCACTCGCAAAAAGCCCTGCGCCTCAGCAAGGTAGGGACCTCCTTGCAACGACTCTGCGTTCCGCCCCCCCGCCGCCTCCCTCAGATGCTAGTCTTGTATCCTGAAAGCTGAAGGCTGATAGCTGAGAGCTGCTTTTGACCCCCGACTCCATCCTCAAACTCTTCCAGCAAGTGCGCCGCGGGAAAGTCTCCCCCGACGAAGCTGTAGCCCGCCTGCGTCACCTGCCCTTCGAAGACCTCGGCTTCGCCAAACTCGATCACCATCGCTCCCTGCGCGTGGGAATGCCCGAAGTCATCTTCGGGCAAGGCAAGACCCCGGCACAAATCGCGCAAATCTTCGCACGCCTCGCCCAGCACGGAGGCAACATCCTGGCCACGCGCGCCAGCGAAGAGCAATTCGCCGCAGTAAAGAAGAAAGTCCGCAAAGCGGAATATCGCGAACTGGCGCGGGCGATCGTGCTGCAGCGTGATCGCAAACGATACGGCAAAGGCACCATCGCCGTCGTCTCCGCCGGCACCAGTGACATCCCCGTCGCCGAGGAAGCTGTCGCCACCGCCGAAGTCATGGGCAACGACGTCGAACATCTCTACGACGTAGGCGTAGCCGGAATCCATCGTCTGCTGGCCAATCGCGAGACCCTGGCGCGCGCCCGCGTGATCATCGTCTGTGCCGGCATGGAAGGCGCTCTACCCAGCGTAGTCGGAGGATTGGTCGGCGTCCCTGTTATCGCCGTCCCCACCAGCGTAGGCTACGGTGCAGCTTTCAAAGGCGTCGCAGCTCTGCTCGGCATGATGAACTCCTGCGCCTCCAACGTCAGCGTCGTGAACATCGACAATGGATTCGGCGCGGGGTATGTGGCGGCATTGATCAACCGGTTGTGAAGTACAGTCTCCGCGTCCTCCGGTTGTTCCTCTGCGATCTCTGCGTTCCAAGGTTTTGCACTTTCCGCAAGTCAAAATCCTAAAACGCCGAGGCCGCGGAGAACCGCCGCGGAGTGCGCGGAGAATCCACCGGCAATAAAAAAAGGCGCGGCCCGCGCCGCGCCTCTCCCCTCCGACCCACCACCACTTACGACTTCCCCGCCACCTCCAGATTGTTCTTCACGCTGAACGCTCCGAACACCTGGTTGGCGCGAATGCCGGCTACGTCTTTGTCCATCTCGTTGATCACAACCCCGTACAGAGTCACGTGGCCGTTGTCGACCAAAATCCTGATCGGCCGCGCCGGATCGATCGCATACTTGTTCAGCACTGGATCGCGATAGACCGCCCGCAGCGTCGCAATCCTGATCTGATCATCGAAGATCGATGTCGGAGCTACCCGGATGTCATTCACCACATCCTTCACTCCCGCCAGGCGAGTGGCCAACGCCTCGGCAGAATCGCGAGTGGTAACCGTGCGAGCCTCGCCAATCAGCGTCACCGTGCCGTTTTCAACCTTAGCCGTGATGTAGTTGAACGCGGCGTCGTAACCCACGCGGTCGTAATACAGTTTGCGGTCCAATTGCGCTGCGAGTTCAGCATCCGAAACGCTTTTGCCCTCAACCGCAATCAAGTTACGCACGCCCTGGACTTCGGCGGTCTTGCGCACCTTCTTTGCCGCATCCAATTTCTGTTGGTAGAGATCCACGCTGCCGGTCAAGGTGACGATTCCGTCTTCCACCGTCGCCTGCACCTTACCGAACTCCTGTTTGGCTGCCAGTTCATCTGCAACCCTGGTTTGAATGGTTTTGTCATAACGGCTCGCACTCGCAGTCTGTGCAGTCGAGCCGGCGGCAGCAATGCTTACTGCCAGAGATAACGTCAGAACTTGAAAAATTGTTTTCACCTTGTCCTCCCTTGCCATATTGAAACCCCGCCGCTGCGAATTAGTTTCATCTAACCGTTTAGTTAATTGATTAGATGCCCGCCGGCAACCGCGAATTGTAAATAATTGTGAAGTCCTTGAAGATAGGCTGGAGACATACCGGCAGCCTAATAGTGACTCGCATTTTGCAAGGAGGATGAATGAGCAACGGTACGGACTTGCTGCGTTCCTGGGGAATTACTTTGTTGCGCGTCACGGTCGGCGTGGTGTTCGTGGCGCATGGCGGCCAGAAATTCTTTATGGGATTTCAGAACGTGGCCGAATTCCTGGGTGGCGTGGGCATTCCTCAACCCACCACCACCGCCATCGTGCTGACCGGAGTGGAATTCTTTGGTGGGCTGGCGATGATCCTGGGCATCTTGACCCGCTACGTTGCCATCATGCTGGCCTTTGATATGTCGGTAGCCATCGCAATGGTCCATTGGCGGAACGGATTTTTCATGCCCAACGGGATTGAGTTTCCCATGATGCTGCTGGTTGCCAATTTGACCCTGATACTCGCGGGTGGAGGCGAAGTAGAACTTTACCGCTTCTGAAATCTGCAAGACATCAGGAAGTGGAGTGGGCTGGAAAACTTCATCAACATGGCCAGCGCAGAGTTGGAGTTACATTCTGAGCATGCCGGCGGTGTCGCCGATGATGTGGCCTCGATGACGGCGACGCGTTTGTCAAAATAGGCGGCTTGCGCGCCAGCTTTGTCTCCGGCGCAGCCGATCACGATGAGATCGAAATGTTCGGGGGAAAGGCACGGGAGGATTGTCGTCAGGCGGGGAGGTGTGTCAAACGCAGGCGGAAGGTTTGACCCATATCCGGCACCGTATAATTCGTAGCAGTCGCGTACCAGACTATGCGCTTCGAGCTTTTCATCGCATCCCGTTATCTTCGTGCCAAACGGCGGCAGGCTTTCATCGGTGTTATCACGGGTATTTCCATCGCCGGAGTGGCTGCAGGGGTGGCATCATTGGTGATCGCATTGTCCATTAACAACGGATTTCGCCAGGACTTGCAGGACCGTTTGCTGGGCTCTACTTCGCACATCAACCTGCTGCGGGTTGAGAGCGATGGGATCAAAGACTGGCGGCCGCTGATGAATCGGTTGGCGAAACAGCCGCATGTGGCGGCGGCGGCACCGGCGATCTATGAGCAGGTGCTGATCTCGCGCGGGCCACGAGCGCGGGGAGCGGTGCTGAAGGGGTTGATTCCAGGGGAGGAGAAAAAAGTCAGCGATCTCCTGAATACGGTGAAGGTGGGATCGGCGGATGCCTTAGAGGAGGATGCGGCAAAAGCCACGGGCGAGGACGCCCGCGCCACACAAGCAAGTGCAAAAACAATGGCGGCGGACAAGAGTGTCCGTCCCACACCAGCTGATGATCTCGAATCTGTGCAGCGGCGGATGGGCGCCATGCCTCCGATTATTCTTGGCAAGGATATGGCCGACGATCTGGGTGCAACTGTCGGATCGGTCGTTCTAGTGACCAGTCCGCAGGGGGAACTGACTCCGTTTGGGATTGTGCCCAAGTACTCACGCTTTCGGGTTGCTGGAATCTTCAATTCAGGTTTTTACGACTACGACTTTTCATGGGCGTTTGCACGTCTCAGCGACGCGCAGAGACTTTTTGGTTTAGGCGACGAGATTTCGGTACTTGAATTCAAAGTGGACGACATTTACCAGGCAGGCCAGATTGCCAAGGGAATCGAGCAGGCTGCCGGCAAAGGTTTCATGGCCACCAACTGGATGGAGCAGAATAAGGCCATCTTCCGTGCCTTGCGCCTGGAGCGCCTGGTGACCTTCATCACCATTGGATTGATTGTGTTCGTGGCGGCGCTGAACATCCTGATTTCGCTGACCATGATGGTGATGGAGAAGACCAGGGACATCGCCGTGCTTATGTCGATGGGCACGCGCAAGTCACAGGTACGTCGCATATTTGTCTCACAGGGAGTGCTGATTGGGGTGATCGGAACGGCGATCGGTCTGGCTCTGGGGTACGGGCTTTCCTGGGCGGGCGGCCATTACCATCTTCTTGCGCTGGCACCCGAGGTTTACTCCATTGATTATGTACCCTTTGCGCCACGGGTGTTGGACGGTGTGCTGGTGGCAGTGATCGCGATTGCAATCTCCCTGGTTGCCACTATTTACCCCTCCTGGTCGGCGGCGCGAATCCTGCCGGCGGAAGCCCTGCGCTACGAGTGACCGGGGGTCTTTAACAGCCATTGCGAAGCAACGTGACTCCCGTCACGTCCCCGGCTTATGAATTGTGGTATAGGAAGTTAGGTAGAGGGACAATTGCAGAGGCTGTCAGGAACAAACGACTTGCGACACGTGTTTAAATGAAACAGCGACGGTAGGATGAGGGTCCCGAGTGGTGAGTTGCCCGGGATTCATGTGACGAGGAGAGCAGCAGGTGCATCTAATGGATGTGTCCATGCTGAGGGTTGAAAGCCTCAAGAAGGTATTTCGATCCGGCAAGTCGGAAATCGTGCTCTTTGAAAATCTGTCGTTCCAAGTGGAGAAGGGCGAGATGCTGGCCATTGTGGGCGAGTCGGGGGCAGGAAAGAGTACCCTTTTGCACATCCTCGGCGCGCTTGATAGGGCTTCTGCGGGTGACGTATACTGCGCCAACTTGCGTTTGAATTCGTTATCTGAGGCGTCAGCCGCCGAGTTTCGCAATCGCGAAATTGGCTTTGTGTGGCAGTTCCACTATCTATTGCCGGAATTTACGGCGCTGGAGAATGTGGCCATGCCGCTTCTGCTGCGGGATCGTTCCCGGCAGGAGGCACAAAAGGAAGCGTTTCGTTGGCTTCGCGAAGTTGGTTTGGAGAAGCGGGCGGGCCATCGAGCCGGGGAGCTTTCGGGCGGGGAACAACAACGAGTGGCATTGGCGAGATCGCTGATCACTCAACCGAAGCTGCTGCTGGCGGATGAGCCGACCGGAGATCTGGATGGTCATACTGCGGACTCGGTTTTTGAGTTGATCGCGAGGTTGCATCGCGAGTGTCAGTTAACTTCACTCATTGCCACCCACAACCTTGCGTTTGCTGGGCGCTGCCAGCGAGTGTTGCGACTGAAGGACGGGCGAGTTGAGGAAGTGGCACCGAAAGAGCTACGGGTATAGCACATTGTGGCAATTGACATTTGTGGAACGACGTGACGGAATGGTAGTAAGCGATACCGCAATCGGGAATACGTGAAGTTGCAATCTGTTGCAGTGGGCAACCTCGATCGGATGCCTTTGGTAACTCAAAGAGAAGGACGAAAGTTACGATATCTTTGAGTAAGGGCGTGGCCAGCTGATTGCAACGTTAACCGGACTATGAATTTTGGGAGGGCTGGGACCCGCGGAGTTTAGCCCGGCGGTCTTGGTGAGAGGTCAGGGGGTAGGGCAATATGTTTGAACGCTACACGGAGAAGGCCAGACGCGTCATCTTTTTTGCGCGCTATGAAGCCAGCCAGTTTGGGTCTCCTTATATTGAGACAGAACATCTGCTGCTGGGGTTATTGCGCGAAGATAAAGCTCTGACCAATCGCTTCCTGCGTTCCCACGCCTCGGTGGAATCAATCCGCAAGCAGATTGAGGGGCACACCACGATTCGAGAGAAAGTCTCGACCTCGGTGGATCTGCCGCTGAGCAACGAGTGCAAGCGCGTGCTAGCCTATGCCGCCGAAGAGGCGGAACGGCTCTCGCACAAGCACATCGGGACTGAGCATTTGCTTTTAGGTTTACTAAGAGAAGAGAAGTGCTTCGCCGCCGAAATTCTGCACGAGCGCGGCCTGCGGCTTTCGACCATACGCGAAGAACTGGCTCGCACCAGCCAGGAAAAAGCCCAGCCCCAACGCCAGCGCGAGTCTTCTTTATTGAGCGAGTTTTCCCGCGATCTGACCCAGGCGGCCATGGATACGCAGTTGGATCCGCTAGTCGGCCGGGAAGGTGAACTGGAGCGCGTAATACAGATTCTGTGCCGCCGCACCAAGAACAATCCGGTACTGATCGGCGAACCGGGCGTGGGCAAGACTGCTATCGTCGAAGGCCTGGCGCAGCGCATTGCCGACGGCGAAGTTCCTTCGTTCCTGGCCGATAAGCGCATTCTGGCGCTGGATCTGTCACTGATTGTCGCGGGTACCAAGTATCGTGGTCAGTTTGAAGAGCGGTTGAAGACCATCATGAAGGAACTGATGGAGTCACAGAATTCCATCATCTTCATTGACGAGTTGCACACCCTGGTGGGCGCAGGCTCCGCCGAAGGTTCGCTGGACGCGGCCAACATCTTGAAGCCGGCATTGTCACGGGGAGAGATTCAGTGCATCGGGGCAACAACTCCCGGAGAGTATCGCAAGTCGATCGAAAAAGACCGGTCCCTGGAGCGGCGCTTCCAGGCAGTCAAAGTTCCGCCGCCGGATGAAGTCAATGCCACCAAGATTTTGTTTGGAATCAAGGACCGCTACGAGAAGTTCCATGCGGTTACTTACACCGACGAAGCCATTAACTTTGCGGTGTCACATTCCAACCGCTACATTCCGGACCGCTTTCTTCCGGACAAGGCGATCGACCTGGTGGATGAAGCCGGGGCGCGCGTAAAGCTGCGCCAGACTTCGCTGCCGGAAGAGCTGACCGAAGTTCAGAAGCGCATTAAGTTCATCGTCCATCGTATGGAGAATGCCATCGCGAACCACGAGTTCGAGAAGGCGCGCTTCTACTCGGACGAAGAACGCAAGGAGCGCGAGAACCTGCGCGCCCTTCGCGAAAAATACCACCTCGATGAATCCTCCACCGGCGTTGTCGGTCGGGAGGACATCGAGGATGTGGTATCGCGCTGGACTGGGGTTCCGGTCACTTCGATTAAAGAAGAAGAATCGGCGAAGCTGCTGCGCATTGAAGAAGAGCTGCACAAGCGCATCATCTCGCAGGACAAATCCATCGTGGCGCTGGCGCGTGCAATCCGGCGTTCGCGTGCCGGACTGAAGAGCCCGAACCGGCCCATCGGTTCATTCCTGTTTCTTGGTCCGACCGGCGTCGGCAAGACCGAAGTCGCGCGGACGCTGGCGCAGTTTATGTTCGGCAGCGAGAAATCGCTGGTACGTTTCGATATGTCCGAATTCATGGAGAAGCACTCGGTCTCGAAGCTGATCGGGTCGCCTCCGGGATACGTGGGCTATGAAGAGGGTGGGCAGCTTACCGAACGGGTAAAGCGGGCGCCCTATTCCGTGGTCCTGCTCGACGAAATCGAGAAAGCGCATCCGGATGTGTTCAACATCCTGCTGCAGGTGTTTGAAGATGGTCAGCTCACCGACGGACTCGGCAACACCGTCGATTTCAAGAACGCCATCATCATCATGACTTCGAACATCGGGGCGCGGCATTTGCAGCGCCGCGAGGGCCTGGGCTTCCAGTCGAGCAAGGAAGATATGGTCTCGGAAAAAGTCGAGGACTTGGTGAAGAACGAGGTCAAGCGCACTTTCAACCCTGAGTTCCTGAACCGGTTGGACGAAATAATCCTGTTCAGCGCGCTGGGCGAAGGCGACCTGATCCAGATTCTGGAGCTCATGGTCAACCACTTGAACCAGAACCTGGCCCAGAAGTCGATCACGGTAACGGTGACTGACGAAGCCAAGAAGTGGATCCTCAACCAGACGCTGGGTGACCGCAGCTACGGCGCACGGCCATTGCGCAGGGCGTTGCAGAAATACATTGAAGACCCACTGTCGGAAGCGCTGATTCAAGGCACGATTACGACGCGGCCGGCGTTTATTGAGGTCTTCCTCGAAGACAACAAGCTGTACTACCGCCCGGTGGATTCGGAGAAGGCCGAGGGAGTTTTGCTGTACGAGAATAGCTAAGTAGCTCTCAGCCTTCAGCTATCAGCCGTCAGCTTCACGCTGGCGGCTTTTGTTTTGAAAAGCGGCCACGGATTTTCACGGATCACTTCATTTCTTAAACCTCGAGGACTGGTCTATAGTTTTGTTTTGAGGGAAGTTATGAACGACAAACCCGGTGATTCTTCCAGATCAGTCGCGGTCTTGGTGATGATTCTCGCAGTCGCAAGCATCGTCATGACGGCGAGCGGCCAGCAGACGCCCGACCCACATCAGGTTCCGGTGATGGATGGCGAGGCCGGGCCATGTTCCGTCTCCTTTACCGTGACTGACGAAAAGGGGGCCCCGGTTTATGACGCAAGGGTTCGAGTCAAGATGCGTTATGGATTTGCCGGAGTGAAGCACCTTGACCTGGAGGCGGCCACCAATGTGGACGGCAAGACGCTGATCAAGGGCCTACCGAACAAAGTGAAAGGCGACATTTTGTATTTCAACGGAACCCAGGGGAAGCGTGAAGGTTCGGCGACGTATGATCCGGCGAAGAATTGCGGCGGGATCAACAGCTCCATTGTTTTGAAAGAAGAGAAAGCGGCCACGGATTGAACGGGTAAACACGAATTGATTTTGGTTATCCGTGAAATCCGTGGCTTACTGGTCTTCTGGCTTTTCACCGATTAGGCGGTACTTGAGACAGCCGATGCCGGGGCGGATGTGAAGGTCTGGAATGACTGCTGTACGGCGCTGTACGCCTGCTGTGCGGCAGAGAGGTTTCCGGCCTGCAAGTCCTGGCTCAGCTGGGCGAATTCCTGGGCCAGCGTGCTTTGCTGGCTGGTGGACGAGCCGCCCCCGCCGCCGTGGTGATGGTGGTGATGTCCCTGGGCGCTTTGGCTTTGGACGCCTTGTTGGATGGTGGAAAAGTCTTGCTGTGCCGCCGAGAGATTCCCCGATTGCAAATCCTTGCCCAGCTGGCTGAAGGCCTGAGCGATGGGGCTGCTGGTTTGCGCAGCCGAGGGGCTCGGGGACGGTGAGTTCTGTTGCAGGGTGGCAAAGTCCGCCTGTGCGGCGGAAAGGTTGCCGGCCTGCAAATCCTGGCCGAGCTTTTGGAACTCCTTCTGAAACGACTGTTGTGGGCTGGTTACGGTTGGAGTGGTGAGATTGAGCAGACTGCTGCTGAGAATGCCTGCAATGGACATGGCTTCGTTCTTCCTTTCTTTCTGGCTGCCATTGAGCGTTTCATGGAACCCAGGTTCATAATCCGCGTCAACAGCTACATCGGTGCCTGCCGGGGGAAACTTTAGTTTTCGCTCACGGCCTCCGCTTCGGTCGAGACCCTGCCGTTTCCTCGCAAACCGGATGCCAGCCTGGGGCGTAAGCGCTTCCGGCCATCAAGCGTCTGGTATTGAGTATCTTAAGCTTGGCGGGCGGGGGAACGGCAGGGTTGGCGCGATGCCAAATGAGTGGGCAAGTCTGGTTTGCGGCGGCAAGGCTTGCCCAGTTCCCGCGTGGCTGCAGATTCCTTGCGACCGCCGCTGCCGGGAACTCATCGTAATACGCATGGACAAGGTCAATATCGCTGAGAAATTTAGCCACATCACGGAATACTGGAAACCCTACATCGCTGCCGAACTCAACGGGCAGCACCTTAAGCTGGACAAACTGAAGGGCGAGTTCGTCTTTCATCATCACGAGAATGAGGATGAGATGTTTCTAGTGGTGAAAGGCCGCTTTCGCATGGAGTTTCGCGACCGGCATGAGTGGATTGAAGCAGGCGAGTTCATCGTCGTGCCGCGTGGGGTGGAGCACAAACCCGTGGCCGACGAAGAGTGCTGGCTGTTGCTGTTTGAGCCCGCATCGACGCTGAACACCGGCAATGTGGTCAACGAGCGTACCATAAGGGAATTGGAGCGGGTTTAAGAACCGGTTCTCAGTTCTCGGATGTCAGTTCTCAGTTGCTGATCACCCACGTATGAAGATCACTCACCTCGTTCTGCTTCTTGCTACGTCACTCGCTGCCGTGGCGCAATCGAATTCGAATTACGAGATTTACGCGATCCGTTACGCTACCCTGCCTGACTTCCCAGTGTCGGAACTGGTTGCCGGTGCGGAGCCAGCCCGCAAACTCGATATCGCGATGATGATCTGGCTGGTCCGGGGCAACGGCCGCAATATCCTGGTCGACTCCGGGTTCTATCACGAGCGTTTTTTCAAAGACTGGCAGGTGAAGGACTTCACCAAGCCTTCCGAAACACTCAAGCGAGTCGGCCTAAAGCCCGAGGACATCACCGACGTCATCATTACGCACATGCACTGGGACCACGCCGATGGCATGGATCTGTTTCCCAACGCCCGTATCTGGATTCAGAAAGATGAGCTGCAATACTATGCCGGAGAAGCGTGGCAATCGAAGGACACTCACGGCGGCATCGATGAAGAGGACGTACTCACGCTGGTGAAACTGAATACGCAAGGCAGGGTGGGTCTGGTGAATGGCGATGCTCAGGAGATTATTCCCGGAGTAACGTGCTACACCGGTGGCAAACATACCTATCAATCGCAATACGTAGGTGTCCAAACCGCGGCGGGAACCGTGGTGCTGGCCAGTGACAATATGTACTTGTATGAGAATCTGGAGCGGCATGCACCGATCGCGACCACGGTCGATGCAGTGTCGAATCTGCGAGCGCAAGATCGCATGAAGCAGCTAGCCGCCCGCCCTGGGCTGATCGTTCCCGGGCACGATCCAGCGGTCTTCACGAAGTTTCCCAATCCTGTGCCTGGAGTAGCAAAAATCCCATAACCCTCGTATCATCCAGCTGAAAGCCACACTGGTTGGCTTGCATCTAGATGGAACCCATGGAATTGACCGTCTATTCTGCTTTTTGGTGTCCGGACTGCCGTGTAGCGAAACGCTTCCTGCGGGAGCACAATATTCCGTTCAAGGACATTGATATCGAAACCACACCCGGTGCCGCCGAGGAAGTAATCAAGCATACCGGCCTGCGCGCGATCCCCCAATTCGTCATCAACGGGGAATGGGTCCAACCTTACCGCCCCGGTGAAGGCTTTCTCTACGACGAGATGGCCAAGCGTCTGGGTGTCAAACCCTAACCGGACGAAGTGGCAAGGAGTGGAGCAACCTCCCTCCCTACAACGACATACAATCCCCCGCACGGCCATCGTCTTCCGTACCCTAGGAAACCTTTCCGCGCCGCGAGAGCATGGAAGATCCATGGGAGAAAGCCATTTGCAAAGCCAGGAAGAGCCAGTGTGCAGCGCCTGGCAGCGTACGCTACAGGGTGCTCTGGTGGCCTTTTTGCTGGTCAGCGTGGGACTGGTGGCACGCTACTATCCCTCAGACGCAACTCAGCAATTGGAACAGCAGGTACGCGGGCTGGCGCGCGAAGTAAAACTGTTGAAGCAGGAGCAGGCAATGCCTGCCCTGGTCCTGAACCGCTACCGCAATTCTATTTGTTACATCTTTGGGGTCTATCAGGTTGGGTTTGAGGGTCAGGCACCGGCATTGCGCGCACGTATTTCGGGAAGCGGATTTGTGGTGGCGGATGGCCTGCTGGCCACCAACCGGCACGTCGCCGAGCCGTGGTACGAGGACCCGGATTCTGCAGGCCTTCTCCGCCGGGGGGCTACTCCGCACCTGGAAAAACTGCTGGCATTCTTTCCTGGGCAACCATCGCCTGTGAATATCACTCCGGCGGTGTTGTCGGCGCAGGGTGATTTGGCTGTGCTCCGCATTGAAGATTCTCAAGTAGTGCGCCAACTCCGGCCGTTGCCTTTGGCAGACGCGATTCCGAATCCCGGAGAACTGGTTTCGGTGGTTGGCTACCCCATGGGCGTTCTGGGCATGGTGGCGAAGTCGCCGCCTGCGGTATATGAAAGGCTGGCTTTCCGGCGTGACGATATCGGCGCGGCCAACGAACTGGCAGCACTCTCACTGATTCGTCCATCAGCGACCTGCGGACATCTGGGGGATGTAGTCGGCGACAAACTGATCTACGATGCGCCCACCGCCCATGGCGGCAGCGGCGGTCCGGTGTTTAACGCGCAGGGCGAAGTCATCGGCGTCAATGCCGCTTATCTTGACGGATTCTCCGGCGGCACGCTGGGAGTGTCGGTCCGGGCCCTGAAGCCCCTGATCGCCGCGGCCCAGAAGAAGTAAGTGTCGGCATGAACAGACTCCACAGACCTTAGGGAACACTCAACCCGGTTGATCGCAGGTGTTCTGCTGTCGATTCAAGCAGTGATGGGCGTGCCTTTCCTGTTGACCATGGTTGCGAGTGTTCGTCACTGGGGTGCGTTGTTCGACAGCAAGAAGACGCGTTAGCTGACTGCCTACCTGCCTAACCATCCTGGTTCCCGCACATGTTCTTCGTCCAGGCGGCGCAGACGCGCTGCCATAATGCCTGACCTGCCCAGATACCCGAGCACTCGCTGCGGCTGTTCGCGATCCACTACCGGCAAACGTCCGATGTTCTTGCGCAACATTTTCGCCGCAGCCTCATGCAACGACTCATCGGGATAGGTGACAACCAGGTCGCGGCTGGCAGCGTCGAGCACGGTGGCGTTTCCGCCAGGGTCAGCGGCGAGCGACCTCATCACGTCACCGCGAGTAATCAGTCCAGCGAGGTTGCCTGTCGCATCCAAAACCAACATGCCTTGATGACGGCTGACATCGGGATCGTGGCGGCTGATCCGATCCGATAATTCACCGATCTTCATATCTGCGGACAGCGCGGGAATGTCTTTGTCCATGGTTTCGGCTACCATGACCTGCTGCAACACGTCGGTCTCATACTCCTGATGGATGTACAAGCCGCGCCGCGCCAGCTTTTCGGTCATGATGGAGGCCCGCGGCATGAGCAGCATGGCAATGCCGTCGGCAATTACACTCACCAGCATCAGGGGGAGGACGGAGTTGTAGTCGCGGGTGATTTCAAAGGCGAAGATGATGAACGAGAACGTCGCCCGTGAGGCGGATCCGAAGACCGCGCCCATGGCTACAAGTGCGAAGGCCCCCGCCGATAGATTCGCTGCGGGATAAATGCGGTTGATGCCCAGGGCGAACACTCCTCCCATGGCAGCGCTTGACATAAACATGGGGGCGAGTAAGCCGCCGGAAGTACCGGAACCCAAGGAAATTACCAGTGCTGCCGCCTTGGCGAGCATGACTACAAGCAGCAGCTTCCAAGCGAGGTTAGCGTTGAGAATGTCGCCGATGGTGTCATAGCCGACGCCCAGCACGCGGGGCACGAAATAGCCGACGATCCCCAGACCCAGCGCGCCGATGGCGGGCCACCAGAGCTGGTCGATGGGCAGCTTCTCGAACTGGTCTTCAGTCCAATACAGCAGCTTGCTGAAGCCGACAGCGGCCAGTCCGCAAATGACCCCCAGCAGCAGATAGAAAGGCAGGGCGCGGGGAATGCCGAAATCCATGGCGGCAACTTTGAACATGGGGCCTGCGCCCAGCAATTGCATATGTACTGCCGTGGCAAGAGTGCTGGCAATGACCAAAGGGATAAATGATCGCGACTTGAATTCAAACAGAAGCAGTTCGATGGCCAGAATCACGCCCGCGATGGGCGTGTTGAACGTGGCCGACATTCCTGCGGCCGCGCCGCACGCCAGCAGCACCTTGCGCTCCGAGGCGGTGGTGTGAAGCACTTGTCCAATCAGGGAGCCGACCGCACCCCCGGTTTGAATGATGGGTCCTTCTGCTCCGAAGGGGCCACCGGTACCAATGGCAATCGCGGCGGAAATCGGCTTGAGGATCGCAACCCGGGGCTCAATACGGCTGCGGTTGACCATGACAGCCTCCATCGCTTCCGGAATTCCGTGGCCTTTGATTTTGGAGGATCCATATTTTGCCATGAAACCGACGATGATACCGCCGATTACCGGAACCAAAATCACCCAGCCCCCGAGCTGGTGATAGCGCGGGCTGATGAACTCGGCAGTGAAGCGGTGGTAGAAGGCGATATTGGTGAAAAGGCCGATTAACTTGTACAGCGCATAGGCAATCAGGCCTGCTAAAAGGCCGACTCCCCCCGCCAGGAAGGAAATCAGCACCATGCGAAACTGCGCCGGCTCGGCGAGTCGGACATCCCCGACTTGGGCGCCGGTGGCACCGAACGTAGCAGGGGCAGATGGGTTACGAGGTAGCTCTGTCAACTCTTCCTCCGGTTGGTTGAGACGGCGTGTCTTCGTTCGACGTGGTCGTGGCGACGCGGTTCGATGGCTCGTTTAAGCGCGGCAATCAGGATTGGTCCTTGCGAACGGAGTTCGGCGCGATGGTGCAAGGAAAGTTCTCGCAGGATCCTTTCGCCCTTGGGCGTAAGTGATATCAGGACCTCACGGCGGTCCTCGTCGGCGTGCTGACGATTGACGTAACCCTTCGCCGCCAGCCGGTTTACCAGTTCCACGGTGCTGTGGTGCTGGATCTGCAGCCGCTCTGCCAACTCACCGACCCGGGGCCGCACCCCTTGCGGCAGGCCTTTCAATGCCAGCATTAACTGATGCTGGTGAGGTTCCACGCCGGCGGCGCGAGCGGCGGACTCACTGAAGCGCAGAAAACGGCGGATCTGATAGCGTAGCTCTGCCAGTGATTCGTAGTCCGGCAGGGCCAACGATCGTAGACTCATAACTATATCGTATCACGATATATTATCGCAGGGCTGGCAAGGGAAGTCTCTGACCGTTTAGAATCCAGAGTTCCTAATCCTCCATAGAGAAAAGGTGGCACTGTGATTCCTCGCTACACTCGCCCGGAAATGGGCCGTATTTGGAATGACGAAAACCGCTTCCGTGCCTGGCTCGCGGTCGAGGTCGCGGCCACCGAAACGCTTGCTGAGGCTGGGCTTGTGCCCAAAGATGCGGCCAAGGCCATCCGCGAACGCGCGGACTTCAGCGTCCAGCGCATTTACGAAATTGAGGCCGAGGTACGGCATGACGTGATCGCTTTCACTACGGCGGTGGCGGAGATCGTGGGCCCACACGCCCGCTGGTTCCACTACGGATTGACCTCGAACGATGTGGTGGACACCGCTCAGGCGCTGCTCATCCGCCAGGCGTCGGAGGTGATTGCGGCTGACCTTGAGCGGTTGTCGGAAGTGCTCAAGCGCCGTGCGTGGGAGTTCAAAGATACGCCGATGGTCGGCCGCACCCACGGAGTTCATGCCGAGCCCATCACCTTCGGCTTCAAGCTGGCGAACTGGTACTCCGAAACACAGCGCAACATCGAACGCTTCCAGCGCAGCGCGGAAGAAATGCGGGTCGGCAAACTTTCGGGAGCGGTCGGAACCCTCGCCCACCTGACGCCGGAACTGGAAGAGAGGATCTGCGCCCGTCTGGGGTTGAAGGCGGCAGCGGTTTCTTCCCAGGTAATCCAGCGTGACCGGCACGCCTACTATCTGGCGACCCTTGCAGTCATCGCATCCACGCTGGACAAGATCGCGACCGAGATCCGGCACTTGCAGCGGACCGAGGTGCGCGAGGCGGAAGAATTCTTCAGTGAAAAGCAAAAAGGTTCGTCTGCCATGCCGCACAAGCGCAACCCCGTGACTTGCGAACAGATCAGCGGATTGGCGCGGGTAGTGCGTGGCAACGCCCAGGCCGGATTTGAGAACGTTGCGCTCTGGCACGAGCGGGACATTTCCCACTCATCGGTTGAGCGCGTCATCCTTCCCGATTCCACTACCCTGGTGGACTACATGCTGCAGAAAACTACCAATCTGATTGACACGATGTTTGTTTATCCTGAGCGCATGCGGACCAACCTTGAGAGCACCGGCGGTCTGGTTTTCAGCGGCCAACTCCTGCTGGATCTGGTGGAACACGGCGTCTCGCGGGAAGATGCTTACCGCATGGTGCAGACTCACGCCATGCGCGCCTGGAAAGAGGACTTGAACTTCCGCGATCTGATACTGAAAGACAAGGCCATCACCAACCGGGTGCCACGGGCACAGATCGAGCGCGCCTTCGATTTGAAGCGTCAACTGAAGAACGTGGACAAGATTTTTGCGCGGGTATTCGACGCCCAGCCAGCCAGCGGCAAGACGCGGCGCAGCAAATCCGCGGCACGCAAAGCTGGATGAAGTTGTAGAAGTAGAAAACAAGAACGCCACTCATCTTCGCCCGCGCCGACAAGAAGCTGCTCGGAGTAAGCATCATCCACCGAACTGATTCCCAGTAAAAGGTTTTCCACATTCGCGCTTTGCATCCAATCAAGGACTCCCGCGTCTGGGCGCAGCGCGCGATTAGGTGGAATGCCTTTGGTGATTTGGACGGAAAGTACCGCTAAGGATAAAGTTAGATTATTCATGGCCCTGCACTTCAGGTTCGGACTCATGGTTATTGCGGTGGTCGCGCTTGGCTGGACGTCGCGTTGTTTGGCACAGACTAATCAACAGGTGCCGCCTGATCCGCAACACCAGGAGACAAACTCAGCCGGCGAGCAACCACCCACTCAGCCGGGAAACATCAGCGGGACAGTATTGGATCAAAGCGGAGCGGTCATGGTCGGCGCCCGGGTGAGGCTGAACAGTGGAGATCCATCCCAAAGCCTCGAAGAGCTGACCGGCGACAATGGCCAATTCTCCTTTGCCAATGTCGCGCCCGGCCCCTATCAACTCACCATCAGCTCGCCCCGCTTCGCGACCCGTACCTCCTCTGGAGTCCTGCATTCGGGAGAGGTCTGCATTGTGCCGCAGATTGCACTAGCGGTCGCTGCTGATGTCGAGGTGCAGGTCGGAGTCTCACCGGTCGAAGTCGCCGAAGAGCAGATGAAGGTCGAAGAAAAACAGCGTGTACTCGGTGTCATCCCGAATTTCTACGTCAGCTACGTCCCCAATCCAGCTCCCCTCAACGCCAGGCAAAAATTCAGGCTTGCCTTCAAGGCGATGATCGATCCAGTCACCTCTCTTAGTGAATGGAGCGTCTGCAGGGGTTGAGCAGGCACAGAATCACTTCAAGGGGTATGGACAGGGCGCAGAGGGTTATGGGAAGCGCTTCGGCGCCAGCTATGGCGACACGGTTACCAGCACTTTCATCGGAGGCGCCATTCTTCCCTCGCTCCTCAAACAAGATCCACGGTATTTCTACAAGGGAACCGGCAGCGCGCCCTCGCGGATTCGTTACGCCATTGCCAATTCGGTGATCTGCAAGGGCGACAACGGACGCTGGCAGCCAAATTATTCGAACATCTTGGGAAACTTGGCTTCTGGCGGCATTTCGAATCTCTACTATCCAGACGAAGACCGCAATGGTGCAGCTCTAACTTTCGAAAACGCGGGTATCGGAATTGCCGCGAACGCGGTTGCCAATGTCTTGCAGGAATTTGTCGTCCGGAAATTCATGCGAAAAGATTCCACTAACGACCCAGCCAAGCCTTAATCGTCATAAAGACCCTGCGGGTTGACACCACCCTCTCTGCCTGACGACAATCAGTGACCATGCGCAATCTTTGCTGTCTGGTTCTGCTCATGCTGAGTACGCTGCCAGGCCTCGCCCAATCCAACTCCTATCTCTTCGTCTGGGCAGGCGACGACGCGAAAAAGAGCAGTGACTTCCTCGCCGTCATCGACGCCGACTCTAAGTCTCCTCACTACGGCCAGGTAGTAGCCTCGGTCGCTGTTCCCGGCCCCGGCGGAACCCCGCACCACACCGAAGCCTCAATGCCTCAGGATGGCCACCTGCTGGCCAATGCATTTGAGAGCGGCCGCACAATTTTGTTCGACCTGCATGACCCACTGCACCCATCCGTGGTTATGTCGTACGGCGATCTCGACGGCTACATGCACCCCCATACCTACATTCGCCTCGCTGACGGCAATGTGCTGGCGACGTTCCAGTATCACGGTGGACATGAACCCAAATCGGAGGGCGGCGGCCTCGTCGAATTCACTGAACACGGCCATGTCATTCGCAGCGGCAGCGCCATGGACCCAGCAGCGAAGACCGAGCTCATCCGCCCCTACAGCCTGGTGGCGATTCCAGCTCTCGACCGCGTGGTCAGCACTAATGCCTCCATGCATTTCAAGTCCGACGGAGATGGCCGTAGCGTGCAGGTCTGGCGGCTTTCCGATTTGAAGTTGCTTAAGACCATCGTTCTCCCGCCCGGCCCGGGCGGCTCCGAGCAGCTTTGGCCCGGCGAGCCCCAACTGTACTCTGACGGCAAGACCGTCTTGATCCATACCTTCCACTGCGGCCTCTATCAACTGGATGGCATCGCCACCGCTCAGCCCGCCGCAAAGCACCTGAAGACCTTCGACGGGAAAATCTGCGCCGTGCCACTACTCCTCGGCCGCTACTGGGTGCAGACGCTATCCACGCTGCATGCCGTCGCCAGCTACGACGTCTCCGACCTCACTCACATCCGCGAAGTCTCGCGCATCACCTTCGATGACAAACAAGAGCCGCACTGGATATCCGCCGAACCCGGCAACCACCGCATCATTGTGAACTCCGGCGAGTACGCCGATCACCGTCTGTTCATGATCAACTTCGATCCAGAAACCGGCACCCTGGCGCTCGACAGGAATTTCCGCGATCCCGGAAGCGATCAGCCCGGCGTCAGCATGGATGGAAAGTCCTGGCCGCATGGATTCAAAGGCGATGCCTATCCGCATGGGACGGTGTTTTCGCCGTCCGGGCCCCCAGTTCACAGCGAGTAGAACGTCGCGTGGTAGCGATTTCTGGCGACAGCAACTGCTCAAGCGCTGGTAGGGAAGGAAGCCGCCAGACCCAACTGCCTCATCATGGAGCGCTTTTTCTCCTGGTGGGATTGCATCCGCTTGAGGATGTCAGCTAACACAGTGACCGAGGCGACCGCGTAGGGACCCTTGTTCAGCATCACGCACTCGGCGCGCTCACCCATGGCGGCGTCGGTGATTTCCGACCGCGAAGGCGTCCCTTTCTTCGCCAGCGTCTCCAGCACTTGTGTGGCCCAGATCACGGGAACATGAGCGGCCTCGCAAATCCAGAGAATTTCCTCCTGCACCTCGGCGAGACGCTGATAGCCACACTCCACCGCCAGATCGCCGCGCGCAATCATGATGCCGATCGAACGCGTCCGCATGGCGGCAAGAATCAGCTTGGGCAGGTTGTCGAAGCCTTTGCGAGTTTCAATCTTGAGAATCAGGCCCGGATGCTGCCCGCCCTGCTCTTCCAGGCGCTCGAGAAGTTGCCGCACGTCCGACTCTGTGCGGACAAAGGAATAGCCCACCAGGTCCGCATGCTGCACAATGAACTTCAGCGCTTCCAGGTCATCATCCGTCAGCGCCGGGATGTCGATGCGTGTCTCGGGCAGGTTGATGCCCTTCTCCGCGCCCAATTTTTCCCCTTCCGGGCGGGCCTGCGTGATTTCCACCGTCGCCGAATCCGGGGTCACCGAGCGAAAAACGCCGCCGATCTTGCCGTCGTCGAAAAACACCGGCTCACCGGGTTTGGCGTGATCCAGTATTTCCGGCAGAGAGACACTGATCTGGGCCGGCGCGATCAGTTCGCCTGACTTTCGGTACCTGGCGGGTCGGCCCAACTTGCTCGTCCGCGACAAAACCAGCGTGTCTCCGGGCTTCAGTAGCAGGGTCTGTGGGAGAGGCGGAAGCTTGCGAATGCTGGTGCGCGCGCTGAGTTGTCCGCCGCGTCTCCCCGATTTAGTACTGCGAAAAGCGCGCACTTCGAGTCCGGGCATGAAATAAATTGTCTGTTTTGCCTCGGCCCAACAACTTCTGCCCACAACCTTCGACACGACCATAGTCCGTTGCGCTTTACGGGCGTCGCGAATGCGGAGCTTGTCACCCGGCCGCAGGCGTCTGAGGAAGCTGGGCGCCAGAGGAATGCGCGCGCTGGCAAGACCAGGAGCAGGCTCGGGATTTTCCTCCGGAGTAAGCCAGATGCGGGCGAGGGCCACCACGTGGCCGTAGACGTCACGCCTGGGCCGACATTTGATCACCGCAGGGCCCGGCTCGATCGGGCCCGTACGCAGCTTGGGGCCAGCTACGTCCATCAAAATCCGGCACTCGCGGCCAGTTTCTTCCCGGGCCTTCTCCAAATTACGGATCATGGCCAACCAGGCTTCCGGAGTGTCGTGGGCACAGTTGATGCGCATGCAATCCATGCCGCTCTTGACCAGGTCGCGCACCAATTCGTAGTCCGTGGCAGCGTCCGAGGACATGGTGACCATGATGCGGACTTTTCTGCCCCTCGGAGGCGGGCCGAGGAGAGCCTCCGTGTTCGCTTCCAGCAACTCGGTTCCCTCTCCGATTTCAACTGCGGGTTCCGCCGGGCATGGCAGGGTCCGGTTCGTACCCAACAGCGCATTCAGCACGCGGTGTACGGTCTGGACCGCATTGAAGACATGACTCTCGGTGCGGCCGAGGGACGAAAGCCCGAGAAGCGCAAGCTGGGATTGCAATTGACGAACGTCATGCCTGCGTAACGCAAGATAGTGCGCAAGATTTCTCGCACTGCGACGGTGCGCCTCATGCAAGGCCAGAGGCCGTTTCAGCAGCGAGGCTTCCAGCTCAAGCATGTCCGCGCATAGCGAGGCCAGCTCCGTAGAGAGCTGTTCGAGCAGAGGTTTGTCCAGGATTCGCATGGGCACCGAACGCCACTAGGAAGCAGAGGCGTGGATTATGCTACGCCCCCTATGTTACTGCCCGATGAAAAGCCTGAGGATGAAGACGCTCACAACGGCTTGTGATCGCGGTCACCGCCAGCTACCGGCTTCACAAGAAAATTTGGGCCGTCGGCTTGACTCTTATCGAATGGGCTCCAGCGGAAAAACCGTCAAGCACCAGATTGTGATGCGCGATGATCTGGGACGCAGTCAGCACTGGAGTATCGTGAGTCAGGTGCCCATCGGCTACGAGCGTCACATCGCACCCCAGCGTGATCGCCCGACGGCAAGTCGTGTCGATGCAATATTCGGTCATCCCACCGACCACGATCAGGTGCTCAATCCCGCCATTCTCAAGTTCTTCCGCAAGTCTCGTCTCGAAGAATGAGTCGGATGCCCGCTTGCGGATGACCGGCTCGCCTTTTCGCGGAAGGACGGAAGCATGGATGGCCCATCCTGCCGTATTCACTTCGAGCGGATGTCCCTTCGGACCGTCGTGCTGAATGAACAAAGCCTTCATGCCGGAAGAACGAGCCTTAGCAAGCAAAGCTGCAATATTCGACAAAACGCTATCTTTCACTTCGGTCGGCGTCAACTCCACCAGACCAACTTGAACATCGATAATCAGTAGCGCTGCTTTCACTCAGCCTCCCCTCCACGCCGTCGCACGCAGTCTCACCAATCTCATCCTACTGCCAGCGCCGTCCCGCCCAGTTCGTAGCCCCACGACTTCGTTGCCGCTATTTGCTCCGTGACGCGGTCCTGGTAGCCACAATAGTCTCGATCTTCTTCAGTTCTCCCCCGGATTCTCCCTGATAGAGGGTCTGTTTGAAGGACATCGGCGTGATGTCGGAAAAGACTTCCTTGAACATGACCTTCTTCCCGTCCGTTTCCCACTCATCCAGCGCCACCACTTGGCTGCCTTCCCACTTTGCACCGTTCTTGATGATTCCGCATCCTGCGGGATTGCCGCTGTCGCACCAGGTGACTTGATACTTCTGCGCGCTCTCGTCCCACCATGCGACACCCAGGCCAGAAATCTGTCCGTCGTCGCCCGTCGAATGGTAATCCTCGATCAATGAAAGTCCTCCCGGGCCAGGCTTCCACACTTCCTCACCCTCCCCTTTCCCGCCCCTGGGCAGCTTCTCGTTGGGCTCGACTCTCAGGGTGATGGACCAGGTCCCTACAAAGCTCTTCACCAGTCTTTGCATTTCGGGACTAGGTTGGGTCAACGTGCTCGGTGCGGCGGGTTTTGACGATTGCTGGTCACCGCTCGAAACCAGAAGTAGTACTAGAGGCAGCATCTTCAACATGATTTGCTCCGGGGCAGTCTCAGTAGATTGGCAGAGAGTATAGCTGACCGCAGAATCGGTGACGAAAACGCCAAGGCTTGTGACCCCCACGAGGATATTCCCGGGCATCTCTGCGCATTTGGCATGATTCTCCCCGAAAGGGCCACCCATGCGGTACACACCACGCAATTGCTGAGACAGGTCTTCGGGCGCACGTGATCTCGCTTCCCCTTGCAGCAACTGCAAGGAATTTGTTGCCACCCAGCCCTGTGTTATAACTCTCCCACATGCCGACCCACCAAGGATCGATCCGTCTCTTCCGTGCCGCCGGCATCACTGTGTTCCTGCACTGGTCGTGGTTCTTTGTAGCTGCCTACGAAATTAACTGGCACGACAAAAGCTATTCTTCTCTTGCCTTTAACGTGCTGGAGTATCTGGCGCTGTTTCTCATTGTGCTGATGCATGAGTTCGGACACTCCCTGGCCTGTCGCCATGTTGGCGGAACTTCGAACCAGATCGTGCTGTGGCCGCTCGGAGGCGTGGCGTATGTGGATCCGCCACCGCGTCCAGGCCCACCCTCTGGAGCATCGCTGCCGGGCCGCTGGTGAATGTCGCGCTCATTCCCGGTATTGTCTGCGCTCGCCATGCTTAGCAAATCATTGGGACTGGCCGCAGAGACCATGCCCAATTCCATGCCTTGCTGCGACGGTCTGGCTCATCAACGTATTGGCCTACTGACTTCAATATCCTGCCCATCTACCCCCTGGATGGCGGCCAGATTCTTCGTTCCCTGCTGTGGTTCTGCGCTGGGACGCGCCCGCAGCCTGATGGTGGCGACCGTCATCGGTTTCGTCTGGCAGTGGTCGGTTTTTTCATTCTTGCGGTGTGCGCGCATCGGTCTGGTACGGCGTTCTGGCGGTATTTCTTCTGCTGAACTGCTGGAACGGCCTGCAGCACGCTCGCTTCCTTCTGCGTCTGGCGAAGTTGCCGCGTCGGGATGGCTTCGCCTGTCCCCGCTGCAACACCGCGCCACCCGTGGGAGACTTTTGGAAGTGCGGCCAATGCGGCCAACCCTTCGACACTTTTCAAACCCAGGGTGTCTGTCCGCACTGTGGCGCCCGGTTTGCCGCCACCCGATGTTTGGATTGTGGCGGACTACATCCTCTCAGCGAATGGATTGCTCCCGGCGGTGCAGTCGCGAAGTTGTAACCGCCGTGCCGCTATTTCCGTGCTTGCGTCTTGTTGACCTCCGGTGGGCCGACGTTTGGCGGCATTTCTCCCGTCAGTGAGTTTAGGAATGCCTGCAGGTCGCTGCGCTCCTCCCCGGTCAGAAAGTCCAGCACGTGGATTTCTTTGTCCATATTGGGGTTCGAGTTGCCCGCTCCGATATAGAAGTCAATCACCTGTTTCAAGTCCTTCAAGCTGCCGTCGCTCATGTAAGGTGCAGTTTGCGCGATGTTGCGCAATGAAGGCGTTTTAAATTTCGCCTTGTCGGCTTGGTTGTGGGTTACGGCAAAAAGACCGACGTCGGTAAACTGCCCCATATCGACGCCGACACCGACGTTGTGAAACTTGTTGTCGGTGAACAGTGCATCCTTGTCTCCCACCACATGGCATACTGCGCAATTGCCCTTTTTCTTCGAGGTAAATACCACGAACCCGCGTTTCACCGCAGCGTCCACCGCTTTCTCATCGTGCCCGTATTTCCAGCGGTCGAACGGCGAATTGCCACTGACCACTGTCCTCTCGAACGACGCGATGCTCTTCTCTACCATCGCATATGTGATTGGCTTCGGACCCCACGCCCTGGCGAACTCTTCGCGATAGCTCGGATCAGCATTCAACCGCTGTTCGACGGTTGTCAGCGTGTTGGCCATCTCCACTGGATTCTGCACTGGCCCTTCCGCCTGGTTCTCCAGGCTGGGAGAGCGGCCATCCCAAAATTGGACTTTGAAATAGGCTGAGTTCACTACCGGCGGTGAGTTACGGCCTCCCAGCTTCTTTCCCACACCCTCGGAGAATTGCTTGGGATCGGCAAAACCGGACTGCGGGCTATGACAAGTCGCACAGGAAATGCTATTGTCCGCCGACAGAATCGGATCGTAGTAGAGCCGCCGGCCCAGCGCAATCGTCTCCGCTGTGGGTGGGTTATCGGCTGGAATCGGCACTGGCGGAAGTCCCAGCGGGGACTTGATTTGTACCGGCTTGCCGATCGGCATGAGGGTTGAAACCTTTTGGTCCTGGCTTTGCAGACTCAGCGCAGATGCCAGGATGATGATGAGGATGAAGAGAGTAAAGAGAAAAACCCTGCTGAGATTCATAAGGCCCTCCGAATAATCAGAAACGTGGCCGCGTTGCAACGTGAGCGCCAAGCAAGCAGTCGCTCATCGAAACACACCACCGCTCTATTCGCTCAAATCTGATTAGAGAGCTTTTCTTGCGGCGGAAGCCATGACCTTGGGCACCGGTCCGTGTGAGGAGGGTCACATCAGACTGGAAATAGAGGTTTCCCTGCGAACTTAGAGGGACGGCTTAGGGCGCTGGCGCCAGCCTGGGTAAGTGCTCTCGGACCGCGTCGTGCAGGCGCCGATTCTGTTCTCGCATGATGAACCGGTGGCGACGCGGGACCTTGTAGACGCGCATGGAGAGTTCCACCACCATCCGATCGAGTGCCAGGAGAATGTCCAGCATCCGCGTGGGGTCACCCTCGCTGGTGGCTAGATTGCGTAATTCTCGCAATTTCGTTTCGTCAGGCTGCGTCATTGGGTTCACTCTGCCATCCACTAGCTTTGAAATAGTGATAACAAATCAAACCCAGAAATGGAAATCGAAACAATTTATCGCTGCCATAAGCGCAAATGATTTCCGTAAGTACATGAAAACAAGTTGCCGTAGCCCGGCACAGGTGTAAGTTAGGAGGGCTATGAAGCCGGAATCCAATTGCGGCGCTCGATAAATGTGGGAGGCTCGTAGGTGCGTCCCGAAGCCAGGCGATTCTCCTCCCGGCGGGTAGACCACAATAAGATGGGGCCCAGCGACGCAGCCGTCAGCCGGGCAACCACCGGAAACTCCTTTTCGACTTCGCGTCGCAGCCGGTGAATCTGGTCACTCACCTTGCGATTGACCTTCTTGAATTCTCGCTCCATCACCCAAAGCGCTGCATTGTAAACACTGCTGAGCTTCTTCATTTCACGCGTAAACCGCTCCCGGACGCGCGGGTCGGGATAGTCCTTGTAACGCTGCCACCCTTGAAGCATGGTCTGGCACATGCGATAAAGGCTCGGTCCGTTACGCTCGAAATCCCGCCAGAACGCCCAATCCAGGAACCGCTTGGAATCCTCGCGGGAGATTGCGCCGTGCCGGAAGTTGAATTTGTACTGCCCATGGATGTCGGCCAAGTCAATGTCTGTCAGCAAACGGCCCTGCTCGGCCATTTCCTGGTGAAGGGGCGTGCCCGGAACCGGGGTATAGAGCATGAATTGGTGGAAATCCGTCTGGTATCCGACCGCCGATTCGATTTCCCCCACAATGTTGTCCGGCGTGTGGTGTTCCAGCCCAATGATCGTCGAACCTTGCACTCGTATACCGTGCTGGCGCAGCTGTCGCGTGAGTTGCCCGATGTCTGTACTCTGCAACTTGCTGTAGCTGGACTTGGGTGACTCCAAACCCATCCATACCCACGAAATGCCCAGTTCGACCAGTTCCAGCATGGTGTACTTGCGGATGGCGTTGGCAGAAGCAAACACCGAAAGCTCCCAGCTCTTGCCGGCCTGCTTCATTAGCTCCAGCAGCCGCATGGCACGCGAACGGTGGAGCAGGAAATTCTCATCCATCACAAAGAAGGAATTCACCTTGAGCTCGGATTCGATCCGGCACATCACCTCGAAGAGTTCATCGCCGGTCTCG
Organism: uncultured Acidobacteriota bacterium; assembly: GCA_963734415.1. Lineage (GTDB taxonomy): Bacteria > Acidobacteriota > Terriglobia > Terriglobales > Acidobacteriaceae > JABCZH01. Next base: position 143,277 of record CAVTHF010000004.1, on the reverse strand, counting down.
TAGAAGTTGACGAACTTTCCTTTGCCGCCAAAAAAAGCAGACGTGGTGCAGAAGTTGCAGCCCATCGGGCAACCCACCGACGGTATGATGGTCGCCGCCGTCCCGCCTTGTCGCTGCGGAAGGCGTACTCCCATGATGCGTGTCTGCAAACCGGAAACAATCGCAGGATGGCGAATCGGCGCATGCTCGTCTTCCCCCAAATACTGCCGCATCCAGGAGATCCCTTCTCCGCGCACAATGTGGTCGGCATCGATCATCCATTCCAAGCCGGGAAGCGCAGCCACGTGTCCGCCCACCACGATCACCGAACTTGGCGATAGTTCTCGCACCATCCGGCACATCTCCCGCACCTTCTTAACGTTCACGATGATGGCAGAGATCCCAACAATGTCATAGAGGTTCGTGGTCAATTCCCGGGCAAAGGCTTCACGCGTGGGAAAATCCAGCACGCTGCAGGGCGCCGAAATGTTTTCCTGAATCATCATGATGCCCCAGGAGCGATGGAACATGCGCAGCGAGAAACTGCCTTGGGCACGGGTGACCTGATTGTGATAGAGCTCCATGGGATTGATGGAGCGGCTGCCAAATTCATCGTCTTGCGCATACGGCCCGAAGACCGAACTTAGCAGGATGCGAGCGTGACTTCCCTTGGGGTGAACTTCCATATTGGTTCCTATGGGGAGCGTAGCTCTGGGCTGGTGTCTGTCGCGGTGATCTTAGACACAATTACAAAACTATTACACTCGAATCAAACCAGCCTGAAGTTACGGAGTGCCGTTCGCACCGTTTAACAAGATGGTTAACGGCGCAACGTGCTCAGGTGTCACGTAACGGTTTACCAGGAAGCGTTTGCCATCTTTGGCAACATCGTAAGTGAAGATATCAGTCGAGGAAATCGTCGCCCGTCCATGAAGTTGGAACAAAGCCACTGGCGCGCCGGTCGAGAAGCTGTTGTCGGCGCTGACCGGAACCGCCATCAACATGCCACCGAGTGAGATGTAGAAAATTTCCTTCCCATCTCCGCGCCAACGTGGCTCGGTGCCACCCCCGCGCGATACCTGCCATTTTCCCGCGGCGCCGGGAAATGTGGTCACGTAGATCTCAGAGTTCCCGGATTCATCCGAAGCGTATGCCACCCATTTCCCGTCGGACGAGATCATCCCATTGACCACGTTGCCCTTGCTGTGAAGAAACGGCACCGCGGCACCGCCACTGGCCGGCACCAATTCAAGGAAGTTACCTGAGTCAATCTGATGAGTGCACAGGATCTGCCGGTCGTCCAAGGACCAGGAATTTGGCAGAATGTCATCCGCGGCGGTGATCTGTGTTAACAGTTTTTCCGGTTCCAAGCCATTGGAGCGCTTCAGGAACAGCTTCGAGCCGGCGTTGGAATTTGAGCGATAGGCCACCATGTTCCCATCTCGCGACCACACACCCACAGTGTCTTCGGAGGGTGTAAACGTAAAACGCGTGTTGCCGGCTCCATTCGTGTTTTCGAGCCAGATGTCAACGTTGTTTCCCTTCCTGTCGCTGATGTCGAGTGCGACGCGGCTGGCATCTGGCGAAATCACGGGATTGGCCATGATCCCCGGATCCCCGACCCGTCCGAGTTGCCCGCCCGTACGGTCCATCCAAGTGAGGACGGACACCGACGAACCCGGGCTCGAGTCGTAGATCAGAGTGCCGTTCTCAGCGGCCGCCAGCGAAGCCCACCAGGTGGCGGGCTGGAACCCGACAATACTTCCGATCACGGTCGCGCTTCCAGAAACCGTTGCGGTAGAGGTGTCAAACGCTACGCCGACCAGGTGCTGGTGATCGTCGGCGTAAATCAAATGACTGCCATCGTAGCCGAAACTTGAATGGGCGACGGTGACCAACCGCCTCCCCTTGCCATCCAGCGAAGTGATATTGATGCCGGTGGTGCGGTCGTTCGGATTTTCGCCGAAGTTTCCGGACCAAAACAAGAAATGATTGCCATCGGGAAGAAAAACCGGCCAACGGGCGGAATCGTCTCCGTTCTGTATTGTGTCGGCGAGCGGCGCAGCCCCGCTGCCGTCAGCATTCACACGCCACAGCCCACCTCCGGCCGCAGGAGCATAAACAATGACGTCCCGTCGCCCCCAGGTTCCGCCGCGAGCCGCCTCAACATCCGCAACGGGTTGTGCTGTGCCGCCTGAGATCGCCATCTTCTGCAGTTTGCCGTTGGCAAAAAACGCGATATGGGACGCATCGGGCGACCAGAAGGGAAAACTCGCGTTCTGGCTTTCCGGTAACGGCGTGGCGACGGACGACCCGATGCGCTGGATGAAGAGTATGGGCAGCCCGGTGTTTTCGTCGGGCGACACAAACGCCAGCATCGAGCCATCGCGGGACAGCGCCATCTGGCTGACCTCCCCGGGAACCGGGATGGCGAATTGCATGCGCCCAGTTGCCACCGGACGGCGAGCGAGGAACCAAGTGACCGCAGCAACCGCCACCACAGCCAGTGCGATGCCGAGCCACAGGCCGATGGAAAAACGACGAGGCGTAGCCGCCGCGGCTCGTGCAGCCCCGGAAGTATCAGTGCCGGAGAGCGTGCCGAGCGCGAAGGAGAGATCGCGCGCCGATTGAAAGCGTTGTGCCGGACTCTTCTCCAGGCAGCGGCGGACCGTGCGGTCGAGGGCGGGAGAAATCGGATGACTGGCGTCCGCCAGTTCCGGCGTGTCCTCTTTCAAGACCGCCGTCATGGTTTCCGCAGTGGTATCGCGGTGGAAGGCCCGCCGCCCCGAAAGCATTTCATAGAGCACCGCGCCGAACGCAAAGATGTCAGTACGAGCATCAACACTGTCACCGCGCACCTGCTCGGGAGCCATGTAGCCGGCAGTGCCCATGACCACTCCGGCCACGGTGTGAGAACTGGTGAGCGTAAGTCCATCCGGCCCGTCGGTTGTGTTTCGCACCAGCTTGGCCAAACCAAAATCGAGGATCTTGATGTTGCCATCTTTAGTGACGAAGACGTTCTCCGGCTTCAGATCGCGATGGACGATTGCTTTCTCGTGCGCTGCCGCCAGCCCGTGCGCGATCTGCACTCCATACTCAATCGTCTTACGCTGCGGCAATGCTCCGCGATCAAGCACTGCCCGCAGGCTTTCACCCTCCAGGAGTTCAGAAACCAGGAACGGCGATCCACCCTGCTCGCCAATATCGTGGATGGCAAGAATGTTGGGATGGTTCAGCGCAGCGACTGCGCGGGCTTCCTGTTCGAAACGGTGCAGGCGCTCGGGTTCGCGAGCGAACGAGTCGGGAAGAATCTTGAGGGCAACATCCCGTCCCAAGCGGGTATCACGAGCTCGGTAGACCTCGCCCATACCGCCCGCACCGAGAGGAGCAACAATCTCGTAGGGGCCGAGCTTCGTACCTGGACTTAGAGGCATACGTGCGCGCCATTATAGCGCGAAGAAAGTAGACGGCTCGTGCTCTCGATTCCCTCTGTGCCCCCCGGTTCTGTGGTTAAGCCTTTACTAGATTTCCGGTCGCCCACTGCTGATAAGCTGGCCCTCCACCGGCACTCAACGTGCTACCATCTCGCGCAACGGGTGAGGGGCGCATGCCGAGCGTTGGCCAGAAGTTTGGGCGATATCGCATCGAGGAGGAAATCGGTGCCGGCGGCATGGGTGTGGTTTACCGTGCCTACGACGAAAAGTTGGAACGCGACCTCGCCCTCAAGGTACTCTCTCCCGGCGCCCTCCACGACGAAGCGGCGCGCAAACGGTTTCGTAACGAAGCCCGCGTCCTCTCCCGGCTGAACCATCCATCCATTCAGACCATCCACGACTTCGACACTTTCGACGGCCACGATTACCTGGTCAGCGAACTGGTGCCCGGCGTCTCGCTGGACACGCGCGTGCGATCAAGTGCGCTGCCCGAAAAGGAGGTCGTCAATCTCGGCTTTCAGTTGGCGCAAGGCTTGGCGGCGGCGCATGCGGCGGGCGTCCTTCACCGCGACCTGAAACCGGCGAACCTGCGCGTAACCTCCGACGGCCGTTTGAAAATACTCGATTTTGGTTTGGCGACACTTTCACCGGAAGCGGTGTTGACGCTCAGCACTACACAGACCATCGAATCCGCGCCCACCGGCATCGCCGGCACTCTACCCTACATGTCTCCCGAGCAATTGCTGGGGGAACAAGTCGACCGCCGCAGCGACATTTATTCGGCCGGTGTGGTGCTCTTCGAACTCGCCACTCAGCGCCTTCCATTCGGCGATTCGTTGGTGCCGAAATTGACCAACGCAATTCTGCACCAGGCGCCGCCGGCGCCCAGGACTTTGGCTCCGAAGCTCTCAGCAGAATTCGAGCGCATCGTGCTGAAGTGCCTGGAAAAAGATCCGGAGCTGCGGTATCAGTCAAGCAAAGAGCTGGCGACCGACCTGCGGTGCCTCGAAACTTCGTCAGGTGTCGTGCCGGTTGCAGCCCCGCCACGGAAACGGTCTGGGCTTTGGCTCATGCCAGTCATAGGCGGTGCCGGAATCTGCGCTTTGATCGCCATAACCTGGACGTTATGGCCACGCCTAACCCGCGATACAGCAACCCCCAACCTGCGTTGGGAGCAACTTACAAACTTTGACGATGCGGCCGAAATACCAACGCTTTCACACGACGGCAAGCTAGTGGCGTTTCTCCGCGGCCCCGGCAGTTTTGGAAATTCCGGGAATGTAGGCCAGGTTTGGTTCAAGTCTCTGCCGAACGGCGAACCTTTCCAACTCACCAGGACTGCCTTTCGGAAACAGACCATCAGTTTTCCGCAGGACGACAGCCGCGTTTACTTCACCCAAATAGAAAGCGGTTTTACCTGGAACACATACGAACTCCCGTTGCTGGGAGGCCAGGAACCGAAGCTGTTCATGGCCAACGCCACAGGCTTGAGCTGGATCGGCAACGACCGCCTGTTGTTCTCCGCGATTACGACTGGCATACACATGAAGCTATCCACCTCCAACACCAGCCGCACTGACGTGCGGGACATCTACGTTCCCCCCGACCCCGTCCACGGTATGGTGCACCGCTCCGCGCTCTCACCCGATGGAAAGTGGGTGCTGCTGGTGGAAATGGACAGTGAATGGTGGCAACCATGCCGGCTGGTGCCGTTCGACGGCTCGTCTGCGGGACGGCCCGTCGGACCTGAAGGTTCGTGTACTTGGGCCCAGTGGTCTCCCGACGGCAAATGGATGTACTTCACAGTGGACACGCGAATGTCTGGTTTTCACGTCTGGCGGCAACGTTTCCCCGACGGTACACCCCAACAGTTAACCCCATCCGGCGCAAGTGAGGAAGAGGGGCTCGCAATGATGCCGGATGGCAAATCGTTCATCACCACCGCCGGCACCCAACAGTCCGTAATTTGGTTGCACGACGACAAGACAGGCGAAAAACAGATCACCTCCGAGGGTTACTCGTTCCTCCCGGCTCTATCACCGGACGGCAAAAAGGTTTATTGCTTGCGGCGGGTTACGGGTTCGCACTCATACTTCAGCGGCGAGTTGTGGGTTACCGATGTCGTCACCGGCGCTGCGGAGCGACTATTCCCGGGTTTAGCGCTCACCCATTTCGCAATATCGCAGGATGGGAAAAAGGTGGTGTTCGCGGCCGAACCGGGCCAGGCCCGGCCGGGGATCTGGGTAGGCTGGCTTGACCGCACGCAGCCGCCACGTCAACTTACGTTCGCAGGTGAATATCGCGCCTTTTTCGGCAGACCAGGCCAGATCTTGTATCAGAGCGCGCAAAACCCCCGGAAGATCATTCGTATCAACGAAGACGGCAGCGGGCAGGTCGTGGTCTCGGATTTGCCCATCATGGAGTTGCAAACCGTATCGCCGGACGGGCGCTGGGCCCTCGTGGGCGCAACCCCTCCGGGTGGACACGGCGACAAGAACACCATGGCGATTGCTATACCGCTGGAGGGAGGTCTACCAATCACGGTATGCGACACCTGCGCCTACGGGTTCGGAGACCGGCGCTCCTCGGCACCGTTACTCTCCTGGAGTCCGGACGGCAAATGGTTGTACGTGTCACTGCGGCAGTTTCCCTTCTCCTCAGCCAAGACCGCCGTGATTCCCACTGAGCCCGGATCCCCGCCTCCGGCCTTCAGCAAGAGCTTCGAAACTGAAGCGGATTTCGCGCGGATTCCCGGCGCACGTTTCGTCAATCAGGACGACGTTTCTCCTGGCGTGTCGCCAAACTACTTCGTGTCTACGCGCCGTTCGGCCAAGGCCAACCTGTTCCGCATCTATCTCGATCAATAGGCACATCCCAAGCCCCGTGGTGTAAAATCGGCGCTGCCTTCGTCCCCAGACGAGGCTGCAGCCTGACCACTGCCCCGCTCCCAGGAGGCTCGTTCTGATTGGCCGCACACTCTCGCATTACCGGGTCACCGCCGCCATCGGCGCCGGCGGCATGGGCGAAGTCTATCGCGCCACCGACACCAAACTCGGCCGCGACGTCGCCCTAAAAGTCCTGCCGCCCGACGTCGCCCGCGATCCCGAACGCCTGGCCCGCTTTCCAGCGCGAAGCCCGCGCCATCGCCGCCCTCAACCACCCCCACATCGTCACTATCTTTTCCGTCGAGGAAACCGACGGCGTCCACTTCCTCACCATGGAACTGGTCGAAGGGCAATCGCTCGATCGTCGCATTCCCGAGGGCGGCCTTCCCGTCGAGCAAATCGTAGAAATTGCGAGTGCTCTTGCTGACGCCCTCGCTGCCGCGCACGAAAAAGGCATTGTCCATCGTGACTTGAAACCGGCCAATGTAATGGTGACCGACGATGGTCGTGTCAAGGTTTTGGACTTCGGTCTCGCAAAAGACATTCGCGCGGACAGCTCCAACGATGCCACGCTGACCTCGGCCGGCCACACCCAGGCAGGCATCGTCATGGGAACGCCAGCCTACATGTCGCCCGAACAAGTCGCCGGCCGCCCCCTCGACCACCGCACCGACATCTTCTCGCTCGGCATCATCCTCTACGAGATGGCCACCGGCCGCCGCCCCTTCGAAGGAACATCTTCAGCCGAACTGGCCTCCGCCATCCTGCGCGACACTCCGACAGCGATTACTTCCACCCGCCCAGACCTACCCGCTGATCTCACCCGCATCATCCGCCGCTGCCTGGAAAAAGACCCGCGCCACCGCGTCCAGACCGCCCGCGATGTCAGCAACGAATTTCGTGATCTCGACCGCCAGTCCTCATCCCAGCCCGTGGCAGTTCCGGTCTCGCGTGCTGGTGCGGCTGCCACCTCCGGTGCGTCTCGTGCCGACGACGGATTCTGGGTCGCAGTGCTGCCCTTCAAATACACCGGCGCCAACACCGATCTCACCGCCTTGGCCGAAGGTTTGACCGAAGACATCGTCACCGGCCTGTCCCGCTTCTCCTATCTCCGCGTGATCGCACGCGGCTCGACTGCAAAGTACTCCAGCGAGTCAGGCGACGTCCGCGCCACCGGCAAAGAACTCGGTGCCCGTTACGTCATAGAGGGCAGCCTGCGTCAGGCGGGAACCCGGCTACGCCTCGCCGTGCAACTCGTCGACACAACCACGGGCGCTCATCTGTGGGCTGAAACCTACGATCGGGCGTTCAACCCCGAAGCCGTTTTCGAACTTCAGGACGAACTCGTTCCCCGCATCGTTTCCACCGTCGCCGAAACCCACGGCGTGCTGCCCTACAGCATGAGCCAGACGCTCCGCAATCGAAACCCCAACGAGTTGACTCCCTACGAAGCTCTGCTTCGCGGCTTTGCCTACTTCAAGCATGTCAACGTGGCCGACCACGAGGGCGCGAGGGCTGCTTTGGAAAAGGCGGTTCAGCAAGCCCCCGGCAACGCCGACTGCCTGGCCATGTTGTCCATGCTCTACCGCGAAGAATTTAACCACGGGTACAACCTTCGCCCCGACCCCTTGGGACGCGCCTTATCCGCCGCCCGGCGTGCGGTTGACGCCGCGCCGTCCAATCACCTGGCCCATCACGCCCTGGCCTCGGTCCTTTACTTCAGGCGCGAACTGCAAGCCTTTCGCAGCGCCGCCCAGCGCGCCATGGAACTCAATCCCATGGACGGCTTCACCATCGCCTACATGGGTTTTCAGATTTCTTTTTCCGGAGACTGGGAGCGCGGCTGCGCTTTGATGGAGAAGGCCCGCAGCCTCAACCCCAATCATCCCGGATGGTACTGGTTCCCACCCTTCTTCAATGCCTATCGCAAGGGCGATTACCGCGCCGCTCTGGAGTTTGCTCTCAAGGTCAATATGCCAGGTTTCTGGCGCAACGAACTCGCGCTGGCCGCCACCTACGGACAACTCGGCGACCTCGAACTAGCACGTAGCGCGGCCCAGGAACTGCTGGCCGCGCGCCCGGATTTCGCCACCGTGGCACGGGAAGAATGTAGTAAGTGGTGGCAGCCCGATCTGGTCGAGAAAATCATCGACGGCCTCTGCAAGGCAGGCCTCGAAATCACTGCCGAAGCTAAGCTGACATCGGCTCCCGTCAAGCCTGAGCTTACCTCCACCCTTGGCTCCGGCGCGGCCCGCGCCGAGGAAGGTTTCTGGGTCGCCGTGCTTGCCCTTCAAATACACCGGCTCCAACACCGATCTCACTGCGCTGGTCGAGGGATTAACCGAAGACATCATCACCGGCTTGTCACGGTTCTCTTATCTGAAAGTGATTGCTCGCACGTCCACCTCTCGCTTTGCCAACCAATCCATTGATATGCGCGCCGTCGGCAAGGAACTCGGCGCACGCTACGTGATGGAAGGCAATCTGCGCCAGGCGGGAACCAAGCTGCGCCTCGCAGTGCAGCTCGTGGATGCAACCACTGGCGCTCATCTCTGGGCGGAAAACTTCGAGCGCACTTTCAGCCCGGATTCAGTCTTCGCTCTCCAGGATGAACTCGTCCCCCGCATCGTCTCCACCGTCGCCGACGCCCATGGGATTCTGCCTCACACCATGAGCGAAGCCATCCGGAGCAAGAGTCCCGAACTACTTACGCCGTATGAGGCCGTGTTGCGCGGCTTCAGTTACGCCGAGCGCATTTCGCCCGAGGAGCATGCGGTGGCACGGGCCGCGCTGGAACGGGCTGTCCAACTGGCTCCCAGCTATGCCTATGCCTGGGCCATGCTGTCATTCACCATCACCGATGAGTACCAAATGGGGTTCAATGCTAAACCTGATTCCCTGGAGCGGGCACTTCATGCCGCGCGCCGGGCTGTCGAGCTCGACTCATCCGGCCACCGCGGCTATCAAGCTCTGGCCCTGGTTCTGTTTTACCGGCGGGAAACTCAGGCCTTCCGAACCGCCGCCGAGAAGGCTCTCGCGCTCAACCCCATGGACGGATGCAACATCGCTCACCTCGGTAGCTTCATTGCCTACGCAGGCGAATGGGAGCGGGGATGCGCGTTGGTCGAAAACGCCCTACAGCTCAATCCCAATCATCCCGGATGGTTCTGGTTTCCGCTCTTCTTCAATGCGTACCGCAAACGGGATTACTCCGGCGCACTGAACTACGCGTTGAAAATTAACCTGCCGGGATTCCACTCTACGCATGCAGTGCTTGCCGCCGCCTACGGTCAACTTGGCCAGCGTGAGGAGGCCGCCAAAGCGGTGCAGGAGCTCCTCAAGCTGAGGCCAGACTTCGCCATGATCGCCCGCCCCGGGCTCGCAATGCGGCATGACCCGGAACTCGTCGAGCACATGATCGACGGACTGCGCAAGGCCGGGCTGGAGATCCCCGACGATCCGGCGAAGCCCGCAACCGCGCCTCCATCTCCTGCTTCCGCCACAACCGGATCTGGCGCTACCCGTACTAACGAAGGCTTCTGGGTCGCGGTGCTGCCGTTCAAGTACGCGGGCCCAAGCGCTGAACTGAAGGCACTCGCCGATGGACTCTCAGAAGAAGTCGTCACCGGCCTGTCGCGCTTTTCGTACCTGCGGGTGATCGCCCGCGGTTCGACCGCGAAATATTCCAGCGAGTCAGGAGACATTCGGGTAATCGGCAAGCAGCTCGGCGCTCGCTACGTGATGGAAGGCGCTCTGCGCCAGGCGGGGACCAAGTTGCGCCTGGCCGTGCAGCTCGTCGACGCCACCACCGGCGCCCATCTCTGGGCCGAAACCTACGAGCGCGCATTCAATCCCGAAGCCGTCTTCGAACTCCAGGACGATCTCGTCCCCCGCATCGTCTCCACCGTCGCCGACCAATACGGCATTCTGCCGCGCAGCATGAGCGACGTTCTCGCAGCAAAAAGGAAGAGGACTTGACCCCGGCCGAGGCCGTGCTCCGCACCTTCAGTTATTTCACGCGCATAACCCCCGAGGAACACGCCGCCGTCGGGAAAGTTCTCGAACGTGCCGTCCGCGATGCTCCCGATCATGCCGATAGCTGGGCCATGTTGTCTATGATCTATCGCGGCGAGTTTGCCCAGGGCTTCAATGCCCGGCCCAACCCACTGGACCGCGCTCTGGCGGCTGCCCAGCGCGCCGTGGATTTGGCCGCCACTCATGCTCTCGGCCACTACGCGCTCGCGACAGTTTATTTCTTCCGTAAGGAAATGATCCCCTTCCGCGTCGAGGCCGAGCGTGCCCTCGCGCTCAATCCGCTGGATGCCTCCGTAAGAGCGTACCTGGGCTTGCTGATTGCCGCATCGGGTGAGTGGGACCGCGGCTGCCAGATGGTCGAGTCCGCCATGCAGCTGAATCCCAACTGTCCGGGATATTTTTATTTCGCCAGATGCTGCAACGCCTACCGGCAGGGCAGGTACGCGGAAGTGCTCGAAGGCGCGGCTCGTGTCAATATGCCCGGCTACTTCCATACCCACGCGCTGTGTGCGGCCGCGCTCGGCCAGCTGGGCAGGCAAGATGACGCACGCAAAGCTCTCCAGGATCTGCTGGCTCTTCGTCCTGACTTCGCCGCCACAGCGCGCCAGGAGTACGCCAAATGGTACGACCCCGAGCTCATCGAGCAGATCGTAGACGGTCTCCGCAAAGCCGGACTGGACATTCCCGACAATTCGGCGATGCCGAGCGCCTCACCGGCTGCTACAACCTCCGGCGCGGTCCGTGCCGCCTTGCGAGAAGATGAAAGTTTCTGGGTCGCCGTGCTGCCGTTCAAGTACGCGGGTACGAGCGCCGAGCTCAAAGCGCTCGCGGATGGCCTGTCCGAAGAAGTCGGAACCGGCCTGTCACGATTTTCCTACCTCAGGGTGATCGCACGCGGCTCGACCGCGAAATATTCCAGCGAGTCAGGCGACGTTCGCGCCACCGCCAAAGAACTGGGCGCGCGTTACGTCATGGAAGGCAGCCTGCGCCAGGCGGGAACCAAACTGCGTCTCGCAGTCCAGCTCGTCGATGCAGCCAACGGCGCGCATCTCTGGGCCGAAAACTATGAGCGCACCTTCAGTCCAGAAACAGTCTTCGAGTTACAAGACGACTTGGTCCCCCGCATCGTTTCGACCATTGCCGACATGAATGGAGTTCTTCCCCGCAGCATGAGCGAAGCGGTGCGCGCCCGCCCTCCCGAGCAGTTAAGTCCCTACGAGGCTGTGCTGCGCAGTTTTGGTTACTTCGAGCGCGTCACCCCTGAGGACCTGGCGGCTGCACTGCTCGGACTGGAAGCGGCTGTACGCAAAGCGCCTGCTTCCGCCGACGCCTGGGCCATGCTCGCTCTCCTGCATGTCCAGGACTACGCCCAAGGATTCAACCTTCACGCTGATTCGCTGACCAACGGAATAACCTCAGCGCGGCGGGCCGTCGAAGCTGGGCCCTCCAACCATCTGGCCTATTGCAGTCTTGCCCAAGCGCTCTTCTTTCAAAAAGAATTCGAGAGTTTGCGCAATGCGGCGGAACGGGCCGTCACGCTGAACCCCATGGACGGCAATTCCATCGCTTTTCTCGGCGAGCTGCTGATTTATGCCGGCGACTGGGAACGCGGTCTGGTGCTGGCCGAGCGCGCCATGCAGCTCAATCCCAATCATCCCGGATGGTACTGGTACTCCCACTTCTACAACGCCTACCGGCAGGGCGACGACCGCAGCGCGCTCAGCTTCGCGGTCAAGGCCAATCTGCCCAGCCACTGGGGGTCGTACGTGAATATGGCGGCCGTCTGTGGGCAGCTCGGAGAGCGGGAGGCTGCCGGGAAAGCCCTCCGGGATCTGCTCAGACTTCGGCCCGACGCCGCCACTAGCCTCCGCAGGGAGATAGAGAAGTGGTTTCCTCCCGAATATGGGGAGCGCCTGATTGACGGCTTGCGCAAAGCCGGCCTGAAGATTGCCGGCAAAGATGTAACGCGGCCAACCAAGCCCCGATCTAAGACAAAATCATGAGTTGCTTTCAAAGGAGCCTTTCGGCATGAGCAAAACTACCGTGCATTTCAACGTCAATCTCGCAATCCACGAGGGGAAACTCGATGCCTTCCAAAAGATTGCCGAGACCATGATCGCCGGCACTCAAAAGGAACCAGGCGCCCTGGCCTACGAATGGCACTTGAGCAGCGATAAAACCCAGTGCCGGGTGATCGAGACCTACGCCGATGCGAATGCCGTGCAAGCCCACATAGACGGCCCGGTAGTGCAGCAACTTGTACCGAGAATCCTCGAGAACGCAACCCTCAACGGATTCGAGGTCTATGGCGACCCCGGCCCCATAGCAACAGAAATGCTCGCCGGAATCGGAGCCAAGATCTTCCCCCTCTGGCGCGGCCTAAATCGCTGACCCATGTCCGATTCAGTCCAGATCGAGTACGGAGTCTACATCGCTTCCGAGACCGACGCGATGGTCAAACTCCTCGCCGAGACCTTCACTCGTCGCGATCCGCCCGCCGTCGCCGTCGGTCTGACCGCGCCCGAATTCGCGGCCTTCGTCCGCCTGCTCTGCCCCAACGCTGCCGCCCAGGGCCTGACCATCGTCGCGCGCCTCGCGGGCACCGGTGAACTGGTCGGCGCCATGCTGACCGAAGACTGCGCCTCGCCCCCGCTCGAAGGCCTGGACAAGCTAAGCCCGAAGTTCGATCCCATCTTCGATATTCTCGGCCAGTTGGATACCGAGTTCTGGGGCGGACAGGCAGCCCGCCCCGGCGAGGTCCTCCACCTCCTGCTATTGGGAGTCTCCGACCGCGTCGCCGGACGCGGCGTGGCCCATCAGTTGGTTGCAGAATGCCTGAAGCACGGCGCCAGCCGAGGCTATCGGCGCGCGGTCACCGAGGCCACCAACAAGGTCTCGCAGCACATCTTCCGCAAGCAGGGATTCGTCCCCCGCGTGCAGCGCTCCTACCAAACCCATCGCTTTAACGGAAAGCAGGGTTTCTTATCAATCGCCGACCACGGCGGTCCCCTGCTGATGGATAAATCGCTCACACCATGATGTCGAATCCGGCGCTCTGATACGCCCCGCTTCTCACTTGTCTGGATTGAAAATGTCAGCCACAACCCTCCATTGCTTGTCCGCTTGCTTCTTCCACACCACCACGTACTTGCCAATCTGAGTGGTTTGGTTTCCCTGCGCATCGTTGACTTTCAACTGATACGTCCCCACGTCGTAAGCCATGTCCTTTGACTTCGCCACTTGAATGTTCGTCGGCGCAAACTTCAACTCGACTCCCGGGAGGGCCAGCAAATGCGACCACGCATCCCGAATTTGCATCTTCCCCGTTGCAATGGGTGCGCCGCTGGGAAGGAACACCGCATCCTCTGCGTAAACCGAAACCGATTTCTCCAAGTCTTTGCTCTGCGCCGCGGCAGACCAGTCCGCATCCTGTTTCCGAATCGCCTCTTCGTCCGTACTCGTCTTCGTAGCAAGCGACAACGATGCCAACAGCAACACTGAGCAACCAATCAACCCCAGTCTGCACATGCTCCTCGCCTCCTTAATGAAGTAGTGAAACTCCGAACCCTCCACAAACCAAACCCGCCCCCAAGCGCGGGGCGGGTCTCCATCTCAATCGCGTCCACCACTACTTCATCGTGTACGTCCCCGTGCAATCCCAGGTCGCGCCACCAGCACCATCACCCTTTCCCGCGCAGGTGCCTTCACCCTTGAGCGTGGCGAACTTTCCCGTACCGCCTGCCATCGTCCACTTGTTACCCCCGGACACAAACTGTCCATCCTTCACCACACCCTTGCCCGAGTTGGAATAGTGGTAGTGAATCTTGTCGCCATTTTCCGCGGTAACCACGAACACCCCATGCCACGTGGTGGTGTTCCCCATGGTTTCGTTAAATTGTGTGCCCACACCTTCCTTTTCTTTCACCCCACCCACTTCGCCTGATGTGGCGGTGCAAGTCGTTTTGGTGATCGCGTACGTATGATTCGCCTTGTCACCCACATCAATGCTGTGCGCCTCAGACGACTTCGCACAATTCCACTGCGACGTCGCCTTTTCCTGCGCCAGCGACCACGACGCCAGTAGCAACACCGAACAACCAACCAACCATAATTTACCCATGTCTAATCCCTCCTTATCGTCTTGAGCTCAAGTGATTCCGTTTTCGAAAACGGGGGCGTAAAGAAAGGCTTCAACGACGTGCCCCGGGGACGCACGCGGAAAGTGCCTGCGACTTCCGACACGCGCACTCTTCCAGAACTGTTTCAGGAACAAACGAACTCTACTCCCATCGGGAAAAAAGTCAAGGTCGAACGCTCTTTCACCAGCGCCCTCGGCCTTAATCCTATCCCGCATCTTTGGTAAAGTACCTGTCATGCTCGCCATGTTGCAGGATCTTGTCCGGCACAAGGGACACGCAAACGCTGCCTTGCTGCGGGCAATTCGTCAACACTATATCGCCTCCCAGGATGAAGAACTGCGAAAGCTCCTGCACCACATCATCCTCGCCAACCGGTTCTGGCTCATGCTGAGCCTCGACCTTCCATTCGCCCGCGAGAGCGAATCACAGCTCCCAGACACGCTGGAAGCTCTCGCGGTCATTTACCGGACAACTCATACCCAGGAGCTGCAATGGATATCTCAGGCCCAAGAAGCTGATCTGGCTCGCAGGTTGGCAACGCCTTTCATCCCGGGAAAGAGTTTTTCGGTCGCTGAAGCGCTGATGCAGGTCTGCATGCACAGCCATGGCCACCGCGCCCAGTGCGCAACCAGACTCCGCTTGCTGGGCGGCATCCCTCCAGCTATGGATTTCATTCTGTGGCTGAAAGAGCGTCCCGCTGCCGACTGGTCGTAGAAAGTGATACCCTTCCCCCTGATGAGCCTGACCCCCGGCACCAAGCTCGGCCCCTACGAGATCGTCGCCCTGGTAGGCGCAGGTGGCATGGGAGAGGTCTATCGTGCCCGTGACTCTCGTCTCAAACGTGACGTAGCAGTCAAAGTTCTGCCTCGAGCGCTGTCTCTTGATTCCGACCGACTCCGCCGTTTCGAACAGGAGGCTCTGGCCACAGCCGCCCTGAACCATCCCAATATTCTGGCGGTCTTCGATATTGGCACCAGCGAAAACACGCCCTACGTGGTCTCCGAACTGCTTGAAGGAGAGACGCTGCGAGACCGCTTGCGCGGTGGACCCATCCCCCTGCGCAAGGCCCTGGACTTCGCCTTGCAAATCGCGCTCGGATTGGCCGCTGCCCACGAAAAAGGCATCATTCATCGCGACCTCAAGCCCGAGAATCTATTCATCACGAAGGATGGACGCCTCAAGATTCTCGACTTCGGTCTGGCCAAACTCACTCAGGCCGAAACCAGCGCCCACACTTCCCTCGCAACCGTGAGCCACGGCACCCAGGCAGGAATGGTACTGGGGACTGCCGGCTACATGTCTCCCGAGCAGGTGCGCGGGCTGGCCGTGGATGCCCGTTCCGATATTTTCAGCCTCGGAGCAATTCTTTACGAAATGCTTTCCGGCAAACGCGCGTTTCACGGAGACACTGCCGCCGACACCATGAGTTCGATCCTGAAGGAAGACCCACCGGATTTGAGCGAGACCAATCGCAACGTTTCCCCGGCGTTGGAGCGTATCGTACACCACTGCCTGGAGAAGAACCCCGAGGCTCGTTTTCACTCCGCCAGTGATATTGCCTTCGATCTCGAACATCTTTCTGGCATCTCGGCGACCACGGCGAAGACGACGCCGGTTGAAACAGCGCCAAGCAGGCGCAGGCTGCCTCTCGCATTAGCCGGCGGCATCACTCTTGCGGCGGTCATGCTCGCTCTTGGTTGGTGGCTCGGCCGCGGCGCCACCCCACCCTTGATCGAATACAAGCAAATTACCTTTCGCCTGGGTTCGATAGGGCACGCGCGCTTTACGCCCGACGGCAGCATCGTGTACAGCGCGGTGTGGGATGGCGGCGACCAGCAACTCTACCTGACTCGCGCTGACGATCCTCAAGCCCGCGAACTCGGTCTGAAGGATGCCGAGGTGCTTTCCATCTCCAGAAACGGAGAATTGGCAGTCCGGCTGAACACCACAAACCCCACTGCGCACTTGAAATACGGCACGCTGGCCCGGGTTCCGCTCAGTGGAGGCACCCCGCGTGAGCTGCTGGATAACGTACTGGCCGCCGATTGGGCAGCCAATGGCGAAGCCCTGGCGGTGGTCCATTATTTTCCTGAAACCGGCCACTGGGATCTGGAATATCCCCTTGGCAAAGTATTGTTCGACGGCGTCGGTTGGATCAGTGACCCCAGAATCTCGCCGGACGGAAAATGGATCGCCTTTGCCGACCACGAAAATCCCGAGGGCGACGATGAGGGTTCTATTGCCGTGATTGCCGCCGATGGTACCGGCAAGGAGAAGAAACTTTCTTCCGGCTGGGAGTCAATCGAGGGCATTGTTTGGTCTCCGGCGGGCGATGAGATCTGGTTTACTTCAACCATCAGCGGTTCCGCCACCAACCCGCGCGCCGTCACCCTTTCAGGCAAGTTGCGGACGATCACCAATGTACCCGGGGGCATGTGGCTGGAGGACCTGCGCAATGGAACTGCGCTGGCCGTCACTCACCAGACGCGCGCCGGGATTCGCGGTATCTCCCGCGACGGAAAACAGGAGCACGATCTGGGATGGTTCGACTGGCCGGTGCTTCGCGATATCAGCGCCGACGGCAAGAAAATCCTCTTTTATGAAGTGGGCAACGCCGGTGGACCTAACTACACTGTGTTCTTGCGAGATACGGATGGTTCGCCGCCGGTAACCATGGGTGAAGGAGTTGGCATGGCCATGTCGCCCGACGCCAAATGGGTGATCACGAAACCGCCGAAAGGTGGCCCTTTGAGCCTGATACCGGCCGGAGCCGGCCAGTCCAGGGTGCTTACTCATGATTCCGTGAATTATGCCGCGGTCAGCTGGCTGCCGGATGGCAAGCACCTGCTGGCTTCTGGCATTGAAGCTGGTCACAATGAGCGCGATTACACGATCGACCTCAGTACGGGAGATTCCAAGCCCGTTACTCCCGAGGGCATTGCCGGCGTGCGCCTCTCGCCAGACGGCAGAAGTACCGCTGTGCTGGGCCCCGATGGAAAATGGGGGATTTGGCCCCTGGACGGCAGTGGTATCCGCCTCATCCCGGGACTCGATTCGAAGTACTACGTGACCGGTTGGTCGCCCGATGGGGGATCCGTGTACGTGACTACCAGGCGCACCGAGAAGACTGCGAAAGTCTACACCGTGAACCCCGTGACCGGAAAGATGGACCTCTGGAGAACCTTTGGTACGGACCCAGGCGCACGATTTTCGACGGTTGGCGAGCCTTTGTTTTCAAGGGACGGGACTGCTTACGTGTATCGCTATGGCCAGCTTACGTCGCAGGCTTACGTGGTGACGGGCTTAAAGTAGGGCCAAGAGCCTATTCTTCGCCACGCGAGTTGCCGAACCCGCCGGGCCGCACTAGAATGGCCCGTACCCAATCAGTCCAATTGATTCGCTTCCCAATCAGGAGGAACTATGAAACCAAGAACTATGATGTTGACGGCAGTGCTTTGCTTTTTTGCAGCGGCAGTTTGCTTCGCCAGCGACGCCCAGATGGGCACCTGGAAGCTAAACGAAGCCAAGTCGAAGTTAGCCGCGGGAACAACCAAGAATAATACCGTTGCCTACGAGGCCGCCGGTGACAGCATAAAAGTCACCATCGATGGCACCGCCGCCGACGGCAGTGCCACCCACAACGAGTGGACCGGCAAGTTCGACGGAAAAGACTATCCCGTCACCGGCGATTCCGGTTCCGACGCGCGTTCCTACAAGACAGTAAATGACCACACCATGGACTTCGCCGCCAAGAAAGGCGGCAAGGTTACTATCAGCGGTCGAATTGTGGTCTCCTCCGATGGCAAAAGCCGCACCGTCAATTCCAGCGGAACCGATGCCAAGGGAAAAAAGATCAAAGGCATTGCAGTCTACGACAAGCAGTAGCGGGATTTCTCCCGCAGAGTCTCACACCAACAACCAGTGCCCTCCGCGAAACCGGAGGGCATTTCTTATTGAGCCAGTCCTATTGCGGAAACCCGATCTTCCTCACCAACTCGGCATATCGAGGATCAGCATGCAGGGAATCAAAACTGAAGTCCGTCCGCAGCCCCACCATCAACACATCATGTTCCTGGTATGCCGTATTGAGCCACTCGAACACGCGGTCCTTGTCGCCCAAATCTGCATACGCCTGCGCGATTCCATAGGAAGATGCATAGCCAGTCTTGGCTTTGCGCTGCGCCAACGAGACTTCGATTGACCTCTGTACAGCCTTCGGCCATCCCCCGGATCGGAAGCCCCCATCCATCGCCGCCGCAACCTCAGCCGTACTCTTGTCACCCACTGCCTGACCCGCGCTTTGCAATTCCTGAATCCCTTTCTGATATTGGTGTTCACCGAAGTATGCCGTGGACAAACCCAGGTGGGCCGGGCCGAACGTAGGATTGTCGGCAAGGAGCTTATTGTAAAGTTCGATTGCCTTATCAAATTGATGGGCATAGATATAGTTTTCAGCCTGTGCGTGGGCAATGATTGGGGAGAGCGGATCGAGTTGGCGTGCCCGGTTGGCTTCATCGGTCGCCTCCTGCGCCCGGCCACCGATGTAGGCGAGGGATTGCGAAAACCATTGATGGGCGGTGGCGTCACTCGGATCAAGCTGCATGGCTTTTTTGAACTCGGCCTCGCCACCGGCAAATTCCCAGTCGTGCTGCATCTTGATGAGGCCCAGGTCCGCGTGCGGCCGCGCCAGAGTGGGATCGAGCTCCAGGGCTTTCTCGGCCGCAGCAATCGCTTTGGGTACGACGTCGCTGGGGTCAAAACCATAACTGCTCATCACGCTGTACGCATCCGCCAACCCCGCATATGCCATCGCATAACCGGGATCCTTATCAATCGCCTGATTGAAGTACGAAATCGCTGTCTTGAGATCAGGCGCCGAGCGCTTATTCCAGTAGTAGCGGCCCTTGACGTATAGCTGATAGGCCTCTGCATTCTGCGTTCCCTGCTTGGTGACCTGTTGTTTTTCCTCTCCGCTTAACGTCGAACGCAGTTTCTGTGCGATGTCACCGGCAATTTGCTGCTGCAATGCAATGATGTCCGACGCCTTGCGCTCATACTGCTCACCCCAGATCGCCGTGTTGTCCTGCACATTGGTGACTTCAGCACTCACCTGAATCATGTCCCCGTGCTGCGCCACTCTGCCGGTAAGCAACGCATCCACCGTCAACTCTTTCCCGGCTTTTTGAACATCAACTTCTTTACCCTTGTAGCGGAACACCGAGTTGCGGGACTTCACTTTCAATTGCGGCACGTGGGCCAGGCTATTGATCAAAGATTCCGTGAGGCCGTCGCTCAGATAATCCGTCTCGGCTGTGCCCCCCGAGGTGGAAAACGGAATCACGGCAATGGATTCAATCTGCGAAGCGTTCGACCGCCCGCGCCAATACCAAATCCCCGCCGCAATCGCAATGACCACCCCGGCCACTACTACAGGAACCAATATTTTCCAGAGCTGCCTCTGCCCTACCGCCGGCGCTTCAGCAACTTTCACTGCACCCGAGGATTGCAATGGAGCCATTGCAGGCGAGGACCCCGAGACTGGGGCCGACGGAATCCCCTGGGGACCGCTGTCCGGCGCGACCGCCACTGTTCCCGAACTTGTCCGTGCCCCGTGTCGCGTGTCCATTTCCCGCTTCAGCCGCTTCAGATCAGCCCGCAGGTCGGCGGCGTGCTGGTAGCGGAGTTCGCGATCTTTCTCCAGCGCCTTGTTAATGGCCTCTTCCAGCTTGGGCGGCAGGTCCGGGTTCAGCCGCACCGCCGGCACCGGATCACGGTCCAGAATTTCGCGCGAAATAACTCCCGAGCTTTCTCCCCGGAAGGGCAACATCCCAGTTGCCATCTCATAAAGCACCGCGCCGAAGGAGAACAAATCACTCCGCGCATCCAATTCTTTCCCCCGCACCTGCTCCGGAGACATATACGCGATGGTGCCCAGCGTGGAACCGGGGCTGGTCAAGTGCTGTTCGTCGGCCGCTGTCATCGTATTTGCCGATCCCATCTGGCTCGATGAACCGGCTGCCACTGCCACCTTCGCTAGCCCGAAATCCAGAATCTTGGCATGGCCGCGCTCGGTAATGAATAGATTGGCAGGCTTGATATCGCGGTGAACGATTCCCTTGGCATGAGCCGCATCGAGCGCGTCGGCAATCTCAATCGCCAACCCGAGCAGCACCTCGGTCTCCACCGGCTTCCCCGCGATGCGGTGTTTCAGCGTGAACCCCTCCAGGAATTCCATCGCGATGAAGCGTTTGCCATCATGCTCACCGATCTCATAAATCGTGCAGATGTTGGGATGGTTGAGTGCCGACGCTGCCCGCGCCTCGCGCCGGAAACGCTCTAATGCCTGCGGGTCCTGGGCCACATCATCAGGAAGAAACTTCAGCGCAACAAAGCGGCCCAGGGAAGTGTCCTCGGCCTTGTACACCACACCCATCCCGCCGCCGCCAAGCTTCTCAACGATGCGGTAGTGCGAGATAGTTTGGCCGATCATTGCACCCCCGCTGACTGCGGCAACCCAATTTTCTTGACCAGTTCGACGTACCGCGGATCCGAGCGCAAAGCGTCCATCGAAAAGTCGACTCGAATCCCGAATAGAAAGACATCGTGTTCCTGGTAGGCCGTGTTTAGCCACTCGAAGGCATGGTCCTTGTCGCCTAGATCGGCATAATAGCTCGCGACTATGTACGGAGAAATGTACTCCGTCTTGGCTTTGCGCTGGGCAAGTGAAACTTCGATGGCCTTGCGCAGAGCTCCCGGCCATCCCCCGGAGCGGAAGCCCTGGTCCATGGCAGAGGCCACTTCAGCAAAATTCCTGTCGCCCCCGACCTGGGCGTAGATTCTGTTTTCCTCGATGACTTGCGGATATTTGCGCTCACCCCAATACGCATATGCCAAGCCGCCATACGCCGCAGGAAAATTTGGATTGTCAGCGATGACCTTCTTCTCCACCTCGATTGCCTTATCAAATTGGCGGTCGTAGACGTAAGCCTCCGCTTGTGCATGTTCGATGATCGGCGATAGGGGATCGAGTTGATGGGCGCGGTTGGCCTCGTCAATTGACTCCTGCGCCCGGCCACCCATGTAGGCGAGCGCTTCGGAAAACCACTGATGGGCAGTGGCATCGCTGGGGTCGAGTGCCAGGGCTTTTCTGAACTCAGCTTCTCCCCCGGCAGCGTCCCAACTGTATTCCATCTTGTTGGCGCCCAGGTTCGCATGTGGTCGTGCCAGGGTGGGATCGAGTTCCAGGGCTTTTTCGGCCGCAGCATTCGCTTTGGGGATGACGTCATCAGGGGCGGCGCCAAAATTGCTCAGCACCCCATAGGCATCCGCCAGCCCCGCGTATGCCAGCGCATAGCCCGGATCTTTGTCGATGGCTTGATTGAAGTAGGAAATCGACGTCTTGATATCGGCGTTGGTGCGCTTGTTCCAGTAGTAACGCCCCTTCACATAGAGCTGATAGGCATCTGGGTTCTGTGTCCCCTGCTTGGTTACTTGCTGTTTCTCGGCTCCACTCAACTTTGAGCGTAGTTTCTCCGCAATGTCGCCTGCGATTTGCTGCTGCAAGGCGATGATGTCCGAGGCCTTGCGCTCGTATTGTTCACCCCAGATCTCGGTGTTGTCTCTTACGCCGGTCAGGTCCACGCTCACCTGGACCGTGTCTCCGCGTTGTATCACTCTGCCAGTCAGCAAGGCATCTACGGTCAACTCGTTCCCAACTTTTTGAACGTCAACCTCCTTACCCTTGTAACGGAACACGGAGTTCCGCGATTTCACTTTTAACTGTGGCACGTGGGCAAGGCTGGTGATCAAGGATTCAGTCAGACCGTCGCTCAGGTAATCGGCGTCCGCATTGCCGCCCGAGTTGGTGAAGGGAATCACCGCAATAGACTCGATTTGCGAAGCACTCGCTTTGCTCCGCCAATACCAAGCCCCGACCGCCATCAGAATAATCAACAAGGCGACGGCTGCCACAACCCCATACCGACGGGCTGGGAATTGAACCGGTGCGGCCAACCCCGCAGCTGAGCCTCGCGAATCCGCACTCTGAGCGGCCGACGACGCCCCCGAAATCGCCGAAGACGGCGCGACAACCGGTCCCGACATCATCGCTGGAACCACCGCGCTGGCCGCCGAACTTTTCCCCGAATCAATCTCGCGCTTCAAACGCTTCAAGTCCCCGCGTATTTCCGAAGCCACCTGGTAACGCAGATCTCGGTCCTTCTCCAGCGCTTTGTTGATGATCCGCTCCAACTCCGCCGGCAAATCGGGATTCAGCCGCACCGGCGCTGTCGGCGGGCGGTTCAGGATCGCGTCAAAAATCACTGCGGAAGTATTCCCGGTAAACGGCTGCCGGCCCGTGGCGGCTTCATACAACACCGAGCCGAACGAAAACAGGTCGGTGCGCATATCCAAGTCTTCGCCGCGCGCCTGTTCCGGCGACATATAGGCCACCGTCCCCATCGTGCTGCCCGGGCTGGTGAGATTCGCCGGATCCACCGCCGCCGTTGCCAGGCTCGCTGCCGCAGGCGCCGGCATTTGCCCGGCCACTTTTGCCAACCCGAAATCCAGGATCTTCGCCTGCCCGCGTTTGGTGATAAACAAATTTGCCGGCTTCAAATCGCGATGAACAATTCCCGCCGTATGCGCCACATCCAGCGCATCCGCAATCTGCACCCCGAAATCCACCAACTGCTCCACCGAAAGAGCCTTCCCCTCGATGCGGTATTTCAGCGTGCTGCCTTCCAGAAACTCCATCACAATGTAGTGGCGTTCCTGATCTTCACCGATGTCGTAGATGGTGCAAATGTTGGGATGGTTAAGCGCCGACGCCGCTCGTGCCTCCCGCCGGAAGCGCTCCAAGGCCTGGGGATCTCTCGCCACTTCATCAGGCAGGAATTTCAGGGCCACAAACCGGTTTAGCCGAGTATCTTCCGCCTTGTAGACAACGCCCATGCCGCCGCCGCCCAGCTTCTCGACGATGCGGTAGTGCGAGATGGTTTGGCCAATCAACCGGAGATAACCTCTCGCACTGGATGTTACGGACGCGTCGACCGCAAGTCAACGCGCCGGCGAGGCTTCTCTGTGCCGGCCTGGTTGGGTTTTGGATATAGACCAGGCATCTCACCCTAGCTGGCCCAGTATGGCGGACCCGTCATCCGAAGGGCTCACCGGGGCCTGGCCACCCCGATGTTCACAAAAGCTGTTCAATCAAAATCGTGGTTTGGAATGGCGCGTCCATGGCGGGGTAGTTGTATTGCATAGTCGTACCACCCTTCACATGGGCCACAATCGAACCCGACGCGTAACTCGGAAAAGAACCGCCGCAGCCTCCTCCAGCAACCTGGCCGAAGCCCAGCGTATTCGGGGAGCCGCTGGCCGGCACAGTCCACGAAAGGCTCAAGACGAACTTTGAAGCACCCCCACTGGTGCCCGTGCACTCCTGGAAGGCGGTGATGCGGAACACACCGTCAGCGGCAGGCGTAAACAAGTTCGTGTTGCTAATTCCACCGCCACTGGAGAAAGTCTGAAGCTGCAAGGTAATGCTGGGAACCCCATTCGCGACCGTCGCTACGCCGTTGTAGGATGTGATTTTCCCCGTCAGCTGAACGTTTCCGCTGAATAGTCCTGCCAGCCCCCCTCCCGTCGAGGCGCCGTAGACCCCGACTCCGCCGGCACTCAGACCGGAGACTCCAATCCCACTATCGGAGGTTCCAGCCACACCATTTCCGGTGTTTGAATCGCCCCACACGCCGGTCCTTCCCGTCCCAACCCCAGTCGTACTGGCCAAGGTCCACAGCCCGTAGGTGCCGACACCGCCAGGCGTGACCGAATAACCCAGGACGCCAGCTGTCGTCGCGCCCGACGCGCTGCTGCCCGCGTAGCCTTCCACTGAACTGCCAGCAGTTGCCTGCGAAGTCCCGAAGATCGCCAGGCCGCTCGTAGTGCTGGAATAGACGCCGAAACCGTTGGGGGATGTTGTGTAGAGTCCAAAGAATCCGGAAGCGGCAAGGGCCGTTCCCGAACTGGCGGAGGATGTGATTCCATTGCCATCGCCAGACTGCGTGACATTCACCACCTGCGTGCTGTTGTTGGCGCCAAAGTTCGCCGTCTGTCCTGTGATTGACCCCGTGGCAGTAATATTTCCGGTATCGGAAAGGTTCCCCGTGATGCTCTGATTCCCTGCAAAGTTATTTGCCGCATTTAGTTGCGGCACCTTGGCCGTATCCAAATTCAGGGTGACATTGCCAGTGCCACCGCCTCCGGTCAGATCCGTTCCTGCTGTAACCCCCGTGATGGTGCCCGTCCCGGGAAATGTTTGCCCCGTTGCAAACGTGAACACTCCTGTGTTGCTGAGCCTCAATCCGGTTTCTGCAGGTTTGTTCGTGTCGGTCGCGAACAACAAGTTCAGTGTGGCACCCGGCGAAGTAGTATTGTTTCCCGTTGGCTCTGCCTGCCACTCGAAGTGCTGCATCACCGCCTTCTTCGTGCTGGTGTTGTATGACGAAGCTTCCAGATCGGTCGCATTCGAGCTGAACCCTTTGCTGGCCGTCGCTACCCCCGTGGTCGCCGATTCAAACAACCCCCGCACCAACTCTGTCCCGTTTACATCCAAATTCGCCAGCGGACTTTTCTGGTTGAGTCCGATCATCGCGCCCGACCCCGTGCCTTTCTGAAACAGGATGGAGTTGCCCAAATCGCCACTGTTGTCCACCCATCCCGCCAGGTATCCGGTCGTACCAGTACCGCCTACTGGCGCTTTCGTTTCAAGGCTCGACGATGGCAGAGCAGTCCGCGACACGCCCGAAGCGCCGCTCCCACCAGTTTCCGTCGGCACTGACAATACGAAGGCCGAAGCCGGCAGTCCTCCCACGGTCTGCGCGTCCCCGGCCTTCAACGCATAAGGTACCGACAGCAGCATTACGCGCGGCTGCTCGGCTTGACCTTCTGCTTGCATTCCCAACCAGCGCGCTTCCCCCGAAGCGAACAGGTCGGTCGGCAATCCTTGGCTTTTGCTCGCGCCCAGCATCACTGCGTAGTGACCATACTTGTCTGGCTGCACGTTCTGGGTCTCAAGCCACAACGGCGCCCCACCTTGCTGGTCTTTGTATAGGTAAAAGGTCACGCCCACAGTACCGCTGAGTGGCTTACCATTCACATCGATCAGCGTGCCACTGAAGTTGACCAGTGTCGGCACCATGCTGCCCTGCTCGGCGAACGCCAAGTTCGCGAGCAGTAGAGTGAACACGGCCAGATCAAACCACAGGTGCTTGAGCACTTGCCGAGCTGTAAGGTTTGCCATAGTCCCTCCACAGTATTTGTACGCAGGGGAGACTGCCGCAGATTTCGGCCGGGGTCAAGGACTTTCCTGTGATTCGTGGCTAACCTGGCAACCTATTTAGCTTCAAACACTTGCTGTGTCATCTAACCCGCATTCGCAGGTTCTCTGCTATTCCGAGCCTGTGGTGAACGTGGCAGCGCATTTGGCACCTTCCACTACCTCACGGGTGCATTCAAGGCTGCCACCAACTCCACAAAACTATTCGCAGCCAGCGCTCGGTCCACCATTTCTCTCTGGCTGAACAGCTGGCCAGCGTCGGCCAGCAGATCGTGCTGAGACTGGTTGTCCGGGGTAAGAATCAGTACGATCAGTCGAGCCGGCCGCCCATCGCGCGAACCAAAATCGATTCCCTTTGCGGTTCTGCCTATCGCTACTACTGGACGAAGCAGGCCATCCACGCGCGCATAAGGTACCGCCACACCGGAGCGCCAGCCGCTGCTGGCTACACGCTCACGCTCACTCACCAGGCGGAAGAAGCGCTCAGGAGCATTGCCCACAAGAGGTGCCGCTACGTTGCACATCTCCTGCAGCACCCCGTTCTTGGTGTCGCTGGTCAGACTAGGCAAAAATAGCTGGCTGGAAACGATCTCCTTTAAGCTGACCGACTTTTTTCTCCTGATCAGCATTCGGATCGCCGGCGCGGAGATGAGCGATGTGACCAGCGCCATCACCACCAAGGCCACAAACATGGGCTCATGGATCAGCCCTGCCTGCAACGCCAAAATTCCCAGAATCATTTCCATCGCGCCGCGCGCGTTCATGGCCAGCCCTACGGCGGCAGCAGTGCGCACATCCATCCCGCCCAGCCGCGCCCCCCAGCCTGCTCCCAGCACTTTGCCAAGACAAGCCACGCCTAGGATGACGCCAGTGACACCAGGATGGAAGTTGCTCACGAAATTAGTGTGCAGACCAATGCTCGCGAAAAACAACGGCGCAAAGACGTTGGTCACAATCTGGTGAATGTGCTCCGAAGTTCGCTCCCGCAGATGGGCCGACTCGCCCACCGCCGCGCCCGTGATGAACGCGCCAAACACCGCGTGAATACCGGCATATTCGGCGAAGGCCGCCGAGGCCAGTGTCAAAGAGAAGATAAAGCCCAGAACTCCCCCCGGCCACGTTGTATGTGCCTGGATGAAGGGGAGGATCTTATGAATCAGCCACCGTCCAACCGTCAGCATGAGCACGGCAAACGCCAACACCAGAACGATAGTGTGACGAATGCCATGGCCGGCGTTCGCCTGCGGATTCATCAACCCCAGCACCAACCCGAACAGAATCCATCCCACCAGGTCGTCACACATGGCCGAAGACATGACCACCGTGCCCATCTCGGTCCTGAGCAATCCCAGATCCATCAGGATCCGGGCAACCACAGGCAGGGCGGAAATGGACAGCGCCGTGCCAATAAAGAGCGCGAAGACCAACCGATCGGTTCCATCGTCGGCGCCGAGAAATTGCGGAAACAGTCCGGCCGCAGCAAATCCAAAGGCAAACGGGATCACCATGCCGAACGAACTCACCAGCAGCGCACTTTTGCCCTGCCTGAAAATGCTGGCCAGATCAATCTCTATGCCGGCAGTGAGAAGAAAAAATACCACGCTGATCGCGGTGATTCCGTCCAATACCAGCGCCACCGGGCCGGCATGGGGAAAGAGCAGCGCGTACACGCCGGGCCGGTAGTGGCCTAGAACCGTCGGCCCCAACAAAATGCCCGCAATGA
The DNA here is from genome assembly GCA_963734415.1 of uncultured Acidobacteriota bacterium. Lineage (GTDB taxonomy): Bacteria > Acidobacteriota > Terriglobia > Terriglobales > Acidobacteriaceae > JABCZH01. The sequence goes on along the minus strand of CAVTHF010000004.1, from coordinate 115,747 downwards.
TTTCTCCGAGAACCGACGGTTGGTTGAATTTCTTGACCAGTTCCCCGGCAAACTTGGCGCTCGCCAGAAGAGTCGCCAGCGCGAGGAATACAACCATCACATCGTGTGGCGCTAAATGATCCATGAGTTCAAATCTTGCCGAAAGTCACGGTTGGATGCAAAAACTGGCTGTCGAGTCGCCAATCATTCCCTCACCTTCGGTATCATCGCGGATACCCGGGCCCTATATTGCCGATATTCTTCACCGAATCTTGCTTCCAACTCCCGATCCTCCATCCGAATCATCACTCCGCCCGTGAACATGGCAAACGCCGTCAAGCTATAACAGACCACGAGCCCCGTCCCGACGCTCCATGCCAGCATTTCACAAAGATGTGCCACGTACACCGGGTGTCGCACCCTGGCGCGAATCCCCGTCGTCACCAGTCGCTGCTCGCGATGCCCTGGAACCAGCTCCGGCAAGCCGCCTAACTGCCGCGCGCTGAAATTCTTGCTCGATTGTGCGTACAGCCACATTCCCATCCCGAACAGAAACAATGCCGGCACCCAAGTCCAACCGCCCGCATACAAATCAATCCGCCGCCATCGCGCTGTGATCAACCCCATTCCCACCCACATTACGACCCACGCCGGAAGCAATACTAGATAGGGCGATCGTCGCCTCGATCTCCAATACTCCGCCCTCGGATGGACCAGAAACCAAAAGCTCGGGATGGTCGAGTACACCACGCACGCCAGCCACCCCAGCAGATTGAGCCATGGAATCATTGAGTGATTGCACCATTGTCGCATTGCAATCACCGACCCGCCCCTCCACCATCAATTTTGTGGCACATTAGAGACTCATGCCCAACTCGCCCGACCCCAGGCTCGCCGGACGCATCGCCTTCCGGTATCCCGACTTCACCGCCTTCGCCGTCGCCCGCTTCTGCATCGTGGTCGCGCTCGAAATGCAATCGGTAGCCATCGGCTGGCAGATTTATGAAATCACTAAGCGACCCCTGGACCTCGGGCTGGTTGGCTTGGCGCAGTTCTTGCCCGGGATCGCCTTCTTCCTGCCGGCTGGCCACACCGTTGATCGGCTCGATCGCCGACGCCTGCTAATGGCCTGTTATGTCGGATTTGGTCTTTGTTCCTCGCTGTTGCTGCTCTTCGCGCTCCGCGGACTCACCTCGCCTCGCCCCATCTACATGGTCGCAGTTTTACTGGGTACGGTGCGCTGCTTCAATTTCCCCACCGGCCGCGCTCTGCTTGCTCAACTCGTCCCTGAGGAGCATTTCTCTAACGCCGTGGCCTGGAACTCCAGTGTTTTTCAGGCTGCAACCATCCTGGGCCCGACCGTCGGAGGCTTGCTGTACGCCTTCTTTCGCGGACCCGCCGCCGTGTATGCCACCGCCAGCCTCATCGCCGTGGGTTCACTCACGTCAACTTTGAGGATCAAAGCCCGCGAGAAACCCCGCCCGCGGGAACCCATGAGCCTGCCAACGGTTCTCGCTGGCTTTGGTTATATCTGGAAACAAAAAGTGGTTCTGGGCTCCATCTCACTGGACCTCTTTGCCGTCTTGCTGGGTGGGGCGGTGGCCCTGTTGCCGGTTTATGCCCGCGAAATTCTCCATACTGGCCCTTGGGGCCTCGGCCTGCTGCGCAGCGCTCCCGGCGTTGGCGCCGGTGCCATGGCCGTATTGCTGGCGCATCGCCCGTTGAAGCGCCGGGTTGGCCCCACCATGCTGTGGTGCGTTGCTGGTTTTGGCGTCTTCACCATTATCTTTGGTCTCTCGCATAGCCTCATCCTCTCCATGGTTTCGCTTTTGCTGGTCGGGGCCACTGACATGGTGAGCGTGGTCATACGCGCAATTCTGGTGCAACTCGGCACCCCCAACGAAATGCGTGGCCGGGTGAGCGCCGTGGACATGATCTTCATTGGCGCATCCAATCAGCTTGGTGAATTCGAATCCGGCCTCACCGCGCACTGGTTCGGAACCGTACCCGCGGTGGTATTGGGAGGCGTGGGAACACTGCTGGTAATCGCCATCTGGGCCTGGCGGTTTCCTGAATTGCGCCAGGCTGACCACATGGTCAGTACCCAGGAAAGTTTGGGAGGGTAAGTGCCGGTTCTAGCGGCGGAGCGGCATAAGAATAAAGCCCACGGCGTAAGCCGTGGGAAAAGCCGGAAATGAACCCAGCCGCGGAGCGGCGCAAGAAGAGTGTCCGGAGCAACTACTTGGCCCGCACCACTGTCTTAGCCGAACTCATATTGTCATAACGGTCGTAAACCCGCATCACCACTACATGGTCAACCGAGCCTGCCGCTATCCCAACTTTGAAGTCGTAGTTCTCACTCTTCGCATCCGAGAGCTGGCCGACTGGCTCGACGAACTGCCAGTCGCCCGCATCCACCGAATACTCCGCCTTCTTGAGCGGAGAAAAACTGTCCCACGCGCTGCAGGTCACATGAATGCGGCCACTTTCAACTGCAGCTTTCAGATCATTGATCTGCGGCGGAGTCGTGTCCACTTCGAAGCGCGCGCTTTCCCGTTCCGCGCTTAACCCTTCCCCCGGAGAGTGCGAAGGCGCATCCGAAGCCACCACCTTCACCGTGTAGCCTCCATCGGGAAGCAGCGACGCATCAAACGAATAAAACTTGTCGAAAACATTGTCTTTGAGCAGAAGCCACCGGGTTTCACCATCCCCGCGGTAGTAGACCGCATACACCATCTGGTCGTCGTTGTCGTCGCGGACGCTCCACTTCACTCCAATGGAATCTCGATCGTGGGTCGTAGGCGGTTGCACATCAAAGTGTGGTTGCCCGCTCCCACCGGAGTCTCCACCGCTGGCCTTGGGCAGCGACTGATACCGCACTCCGGTCTGCACCGTCACATCGTCAAAGTCCGGCGCAACATTCTTGGGAAGATAGTTTAGCGTGACGCTGTCCACCCGCGGCGCCACGCTGCCCGAGTGCAGCACCGCTTTCCATTGCACGAACCGCGCCGGCGGAACGCTGACCATGCCACCCTTATCCCAATCAACTTTTGTCCACGCACTCCAGTTGCGATCAGGATTGTCCACATTGCCGCTGCGGGCGAAAAGTTCCACACTGCCAGCGCCGCGAAATTCCGCCCGCCCCCAGCGCGAGAAAATATGCGCGTCAAAGACGTCGCTCTGGTAACTGCCCTCCGCAGCCGTCGCACCGCCCAGCAGAAACACTTTGCCCAAATTGCTGGTGGAGGCGTACAGACCACTCGCAGCACTGGCAAACGCCGTGACCTGCGTAGCGCTGGCTTTCAACAAGTCGGTGAAACGGTCCTCGCCCGAGATCGCGAAAACGTGCCCGCGATTGCCCGTCCCCGCCAGTAGCACACCCTGCGAATCGAACGCCAGGCCATACACCAGGTCCTCGCGCGAACTCCAGATACGCGAGGGTGAGCCATCAGGCGCAATGCGGTACACCTCCGACCCACCGCCCGCACCGGCCCCCGGACCCGCAACATTGATCACCACCGGCTGCGATCCGCCTGGAGGTGCACCGCCCCCGGTGCTGCCGGCCTGCAGTCCACTGCTTGGTGCCGCAGATGGAATCGAGATCGGGGCCGCCGGGAAACTCGGCGGCCCGGATGCACTTTTTTCTCCCACTCCAGCGGCGTAGATATTTCCTTGCTTGTCGATTGCCAGCGCTGTGATCTCCTTTTTCGGCGCGCTGTACAGTACGAATCCCTCCCCGCTCGGCGAAATCCTATACACCAGACCGCTACTGTCAGATCCGGCGATCAGGTCTCCCTTCCCGTCGAAGGTCAGTACCCGTATGTGGGACTCATCACTCTTGAAGAACACAGAATGCTCGCCCTTCGGAGTGACGCGGAAGATCTGCCCCTGGTCTCCCGTGGCCGCATAAAGATTGCCGCTCTCGTCGAAAACCAGGTCCCAGATATACTTGGTCCCAGGATCAAAAAAGACTGCCGAACTCCACTCCGGATCGACTGTCGACGCTGATTTTTTCTCCGCCGCCGCGGCGTGGTGCTCGACTTTGTAGATCTTGCCATCAGGATTTGTGGCTGCGAAGATGGCGCCACTCTTATCCACTGCCAGCGCCTGCACCTGCAACTCCTGCGGCTCAAAAATCACCGTGGACTTCCCCCCAGGCGTGATCCGGTACACCCGGGCGGGCGAGCCAGCCGCAGCATAAACATTGCCCTCACGATCCGCCGCAATCGACCAGATGTAGGCCGATGGAGTTGTCGCCAGCAGCTTAAACGACGGCGCCAGTTCCAACCCTCCCGCGCTACGGATGGCAACACCCTGAGTGGTGCCTTTGATCAGTTCTTCAAACTTCGACTGTTCCCAGGTGCGGGTGCCATCGGCAAACAACATGCCGGTAAAGAGCGCGGAAAACGAGGTCAGTAGCAGGAGTTGATTACGCAGGCGAAGCGCCAAGTCGAAACCTCAATCAGCAAATTGAAGGAGATTTCAGGTTAACACAGGCCTTGCTGCAAAGACGCAGCCCCTGCGCCGCCTCCACCAGCGGCACTTCTCTGCTAACTCGGCGGCCATTCTCAGCGGCCTCTGCGTTTCAAGGTTTTGAACCACCCCGCTCACGCGGTACACTACTTCCCGATGCCCACGTCCGCCAACCATCCTGACCTGAGCGTAACTTTTGCCGGCATCCAACTCAAGAATCCAGTCATCGCCGCCAGCGGTACCTTTGGCTATGGCATCGAGTTTGAAGACATCGTCCATCTCAACAAGCTCGGTGGTTTCGTCGTCAAGGGTTTGTCGAAGGAACCAATGGCGGGCAACCCCCCACCGCGGCTTTATGAGACCGCTGCCGGCATGCTGAATGCCATCGGTCTCCAGAACATTGGCGCCCGTGCTTTTGTTGACGAAAAACTGCCCAAGCTGCGTCAGATCCAGGACATCGTGGTTCTCGCCAACGTCTTCGGCTACACCCGCGAAGACTACGAACGCACCATCCAGATCCTGAACGAGGGCGAAGGCATCGCGGCCTATGAACTGAATGTCTCTTGCCCCAACACCGCCCACGGTGGAATCCAGTTCGGCAGCGACCCCCGCTCGCTCGATGAAGTCGTCTCCCTTGCCCGCCGCAATTCCAAACGCCCGTTGATCGTGAAGCTCTCGCCCAACGTGACCAGCATCGCGCAGATGGCGCACGTCGCTCAGGAGGCCGGTGCCGACGCCATCTCCCTGGTAAACACTTTCGTCGCCATGGCCATCGACGCCGAAACCCGCAAGCCACGCATCGCCAACATAACCGCCGGACTATCCGGTCCCGCCATCAAGCCCATCGCCCTGCGCATGGTTTACGACGCCGCCAAAGCCGTGAAAATTCCCATCATTGGTATGGGTGGCATCTCCACTCCCGTGGACATTATTGAGTTCATGTTGGCCGGTGCCAGCGCGGTACAAATCGGCACTGCAAGCTATTGGGATCCCTGCGCCACCGAAAAGATCGTGGACAGGCTTCGCGACTGGTGTCTGGAACACAAAGTCCCGCGGATCGCTGATTTGACCAACGGCCTGGTCCTCGACTAGGAACCCTGGCGCACTACCCCTTGACCGCGACCGCCACTGCCACGCCGCTTCCTTCTTTGTCCTAGGGGCGGCTCTTCGGAGCTCGCAGGGATCTTCTCAATACACCTATCTGGTGTTCCGGCAGTTCCCGGTTGATCAGCATGATCTGAGAAGAATTGCGGGGCAAACCAGTAAGGTCATGAGTCGCAGGCAAGAAAAACCCGCCGAGAAGGTTGTCATCGGCGGGTAGAAAGGGAAGGCTGACCGAACGCGACCCGATCATCTCAAAGCCCATCGTGGGCGGCAAGAGGCCACGCTTCCTTGGGTCTCAAGCCTCTATCGCCTGTGCAATGTTCTGCACACGGAGTGATATCAATCACCCTTCAAATCAGGCAGATACGGTCGATCACTGAGATAGTGTGTACACCCACAACAGCGATGGCGTTCCCAACTCGGCGTCTCCTGCACCCGGTCAGCCCGCCACCAAAGCGCGGGAGAGTGTCAGCTTTACGCACCTGGGGCAGCGACACTGATAGGTCGCATCATCCGGGCGTGTCGTATGACCACATCGGTTGCAGATGTACCTGCCGTCCAAGTGCGCCACCATCGGGCGGAACTCATGATCTAACACGCAATATGGGCATCGCACCGTTTTTCCCATCTGTCCTCCTTGGTCGGCATGCTTGGCATGCGGACAACTCAAGGCTGTCGAAGTGGCTGCGCTGCCGGAATATTTGGAGCCTACGTTCGACCGTCGCAACCCGTAAATGGCCCGATTGGGTCAGCAGGGAGCACGTTCTGGCTACAACCCTCTACTTGTTGCCGCTGAGAGGCACAAAGAGTGACCGCTTGGCAGGAATTGCGGAAGGTTCGTTCTCCCGCAGCAGCGGGTGCTGGAGATCTTACTTGCCGCTGCTATACCAGATCGATCCCGGAGAGCGAAAGTTGAGTCCTTCGCCCCAAACCGCTTGGGTGCGGCCCTGGTTGTCGATGTCCATCTCGAAGTAATCGCCGAACGGGAAGCTATAACCCTTGGCCCGAATATAGCGATAGCCCGGCACATAGTGTGAAAGCCGTGATTCCGCCGACCAGGTTGCGCCACCGTTGCTCGAGCTGCGATAAAAAGTGTTCCAAAGCGAAGCTCGGCGAGTATCCATCCATGCGATGCGCACGTCGCCCGCTTCTCCCGCTACCAACGCCGGAAAAGCATGCTCCACTCCTCTGGGCGCAAGCGACACATCCGTCGCCGCGGACCACGTTTCCCCCGCCGTAGTTGACGAGGCAAAATAAATTCTCTGCGGAGCCTCGTTCCGGGTACCCGAATTCCACAACGCGTACAGTGTGCCCGCCGCATCAGAAGCAATGGTGATCTGCGCCCCCAGAAATCCCCACTCGCAACGAAATGCCGAGCAGTCTGGAGCCATGCTCGAAGTCGCCATCCGCGTGGTTGCCCAGGTCTGACCGCCGTCCGAAGACCGGCTGGTGTACAGATTCACTCGCCCCCGTGCGGCGCTGCTCTGGGTGTAGCCCGCCCACGCCAGATGAACGCCGCCCGCTGCATCTACCGTGGCGCCGCCACCTAACGCGCGCACCAGACTCAACTCCGGGGCTAGGTCAACGGTCGCAAAAGTAACCCCGCCATCGTGCGATGCCGCCAGCCGCATCTCGCCGTCGCGGTTGAATCCCAGGTACACATCCTGGCCTCGCACCGCCAGCACCGGCTTGTCAGCATCCTCGCCATCGCGGTCCGCGATCACCACCGACCAGCTCTGGCCGAAATCCACTGACTTCGCCACTACCGCGTCCCGGTTCTGGTTCTGCAGCCAGGCCGCATAAACCGTCCGATGATCTGCAGGATCAATCACAATCTGGGGATCAAACTGACCGGTGTCGTGGGAGGTAATCTCGCGTGGCGGCTGCCATCCCATTCCATTGTTATTGCTCACCAGCAATGTCATCGAAGGCAAAGGACTGGTGATCCAGGGTGGCACTCGTCCGTATTGCGGATAAAGCACATACACGTGACCATACCCGTCGGCGGCGATGGCTGGTTCCCACTGATCTCCGATTCGGTAACCGATGCGCGTTTGCGGGCTGAACCCCGATCCCCCAACCGACGCGCGCAACCATGGGACCACCAGCAACGCCAGTAGAAACCACGAGATACGCCGGGGAATCCCAGGTTGTGGAAGGGTTAGGGTCACAGAACCTCAAACCGGCTCGGGAGGAGAAGCCGCTACTGGAGTCTATTGCGGGAACCGCCCCCCGTCAACCTGCGCAAATGCCCCATTTGCCGGTCATCCTGAACCGGCGAATGTGCCCCACGTTTCTTGCGAAAAGGGTGGAATCCCGCGACCACCGTACGCTCGCGTCAATCAAGAAGGAATTCATCTTGCCTTCGAGAAGTCTTCCACCACAAACCATTGACTGCCGCGTTTGGCCGCGCCGATGCCGGCGGAATCCATGCCGCTATCCAGTATGTTGGCGCGGTGCAACGGGGACATCATCAGTGCCTGCTGGATGGCCTCGGCACTCGGCCCTTGGTCGACATTCTCAGCCAAAGACCTGTACCGGACACCAGCTTGCCGCGCTCGGGTGGGAAGATTCGCTTCGCCAGGAAACTGGTGTGAAACTGCGCCCCGCTTTGCCATTTCTAAAGCGTGCTTACGGGCAGCCGTGGCGAGGGACTCGTCCCACTGCAACGCGGGCACACCCTGAGCTCTCCGTTCCCGATTGGCTGCGTCGAACAGTTGACGTTCGGGGCTTGGTGCACTCTGTGCGCCGCCTACCGCCGACAACAACATCAACGTCGCACCGACGATGAGCACAACCGAACTCAACCGGAAAATGCGCGTAAGGAACCCCCTGACCGCGCCGACTCGCCGAGGAGCTCTGCGAGAATCCATGCTGTTCCAGCAATCGCGAAGGTCTCGGCGATTTCGCTCCAATTCGTATGATTGTGGGCACTCGAGATCACCAACGGTACCCACACCAGCAGCCCAAAACTCACCACCATCATGGTCAGTAGGCGAGCTGCGAGCAGTGCCATTCGATTCGTAAGCAGCGCCACCGCGGCGAGTGCGAACAAAACCGTGGTCGCTACCGCCCAGAACATTTGACTTGGCGGAATCCACTTCGGAACCAGAGGGGCGGTGGCACCAAGATAAACCGCCTGTTCGATGGCAAAAGAAGCGGTGCAGATGCCCAACAAAATGCGGCCGATCCGATTAAGTCTTTCCGGCGACCATGCCGATGACAAGTGCGCATAAACCATCGCCGCTCCGGTCAGGAGAGAGAACTGCTCGAAGAAGTTGCCCCAGCTATTGTAGATCTGCGGCTGGGTGACGATTGCTGGCAGGCACAGTAAGACGAAGACAAGATAAGCCGCACCAAGCACGGCTGCGCCCGTTTTCGCGGTCCGGCGGAACTGAATCGCTGCGCCGCCTAAAACCTGCGCAGCGGCGGCGGCGTAGACAATGTAACGCAGCTGAGGCCAGTCGTTGTAGTCATGCCAGGCCAGCATGATGACGCCAAGGGACAAAGTCGCCACTCCAAACACATGACGACCGAGGTTCGAATTGGACGTTGTCATTTGTCTTCAATCCTGTTCAGGCAGGTGCGTCACGCTAGCTTAGCACCTGCCTTCTGCATCATTTGTCACACACATCGGTGATCAGCGTCCTTGACCGGCCCACCCGAGAGCCCATAATGATTGCGAAAAAGTGCAACTGATTCTAGGTCGCACCTTGCACACGCTACCCAAAATTGGTAGCGCCATTTTCTAATGCGCGGTGGCCCTGCCACCGCGCCTCAAAACCTCAGAAAGGAACCCGGAACGATGAAGAGATTACTGCTCATCACCGCGACCTTTGCTCTGCTGGCGCTCTCGAGCGGCAGCGGAGTCGCCAGTCCACCGCCTGCCGCATCGCAGACACCCATCCCCGGCGGATCCAGCTACACGCTGGTGGCCTGGAGCGAGCTCGGCATGCACTGCATGGATGGCAAAGATTTCAGGGTTTTTTCGGTCCTGCCACCTTACAACACGATTCATGCGCAGCTTTTCAAGAAGGGTGAACCGCCGGTGGCGATTACCAGCGGCGTCACCGTTACCTACCAGGCAACAGCCGATACCCAGGGATCGGTGAACTCCAACAGCTCGAAGAAAACTAATTTCTGGAGCTGGGCGGGCAAACTTTTTCTCGCCTCACCACCTCCGGACGTGGGACTCGCCGGATACGGGACGCAGGGCAAGGCGCCGCAGGCGATGACCTTCAACACCACTGAGAACTATTGGGAGGCAGTCGGAATTCCGACCATGAATTACGACGACAAGGGCGTTTTTAATCCCTTGCCGATGGCGATTATCGTGGCACGGGACTCCAACAACGCTGTATTAGCAACCGCGAAGATAGTCCTGCCCGTCAGCGATGAGTTGAGCTGCCAGAATTGCCATGCTTCCGGTTCCGACCCAGCTGCCGAGCCTGCCCAAGGCTGGGTAAACTATCCCGACCCGGCCCGGGACATGAAGGCCAACATCCTGCGCAAGCACGACGACCGCTTCGACATCAGGCCATATTTGGGCCAACTGAAGACGAATGGTTGGACCTATAAATCTACTTTGTTGAGCACAGCAGTTTCCGGAACCCCTGTCCTCTGCGCCGCTTGCCATAGCGATAACGCGCTGGCGCTGCCCGGTCTCCCGGGGATCGGGGCGGAAGCCAGTGATATGCACCTGTTGCACGGTCCGGTGAACAATCCGGCCACCGGTCTGCCTCTCGATCAGAATCCGGACGATCTGAACTCGTGCTACTTGTGCCATCCCGGACCGACCACCCAGTGCAAGCGCGGCGCGATGAACAAGGTCGACTGCCAGAGCTGCCATGGCACCGTAAGCCATGTTGGCGATGCCACCCGCAACCCTTGGCTCATCGAGCCGTCGTGCCAGATGTGCCACAACAACAGCCAGCGCTACACCACGACATTCGACAGCAACGGACTGTGGCGCCAGACTACCGACCAGACGTTTGCCACCAACCCCAATGTACCCATCCCGGGCTCCGATCTGTATCGCTACAGTTCGGGCCACGGCAGTGTGTTCTGCTCAGGCTGCCACGGTTCGCCGCACGCGGAATTTCCCAGCCTGAAGGCAAACGATAACGTTGAACCAATCGCGCTCCAGAAATACGCAGCCCGGATCACGGAGTGCGCGGTTTGCCACACCAGCAGTCTGACCGCCACTGCGAACGGTGGGCCGCACGGAATTCACATCATTGGCCAAGCCTGGGTCAACGCTCATCCCGACTACGTGGATGGACACGGCCACCAGACCTGTGCCTACTGTCACGGATCGGACTACCGAGGGTTGCCCCTTTCAGTTGCGAAAGTGGCCCGCACGTTCACCGGCGAAGGTGGCAACAAGACCTTCCCCGCTGGTCATCAATTCAACTGCTATGACTGCCACAACGGTCCTAACGGAGGAGGTTAGAGCGCTAGCGTCCACTTCGGAGCGGCACACTTACGTGTGCCGCTTTTTTCTGCAGTGCAATCGGGGCGCTCGAAGCATTGGAGTCAAGAAATACCTAACCTCAGAATTGTTATCCCGTACCGGCAAACCAGCCCCGGGCTATTATTCTGAGTGACAGTAATGCCGAACCCACAAGCCAAGACCCCACTTCGCACAGGCTTCCTCAAATCCTTTGTTCGAAGGCTTGTTGTCGGCCTGGTGCTTCTGTGGTCGCTTGCCGCGCTGATCCTTGTGGCCGCCCGCTGGATCGACCCACCGACAACCGTGGTGCACATCCAGCGCCGCGTGCAGGCCTGGATTCACCACACGCCGTATCACGAACGCTACAAATTCATTCCGCTCAGCCAAGTGGCACCCGATCTCCAGCACGCTGTAGTCGCCGCGGAGGACGCGCACTTCTACCACCACCATGGATTCGATTGGCACCAGATCGAAATCGCTGCTCAAGAGGATATGGAAGGTGAGCGCACTCGCGGAGCCTCCACCATTACCCAGCAGCTCGTAAAAAACCTGTTCTTCGGAACCGGCCGCTCCATCCTCCGCAAGGGCGCAGAGGTCACACTGGTGCCGGTCGCCGAATTGGTCCTCGGTAAACGCCGCATTCTGGAGATATACCTCAACGTGGTCGAATGGGGCCCTGGTATTTATGGTGCAGAGTCGGCGTGTCCTTACTACTATGGAACCGCAGCCCGGAATATCAGCCTGGAACAGGCGGCACGGCTCGCTGCGATTCTGCCGGCGCCGCTGAAGCGCCGCCCCGAGCGCATGAATAACTACAGCGCGATCATCATTAAGCGCATGCGCCAAATGGGTTGGTAATCGTCGCTAACATCTCACTCACGCGAATCCCCTCATTGACCAACAACCCTGTCGTGTTCTGGTTTGCTGCGAAGTCCTACGGCGTAATCGTGAACACCACGCCGCAGCCATAGGGCGGATTGCAGCTAAGGTCTCCGCCTTGAGACGTTGTGCCATATAGGTTTCCGTCGGAACCCACCATGACACCCATTTCCGGGTAAGCACCGTGCGCCCCGTCGAACACGGCGATTTCACTAAAGGTTGCACCACCTCCCAGCGAAGGGCTCAGCTTGAAAATTGTCCCGCAGCCCGAGGTGAACCCAAAGCAACTCAAATCACCGCCTTCCGCTGTTGTGCCATAGAGGTTTCCCGCGCTATCGGACCACAGACCTCCAAACGGCGCCTGTCCTTTGAGACCGTTCACGCCGTGGAACGTGTACACCACTGAATAGCTCCAGGTTCCGTTCGAGCCGGGCGTTACTCTGAAGATAAGGCCGCATCCGTCCACAGGACACGCAAAAGAGCCGCCACGTGTGGCTTCGCCATAAAGATTCCCAGTGCTGTCGAACATTAATCCGCCATTTGGGGTCCCGCCATCAAGGCCGTCGGTGAAATCGTGCAGGACATTCTCCGTCAGACTGCCATCCTGGTTAGGGGTAAGCTGGAACACAGTTCCAAGACCGGCAGAGCCACCCTGCAGTGTCGTTCCATATAGGTTTCCCTCAACATCAAGCACCAATGCACTTGGAATAGTTTGTCCGAAAGAAGCCACTGGAAAGCTAAATGCCGTGGATTCTGTCCAAAGACCGTTTTGGCTTGGGGTCAGTTTGAACACCGTGCCACCGCAATAGCCGTTGTTACAGATTCCGCCGCTCGCCGTTGTGCCGTACAGATTGCCGGCAGAATCGAAGACCACCCCGGACTGAGGTCCCCCGCCATCAGCGCTGTTGTGAAAGCTATAGAGGATGCTCTCGGCCCAGGTTCCGTCTTGGTGGGCGGAGAGTTCGAAGACGGTGCCCCAACCCGAACTCCCACCAAGGAATGTTGTGCCATAAAGATTTCCGCCTGTGTCAATTGTCAGCGCACCCTCTGGTTCTGACCCGTCCTGGGCTCCGTTGCCAAAACTGTATATCACAGCCTCCATCCAATGGCCGCTCTGCTCACGGGACAATCTAAATGCCGTCCCGCATGTTGGGTAGGACCTGCAAGAATTAGCGCCGCCCTGAGCGGTTGTGCCATAGAAATTGCCGGCTCCGTCGGAAACCAATCCCCCGAACGGGAACGCTCCATCTCGCTGCGCACCGCGAAATTTGTACTCCTTTCCCCTGACCGCCGCCGAAGATGCGGGAATGAGAATCAATGCTACAACCACAGCGAGCAGAGTTTCGTGGATCGTCACCACCAATTTCTTGTTTGTCACACTTCACCTCGGCTCTCGGATCGCAGCAACTCCCCGCGACGCCCCCTTTGGACTTTCACTGTACGACGCATTGTGTACTGTCGCAGCGTAGTTCGGGATAGGCAAACAGCGATTCATGCCCTTGCTGATCGACCGATGCTACAGAAATGAAGAAGCTATCGCCTGAAGTCAATCCCAACTCTGCCGGGGTGATGAGCGCTTGCGCACTCCCGATTTTTATCGGAATCCTTTGGCGATAGAAATTCTCACTGACCGAACGCGCAGCTACCACGTAGTGGTCCACGCTGCCGTACACTGGCGCCTGAAAACTCACCCGCACTCCCTGCACCGCATTGCCTACGGAGTTGAAATTCTGCGGAGCTCCGGGAGCGCGCGCCAGGCTGGCTGCGACTGACGCCATTACTCGGGCGATATTCGCGGCGTAGCTGGGGGTGATGTACTGGTTGAGATCGACACCGTCATGCTGGTGATCGGTAGTAAAACTCAAGCAGGATGCATGCAGGAAAGGCGGCGGCGGGCAAGGGAATGGGCCACCGCAACTGTTGTCTACCGGCGAGGGAGAACATTCGTAGGTCTCCATAATGCGCACTGCCGGATACCCCAGGTTGATGAAAGAAATATGGTCACTTCCGCGGCCCGGCCGGTCCTCCCGCAAGATCGGTTTCATGACGAAGTTCGGGACATACGCGCCACCCCAAGTTCCTACGTACCTCATGACCCCGCGGGAAGGGGATGTATTATCGGTGGTTCCGTCAGGATCGGTAAGCAGATGTTCCGGTGGAATGCCCGGCGAATACAAACGGAATTGTTGAAAGTCGCCACCGGTGTTCGCATAGGTGTCTCCGCCGGGGATATCCGTGTTCAACATGGCGATCACTTGCGGATTGGGAAAATACTTGTTGAGGTTAGCAGCGATCTCGGCCGAGCCATATAAGCCTTGCTCCTCGCCGGAAAAGGACATGAACACAACTGTGGAATCGAAACTGTGCCCGACAAAGGCATTGGCCATCTCCAGAACCACCCCCGTCTGCCCACCCGAGTCATTTCCCCCTGGAGCATACGAGGTCGCGTCAAACACATTCACAGTGCGCGAGTCATAGTGCCCGCCAACAATCACCAACTCGTTCGGAAACCGAGTTCCCGGAATCCAGGCTATTACGTTGTAGGTCGGTTTTGCGACGCAACTCGGGTGGCGGTACGCATCCAGTTGGACCTGAAGACCCTGCAGTGCACTGTACCTGCCAAAAAGGTAATCACGGGCCGGAGTCACCCCCTGTCCTGGTCCAACCGTATCGGAACAAGAATTCCGGGTGAAAAAATTCTGCATGTCGAGGGCGGTAGTTTCGATGCGATCAGGACTGATACTGTTCACGATCGCGCTTATCTCCGGGTCGGTCACGATGCCAGTCTTCTGGGCGAGTCCGGCCAGGCAGAGAGCCAAAACACAGCTCAGCAACAAGACCCCTCTGATCAACTCACGTTTCATATCGATCTCCTTTCGAGCCATCCTTCTCGATCAGAGCGAAGTGGCGGGAGCAGCGCAAATCCACTCCTATCGCGATCTTACGCGTGACAGTGTACCTCACATTTATAGGGTCGAGCCCACTTATTCAGCGGGTATTATGAGACGCTTCCACGAGCAGGAAAGAGGCCAGAGAGTGCCCGGTTTGCTGATATGGCCCAGCCGTCGGTCTTGGGACATCCTCCCCTCGAAAGAGAGGACGGGCTCAAGATTACTGGCAGCTAACCTCTTAGTGGCAGGATTACCAGGCCGTCACCGATTCTTTGGTTACGTATTCTTCGAGTGTCACTCCCGCGACGCGGCTATCCAATTGGTGCTGCACTCCGAGCACTGGCGACCACTGTGGGTTTGGGATTGTGGAATTGGAAAGATCTCCCAGATACATCGTGTTACCGTCGATGGTCAGAGTTCCGAAACGCACGCTATTGTTGGTATCACTGGAAGGGCTGAAGGTGGCCGGGATTTTCTGGTATCCGGCGGCAGTGACTCGCTGCAGAAAATACGTCGCGTGATGCCATGCCCCTGATGAGAATTGACATGGCGACAAGCCCGCGTTGACCCAGGTCAGCCCTCCATTTTTCGGCAGCCAGAGCTGCCATTGATTGCTGGCGTAGTTACACTGCGATCCAAACATGAATTCATGTACGCCGTCGCTGAGTTGCAATGCCTGAAAGAAGTCGAATTCCAAGGCTTGAATGCTTCCCGGCTGCGTGGTAGTCGGGATATAGAACCAGAAGTCCCACAGGAAATTAGTATCGCCCGCGTAAGGATACGGCTTCCTTTCGTCTTTCCAATAAAAGAGGCTGTCGTCGTATTGGCACTTGCTCGTCAATTCGAAGTGCTGGCCCGTTCTCGGGAAATCGGGCGAGTTGCTGGTGTTTGGGTCAGACAAGCTGTTGAATGGTCCAAGACTTCCGTCATTGCACTGACCCCCAACACCGGAATTGTTGTCTACCACCCACCCCGTGTCTTGCGCGACATGCATTGCTCGGACAGCGACAGTCGGAGGGGTCGGCGGCGCAAGCCCGCTTACGTTAATGTCATATGTGGCGGTGCTGAAAACCGAACCGCTCGAGTCCCAGGCTTTTAGATAGACGGAGTGAGCGCCGGGGGCGACCACCACCCAGGCATCCACCGCACGGATCGAATTCTGATACACCACCTGGCCGTCAAGATAGATCACGTAACCAGTGATGTCTGCGTCGCTTTCAGCGGTCGCTTGAAAATGAAGTGGTGAAATCAGGTTGGACGTGTCACTTCCCGCCAGGTTGGGCGTTTGCACTGAAACCGAGGTCACGGTTGCATTTGCTGCCAAGCTTGTGAGAAATGACGCGACCCCGATGAGAAAGGCGACCGTGTGAAGCGGGCTTCGCCTTGGCAGGTTCGTTTCAGTCGCAAAAGAAGAGGCCGAAGTGCCGGCGTGCCCGGCACACACTTGTCCTGTGCGCATTAGAGACTCCAATCCTGATGATTTACTTAGTTTGCCAGGTGGCGCACATGGCCTACGGGGGAGGCTGTAGGGAACCTACAGCGAAGCCTGTAACGATGCAATACAGCGAACACCTTAGATTTTGTGGAAAACTACACTTCCGTACTCGTCAACAGATCAGCCGCAGTGCTCAACCCAGGCGCCCCTTGACCGGAGTCTCCAGCCTCAGGGCAACAGGTTGAGGTAGCACGGGGAACTGGTGTTCTGCACCGGCGGAGTCGGTGGCGTTGTCCACGATGGATTATTGAAGTCGAAAAATTCGCTCATGTCTGGTTGGGCTGCGTCGCGAGCGGTTAGCGCAGGCACGCTGAAGCGGGTTTCGATCAGCTTTAGAATTGCCGTGGTGTCCATTACGGTGTGGGAAACGTAGTTCTTTTTTGTGAAGGGCGAGACCACGATGAGCGGTATGCGGTACCCAGTCCAGGTGAAGTCGCAAGTCGGACCAGTCTTGTCATAACAGAAGTCACCAGGCTGCAGGTCCATCGGAGGAATCCCGTCCGGGCTCACCTCTGGCTGCGGCGGTACGTGGTCGTAAAGACCTCCCATTTCATCGTAGGTCAAAATGAATACTGAATCCTTCCACGCCGAGCTCTGCATCACCGAATTCATGAGCCCCGACACATACTTTGCACCTTCCTGAATGGCCACCGGAAATTGGTCCTTGTCTGAGCCGTGCTCGTCAAGTGAGGCTGGCGAGCCGGGCTCAATCTGGACGACTTGTGGCAACGTGCCATTCGCCAGATCATTCTCGAAATCACACGGCGAACTTCCACACGTCCCCGGAGGTCCAATGGTCCCAAGATTCTGCGGATAACTCAAATTGGCATATCCCCACTGGAAATCCTTCAGGTAGACGTCGTCGTACGTCACCAAGCACGAAGTCTGGTACGGGGGTGTGCAGGGTGTGTCCTCAGGGTTGACATAGATCTTCCAACTGATGCCGGCCGCCTGCAGTTCCTGAAAGATAGTCTGAGCCGTGAGTTCCACGTCCTGCTGGGTGTGGCCCACCGGGAAAATATATCCCTGGGACGTGCCCGCAATCAGGTAGTGCCGGTTGGGCTCGGTGAGAGTCATGGTGGGACTGAAGAACCGGTCGGAAGTTGCGAAGTTCGTGGCCATGAAATAGTAGTAGTTGAGGTCGGTCCAGTCGTAATACCCCATTACCCGCATGCCAATCGAATCGTAGTAGTGGCCGTCATTGTCGCCGGGATGACTCAGGGAATAATGCGCGTCTTCCGCAACAAAGCCGTTCATCGGAGGTCCCGTGCTGGGATCGATGAGGGGATTCGCCCAATCCAGATTGTCATGAGACGGGTTCCACCAGGGGAATGGGTTCTCAATACACTGCGTGATCAAATGGAATGAGGTGATCAGGGGGCTGTTATCGTCCACTGTGCAATCGGAAAAAGGCGGGCCGCCACTACTGTTCGGATCGCAGCCCGGATTTGAGGGTGGCGGGCCGTACAGCGGTGGAATTCCCTGCTGAGGGTTAAATTGCGGCAGCCCGTCAAAAGACTGATCAGGGTAGCCGTTCGCAGCCCAGTATGCCCGCATCGCGCCGAAGTAGTGATCCAGCGAACGGTTCTCCTGCGCCATAAAAATAATATGGTTGATTGGCCAAAGGTTCATCGCGCTCGAAACGTTTTCATTCGTGTTCAGGGTGACACTGCACGTTCCCGTTCCATTGCAATCGCCGCCCCACCCAACAAAATAGGCATTCGCGCCGGGCGTAGTCGTCAATGTTACCTGGCTTCCAGAAAAATAACTGGCGCTGCAAGTGGGCGGACAGGCGATTCCCGGAGGGTTGCTGCTCACGCTGCCTTTTCCCGTCCCCTTGAGCGTCACCGCTAGAGTAGGGCCGATGGCGCTGAATGTTGCAGTCACCACCGCGTCGGCAGTGCCGTTTAACACGCACGAGCCAGTGCCGCTGCATGCTCCGGACCAACCTGCAAATGTCGAATCACTCTCCGGCTTCGCGGTTAGCGTCGCGGAAATCCCCAAGGGAAAACTAACGCTGCAGATTGATCCGCAATTGATGCCCGCGGGAGAACTGGTCACCGTGCCGGTGCCCGTGCCCGAGTCTGTGACCGAGATCTGATATTGAGGGATAGCGGCGAATGTAGCGCTCACCGATTCGGCGCCTTTCACAGTCACCGCACACGTACTCGTGCCCGTGCACGCACCTCCCCACCCGGTGAATTTCCACCCACTATTCGGCGCAGCGACTAACGTTACCGTGCTGTTTGCATCGAAGGTGTCGCTGCAGGCTGTCCCGCAATCGATTCCCGATGGGCTGCTTGTTACTGTGCCAGCGCCAGCGCTCTGAACGGTGAGCATGTAGGAAGTCGGTTGTGAGGGCTGCGGCGAAGAGGGCGAGGCCGCCGCCCCGCCGCCGCATGAACAAAGCAGCAGGAGCACAGCACTCAGAAAGGTGGTCAAGCACACTGGGAAGCCCAAACGCGTCACCAACATGGCACACCCAAGTAAACTTCAAATAGTTACAGCGGACGGCGGCTTGGATGGCATGGCGGGCCACCCCGGTTGCCCAAGCCATTACGTCAATGATGCGCAGGTTTTGGCAGAGGACCCAACTGGATGTACTTCTGGGACTTGCTCGCGGTATGCGGGGTTCGTAGCCTACCCGCGTGAAAACTAGGTATGTATTACCAGTGATTCTCGTAGCGGCCTGTGGGTTCCTTCAACAACCGTCCCTGTGCGTCGCCCAACGTGAGCTAGGAACACTGTTAGAAGCTACCGCCGCCAAACAGGACGATGGACCTCAGGAAGCGCTTGCGCAGGTTGATGGTAACGCGTCAATGCGGACTGCCCACGTAGTCCTGATCGTAGAAGAAAACCACAGCTTCCCGACCGTCTATCCGTCCGGAATGCCGTGGCTGAGCGCATTGGGCGATGTCTATGGGATTGCCACCAATTATTTCTCCGATGAGCCAGGATCGATGCTTGATTATCTGTGGCTTTCTTCCGGCAGCGGTGAGCACGCCTTTGGATGCGGGGGTTGGGGGTGCCAGGAGATCATCACCAGCGACAACATATTTCGCGAGCTGGAGAAGAGCGGTCTATCGTGGAAGGTGTATGCCGATTCCCTACCCTATGCGGGTTACATGGGCGTTCATTCCGGCGAATATGTGAAACGTCACAACCCCGCTCCTTGGTACAGCGATGTGGCTAACCATCCGGCGCGCCAGCAGCAAATGGTCCCGTTCACCCAGTTCGCCACGGATCTAGCGGCCCAGAAACTGCCCAATTACTCACTGGTAATTCCCAATTTGCTGCATGATGCCCATGATGGCACGCTCGGCATGGCTGATAGCTGGCTCAAACAATACATCAGCCCCATGCTACTCAGCCCGTATTTCAGGCCCGGAGGCAATGGGACAATGTTCATCACATTTGACAATGCGGACCACGATAATCAGGGCCAAGTGTTCACAGCAGTGATCGGGCCGTATGTTATTCCGGGAGTGAAAGTGGACACGGCATACCGACACGAGAACACCTTGCGCACAATGATGGAGTTGCTCGGTCTAAAACACTTTCCTGGCGCGAGTGCGACCGCCGCACCGATGCGCGAATTCTTCAAGTAGCCTGGGTTGACTCAACCCCCAATGTTATTCATGCGGGACGCCGGAGACCATGGGGCAAGTGCCTACCCAAAAATGCAAAACCTGCCGGGCCGTCTCCGGCAGGTGCTTGCAGTACTTGCACCAACAAATCTGTATTCCTAAGGCGTGAACGAGAACACAATCCCCGCCTCGTCGCTGCCTCCGGATGCGGTAGTAGAAAACATATTGCCCGACGGGTCGGCAGTCAGTCCGTAGTAGGGGAACCCACCGTCAGGCTTTTCCCGGAACCGATGCAGTACCTTCTCTTTCCATGCCTCACTGCCCCGAATTGGACTGAGCTCAAATACCGTTCCGCAGTCGCACGCCGGAAGCCCTCCCATCGAAGTCGTTCCGTAAAGATTTCCGACCGAGTCAAAAGCTAGCGTGCTGGTCGGGAAACCGCCGTCCGTACCCTCCGCGAAATTGTGCAGTATGGTTTCCTTCATTGCGGTTCCATCCAATTTGAAGACGACGCCGGAGCCATCCGCGCCACCGAAATAGGTCGTCCCGTAGAAATTGTTCTTTCCGTCTGTGATCAGGCCACCATAAGGGAAGCCGGCGTGAGGCGCTCCCTTAAAGCCGTAGACCGTGGTGAATTTCCATTTGCCTCCCGCGATCGGGGACAACTGAAACACCGTACCCGCCCCATGCGCCCCACCTAGTTCTGACACACCGTAGAAGTTCCCGCTGGCATCGAGAAGCAGCGAACCCAGCGATCCCACCGCTCCGTCATTACCCCCCGTGAATGCGTGGATCACCGTCTGCGTCCAGCTGCCGCCTTGAGGTGAAAGCTCATATACCACTCCCTCGGCAAACTGGCCACCGTCCGGAGTCGTGCCGTAGAGATTCCCAGCCTTGTCAAACACCACACCGCCGCCCGGCCCGAACCCATCATCACCACCAGTGAAGTTGTAGAGCACAGTCTCATTCCAAGAGCCGCCACTATTGGTCAACTCGAAAACCACTCCACAACCATCGCCGGCACAAAATCCACCATCGCCTCCGGCAACCGTCGTACCGAAGAGGTTTCCATTCCCGTCGAAAATCACGCCGCCGTAAGGATTCTTTCCATCCGTCCCTCCCGAAAAGCTATACAGGACTATCTCCTGGAAACTTCCTCCCGAAAGACGCTTCAGCTCGAACACTGTGCCGAATCCAAAGGAACCGCCATTCACAGTCGTCCCGTAGCCGTTGCCTGCAGTGTCAAAAGTGAGGCTGGTAGCAGGATCTCCACCATCTCCCAGACCGCTGAAGCTGTGCACTATTTTTCCATTACTGGCCGCCCAAGTCCCGCTGACCAGTATCGTGCTGACTGCCAATATTGCCAGAGTCTTACCCATGAACCACCCAAGCTTGTTTCCCATTTTCAAACCCCCTAAGGATATCGCTTTCCTTCAGCAAACCAACCTTGACCCGACCATGCTGCGCCCGCCACTATAGCACTCAATCCGGCCTCCAGTGCGGCTTTTGACCTATTTTTACAAATGAACCCTCGGTCAGACCGTGCCCGGGCCTTTGATCCCGCGCCGATCCGCGGCGTGCGTCTGTGACTTTCTCCGCCCTGCCGCATCCAATTACAATCGATCCATTAATTAAGGAGCCATAGCCATGTCCAAAGCCATTTTTGCTGCAGGCTGTTTCTGGGGAGTCGAAGCCACCTTCCGCCAGTTGCCCGGCGTCACTTCCACCCGGGTTGGCTACATCGGTGGCCAGACCAGCAACCCCACCTATAAAGAGGTCTGCACCGACCGCACTGGCCACGCCGAGGCAGTAGAAGTCAGCTATGACCCTGCCAAGCTCTCCTATGAAAAGCTGCTCGATGTCTTTTGGGAGAATCACGATCCCACTCAGGTCAACCGCCAGGGACCGGATTTCGGCACCCAGTATCGCTCCGCTATTTTCTTCACCACACCGGAACAGGAAGCTGCCGCTCGCGCTTCAAAAGCCGCGCTGGAAAAGTCTCATCGTTTCAGCAAACCCATTGCGACTCAGATCGTTCCCGCGGTGACGTTCTACGAAGCGGAAGACTACCACCAGCAATACCTGGAGAAAAAAGGTCTCGCTACCTGCCACATCAAAGCGTAACCAGCGCAGATTTTCTCCGCGCACTCCGTGGAAGTTCTCTGCGATCTCGGCGTTTTAAGGCTTTAGTGTTTGCGGGCTCATGCCGCCGTCAGCAGCATCGGTTCGCCTTTGGTGATCACCAGCGTATGTTCGTAGTGCGCCGAAGGCCTTCCGTCCGCGGTCCGCACCGTCCATCCATCCTTCGCTAAGAATGCCCGGCCCGATCCCGCTGCGATAATCGGCTCGACCGTGATCACCAGCCCTTCCGTCAAGATCGAATTCGCCTCCGGATCAGCATAATTGGGCACACGCGGCTCTTCATGAATCGTCCGCCCAATCCCGTGCCCGCCCAGATCGCGAATCACCGAAAAGCCGCTGCGCCGCACTTCGCGCTCCACCACTCGTCCGATCTCCGACACTCGAAACCCCGCCCGTGCCACCAGCATTGCCTTCTCAAACGCCCGCTCCGCGCAGTCGATCAGCTTGCGGCTGGCTTCCGAAACCTCGCCCACCGCCACCGTCACTGCAGCGTCTGCCATAAATCCATCCTTCTCAATGGTGACGTCAAGCTTCACCAGATCCCCGTCCTCGACCACCCGCTCTCCCGGAATACCATGCACCGCTTCGTCATTCAAGCTGATGCAGTTCGTCCCCGGAAACTGGTAGACCATCTGCGGTGCCGACTTCGCTCCCTGCTGCCGCATCACTGCGGCTCCCACTTCGTCCAGCTGTGCGGTCGTCACCCCTGCTCGCACTGCCTGCTTCATTGCCTCAAGCATTTTTCGCACGATGATGCCCGCCGCTCGCATGCCTTCCAGTTCCTTAGGATCACTGATGGACACAGACTATCTCCTGCGAACAATTCTACTTTCAGCCTATCTCATGCCCTGGCCGTCGCGGACCGAAAAACATCATCAGGATCAGTCCCACCGCATAAAAAGTAGCGACGTGGGAAAGTGAGAAACCCAGCATACGCAGCACTAACCCGAACAGGGCCACTGCCTCGCTCAGCATATAGGTAACGATGTATCCCGTCCGCCAGCGGGCCAGCGCTCCCTGGTCCTCTGGCTGTTTCGCCAGCAAGCTTTCTGCACGTAACACCAAGAGTCGCCGCATGACCACAATCAGCGCCACCGCAATGACAGCTGCCAGCGTGACTGCAAAATAGATACTGTTATCCGGCGTCGAAAACGAATTCCGTCCCACCATTTCTCCCACCAGCGCATAGAGGACGATACTCACCATCAACCCAATGCGTATCATCTGCACAATTCTGACCGCGCCATCCATACAGCAATTGTGCTCCTCCGCCCATACTTTCGAGAATAAAAAGTCGCCTGTATCCCGGATCAGCAACCATGGGTCTCGGGCTCTAGTGTCCGTGCTCCATCAACCCCGGCCGCACCCGCAGAAACACATGAAATGACACGGGGCTATCCCCATACACCGCATCCAGCGTCGACGGTTTCGAATAGAACGTCACATCCCCTCCCAGACCCAGCTGCCAGTGCTGGTTCTGAACCAAATCGCGTACGCCGCCAAAGCTGTATGCTCCGATCCGGTACGAAGGATGTGCCTGCAACTCGGGAAACAGCTCATCTTTATCCACTAACTCCAGCCGCGTATAAACGTAATTCCGTTGCCGGAAATTTAGCGTCGATTCCAACAGATAACTGTTCTGGTTGGTGTTTTCCGTTTCCTTGTGCTTGCGCCCCCACACCACCGACGTCGCCCAATTCCCTTTCCCTAGCCTGCCGCCCGAGAAGGGCCGGTCATATTCCACGGAAGCAGTTTGCCGCTCCTCGTTCTCCGGATCCGCCGCCTCGGGATGCATCAACCGTCCGTAGCTGTACTGCGCTGTCCAATTGCGCGTGGGCGCAGCGCTCGCTCGGACAGACCACGAATCGAGCGCCCCCAACTGGATGCTCCAGCGCTCCTCATTCGGCTCCCGCCCGTTGAACGCCGATCCCTCAAGCTTAAATCGATCGATCACCACACCCGTGGTCACCACTCCGAAGCTGGTGTGCGTCGAGTCCTGCAGATGGTGCCCCAGCGGCGCCTCCGGATCTTCCGACGCCGACTCCCGGTGAATGTATGTGACCGGCCCCAGTGCCGGCTCGGCCGAGGGACCACCATAAAACAGCCAGGAAACCCGCTTGTTAATCGGCGCCGTGTACAGCAGCGCCAGTTCCGCAAAAACATTGTGCGGATGCTGATGGTCCACCAGCGGCTGCCCGTGATAAGTCTCGCCCGTCTGGAACAACTCCCCAAAACCCGGGTGCGGTGAAGTCAGCGATTCCGCTGAAAACATTTCTCGCAGCAAAGCAGTTCCACGCCACAATCGATGCTGCTGCATAAGCATCAGGTAGTTCACCGATTCAGCTTTGCCCTCCCCGCGTGGTCCACCTTGCTGGTTGTATGTAACGAAGAGGGTGCCGTGCGCCATCAAGTCCCAGCCTCCCCGCGAGATCATCCACTCACGCTCCGGCACCGACGCCGGTTGCCACCCTGTCCCCGACGAAGCATGCGGCGATGGCAAGACCATGCTGTCTTCCATGTTCATTCCCGCCATACTCGAATCGGCGTTCTGGGCCGCCAACGAAAACGGCAGGCTGCCGATTGCCAAAATGCATATCGCCAACTTTTGCACCCTGAATTCCTCCGCCCGTAACTGAGAACCGGGAACTGAGATCTGACAACTGGTCCTAAATCAGGTACCACCTCGCCGAGTGTCCCGAAGGGCGCCCCGCCCTCGGTTCGGCCACATCCCAAGCCGGGCTGCCCCATCACTTGTCAGTTTCTGCTAGCCGCGAAGTGGCGTCAGAATAAAGCCCACGGCGCAAGCCGTGGGTGCAGCGTGGCAAATGATCAAGCCCCAGAGGGGCGAAAGACCAGTTGCGGGATAAACCACCCCGCTTTCGAGTGGGCGGGTAAAACCATTTATGCGTTCTTTGCAGAAATGGCTCTTGCCAGCTATTTTTTTCAACACTCTGACTGAGAACTAGGGGGGAACCGGTCTAGATGCGCAACGAGGTAACACCGGAGGAGTCGAAGACAGGAGGCTCCGCTTGACCTTGACGACCAGATCCAGCCACGCGAATCACAGCAGATTCAACCAGCGGACACATCTGTAGAAACGGCGCGCCCAGGTTCACCGTCTCCCGCACCGCCGCGAATTGATGTCCCGCGCGGCAGCACTGATAAGACACCGGCCTGGGTGCCGGAGCTTTCTGTCCATGCTCATGACAACCCGCCGGCCTCGGCAGTCTTGAAAAGTACACCTGCGCAGGCAGCATCGGCGAAATCACCGCTACCAGCAGCGCCAGTGCAATCGCTTTGCCGAGCCGATTCATGGAAGGGTTACGATCCCGTGATTTTCAACCGCAAATCTTCCGGCAAACGCTCGCGAATCTCTGCCGGCAGGCGGTCATGCACATGCCGTGCCCCGATTTTTGCAGCGTCCACCACCGCCATGGGCGCGGGAGTTGCCACTGCCACCACCAGCCAGATCAGCGCCGACAATGCGAACCCTGCCAGCGCCGCGATTTCCAGCCAGAAAGCATTGCGCGGACCGAAGTGCCGGATGACTCCGAAGGCCAGCAGAAACACTGCCGCCGAAGCCGACGCCAGCGCAATCAGGGAAACATCAATGGTCCGGTGCAACCGCTGCCGCTTGTGGCAACGTTCGCAGGCGCCGAAGTGCTCTTCGTAGGCTTCGCGCATCTCTGGCGCAATGCCCGAGATGTCATACCGCCAGCCCGCCAGGATCTTGCCCACGACGGGATCTACGCACTGATTCATAGGAATACTGATGACCTACAACCGGATTGGTTGCATAGCCTGGGTTTGCGTCGCCAGTTCTACCCGGTTGTGCAGCAACGAACGCCGGGCTCCTAACGCAACCTCGGCTTCCCTCTTGGCCACTTCCGGGTGGTTATTCTGCTCCGAAAGGTGCGCCAATACGATGTAGGATGCACTACCATCATAGTCGCCGGCAAAGAATTCTGCGAGGGCCGTGTTCGACAGATGGCCAGTACGGCTTCCCACCCGCTGTTTCACTGACCAGGGATAAGGCCCCACCCGCAGCATCTCCAGATCATGATTTGATTCCAGCACCAGAATGTCGCACGAGCGTAAGTGGTCCCGCACGCTGGCCGGCATATATCCCAAATCCGTTGCCATTCCCACCTTGATGCCTTCGCTGCGAAACGTAAAGCCTACGGGATCAACTGCATCGTGAGGAATGGTAAAAGGCGTGACCGCGATGTCGCCAATCTGAAAACTCCGCCCGGATGAAAAGAACTCAATCCGCTCCGTGTCCGGCGGCTCTCCGGTTGCGTCCCTCACCGCCCGGGACCATGCTTGATGTGTCGCACCCGTCATGAACACCGAAACGCCGAGCTTGCGCGCCAATACCAGCAAGCCCGCCACATGGTCGGAATGTTCATGAGTGATGACGATTGCAGACAGCGCATGCGGATCGTCCCCCGCCGCCTGCATGCGTTTGAAAGTCTCACGGCAGGAAATTCCAGCGTCCACCAGGATGCGCGTGCACGAGCTCTGCACGATCGCGCTGTTTCCCCGGCTCCCACTCGCCAGCACCGAAACCGACACACCCATATACCCGCAGCATACTCGCCCTGCCTGTGGAACCGCGATAACTTTCTAGATAAGCCCGCACCTTTGAGCACAGTCTTGTGTTTCACTTCCGGCGACCACGTTCTTCGACGGCGGCGGCCGGTACGGTACTATCCAGTTGACACAAACCATATTCTGGCTAACTCTTAAAGACATGACCACCGAAGACAAGTGGATTTTCGTGGCTGCAGCCGCCCTGGTCGTTCTGGTTGTTTTGCTCCTAACTGGCCACCTTCACATTTTTGGCCATCATCACTTCTGGCGCCGTTAGCACAAGGCGCCATCTGGTTTCGTCAGCACTCAGGAAAACCAGCCAAGCTTTTGATTTCACTTAGATCGCCGCGCTCACTTGCGATGCAGTTCATTCCACCCCTTCCGGGCCACCGCTCCGCCATACGCCCCGGCAATACCCGTGAGGAATCCCAACAATGACTCGTAAATCTGCGCCCGATACGGCTTTTCGGTCAGGAAGACGTAAGCCAGCAACTGCGCCGCGGGAACAAAGATTGCCACGACGAGGACCCATCGCCAGGGCCGCTCAGGGCGAAGCACCGCCAGCAGCATAGTCGAAGCCAATACACACAACGCAGTCAGCAGCAAATCGCCGATTTCGACGTCCAGCACCCCGGCCCCAATTCCCAGCCCCGCCCCGAGGACGTAAACCCAAGCATCGGATTGCGCCACCGCACGATCCCTCTGTGAATCTCTGTGGTCTCTGGGGTGAAGCATTTCTCTGCGATCTCCGCGAAGGTCCTCTGTGGCCTCCGCGATTCAAGGTTTAGGGTTTAGGCTGATGGCGGATAGCTGAGAGCTGAAAGCTACTATTCCCCCGCCATCGCATGCAACCGGCTCACCGTATTCCAATTTCGCATCGTGGTGCTCACCGCCAGGACTCTTTCCAGCACTCCATGCGTCAGCAGCCTAGCCTGCCCCATTCCCCCCACGTAATAAACGTAAATTTCCCGGCCGCAACAATGCGCTTGCTCCGTCCTTGCCGCCCGCGCCTTTACCTTCGCGATCGCTTCCGCCTCCGGTGCCTCCGCCATGAACCCAATGAAAACACTGGAGGGAGCGCTCCGGCTTTCCTTCACAAACGGGTTCCCTGCAATCGCCCGCCCCAGTTCTTTGGCCGTCCGGGTAATCACCATCGCGCTAAATCCGAACTCCGATTCCATTCTTGCTTCGATCCTTTTCGACAACGCTGCCGGCGCGCTCCTGCCAGCTTTGAAAACAACATTCCCGCTATTGATGTACGTCCGCACCTGCTCGAATCCCATGCCCTCAAACATTACGCGCAACCGCGCCATCTCCACCCGCTTGTGCCCAAGCAAATTGATGCCACGCAGCATGGAAATATAAGTGGGCATATCAACCGCGCCTCTCTCCGCGATCTCTGCGGTTCCTCTGCACCCTCTGCGTTTCAGGGTTTTGCGGGTGCCCCATTTCTCGCGTCTTTTGCGAGAAGTGGGAAAGGATTTCTGCGCACCTTCGATGATTCGTGCTGAAAGCTGAAAGCTAGTACCGATAAAACCCTCTCCCGCTCTTCCTCCCCAACCACCCCGCATCCACCATCTTGATCAACAACGGACAAGGCCGGTATTTCGGGTCCCCCAACCCATCCTGCAAAACCCGCATGATGTCGAGACAGACATCTAACCCAATAAAGTCCGCTAGCGTCAGCGGCCCCATAGGATGCGCCATCCCCAGCTTAAACACTTCATCCACTGCCTCCGCCGTGGCCACGCCCTCCATCACCGCATACATGGCCTCATTCAAAAGCGGCATCAAAACCCGGTTCGAAACGAACCCCGGCGCGTCATTGACTTCCACTGGCGTCTTCTCCAGCTTCACCGCCAGATCGCGCACGGTCTGGAAAGTCTCGTCGGTGGTGGCCAGCCCACGAATCACCTCCACCAATTTCATCACCGGCACCGGATTAAAAAAATGCATGCCAATGACCCTCTCCGGCCGCTTGGTCAACGCCGCAATCTTGGTAATCGAAATCGAAGACGTATTCGAAGCCAGAATCACTTCCGGCCGGCACACCTGATCGAGATCGCGAAAAATCTGCGCCTTGATCTCAAACTTCTCCGTCGCCGCCTCAATCACAAAGTCGCACCCCACCAGCTTGGCCCGCTCAACCACCGGCTCAATTCGGCCCAAAGCCGCCGCCTTGTCTGCCGCCGAAATCTTGCTCTTTGCCACCTCGCGATCCAGGTTCTTGGTGATGGTTTCCATCCCGCGATTCAGGAACCGCTGCTCCACATCGCACAAAATCACCCCAAAACCACCGCGCGCAAAGACATGCGCAATCCCATTGCCCATCGTCCCCGCCCCCACTACTCCCACCCGCTGAATATTCATGAAAACTTCCTCCGCCCAGAAAACTACAAAGTCTAACACCGGGAACGCGATCAAGGCTTTTCTTCGCGCCCTTTGCGAATACTTTGCGAACACTTTGCGCTCTTTGCGGTCAAAGGCTTTTGGCCAGCTAAAGTGAGCGAAGATTTGGATACAAAACAAAAAGGCCCGCTTCTTTCGAAGCGGGCCAACCAGCCGAGAACTCCTTATTCGCGGTCCAGACTCTCCTCAATCACCACTTTTCCGTTCTTCTCCACCGCAATCACCTTGTGCAAACTCTTGAACCCGGTCATGGTGATGTCAATCACGTAGTTCCCCGGATTCAAGTAGAAGTCCGCCGGCGACGCCCGGTCCACCAGCCGATTGTTGACCGCGATCTGCGCCCCTTTAGGTTGGGTCTTGATACTCACCGCTCCCATCCCCGCCGTGTCCGAGCCGCCAAACACCTTCTTGAACTTCCCTCCGAACTTGATCTCGTCCGTATTGCCCAGCGCACGCAACGTGGGCGCCAACTGGAAGGTTTGGCCAATTTGCAGGTTGGCGCTGGCACTTTCCTCCAGATACCCTTGCTTCTTGAAAACAAACGTGTGATTGCCCGGACGATCCACCGAGATTTGCGCCGGCGTCACTTTGCCCGTGTCCTTGCCATCCATCCACACTGCCGCCCCGGCCGGTTCGCTGTGCGCCGAAACCGTGGCCGACAAGCCCACCAGTTGCACACTTACCACCGACTTGCCGCCCGAACCCACACTGATCGTTCGCGTGTCCGTGACAAACCCCGGCTTGCTGACCGTCACCATATGCTGGCCCGGCATCAGATCCACCACTTTGAACGGTGTAACTCCAGCCGCTTGTCCGTCCAGCTGGATCTGCGCCCCTTGCGGCACGGAGTCGATGCTCAACTGTCCCGCAACAATGGCCGGAGCCGCTGCCACCGCCTTCCCCTTTTTCTTATTGCTGGCCTTGGGGTTGATCTTGGGCGTCACCTCCACCGCCGGGGCGGCTTCCACCGGAGGTTCCGGCACCACTTGTGCGGGAGCCGGTGCAGTCGCTGCCGGCGCCGAAGGACTGGCGTTCGCCGCAGTTGCCGCCGCTGGCGTCGTCGCCTCAACCGTGGGGGCTGGCGTGCTGTCATCATCCGAATCCCCGGAGTGAATGTGGTACCAAATCCCCGCGATCGCCAGCAGGATAACCGCAGCCGCTCCCGCGATCGAATAGATAAATAGATGGGGCGGGGTCTTCGTGATCTCGCTCACCGCCTTTTTTGCTATTTCACGCGGTGGCGTTCGCGGCTTCTCCGGCGCCGCATTGCGGAACACCGCGTTCTGCACCGGATCCACCGCCTGCGGTACTTCTTCCTCCACCGCTGGCGTCGGATCCACATAGATCTCTTTAAGCGGCGGCAATTCGCTGATCTCGGAAAAACTAACCCCCTTGCCCCCCGCCAGCCGCCCCTCGTCCATCATTGGGTCGACGTGGATCTTCGGAGCTTTTGTTGGCGGCTCCACTGTCCCTGCTGCTGACATTTTCTCTTGCTCGACCGCGGCCGCTTCCACCGTCGCCTTCACACACGAAGTCACAAACTGCGAACTCGGATCCAGGTACGGTGTCTTCGGCGTATTCCCTGCCGGCCCGGCCCAACTTGCGCTCGCCGCAGCCGCTTTCGCCGCTGCCGGAGCCGCTTGCGGTTTCACCGCCGCCACCGCCGGATCAGCTTTCGGCGCCACCGCCGCCGCCGGCTTCGCTCCCACCACTTTCGCCGGACTCGCCTTGCACTTCTCCAGATCGTTCACCAACTCCTGCCCCGACTGATACCGTTCCTCCGGCGACTTCGCCAGCGCTTTCATAATCACCTGGCTCAGCGCCGGATGCGTCTTCCGGTTCACTTGATCCACCGCCACCGGCATTTGTTCCAGGATCGCAGTCCGCACCTGCTCGGCGTCATCGCCATTGAACGCCTTCCGTTCCGTGACCATTTCATAAAGAATCGCGCCCAGCGTGAAGATATTCGAGCGCGCGTCAATCTCATCGCCCCGCAACTGCTCCGGCGACATGTAATGCAGAATTTCCGGCGCGTGTCCTGACGCCTGCGCCGCTCCCATGCCTGTTCGCGACACGCCAAATCCCAGCAGCTTCACAATGCCGTCCCACTGCACCATGATCTTGGCCGGCTCCAGGCTGCAATGCACCACTTTGCGCACGTGCGCATGGTCCAGTCCCTGACATGCCTGCCGCGCGATGTCCTGCAAGTCCCAAATCGAAAAGCCTTCTTTGCGCGCCAGCATGGTGGCCACGCTGTTGCCCTGCACGTACTCCATAGAAGCGCACAGCTTGTTCTCAATTTCCTCAACACTCGTCAACAACGCAATGTTGTGACTGGCAAGCACCTTCGACGCCGCGGCCTCTTCTTTAACGCTCTCCACCATCGCCGCCGCCTGCTCGCCGAACGCTTCCAAGCCAATGGCCTTCAACGCCACCGTCTGCCCGGCTTCGGTGTCGGTAGCTTTGTAGACCGAGCTGCGGTCCGCCTTCGCGAGTTCGCTGAGTATTTCGAAACGCCCGATTTTGTTCGACATTTCTTCTAAGCCTCGTGCAGAGCAAGACGCCCCCTCACCAAGAGAGGTGAAGCGCCATTTCTTGAGGGAGGAACCACTAGGATAATCCGCCGCAATCCGAACCTGGGAGTTACGAAAGTACTTGTGACAAGAGTGTGGGATCTTGTTGATTTTGCAGAGCAGCGAGGAGCCCATCCCTGGCGCTTTTTTCGCTAGGGTGGTAGTGATTTTCACCCTTTCAGCAGGTCCCACGCTTCGCGATATTTCTTATGTTTCTCCGACCCTCCTCCGGGATTGAGATGAAGGCTCAATTTGCCTTCCACTTCTTGGAACGGCAGGATGTACCAAGCGTCGATGGGGATTAGATAAATAGCAAAGAAGTCTATCGAACCCTTCGCATATACTTCCTCGTTCCAGCCATGCAGATGCAGGGCATAATAGCCAGTGCCGCGGCGCGTGCGGTTGGTCGATTTGATCTGCACTCGCAAAATTCTGTCTTTGCGCTCCACGCCGATATCGTAGCTGGATGAATCGCCGTATGGTTTCAGGACTCGCAGCCCCTTGCCGGCCGCCTTCGCCATGAAACAGAGTTCTGCCCACTCGCCACGCTCTTTGTGGGTCCTAAATGTATTTGCCGGAATCTCCATTGTTTCTCTCCAAATAAAAAGCGCGGCCACAGGGGCCGCGCTGTTTTCATTTTGTCTTTCCGAGGGCCTTCAGGCCCGAGGAATCTGCTTTTGATCTTGAATTATGTCCCTATTTCCAGATTAGCAAATTGAAGAGGTAAGTGAGACACAGTTTCGAACTTTATATTCGGAAGCGAATGACCGACTTAGAAGGAAAGTGATGCAAAAGGGGGCTTGACAAGCTTTCGCGATGCTCCGTTCCAAACTGGAAAACGCCTCGCCAAACGTCAAAATTGTCCCGTTTTGGGTCGGTCGTGCCCCGAAATTCCCTGCCAGGGCGGCAGGGTTTCGTCCACCAGAAAAAGGTCGCCCCATCCTAGCGCACCACTTGCGCCGGGATGGGGGTTCTCCCGACCTCACACTCGAACTCTACTTACAGGAGTCGCTCACCATCTTCACATTCGTGACTTTCAGGTCGCCACTTTCCGTATTGTCTTTCTTCATGTGCGTATCCGCCATGGCATCTTTCGTGTCTTCTTTCAGGTTGTGCGCGGTCGCGTGTTCAACCGTGCCTGTGACTGCCACAGTATGGCCCACATGGTCGGACAGCGACACCGCATCGCTCTCCAGTTCCCATTTGCTGCCGTTCGTGGCCTTCAGCACAAAGTCTTTGCCGTTGTCAGCCTGCGTCAAACAGCCTTTGATGGTGCGGACAGTTGCTTTTCCCTTTGCGCCGCTGTCATTCTCCTGCGCTGCCATCCAGGACGCCGCTCCCACCACCAGTACCAAACACAATAGCCATCTGCTCATGTTCTTCATCTTTCACCTCAGGACATTGAATTTGCTTCCCGAGACGACCCGAACGCCGCCTCGCCTACCAATGCAGCGACTTGGATGTTCCTGAGCCCGAAAGGTTGGCCGACCGGATAATGCGGGGAACGTCACCTACGCCAATACCTTGACCCCCAATACCTTGGCATACCGCTGAAAATCGCCGTCCGTAGTGAAGACCTGCCACCCCCGCCGCCCCGCCAATGTGTAGGACATTACACATCGCGATGTGTGGACAATTTGCTTTTCTCGCCCCACCACGACAAGGCGTGCCCCACTCCTAGCGCGTTCTGTGCGCTAGGGGTGGGAGGCAATGCAGCCGACAGTTCGAGATGTAGGTGCGGGCGTCCTCGCCCGTGCAAGCAGCGGCAGCCCTCTCGCCGCGAAACCGTGAAGGCACGGTTTCAAAAGCCTGCCCTGAGCGAAGTCGAAGGGTGCCAATAAGACACGACCCTGAGCAAGCGCCGATGAGGCGCAACTACCGCGGAGCGACCCCTTTTCGTGGTTGGGGCGAGAGAAAGCCCCAGCGTATAATTTAGGAACGATGCGACAGCCGATCAAACTTCGAGGACGCTTTGCAACTCCGTATGACATCGCTGAGACCCTTGGGGTTTCTGCGGCGCGCACCCGGCAGTTGATTGAGATGGCAAGAAAGCATACGCAGGGCATGATTGATCGCAACACGGAAAGCGGCAGTTTTGTTGCCCGCAAGAAGAAGACGGGATCCCGGGCCAGCACAGTCGGAATGAAGAAGAGCAACGGGAGACCAGCCCACGCAGCGAAAAACAAAGCCCACACCCGCACCACCAAAGCGCACCGGTAGGGCGGAATCGGTTTTTCTGAATACTCCGTACGACTCCGGCTTTGAGAACCCATTCTGTCCGTGCCCCATCCCTAGCGTGTCCTTTGCGCGAGAAGTGGGAGGCAATGCAGCCAACAGTGTGAGAATGTAGGCGCGGGCGTCCCCGCGAGCCTGCCCTGAGCGAAGTCGAAGGGTGCGGGAGCGGCACACTGTAGAAAGCACCGTAAAAGGGCACGGTTTCAACCGCGCCGATAGGAGGGAAGAAACGACCGGCTTAGCCGCTGAAGGAAGTCACACGACCAACAACCGGTAAAAGCGACTGTTCTGACCAACACTTTCCAATGTTTCCGCAACCAAATCCCCAAAGTGATACGCAGATTGCATGTAGGCCTGGCTCTTCCGTTTGTCGCTGAACAGTCTAAAAAGCTCCTCGTTGGGGACGTCGGTAGTTGCCAGGAACTTTTCGTACACGCCAAGCAGTGCTCGAACCTTCGCATGCGCTCTTCTTAGCTCTGGCTGCTCAAGCAGCCACTCAAGTCTCCGCGTTGGCGACAGAGAAATCATCGTCGCTGCGTCCGCTGGGCTGACACTCTTGTTCTTCGTAAACACAGCAAGTAAATAAAAGAGCGCGGAATAACACGTTAGCAACCGGCTGTACTTCAGCTTGTAGTTCTTGATCTTGCGCTTCACCCTTTCCGCTTCTGGCTCCCTCTTTGTGCGGGCCTCGTAGTTCACACAAAACGTCCGCCACATTCTGAGAATATCGTTCGCCAGGAATGCGGGCATGAAGTCGCCCTTATGATCTTGATAGTCTCCCCAATACGCGCTAATTACCTCGTCAGTCGCGTCATGGTAGACCGGTTCACCGAGAAGCGGGCAACTCTCGAGCAGCAGCAGAAGGCGGGCCGTAAAGGTGTTCTTAACATCGTCCTCCGGCTTCCCGAGAGTGCCGACGAGCTCCGCAACAGTATGACCAACTAGATATTGCCCATCGCCGGAGAACTTGGGCAGAAGTAGTTTCTGACTGGCCCTGATAAGATCGGCCTTGACCAGAATTTCGTTCAAACGCGACAGGCTAGGTTTCTTGCGGGTGCCCTTACCCAATATGAACAGATCTAGGTCGCTATGGCGGCTTGACTCTCCTCGGCCGTAGGAGCCCGTGGCATACACACACGCCTTGCGTCCACAAAGCTTTCCCGCCTCGCGTAGCAACTCTCGAAGTCTTTCAGTCCGCTCTGCTGTTTCTTGTCGCCTACGGCTAAGGAGTTCTCCCATGGGTTCTCTTCTCCCATTGAAAGACATTTACGAATATCTCTGCCTGCTCCACAGCGTCTTCGAGGGCATGATGAGTGTGTCGCTTTTGTGGACGAAGGGAAGGAAGCAGTTTGGACTTGCCAGCCTCTGCGATCGGGATACCAGCCTTTACTGCAAAAGCTGTTTTAATATCAAAGCAAAGCGAATGATTGAACGGAGAGCCTTCCGCCGAAAACCGCACAAAATACCAATAGAGCCACGACCAATCAAAGCTAAGCGGATACGCCACCAGCACCGGCTTGCCCTTGCCAGCAATCTCTTTTATCCAATGCGCCGCCTCGGTCATCACGGACTCAGGCCGTTCGCCTTCTCTGCATAGCCTGTCTCTGTCAAGTCCGTTTACACGCAGCGCCTCTGGTTGATAGTCCTCTGAAATGGGTTTGAGTTCACGGTAAAAGGATTGCGCGTGGCTCTCCGGAGGCGTGAAACGCTGACCGTCAAACGAACCCGCATAAACTAGCGCGAACGAAAGAATGGAATACGGCCCCGGGATCGGACCATCCGTCTCGACATCGGCTGAGAAATAGACATCGACGGCAAGCCCACGCCCGTCGGCCACGCGCTCCTTGGAGTTCCCCATGATCGTTTTCTCACCCTGGTCCTGTGCAGTTGCCATGGCACACATGTTAGCAATCTCCCAATCGAATAACTATGGCTCTGTGCGTTTTCTTTCGAGGCATGAGAATACAGTGGCATTCGCCGAGATGCTCTCCTTCTACTGCACCGCCGTACGGAACGCACGGTAGTGCTGTTGCATCCATTTGGTCGGGGACCCATTGTCACATCGCAGGTCCAGCAGTTCGCGCAGTTCGGCGTCGCTCAACGTCAAGATCACCTTCCGGCTCGGTGCGGAATCGTTCCATACGGAGAATATCTTCCGCTGGATCGTCTCAGCTGGAGCTTCACGAGTGACAATTACACCTAGTCTTCCAATTCGATCGCCCAGGTACGTTGCCGTCTGATTGATTGCAGCGAGGTCAAGACTTTCGGTGTTTTTCGCCTCGAACATGACCAAAATTCCACTGTGTTCTATACGCACGTATTGCCAAAAGGACTCGTCAGAATCGTTCGTAAAGACGATATCCCGACGTTCCGTGCCGTCTATAGTTCGAACTTCAGGCCGCCCATCTATGAGTTCTGGACTAAACAGGCAGTTCAGGGCCTCGAGGACCAGCCTCTGATAGGCGGCCGCATGTTCACGACCAGGTGGAATATCAGCCAGCTTTTTCTTCAGAGCTTCAACTTCTCGACAGGCATTCTCGTCAAGGTAGTCAAAAGCCGGGCGCGCATCAGCAGACTGCTGCTCGCGAGATCGGACGTAACGCTCGACTATGCCAATATCGTTCCTCGTTATTGTGACCACCTCACGCTTGGTCGACGATTGCTTGCCAAATTCTGCCACCCCACCGGGAGAAGCGACGGCCAGGGGCTGAACCGATTGACGCTTAGCTTTGAGGTAGGCGCTAAAGTCGGTCCGCAGGAAGTCGTCATAGTTGATCCATGGGAGGACACGGACGAAGCGGCGTGGCACAAGCAAGATAGGTGCACCATCCATCGGACTCACTGGGAGATCCTCGTACGAGTCTTCCCAGCCCTGCCCTGACGGCTCGTATATGTGCCCGATGGGAACCTGTCGCTTCATCGGAAGATGCCATATTTCGCACTGACGTTTCGTATAGTCGATAAGGAAGCGCTTGAGGACGTTAGCAGTAATGTCACTGATCCGATCGGGACCAATCCCCGCCGATACGAGCTGCATTTCCTCCACGTGCTTGACCCCGCGCTCCTGAAGACTGACAGATCCCACCAGGGTCTCAATGATTAGCTCCGACAAATGTGTGCCAACACCAGAGCCCCTCTTGCCAGATCTTGTATAGCCAAAACCAATCTCGGGGACTTCGGGGAAGTCGAAGACTCGGGCCGCTTCGGTACGGGCACCTCTGCGTAGTGCTTTTATGCCTGAATTAAAAGCCTCCAGAACCAGATCGTGTAGCCGCCGGTACTCAGGGTCGCGACTCTTAAAAAGCAAGAAGGGATCTATGCCAAGCGGGAGATCGACACCAACACGAGGAATCACGAAGTCGACGTCATACTGAGAGACTCCAACCAAAAGCGGAGACCGAGGCCCGGCGTCAATCATCTACCGTCAATCCCCTTCAATAAATGGCTACCCAAGTCTCGTTGGCGGTCGAGCCGTTCAAAGTCAAAATACTCTTCACCATTCTCATTCTCGAAAAACCACGGGGCCCAAGCATTGCCTGAATCGATCTTGCTCTCGACCTCCTCCTTGGATGGCCATTCAATACCATCTAGGTGACAGCTCAATGCGGCTGCGATAGTCCTACCTTCGGCCAGCCTCGAGGAAATCAGCTTCCCGCGATCAGTTCTTCCTGCACCATACCGAGACACCGCCTGCCGAACTGTCCGGAGTGTTACAAGCACGTCAGGATAGACTGGATTGTTCCCAGCGGGAACAAATTCTTTGACGCGGGCCATATAGGCATCGTCAACAATAATTGTCTTGGCGTCGCGGATGATGTTGTTGGTGGTTTCCACCACCAAGTGGGTAACCTCCAGCATGGCTTTTCCCTTTGTGAGCTTGTCAATCTCCTCATAGAACCCATCCAAATGACTCGTCAGCTCAGCGTGAGTCCTGGCGTTGCTGAGTTCCGTCTCTAGCCTCTTCTCAAGTTCTTGGATGGCAGCTTGCACCTGCTCCAACTGGCCAATCCGCCGAGTACTGAGTTGCTCGGCTACGCGGCGTTCTTCTGCCTTCGCCTCAGCTTTTCGTGCAGCACGAGCGGCTTTAGCATCGGTCTCACCCTGCGAAAGTTCGGCATCTGTCATAAGCTCTTAGTCAATGAAAAGAGGGCACGGCGTCTGCCGTGCCCTCACGACTCAAACGTCTGTGCAAACTACGACTTGTTGACCTCAGCGGCTAAAGCCGTCGAGGCTGGTTCTGGTTTTGGCATGGCTGAAGCCATGCCCTTCCCAAACAGTGCGACAGCAGATTCCTCGGTCGCGCCAAAGACGCACTCGGTCGGAATGACAAAACTTCTAAAACTTAGCTGCAACCGCTCGTACTCCCACAACTCATGCAGCGGTAGCAGCTTCCATTTCTGGTCATGATCGATCCGCAGAAGCTGCAGGTTGGGGCGTCGCCCAGGTCTACTAGTCCGGCTAGGGCGTCGGCTGCGTGGACGCTGCCTGTCGTTGGCCGCACGTCGTTGGTCGTTGGCGAAGACAACTCACCGATGGCTGATGGCTGCCCACTGACAGCTGACGGCTTCAGTCGCAGATTCTCGAACAGCAACTGCTGCTGTCCGGTGAGGAAGCGCAACTGGAGCCAGCGGAAGATGTAGTCCATGATCGACTTGGCAAAGCCGATCTCGCCGTTGCCGCTCCAGCCGCTGGGCTCGAAGCGGGTGTGGGCGAATTTCTCGCACAACAGTTTCAGCGGCACCCCGTGTTGCAGCGCGATGGAAGCCGCGCAGGCGAAGCTGTCCATCAGGCCGCTGACCGTCGAGCCTTCCTTGGCCATGGTGATGAAAAGTTCTCCCGGCTCGCCGTCAGGATAAAGCCCGACAGTGATGTAGCCCTCGTGGTCGCCGACTTTGAATTTGTGGGTAATCGAAGCCCGCTCCTCCGGCAACCGGTTGCGATGCGCCCGCGGCGGCGCATTCAAATCGTCTTCAACCACAGGGGCCACAGAGGTCACAGAGGAACCACTGCTTTGGGCAGTTTTGGTTCCCGCAGCGCTAAGCGGCTGCGACTTCTTGCAGCCATCGCGATAAATAGCCACCGCCTTGACGCCCAGCTTCCACGACTGGATGTAAGCCTCCATGATGTCTTCGACCGAAGCATTCTCCGGCAGATTGACCGTCTTCGATATAGCCCCAGAGATGAAAGGCTGCGCCGCAGCCATCATCTTGATATGGCCCAAATACGAAATGGAGCGAGTGCCCTTAGCCGGCTTGAACGAGCAATCAAACACAGCAAGATGCTCATCCTGAATATGCGGCGCGCCTTCGATGGTGCCGGTAGCATCGATGTAGCTGACAATTTTGTCAGCCTCATCATGCGAGTACCCGAGCTTGAAGAGCGCGGTGGGCACGGTGTTGTTGACAATCTTAATCATGCCGCCGCCGACCAGCTTTTTGTATTTGACAAGAGCCAGATCCGGCTCGACGCCGGTAGTGTCGCAGTCCATCATGAAGCCGATGGTGCCGGTGGGGGCAAGGACCGTGACCTGGGAGTTGCGGTAGCCGTGTTTTTCGCCGTTGGCGAGGGCTTCGTCCCAGCAGGCTTTGGAGGCTTCGAAGAGCGGGGCGGGGACGTTGGTTTTGTTGATGTTGTTGACCGAGGCTCGGTGCATTCTGATCACGTCGAGGAAGGGTTCGCGGTTTATGTACCAGCCGGGGCAGGCGCCTCCGGGCATGACGTTGGAGCCGAGATTAGTTTCGGCGAGGCCTTTTTGTGTGGGCTCGGTGGCGGGAACTAGCGGCGGGCAGAGTTCGGCTATGCGCGACGACTGCAAGTACGACTGGCCGCACATGATGGCGGTTACGCAGGCGGCGTAGTCGCGGCCGGCGTCGGAGTCGTAGGGTAGGCCGGCGGCCATTAACAGCGCGCCGAGGTTTGCGTAACCTAGACCTAGCGGACGGTAGTCGTGAGAGTTGCGTCCGATCATTTCTGTCGGGTAGCCGGCGTTGTCTACGATGATTTCCTGCGCGGTGATCAGGACATCGACGGCGTGGCGATAGGCTTCCACGTCAAATGTGCCGTTGGGGGCGAACTTCAGAAGATTCAGGCTGGCGAGGTTGCAGGCTGAATCGTCGAGGAACATGTATTCGGAGCACGGGTTGCTGGCGTTGATTCGGGCAGTGTTCTTTGACGTGTGCCAGCGGTTTACTGTGGTGTCGAATTGCATGCCGGGATCGCCGCAGCGCCAGGTGGCGTCGGAGAGACGGAACATTAATTCTTTGGCTTTGAAGGTCTGCATAGGGCGGCCGTCTTTTACGGCGCGAGTGGAGTAGTCGGCGTCGCGGAGAACGGCGTACATGAAGTCGTCGGTCACGCGCACGGAGTTGTTGGCGTTCTGAAAGAAGATGGAGGAGTAGGCGTCGGAGTCGGGATGGGAACCGTCGTATCCCATGGCGACGAGAGCGTGGGCCTTGGCTTCTTCTTTCGACTTGCACTCGATGAAGTCGATGATGTCAGGATGGTCGATGTTGAGGATGACCATCTTGGCGGCGCGGCGAGTCTTGCCGCCGGACTTGATGACGCCGGCGAAGGCGTCGAAACCTTTCATGAAGCTGAGCGGACCGCTGGCAGTGCCACCGCCGCTGAGACCTTCGGTGGACGAGCGCAGCGTGGACAAGTTGGTGCCGGTGCCTGATCCCCACTTGAAGAGCATGCCTTCGGTCTTGGCCAGAGTGAGGATGCTGTCGAGCGAGTCTTTCACTGAGTTGATGAAGCAGGCGGAGCATTGCGGCGTCTTGTAGCCGGTGACGCCGAACTCGACGCGGCCGAGAGCCGGATTCCAGTGCCAGTTAGTGGCGTCGGAGTTGGGCTCGATGCGGTCGCAGCCGACGTTGAACCAGACGGGCGAATTGAAGGCCGCGTACTGGCGCAGAAGGATGTGGGCGAGCTCGTCGTGGAAGGTGGCGCCGTCTTCGGGAGTCTTGAAGTAGCCCTGCGATAGACCCCAGTCACGGATGGTTTCGGCGACGCGGGAGACGAGTTGGCGCACGCCGGTTTCGCGCTCGGGCGTGCCGACGGTGCCGTGCAGATATTTCGAGGCCACGATGTTGGTCGCGGTCATGGACCAGTCTTTGGGGACTTCGACATCCTTCTGTTCGAAGAGGATGCCGCCCTGGGCGTCGGTAATAGCGGCGGTGCGGAGCTCCCATTCGATCTCGTCGTAGGGCGAGACGCCGGGCTTGGTGAAGAGGCGGCGGAAAGTCAGGCCGGGCGATTTTTTAAGTGTGGCGGCGGTCGTCGGGGTCACAGGTGCAGCAGTGGTCTCGGCGGTGTTGGGGGCTCTTTTCTCAG
The DNA here is from genome assembly GCA_963734415.1 of uncultured Acidobacteriota bacterium. Taxonomy (GTDB): domain Bacteria; phylum Acidobacteriota; class Terriglobia; order Terriglobales; family Acidobacteriaceae; genus JABCZH01. The sequence continues at coordinate 74,603 of CAVTHF010000004.1, read as the reverse complement.
TGACTTCAGCCATCGGGGGGCTCCGTTCTTCTCTTCTTTTCTTTAGATATCTAGCTCAATCCTATCGATCCCACTGTGACCCATGAACACTAGACTTGACCTTCAATCGGCGCGAATGCCCAATTTGGAGCTTTCGGGTCGTGGGTTTCTGCTAAAAGACCAGACCCGAAGCTTGCTCCTAGCGGTGTCCGGTGACAAAGTTCTGGCGCGGCCGGAAGCAGCACTCCAAGACCGTGACGGGCTAACGATGCATCTACCAACTGGATAAGCTCGAGCATCAAAATCCTCTGATTTTCTGCCTCGAAGCGAAAGGAATCCCTGCCCTCGAATCGAGGCATTTTCCACAGTTACGTTGTCAAAACTGTTGTCGCTCCCCGAGGGGGAACCGGGGAACGGCCACCGCACAAACGTTTCAACATTTGGCGGGGCGGCACGGGTCACCTCGGCCACGTCCTCCGCCCCTGTTTTCTTGCACTTACCCTTGCACCGACCGCCTCCGTTTCCGGGGACGTTTATAGCCTATGGGATGGAAACAGTACTCCCGCCGGTTGTGGCTGTCAAGAGGTAATCACTATATATTGTATCTCAAAGCAATTAACGGCGTAGATGCCCATTGGCACCCCGGTTATCCACAAAGGGCGGTTCCGCACCCAAAGTGGGGTGGATGGAAGGCCAATCCTCTACCGCGCGGGCTGGCCCCATCAATACATAGATGTCCTCGAAGATCTGGCGCGGAGCGATACGGCGGCTGCCGTCAGAGGACTCGACCAGGTAGTCACCCGCCTGGCCACAGTGTTCGCGACCGAGTGCGTCGACAAACGCAAATGGCTCGGTCAGTTGTTTTGCCTTGATCAAGAAACGGGTGCGATAGATGTTCCATTTTGCAGACGGTTTCCTCAAGTGCTTTCACCCCTGGGGGAGGGAAAGTGAATTTGTAGTTGCATGCTGGCTGAAATTTCTTTCAAGGGTGAGGAGAATTTACTCGCGGGATGAGATGAGGTCAATTCCATAATTGTGGTGCAACTAGAGCCGCAGATTTTCGCAGAAGACGCAGATTGAATTCCCGGGAAACCTTGGCCAAGTGCCATTCTTCGGGGACTGCTGGGTTGCGGTTTGTGGAGAGCGGGAAAATTTGCGACGCAATTTCCACATGTCAAGCACAGGAAATGCAGAAGAGCGGTTTCGAGTTTCCCGCTTCAGCTACAGAACAAGGACGGGCGGGGACGCCCGTCCTCGATTGAAGAGTTTATCTTGATGCCAGCGCTGGTTCGTGATGGGACTGGAAGGTTTCGACTCTCTTGTTGATCTCTTCCCAGTTCACTACATTCCACCAGGCTTGCAGATATTCTGGCCGGCGGTTGTTGTACTTGAGGTAGTAGGCGTGTTCCCATACGTCGTTGCCGAAAATCGGGAACAGGCCCTGGGAAATGGGGTTGTCCTGATTGGGTGTGGAGAGGACCTGCAGCGGGCCGCCCGGCTTGCCTGCGAGCCAGACCCAGCCGCTGCCGAATTGCTTGGCGCCGGCATCGTTGAACTTGGTTTGGAAATCCTTGAAGGTGCCGAACGCCTGCTCGATCAGTTTGGCGATGGCCCCGTTGGGCTCGCCGCCGGCCTTGGGCTTCATGATTGTCCAAAACATGCTGTGGTTCATGTGGCCTCCGGCGTTGTTGCGGACGGCGGTGCGAATGTCCTCGGGAACTGCGTTCAGGTCACGCAGCAGTTCTTCCACTTTCTTGGATTGCAGGTTGGGATATTTTTCGAGGGCGGCATTGAGGTTCTTCACGTAGGCCGCGTGGTGCATATCGTGGTGCAGCTTCATGGTTTGGGTATCGATGATGGGTTCGAGAGCCGCATAGTCATAGGGCAATGGTGGAAGCTGATGAGTCATGGATTTTTCTCCTGGGTTAGAGATGATGTGCAAGGCATTGAGGATGCATGGGAAGAGCAAAACCCGCCGCGGATTTTCGCGGATCTCGCGGATAAGGCATAAACCTTCACCACAGGGGGCACAGAGAACACAGGGAAAAGGGCAGCAGCCTAGCAAGGTTTGTTGTAGTCTGTGCGCATGAAATTCCGGGCACTTTTTCTCTCATTGATATTGGCGCTTCCTGCGGATTTTCGCGGATCACGCGGATAAGGCATAAACCTTCACCACAGGGGGCACAGAGAACACAGGGAAAAGGGCAGCAGCCTAGCAAGGTTTGTTGTAGTCTGTGCGCATGAAATTTTCTTCACTTCTTCTCTTCTCCCTCATCATGGCGCTTCCGGCCGCGGGACAGCATTTGGTTCCTCAACCTGTGTTTGACGCGATTGCGGCTGAGTATTCGGGGGAGGCGGCGCAGGAAAATGATCGCCAGATCGTGCAGTATCACCGCATCCAGGGCAGTCCGATGATGGCGGACGTAGCGGAAAAGGTGGTTCTGGCCAAGCTGCGTGATTGGGGGATCGAGGCGCGCCTGGAACAATTTCCCTCGGATGGCAAGACCCGCTACCAAACCTACGTGTCGCCGATGGGCTGGGATATGCGGGGCGGTGAACTGTGGGTGGAGAGCGTGGGAGGCATTGGCAATTTTGTTCCCTTTCGCGTGTGCCGCTATAGCGATGTCCCGATGTGCGTTTCGACCTATTCCAAAGGCGGAGACTGGGCTGGCGAGTTGGTCGAAGTGGGCTCGGGGACCAGCGACCGTGACTACGAAGGCAAGGACGTGCGTGGGAAAGTGGCGTTAGCCTACGGCTACGCAGCGGCCGTGGTGCGTGCGGCTGGCATCAAGCGCGGCGCGGTGGGAGTGGTGATTTATCCGCCGCCGGGCGACCGGGCGGACCACCCCGACATGGTGCGCTACAACGGCATTTGGCCGCGGGCGGAAGAATTGGACGCGACGGTGGGAGGATTCCAGATCTCGGAGAACCAATACACCCAGCTGCGCGGATTGATGAACAGGGGGCCGGTGCGGGTGCACGGAAAAATCGACGCTACGCTCGGGCCAGGGCAACTCACGGTGGTTCACGCCTGGATTCGGGGCAGCCAGCATCCAGAGACGGAAGTGCTGATCTCGGGACACCTCGACCATCCCAAGTGGAGCGCCAACGACAACGCCAGTGGCTCGGCGGCAATGCTGGAGATGGCACGCACACTGCATCGGCTGATTGCGTCGGGGAAACTGGCGGCGCCGGCATTGACGATGCATTTCATGTGGGTGCCGGAGTTTTTCGGCACATTTGCCTACATCACGAAGCATCCGGAAGCGCGGAGCTGTAAGGCGGGATGGGATGATCCGCGACAGAACTCCACGGACAAACCGAAACCCGGGGCGTGTATTGCATTGGACCTGAATCTGGACATGGTGGGCGAGGATACGGTAAAGACCGATTCGCGGTTTTACATGACGCGCACACCGGACTCGGTGGACGGATCGCTGAACGCTTTGATGGCGGACGTCTTGACACAGACAAGGGAAGCCGATCTTTATGCTCCCACGGGCAGCAAACGCTACTGGCCGGCGTCGATGATGGGGTATGCCCAAGGCAGCGATCACGATGTATTTCTTGGGTTGGGGATTCCAGCGACCATGCTGGGACATGAACCAGATTGGACCCACCACACCAGCGAAGACACGGTGGACAAGACCGATGCCTCGGAGTTCCGCCGGGTGGGAGTGCTGGCAAGCGCGGCGGCGTATTGGGCGGCCGTGGCCGATGGGGAGGCGAACCGGCGGCTGGAACTGATGGCGCGCAGCGCGATGATCGCCGATTATGCGGGGCGGATCGCAGAGATCGCAGCCAGTGCTGAGTCTGCGGGTGGGCGCGCACGGTTGCGAGCTTATCAGCAGGCGCTGGAAGCAATGACAGCGGAGCCAGAGACTGGGGCCAAAGGTTTCGACCGCGATGCCTGGGCAAGAGCGAGCAAGGCAGGGCGCGTGCCGCATCGGCTGGTAGTGCCTCCGGTGGACGCTTCGGCGTTTCTATCTTTGTCAGTGAGCGACAAGAGGTGGTGGGAGCAGCAGCAGGAGCAATTTGCGAGTGATTCTCCCGGGGGTGGCTTGCCGGAGAAGCCGCCGTTTGAGCTGATTGCCTTCGAAGCGGTCAACTTCATGGATGGCAAGCGTACGGAAGGGGAGATTGCGGCGCTGTTGTCAATGGAGTTCAATCGGGATTTCGATAAGGAGTGGGTGGACCGGCTGGTGGGAATTCTGGAGGGATTGAAGGTAGTGAAGGCGGAGTAGGAATTCGGCGCAGGGGCGAGGAGAAGCAGATTCCTCGTCGCTTTGCTCCTCGGAATGACAACGTGAGGTTGAGGGGAAGGACGAGGGTTGGAGGTTGAGGAGAGGAAAGCAGATTCCTCGTCGCTCTGCTCCTCGGAATGACAACGTGAGGTTGAGGGGAAGGACGAGGGTTGGAGGTTGAGGAGAGGAAAAGCAGATTCCTCGTCGCTTTGCTCCTCGGAATGACAAGGTGAGGTTGAGGGGAAGGACAAGGTTGGAGGTTGAGGAATGGGAGAAAATCAAGGTATTGCCTCCACTGGTTCATCATCCTTCTGGTCATTGAGCCTGTGACCTGCTTGGAAGAGAATCAGGAGCAGCAGGCCGGGATTGGGGAGGCAGGTTGTCGCGATCACGAATTGTTGCGCTGGTATTGATCATCTTAGGCGGAGCGGCAATGGCCGGCGCCAAGGACTTCGCACTCATCTCCAACAAGACGAACCACGTGGACGCAGTCTCGATGGCGGAACTGGTGAAGATCTGCAAAGGCCAGACGGAGCGCTGGCCGGATGGCAAGCCGGTCAGCCTGGTGACACGCGATCCGGCATCACCGGAGATGCGATTGGTGCTGGAAAAGGTCTACGGCATCCCCAAGGAAGAAGTCCTGGTGCTGATTACCACGGCGAACCATTCGAGGGTGAACCATCCGGCGATTGTAGTGGTGGATTCTGACGAGGCGGTGGTGAAGAAAGTGGAATCGAGCCCGGGCGCGGTGGGTCTGGTGGATGTTTACGCCATTACCGGCGGCGTCACGGTGGTGAAGGTGGGCGGTAAGCTGCCCCTGGAACCGGGCTACGTGCTGCACGGAAACTAGCACCATGGACGATTGCGTCCCCAAGCCGAGTACTATGCCCAGCCCTCGCCGCTTTGCGCGGCACCCGGCGGATATTCGCGTTTCGGTGGAAGTATTCCGGCCCGAAGGATCGGCGGCGATGTGGGGACGTTCGACAGAACTGGGCGAGGATGGAGTGGGCGCGACACTGACCGGAGAAGTAGAGCCCGGCGAAGTGGTATCCATGGAACTCTCGCTGCCGGTAGCGTCCGTGCCGATGCGGGTGCGAGCGTTGGCACGGTACCGTGACGGTCTGCGGCATGGTTTTGAATTTCTGGCATTGAGTGAGGAGCAACGCGAGTTGCTACATCGAGTGTGCAGCATGCTGGGCACGGCGAAGTAGATTGCCCTGGAACAAATTACCTCGGTAACTTTTAGCTCTCCCCCTGGCCATCTAACATCATGAATTGGCTCTGGTTAGGAATCGGGGGGAGTTAAATGGGTGACAAAATCACCCGGCCGGTAGTGTCGGTTGATCAGGTGCGGGCGCGATTCCTGCGGGATTCGCTGCACAACAACGCGCCTGCGTTTTTGTCGCCCGGTTCCGGCATAGCTTCAGAAAGTTCCCACCTCGACACAGAGAGTCCCGAACTGCAAGGGGCTTATCTCGAACAATTAGTAGAGTGCGCGCCGGAAGCGATCAGCATTCTGGATACCGAGTTGTGCATCACCCGCCTGAATAGCGAATTCAGCCGCATTTTTGGTTTTCTTCCCGAAGAAGCGCTGGGCCAGCGTCTTGAGGAGTTGATCGTTCCACCGGACCGCAGTTCGGAAACGCGTTGGATTCAGGAAGAGTTGGTCAAGGGCAAGAAGGTGGTGTTGGAAACCAAGCGGCAACGCAAGGATGGCAGCCTGGTGGATGTTTTCATTTCTACTGCGGCGGTGATGGTGGCCGGAGAGCAGGTGGGATACTGCGCGCTGTATCGCGATATCTCAGAGCAGAAGCGAGCGGAAGCGTTGAGTTCGGCACTGCTGCGTATTGCGGAAAAGGCCAGTTCGCCCGAAGACTTGCCGCAGTTCTATGGTGCAATCCACAACATTGTGGCGGAGCTGATGTATGCCCGAAACTTCTACGTGGCGCTCTATGATACTGAAACGCAACTGTTGAGTTTCCCTTATTTTGTGGATGATGAGGACCCGCGCCCTGCGCCCAAGAAACTCGGGAAAGGACTTACGGAACATGTCTTGCGAAGCGGGGAACCTCTGCTGTGTACACCCGAGGTCTTTGAAAAGCTGGTCGAGTGCGGGGAGGTGGAGCTGATTGGGGCGCCGTCGCTCGACTGGCTGGGAGTTCCGTTGAAGGCGGGTGGCAACACTTTCGGCGCGCTGGTGGTGCAGAGCTATTCGGGGAATGTGCGCTTCGGGGAAAAGGAAAAAAACATTCTGGCGTTCGTATCGCATCAGGTGGCGAGCGCGGTGGAACATAAGCGAAGCGAAGAGGCGCTGCGACGGTCGGAGGCGAGATATCGTTCGGTAGTACAGAGCGCGGTGTATGGGATCTACCGCTCCAGCCTGGAAGGGAAGTTTCTGGATGTGAACCCGGCGTTGATCACGATGTTGGGATATGGCTCGGCAGGCGCGGTCATGGCGCTGGATCCGAAACGCGATGTGTTTGTGGATGCGGGGGAGTTGACGCGGTTGATGCGGGAATTCCGGAACGGCACCGGGTCGGGGAACATGGAGGTGCGCTGGAAGCGTCAGGACGGGAAAGTCATTACGGTGCGGCTGAGCGGGCGGGTGGTACGGCGTCCGGAGGAAAGCGCGGAAGTTCTGGAGATGATTGCCGAGGACGTGACCGAGCAGCGAGTGCTGGAAAATCAGTTCCGGCAGGCACAAAAGATGGAAGCAGTAGGACGATTGGCGGGCGGAGTCGCACACGATTTTAACAATCTGCTGATGGTGATTGGCGGCTATACCGAACAACTGCTGGAGCACACCGGCAAGAGCAATGCGCTGTATCCGAAGGTTGAGGCCATTCACCACGCCACGGAACGGGCGGCGAGTTTGACGCGGCAACTGCTGGCCTTCAGCCGCAAACAACTTCTGGAACTGAAAGTAGTGGACTTGAATGCGATCGTGGCCGACATGGAGCGGCTGCTGCGGCCGTTGATCGGGGAAAGTATAGAGCTGCAGACCGTGCCGGCTCCGGACCTGGGACGGACCCGCGCCGATGCCGGGCAGATCGAACAAGTCATTATGAACCTGGTGGTGAACTCGAAGGATGCCATGGGCGTGGGCGGCAAGCTCACCATTCAGACGGCGAATGCGAACCTGGGAGGAGACGATTTCCGGCGGGAACACAGCTACATTCAGCCGGGGGCGTATGTGATGCTATCGGTCAGCGATAACGGGCAGGGCATGGACAAGGAGACACAGGCCCGCATTTTCGAGCCGTTCTTCACCACCAAGGAAAAAGGCAAGGGCACGGGCCTGGGGCTTTCGACGGTTTACGGAATTATCAAGCAGAGCGGCGGCTACGTTTTGGTGCAAAGCGAACCGGGGCAGGGGACAACGTTCCGCATTTATTTGCCGCGAGTGGAAGAGTCTGCGGAACCGGTGGGGACAGTGCGGATCCGCCAGCCGCAGCACGGGGGATCGGAAACGGTGTTGCTGGTGGAAGATGAAGAGTCGGTGCGGCAACTGGTGCGCGAGACCTTGGAGACCAAGGGCTACAGAGTTCTGGAAGCGGCAAATGGCGAAGCTGCCCTGCAGATTGTGAATCATCACACAGAGCCGATTCATATGCTGATCACCGATGTGGTGATGCCGGGGATGAGTGGGCGTGAACTCTCGGCGCGGCTGTGCGCGACGCATCCACAAACCAAGGTGCTGTATCTCTCTGGATATACCGAAGACGCCATCGTGCATGAAGGCGTGCTGGAGGCGGGAACGGCTTTTCTGCAAAAACCGTTTACTCTGCAAATGCTGTCGCGCAAGGTCAGGGAAGTGCTGGGAAGTGAGAGAAGGGTGTGAGGTCGGTCTGAGTCCCGCGGTGTTATCCTTGTTGGACGCTAGTCCCAGGTGAGGCCGTAACCTTTCATGTCCAATCCAGAGAGTTCTGAAGCCCAATCTATCAACGAATCCAACGAGTCTTTCAAAGACCTGCTCTCGCAGTTCGAGCAGAGCAAGAAGCGCAAGCCGGGAGAAGCCGCAAAAGGGCGCGAAGGAACGGTGATTGCGGTCACCGTGGATTCGGTCCTGGTCGACATCGGCTTTAAGACCGAGGGAATCCTGCCGCTGGCGGCGTTTCAGAGCACAAAGGAGCCGGTGAAAGCCGGGGACAAGCTGCTGGTTTCGATTAAAGGACGTGATCCGGAAGGGTATTACGAGCTGACGCTGGGCAAGATCGAGCGGCCAACGGATTGGGCGTCACTGAAGAAGGCGTTTGAGGAGAAGACGACGATCGTGGGCACGGTGACGGGCGTGGTTAAAGGCGGGCTGAGCGTGGACGTGGGCGTACGGGCGTTCATGCCGGCCTCGCGCAGCGGAGCGCGCGACGCGGCGGAAATGGAGAAATTAGTCGAACAGGAGATCCGTTGCCGGATTACCAAACTCGACGAAGCCGACGAAGACCTGGTTGTGGACCGCCGCGTGGTTGCCGAGGAGGAAGAACGGGCGGCGAAAGGGCGCCGCTACTCGGAAGTCGAGGTAGGCGCAACGGTGAAGGGCACGGTTCGCAGCCTAACTGACTACGGCGCTTTCGTGGATATTGGCGGGGTGGACGCACTGCTGCATGTCAGCGACATCTCCAGAAGCCGGGTGAGCAAACCGGCAGATGTGTTGTCTGTGGGGCAAGAAATCGAAGTCAAGATTCTGAAGATTGATACCGAGAAACGACGGATTTCTGTGGGCATGAAGCAGTTGGAGCCGGATCCGTGGGGCATCGTGCCAGCAAAATACATGCCGGGCGACCGGGTTCGCGGCACGGTGACGCGAGTACTCGATTTTGGCGCGTTTGTGGAACTGGAGCCGGGAATTGAGGGTTTGATCCATGTGTCGGAGATGTCGTGGGTGAAGCGGGTGAAGACGCCGAGCGATGTGGTGAAGCCGGGCGACACGGTGGAAGCTGTGATTTTGGGGGTGAGCGCGAGCGAGCGCAGGATCTCTTTAGGCCTGAAGCAAGCGCTGGGAGATCCCTGGGCTGACGCAGCACAAAAATTTGCGGTGGGCGCGGCGGTCGAAGGCCCGGTCACCAGCCTCACCAACTTTGGCGCTTTTGTGCAACTTTCCGAAGGCATCGAGGGCATGATTCATGTGAGCGATATGAGCGCCGAGAAGCGCATCAACCATCCGCAGGAAATGCTGAAGGTTGGGCAATCGGTGAAAGCTCAAGTGCTCGAGGTCGATAGCGAGAAGCGGCGGCTGAAGCTGGGGATGAAGCAACTGATTCCGACGAGCATTGAGGAGTATATGGCGGAACGCCAGGAAGGCAATGTGGTCTCGGGCAGGGTAATGGATATTTCGGGCGACCGGGCACGTGTGGAACTTGGGGAAGGCATCCAGGCAACCTGCCGAATTGCTGCGGAGCGTCCAGCCAAGGAACAGTCGCCGGTCGAATCGAAGGCAGACCTAACGGCTCTGAGTTCCATGCTGAATGCGCATTGGAAGGGCGGTGCTGGCGCAGTGGCAGCGAAGCCGGAAGCCGTTCGCGCCGGGCAGGTTCGCAGTTTTCGGATCGCGAAGCTGGATCCGGCTGCAAAGAAGATCGAATTAGAGTTAGCCTAGCGTAAATGCGACGAAAGTAGTGATCTTTCAATCGTGCGCCTCGATGCGCGTGATCCGTGGTGTTCGGCAAGGTCGTCAAAGGCTTTAACCACAGGGGGCACAGGGATCACCGGGGATACCGGCGACTTATAAATGGCGATCTGTTCGAAGCACTACACCAGGTCGAGGTATTGCTTGACCTCAAGATAGAAATCCCCGCCCAAGCGGAGCTTGAACGGGGCACCCACCCGCAAAAAGACTGGGGAGATCACGAGTCCTTGCCACCGATTATCAATGCCCAGGGTATTTCGAAATCCTTCGGAGCGAACCCGCTATTTCAAGACATTTCGTTCATGGTTTCTGAGGGTGACCGCATCGGGCTGATTGGTCCGAACGGCTCAGGGAAATCCACATTGCTGCGCATCCTGGCGGGCGATGTAATGCCCGACAGCGGAGAACTAGCGGTCCGAAAACGGCTCAGGTTCAGCTTTGTGGAACAAGAGTCGAAATTTGATGCCGGATCCACGGTGCGATCAGTGATCGAAAAGTCGATGGAAAGCGCGGGGGTGACCGAGTCGGAGCGAGGCACCCGATTTGCCGAGACCCTAGGCCGAGCCGGTTTTCAAGACCTTGAAGCGGAAGCGGCGAGTCTGTCGGGAGGCTGGCAGAAGCGTCTGGCGATTGTCCAAGCGGTGGTTCAGGGCCCTGATGTCTTGCTGCTGGATGAACCTACAAATCATTTAGACCTTCCCGGAATCGAGTGGCTGGAAGCACTGCTGGCGGAGGCTGCTTTCGCCTGTGTGGTGGTAAGTCATGACCGCTACTTTCTGGAAAATGTGGCGACCGAAATGACTGAACTCAGCCGGGTCTATCCGGATGGTTTGCTACGGGTGCGCGGAAATTACAGCACGTTTCTGGAGAAGAAAGAAGCGTTTCTGCATTCGCAATCGAAGCGACAGGAAGCATTGGAAAATCTGGTTCACAACGAGATCGAGTGGCTGCGTCGCGGGGCAAAGGCGCGGACGAGGAAATCAAAGGCGCGCATCGACAAAGCCACCGAGTTGATGGGCGAACTGGCGGACCTGAATGCCAGAACCCGGACCGCAACTGTGCAAATGGATTTTTCGGCCAGCGACCGAAAGACCAAGCGGTTGATCGAACTAGAGGACGTCGCGTATCAGGTAGGAGACCGCACACTTTTTGCCGGGCTTAACTTCATGGTCACGGCTGGCCGCAGAGTCGGACTGGTGGGGCCGAATGGCAGTGGCAAAACGACGCTGCTGCGGCTGTTGCGCGGAGATTTGACTCCGACAACTGGAGAGATTCGCCGGGCCGAGTGGTTAAAGATCGTCTACTTCGACCAGACTCGCGAGCTGGACTCGAATATCACATTGCGGCGCGCTCTGGCGCCGGACGGCGATTCGGTCATTTATCAGGACCGGGTAATTCATGTGGCATCGTGGGCGGCACGATTCCTGTTCACGGGTGAGCAACTCAATCAACCGGTGGAGCGGCTTTCCGGGGGCGAGCGGGCGCGGGTCTTGATTGCGCAGCTAATGCTGCAGCCTGCAGATGTTCTGCTGCTGGATGAACCCACTAATGACCTTGACATTCCGACCCTCGAAATACTGGAGGAGAGCCTGCTGGAGTTTCGTGGGTCGCTGGTGCTGGTGACGCACGACCGCTACATGCTGGATCGCGTATCGAACATGGTGCTTGGCCTGGATGGACAAGGCGGCGCAGAGAGTTTTGCCGACTACTCGCAATGGGAGGCATGGCAGACGGAGCGCAAGCAAATGGCGAAGGCGAGTGCCCGATCTTCTTCGCCGTGCTCCGGGCCGCAGCGAGCCGTCGGCGCGCACGAAAAAGAAGCTCTCCTATATGGAAGAACGGGACTATGCCACCATCGAGCAACGTATTGCGGATGCCGAACGGATGCTGCAGGCCAAGCGAGCGCAATTGGAGGATCCGGCGATTGCCAGCGACGGCCCGCGTCTTCTGACTGCGCATAACGAGATGGAGGCAGCGCAGAAAGATCTAGACGCACTCTATGCCCGGTGGAGTGCGCTGGAAGAGAAGAATGGGTGAACTCCGTCTAGACCTGCCACAAAAGTAGATCCGTCGACGCCAATGGCCCCACTTATTTGTGATTGTCCAGCCATCCCACAGTCGTAGTTTGCCATCCTAGAGACGCCACTTGGACACCCTGAACGAATGGGTGTGAGCTTCGGTGAGTTCAAGTCGGGCAGTGCGTCCGCGCAGCAGGGCCGCGCAATACGCCAAGGAGGCGGGATCGATGAAAGTATTCGGAATAGTAGGTACGACGCTGTTGCTTTTGCTTCTCGGAACGGGCATCTCTGCGTACGCCCAGCAAGACCAGCACGAAGATGCCAAACCACAGGCCCAGGAAGAGGAGAAACCAAAACAGGATGAGGCCAAGCCTGCGAAGCGAGAAGAGGATAAGAACATAAAGCAGGAGAAGGAAGAAAAGAAAGACGAGAACGGACGAAAACAAGAGGAACGGAACGAGGCAGGCAAGGCTGAGCGAGCTCAGGATGAGCATCACATGCAGGCGGCCCAAGACCACGACGGACGTGGCGGGCGTATTCCGGACGATAAGTTCCGCGCTCACTTCGGCCGTGAACACAGGTTTCACATTGGCCATCCGGTAATCGTGGAGGGGCGGCCGCGCTTCGAGTACGGCGGTTATTCGTTTGTCATGGTGGATCCGTGGCCAGTGGAATGGGCCTACACCGACGAGGTATATGTGGACTACGTTGACGGCATCTACTACCTGATCAACCCGGTCCATCCGGGAGTTCGGATCGTGGTCAACGTAGTTTTCTAGTTGCTTCTCGTGCTGGGCGATCGCCGGGGATAGGACTGCGGCGGTCGCCTTTTTTTTCATCGAGGCAAGGCAGGGCTTCCCGAAGTCCCCAGCAGCTAAAGCCGGTCTCTGCGTTTGGAGGAAGATAGCGGCGATTGGCCGACCTCAGCACCATCCTTCTGGCGGACAAGAGTGTCCGCCCCACACAGCAGGTTTTGCCGGCCCTTATTCGCTGGTCATGATGAACAGGGGTTTCATCTCGAAACTGCTGTAGTGTGGACGAAGACGCTCGACGTTGTAGTGTTCTTTCACGTTTACCACTTTCTTAGAAGCTATGACGGCATCGACGGGCATATTGTCATAGCGGCCGTTCTTGAGCACCACCAGCCGGCCATGGATCTTATTCAGAAGCAGATCAAGCGCGAGGTTTCCGTAGGCCATGGGAACAATGGAGTCGATGGCGTCGGGATCGCCGCAGCGCACGAGATATCCAAGTTTTTGATTGATGGTGTCGATGGCCTTGCCATGATTGTATTTGGGCGACAGCTCTTTCAGTTTTTCAGAAACCAGGTCACCGATGCCGCCCAGTTTCTTGTGGCCGTAGGCGTCGGTGGTTTCCTTCTCAAAGATCATCTCCCCGCCTTCGAACATAGCGCCTTCAGAGATAAGGACCACGGAATAGTGGCTGGGATTGTGCTGGCGATCGGCAACCAATAGTTCAGTCAGCTGCTCGATGTTGAATTTGTGTTCGGGGATGACGCAGCGGTTGGCTGCGCCTGCCATGGTGGGCAACATGGCGGTAAAGCCGGCGTAGCGGCCGAAGACTTCGAGCACCAGGATGCGTTCGTGCGATCCCGCCGAGGTGCGGAGATCGTTGGTCATCTGAATAGTGCGGGTGACGGCGGTGCTGAAGCCAATGCAGTAGTCGGTGCCGGGGACATCGTTGTCCATGGTTTTAGGAATGGCGACCACCTTGACGCCTTCCTGGTAGAGCCGGACACCATAGCTCAAAGTGTCATCGCCGCCTATGGGAATCAGAAAGTCGATTCCAAGCCACTCGAGGTTCTTCAACACTTCGGGCGTGAGGTCGTTGCGGTCGGCGCTGTAGGTTTGCCGAAGATGAAGGGGGACATCCGTCTTCTTCACTTTGCCGGGGTTGGTGCGCGAACTGTGGAGGAAGGTGCCTCCGGTGCGGCCGGCGCGGTTAACGATTTCTTCGGTGAGGATCTGAAAATTGTCGCCGTTGTCGTATTCCTTCTCGCGAACGATGTCGACCAGGCCACCCCAACCCCGGCGCAGGCCCACGACTCCATAACCCTCGCGGAGCGCGCGGATGGTAACGGCGCGGATGGCAGGATTCAGGCCGGGCACGTCACCGCCGCCGGTGAGGATTCCGATCATGCCCTTCTTGCTGGCAAAATTCGACATAGGCCTTCCTTGTGCCCCAAAACTGTTTCGATTCGGTAACCTCATTCTAGCGGATGAGAGGCCAGTTCAAATCTATTGGGTGTTTTGGCGGGATGGCTGTGATGGAGATCACCGGACGCGGTTCGCCGTTCGCAACACCCTTCTGATCGACCTGAGAAATAAAGACCTGTTCCCGGTTCTCAGTTCCCAGTTCTCGGTTATCGCACGAGGGCGAAGGCAATGATGGTCTCGCCCCGAGCGCCAGTGGTTTTCTCCAGGTCTTCGAGCAGAGTGGCTTCAAGATTGTCGGGGTCGGGCTTCATTTCGCAGGCAAGGATTTCGGCTTCGGTGGCGCCGTCAAAACAGAGTTCGCAAACACCCACGTCGCCTTCCGACATGAGCGGCGGCCCGAAGGTGCGGCAAGTCACGGGACGGAATTCGTACAGTTCACAAGTTCCGGTCGCAGGGTCGAGCACGGGACAGGGTTCGTGGTTGGCAAAATCGTCCCACTGTTTGCAAGCGGCTTCGTCATCCGATTCGTCGAGCAGGCCGGTGGCGGGATCGCCGGGGAACTCAGGGGAAAGGCGGGCAACGGCGTCGAGAGCACGTTTGCGGATGCGGGCCGCGCGCTCGGGATCTTTGGTTTCAGTCTCTGCAAGACCGTTGCGCAGGCGGAGCGCGTCGAGTGGATTGATGGCGAATACTCCGTAGCAGCATTGCGAGCAGCCGGGACGGCAGGCCAGCCATTTACCGCTGCGGCGGGCGGAATCGGCGAGCGCGGCGTCGACGATCTGGACGAGTTGCTGGTCTCGGGGATAGGGGGAAGGCATACGTAGAGGATAACCTGAGAACGCAAGCGAACCACAGGGGGCACAGGGAAGCACGGAGGAATCGAAACAGACGTGATATTCTTAAGGAGGTAGCTGCGTTCCCGCCTTACGGGCAATTCCCCGCAGTTTCGTTGGAAAATCATGATCTCAGTCAGTAACGTGTCGATGCGCTTCGGCGCCAAAATTCTGTTTGACGAAGTTTCCACAGGCTTTACGCCGGGGAAACGCTATGGCCTCACGGGGCCAAATGGCGCCGGCAAGTCTACGTTCATGGCGCTCCTGAGTGGAGAGACGGAACCGCAGAAGGGGACGGTGGCGCGTCCCAAGAAAATTGGGGTGTTGAGCCAGGACCAGTTTGCCTTCGACAAATTTCGCGTGCTCGATGCCGTGATCATGGGCAACAAGCCCCTGTGGGCGGCGATGGAAGAGCGTGACCGCATCTACGCCAAGCCGGAGATGACTGATGCGGACGGCATGAAGCTGGGCGAGTTGGAAGGCATCGTCGGCGAGGAAGACGGTTACACGGCCGAGAGCGATGCGGCAATCCTACTGCAAGGGCTGGATATCCCTGAGGAATTGCAAGGGAAAAAGATGGGCGAGTTGCAGGGCGGACAGAAAGTGCGCGTGCTGCTGGCGCAGGCTCTGTTTGGGCATCCGCAGGCGCTGCTGCTGGACGAACCTACGAACAACCTGGACTTGGATTCGATCCACTGGCTGAAGAATTTTCTGAATCAGTATGACGGCGTGCTGATTGTGATCTCGCACGACCGGCATTTCCTGAACAGCATTTGCACCCACATTGCCGACATCGACTACGAAACCATCATCACTTATACCGGTACTTACGACGATATGGTGGTGGCGAAGACGCAGGTACGATCGCAGATTGAAAGTCAGAATGCACAGAAGAGCAAGAAGATTGCGCAGTTGAATGAGTTCATCGCGCGATTCTCGGCGGGTACGCGGTCGAGCCAGGTGCAGTCGCGGCGCAAAGAAGTTGAGCGCCTGCAGGTGACGGAGCTGGCGAGGTCGAACATTCAGCGACCGTACTTGAAATTTGAGCAGAAGCGGCCTTCGGGGAAACACATTCTGGAACTGGAAGGCGTGACCAAGTCGTACGGCAAGACGCACGTGATTCGCGACTTTACCGCGAGCGTGTTGCGCGGCGAAAAGATTGCGCTGATGGGGCGGAACGGAGCGGGCAAGACGACGCTGGTCAACGCGCTGCTGGCGAATTCCCCGACGGTGCCTGAGGCTGAACTGCGCAAGACGAGTGGCTACGACGGGGCGTTTCTTTCCAAGGGAAAGGTAACTTGGGGGCATGAGGCGGCGGTGGGATATTTCGCGCAGGACCATCGGGCGTTGATTCAGCCGGGAATGACGGCATTTGAATGGCTGCATCAATGGAATCCGGCGGCGGCGCATGAAGAGATTCGCGGATTGCTGGGGCAGATGCTGTTTCCGCGCGACGATGCTGACAAGAAGACTGAGGTCCTTTCCGGAGGCGAAGCGGCACGGCTGCTGTTCTGCAAACTGATGCTGCAGAAGCCGAACGTACTGGTGTTCGATGAGCCTACGAACCATCTTGACCTGGAATCGATCAATGCGCTGAACATTGCGCTGCAGCGTTATCAAGGAACCGTGCTGCTGGTTTCGCACGATGAGGATTTGATCGACGAAGTGGCCACGCGGATCTGGCACTTCGAGGGCGATCACAAGATCACCGACTTCAAGGGTGCGTACGAGGAGTATCAGGCGGTGTTGGTGTAGTTGGCGGCCTGCTTCCCGCCGCCGCTCTTTCGCTCCTCCGGAGCTTTCTTCATTCTTGACTCTCAGACCCACGCCTTGCGGCGTGGGCTTTATTCTTGCGCCGCTTCGCGGCCGGGCTGCCCCACAGCTTCCTAGTTTCTCCGCCCCAGAATGTAATTCAGAAATTACCGGGAGGTTACAACGCCCTGACACTGTGCGTGGCTGCCAACTCTACGATGTGAGTGTCCTTATAAGGGGGGACTTTATGACATCGACATTTATTGGGAAGGCGGCACGTTTAGCAGTGGTCCTGGTGATTGCCTGCGGATGCGCGTTCGCGCAGTACGGAGGCGGCACGGGAACTATGGGTGGTATGACTGGAGGTCCGTATACACCGGGCTCCAAGAGTTACGGCCACGGGGCTTTGATCGGCGGCATCGCGGCAGGGGCGGGAGCCGGGGCATTGTTTCTGGCGCTGCATCATCGCCACAGCGCCGTGGTGGGATGCGTGGCCCAGGACGGCAAGACCCTCACCGCGGAGAACAGCAAGACCTACCAACTGACCGGCTCGCCGGTCACGGCCGGGGAACGGGTATCGGTGGTCGGCAAGAAGAGCAAGGACGCGTCCGGGGTAGAGGCTTTCGAAGTCAGTACGGTGAAGGAGGACTTCGGCCAGTGCCGGCAGACTGGGACTGTCGGGAGCGGCGGGAACTGATTTGGGTTGACCCTTCAGTTTCAAGAAAGGGCGTGGCGCGCGGGCATGAGCCGCGCTAGTTCTGATTGCTCGCGGTTGCCTTACAGGCTACGATGGCGAGATCATGAAAACCCTTATCTTCTCCGTTGTGCTGCTTTTGGCTGCGATTTGTTCGTCTGCGCAAACTGATCGTGTTTACCCCGTGCAAGACGGCTTCGTCGATGCGAACGGGGTGATGATCTATTACACGATGCTGGGGCGCGGCGAGCCGCTCTTGATTCTGCACGGTGGGCCGGGAGCGTCGCACGATTATTTCCTGCCTTATCTGCTGCCGCTGGCGCGGCATCATAAAGTCATCTTCATTGATGAACGCGGATCGGGCAAATCGCAAAAGCTCGAGAACCGCTCGGCTTACACCGTCGAAAATATGGTGGAGGACGTGGAAGGCGTGCGTCAGGGACTGGGATTGGGCAAGATCAGCCTGCTCGGTCATTCTTATGGAGGGGCGCTGGCTCAGGCTTATGCGCTGAAGTACCAGCAAAACTTGAGTCATTTGATCCTGGCGAGCACCTGGTCGAGTTCGACAGCGTTGAATCAGGTCTTTGTGCGCATGAAACAGAATATGGCGCCGGAGCTGCGGGAGCGGATTGACCGGCTGGAGGCGCAGGGACTTTTCGGACACGGCAAGGACTACGAGAAGAACCGTTACACGAACGAATACATGATCGCGGCGTGGGGCGAAGGCTATTTTCCCTACGTGTATCACAACCGGCCCGACCCGAATTATGATCCGACGGCGCTGGGGAATGCGTGGGACCTATATCGCGAGATGTGGGGCGAGCACGGGGAGTTCATCATTGACGGAAATTTGAAATCGGTCGAGTACACGGACCGGCTGGGTGGCATCAAAGTGCCGACGCTGATGGTGGTGGGTGAGCATGATGAGTGCGAGCCGGCGTTGTCCGAGATGATGCACGAAAAGATTGCGGGATCGAAGATAGTGGTGTTGCCGAACTCGGGGCATATGACGTTTGTGGACCAGACGGGGATGTTTATCAAGGCGGTGGATGAGTTTTTGGGGAGCGGGGTGAAAGCAGATTCCTCGACGCGCCCTCGCCGCGCAGGCGCGGCTACAGGCGGCTCGGAATGACAAGTTCGCTAAAGGCAGAGATCCTTCGACTTCGCAAACCGATTCGAAAGGCGAATCGGTTTGCTACGCTCAGGATCACAAGGTGGGTGGGGCTGTGGTTTGCGCTTTCTGCCGTTTGTGCGGCACAGCAGGGCGGAGCACCGGCCGAGCCGCTGACGATTCGAACCACCAGCTTGCCCAAGGCGTATCTTGGGCAGGCGTACGAAGGCCACCTGTCGGCGCACGGGGGAGGGCCGCCGTATAAATGGGAGATCAAAGAGGGCACGTTGCCGGCAGGGGTGACCCTGCATGCTGAAGGCGTTCTGATCGGAGTTCCCGGCGAGGTTGGAGAGTTTCGCTTTACGGTTGTAGTTCGGGACAGCGGGAGCCCAGCTTATGAGCTACAGCAAAACCTGGTGCTGGTCGTGGTGGCACCGTTGTTTCTGCAATGGGGAAAGTATCCGGCGGTGCATGGAAAAAGGATTGAGGGGTCGGTTCTGGTGTCGAACCAGACAGACGGTGATTTCGATCTGACGGTGGTCGTAGTAGCGGTCGATGAAAATGGGCGGGCCACAGCGCTGGGGTATCAGCACTTTCCCTTGAAGAAGAACACAGCACAGACGGAGATTCCGTTTGGAGAAAACCTCCCGCCCGGCAGTTACCAGGTCAACCTGGATGGAGTAGGAGAGTTGCCGCCGGCGACCATTTACCGGGCCCGGCTGGTCCCGAAGGAACGATTCGCCATAGTCGGGGAACCGTAGGTAGCCCGTGGCGGGTAGCTAGCAGCGCGGAAGCTAGCGACTCGTGGCGCAGGGCGTCAGAGTAGTCTCTTTGGGGGAGAGCCAGCTCCTGGCTCCCAGCTACCGGCCCCGGGCTACCGCAAAAATTAAGAGTCCCGAGGGGGTGTTGGGATCATTCCTCTCAGCCAGTAGCTCGCTTTAGACCCTTGTCGACCTGCTCTCATGGCATCCCTTGCGGGTTGCTATGCGCGATCATGACTCGGGCTCCGGGCTTACCGCCAACTGGACAAATCAACCCAACGCCTCGGGACTCTATCTTGCCTTCGACAGATCTTCCTGTTCTCCTCGACCAGCGCTTTGCTATAGACCCTTGCCTGCCTTCTCTCCGTCATCTTGCGATGCAGAGAGTGACCTGGCTCGAGCCCCGGACGCCGCACCAACCGGAAAAACTCTAGAAGTTGTCAAAGAACGAGTTTGTTTTACTCCTTTCATTCTTGCAGTCAACGAAAAAGGCGAGCTTGTATGTGGTTGTAATTTCAGCGGAGTGCAGGGAGTGCACAGGGGGGTGCAGCGAGGTTGGTGCAGAGGGTAGGCGGCACTGTCTACGAAAGTAGACTTGACTGGAAAAGATGAGAGGAGGGGCGGCTTGCGGCGGGGCAGAGGTGATGCGGCAGGTTGTTGAAATCGGGGTGAAACGGGTTTGGGCAAGGGTTCCGGGATGCTCGCGCCGCACGGTTTTCTTTCGCCCCTCCGGGGCTTGATCAATTTCTACCCTTACCCACGGCTTGCGCCGTGGGCTTTATTCTGACGCCGCTTCGCGGCTGATTAACCGGAGGCCTTCCGGTTTCCAGACCGCTCTGAGTAGCGTCGCGGTACAATTCCGAGTTCCTTGAATTTAGGGAGGGAATTGGTGCGGCGTGCTGGTTGGGTGGTGATGGTTGGCTTGGGGCTGTCGGCGGTGGTTGCGTCGGCGCAGTCGAAGGTCACAGCCGAGCAGCGGACGGCGGCTTATCTGCAGTCAGTCCGGAACCAGCCGTTGCTTGCGTTGGCGTTTCTGCGGGAAATGCCGAAGGGCGGCGATCTGCATAACCATTTGAGCGGCAGTATTTATGCCGAGAGTTGGGTTGATTTTGCCGCGGAAGACGGGTTGTGCGTGGATCGCACCACGGCGGTGCTGATCGCGCCGCCCTGCGACGCGTCGTGCGACAAGTTCACCAGCAAGCCCGCGGTCAGCTGCTCTTACGGCGATCACATTCTGTACAACACGATGGTGGATGCCTGGTCGATGCGGAACTGGAGTCAGGGTGAGGAGTCGGGGCACGATCACTTCTTTGCCACCTTTGACAAGTTCGGACTAGCGTCGCATAACCACACGGCGGACATGATCGCCGAAGCGGTAACTCAGGCAGCGGCGGATCATTTGCAGTTTCTGGAACTGATGCATACGGCGGACGGAGGACAGGCAGCACAACTGGGAGCGCGGGTCGGCTGGGATGAAGAACTGTCGAAGTTGCGGGAGAAGTTGCTGGCCGGCGGATTGAAGGATGTAGCCACAGCAACCGGGAGCAAACTAACAGAGGACGAAGGCAAGATGCGCACGCGGCTGAAATGTGGCACTCCGGCGGCCGAGCCGGGATGCGAGGTCACGGTGCGCTATCTGTATCAAGTGCTGAGGGGACTGCCGCGAGAACAGGTGTTTGCGCAGATCCTGCTGGGCTTTGAGCTGGCTTCGACGGATCCGCGATTTGTGGGGCTGAATCTGGTGATGCCGGAAGACTGGTATGTCCCCATGCACGATTTTGAGCTGCACATGAAGATGCTCAATTACCTGCATGAGATTTATCCCAGGGTGCACATCAGTCTGCACGCGGGTGAGTTGGCGATGGGATTGGTACCGCCGGAAGGGCTGACTTTCCATGTGCGTGACTCGGTGGAACGCGGGCACGCAGAACGGATTGGGCACGGAGTGTCGATCATGGACGAGCATGATCCGCTGGGGTTGCTGCGGGAGATGGCGGAGCGCAATGTGCTGGTGGAGATTTGTTTGACGTCGAATGACGCGATTTTGGGAGTGAAGGGAGATGAGCACCCTTTGCCGGTTTATGTGAAGTACGGCGTGCCGGTGGCGCTGGCGACGGATGACGAGGGGGTTTCGCGGTCGGATATGACGCATGAATACTGGCGCGCCGTAGGAACCTACGACTTTCTCAGCTACACAGACTTGAAGCGCATGGCGCGGAATTCGCTGGAGCATAGTTTTTTACCCGGGGCGAGTTTGTGGAGTGACACGAAGAGTTTCCGCACGGTGAGCGCGTGTGCAGCGGGTGGGGGAAAGCCTTCGGATGCGTGTCAGAAGTTTCTTGATGGTAGTGAGCGAGCGCGGGAGCAGTGGAAGTTGGAGAGGGAGCTGGCGGGATTTGAGAAACAATTTTGAGGTCGTTCTAGTTTCTAGTTTCTATAAAAACAGATTCCTCACCACTGCCGCGGTTCGGGATGACAAGCTGTCTTGGGAGGCGGGCGGGACGCCCGCACGAAAGCCGGTGCGGACGCCTATTTCTTATGACTGACACTTACACTCGCGCTGAATATGCGGCGGGATTTTTGCTGGAGCAGACTGCGCTGCGCCCGAAGATTGCTGTAGTCCTGGGCTCTGGGCTGGGAGGTTTTGCGGATGAGTTAAGCGACGCCACGCGAGTTCCCTACTCGCAGATTCCGTCGTTTCCGCGATCAACGGCAGTCGGACACGCGGGACAGATGGTGATCGGTAAAATCGGCAACGATCCGGTGGCGGCGATGCAGGGGCGAGTGCATCTTTACGAAGGGTATCCGGCGGAGCAGGTGGCGTTTCCGGTGCGGGTTTTGGGGAGGATGGGGATTCGAGCGCTCATCCTTACGAATGCGGCGGGCGGGATCAACACGAACTACAAGCAAGGTGCGTTGGTGGTGATTTCGGATCACATCAACTTGCAGGGACAG
Organism: uncultured Acidobacteriota bacterium; assembly: GCA_963734415.1. GTDB lineage: Bacteria > Acidobacteriota > Terriglobia > Terriglobales > Acidobacteriaceae > JABCZH01. Next base: position 52,456 of record CAVTHF010000004.1, on the reverse strand, counting down.
AATCCGCTGGTGGGCGTGAATGACGAACGCTTCGGACAGCGCTTCCCTGATATGACGCAGGCGTACTGGAAGCCATATCGGGAAATGACACTCGAAGCGGCGCGGAAACTGGGGAAGACGGTGCATGAAGGCGTGTATGCCGGGCTGCTGGGACCGAGCTACGAGACTCCGGCGGAGATCCGGTATTTGCGGGCGATTGGGGCGGATTTGGTGGGGATGTCCACGATCGCCGAAGTGATTGCGGCGCAGCAGATGGGAATCAAGGTGTTGGGGATTTCGTGTGTGACCAACATGGCGGCGGGGATTCTGGACCAGCCGTTGAATCATCAGGAAGTGCTGGATACCGCCGAACGGGTGAAGGGGGATTTTGTGGGGCTGCTGCGGGCGGTGCTGGGAGAAATAGCGAAGGATGTGGGAGCAGATTAGCATGAGAACATCCAAGTCGACCCCGCGCTCCCCGCAGTACAACGCCGTTTACGGAAACTTTGAAGCGGAGTTGTACGCACAGATCCGCCGTGAATCCTTTGGCGAGGACATTGGACAAAATAGCTGGCTCACGGCGGACGAGCAGGACCGATTTCTGCAGTGGCTTGGGCTTTCTCCGGGAAGGCTGCTGCTCGATGTGGCTTGTGGAGCGGGAGGGCCGGCGTTGCGGATCGCGGCTGTCAGCGGTTGTTCAATTACCGGGGTCGATGTTCATGAACAGGCGATTCAGACTGCGAACTCCCTTGCGGACCAGCGAGGCCTGGCGGAGCGCGCCGACTTTCGGACGACAGATGCTAACGGGCGTTTGCCATTTCCCGATGCCAGCTTCGATGCCATTACCTGCATCGACGCGATCAACCATTTCCCGAAACGGCCGCGGGTAATTGCGGAGTGGGTCCGATTGCTGAAGCCGGGTGGACGGATACTGTTCACCGATCCCATCACCGTGACCGGAGCGCTGACGAATGCGGAGATCGCAGTGCGCAGTTCTTCAAGCTTCTACTTGTTCGTTCCCCATGGTTATGACGAACGGGTGATTGCGGAGTGCGGATTGAGTCTGCTGGTATGTGAAGATGTGACCGCGAACATGGCCAAGGTTGCCGAGGCGAGGCGCGTCGCCCGGGCAGCGAGAAGCACGGTGCTGTGTGAGATCGAGGGCGGTGAGACCTATGACGAGCAGCAGGAGTTTCTTGAAGTGACGGCCCGCATCGCTGCCGAGGGACGACTGTCCCGGTTCGTTTACGTGGCGCGCAAATGAGACGATGGGGATTGTCTTGCGCCGCTCTGCGGCTGGGTCGTTTTTCCACTCAATCCACGGCTTGCGCCGTGGGCTTTATTCTTTCGCCGCTCCGCGGCTAAGAGCGACACCCTTTAACTCCACTGTGAGAGGAACTTATTCTTTTTACTCTTCCGGCAGGGGCGCTGACGCTGGAACTTCGGCTGGCTTTGGCTGACCGGCAACGATCGCCTGCCAGTTCAGGATGGCGTTCCACAGCAGACGCTGATCGCCGCGGTTCAAGTCGCGGTGCATGGGGTTGAAGTTGAAAGAGACGACGTGTCCTTTGCCCACGGGCATGTCGAGGATTGCGGGTCGGCCGATCAAGTTCTCCTCTCCCCAAGCCTGGCCGCTTTCTACGAATGGTTTGCCATCGGCAGCGCCCCATTCCATAACCATGCCGCTGCGGTCTTCGGGACCGTCGAGGCAGGTGGTGCAATAGGCCATGCGCAGCCAGCGGCGTGGGACGTCGTATAACGGAAAGTTCTGGCGGAAGACGTAAGTGTTTGCGGGATAGCCGTACGCGATGGGATGGTTGGGACGATCAAAGGTGGCGCGGACGTGGGCTCCCGGAGTTCGAGTGGCGGCTTGTTGGGCAGCGGCGGCCGAGGCGGCGCCACCTCCCTGGGTGCTGCGGGGAACGCCTCCGGAAGAGCGGCGGACGAAGCGCACCAGGCCGCCTTCGAGCGCCAGCATGCTGCCGCTGCCGAGTGTGACCATCAGACCTCCGTCTTCCACGAAGCGTTGGATTTGTGCGAGTCCGGCGTAACCGATTCCTCCAGTGATGTCGTCGGAGTCGGCAGGAGTGCCGAAACTTGGCGTCTGAGCAGTCTTCTTAAAGGGCATGGGGGACCAACGTTTGGGCAGGCCTTCGATCTGTTCCGCCAGTTCGAGGTCAACGTGTCCGTAAACGAGGACGTCGATGCGGCTGCGTAGATTCCCGGCGCGAATGTCTTCGTCGCGCAGATAGGTGTACGGGACTTTACGTTGATCGAGAGAATAACGGATCCATCCGATGGAGTCGGTATCCGCCCACGGTACCCACACGCCAATACGCGGCGCTTTCGCAGTGTGGTGGGGCACATCGGGTGCGGTGGAGACTTGTAGGAAGTCGAGGCCCAGTTCGGCGGCGGTCGAAAGAATGGCATCGTGTTCGCCGGTTTGCGCGGGAACGATCCACGATCCGGCGGGAAACTTGGTGCCGCCCTGGTCGAAGTTCACGTTCAGCGATTTGAATATCGAAGTTGGCAAGACGATAGCGGGCGGCAAGAAACGATTCTTGTCCGGTGTCCTTGAGTAAGTAAATGGGCCCGGCGCCGGTGACGCGTCCGGCGGCGTGCGGTGGATCGGTCAGCCCGGTCAGGGGGGCTTCTCGGATGGATGCGTCGGCTGTGGGGATCGCCTGTAAATGGTAGTGGGCAGGAAGTTCCCAGGAGACGTCGTCGTAGGGCTCGCCTGCGTTTTTCGGGAAGTACTGGGGTGTGAGCAGATCCACTGCGTAGTTGCGGTAGGGCTGATCAAGACGAACCACGTAAGTTCCGGCGGGAAAGCTTCCTTCTTTCAGCTGAATTGTGTCCTGGGCCCGGGCAACTTCTATTTTCTGGCTCATGAGCCGGGCAATCATTTGCGCGACACGGGCGGGGTCCCCTTGATCCTGGGGAACGAGAAACGCATAGGGCGGCTGGGTCAAGCCTTTCTGCCAGGAGTCCCATCCTTTCTTGTAGAAATTGTGCAGCAACTCTTTGGATTGGCGGGCGCTATCGTCGAGGGCAGAAAGAGCAGCCGTTTGCTGGTAGTTGAGATTGTCACGAGCCGACCAGGTGACTTCTCGCGAGGGAGCGGGGAGAGGGCGATACCACTGCATGGTGGTATCGGATTCCGGAACAGATCGCCGCTCGGTTTCCGCACTGCCGTTGCCAAAGGTTTCGTAGCCACGTCCCATGCTGTTGTGATTCATGGCTACGGATTCGAGATAGAGGTTGGCAAAGGATTCTCCAAAGTTCCACGTCGCCACGCCAGGCATACCCATCGCGGTCAGCGCTTGCACCTCGTGAAAACTGAGTTCCAGAAACTCGGCATAGGTGATGGGATCCACGTTGGGGTCGTAAGGACCAGTGCCGTTCCAGGTCATCAGGAAAGGGACGCCCTCATGCAGGTCATGCACGACAGTGGGGTGCCATTCATAAAACATGCGGTGCACGGCTTTAGTGGTCTCGTGAGTCTGCTGGTGAGTGTCACGATTGATGTCGACGAAGGTGTACTTCGACCAGTACGGGGGTGACTGGCGGGGCAGCGTGGGACGGTCGGTCTTGCCTTTGAGATAGCGGTAGAACCAGTCGACCATTTTGTCGCGGCCGTCGGGATTGGAAACGGGATTGATGAGCACCACCAGTTGTTCGCGGATGCGCTGGATCATGGGCTGTTCCGAGACGGCGAGGCGGTATGCAAGTTCGACCATGGCTTCGGTGGAACCGGTCTCATCGGAATGGAGCGCAGCGTTCAAGTAATAAATAGGACGTGCGGTTGAGATGAGACCGTCGGCAGCCGTCTGGTCAGTACGGCGAGGATCGGCTAAGGCTGCAGTGGCGGCTTTCAGGCGATCGAGATCGCGGATGCCAGCCTCGTCGGCGATGGCTAGCAGGATGATGTCGCGGCCTTCTTCACTGCGCCCGATGGTGAAGACGCGAACTCGGGGGCTGGCAGCGGCCAGGGCACGGGCGTAGGCATAAGTCTTTTCTGTGCCTAACAATTCTCCGGGAGCACCCATGATGCGGCCCAGAAATTTCTCCGGGGACGGAACCGTGTTCGACTGCGGGACATACGAGACCCAGGGGGAAACGAAATGGGGATCGGTGGTGGCCGCCGCGATGGCCTCGACAGAGCCGGGCTCGGGGATGTCAGGACTCTGCGCAATCGCGCAAACGGTCAATAGCGCGAGCGAAGACATCCACAGCAGCGGGAGTCGGAACATGAGGCCTCCTGAGGTCGGTCGAGGCGAAAGTCTAGCACGGACTCACCGTTAAAGCAGGAGCCGCATTAGCGGCGCTTGCGCAGGCTGCGAGCTTTGGGGCCACCGCTGGTGTCTGGGACTTTTTGGCCAAGGGCGGTGGCTAAGTCGATTTGATGGTCTTGCTCCTGCATAAGGATCTGGCGAATCTGTTCCGCCATCGCGTATTCACCAAGCGCTTCGCATTGCCGGATGCGATCGCGGTAGTTGCGAATGGTGTCGTTTTCATTCTGGAGATCGAAGCGGAGCATGTCTTTCGGATTTTTCGAGGTGCGAACCGGCTGCGGAGTGACGGTTGGCATTTTGCCGAGATAATCGATCTGCCGCGAGAGGACCAGGGCATGATCGAGTTCTTGCTTGGCATGGATTTCAAGCTGCGCGGCGATGTCCATGTATTGAGCACCGCTGAGCACCTGGGAATAGACTACGTAGGCGATGATGGCTTGGTATTCGCGGGAAAGGTCTTCGTTCAACAGATCGGCGAGTTGGTCGCGGGTAATCTGGTTTGGGTTTGCGGTGGACTTGGGTTCAGCCATTTGATTCCTCCTTGATCGAAAGGCAGATTATAAGACTGTTTTCAGATTCGTTGAGCTTTACAGCCGGCTCCAGGGGGCGACGTACCACCTCACTGGCGCCGCTTTTCCTTCAACCTAGAACGTGAACTTTGCGGCCAACTGAATGACGCGGGGGCCGCCGCCGCCGAGGCCAGGGTTGGTTTGCGCGGTGTCGGGGGTTTGCGTGATCAAGCCTCCGGGCGCCGAACCGGGAACAACAAACCAATTGGGCAAAGCAAAGTTGGGATGGTTGAAGAGGTTGAAGAACTCCGCGCGTAGCTGGAGGTTCAACCGGTCCTTGATGGGAGTGTTCTTGGACACGGCGAAATCCAGATTCCAAAACTGGGGGCCGTATATGACGTTTCGGCCCAGGTTTCCGAAGGTGCCGAAGGGGGGATCCGCAAACGCATTGGGGTTGAGATAACCAATCGTGTCGGGTCCAGATTCCCAATTGGAATTGATGGGGTTGACGCCAGGCACCAGGTTCGGCCGCTGGTGAAAGTTGGACGGGGTCGGAAAGACGTTAAAGTTAGCGCCGCTGGTGTCGTCGGAATTCACGATGGGCACGGGGCGTCCGCTTTGGGCGGTGAAGATGCTGTTGAGCTGCCAGCCTTCGGCCAGCCTCCTGGGCCCGAGCAGGCGCGGGATCTGGTAGATGAACGCTGCTGTAAAGCGGTGACGGGTGTCGAAATTCGATGGGCCGTGCTCGGCGCCGAGGTTATTGGAGTCCTGAGGCAGTGCGGCGGTGGAGAAGTTGAAGTCGATCCCGTCAGAGGCATCGTCGAGCGACTTCGAGTAGGTATAGCCGGCAAAACCTGACAGACCATGCCATCCCTGCACTCGCAGCGTGGCTTGCAGGGCGTTGTAGGTGGAACTGCTGATGGTGGCGAACTCGTCCATGAAGCCGAAATTCGGATTGGGGCGGATGCCATTGATGTCGGGCTGGTTGGCATCGCGCAAGCGGACCAGTTTGGTGCCTTTGCTGCCGACGTAGCCGAGTTGCACAGCCACGTTTTTCATGACTTCCTGCTGTGCGTTCAGGTTCCAGCTCTGCGAGTAGGGTGTGACCAGATTGCGCGGGGTAAAAAAGATATCGAACGGGAAGGGCAATGAAACTGGAGTGAAGACCGGACCGGCCGCGGCTCCGATAAAGGGATCGGAATTGTAGTTCAGCGGTTGCACCGCCTTGGGCCCGATGGGCGGCGTAACCAGGCCAGCATCGTTGGTGAAGTTGGCGATCATCAGATCCTGGGGGATGTAGTCGAAATAGATGCCGTAACCGCCGCGGAGGATGGTATGAGGGATTGGGTTCCAGGCAAATCCGATACGGGGGCCAAAGTTGTTCAGGTCACGCTTGTAGGCGCCGTCAACCCCGCCGCTGCCGACCATGTGAAGCAAGCCATCGGTGCCGAGATTGGCCAAGATGTTGTTCTGTTCGCTGATAGGCCCGAAGTACTCCCAGCGCAAACCGAGATTGATGGTCAGTTGCGGAGTGGCGCGGAAATCGTCCTGTGCGAAGAACGCCAGGCCGTTGTTGAAGGTGGTGCGTTGGGTGTTACCGGCATCGATCGAAGGAAAGGTGTCGCCCTCATAGTAGCTGACCAAGGTCAATACACCGGCATCGCTGCATCCTGGAGCCGCTGGGCACAGAGCTAAAGCTGTGGGATCGGCCTGGCCGAAGGAGAACAGGCCACGCTCCAGGTTGTCATTGAAGCTACTGATGCTGGCACGGCGGTATTCGCCACCGACTTTCAAGGTGTGGCGCCCGTGCAACCAGGTGAGGTTGTCGAGGATCTGGTAGCTCTGGCTGGTGCGTCCGCGGGGCACGCTGAAGGCGGTAGTGCCGAGATTGTCGAAGACGCCGCCGAAGTCGATCTCCGGCAGCCCCAGCTTGCCGGTGCCGAAATCGATGCCGTAGGCGGACAGAGGATCGACCTGGTCTTTGGAGGTGAAGGAAGTGCGATAGCGGCTATAGCCAAAACGCACTTCGTTGATGGTATTGGAATTCAAAGTCGAGAGCAGGCTGGCGGAAACGAGTTGCACTCGCGTGGGCGACTCTTCCACAAAGGGGGAGAGGCGCGAACCGGCACCGAAACCAAATCCGCCTATAGGAAAGGTTTGCTGGCTGCTGGCGAAGGCATAACGGGCAGTGAGCGATTCTTTCTGGTTGAATTGGTGATCCACCTTGGCAATGAGGCTATCTACGTCGTTCGAGTCGTGCACGCCGCCAACAACCGTGCCGTTCGTGCTGGTCACGGTGGGAAAGAAACCCAGAATTTTGGTCAGGCCGGGACTGGGCGTGATCCCATTACCCGCCACCAAAGCCTGGGCTTCGGTGATCTGGGTCTGGCTCGGCGCGAGGAAGCTGAAGTCTGAGGTGACACGCTCACGTTGACCTTCATAAGCACCGAAGAAAAAAGTCTTGTCCTTGATGATGGGCCCACCGAGCGATACGCCAAACTGGTTGTTGCGGAATTCGCTCTTGGGAATCGGGTTTCCGGAGGAGTCGATTGAGCGATTAAAGAAGTTGCGGGCATCGAACAGGTCGTTGCGGACAAATTCGAAAACTGAACCGTGGATCTGGTTGGTGCCCGACTTGGTGAGGATGTTGATGACCGATCCGCTGTTGCGTCCATACTCAGCGGGAAACTGCGATTGCAAGTTGAACTCCTGTATGGCATCGATGGGCAGGATGGAGGCGGGCGCGCCTCCGATGCCGGTCTGGTTGAAGGCGGAGTTGTTGAAGAAAGGATCGTTGTTGTCGGTGCCGTCGAGCGTGTAGTTGTTGGAACGATCACGGTTGCCATTGATGGTGAACTGGCCAAACCCCGACTGCATGGCCGCGACTCCAGAGGGCTCCACGGTGGCGCCCGGAACCAGCGCGACCAGTTTGCCGAAGTCACGGCCGTTGAGGGGAAGTTGGTCGACCAGCTTGCGGTCAACGGCCTCGCCAAGAACGTCGCGGTTCTGTTCGACGAGAGGAGCGTTGGCTGCCACGGTTACTTGCTCGGTCCGCTGGGCGAGACTGGTGAGATCGAAATTGGCGGTAGTGTCGAGGCCAACGTTAACAACGACATTCTGGCCCACGGGAGACAATCCCGCGGATTCAGCGGTCACGGTGTACAGGCCGACGGGTAGTTCTGCCAGGACGTAGGCGCCGTCGTCGCCGGTAGTGGTGTCGCGTACCAGGCCGGTGGCGGCATTCTTGGCAGTGACTTTTGCACCGACGATCAGCTTGCCGCTGGGATCAATCACCTGGCCGCGGATGGAGCCACGAAAGCTTTGGGCAACAAGAAGACTAGACATGAGCAGGACAGTCAGAATCACGGCCAATGGGGACCGACCGTGGTGAGAATCGCGGCGTTGTGAGCTCATGAAAATCCTCCTGGTGTCAGGCGCTATTTCCCCGCGCGGGGGATAAATATCGGTTGCGGTGGCGTGATTCCATAGATAGACGCAAAACTTTCCTGATTGATTGCGAGACCGACGCGTCCACGGGAATCGATGTATAACAGCGGCCGTTGCAGGGGAACGTCACTGAAGGTCCGCACAAAGGGTAGGTGTAATTCACTCTTGCCTATGGTCACGGAAACAGTCTGACCGCGCTGGTAACCGAGCTTGAGAAAGTCGTCACCACTAATGTTCGTAACGAGGTTTCCGAAAGGACCGTCGGTGGCGATGACCTGGGCGCTGATGCCACGCTCATCGAGCTTTACCGGGGGGATGTCCAGGCGTATCAGCTTGGCAAGATCGAGTTCGGGGCCGACCTGGGTCCAATCATCGCCCCGCGCCAGATGGGCGCCGGCGGGGGAGAAAATGTCGCGGCCGTGGAAGGTGGAGGACATTGCCGAACCGATCATCCAGGCGGGATTTGCGATTTCGCGTGCGGATTCGAGGCCGTCGCGGTCCTGGACCAGAGTCATGAGGCCATTGTCGGGGAGGACGAAGTATTGGCCGCGTTTTGACTTGACCACGATCGCTTTACGGCTGCTCCCGACGGTGGGGTCAACCACCACGACAAAAACTGTGCCGGCCGGATAGTAGGCGGTGGCGCCGAATAGGAAGCGGGCGCCGTCGAGAATGGAGTAAGGCGTGACCTGGTGGGTGAGATCGACGATGCGCGCGTCGGGAGCAATGGAATACATGACGCCCTTGCAGATGGCGACGGAATCGTCTACGACGCCAAAGTCGGTCATGAAGACGATGGTGGGACGGGGGGAGCGGTCGCCGGCGAAGGCCGCGGTCGCTAAGAGAACCAAGATGGCGAGTTGCTTCGGTAGTCGAGTGCGCATGTGATGGTTTCCGTGGAGTGCAGTATTGTAAAGCATTTAATCGCGGAGTTCGCGGAGAGAGGGCGGAGATCGCGGAGAAAAGCCGTAAACCACAGAGGACACTGAGGAGCACAGAGGAAGGCCACAGAGCCCGGCGCGCTTGAGCAATGTTGCTGTTAAGGCTGACTCGACACGCAAACTGCGGGAGATAGATATAATTCCTTTTGGATCGCCGATCAGGGTGCGACCGCAATAAGGAGGCTTGGAATGGCTGGAGCTATCCCGGAGAAATATCGTGATCTGTTCAACAAGCGAGCGTTTGCCAGCTTGGGCACGCTCATGCCGGACGGACGTCCGCAGGTGACGCCGGTATGGTGCGACGTGGAGGGGGATCTGGTGATTTTCAATTCCGCCAAGGGCCGGCAGAAGGACAAGAACGTGCGGCGCGATCCGCGGGTGGCGCTGGCGATTGTAGATCCCGACAATCCTTACCGGTATCTCGAGATCCGCGGCAAGGTGGTGGAAATTACCGAGCGCGGCGCGGACGAGCATATCGACAAGATGGCGAAGAAGTATTTGGACGTGGACAAGTATCCCTACCGGCAGGCGGGCGAAGTAAGGGTCATCTACAAGATCCAGCCCGAACACACCACCACGATGGGCTGAGCTCGCTGTTGCGCCGGCTGTCCGGGGGACTCTGCCCTCGGAGCTGCTTCTGGAGACCACTATTCGCACTTACAACCTCTGTTTGCTCGGGTTTGGCAATGTCAATCGCGCGCTGCTGGGCTTGCTGCGGAATAAGGAAGCGGGACTGCGGGAGCGCGGGATTGCGTGGCGAGTTACCGGAGTGGCGTCGCGGCGAATGGGGTGGATTGCGGATGCGGGCGGGATCGATGTAGCGGCCGGGCTGGACAATCAAAAGCCGCGGGCGAGGGCGCCCGCGCCACATGACGTTCGAGAGTGGTTGCAGGCGGCGCGAGCGGATGTATTGTTTGAAGCAACTTCTCTGAGTGTGGCCGATGGGCAGCCGGCGATTGATCACATTCGCGCGGGGCTGGAGTACGGCGCTCACGTCATAACCGCAAATAAGGGGCCGGTGGTGCACGCTTACCGTGAGCTGAGTTCACTGGCGACCGCGAAGGGAAAGAAATTCCTGTTTGAATCCACAGTGATGGACGGCGTTCCGATTTTCTCCTTGTTTCGTGACAACTTGCCGGTGGTTGAGTTGCGCGGCTTTCGCGGCATTCTCAACTCGACGACGAATGTTGTTCTAAGCGGCATGGAAGAGGGGTTGAGCTTTGAGGAGTCGCTCAAGCAGGCGCAGCAGATGGGGGTGGCGGAGACTGATCCCAGTCACGATATCGAAGGCTGGGACGCAGCGGTGAAGGTCGCGGCGCTGGTCACGGTGCTGATGGGAATGCCGATCCGGTTGGAAGAAATTGAACGCGAGGGAATCGGGAAACTGACTGGCGAGGCAGTGCGGGCAGCGCGGACGGCAGGAACGCCGTACAAACTGGTATGCCGGGCGGGGCGCGATGGTACGCGGGTAAGAGCGAGTATTCGGCCGGAGCAGGTACCGTTGAGTGATCCGCTGGCTTGGATCGCGGGGACATCGAACATCTTGTATCTTGAAACTGATATTTTTCCTGGGCTGGCGTTTACGGAGAATAATCCGGGAGTCGAAGCTACTGCGTATGGGATGCTGGCAGATTTTGTGAAGGCGGTGGAAGCGGACGTTGGTCGTTAGTCGTTAGTCGTTAGTCGTTGGTCGTTGGCCTGGAAATCTTGATCTGAGGGACAACTATTTTGTCTACGATGCAAACGGAAATAAAAGCCTCTCTCGACATTGCATGGATTCGGTCGCAGTTCCCTTCCCTTTCGCAAAGCGTGAATGGGCAGCCGGCGGTGTTTCTGGATGGGCCGGGCGGGACGCAGGTCCCGCAGCGGGTGATTGATGCCATCTCCGATTACCTGAAGCGCAACAATGCCAATACGGGCGGGGCATACGCTGACCAGCCGCAATACCGACGCCATGATTGCGAAGGCGCGGGCGGCGATGGGGGACTTCCTGGGTTGCGATGCCGACGAGGTCGTCTTCGGCGCAAACATGACGGCGCTGACTTATGGGTTGAGCCGGGCGATTGGCAAGGGGCTTCGTGCCGGCGATGAGATTGTGCTCACGCATCTCGACCATGATGCCAACGTCTCAACCTGGCGGGCACTGGAGGAACGTGGCGTCACCATTCGCATGGCGGAGATCCATGAAGAAGACTGTACGCTCGATATGGAAGACCTGGCCGCCAAGATTGGCAGCCGCACCAAGCTGGTGGCCGTGGGCTATGCGTCGAATGCGGTGGGAACAATCAATGATGTGAAAGAAGTGGTGCGGCTGGCGCACCAGGCAGGCGCGATGGCTTTCGTTGATGCTGTGCATTACGCGCCGCATGGAGCGATTGATGTGCGTGCGCTCGATTGCGACTTCCTGGTGTGTTCCACCTACAAATTTTTTGGGCCGCACATGGGTGTGCTTTACGGCAAGCGTGAGCACTTATTGAAGTTGCAGCCCTATAAGGTGCGTGCCAACACGAATGCGATTCCCAATCGTTGGGAGTGGGGAACGCTGAACCATGAATGCATTGCCGGGATTACGGCGTGTGTGGACTATCTGGCGGCGTTGGGATGGAGCGTGAATCCGGCGGCGGGGTCGCGGCGGGCGGCTTTACTAGCGGCGTTCGAGGCGATCCAGAAGCATGAACACAGCTTGATGGAGACGCTGATTCGCGGGCTGATGGGGATTCCGGGGTTGAAGCTGTATGGCATCGCAGATCCAAAGAAATTCGAACGGCCGGTGTCCGACGATGGCGGTACGAATCAAGGGACACACACCGCTCGAGCTCGCCACCAAGTTGGGGGAACGCGGGTTCTTCACCTGGGATGGGAATTATTACGCGCTGAATCTTACCGAACGGCTGGATGTGGAAAAGGATGGCGGGTTCTTGCGGATTGGGTTGGCGCATTACAACACGGGGGAGGAAGTGGAGCGGCTAGTGGCGGCGATAAGAGAGATTGTGGGCTAGGCATAGAAAGAAGCCTGCAGATGAACAGAAGAACCTTCCTGTCGAATAGCGCGCGGTTGGCATGCCTGCTGAAGCTGACTCCCGGCGGGTGGCTTGCCGCGACCGCTTCAGAAGAGGATCACGAACGCTACCGCAAGGCGCTAGTGATTGACGCTTGCGGCGGCATCAATATTGACTCTTTGGCATTGCCAATCCCGGCAGCCAGCACGGAGGAGGCGATACGGTCGGGCGTCACCGCCATCAACTGGACTATTTCGAGACCGAATTTCCAGGACACAGTGGAACAGATAGGATTCATCGGGGCGCTGGTGGAGAACGATCCGTCACACTGGCTCATGGTTTGGCGGCATTTCGACCTGGAACGCGCCAAACGCGAAAGCAAGATCGGAATCATGATGGGGTTTCAACATCCGCAACCCATCGAGCCCGACGCCCAGGACCCCGAGTTAGATAGCTTACAAACCTTCCGGCGTCTGGGCGTACGCATCATGCAACTGACGTATAACAACCGCGGCCTTCTGGGAGACGGCTGTCTGGAGCCGGGCAACGCAGGGCTTAGCAAGCTAGGGCGGTCGGCGGTCGGCAGGATGAATGAATTGGGGATCGCGGTGGATATAAGTCATTGCGGCCAACGCACGACCGCCGAAGCGATCGCCGCATCCAACAAGCCGGTGCTGGTCACGCATGCCGGGTGCAGTGCGGTGCATGCACATCCGAGGAACAAAGACGACCGGGAACTTCGGGCGCTGGCAGATCGCGGGGGAGTCATCGGGGTCTATTTCATGCCCTACCTGGTTGCGAGTCCGACCTCGCCTACGCGGGAGCACGTGCTGCAACATCTGGATCATGCGCTCAAGGTTTGTGGGACCGACCATGTTGGCATCGGCAGCGATGGGACCCTCGATCGGTTTCCCGATTCGCCGGAGCAGCGGAAGGCATTTGAGAAAGACATGGCGGAACGGAAGAAGCTGGGAATTGCAGCTCCTGAAGAGGATAGGCCGCCGTTTTCGCCGGATCTTAACCGGACAGATCGTTTGGAGATCATAGCGTCAGGGTTGGGGAAGTTGGGATATTCGTGGGAAGTAGTGGAGAAGGTGCTGGGAAGAAATTTCTATCGTGCCCTGGGGGAGATCTGGGGAACGGCGTGAGGCCGCGAAGCGAGGCTTATTTCCTTCCAAATTCCTGAATCTGATCACCCTTCGCAATCAGCACTACGGTGGCCATCGCGATGAACAGGCCGTGTTCGACCACTCCGGGCATGGCTTCGAGGGTGCGCGCGAGTCCGGGTGGATCAGCGATTTTTCCGAAGTGGCAATCCAGGATGTGATGGCCTTCGTCGGTGATGTAAGGCTTGCCGTCAGCAGACTGGCGACGCTGGACTTTTGCTCCCAGGGCCGTGACCTTCTTCGCGACCAGCGCTTCCGCAAAAGCAATCACTTCAACCGGTAGGGGAAACTTTCCCAGGGTCGCAACCTGCTTGGTGGAATCGGCGATGATCACCAATTGTTTCGATGCGGACGCGATGATTTTTTCGCGCAGGAGAGCGCCGCCTCCGCCCTTGATGAGATTCAATTGGGGATCGAATTCGTCGGTACCGTCGATGGTGACGTCGAGCTGCTGGAACTCATCGAGGGTGGTGAGGGGAATTCCGGCGGCGCGGGCGAGGTCTCTGGTTGAAACGGAGGTGGGAATGCCGCGAATTTTCATTCCGGCACGGACGCGCTCTCCCAGCAGGCGGACGGCGTGGGCAGCGGTCGAGCCGGTCCCGAGGCCGACGATGTTGCCGTCCTGCACGAAGCGGAGGCTGGCGCGGGCAGCGGCTTCTTTTTCGTGGTCGTTAGCCATGCAAGTCGAAATTAGGGAATCACAAAACCACCTACGGTGCTGAGAGAACTCTTTCGCCGCTACGCGGCTGGCTCATCTCGCCACTCTTCCCACGGCTTGCGCCGTGGGCTTTATTCTGACGCCGCTCTGCGGCTAAGACCCTGCATTACTATTGCAGTTTGGCGTATTCGGCCTTGGCCTCGCGCAGCAACGGGACGTCCGGATCGGCGTCCTTCCACATGGCAAAGAAATCCTGATAAGCGGTGCGGCTGTGCGGCATGTCGCCCTGCAAGGCATAAGCTCGGGCAAGGCCAAGCTGGCTTACTGGCACCAGGGGATCGAGGGCGAAGAAAGACTTCAGGGCCAGCATGCGCTGGAATGCCTGTACGGCATCTCCGGCCTGTTTGGCCTTCATGTAAGCGAGCCCGCGGAGGGTAAGAGTGCCGGAATCCACCCGGGCGTAGACCATGGCACCATCCAGCAAGCTGCCGGCCTGGGCGGCGTCGCCGTGGTTGAGTGCAACCTCGGCCTTGATGTCGGGAACTTGTACGAACTGCACCAGGGTGTCAAAGGGACGCTTTTGAGCGACCTCGGCGGCCAGCTTCAAGGCGCGCTGATCCTCTCCCACGTACGCCAAAACGCCTGCAGCGCCAAAGGTGATGCCGGGGGTGCTGGAAATCTTCAGAGCCTGGTTGGCGTCAGCGATGGCCTGCGCCTTCTCTCCGAAGACCGCTTCTACGGTGGCTTGTTGTTGGTATTGGTTGGCGGATACTTCTTTCAGCGAGAGCCGGTCGGCGGCATCGCGGAGTTTCTGCGAGTACTCGCGGACCTGCCGCATCTGGCCTTTGTACGCCGCCATGGCCGCGCGCAACCCGAGCACGTTCATTTCACCGTCGGGACCGACTTTGGCGAGGTCCAGTTCGTGTTCCACTGCTGGCGTGTCATTTTGCAGCCAGGCGATGATGGCTAACTGGACGTGAACGCCGGAAATTCCAATCTTACGGGCCTCGGCCTGCACGAGCGTGGCCTTGGCTTCGTCCAAGCGGTTGAGAGCCTGGTAGGCATTCGCCAGGTTGGAATAGCCGCTGGCGCTGTCGGGATCAAGCTGCACGGCCTGAAGAGCATTGGTCAGGGCATTCTCAAACTGGCCGAGCCGCAGATAAATCCCGGAGACGTTGTTGAAGGGAACAGAGTCGCGGGGATAGGTCTGCTTGTAGAGCTCGAGGGCGGTGATGCCTTTGTCGAGCTGGCCGGAATCAGCGTAGTAGTGCGAGGTGATATACAGCTTCTCGTGTTCGCTGGCGCGGTCGCGCAGTTCAAAGGCCTTCTGCCGGGCCTGCTCAGAAAGGGTGGACTGGCCGGTGTTGTTGTAGACGGCGCCGAGCCGGGCGTAGGCCATTGCGAAGTTGGGATCGAGCTCGACCGCCCGCTGGTAAAGAGGCAGGGCGGCGAATTCTTCGCCCACTTCGTGCTTGGCATCGCCCAGGGTCAATGCCTTCAGGGCTTCGAGCGAGGAAGTCGTTGCTTCGGCCAAAGGCTTGTCATATTTCTGTATCGAGGCCAGGGACTCGCCCAGCTTTTGACGCAGGCTGGAACTGGCACTGTGGAGGGAGTTCAGCACTGCTTCTTTGTTGTCAGCCTGCACCTGCTCTTGCCCGAGCGATTCTCCGCTGGTGGCGTTGACCGCTTCCAGGGTGATTACGTATTGGCTGCCAAGAGTGGTGATCGAACCGGTCAGCAGGGCTTTGATGCCCTCGCGCTGACAGATTTCTTTTCCCACCTCGTTGGTGATGCGGTCGTCGGGCGGGCGGCCCATGAACTGCAAGGCCTGCCGGACCTTCTGCTCGGAAACCACATTGAGATAGGGAGATTGGCCGAGATCGACGGCGACGGCCTTTTTCAAGGTACCGTCAAACATGGCGTCGCCGGTGGTGTTGACGAAATCGGTGATCAGGATGGCATCTTTGTCGGTCATGGCGACGTGGTGCCGTTGCCTGAGGAAAACCGAGGCTATGCCGACTATTGCCAGAACTGCGATGGCGGCGACCACGTAACTCCAGAGCTTGCGCGATTTTTCCGGTGCTGAACGAACCCTTCCCGAAGAACTGGAAACCGCGGAGATGCTGCCGGATTCGGTGTCACGCCGCAGACGTTTGAGATCGGCGCGGAGTTCGGCGGCGCTTTGGTAGCGCATCTCCCGGTCTTTTTCCAAAAGCTTGGTAATGATGTCTTCGAGGTGTGCAGGAACATCGGGGTTCAGACGGACGGGCGGCGTCGGGGGCCGATTGAGGATGGCCTCGAACAGCACCGCGGAAGTGTCGCCGCGGAACGGCAAAGCTCCGGTGGCCATCTCGTAGAGTACGGCGCCAAAGGAAAACAAGTCGGTGCGGGGATCGAGATCTTTGCCGCGGGCCTGCTCGGGCGACATGTAGGCCACGGTGCCGACGGTGGAACCGGGGCTCGTCAGCATGGCATCGGAAACGGTGACGGCCGACCCGATGGTGGCGCCGCCAAGGACCGCGCTGGACTTGATGTGTTTGGCCAATCCGAAGTCGAGCAGCTTGGCCTGGTCACGGTTGGTGACAAAAATATTGGCGGGCTTGATGTCACGATGGATGATGCCTTTTGCGTGCGCGGCATCGAGCGCGTCGGCCACCTGAATGGCGAGCTGCACCAGCAGTTCCATCTCCATGGGCTGGCCCGCGATGCGCTGCTTCAGAGTTTGGCCCTCCAGCCGCTCCATGGCGATGAAGTGGCGGCCATCGACTTGCCCGATCTCGTAAATAGTGCAGATATTAGGATGGTTCAGGGCCGAGGCTGCCCGGGCTTCCGCCTGGAAACGCTCGAGGGCGAGCGGATCTCGCTCAAGTTCTGCGGGAAGGAATTTCAAGGCGACGTGACGTCCGAGGTTCAGGTCTTCGGCCTCATACACTACACCCATACCCCCGCCGCCGAGCTGCTGCAGGATGCGATAGTGCGAGATGGTCTGGCCGATCATTGAAAATGAACCCGCGAACGTCCTTCGATAGTAGGCGGCGAGCGCGGAGTAGTCAACGCGGGCGCCTGGAAAACATAACCACAGAGGGCACAGGGACCACAGGGACATTCCAGACTTATGGGTAAGACAGGATCATCATTCCCAACATTTCTTTCAGCAACCTTCCGCATACCGTGGCGGTGAGTTGGGAGAGATCCTGCCTCGGGTTGTACTCCACAAGATCGGCGCCGACGATGTCGCCAGTGATGGCGTGCAGATGGCTCAGGGCTTCGCGGACGGACATGCCTCCGGGCTCGCGATGGGAAATGCCGGGCGCGAAAGCGGGGTCGAGAACATCGACGTCGAACGAGATGTAAACCGGACCTGTGATTTTGAGCTTTTCGAGCGCAGGCAGGTCGCGCATTTCGATGACTTCCACTCCGAAGCGCTTCGCCTGGTTTCGCTGGTGGCCGTTCATGGTGCGAATGCCAAGCTGGATGAGGCGTTTGGCACAGCCTTCTTCCATGATGCGGGCGAAGGGGCAGGCGTGGGAGTGGCGGTTGCCGTCCAGTTCGTCGTAGAGGTCGGGATGGGCGTCGAAGTGGACGACGGTCAGGTTGGGGACACGCTTTCCGAAGGCGCGGAGGATGGGGTAGGTGATGGAGTGGTCTCCCCCGAGGGAAAGCGGACGCTGGCCTTGGTCGAGCAGCGCAGCGATTGCATTTTCGATCGCAGGAAAGGCTGCGCCGGCGGAGAGGGGCACGTCGCCGGCATCGGAGAATAGCGATGGTTGGCCGAGGGCGACTCCAGTTTCGGTCCACATATTTGAGGCGTCGCAGCGGAAGGCTTCGCGGATTAGGGGCGGGGCCTCGGCGGGCCCGCGCAAGTACGAGGAGTTGGCATCGAAGGGGACACCGATGATGGTCGGCGAGCCGGCTTTTGTGGCTTGAGTTGGCATTGCGGCAGCCATCTTAGCGCGAAAGTCTGCATGATGGCTTCAATTCACGATCCGCAAGAATCATTAACCACAACGGACACAAAGGTACACGAAGGAAATCAAGGAGCAGGACTTCGTGCGCCTTTGTATCCTTCGTGGTCAAGTTCGGGTGCTCTGAATCTGACAGCAACGCCGCGCATCCATTATCCTAGTAATAGACCTATGGCCCGATCCAAGACAGCTACGAATGGCACGACAACCGGAGTGCTGGAGGCTCCAGACGGCGAGCGCGAGCGGGTGTTTGAAGCTTTCCGGCGCTGGGGGTATCTGGAGGCGGACCTCGATCCGCTGGGGCTTCTTCGTCCGCCCGTGCGGGCGGAGTTGCCGAGAGAAGGCGAATTCGCGCGCGAGGCGCGACGCGTGTACTGCGGGACGGTGGGGGTGGAGTTCATGCACGTCTCCGAACCCGAGCGCCGACGGTGGATACAGGAGCGCATGGAAGCGCCGCCCAGCGAGGTTGACCAGCAGAGAGTATTCGGTCAACTGGTGCAGGCGGACATGTTCGAGCAGGTGCTGCAGCAGCGTTATCTGGGGACCAAACGCTTTTCGCTCGAAGGCGTGACCGCGCTGATTCCGTTGGTGGACGAGATTCTGGACACAGCGGCGCAGCGTGGGGCGCTGGAGGTGGTGATGGGCATGAGCCATCGCGGGCGGCTCACAGTGATTGTGCAGGTGGCGCAGCGTCCGCTGGAGGAAGTATTTGCCCGCTTTGAAGATGTGGATCCGCGCAGCGTGCTGGGTAGTGGCGATGTGAAATATCACATGGGCGCAACCGGCGATTACGTCACTCGCAGCGGGGACAAGGTTCACATCCATCTGGTTTCGAATCCCAGCCATTTGGAAGCCGTCGACCCAGTGACGATCGGGCGCACGCGCGCCAAGCAGGACCGCGCCGGGGAAGGCTCGAAGGAAAAGTATCTGCCGCTGCTGGTCCACGGGGACGCGGCTTTTGCTGGGCAAGGCATCGTGGCGGAAACGTTGAACTACGCCGATTTGCCGGGCTATAGCGTGGGCGGGACGATCCACATCATTGCCAACAATCTGATTGGCTTCACCACGGTTTGCCGGGAATCGCATTCTTCCATTTTTTCGGCGCAGATTGCGCGTCGGCAATCGATTCCTATTTTTCATGTGAATGCTGAAGATGTAGACGCGGTGGTTCGCATGGGACGAATTGCGGTGGATTACCGCTACCAGTTCGGCAGTGATGTCGTAGTCGATATCATCGGGTACCGGCGGCACGGGCACAGCGAAGTGGACGATCCCACAATCACGCAGCCACGGCTGTACAAGGCGATCAAGGACCATCCGCCGCTGTGGGAGATTTACGCGGAGGATGCGGAAATCGAGGACGGGCAAACCCGGGCGCAGCAGATTCGCGCGGAACTCGAAGCGGCGCAGGAGCGAGCGGGGTCCATCAGCAAAGCGCCGACGATGCGCGAATTGCCGAAGTACTGGGACAACTATAAGGGCGGGCGTCACAAGACCGAATATGACGTCGAGACTGGGTTGTCGCGGGAGGAACTGGCGGCGATCACCGAGCGGTTGACGACCTATCCCGACGGTTTTCACATTCATCCCAAGATCAAGAAGTTGCTGGAGCAGCGGGCGGAGATGGGGAATGGCAGCCGGCCGGTGGATTACGGCATGGGCGAGGCGCTGGCGTTCGGCAGCCTGGTGAAGGCGGGTGTCCCGGTGCGGATGACGGGACAGGACAGCCGACGGGGCACGTTCAACCAGCGGCACTCGGTGCTGGTGGATATCGAAAATGAGCAGGAGTATGTGCCGCTGGAGAATATTGCCGCGGATCAGGCGCGATGCGAGATTTATAACTCGACCCTGTCCGAAGCGGGCGTGATGGGGTTCGAGTATGGCTATAGCCGCGATTATCCGGAAACGCTGGTGATGTGGGAAGCGCAGTTTGGCGATTTCGCCAACGTGGCGCAGGCGATTATCGATCAGTTTGTGTGCGCAGGCGAGGACAAGTGGGGACTGCTCTCGGGTCTGGTGCTGTTGTTGCCGCATGGGCATGAAGGCCAGGGGCCGGAGCATTCCAGCGCGCGTATTGAACGCTTTCTGCAACTGGCGGCGCGAGACAACTTCCAGATCTGCCAGCCGTCGAACGCGGCGCAGTATTTCCACATGTTGCGGCGGCAGGCATTGTCGCCACTGGCGCAAGCCGCTGGTGGTGTTTACGCCGAAGAGCATGCTGCGGCATCCGGATGCGTCGTCGCCGATTGAGGATTTTTCGAGGCCGCGCTTTCTCGGGGTAGTGCCCGACCGTGAGGTCAGCGATGGTAATCGCGTGCTGCTGTGTACCGGCAAAATCGGCCATGAATTGTGGGCGGAGCGTCGACGAAGAAAAGACCCTTCGACGGCAATCGTCTTTGTGGACCAGCTTTATCCCTTCCCGGAAGCCGAGCTGGCGGCGGAACTGGAGCGGCATGCGAATGCGCGGGAGTTGGTCTGGGTGCAGGAAGAGCCTGCCAACATGGGCGCGCTCTTCTATATGCTGCCACGGCTGCGGCACCTGGCGGGAGAGCGCCCGGTGCTTTCCGTGAAGCGGTCGGCGAGCCCGAGTCCGGCGACGGGGTCGGCCAAGGCGCATGAGTTGGAGCAGAAGACGCTGCTCTCGCTGGCATTTGCTGCGAAAGAGTGATCAGCCAGTCGCCGGTCGTTCGGTGACAGGTTTTCCTCCCGGTCCCGGCAGCTTGGTTTTCGTCCCACCTGCGGCTTCTCCTTCAAGTAACGCCGGAATGCTTCCATACGCATAAATGGTCGGAGCGTGATTTTGCATAAGGCCGCCGGTGTCGGCAGTGGGGCCGTAGTTGCTGTGCAGATCGCGGCCCAGCATGCGCAGCATGGCCATCAGTTGTCCGCGGTGATGGGAAGTGTGCGTCAGCCGGCGGGTCATCACCCAGGAGCGGGTTCGTTGTACGTCGAAGAACGTAGTTTTGCCTTCCCACCAGGCTTCGTCTTTCGCTTGCAGGGCGGTTAGACGTTTTCCGGAATCTTCGGCGTAGCGCGTGATGAACTCGAGGCGCGTTTCCGGCTTGGGGAGGGGCGGGGCGCTTACGTCGATGCCGAGCATGGTGCGCAACCAGAGGTCTTCACTCACGCACTGGTGGACCATCTGTTCATGAACGCTGCGGCCGCGAGGGTCGCCCTGCCTGGGGCGGATTGGTAGATCGGCATCGTGGAACTCGCTCCAGACACTCAGGATTTTGATGCGCTCGGTGGCGTAGGTTTCAACCAGAAAGTCATATCGCATAGGCATCTCCAAGGGGGGGCGTAGATTCGACGCGCGCGTACCGAGTGATGATATACCCCTGCATTGCAGTCTCGCGGTACAAGCCAGTGTGAATTCTCTTTGTCGATTCTGCGCCTGGCACATTTTCCACTTCTCCCACGGTTTGCGCCGTGGGCTTTATTCTTGCGCCGCCCTGCGGCTTGAAACCGCACCTGTAGTTGATGCAGCCAACTCCGACTCGTCCAAGTGTTAACCTAACGTTCCAGTCAAGAATCCATGGCACCGTCTCCACAACCCCTGTGCATTGCCATCGACACCGGCGGAACGTTCACCGACTGTGTGTGGGTGGAGGGTGGGCGCGTCCGCATGCTGAAGGTCTTCTCTACCCCCGATGATCCGTCGCGGGCGATTGCGGAGGCGCTTGAGAAGATCGGAGCGCGAGGGCCGCTTACCTTGCTGCATGGCACGACGGTCGGGACAAATACGCTTGCTGCAGCGCAATGGAGCGCGAGTTGCGCTGGTGACCACTGCAGGGTTTGAAGATGTGATCGAGATTGGCCGGCAGGCGCGGCCGAAATTGTATGACTTCTTCTTCGATCGCGTGGAGCCGCTGGTTCCGCGCGATTTGCGTTTTGGCGTCAACGAACGAGTGAGCAGCGAGAGCGAAATCCTACAGGAACCATCGGCGGAAGATTTGCAGGACTTGGTGAAGAAGGTCGGGGCGAAGAAACCGGACGCGGTAGCGATTTCATTGCTGTTTTCATTTGCCAACCCCAAGAATGAGACTGCAGTGGCGGACACGTTGAGCCAGTTGCGAGTGCCGCTCTCGGTTTCACATCAGATATTGCCGGAGTTTCGAGAGTATGAGCGGACGAGCACGGTGGTAGTGAATGCATATTTACAGCCCGTGATGGAACGGTATTTGGGGAATCTCGAGCGGCGATTAGGGAAGGCACGTGTGTTCGTGATGCAGTCGAGCGGCGGGATCACTGCTCTGAGTTCGGCTGCCCGGGAGCCGGTGCGGACGGTGCTTTCGGGGCCGGCGGGAGGCGTGGTAGGAGCGGCCGCGATGGCGCGGCGCAGCGGGTTTGAGCGGATCATTTCGTTCGACATGGGCGGGACGTCCACCGATGTGGCGCTAGTGGAAGGCGAGGCGCGAGCCAGCGGGCAGTCGGAAATTGCCGGGTTTCCGGTCGGCGTGCCCATGCTCGACATCCACACCGTGGGAGCGGGGGGAGGGTCGCTTGCCCGCTTCGATGCAGGCGGGGCGCTGCGGGTGGGGCCGGA
Source organism: uncultured Acidobacteriota bacterium (assembly GCA_963734415.1). Taxonomy (GTDB): domain Bacteria; phylum Acidobacteriota; class Terriglobia; order Terriglobales; family Acidobacteriaceae; genus JABCZH01. The sequence goes on along the minus strand of CAVTHF010000004.1, from coordinate 29,951 downwards.
GTCGGCGGGAGCTAATCCGGGGCCGATCTGTTACGGACGCGGCATGCAGCCGACGGTGACAGACGCCAACCTGATCCTGGGGCGGCTGCGAGCGGACCGGTTTCTGGGCGGGGATTTCCAGCTCGATGCGGAGCGCGCGCGGCGAGTGGTGGCGGAATGGCTGAAGAAACAGGGCTGCCGGCTTTCGCTGGAGCAGTTTGCCGCGGGCGTGGTGCGGGTGATCAACGCGACCATGGAAAAGGCGATTCGCGTGGTTTCGATCGAGCGTGGTTATGATCCGCGCGAATTTTCCCTGGTTGCTTTCGGCGGGGCGGGAGGTCTGCACGCCTGCGAACTGGCGGAGGGCTTGGGCATTCCACGGGTGATTGTGCCAGCGCTGCCGGGAGCGTTATCGGCTTATGGGATTCTGGTCAGCGATGTGGTGAGAGATTATTCACGCACTGTTCTACGGCGAGCCTTGGACAAGTTACCAGGCAAGCAGTTGGATCTGGAGTTTGCCCGATTGCGGAGGAAGGCGGAGGACGATCTCCGGCACGAGCAATGGGAAGGCAAAATCAGCTGTGAGCTGAGCGTGGACGTTCGCTACCGCGGGCAGGGATATGAGTTGAATGTGCCATACACGGAGAAGATGATCGAGGCCTTTCGGCGCGAGCACGAGCGGCGATACGGGTACGGTTATCCGGGGCGGGAGGTGGAGTTGGTCACGTTGCGGCTGCGGGCGAGGATCAAGTCTGGGAATTCGGGGAGAGCAAGGATTGTCGACGGTGGGCCAAGCCGGACGTCGTCGCAGAAGGCGACGGTGATTTTTGATGGCAAGAAGAACGCGGCGACGGTCTATGCGCGGAATGAGTTAGTGCCGGCGCGGAAGTTCCGCGGACCGGCGATTGTTACCGAGTACAGCGCGACTACGGTGGTGCCTCCAGGGAAGAAGTTCTGGATTGATCAGCCGGGGAATTTGATCATCGAGATTTAAGATTCGCGGCGCGGCGCGAAGCCTCGGCTTTTCAATGCTCATACCGGCAATTGTTTCAATCCTGTTACAAAACGATGAATTTGGGGCGCTCCCAGCTACAATACGCATGTGAAACCTAGCATCTTTGTGGTGGAGGACGATCCCGATATTTCCCGCCTGGTGCGGCATCATCTGGAGGGAGCGGGGTTTGGCGTCAAGCTGTTTGCCACCGGGAACGCAGTGGTGGCAGAAGCGGAGCGACAGCGGCCGACGCTGTTCATTCTCGACATCATGGTGCCGGGCAAAGACGGGTTGGAGCTGTGCCGCCAAATCCGGCAGACCTCGTCGATGGCGTCCATCCCCGTCATTTTCCTTACCGCCAAAAGCGGCGAGGCTGACCGCATTCTGGGACTTGAACTGGGTGCGGATGACTACATCCCCAAACCCTTCAGCCCGCGGGAACTGGTGGCCAGAGTCAAAGCGGTATTGCGGCGCTTCGAAAGACCGCTTTCACAATCGCCGCTGCTGATCGGCGAGATCGAAATTGATCCTAGCGCGATGACGCTCACGGTCCGCGGACAACCGGTGACCACCACGGCCACGGAATTTCGCCTGCTGGATTACTTCGCGCGCCATCTGGGACGCGTGTTCACGCGCGACCAACTGCTCGACTCCGTCTGGCGCGATACGGCTTACGTGACCCCGCGATCGGTGGATGTGTACGTGCGCCGTATCCGGGAGAAGATCGAGCCCGACCCGGAAAATCCCCGCTATTTGAAAACGGTGCGGGGGGCCGGTTATCGCTTTGAGGCCGCCAAGTGAGGAACCGGATTTTCTTCAAACTGCTGGCGGGTTTCGCGCTGGTGATTGCCGCTGCTGCAGTTACTCTGAATTTTTCTCTGGTGCCTGCCTGGGAAGATTCTGTTCGGCAGGAAATTGAACGCAATCTCAAGCAGAAAACAGTTATGTTCGCCGACCGGGTCAACAGCGACCACGAGCATGGAATTCAAGACATTGTCTCGCAGGCGGGAGGAGCGGCGGGGGCCAGGGCAACCGTCATTTCTTCGACCGGCAAAGTGCTGGGGGATTCTCAAGTTTCGGTAGAGTCGGTCGAGGACCCGGCACGGCAACCTGAATTTGCGATGGCGTTAAAGGGCGAAGTCGGTATGGACACGAGATCCGGCGCCAACCAGGGAATCCCTGTTCTCTATGTAGCTGCGCCCATCCCCGGAGGGGCGGTGCGGTTGGCGTATCCCTTGTCGGATTTGGATGTGGTAGCAGCTCGAGGGCGGCGGATGCTGCTGCTGGGTTCAGTCGCAGGGTTGTTAGTGGCTATTGTGATTGCGGGGGCCGTGGCGCAATCCCTGGCGCAACGCCTGCAGAGGCTCCTGCGTTTCTCTGAACAGATTGCCGCGGGTGACCTGGGAGCGCGGATCGAGGAGAGACGAGGGGTTGAGATCGGACAGATCGCGGCAAGATTGGACAAAGGAGCGCGCTATTTGGAGCAGGAGTTTGCCACGCTCCGCACCAGCCAACACGAACTGGAGACTTTGCTGAACAGCATGGAGGACGCGGTCATCGCCGTGGGTCCGGATAACCGAGTGCAGTGGGCCAATCAGAGCATGGACGCATTGGTTCCACAAGGCACACGGCTGGGAGCTCCGATGGTGGAGACGGTGCGCGACCCGGATTTTCTGCGCGCCGTGCGGGGAGCTAGCCAGACCCACAGCGTGCTGACGGCCCGGGCTACGTCGATTCTGCCGGGTCGTAGTTTTGAAGTGACGGCGGCTCCCTTGCCGGCAGGAGGAGCGGTCGCAGTGCTACGGGACTTGACCGAAACCGAGCGGGTGGAGAAAACCCGCCGCGACTTCATCGCCAACGTATCCCACGAGCTGCGCACACCTCTGACTTCCATTCAAGGCTACGCGGAAACCTTGCTGGACGGATCGCAGGAGAACAATCATTCCCGCGAGTTTCTCGACATCATCCGCAAGAATGCCGGCCGGATGTCGCGGCTTACAGAGGACTTGCTGACCCTGGCCCGGGTGGAATCCGGCGAGCAGAGATTCGATGTGCAACCGGTGGTACCGGGAGAGCTGTTGCATGAGGCGGTCGAGAGTTTCGAAAAACTGGCGCGTTCCAACGGAGTTGAACTGCGGGTGGAGGATTCCGCGCCGGAGCCGGTGAGCGCCGACCGGGAGGCGATCCATCAGGTATTTTCCAACCTGATTGACAATGCTCTGAAATACGCGGCTGCGGGCGGCCAACTGGTACTGGGAGCGCGGCCGGCGGAACGGGGTGTGGAATTCTATGTCCGCGACTTCGGCGGTGGCATTCCCTCCGAACATCTGCCGCGGCTGTTTGAACGTTTTTACCGGGTGGACAAGGCGCGGTCACGAGAGTCGGGCGGAACCGGGCTAGGGTTGGCGATCGCGAAACATATCGTGCTGGCGCACGAGGGCACCATCCGAGCAGAGAGCGAGCTGAACCACGGATCGGCGTTCCTGTTCACACTGCCCTTGGCGGACGTGACGGAGCCCCGGGTGTCGTGAGGATTTGATAATAATGTCGGAGAATTAACGCGACTTTAACAACTCTTGTGGGAAAACGTCCTATGCTGGGCCTGTGGCCACCACTCCAAGGGATCGCTCGATGAGTGCCGTTTCCGCCAACAATCGCCTGCCAGATTATGCCTATTCGCATCTGGTAACGCGCACCATTGAGGCGTGTCAGATGGCGAAGGAAGCGGCCGCCACGGCCGCCGAGGGCATTGCCACCGGGTCAGCTTCGCTGCTGAACACGCTGCGCGAAAAAGAAAAACAACTCGACACTCTGGACCGGGAAATCGACGATGGAGTGACACTGGCCATCACCCAGGTGACGGAGCCGCAGGCCCGCGAACTACTGGCCTGCATGAAGTTCATGATCTCATTGGAGCGCATTGGCGATCTGCTGCTGAGTTTTGCCAGCAGCGCGCAGGCCGCGAGTGGACGCGTCGACCCGCAGGACACGCGCGATTTGACCCACATGGCAACCGTCCTGGAAAAGATGCTGTCGGACGTGGGTTCGGCGTTCTCGGACCGCGACGTGAAGAAGGCGGTCGAGGTGCTTCGCGCCGATGCGGAAATGGACCGGGTGCGCAATCTGCTGTTCCTGAGGCACATCGAGAACCCGGAAGGGCTGCAGCGCCAGGCCAGCCTGCAAGTGATCTTCATGACCCAGTCGCTGGAGCGCGCCGGTGACCACGCCAAGAACCTGGCGGAAGAAGTCTGCCACTTCGTGAGCGGGCACACCATCCGCCACGTGATGATGGGTTACGACAAGCCGCTGGAGCAGATGTTCCTGGAGTGGCTGCGGCGGCGCGAAGAGAAGCAGTAACCCAGGGCTCCCCCCTCCGTTCGTTTGTATTTCCTTCCCAGTTCCTACTTACGCATGTTGTGTTATGTGTGTACCATCGGTGCGATGATTGTGGCCGTCGCCGTGAAAAACCTTTAAGCACAAAGGAAAAATCTAATGCGATTCAGGATGGCGCTAGTAGGTACGATTCTGGTGGGCACAGGATTTGCGCAGAACGTCGTTAAGTATCAGGGCACCGTCGACAACGTGAAGTATGTTTACGCGTCGCGCCGCCTGTCGCCCGTCTGAAGGCAGGCGACATCCTGGATACCAATACGCTGGACTGTTTCGGCAATGCCATTCAGAAGCCGGGCGATACGCTCAGCATGTCCAAGGGCGACAATCCGCTGACCGGGCCTTTTTTCGTTGAAGGAGCGGAGCCGGGCGACACCCTGGCGGTGAAGATTCTTGATCTCGAGGTGGACAGCAACCAGGGGATTGGAGGATTCGCGCCCGGGTTTGGCGCCATCAATCCCACTAATTACACGCCGATGCTGGCGCCGCCTCCACCCGAGAAAATCTGGTTTTATCCCATTGACCACGCCACCAACACGGCGACGTTTCAGGCGCTGGACTCCAAGTTCTCGACCAAGATACCGCTGCATCCATTCTTCGGCTGTATCGGGGTGGCGCCGGCTGGAGGCGAGGCCCGCAGCTCGATTGTGCCGGCGGAGTTTGGCGGCAACATGGATTCTCCCGAAGCCAGCGTGGGCAACACTGTGTATTTTCCGGTCAACGTTGCGGGAGCTTTGCTTTACATGGGCGACGGGCATGCGGCCATGGGGGATGGCGAAATTGCCGGCACGGCGATCGAAGTGCCATTGCACGCGCGGGTGCAAGTGGATGTGATCAAGGGCAAGAAGATCAACTGGCCGCGGTTCGAGAATGCCGACGCCATCATGACCGTGGGGGCGTATCGTCCGCTGGACGATTGCCTGCGGATCGCCTTCACTGAGCTGGTGTCATGGATACATCAGGACTACGGATTGTCCGAATTGGATGCTTATGAGCTGTTATCCGAGATAGGGCGTATCCACCTCAATGAGATGGTGGACCCCAACTATGTCATTGTGGCCTCGATTGAAAAGAAATATTTGCCGGCCAGGAAGAAATAGGGTGCTTTCGGGGTTCAACACTTTAGTTTTGGCACCATGGTTCCCAGATCAGGCTTCTGCTTGACTCTGGGTGCGCGGGGAGCGAAACTCCAGCCATAGCCCATTTTTATGGACAAATACACCATTTTTGACCAGGCCGGGCCCAGCACCGCGGTAGCATTGGCGCCTGACAACGACTGGTTGGCAGACACTACTCGCCGTGATCTGGAGGCTGCGCTGCAGTTACTGGCGGAGCGGGCCCAATATCTTACCGGCGCGTCGGGAGCTTCGATCGCGCTGCGTGAAGATGGGGAAATGGTGTGCCGTGCCAGCGCAGGACGGGCAGCGCCCTCGGTGGGATTGGAGATCGAAAGCGACTCTGGCCTTATCGCAGAAAGCATGCGCACGCGGCAGAGCGTGCGTTGTGACGACGCGGAGAGTGATCCGCGAGTCAACCGCGAGAGTTGCCGGGAACTCGGCGTCAAGTCGGTTATCGTGATGCCGCTGCTGCTGGACCAGGATGTGGTGGGATGGTTTGAGCTGGTGGCGGATGGCAGGTCCGCATTTGAAGATCGTGACGTGGCCGCCGTGACCCGCCTGGCCGAAATGGCCCTCACCGCCGTGGAACACGCCGAGGCGGCGCAGCGGGCGTTGCCGGAGATCGCTGAGGCGCAGATTGAAGAGCTGTCGCCTGAAGAACTGCCTGATGCCATCGAACCAGCGAAGCCAAGTTCTGAAGACCAAGTGTTGCCCGCCGCGACGGTCGAGCCGGTAGCGTCACCTTCGCCGGATCTGGTGAAGATCGGAAGCTGCGAGGCGTGCGGGTTCCCGGTTTCCCAAGGCAGGACGTTATGCGTGGATTGTGAACAGGCCGGACGATCTGCTGAACCCACGCCACTAGGTGCATTGGTTCAGGAAGAGACCTGGCTCCAGGCCCACAGCTACACCATCGGCACGCTGGCGATAGCGGCTCTGACGTTGGCCTTGCTGGCACTCAAGATGCGGTAGGATTGCGGGCGATTGCCTGTTTTATTCAAGTGATCCAATAATGCTTTTAAAAAAGCCGCCCCGGAAAGAGGCGGCTTCGGGGCTTGCGGAGCCGTGAAGCTGGCCGGGACACTCGTAATTGATACTTAAATCCCGAGTGGGTTCGTTAGGCCAGGCTACTGCGAGAACTCGAACACCGAACCAAAGGTTTTGCTGCCGTCCCCTTTTGTTATGCTGTAAAGGTTGCCGGCTGCGTCGAAGACCAGGCTGCCGCCCGGATCGGCCCCGGGGCGGTCGTTAAACGAGAGGGCAGTGTATTTCACGCCGCCCGCCGACGTCGGAGCCAATTTGAAACCAACGCCATATCCCAGGCTCCCGCCACTCGTCCTCATGCCGTAAAGATTCCCCGCCGTGTCGAAGGCCGGCGTGCACTCGTCATTGCAGGCGCCTCCGTCTTTGCCACCGGTAAAGCTGTGCAGTATGTGCGTCGTCCAGCCTCCGCCAGCTTTCGGCGCTAACTGGAAGATGGTGCCACATGTGCTCCCGCAGCCCTGTTCAAAGCTGCCCCAGTTGGTTGAGCCATAGAGATTGCCTGCGGCGTCAAAGGTCAGATTTCCAGAAGGGTTGGCTCCGTCCCAGACGCCAGTAAACCTGTGAAGGACGGTTCCGGTCCAGCTTCCATCCTGGTTCGGTGCCAGCTTGAAGGCGGTGCCGCAGCGGTTAACGCACCCGCCGGACCCGCCCCAATAAGTTGTGCCATAGAGCGTGCCAGCTGAGTCAAAGATCAGGCCCCCTGTAGGATGACCGCCGTCCATGCCGCCCGTAAAGGCGTACAGCATGCTCTCCACCCAGCTTCCATCCGTATTCGGTGTCAGCTTGAAAACGCCGCCCCATCCCTTAGCGGCGTCGTAGACGACCGTACCATAGAGAGATCCCTGTGCGTCGAAGATAAGGGAACAGAGAGGATTGGCCCCGTCCGTGCCGCCAGTAAAGGTATAGATCACCGCTTGGGTCCAGCTTCCATCGGCGTTGGGGGTCAGCTCAAAGACGACGCCAGCGCCTTGGGCACCGCCATAGAACGTGACGCCATAGAGATTGCTAGCCGTATCGAAGATCACACCGCCCACGGGGTTGCTCCCGTCAGTGCCACCGGTGAAGTCATACAGCGTGCTTTCCGTCCAGCTTCCGTCCTGGTTCGGTGCCAGCTTGAAGACCACGCCAGCCCCGTAAGCACCTCCGAGGTAGGTTATGCCGTAAAGGTCGCCGGCTGCGTCGAACGTCAGTGTCCCAAAGGGACGGTTCCCGTCCGGCCCAGCGAATGCATAGAGTGTTTTGTACTTTCCTTGCGCGCCAGCGCCGGGCGCCGACATGAGAATAACGATGATGACCGTCAGAGCTGCGCTCGCGGCCCTCGAGAATCTTTGGTAGTTCATGGTGTTTCCTCCTGATCCGCCTACGCAATTCGTTACTGTTTGGGGTTTGTCGGACGGAGAACGATGAACGAGCGCGGGATTTGGGTCGGGGGAAAAACCCGATATTTCCGAGCTGCCTTGATTTGGGTTCCCTGGGAATGAGGCAGAGCTCGGAGCCTCACGCTAAGACTAGGCTGCTTTGCCTAAGTTCCCCAATGACCTTCATCACGGTTCGTTGTGATGGAAAACCCGAAACAGCGGATTCCTCGTCGCGGTCGCTTCTCGGAATGACAAAAGTGTAAAGGTTTCTAAGCGCCCAGCGGTGGGAGCGTCAGGAGGTCGTCAGACGCTCTCAAAGAGAATCCCCGGTGACGATAGTTCCGCTCCCTTCCGCAAACAGCGGCCTTCCCGAAATGGCACCGGGGATTGCTTTCTGCTTTGAATCTGTCCTGCCCCGGCAATGCTTTGGTGGCTGGAGTCCGATGTAGGTGGTAGCTGGAGCGGGTGCGAATGAATATGACACAAGTTGCCGGAAACGGCAGCGGGCGACTGCGAATCTTGCTGGCGGGAAAAGATCAAGCAGACCTGAGTGATCTGCGTGAACTGCTGCTGCGCGCCGGAGCCGAGCGGCTCACGATCGACTGTGTCCACAGCCGGGAAGAAACCCGTACCCAAGTAAAAAATACGGATTACGACCTGTTGCTGGTTGACTACCCTGAAAAGGACGGGGGCGCGCGCCATTGGTTGCGGGACGCGGATGGCAGTGAGGTTCGGGTTCCAGTGGTTTTTCTAGGAGAGTACTTCAACCATGGGGGGATGGAGGCTGCGATTCAGGTAGCAGCTTGCAATCGGCTGCCAGGGTGCAACCGGGCCGTGCCCTGCCTCGGTCTCTATGTTCTGAGCGGGATTGAAGACCATCTAAAGCAACGCCAACGGCGGAACTCGGAAGAGACGCTGCGAAAACTCAGACACAGTGTGGAACAATCACCGGATCTGGTGATGATCACCAACAGCGCGGGTGTCCTGGAATATGTGAATCCGGCGTTTGAAAAGCTCACCGGATACACCAGCGATGAAGTGCTGGGACAGACCCTGGGAATCCTCAAGTCCGACCAACAGTCCGGCGAGCTCTACGAAGAAATGTGGAATACGGTGCTTTCGGGAAAAGTCTTCAACGGGACGGTCATGAACCGAAAAAAGAATGGCGAGACCTTTGTGATCGAAAAGGCGATCACCCCGCTGCGCAACGGAGAGGGACGAATCACGCACTTCATCTCCACGGGGCGGGACATCACCGACCAAAAAAAACTGGAATCGCAACTGCATCAATCGCAGAAGATGGATGCGATCGGCCGGCTGGCAGGCGGAGTGGCGCACGACTTCAACAACCTGCTGACTAGTATCAACGGGTACGCGAACTGGTGCTGGAACGACTTCACGCCAGAGGATCCGATCCGGAGAACCATCGAGGAAATCATGAAAGCGACGCGGCGAGCGGCGGACCTCACGCGCCAACTGCTGGCCTTCGGCCGGAAGCAGATGCTGGCGCCGCGAGTTCTCGACTTGAACGCGGTCGTCGCCGAGAGATCACCCGATGCTGCCGCGTTTGATCGGCGAGGATATCGAACTGGCGTTCGTTCCGGGGCAAGACCTGGTGAAGGTGAAAGCCGATCCGGGGCAAATCGAGCAGATCCTAATGAACCTGGCCGTCAACGCACGCGATGCCATGCCGGAGGGTGGCAAGCTCGTCCATCGAAACGGCCAACGTCGAGCTCGACGACGCCTATGCCCGCAGCACCCAGATCGTTCCACCCGGGCCGTTATGTGATGCTGGCGGTGAGCGACACCGGGACCGGGATGGATGCGGCAACCCAGGGCTCATATCTTCGAGCCCTTCTTTACCACCAAAGAGCAGGGTAAAGGCACCGGGCTGGGTCTGTCGACGGTCTATGGAATCGTCAAGCAGAGTGGCGGGTATCGTCTGGGTCTACAGCGAACCTGGGCACGGCACCACTTTTAAGATTACCTGCCCCGGTGTTGCGCGCTCACGAGGTGGGAAGCCACCCGAACCTCGCGGAGGCCTCCCATGGGCAGGAGACGGTCTTCTAGCGGAAGACGAGGCCGCCGTGAGCGCCGCCAGAGATTTCCTGGGTCATGTGGGTACACCGTGGTGGCGCTGAACGGTGGAAGCGCACCACGGGTGTCACGCTCCTACAGCGGGCCGATCCACTTGCTGATCACCGACGTGGTGATGCCGAAAATGGGAGGCCCGCAAGTGGCCGCGCATCTGCTGGAGGAACGGCCAAGCATGAAGACACTGTTCGTATCCGGCTACGCCGAAAACACAATTTTGCAGCACGGCAATATTGATGTCGCCGCACGGTTTCTTCTTTCGAAACCGTTCAGTTTGTCCGCATGGAAACAAGATTCGTGAAGTGCTGGAAACCTCGGAGCCATTGGCCATCGCAGCTGCTTCCTCATAGTGTTATCCGTCCGCTTGATATGTCCCGTATAATTAGCTTTCCCGAGAGTGTAAGTTGATTTCTTGCCTACCGGCCAGGAGGGACAAGCGTGACGGCTGTGCTTCTCGCGTTGCTCGCCTGCGCGTTGGTGTACTCTCTGCTTTCGATCGTGGCCGCGTTGCGCTACCTCGCGGCTGAAACCTCCCGCTTGAGATTGCCTCCGCCGATCAGCATTCTGAAGCCGCTTGCCGGCCTGGATCTGGAACTGGAATCAAACCTGCGCACCTTCTTTGAACAGGGCTACCCCGATTTTGAGATTCTGTTTGCCGTGCGCTCAGTCGCCGATCCCGCCGCGGCGGTAGTGGAGAGGTTGCAGCAGCAATATCCCAGGGTTTCCTCTCGACTGTTGCTAACTGGCGAGCCGCGATATTCCAACGCCAAGGTTTATAGCCTGGAGTTGATGCTTGATGCTGCGGCCCATGACCTGGTGGTGATGAGCGACAGCGATACGCGGGTTGGTCCGGACATGTTGCGGACGGTGGGCGCAGAATTTCAGGATTCTCGAGTCGGCATTGCCACTTGTCCTTACCGCGCGGTTTCCGGCACGAGTTTCTGGTCCCGACTCGAAGCCGTGGGATTGAATGCCAATTTCATGGCTGGAATTCTGGGGCGCGGATGCTCGAGGGAATGCGCTTCGCGGTGGGACCGACGATTGTGGCCCGGCGCTCGGTGCTGAAATCGATTGGCGGGTTCTACGGGCCGAAAGATTATCTGGCGGAAGACTTTGTGATGGAGAAATTCGCGGCGAAGGCCGGGTATGGAGTGATGCTGTCATCTTATGTGATCGAGCACCACATTGGCAGCAGCGTCTGGCCCGACACACGCCTCACCGCCTGCGCTGGGCGCGGAGCACGCGTCGTTCGCGGCCGCTGGGTTATTTCGGGCAGTTATTCACCATGCCCTTGCCGTTGGCGTTGCTGCTCTTGGCGGTACATCGGGCGTGGTGGCCGGTGCTGCTTCTGACCCTGCAGTGCGCGTGCTCGCAGCTTCGGCCATGCAGAGCTCAATGATGCACGCGAGCTTGACGACGGCAATCCTCGCGAACTTGGCGCACAGTACGGCGAGCTGCTGCGACGGCATCCACACTCAATGTGCTGGGAGGTTGTCGCGGAACTGACATCGTCACATCAGCAAATTGGCACGCGCCTGTAAGGCGGTTTCGTAGGCGCAAGGAGTACTCCGTTCATGGCTACTGCCTGATTAACTTCTATATGGATTTCCGAGTAGCGACTTACCGGGACCTTGACCGTAAATCGTGATAAGAAGTAAATGCGCATTGGGTAGCAGTGCGGGATGGTCCGCAACAAAGCGAGGGACCGCCTAACGGAAGCGTCGATGGGAAGAGTTAAGGCAGGTTCAGGCCCGTTCTCTCGCCTTGGACTCATCTGATTCGCTTGCTTCTGATTCAATCAATCCCGTAAAGGAGAAACGAACATGAGCGCAGCAGTAATGACGGAACGGATTAGAGAAACGTCGCCGCGTCTCGAGGCTAGGATTACCGGTGCCTTCTATCTCCTCACCATATTGACGAGAATGTTCGCCCAGGGCTTCGTGAGCGAGAGGCTTGTTGTATCCGGCGACGCCCGGTGACGGCGGCCACCTCTGGCGCACCAGGGCCTGTTTCAATTGGGGTCGCGGGATTCTTCACGGATCGAACTGGCGTGCAATATCGTCAACACAGCTCTCTTTTATGACCTGCTTAAGCCGGTGAGCAGGAGCGTCTCTTTGGTGGCGGCATTCCTGGGCCTCGCCGGTTGCGTCATTAAGACCCTGAGCCGTCTCTTTTTTATCGCCCCTTTGTTCATCTTGGGAGGTGCGCACTACTTGAGTGTATTCAGCGCGGAACAGTTGCAGGCGCTGGCGTTCCTCTTTCTACGGTGTACCGGGGCGCCGCAATCGCCTTGGTATTTTTCGGATCGATGCATTCCTGACGGGGTACCTCATTATCAGGTCCACCTTCCTGCCTCGGATTCTGGGAGTGTTGTCGGTATTGGGAGGTTTGGGTTGGCTGAATTTCCTCTATCCGCCGCTCGGATACCGTCTGTTTCCTTTTGTTGTGGCCCTCGCTCTCCTCGGGCAGCAGCGCTAATATTTTGGCTCCTTGTGGTCGGCGTGAATGAACAACGCTGGAAGGAACAGTCCGCCACGGCGGGGACAGGCGCTTAGCACCATGCTTGACCTTCGTGAACTCTTGAACCACATCCTCAAACTCCAGGGGGATGCGGGGATTGGGATCAGACACACGTTACGCTGATGACTGGATCGCCGCTTACCGGTCCAGTGCTTGATGGCGCGGCAGGAACGCGGCCGGGGACGAGAAAGGCAGGGAGATTGCCGTGAGCAAAGTTCTGCGCTTCGTCTTTCGGGGCTTGATTGTCGTTGTCGCGTTGGTCGGTGCAGGTGGGCGTGCCGTTCGGCTCACTTCGTCTACTCGCCTGCTCCTAGGTTCCACCCTGTCCGGTACGCTCACCAAGGGGGATATTGAGGCGCGCGTGCCGTTTGCAACCTGCGAAATTTTCGGCGATAGATTATCGACAGGTCCATCTGATTAACGCCGTCCAAGTTGGTACTGGAACGAACATGTCCGGTTCGCGAATAATCGGGAGTTGACCCAGACCTGCTGACTCTTGCCCTAGGAGTAGGAGCCAATGTTCTCCGGTGAAACACTGGGGCAGCCGTCCACGTATATATCTCCAAGAAGAGCTTATGTCCTACCCGCCCGTACTGATCGCGCACATCTGCGCGGGGAGCGTAGGGTTGCTGTCCGGGACCGCGGCAATGTGTTTCCGGAAAGGATCCCCCCGGCATGTGCTAGCGGGGAAGATCTTTGTCGTATCCATGCTCACCATGGGTGCCTCGCGGTGTACCTTGCCATCGTGAGGCACCAACCGAACAACATCGGCGGCGGGATCCTAACCGTTTATTGATCGGAACGGCATGGCTGACCGCGAGGCGCAGAGACGGGGAAACCAGCCGTTTCGATTGGGCTGCGCTACTGATTCCCTTGACGATTGGCATCCTCACCTGGATGAATGGCATAAAAGTCGTGCGTAGCGGAGCGAGCTCCCAGGACGGAGTTCCGGTCGGAATGACCTTTTCATGGGGACGGTGTGCTGCTTGCGGCGGCGGGCGACGTTCGCATGCTGGTGCGTGGCGGCGTTCGTGGAGTAAAGCGTATCGCGCGGCATGTCCGGCGTATGTGCTTTGGTCTGTTCATCGCCGCTGGATCTTTTTTCATCGGCCCGTCGAACCGCCCACTAAGATTGCTTTCGAAGTGGGGATCGGACAACACCTATCCCCGGCTCTATTCAACACGACCTTGTATTTAATTCTCACCGTCCTCCCGCTGATTTTGCTGATTTTCTGGCTCATCCGAGTGCGCTTCACGAATGCATACAAGGGAAAGTCGATGCCACTTGCACCCACAAGTCCCGATTAACGCTAGTTCTCGTAGATGTGAAATCGGTCCGAAACCACTTTTCCGTGTACGCCACTTACAACAGGACTTGGAGTGGTCAACCGTTACCGTGTAGAAATTCATTTTGTACTAGGCTGCCCCTCTGAGATAGTTACGATCTGTGCGGCTGAGGCCTTGACGCTTACTAACGCATGTCAGCTAAGGAGAATACAGATGAATAAGTGGATGAGCTTCAGTCTCGCGTTCGCGGTTTTGCTCATCGGTTCACCAGCAACAGCGCAAGAACAAGGTGTCATCAAGCCCCAATTGCTCCTGAACGAGGTCGTCCAAGGGATGCCTAAAGGCGAGAGGCAGGAGGTGCGCATCCTCACGGCGAGCTTCCAACCGGGCGATAAGACTATGTTCCATACGCACCGTTTCCCGGTGACTGTCTATGTTCTGGATGGCACATTTACATTAGAAATGGAAGGGCGCAAGCCAGTCACGGTCAACGCCGGTCAGGCGATGGTGATGCCGCCGCACGTGAAAATGACGGGTTACAACCGCAGCAGCGCCGAGTCGTTGCGGATGGTGATCTTTTCTGTCAGTGATCCAGCACACCATTCCTTGACCCGATACGGTAGTCAGTAGATAACTCAGCCTAGCGTGTTTTGAAATAGGTGCATGACCTGCCAAAACCAACAACTCATTGCACCGAAAGTCCAGTGCCTGAGAAATGGGGTTATGGGGGAGTCTGTGCCGAACGCCTCCAGTTGGACGATTAACCGAAACCGGAAACTTGGGTACTAGCAGGAGCTGCTTCGGTTAAACTACGGCCTGCTTTTCACTCGGCCGCACGAAAAGATAGCCGACACCTTGGCACTGCGGGCAGTCTTTATTGCGGTAATATCCGGTCGCCTCACAGTTTGAACAATCTTCCCAATCGCTACGTTCGAGGGCACTCGCATTAGTGCCGTTGCAGCGTTCTCCAGCGATAGTCTTACTACAACGACGATCTGCCACTCTACTGTTGTAACCCGCGCCACCACATTGGGTGCAATGCGTAACGGGGAGTTCTCTCTTCAACATGTGCCCATGATACGTCCGCGTTTAGGCATTAACCAGTGCCGGATGATGTTACCGGGGGAATCCCAAACAAAGTCTAAGTCCTGATACACACCGTTCCCGTCAATGTGAAGTACTGGACAGGTAACCCGACTTCCATGCCTCTGCAGACGGAGAATACGTGAATTTTGGGGGATTTAGTTCACGATCTCAGCTGTGGCAGATCGTCCTGATTTTGCGCTGCCAGGCGTTCATAGAATTCAAGCACGCCAGCGTAGGAACTGCGGAAACGGGCAGCGGCTTGACTCCACGTGTCCACCTGGTCATCATGCGCGCCATTTGGGAAGGACGCGCACTCTTCGATGAACTCGTCGCCCATGGAATCCTTCGGGATGTAGTAATTCCCTGCCTCGACTTCTGGCGATGCAGACTGCGCGCGCGCTTCTTTGCTGCCTTGCGGAGTGACGGCGATGATCCCGGGTAGCTGGTTCTTGAGTGCATCGATCACTGCAGGTCCGTTTGCTTTATCCTCGACGAGCTTAGCAATTGCTTCCGGCCACTTATCAGAAATTGCTTTCATGGCGGCGATCGTTTCCGTGAATGTCATCCTCCGCCGTACCTGGTCGAGCAGTATTTGTTGGCTCCGAGCTTGCCCCACACCTGGCCGACGACGAAATCAGAGGTTTTCGTTTCCTTAAACGCCAGATCCCACGACTGAATTACTTGCTCGAACTTTGACGGCGGAACATCGTAGCGACGCCACCAGGAGCGCTTCAGAATCCCGCCTTCAAGAGGCGAGGGCCTTTGCTGGTACTGCCCGGCATAGGCATAAGAGCCGAGACGGATCTTCGCGTGATCGAGCACTTTCTGGTCAAATCTTTCATCCCATAAGAGCTCACCAGGCTTGCGCATATGGACGCGCTTTGAGAGAGGGAAATTCCTGGTTTCCTCGACTTCAGCCTCAGCAGGA
This sequence comes from uncultured Acidobacteriota bacterium, assembly GCA_963734415.1. Lineage (GTDB taxonomy): Bacteria > Acidobacteriota > Terriglobia > Terriglobales > Acidobacteriaceae > JABCZH01. Next base: position 14,156 of record CAVTHF010000004.1, on the reverse strand, counting down.
AGCACGAGCTGGTCCCATCCTCCGCCACTGATGAGGTGCCCGGTCAAGTCGTCCTCGTGCAGCCGTTGCATGATTACGACGATGCAGCCTTTTTTCGGCTGATCGAGGCGTGTGCTGAGCGTGATGTCGAAGTGCCTCAATGCGGTGGTGCGTTCAGTTTCGGAGAGCATCATCGTGGGATTGTGCGGATCGTCAACGATGATAAAGTCGGCGCCCTTGCCAGTGATCGAGCCGCCCGTCGATGTGGCGATCATGTGGCCGCGGGCATCATTCACAAATTCGCTTTTTAGGTTTGCATCGTCGGCCAGGCTCACGCGATCTCCCCACAAGTTCTGATACCAGGGCGAGCTGACAAGCGTGCGGCGATCGAGACTGTGTTTGATCGAAAGCGAATCGGCGTAACTTGAGCAAATGAATCGCGTGTGAGGATCCTGCGACCACACCCACGTTGGAAACATGACGGTGACGAGCAAGGATTTCATGTGGCGCGGCGGGACGTTGATGATAAGGCGGCGGATTTCCCGCCGGCGCACCAGCATCAAATATTCGGCGATCAGATCGATGTGCCAGTTATCGAGGAAAGGTCGTTGCGGGCTCGAGGATCGGCCAGGCCGCGCGGACATATCCGCCGAAATCATTTTCCACCAGATGCTGATAGAGCCCCACGCCTCCGCTTCGCTCAACTGGGAAGAGGCGTGCTCGTTCGATAAGTCCTTCAAGTTGTCCATGGAATCCCTCTGTTTCGCCAGACTTTTCCCTGGCCCCACTGCTTTTTTGAGGATTGACCATCCCCGCGAGCTTGGCTCTAAATTCGAGCAGTCCGGTGAGCCTGTCGATCGCTGCGAGCATCATTTTGCGATCATTCGCCCGCTTAGCCTTTGCCAGGAGGTCGCGAGTTTCATCCTCGAGTTCCATGACGTTCGCGAGAATGATTTCGCTTTTGGAGGCATCCTTGTTTTCCTTTGACTTGGCTCGGAGCTCGATCACGTGGCATCTGTGACGGTTCAGCGCGAATCGCGACACGCCAAAGAGATTCGCGGTTTCCACCATGCCGGTGTTACTGACGATCGCAGCGTCAATTTCTGAACGTCTCGGATGTGAGCAGATTTTGCATCTGGGAATTGTCATCAAATGCCTTCCTTTCGCATAATTCCCACTATCCGCACTGCCAACAAAAACCAGGACGCAGACGCCACAAGCCACGCCAGGATTAACATTTCGCATCTCCACGCAGGTCGCCGGCGCGGTCTGGTGGGAGAAGGACGAAACCACCAGACCGCGCCAGCCGCCCGTGCCGCGGAAAGCCTGATGTATGACGGCACCAGGGAAAGCGCAGCGCGGGGAACTTGTTACCTCGAGTGCTCTTCCTCGAGATACCGCAACTCTTCCGGCGGTCGTAGCGGCAAAATCGTCAGAGTCCCTGTAAACGTTACGCCACGCTCCCAAGCTTCGTTGTAAATCGACGCCTTGCTGAGGTCGAATACATTGAGTCCGGCCGAGCGGATCTGCGCCCGCTGCTGCTGCGAGAGGCCAGAGGTCGCCTGAACTTGCGCGTGGAATGCACTTTCGTCGAACGATGCCCTACACGCTGCCCGCCACAGCGCGATCTTGTTGTGTGCGAGCCGTTCGGCTTCCTGCGCCAGCTCTTCCGTCTTGCGCGCGCGTTCGGCTGTCGCAGCCTGTTGCGCCAGTTCCGTCCACTCGGCTTCCGAGGCCTGGATAGGAACTGCGAGCGCGTCGAGGCGAAGCTGTAGCCCTTCAACAGTGCGGCCCGCTTCCAGCTGCTTTTGCTCAAGCTCCAGGACGTGCCTGGCCGCAGCGCCGTCGCCGGTGGACGCCATCACGAGAAACTTCTCGCGCAGCGTTTTGAGGCTCGCGACTTCCTGCGTGGCGCCTTGAAGCTCATGCAGGAGCCCGGCATGCTTTGACCGCAGTTCCGCAAGTGTTGCTGTCACCCGTTCGAGTGTTTCTACTGCTACCGTCGTTTCCATTTCTTCCCTCTCTTTTTTTACTTCTCAATCGTTGCCGTACTCCGCTTATCGGCGATTCAGAACTATTTCAGGGTTCTGAATCCGCTTAGGTATCCCCAGCTCCCGCACGTCCACGGGCGTTTTGTCGCTTGCAGACTTCTGCAGCGAGTAGTCGACCATCGGCGCCGGCTCCCGCTTTGTGCCTTCGATCATCTTCGCCACGTCGGCGGCGGAAGCGTCTTTGCCTCCGCGCGCGAGAAAGTCTGCGATTGCTTGCGCAGCAGCGAAAACCTGCATCGCCGTTCCCTTCGCGACGCGGTGATCGTGAATGTCGCCGGTAACAGGCCGAGCGAGAACTTCCCGGCCCATCTGGATGAACCGCCCCCGTTCCTTGGCTGCCGCGAACGCTTCGTGATCGTAGGGCTCGGTTGGTTCATCGGCTTCTTGTTCTTGAGGTCCACCTGCAACTCTCTCGGCTTCGAGGATGGCCTCGACCAGCGTGCGCTGAATTAGCGGATCTTTCGCAGATTCCCTCATCAAAGTGAGGAAAGCGGGCGACCGCAACAACGCGCTCCGCACGTCTGCGTTCCCCCGATCAACGGCACTGGCGACCAGTTCCGCGATGACGTCCCGCTGGCCATCGATTGATGGTTGCGCAGGGTCATTCGCGCCGGTGGCTTTGGCAACGACCCCAAAGTCCTTGCAGCCTCTCGACTCGCGCCGAGAGGCCTTCTAGCTGTTTCTGCAATTTGGCGTTCATAAGTGCCTTCCTGCGGCAAAGCCGCTGTAAAAACAAAAAACCCCTCGCTTATGCAGCGAAGGGTATCCTGAACGGAAATGTTAGAGCCTTAGGGTGCGATTCTGGCCCCCGGCACCACCGGAATGCGCCAACTCTTCTTCACCAAAGAAATCCACTTTGCCATGAGCGAGATACGTCCTTTTCCCGTTCTCGTTCGTCGCTTCTAGCGTCAATTGGCCAACGCGCTCGGCAAGCACCTCATGCACCTTTTGGATGTCTTCAGGGTGCGCAAGTAGCTCGCGAATTTTTGTCAGCCGTGACACCGCAAATTCCCGCAACTCGTCCAGCTTAGCGCGCAACGATCCCGGCGCGGGTTCGAGGAGTTTGTCTGTGATGGCGCGCAGTTCTTTTTCCCGTTCGCCGATCGCGTTCATAATGCTCAGCGACTGCTGGCCTTGCGCTATCGAATCCGTAAGTCGCTTCAGTTCCAAATCGAGTTCCTGTTTCCGCTGATGCAATCGAGCAAGCTGTGCCTCCAGGCCGGCATACTGGACGCGCAGTGCTTCTTCCATCTTCGCAACGGCATAATCGACCACCTCCGTCTTGAGCACAGATTCAGACAAACCTCTAAGCAACTCTCTTCGAGTTCATCCCGCCGAACGAGTAACGCATTGGAGCAGACCGTGGCACCGCGTTGATGATGGAGTGAGCAACCGTAGCGATCCGCACCATTGCGACCGCGACCGCTGACAAGCGTGATGCTACCGCCGCACTCGGCACACTTCAGCAAACCAGAAAACAGATAGCGTCTTGGGCCGACAATAAGTCCGGAACTCTCCTGACCTGGCCTTCCGAGTGTCCGCTTGACCTTCTCAAATCTTCGCCCAGCTGCCGCAAACAGTTCATCGGAAACGATCCGAAGATGGGGTGTGTCGAGCGTTGTCCATTCTGATTCGGGTCGCGGTCTGTAGACTCGCCTGCTTGTGCCTGGAACCCGCAACTTGCGTTTTGTGTTCCAGATGGTTTTGCCGACGTATTTACGATTCAGCAAGACATGGCGGACCGAGGAAACGCACCATGAGCGACTGAAGCGGCCCTTCTGTGGTTGCGGAGCCAAGAACGCCTTCACTGTTCAAGGTGTGCGCAATGCGCTTCAGCGAATAGCCAGATTCAGCGCACAACCGGAAGATGCGCTGTACAATTTCGGCTTGCTCTCTATTCACTTCAAGTCTCGCACTCCCGTCCGCGTTCTTGACTGACGTATAGCCGAAGCACCTGACCGCCCGTGTGGAGTCCACGAAGAGCAAGGCCCTGCATACCTCGGTGTGTTTTCTGTCCAAGTTCACGCCAGTACACAGCATCGATCAAGCCGTGAACACCGATGAGCAACTCCGCCTGCGAGCTATCAGAATCGACACCCTGAGAAATAGCAACCACCCTGATTCCGGCAAATGAGAGCCTCTCATATAGATTCAAGGCATCTGCCAGTTTCCGCGTCAGCCGCGAAGTGTCATCGATCAAAATGCAATCAAATGGGCGAGCCGATCCGGTCGCAGCGGCAAGCAATTCTTGCAGACCGGCCCTATCCGTGCTCGCTCCGCAATTGCCTCGTCGGAGTACAGATGGTCATCAAGGACACTCCAACCCTGTCGCTCCGCGTAGGTCCTGCACATTCGCACCTGGTCAGCGAGACTGGTGGGGCGTTGACGATCGCTCGAAAAACGGCTGTAGATGGCGCAACGGATTTGGCTCATCGATGCACCTCAGGAATATTCAAAACGTTCGACGAGGAATTTGACACAGCGGCCGAAGGCAGGCGCAAGGTTTTTCGACACATTCATTTCGGCAAGATACTCCCTCACAAGCGCCGGAACAATCACAGCGTCGATAAACTCGCGAAGCGCGGCGGGGATTTCCTCTCCGCCTTTACGTGCCTTTCGGTCGAATTTGAGAACATCTGCCATTTTTCCCGAGATCAGTGTCGCGGATCAAACTTCAACCCGAGTTCTGAAGTGGTCGCCATCGTTCATCGCCCGTTCCACCGATCACAGCATTCCTTCGCGTAGCAGCCATGCTTGGCAAGCAATCCGTAACTTTGCTGAGGGGGCAGCATCATGCGTTTCTCCGGTCTTTGCCACTGAGTGGGATTCCTGTAAACGAGAGCAACCTACTCGACACACGCTCATCTATTCGCTGCGCGATCTCTGTGCGTCCTAGGTTGGAAGTTGCGACCGTGGGAAGCATATTGTTTAAACGACGATCCAAGAGTTCCAGAATTGCGCGACGCTCGAAGTCATCGGCTTTACCTGCTCCGAGATCGTCGAGAATTAGCAGGCGGAACCCAGCCGTTTCGTTGACAATGGATAATTCCGTTCTCGCAGAGGAATTATCGTATGTCGCTCGGATCTTTAGGAAAAACTCAGCGCAGCGGCAGAAGAGTACATCCCCGTACGTATCGAAAGGACCACTCGCGGAATAGCGTCTGCAAAAGTTGGTTAGCATCGCATGTCGCAAAATCGCGGCCGCGAGGTGCGTTTTCCCTGTCCCGACGGGACCACTGATGAAAAGACCGTCTGTCGGTTTCCCGAACCATTCAGTCACACGGCTTTGTATCTTCGGGTCGAAGTCTCTAAGCCTGGCTCCACGGTAACGAGGAGGAAGTTTGTGAGCAATCCTGCGTTCGAGCACACACTTACATGGATACGCCTTGCCGTCTCGAAAGATGTGGCCTTCTCCCTGGCACTCCGGGCATCCAGTTGACTTGTTCGCGCTCACGGCGCTCACGGTCTTGAACGGCTGCGAGCCTGTCGTTGTCTGGGGAGACTGCCCCCGTTTTTGGCCTTGCATCGTTTTCCCCTTTCGGCTGCGGTACGCGACTAAACCAGTTGTGAAGAAAGCGAGATGACTTCTTTGGAACCCTCGACGGCGTGGTTGCTGCTCTGACACCTCCGTTGCTCTCCAGTTTGCTCAGAAACGTGCAGGCTCCAGGGGTTTGGGCATAGAACAATTCCTTGTAGTCGGTTCACGATCATGCGAACTTTCGAGCTATCCTGTACCCGCTTGCCACGGGCAGCGCCGCGATCCGCCGCACCATACTCCCAAACAGCCGCCTCGTCAGATGGCTCTCCGCCAACAAGCAGCCAGTAATAGCGGGCATGCTTCACCAGCCGTCCACCCGTCTTCACCAGCCGCTGCTGCAAGCTGGTCAGCGACCAGTTCTCGATTCGCTTGGGCAACGCCAGCCGCCGCCACAAATTTCCCAGGTTGTAGGCCAGCAGGCTCAGCGCCAGCCGCACTTGGTTCGAGCGGAAACGATGACAAGACAGGCGAGTCATCTTCACCGCTTGCTTTCCTTCTTTGATCCACTGCTCTGCCGTCCCGCGCTTGTTGTAGAAGCGCACCACGGTCCGACTGGGCGTCTCCAGGTTGGTCACGATGAAGCCTACTCGCGGGAACAACTCCCCGCAGTGGAACTCCACCTTGCCACCACGCGCCGCGCTGTCTTCCAGCTCGCGGCTTGGTACAGAAAGCCCTTGTACCAGACCACGGGCTTGTGGCTGGCTATCTCTTAGGCCAATCGGCCTCTTAGTGTCGTAGCGGAAGCGCGAGTGGGAGGGCTGTCTATGTCGAAGGCCAGCCTGTTGTGATCGCGCCCAAACCTGGCAAGAAGTGATACCCTTAGCGAATCATGGCAGCAGAGAAATCAGGTAACTCACTTCCGCTCGGAACAGCGGATAAAACAGCCAAGCCCAAGAGAGAACTCCCTGAAGCGCTCAGAAGGAACTGCTTTAAGCCGGGGCAAAGCGGCAATCCCGGCGGCAGGCCAAAGAAACTCACGCAACCTCTTGAAGATTTCCTCGCACGCAAAGACAAAAAAGGAAGGCAGTACGCGCAGCTTCTGATCGAGGCCATGGTGAAGCGTGCGATTGCAAAAAGCGACACACTGGTGAAGGAAATATTTGATCGTGTGGAAGGCCATGTTGCCAGCGCAGAGGAAACCTCGCAATCCCACGGGAACGTGATCATCGTAGATATACCGCGGCCACCGAAGATGATCGATGCAGGGAGCAACGGGCACAAGCCACCTAGCGAGAACAACGAGGACGACTGATGCTTTCCCCTACCTGATTCCGGCGGGGCTGAAAGGTATATATTCTTCTTGAGAATAGGCCAACATAGAAGCCATATTGCCAAGGCCCACAGCGCAGTCTATGACGATTTCAGGTCAGTCTTCCAGGTCGCGAGATAGTTGTCCAATTGACCGGATTCAATAAGCCAGCCATGTAGCCCGCGGAGTTAATGCCCATACCGGTTGAACTTATCCCCTTGGCGCTGTCCTGAAAATGCCACTTTTCTTGACTAGTCCCTTGCGCTCGCGGCGTACAACGCTGGCTCCGACAAGGTCGATCGCTACGGCCGCCCGTTCTGCCGTTTGCCAGACGCGTCTGTACGTACAGAAAATTTCACTCAACTACGCCAAGGTGAAATCCAGCGCTCCCCAGCCAAAATCCGAAGACTGTGCTAAGGCTAATGGTATCTCCGCCGGGCAATAGACTCCTCTCCCGCCGCAAGAATAGCCGTCATCCATCCTTCCCCCTCGACCAGTCATTACTGTGGGCAAGCTACTGTATTGCGCTTCACCCCACAGAAGGATATGGTTTGCAGAGCGCTATTCTCCTCGGAACAGCGGGCCATTCTTGGAGACCAAAAATCTTGATTTGAAAAGGGGAGAAGGAAATGAAACACCCTCTCAAAGTGACTACGTGGGCCTTCTTTGCCGTTTTTTTCGTTTTTGTCGTCACACCTGGATGCGCGAGTGCCGATTCGTTGACGCAGGTTGTTACCTTCGGCACGATTGATCCAGGCTGTACCTTCGAGCATGCCAACTGCGCAGACGATTTCGCGTTTACGCCCAGTGATGGTCATAGCTTTGGCGGTTACCGCCAAGGTGGAAGCGTTTCGTGGAATTTCAACTTCAATACCTCAGCATTCACATCCATTTCCAAGATCACGATGGATGTGCTGGTCGTCGGCTTTTTTCAAGGCTTTACGGCTAACATCGACCCGGCCAAAGGACAAATCGGCGACTATTTTGCAAGCGACGGTGTGCCTTTCGCCCCATTTCTGAACGTGACCGATGGCCGGGATCATGGCATCTTCGATTTGACGACAAGCCTCGCGGCAGGGCCGCACACTTTCTCAGTCGTGGCGTTTAGTGAGCCACCGGGGCCCAATCTAGAGGGCTGGGCTGGCGTTGACATCGCGACGCTGACCGTTACCGGACAGTCCGCCGGTCCTGTACCCGAATCCGCAACCAACGAAATGTTGCTCGTTGGCCTGGGCTTACTTGCCTTAGTGGCCCTCGCACAAACCGGAAAGTGCCCTAGTCGCTCTCAGTGCGCGCATTGCGAATGAGCTTCACGGTTCCTTTGAACGCATTGAAGGAAGCCTTCCGGCTCCCACGGATCCTACGCTCCGCGCGATCCTAAGGAAGCAGAACAGTCTGGGATCAAGGTCGTAGTGGTGGACATTTCACGGCCTCCACGCAACGCGATTGATGTGACGCCGAGCGTGGCCAGCGGGAGTGGCAAGCCCCGTCCGAACAACAATGGCCACGACTGAAGATATATACTTTCCCCGGACTTGATTCCCGCTTCCCTGACTAATCTGCCTGCGTTATGCCATTTCCGATTCCCTTCCCTGATGCGCAGCTTACGGCGAGAATAGGCTGGTTACGTGTTTCGATGAAGGCTTGCACTTCAAGAGTGCATCTCATACCACTCGAGCGATTCACGCCGCAACCTTGATGGTGAAACAGATGTCGCGATCCGTTTGTGCCGGGCCCCCGGCACCATTTCAACAAACACGTCTCCAAGTAAATTGCAGCTTCCCGATGCCACGTATGTCTTTTCGTGCGGTACCGCGGGCCCAATCAGTTTCCCATCCCATAACGCTTTCTGGATTCATCCGGTAGCCCTCGTTGTAGTTCCCTTAATGGCTCGGGGCTGGTTTCGGAATAGGTAGAGTCCAGCTGACACCCAAAACAATCGTGTTTCCCAAGGTGTGGGAGGACGCCGCGTATTCGTGTTCGTATTTGAAGAAAAGCAGCAGATTTGTGGCTGGACAAATGTAACTCAGCTGCCCGCCTACGGCGTGAACGGAATAGTAGGGTAGCCTGCTCGCCGGCAAGATTACGTTGCCCAAAGCGAAAGTACCGCCATTGGGGGTCAGTTGCCCTGGTCGTATCCGATTACCCCAATTTGCAGGAGCTGACTTAGGTTTTTCTTGAGCGGAAGAATTTGTCCTAGCCCCCATTCATCGCTAAACGCTTGTCCAGGCGTCTTAGATGTATTGTTGGCGCCCTCCCTCGGACCGTGGACTTCCCAATCGGTAAAAATATTGGCGCTGGTGCCTTTATTTCTGGTGATGTAGACCGTCGTTCCGGTCTGCAGATGATTTCCAAAATAGCCGGAGCCGACGTTGTTTGACGCTCCCGAGCTGTAGCGACCGGTTGGCACCATGAACGCGTCCATTACCTGCAGGTCCGCACGTTTCAGGTGCCAGCCCAGATTGAATGGCTGAATCCACAGATCGGCCAAACCGCTGCCTCCTCCGGTGGCACTGAGATTCGGGAAATTGGGATTCGTAATATCAGCAACCAGCGAACCAGTTGCGGGCGTCGGAAACATCACCATCATTCCGTAATTTCCGCCGAACACCTTCCCGCTAAAAACCTAGTAGAAAATATCTTCAACGGCCCACACGTTGTACGTTCCAGTAACCGGAACCGCATTGCCCTTCTGACCGTTGAACGCATCCGCATCGTAGTTGATCGTTATGTTCGCATAGGTGAATCCGGGTGACGGTAGTATGCCCGCGTTCAGACCGACCTGTCCGGGCATCCATTGTGGCTTCTGCTGCGCGAGCACAATCGAGCTAGTCGAAAACAGAAACACACAAACAACGATAATGATGATTCTGAAACTGAGAAAAAGCCTCATGTCGATTCCCGCTCTAGAATTTCGTAATGTTGGCTGCTGGTGGATTGGGATATTTCTTCAGAGTCTCTTTGTACCTGCTCGACTGCTTTGAGTCTTGGGGCCGCGGACCGGCCAAAAAGTCCCCCAATGTCGAGATCTTCATGCGGGTCCAAATTGCATCAAACATGGCTCCTCCTTATCCGGTGCTCAAGATTGTGGGAAATAATGGAATTGCTAGTACGATTTCGCCAAACCTACACGCGGTGGCTTCACTGGACTCGCGACTCCATAGATCACCGTCAAGCCCGAGCCGCCTCCCCCGAGTCGAGGTTGCGAATGCGGGATTTTCAGCTGAGACTCCATCAACGGATTTCCAGTTGTTCGCCACCCAAACGTTGCCCGCAGGGTCGATATTCACGTCAGTGATCATCTGTATGCTGCCTCCCGTGAACTTGTGAATCAGGTCGCCGGTCTTCGTCCCTGCGGGATGGCCTTTTGTATCGTCGCCGGCCGGGAGCACCACAGAACGGTTTTTGATGTTGCCGACCCAGACGTCGCCGTTGCCGTCAACATTCGTTCCCCATGCACCGTCGAGCGCCCCGCCTCCGTCGGAGCCTTCCGGCTTAACCTGCGTTCCATCGGGCCGAATCATGTTCGCAACGCCAGTCGGCTTTGGATACGTGAAGACGGCGGCGGCGAGAATCTTGAACTGTTCCATGATGGTCGCGTGCGGGGGCATCTTCGGTTTCGGAAAGTCTGGTGACATGTTGCTCGTCACCCAAATATTGCCCTTCTGGTCCAATGCTAAGCCGCGAACGCTCAGGCCTGCGTGATAAGTCTCGGTTTTGCTGGGATCGTCTGCCGAGAATCGTACGACCGTGTCACTCGCTGAATTACTTACCCAGACGCGATTCTGCGGGTCAATGATCACATCGAAGGGAGATGCCAGCCCCGGCACCGCTACGAGCGTGCCGTCTTTGAGCCGGCCGCCCGGAAAATACAGCATTTGATTGCCCGGCCCATCGCAGATCCAGATGTCGCCCCAACCTCAAACTGCCCTTACGAATGGAATGTTGCCGTGGAACGCGCTCTAGGTTCTGCTCAGTCGCTGTCGGTGACCTACGTCGGGTCGCATGGTGTAAACCTGCTACGCGAAGATACAATTCAGAACAACCCCAACACCAGTCCGTCCATTTACAGCACGCGCAACGCTGATTGGTCCAACTACAACGCGTTGCAGTTGCAATTTCTCAGGCACATGTCTCGCGGGCTACAAGCGCTCGCTTCGTATACGTTTGCCAAGTCCCTGGACACCAATTCCACTGACGTTTGTGGCTGCACAACTTCCAATAGTTTGGCAAACATAGACGTCGCGAGAGACTACGCTGCTTCCAGCTTCGACGTACGTCATTCCTTCGCAGCCGCGATTTCTTATGAGTTCCCATCGCCGAAGGGCCAAGGGATTACGCAGGCGCTGGTCCGTGGATGGGCTCTGTACGGAGTGGTACACGTCAATTCGGTGCCCCCCTTTGATGTCCTGACGTTCGGCGAATCGCCCTTATTTGGTGCTTATCTTACGCGGCCCGACATTGTTCCAGGCCTACCCTTCTATCTTCCCGACCCCACAAACCCCGGCAATCGCCGATTGAACGCAGCAGCTTTCACCGCCCCGCCACCCGGCGAGCAAGGAAATCTCCCCCGTAACTATTTCCGTGGTTTTTCGGTGGCTCAAACCGACATCGCGGTGAGCCGTCGTTTTAGACTTTCCGAGCGTCTATCACTCTTCCCTCGCGTCGAGTATTTCAATGTGTTCAACCACCCGATGTTCGCTCCACCACCAGCTAATTTTAATAATCGTCCTAACCTCAGCGGTTTTGGAAAGATCACCGACACGCTAAACGACTATTTGAGTGGAGTGACTTTCGGATTTTACAATGGGGGCGCCCTCAGTCCGCTTTATCAACTCGGCGGCCCTCGGTCCGGTCAACTTTCGCTTCGATTGGAATTCTGCCTTCTAGACTCCGTTGTTCGGCTAATGAGATCGCGCTAGACTCGTGGGCCAACAACCAGTTCTTCGAACTGCGCCAAATCTACGTGCGGCCCGAGTTCTCCATAGTCGTGCAGAAAGCAGCTGAAGCTTTGAGGCGCTTTCGAACGCGGCTGCCGCAAAGGCATGAGCGACATTCAAGCATGAGCGACACACATAAAGCGATCGAGGCCATGTGGAAGATCGAGTCCACGCGACTCATCGCAGGGATTGCCCGCGTTACCCGCGACATCGCCATTGCGGAGGAACTCGCTCAGGATGCGCTGGTTGCCGCTCTCGAACGATGGCCGCACGAAGGTATCCCAGAAAAACCTGCCGCGTGGCTGATGACCGCGGCAAAGCGCCGTGCCATCGACGCCCTGCGCCGCGGCCGCATGCTGGAACTAAAGCATGGAGAGATTGCGCGGGAACTGGAGTTTCAGCAACAGCGCCTGGGCGATGCCATGGATCACGCTCTGGACCAGGTTATTGATGATGATGTTCTCCGCCTCATCTTTACCGCCTGCCACCCGGTGTTGACCCTCGAGGGGCGAGTTGCGCTGACCTTGCGCGTGGCCTGCGGTCTTACTACCGCCGAGATTGCCCGGTCTTTCCTAGTGCCGGAGAAGACGCTGGGCCAGCGCATCTTCCGAGCCAAGAAGACCCTGTCCGAGGCTCATGTTCCCTTTGAGACTCCGCGGGGCGACGATTTGAGAAAGCGCGTTGAATCCGTACTGTCTGTCGTCTACCTGATCTTCAACGAGGGCTACACCGCAACTTCTGGAGAGGAGTGGATGCGGGCAACTCTGTGCGTCGAAGCCGTCCGCCTTGGCCGCAGGCTGGCAAAGCTTCTTCCTGATGAGCCCGAGGTCCATGGCCTCCTCGCGCTCATGGAGTTGCAGGCATCCCGAACCGCAGCGCGTCGCGGACCAACCGGAGAAGCTATCCTTTTGTCCGAACAGGACCGTTCTTTTTGGGACCATGCGCAGATTCGGCGAGGAATGGCTGCACTAGCGCGCGCTCAGGATCTCGGTGGCGGCGCCCACACCTACGCCCTGCAGGCGGCGATCGCCGCCTGCCACGCACAAGCCAAGACTGCGGCGGAGACCGACTGGGAGCGAATTGTGCTTCTCTATGATGCCCTGCTTCAGATCAGCCCATCTCCCATCGTGGCGCTCAACCGCGCGGTAGCCGTCGGAATGGCGCAAGGTCCGACCACTGGACTCCATGCGCTGGATGCTCTCGCAACCGAGCCTGCGCTAGCCAACTATCATCTGCTGCCCAGCGTCAGGGCAGACTTGCTCACGAAGCTGGGACGCTTTGCCGAAGCGCGCGAAGAGCTACAGCGCGCAATCGCAATGACGAACAACGTTCGGGAGCACGAATTGCTGTCGAGAAAACTAAAGCAGGCGATGATTATAGATTGAGAAGAAATCTTGAACCCTGTGTAGAATTCGGGGCAGGCCATTCGTCGACATAATGAAGGCAGGTCAAACCGACCCGCCCGGAGACCGAAACTCGATAAAAGGAGAAGCTATGCCACACTATTTGGTTGCGGGAATTCTCCCCAACAACTTCGACCCGTCCACAATGAGCGAAGAGACGGTACACAACATCAACGTGCTCAACGACGAGTTAGAGGCTGCTGGTGCCAGGCTTGTCGCTGCCGGCCTCAGCGCGCCCAGTCAGGCGAAGTCGCTGCGGGCGCAGCCCAATGGCGAAGTCCTTATCACCGACGGCCCATATCTGGAAGCCAAGGAGTACGTTGGTGGTTTTACGATACTGGAAGCCGCAGACATGGACGAGGCGCTGGCGTGGGCGCGCAAGTCTGTTATCGCCTGTCGGACGCCGGTTGAGGTACGCGAGATCCCCTACAGCAACCTGCCGAAAGGCACACCTCACCCATCGCGCCAGCGAAAGCCGTGACGCCCCTTCGCTATCCGCAGCGCCAACTTTGGTCTGCAGATTTAAGGACAATAACGTGAAACGTGTTCTCGCGACAGGATTCATCGGCTGCATGGCTTCGGCTGTTTGTTTGTTGATGATCGCGGCTCAGGCCGGCTGGGGAACCGCATCCTCGCCCAAGAGCGCTGGCGCCGGCGATGTTCTCGTCTGGAAGGGGCATACGTGGAACGTCACGACCGGCGGCATGGCTGGCGTAGCGAAGGGCGATCCATCGAATGTATCCGTGGATCAAAATGGCTACCTGCATCTGAGAATCGTAAACCGAGCGGGAACCTACACGGCCTCAGAATTGTTTTCGGCAGACAGACTGGGCTTCGGCACGTATCAATGGCAGATCGAAGGCCACGCCGACGACATGGACAAATCCACTGTGCTGGGGCTTTTCCCCTACGGTCCAAAAGCTGGGATTGGGACGACGCCGAGAACGAAATCGATATCGAGTTCTCGAAATGGAACGACACCTGTAATGGTTGTAA
>CAVTHF010000003.1:0-118137 GCA_963734415.1 uncultured Acidobacteriota bacterium | reverse complement strand
AGCCTTTGTATATCTGAGTTGCGCCTTCGCGTTGGCCCAAACACAGTATAAGGTTTTGTGGTCGTTCGCGGGGTCTCCGAACGACGGGTCTTTGCCCCGAGGCAGCCTCATTTTCGACGAGTCAGGGGATCTTTATGGGAACTCACCTACGGCGGAGGGAACTTTGGAGCAGGGACCGTATTCAAGCTCTCGCGTAACCAGGATGGTACCTGGAACAACACGACCATCTATAGTTTCTGCGCAGAAAGAGTGAACAATCGGTGTCAAGACGGAGCCTTTCCGCAAGCCGGTCTGGCCCGAGACCCGCAAGGGACGGACGGTACAACTTTCAACGGGGGGGTGCCGGTTTGTCCGCAGAACAGTACTGGGTGCGGAACGATCTTTCGACTATCCCCTGAAGCAGGATCGTGGACTGAAACGGTTCTGTATGACTTTTGCACGAATCAAGAGGGCGGCCAGTGCCTCGATGGAAGCATGCCGCTTGGGCAACTAATCATCGCATCGGGGAAATTGTACGGCACAACGCAGCAAGGGGGTGCGGGTTGGGGCGCCGCCGGCACAGTTTTTGAATTAGTGTCCGATGCAGGCGGGTGGAACGTGAGTGTGCTCTATAGCTTCTGTTCCCAAGGCCAGGGTATGGGTTGTCCGGATGGTGCTTCCCCGCAGGCCGGAGTCGCCATCGATAAAGCTGGCAATCTCTACGGGACAACGGAATACGGTGGCTTACTCAAGAACCAAGGTAACGGAACCATTTACAAGCTTTCACCCAGCGGGAATGGATGGAGGGAGACGATACTTCATCACTTCGGAACAAGCGGCCAAGGTGCAAATCCGCGAGGAAACATAAGCCTCGATCGATCAGGAAATCTTTACGGCACGTTTGCCAATGGTGGTGGACCAGATCGCGCCGGCGGCGGATTCAGAATACGAGCAAGGGACGGGAAATTCGAATCATTTTTCCTTAGCACTGCAATTGGAGCACAGCCCGCGGCGGGTGCGCTGATCGATTCCAAGCATGGGACTGGATATGCCACAACGTCAGTCTCAGGGGCGTCAGATGGCGGAACAGTGGTCAAGATTTCGACGCTAGGGCAGATATCGGCTTTGTACAACTTTTGTTCGCTAGCCAAACTGTATGGATGGCGCCACGCCTCTTGCAGGCTTGATTTCGGACGCAGCGGGCAATTTGTACGGAACCACGGAGCAAGGAGGCGCAGCAAATAACGGGGTGGTATTCGAAATCGTGCAACAGACACCGAAAGCACCTTCCCTTTCCGCTTCTTCGCGACACGCAAGTGCAAAACACTAATGTAAAGGTGTGGAGCTGTGATTTGGCGGGTGGCCTAAGGTTCTGCGTTTCTCCGCCCATAACCACCCAGACGACGGGTGCCCCAGGTTTCGCGTTTTTCGAAACCTGGGATTCCAGGAACTCATATCCTTATAGGATGGAAGAAGAAAATTGGTCGACCTTAGAGGACGATTTTCGAACTTTCCTTCTGTCTACCTAGCGATAGTAGATTCTCGTCCGTAAGATCATCTTTAGAAGGCATGGGCCGCGGCACGCTTTGACGGCCGATTGACTTGCGCTCGCCGTCTCTCTACCATCCTTTCCCATGAAAGACGTTAAATCGATCGGAGTTCTGATCGCTGTCAGTTTTGGCTTCCTGAGCATGCTCCAGGCGCAAAGCTCTTCCACTGTGCCAACCAATCCTTCAGCCTTCGCGGGCACGGTCGAGCACATCAAACTTCATGGCAAAAATCTCGAGCACAATCTGGAACACGACTCCGCCGGCCGCGACGTAGCGATTTACCTTCCATCCAGTTATGCGATGAACCACAGCCGTCGCTATCCCGTCGTTTACTTCCTTCATGGTTGGACCCAAAGCTCCGAGAAGTGGTACGGGCCAACCGAGTTCTGGGCCAAGCTTCCCACGATCCTGAATAACGCGTTTACGAAGCCAGGAAATCGCGAAATGATTTTCGTCACGCCTGACGCCTTCACGCGATACCAAGGCAGTTTCTATTCGAACTCCGCTACCACCGGCAACTGGGAAGACTACATCGTGCGCGAGCTCATCCCATACGTCGACGCCCACTACCGCACGATCCCCGAACGCGCCAGCCGTGGTCTCGCCGGGCATTCCATGGGGGGATATGGGGCCATTCGCATTGGCATGCGTCATCCCGATGTTTTCTCCAGCATCTATTTGCTCAGTGCCTGCTGCATGAAATTTCCCGACTCGTTCCTCCTCGAGAATGGCGTGAAAGCTGAAGCCGCAAGAACGCCGGAACAGGCGGATGCCCTCGAGACCCTTCCCCAGCTTTTGGTCGCGATCTCCGTCGCCTGGTCACCCAATCCCGACATCCGCCCTTCTCCGCCGATCTTCCTGTTAAGGATGGCAAGCTTGCCGAGGAAATCGTTGGCAAATTCCACGCCAACGAACCGCTCTACATGATCGATCAGTACGTAGGAAACCTTCGTCAGCTGAAGGATATCGGCATGGATGTCGGCAACAAGGATTCCCACATTGCCGAGGCTACCCAGCAACTCGACCGCGTCCTGACCAGCTACGGCATCCCTCATGAATTCGAAATCTACAACGGGAACCACATCGACCACATCGCCGATCGCATCGAGAGCAAGCTTGTCGCGTTCTTCTCGCGAAGTCTGTCCTTCGACCAACATCCAGCGGTAACGGCATCAAAAGTGAACGTTGACGCGCATCCACAGTCATTATCCCCGGATCCGGTTCAAAAGTGAGGGATAGGTGTTTTCGCAAGCTCTTGAAAAAGAAGGCTAATAATGCGTGAATAATGCGTGGACGACGAACGTACCCCGATAAAAATTGGTCGGGGAGAGAGGATTTGAACCTCCGACCCCCTGGTCCCGAACCAGATCATAGGCTTTTCGCGTAATGCCGTGATTTCAGTACTTTGCAAAAGCTTGATTGTGAAGGTGTTGGCGGTCGTTTGTTGAAGGCTGTTGAAGTTTGATGATTCTGGATGCATTGACCGTCTCAAAATCGTCTACAGCGAAGCATTCAGCGAGCGTTCATACGAGCTGGGTATCCGATCAACGATAAGGCTTACAGAGAATTCAAGAAGGCCCGCAGCTGTTGTTTTTGCACCGGCGAAAGGCGTTCGTATCGTTCTCTGATCTTGGCCGCTTCACCTTCGTGGCGCATGATGGCCTGGTGATAGGTGACCGATTTTCCATCATGCATCATCCATGAGCGGAACCGCACGCCCCAAAGCGGGGCCGTCCGAAACTTGTTTGCTGTCGATTGGTCGAGATACTCTGGCTTCGCCGCTTGCGGAATGCCATCTCCAGTTCCTACGTCATGCAGCAGAAAATCGCTGTATGGATGAATCGTCCGACTTCCGATGTCGTCGGGCACGGTGTAGGTCCCTCCGTTGATCTTCGTTCCGGGCGGGAGGGTCTTGAACGTCTCGACATGGCACAGTTCACAGCCGATCCGGTTGAACAGCTTCTCTCCTGCCTGAGCATCCGTGCCGGCAGCAAGCTGTTCGTCTTGGGCAGGTGGAGTGGTATGCCTGATCTCGTCTACCAGGCGATCTAACTCGGTCAAGCCGATCTTCGGGTCAGGCGTATCGAAAGGCGTCGGTGCATCATTCGCCTTGTGTGTTAGAATACTCATCTGGGTACAGACGGTTGCGGATACCTAGCTCATTTCGTAGCGAATCAGCGCAGGCTGACAGCAGGCTGCTGTGCTGGCTCTTCCAGCCAAAGCGGCCTGTCCGCGTTCCGCTCTTTGGCGCTTCTGACTCCAAAATAGGCGCATTGACCGAAATACCCGCGATCACTTTCTTGGCAGAGTGTTGTCGTTCGGCAATTTGCAGGAGATCGCGGTCGTCAATCGCCTCGACGTAGCCGTCTCCCAAGAGATTGACTGAAACACGTTCGCCGGCGATTTGATCCTGATTGGCTTGGGTTGCTTCTCCCCGGCGATGATGGATGCCCCCCTGTGAACCTGGAACAAAGCTTCCTGCCACAGAGCTACCAACTCGGTGTACCGTCAGGGCACTACTACCGAATTTGACGGGCGTCGAATGACATTGGTCGCAACTTGTACCATTGCTCGGGTATGTCTTGCTTTGCGAGAACGCCGCCAATGTAAAAGTCACAAAGAAGTAGAAGCAGCGTATCAGTGGCCTACCAGAGTGTGGCATTCCTTAGCTACTGTATCCTGTTATGGATTCCGACGCTTTCCAAACCAACCGAGCCGGGCCGCCAAGAGAACGAAGAAAAGCATCGCGCCGCCGCATATCGGCGTCAGAACGTGCTCGACAAAATCGCGTCGGTCGAGCTCCTCTTTCGTCGACGTATACAACAGTCCCGTACTGGGCCGTCATGCGGTATATCCTACCCGCTTCTGGCTGCGGTGTGCGCGGCATCACGGCGGCATAGTGAAAAGGAATGTAAATGTTAGCCCCGAGCGTAAAAAAGCCGATTCCAAAGACGAAGACCATGAACACCAGCTTGAAGACCTTGGTCTTTGCAAAAAACTGAACCATACGCCCGCTTTCCTCTCTTGTTATTCCGTCTGAATTGATCAATGGCTTCCGCACCATAGCGTGATGTTATTGAGGGGGAGTAGCCTTGGGCGGGCATTTTCTCCCGAAAAGTGGCGTGATCCATGTCTTGGTCATGTCGGCGTATGTTCCTACGCCGGGCGAACTGATCCCGGCATTTACACTACCGCCATAGACGGGTGTTGAGCCGTCAGCATCGTAGCCATAATACCCGGTTGCGCCGGCCTCCGCGCCTAGGCCAGCATTGCCGCCGACCTCGACAAAGGGGCCGCCGAAGCCCCAGATAGTCTGTGCGCTGGACGCTCCAGCAGTGAGGCTAAGCGAACCACTCAATCCAGTACCCACCGCTCCTCCCCCGCCAGTTGTGTTGTACACTCCGACGTTGCCACTCGTATCTACCACGATGCCTCCGCTATATTGAACGTTAATTGGGCCTAATTGGATGTTAATATTGCCCCCTAGGTTCAAGGTCGAGGTCCCGGAGGGGTCGACAGATCTGGCGGGCTATCGTAGGCATAAGAATGTAGGTTGAGACCACCGATGAAATCGATGGGATCCTCCGAGATGAAGCGTCCGAACCGCGGGCTGTAGTATCGCGCACGCATGGAATAGAGGCCTGTACCGTCGTTCTCGCGGCCTGTGTACTGGAAAACATTGGCGTTGTTGTTTCCAGACGACATCGTATTGCCGAAGGCATCGTAGCCATACTGTGTTTGTGTGGCTCCAGTCGAATCTGTCAGCGCAAGCGTGCTGCCCAATGCATCGGTCAAGAAAGTTGCAGTGCCGCTGGAATCAGCGCGTGTAAAGTATTCATCGATGGCGCCATTAACCGGTTGGCCGTTGGTGTTGTACCTGAAAGTTCTTGCACTGGGTTGCCGAGATCGTACGGGAAGTTCGTCCCCGTTCCCAAAACAGTACCGGACATGGCGGTCCGAACGATCGTGGACGGATCTCGATGTATCCCGGAATCGTTCCGAGGATTGGTCCGGGATCGCAGCCATTCGAGTAATGTTGTCAATGACCATGTCTCCGTTGGAATCATACCCGATGAAGCTCCATTCCGACGGCGGTCATCGAGCAGTAATCTCACGTCGCAGAGTTGCTGCAGGGAATTTACGCCGCTGCCGGAGTGCGTCCTGAACCAGAGTACCTTCGCCCTAAGAATGCGTGGCCGTACAGACAAACGTACCGCCGACAACAGAATTCGGTCGTGTAGACGATGCCTTGAACCTCCGAATCGCCGTCGTACGGTCTTGAGGCCAGTATCGCGACGTTGGCAAGCATCCAATGATTTGACGGCAGTTTCGTTATCGTTGGTAAACGATAGCGTTGGCGGTCGCCTACGTAATCTGCTTGAGATCCTGTTGCTTCCGAATGCTTTGACCGCTACCAAATCGTCTACACCCATATGAGAATTTTTCCGTCGAGAGAATCCGTACCTCCGCCAGATACATACCGAGCGTCGGAATTCCTGTGCAGCGTGGCAGGCGGCCCGGGCTTCGATTCCTACTCCAGACATTCACCCGACGCGACCGCCTGAATTCGACGAAAGCCCGCGTTTGAAATGGGGGTTGGGTTATTGGGGTGAGAGTTCAAACACCACCCCCTGGTTGAACGCTCCGCCCTGCAATGTGGTGCTATAGAGTTTGCCTTTGTTGCCAGTCAATGAGCCTGTCGGATGGTAGCCATCCGCGCATTGTGGCTGTGAGCAGAATGTATAGAGCACTTTCACATTCTTGCCTGTTACCTTGTAGATGTTTCCTGCGCTGCCCTGCCCACCGTTTTTCGTTGTTCCGTATAATGTTCCCGGTTTGTCGGTCACAAAAACGCCCGCAACAGGATGACATCCAGTGTCATTAGGCAAAAACAAATAGGAGAGT
Organism: uncultured Acidobacteriota bacterium; assembly: GCA_963734415.1. Taxonomy (GTDB): domain Bacteria; phylum Acidobacteriota; class Terriglobia; order Terriglobales; family Acidobacteriaceae; genus JABCZH01. Next base: position 111,703 of record CAVTHF010000003.1, on the reverse strand, counting down.
TTTCGCCCACCAGTTCCAGAATTGGGAACAAACTAAAAATACCCCCACATCCTCCGGGACTATTTGACGCTCCGGCGGAAGCGGTAACATAGGCATTGCCTGCATCGTCGAAACCGACAACAGAGAGTGGCTGGCCGCCGCCATTACCCACAAACTTGTACAATGTATTCTCAGTCCATTGGTCACCCGACGGCGGCGGCGAGAGTTGATACAGCACTCCCCACTTGTTGTTAAAACCACCCATCCACGTGGTACCGTAGAGATTGCCAGATTTGTCGAATGTGACGCCAGCCATGGATCCATGCCGTCAGGACAGTGGCGGGGATCGATCGGACAGAAGGAGTGCAGCACGGTTTGAGACCAAGTTCCGTCGTTATTAGGGCTCAACCTAAAAACTGTACCCCCGCCTCTGCCGCTCCCTCCTTCTCATGTGGTGCCGTACAAGTTTCCCGCAACGTCCCAGTTCAGCCTACTGTATGGTAGCCCGCCATCATCCGCTATATCGCCGAAACTCCACAGCACATGTTCCGTCCAACTGGCCCCTGGAGATAAGGGAGGCGATAGTTCAAAGATTGTTCCCCCTTGATTCGCACCGCCGGTAACTGTTGTACCGTACAGATTGCCGAGATTGTCGAAGATCAAGCCTGCAGCAGGTTCCTCGCCGTCAATACAATTAGGTTGTGAGCAAAAGTTGTAGATGACACTCTCAGTCAGCTCCGCCCTGGGCTGGGGTTAGTTCGAACACCGTACCGCAGAATTGACACCCAACACCTGCCCCGCCGAATTGGGTTGTGCCATAGAGATTCCCTGCGTGATCGAAAACGAGGCCACCATTCGGGAAGCTACCATCCTGTGAAGATGCGCCGAAACTGTAGATCACTTTGTACTGACTCTGACTCATGGCCGTACAACTGCAAGCAACCGCGAAGATCACAAGCCAAGACACGCAAACGAGAGTTTTCATTTCAAGCCTCACAATAATAATGCGTGGACAGACGGAACGTACCCCGATAAAAATTGGTCGGGGAGAGAGGATTTGAACCTCCGACCCCCTGGTCCCGAACCAGGTGCTCTACCAGGCTGAGCCACTCCCCGACAAACTTGCCATCCGGCGTGAAAGAGGCAGGAAAAACGCCGCCGGAAACCAGCTACAAACCAAATTATAACATCCGCACCTGGGACGCCCCGTGATTACCAACTGCGGTAGTGTCTTCGCTCGATCCTGCGCTTACAATGAGAATGAGCCGGCGGCGGGGAGGCGCCCGCGCCACCTCAGATACAAACATCCGCTAATATAACGATTTAATAGCCGCGTTCAACAGCCATGATTGCTTTGACCGCAAGCCGCCTGTTTACCCCCCTCGAATCGGTCGAGCAGCCGGTGGTGTTCCTGGATGGATCCCGCATCGTCGAGGTCCGCTCGCGCAGCGAACGGCCGCTTCCCGAAGGCGTGCAATGCATCGACTTCCAGGATTCGATTCTCGCTCCCGGGTTCGTCGACATCCATATTCACGGCGGCGCGGGCCACGATGTAATGGAGACAGATCCCGCAGCGCTCCCGGCGGTGGAGCAGTTGCTGGCGAAACATGGAGTCACCAGCTATCTTCCGACCACGGTGACCGCGTCCGGAGCCCACATCTTTTCCGCCCTGGACCGGCTGGCGACGGCGATCGAAAACGCCGAGCGCGATGCCGGCTCCCGCGGACTGCGAGCGCAGCCTGTGGGGATTCATCTGGAAGGCCCGTTCATCAGTTTCGCCCGCCGCGGGGTGCATCCCCCGCAAGACTTGCTGCTTCCGACCCTGCCGCTGTTCGAGCGTTTCTGGGAAGCGGCGCGCGGTCGTATTCGCATGATGACGATTGCGCCGGAACTGGAGGGCGCGCGGGAAGTGATTGCAGAAGCGGCGCGCCGAGGCGTCTGCGTCAGCCTGGGGCATTCCGATGCCAACTTGCATGACACCCGCTCCGCGGTCGAGGCCGGAGCCCGTCATGCAACGCATGCCTTCAATGCCATGCGTCCGCTTGGCCACCGCGAACCAGGAATCATCGCCGCTGTGCTCACCGATTCGCGGCTCTCTGCAGACATCATTGCCGATGGAATTCATCTCGATCCCATCATCGTGGATTTGTTTCTAAAGGCGAAGGGTTCTGACTCCGCTGTGCTGATTACAGACGCGACCGCCGCTACAGGAATGCCCGATGGGCGCTATCGCCTGGGATGGTTCGAGGTCGAAGTTAAGGATGGCATGTGCACCGCCGAAGGCAAACTCGCCGGCAGTGTGTTGACCATGGATCGCGCGGTGCGTAATGTGACCAAGTTTGCGGCTTGGGGATTGCAACAGGCGCTGCGCCTGGCCACGCTGAATCCATCCCGGGTGGTGGGATTGTCGAACCGCGGCAGGATCGAGGCTGGGTGCGAGGCCGATCTGGTGGTGCTGAGTCCAAACGGCGAAGTGAGAACTACCTTTGTTGGGGGCGTGATGACCGACGCCGCGGCGGGCCGATAAGCAATAAGACAAGGAGAAGGATTGGCAGACAAAGGCGGATTTCCCCACTACATGCTGAAGGAGATTTTCGAGCAGCCGCAGGGCTTGCGCGCTACTATCCTGCCCCGAGTGTCGCTCGAAGCCGGCGCGGTCCGGCTGGATGAAGTGCGAATCGGCAGGGAAGAGCTGTGTGCCCTGCGCCGCATCCATATTGTGGCTTCCGGAACCAGTCGCCATGCCGGCATGACCGGTCAATACATGATCCAGGATTTGGCGAACCTGCCCGCGGATGTGGATTACGCCAGCGAATTTGAATATCGCAATCCGATGATCGGCGCGGGCGAGCTGACCATTGTGATTACCCAATCCGGTGAAACTGCCGATACCACGGCATCGCAGCGCGAGGCTAAGGCCAGAGGATCGCGCACCATCGCCATCTCGAACGTGGTCAACTCGACCATCGCTCGCGAAGCTGACGGCGTGCTCTACACCAACGCCGGGCCGGAAGTCAGCATCGCTTCTACCAAAGCCTTCACCGCGCAAATGGCAGTGCTGTTCCTGTTGGCTGCATATCTTGGCCAGGAGCGGGGCAGTCTGAGCAAAGATCAGGTGCGGCGCCACATCACCGAGTTGCTGGACCTTCCCGATAAAGTCACAACCGTGTTGGCATCTGCGCCCCAGTGTGAAAAGCTCGCCGAGAAGTATCGCTTGGCCCAGGACTTTCTCTTTCTCGGCCGCGCCATTCATTACCCCATCGCCATGGACGGGGCCTTGAAGTTGAAGGAGGTCTCCTATGTTCATGCCGAGGGCTATCCCACGGGGGAAACCAAACACGGCCCCAATGCGCTGATTGATGAGAATCTCCCGATCGTCATCATTGCAACCTGCGACCGCAACGATGAAGGATCAGTTCTGCGCTACCAGAAGAATGTGGCCAACATCAAGAGTTTCAGGCAACAATCGGCGCGAGTGATTGCCATTGCTTCCGAAGGAGATGAAGAGTTGGAACGCATCGCCGATTACACCATCTTCGTTCCCCGGGCTTCCGAGTTGCTTTCGCCGATTCTGGAAATTGTTCCCCTTCAACTCTTCGCGTATTACATGGCCGTGAAAAAAGGCCTGGATGTGGACCATCCGCGGAATCTGGTGAAGTCGGTGACCAGAGAGTAGATCGATTCCTTGTTTATGCCGCGAACGAATCATCATCCGGATCAGGCAGAGAAGATGGCGGATCGCTGGCCGGGAAAGTATCTGCGACGGTTTTGTCCATCATCTTGTCTTTCCGCTCCTCGATATTGCTTTCGTCGATGGAACGATCCTCAGGATCCCTTGTACGTAGAGCCAGTGGTTGCTGCATAAGCCTCCGCCTCCTAAGATGCCATCTTGGCAGAAAACGTCACCGCAAATCTCAGTGCGTAAACGACACGTTGATTCCGGTAGTCAACTGGACGTCGTTCTGTTTCTTGCCCGCCGGCGGATTGGTCACGTAAATGTCGCCGAACGCATTTTGCCAGCCTAGCCACTTGCTGATCTTAGTGATGGTGCCGATATTGAAAGTGCCGCGGTACTCTCCCGTGTCGTTGAGATCGGGGAAGAAGTACAGCTTCTGGCTTAACACCGTTGACGCCCCCAGCTTGTGCATGAATTCTTCACCCAAAGTAAGTGCGGCGAAGTTGCGATCGAAGGTCACATAGCTCTCTCGGGTGTAATTCAGGCCACCCAGGAAATCCAGGGTGGTACGGTCGCTATTGATAGCGTGAAACCCCAGGCCTCCACCGAGGACGGAGCGCAGGTTCAACGCCTGCAGCGCGTCGGTCTGGAAATCGGCGCTTCCGAAGCCGAACAGCCGCTTGGTGAGATTGCGATCGTAGCGGGCGCCACCCTGTGTTGCGTTCGCGGTCACGCTGGGCACGGCCCCGGCAGCATCGTTGGTGGCATAGATGGTATTGACGTACAGCGCGATTTCATCGTGCGAGGTCTTGCGATCGGCGGTAAACGCCAGCGCCAGGTTCTTGGTTTCGCTATTGCCGCCGGTCAGGGCAAAGCCGACATTGGCTCCGCCATTCCAGCCTTGCAGCAACGTAGGATGCAGCGACTTTTCGTATGCCGCCTGTTCCTGATCGTTGCGCAGCGCTGTCACATCGGTCTTGGGAACGTCGACGGTTCCACCTTGCGGCGTGCCCACTGCCAAACTGCCGTCCGTTGTAGTGACCGGACCAACAACTGTCTTCCCAGCTTGAGTGGCCACATGAAGCGGAGTCGCCGAAGTCAGCGACTGGACGGCTGTCCATGGAACGGTGACTTCGCCGGCGAGGTCGGTCTTGATCACCAGTGTCTTGCCATCCGACTTGGTAATGGTTCCGGTCAACCGGTCGCCATTGCTTAACACAACTTGATCGGCGTAAAGCCTGGAAGTCAACGCGAGTAGCGACAAGAATACAAACACCTGCAGCTTATGCATAAGGGTTCTCCGTGAATTGTTTTGATCTCGAAGGGCGAAGGCTGAGCCAGCTAGCTCTTGGTATCGGGGTTTTTTACTTCCGTGCTGGCGGCCTTTGGTGGGTCGGGGGGCGTGTCCTTCATGCCTTCTTTCAGCGCGCGGATACCCTCGCCGATCCCTTTGCCCAGCTCGGGAAGTTTTTTGGGGCCGAAGATCAGCAGAGCGATAACAAAGATGACCAGAAGGTGCATCGGCTGAAACAGGCCTTCAAACATAAAGAACCTCCACGAGAGACGCTTTCTCTTTATTTCTTAACGTTACGCAAGCCTGACTGTTCCGTCAACCGTATGGGCTACGGTCACGGAAATGCGTCCTAGGCAGCCTGCCTCTACACGACCCCGTTCAAACCCAAGAGGCAGAGTGCCTTAGGCGTAGGAGGGGAACCTTCGGGCAGCCTCGCTATTGAACCCCCGTGCTCTCGGCAGGTAAGCGTGACCGCCCTACAATCTCCATTGACGCCCTCTGCGGCGTCCCAGGGTCATTTGAATTAAGGAGCGAACATGAGCTCTACAGCAGCAGCGCCGGCAATGGACAAGATTGTGAGCGCACCCGGTGCCGGGGGCCAGATCGACGCATCACCGCTCGGATTCAAGCCCGCCGGTTATGGGCTCCCTTGTGTAAAGTGCCGGACCTACTATGCCGCCAATGTGAACGTCTGCCCGGTATGCCAGACCACGGAGCGCGTATCTCCGGCAGTGGTGGCCGTTCCAGCGCCCGCTGCCCCGGCGGTCAGCGAGGAGACGCCTGATTTGGCAACTTTGGAGGCTGAGCGGGAACGTTTCCTGCGCGACTTCAAGGCGCAACTACTCACCTCGCAGATGCAGGTGCGTTCGACCCCACCGACGCATTGCACGCGGGCAGAGAATCACGAAACGGACCAGCAACCAGCGACGGTTTGCCAGACCTGCTTTGACCATCTGCAAGAGCGTGTCGATATCCTGGAAGCCGCTCTTCACATCGACTTGAAAGAAGCGGCACAGATTGTCTATGAAGCGGTCTGGGCTGACACTTCTGACTCCACCAAGACCTACGATAACGCCGCCCATGCGCTACTCAATGAGTTGCGCAAACGCGCCGGTATCACGCAAACCTTTGGAATGCTGCAGCCGCTACCTGACTAGGGTTACCGAGCGAATCGCAGTGTGCCAAACGTTGCCGGCACATGGAAATTCGGTTGTGGCGTCCGCGTAGGCTGCCACGCCAGGTAGGCGCGCGGTTCCTTCTTTCCCTCCACTCGGTAGAAATTTACTCGCCAGATGGTTGCGGGGTCGAAGTGCGTGGTTAGTGCGCTGACTGGGATTGCGAGTTCGGCAAACCAGGTGTGGGTTTCCCGGTCGAGCACCACGGAGCGCTGCATACCGCTCTTCAAGTCAGCCCGCCCGCCGGGAAAGATATCCAGATCGATCCACATCCCATTGGGACCGACTTCGAATTCTCTATAGAAATGCTCTCGCGCCGGATCTGGTTGGAGAAACGCCTCCACCACGTCGCGGTCCCATAAATGATCGCGGCGTCCGTTGGGATCGGAATCCTCGAAAACGTAGAGCTCCCGATATCGACATTCGAACCGCAAATATAGCGCCCGCCGCGACCATAAGATACGGACTGTGGTCTGAAGCGCGGGATCCGGGTTGTTGCCCTGCCAATCGGAAGAGAAGAGAATTGCCCGGGCGTTCTGCCACTCCGGTGCCGGGTGAGCCGCATCGAGCTCGATTTCGTGATCGACATAGGCTGCAAGCGCCTCGGATGATGGCACAACGACTGACGACCTGTTGGAGGTTGGATTCATCAAACAAAACGCTGCCAGCTGAAAACTGAGGACAGCCAGCCGGGAGAGTGTTGGCATCATCAAAACCAAAGCCGAAACCGGCGAAATCAGCATACCGCAACAATCTTGCTTTGAACGCAAGATACGGATAGTCCACCACCCCGCCCTCCCGCTAGTCTTTCCCCATTATGACAACCAATGCGATACTCAACCTGAGCGGAATTGAAGTGGTTGGAGCAGAAATAACGGGAGCCAGCCAAAGCCGCTGGTGGCAGGCCGTCGAGGCCCGGGATGCCAGCCAGGACGGCAGCTTCGTGTTTGCCGTGTCTTCGACCGGCGTCTATTGCCGGCCATCCTGCCCGTCGCGCCGTCCGCGCCGGGAAAACGTCGCTTTCTTCCGCCGCCCTGATGAAGCCGAAAAAGCAGGCTACCGCGCCTGCCTGCGCTGCCGCCCCCGCGCTGCTGGCCACGGAGTCGACAGAGACAATTCGCGCCATCTGTCGCTACATCGAGCAGCATCTCGATGAACCGCTCACGCTGGCCCGCCTGGGAGCCGAATTTCACCAGAGCCCGTTTCACTTGCAACGCAAGTTCAAGGCAGTGCTGGGAATTACCCCGAAGGCCTACGCCGACTCTTGCCGCATGAACCAGCTCAAGAGCAATCTGCGCGCCGGACATTCAGTGACCCGCGCCATGTACGACGCCGGATACAGCTCCAGCAGCCGGCTCTACGAGCGCACCGCATCGCAGCTCGGCATGACGCCGGACAAGTATCGTCGTGGCGCTATCGCCGCTCCCATCCGCTACACCTGCGCCGATTCGCCGCTAGGACGGATGCTGATCGCAGCCACCGACAAGGGCATCTGCGCCATACAATTCGCCAATTCCGACGACGAGCTCGAGCACGGCCTACGGCACGAGTTTCCCTTCGCCAATCGCAAACGTGACGACGGCGCCCTGCGCGAATGGAAAGAAAACCTGTTGCGCCAGATGCGAGGTCAGCGCTTGAATTCTGCACTCCCACTGGACATTCAGGCGACCGCTTTTCAGCGGCGTGTCTGGTCCTACTTGCAGAAGATTCCCTTCGGTGAAACTCGTTCCTACGCCGCCGTGGCGAAGGGCATCGGCCGTCCCTCAGCAACGCGAGCCGTCGCGCGAGCCTGCGCCACCAACCCAGTCGCGGTTGCGATCCCCTGCCATCGCGTCGTCCGCAAAGGCGGAGAAATGGGCGGCTACCGCTGGGGCGTGGAACGGAAGAAAGCTCTACTGGATCTAGAACAGGCTTAAATCAGCCACGGATCTTCACGGATTACCACGGATAACCCATAAAGATTTATCCGTGTTGATCCGTGTAAATCCGTGGCCAGTTTTTTATTGCAATTTTCTATACACATCCCGCGCATCGTCCAGCAGCTTCAGCACGCTCGTCGCTTCCGCTTCCGTATTCCAGTCCCGGTTGGCTTTCACCGAGTCTTCGATTCGTCCAATCCAAGCAATGAAGTATGCGGCGTCTTCGGGAGCTTTGGGAGTCGAGCCTGCGACCGTCACATAAATCGGACTCGTTGTCGCGTAAGGATACAGATCCAGGATCGGGTACTCGGGCTTCTGGCTCCACGCCCGCAGCAGGCACCACCCGCTGCGCGAGATGGGAATTGTGTCTTCCACGTCAGCGGATTCGCGATCGCTGCCGAGCTTCAACTCGCTCAGCACTTTTCCGTTGCAGATTATTTCCAGATGATCGACGGGAACTATCGAGCGCATCCAAACGGCGAATTTCACTTTGTTCTCGCCCGCTGGAAGTTTCACTTCGCCGCCGATTTCTTTGCCGCCCAGAGTGAACCCCAGCAATGGGCCATTGGTGGCGAAGGTGTGCCCTGCTTTCAATGAGTTCAGCCAGTCGCGAATATTGAAAGGCCCTTGCGGAACTTTCACATATGCACGGTTCAGCCCCACCGGCCCACGCAGCGATGCGAAGTCGGCCATGGCGTCCGTTCCCGCTGCCGCCGGGAGATGAAAACCGAGATTCAGCAGGCGGTGCCACACTTCAGCGGTCGCTTTATGATCGCTGAATCCGAGGACCTCGATGTAATCCACTTTGCCGAGAGCGACGTCGACCGGCAATTCGTCGGTTAGGGTCGCATCCTTCGCGGGGTCCGGTGTGGAATCAAACGGGTGAGCATAACCGACCAGTCCATATTGCGCATGGGTCATGTCCGCAACATCGGCGTTAGTGGGAACCAGACTGGCGGCGGCAGTACCGGGGTAGGCCGCATATCCAGGAAGCAGGAAATGATACATAAGATTCAGCAGCCCGAGATGTCCCCAGTAGCTGGTGTGAAACTCCTGGCTGTGGAACAGCTGAGTGTCGGGCGTAGAGGCCGCATCGGATGCATCGCTGAAGTATTCGATGTCAGGGATGCGCTGCTCCTTATTCACAATCAGGTCATCAACGATCGACACATTTTCGGCTGTGGCCTGCATCACCAAATTGGCCGGGGTATTGCGATACGCACCGCCGTAATTCATGTGCACGTGTACGTCGGCGCTGATCCAGCGAGAGTGCGCTTCAGACGGAATATTCAGAGGTCTCAGCTTGATCGCAACTCCTGCCCGCTGGTCCTTGCCGACATCAACCACACGCCGCTCGAATTGGTACTCGAAACCTTTCATGACTTCGACTGTGACTTTTCCTGCCGGCACATCGAGCAGCACTGCTCCGTTGGTGTGAAAGTAATGAGCCTCAAATGGACGCTCGGAGCGGACGAAACTATCATCGGCTTGCATCCACGAGTAAGTGGGAGCATAGGCGCGGCCATCTTCACCAGTCAGCGAAATGCGCGCGTAAGTCGGCTGGCCGGCCGGATCCAGAACCGTAACACCCAGGCTCCCCATCGGTTTCCGGTAGTGAGGCAGCGTCGCATGTACGCCGGTGATCGCTCCGCCGGGAATCTCCTGCACCATTAAACAAGTGTTCAGGCACGCGTTCGAAATGAATGCGACCTTCTTTCCATCTGGCGACCAGCGAGGATTGATGCTGTCAAAACTGCCATCGAAAAAAGGGTGGAAGCCCTTGTTATAAGAAATCGGGAAGGCATCGCCACCCTGCGACGGCATCAGCCAGAGCTGGTGCCATTGCTGGCCGAGATATGACGCATAGACAATCCGTTTGCCGTCGGGAGAGAAATCCGGCCGCGCTTTCCAGGTGGTTTCCTCGTAGTGAATCTCGTGCGCTTCCGCGCCTGCCTCAGCCTTCATCCGCCAGAAGCCGCCGGTGCCGTAGATGTGCCCACGGTTCGAGACGAACAGCAACTCCTTTCCATCCGGCGACCACGCCGGGCTGATCTCGTGGTCAAATTCGCTGTAGTAGTAGCGCGGCAAGTCGCTGCGGGTTTCACCGGTGAGGCGCTGCACGTTGTGCAGTTCGCCGTCCGCAAATTCGCCGGCGAAGATATGAAAGTGACGATGGTAGGACGTCGAAACAAAAGCGACGCGCTTGCCGTCGGGTGAGAAACGCGGCTCGACGTTCACCGCGCCGCCCGATGTCAGTTGGCGCGACTGCATGGTGGTCAAGTCCAGCGCCCAGAGTTCGACGGCATCCTTATAGTAAGAGTCATATACCACCCAACGGCCGTCCGGCGAGCAATCCGGCTGGTAGTCGTAGCCGGGACCGGCGGTGAGTTGCTCGGCATCGTAAGAACCCACTTTCTGCCGCCACAACGAACCCGCCATTGAGTACACCAGGGTCTGAGAATCCGGAAGCCACGCCGCCGAACTTGGTCCGGTCGTAAGCTGCGGCAAATACATCTCGCGGTAGTAGTAAGGATGGGGAAGATCGATCTGCTTGAGCACGGGCTCGCGCTGCGAAAGGGCGGGCAGGGAAGCGAGCAGTAGAAGCAGTGCCGGCTTCATTCGGTGTCGAACGCGCAAAGCTCATCCCTCCGGCTGAATTGCGGATTATATCGGAGATCGTACGAGCGCTTCTGGTAATGTATCAGCGCATGCGGCGCAAGCTCGCGATCACCGCCATTCTGTTGCTGGCCCTGACTGCCTTCGCGGCGGCGCAGTCGGCCCTGGTGGCGGGCGATCTTGCCATAACCCCGCTGGCCGGCATGCGCTGGCTGGCCCTGATTGGGCTGGTAGCGTATGCCTGCTTCCGCCCTTCACTCACCACCTGGATCTTCGTCTCCATGCTGCTGGGCGCCGAGATCGGCCATGACTTTCCCGCATTCGGCGTTAGCCTCCGGCTGCTGGCGCAGATCTTTCTGCGGCTGATCAAGGTCATCATCGCTCCCTTGTTGTTCAGCACTTTGGTAAGTGGCATTGCCGGCCATTCCGATCTCAAGAAGGTCGGGCGTATGGGCGTGAAGGCGCTGATCTTTTTCGAAGTGGTCACGACCCTGGCCCTGTTCATCGGGCTGGCCGCCATTAACCTCACCCAGGCCGGCGTCGGAGCGCAGATTCCGGCGAACACGGCCGAAACCGTGAAGATCGAAAGTCCCACTCCCAGCGAAACCATCCTCCACATTTTTCCAGAAAACATTGCCAAATCGGTTGCGGACAATCAGATCCTGCAAGTGGTGATCTTCAGCCTGCTCTTTGGGGTTGCGCTTGCTTTAGTAAAAGAACCCAAGCGCCGTCCCATGCTGGCCTTCACCGAGAGTCTTGCGGAAGTAATGTTCAAGTTCACCAACATCGTCATGTGGTTCGCACCGCTCGGAATCCTCGGGGCAGTCGCTGCCACGGTCGGCTCGACTGGAACCGGGATTCTAGCCAACCTGGCGCGGCTGCTCCTTACGCTTTACGGGGCTCTTGCAGTCTTTGTGTTGGCGGTACTCTTGCCGACGGCGCTGCTCGCCAAAGTCCCCATTAAGCGTTTCCTTGCCGCCGTGGCCGAACCGGCGACCATTGCCTTCAGCACCGCCAACTCCGAAGCGGCGCTGCCGAGCGCCATGGAACGCATGGAAGAACTCGGTGTGCCGCGCCCGGTTGTGGCCTTCGTCATGCCCACCGGCTACAGCTTCAACCTGACCGGCTCGGCACTCTATCTTTCATTGGCTGCCATCTTTGTGGCGCAGGCGGCGGGGCTGCATCTCGGCTTTGGGCGCCAGCTATACATTCTGCTGGTGCTGATGCTGACCAGCAAAGGCGTTGCCGGAGTCTCCCGCGCAGCTATCGTGATTCTGCTGGCTACCGCGGCAACCATTGGCCTGCCGACGGAGCCCATTTTCATTCTGCTTGGAATCGACCAGTTGATGGACATGGGACGCACGTCCGTAAACGTGATTGGCAACTGCCTGGCCACGGTCGTGATCGCCAGATGGGAAGGGGAGTTTGCCGAAAATCCGTTGGCTGCTCCTTCGCGTACCTGATAGTAGGAGGCCGAAGATGAAAGCCGAAAAACACTGCGTTTTCATCACCGGCGGCACTGGATATCTGGGCCGCCCTCTCATTGTTGATTTGTTACGCCGAGGCCATCGGGTGCGGGCTCTGGTCCGGCCCGGATCCGAGGACAAACTTCCTCGCGGCTGCGAGGTGGTGCTGGGCGATGCTCTGGACGCAAGTTCTTACCACCAGCAGATTCAGCCGGCCGACACTTTCGTGCAGCTGGTAGGTGTTTCCCACCCGAGTCCTGCGAAGGCGGCACAATTTCGGAGCATTGACTTGGCCTCGGGAAAGGCAGCCATCAAATCCGCTACGGGCGCGGGAATTCAGCATTTTGTGTACTTGAGCGTGGCCCATCCCGCACCGGTGATGAAGGCCTACCTCGAGGTCAGGGCCGAATGCGAGGCCCTGCTCCGGAAAAGCGGCATGAACGCCACCATCCTTCGGCCCTGGTACGTCCTCGGGAAGGGGCATCGATGGCCATATTTCCTGTTACCTATGTACTGGCTCTTCGAACGTCTACCTTCCATGCGGGAAGGCGCTCGCCGCCTGGGGTTGGTAACGTCGGAACAGATGAAGCGCGCCCTGCTGTTTGCCATCGAAAATCCGGCTCGTGGGGTGCGGTTTTTAGAAGTGCCGGAAATCCGCGAATCTGCGGCCCTCATCGCTGCCACAACCCGCGCCCCTGCTGGGTTCCGACCCGGGAAAACCTTACAAGACCAAGGTAATTAACGGAATTACCAAAGCGCATGCACATGGGACATCTATTCGCACAGGCTGGTGGGTGAGATGTTGAATGCCAGCAACCGCCGCCCATGCAAAGCGACGAAATCCTGGACGATGTCCACATTCGCATCCTGCGCGTGACCGAAGATCTGCGCTCGATTCAGCAGGCCTTGAATTGCGCCGCCATGCAGGCCCCTAATGATCCCGAATTGATGGAAGCTCTTTGCCAGTTGCCCGAGGTCGAGTCCCTGAAGGTCCTCAAGACAGCTCTTGACCAGATGCGCCATTTCCTCTGGTTCTACATGCAGGTCATGACCAACGGATCGGACGAAGGGGAGCGGCTGCGCGAGAGCATTCGTCAAAAGTCATCCCAGAACATGGCGGTCAGCCCACGCATTGCCGCCGCCGAGAAGTTCAAGCACGCTGCCGACGCCGCCCTGCTGCAAATGTTGTCCGATGGCAAGATCCGCAAACCCAACTAGATTGGTTTCCCCTCGCAGGTGGACCTAACCTGTACTGACCCCCCTTTATCCTCTTACAAATCTTTACATAGAAACTCTGCATCCCCATCTAACCGACTCAATCCAATACAATATTCGTGGTTGGCTGGGGATAGGGGCGGATGCAGCCTGGCCCCCTTCCGGATTTGGATAGACCTCAGCCGCTGACTCTGATAGGTACAGTCAGTACTGATCCGCGAGGTAGCTGGTTCCCAGTGGCGCGCGCCCCGAGGAAATTATGTGGATTGTTCGCCTTGCCCTAAGACGGCCTTATACCTTCGTAGTGGTTTCGCTGCTGCTCCTGCTGCTGGCTCCAATCGTCATCCTTCGTACCCCGACCGACATCTTTCCCAACATTGATATCCCGGTGGTCAGCATCGTCTGGAACTATGGGGGGCTCGATGCCCAACAGATGTCAGACCGGATCGTCTCTCAAACCGAGCGCGCCCTGACCACGCTGGTCGACGACATTCAGCATATCGAGTCGCAGTCGCTCAACGGGATCGCGGTAGTCAAGGTTTTCTTTCAGCCGACTGCGGACATCGACAAGGCTCTGGCGCAAGTGACCGCAATCTCTCAAACGCAATTGCGGCAACTGCCTCCCGGCACCACCCCGCCGTTGGTGATTACCTATAACGCATCTACCGTTCCCATCCTGCAGTTGGCGCTTTCGGGCAAGGGGATGTCGGAGCAGCAGCTTTTTGACCTCGGCACAAGTTTCATCCGTACCCGTCTGATTACCATTCCAGGATGCGCTATTCCCTGGCCATACGGTGGCAAGCAACGTCAGGTCCAAGTGGATCTCGACACCACGGCGTTGCAGTCGAAGGGTCTTTCGCCTCTGGATGTTGTGAACGCGATCAGTGCCCAGAACCTGATCCTGCCCTCGGGTACGTCGAAGATAGGCGACTTCGAATATGACGTGGAGATCAACGGCAGTCCGAAAACGGTCGCGGAGTTGAATCAACTTCCCATCAAGACCGTGGGCAGCAACACCATTTATATCCGCGACGTGGCCAACGTTCGCGATGGTTTTCCGCCCCAAACCAATATCGTGCACGTCAACGGGAGCCGGGCAGTTCTGTTGAGCATTCTGAAAACCGGGAATGCGTCCACCCTGAATGTGGTCTCCGGAATCAAGGCGATGCTTCCCCAGATTGCGGCGGGAATGCCGCCCGAGTTGCAGATGCAGCCGCTGGCCGACCAGTCCCTGTTTGTCCGCGCTTCGATTGACGGGGTGATCAAGGAAGCCACGATTGCAGCTTGTCTGACCGGCCTGATGATCCTCGTCTTCCTGGGGAACTGGCGCAGCACCATCATCATCGCCACTTCCATCCCGCTTTCAATTTTGACCTCGATTTTAGTGCTCAGCGCGCTGGGACAGACCATCAACATCATGACCCTGGGAGGCCTGGCTCTGGCAGTCGGCATTCTGGTGGACGACGCCACCGTCGAAATCGAGAACATTAACCGCAACTTGACCCTGGGCAAAGAAGTTGAGCATGCCATCCTCGACGGCGCACAGCAGATCGCAGTGCCCGCATTCGTTTCGACCCTGGCCATCTGCATTGTGTTTGTGCCGATGTTCTTCCTGACCGGCGTCGCCAAGTTTCTGTTCGTTCCGCTGGCAGAGGCGGTAGTGTTTGCCATGTTGGCGTCCTATCTGCTTTCGCGGACGCTGGTGCCCACCATGGCCAAGTACCTGCTCCAGAGCCACATCCCCAATCCGACTCACGTTTTTACCGGCAATCCACTGGTGCGGGTGCAGATGCGCTTTGAAGAGGCTTTCGAACGGTTCCGCGGCGGTTATCGGCGCTGGCTCGAACGTTGCCTTCATCACCGGGCGCTGTTCCTCGCAGGCTTTTTCGGGGCCTGCATAGTTTCGCTGGTGTTCCTGATTCCATGGCTGGGCCAGGACTTCTTTCCCACCGTGGATGCCGGCCAGTTCAAGTTGCACCTGCGGGCGCGAACCGGCACGCGGATTGAAGAAACCGCACGGCTTTCCGGACTGGTGGCGCAATCCATTCGCGCCGAAATTCCGCCTTCGGAGATTTTGAGCATCATCGATAACATCGGCTTGCCCTATAGCGGCATCAATCTTTCTTACAGCAACTCCGCACCCATCGGTCCGGCCGACGACGATATTCTGGTCAGTCTGAATAAGGGGCATCGTCCGACGGAAGAATACATTCACGACCTGCGTTTGAAATTGCCCCAGGAATTTCCCGGCGTTACCTTTTCGTTTCTGCCGGCTGACATCGTGAGTCAGATCCTCAACTTTGGGCTGCCGGCGCCGATCGATGTCCAGATCGCGGGCTACAATGTTGCCGGCAATCGGGCCTTTGCCGGCCGCCTGCTCACCCGCCTCCGGCAGGTTCCGGGCACCGTGGACCTTCATATCCAACAGCCCTTTGATCAGCCCTACCTGAACATCGACGTGGATCGGACCAAGGCGCAACAAGTAGGGTTTACGCAACGCGATGTGGCCAACAACCTGCTGATTTCCCTGAGCGGCAGTTTTCAGACTACGCCCGAATTCTGGCTTGATCCCAAGACCGGAGTGAGTTACTCCATCGCCACACAAACCCCGCAGTACCGGGTGCAATCGTTGCAAGACCTGGAGAACATTCCAGTCACGGGTCCGAGTGACGCCCATCCGGGGATATTGGCCAGCCTGGCGTCTATCAATCGCAGCACGGGAACGGCAGTAGTTTCACACTATGACATCCAGCCCCTCATCGATATCTACGGTTCGGTCCAGGGACGCGACTTGGGTGGCGTGGCACGAGAGGTCAACCAGATTGTGGAAAATGCCAAACAGGATGCGCCGCGTGGCACCCAGGTGAGCATTCGCGGGCAGATTCAAACCATGCGTTCTTCGTATTTCGGACTGCTCGGCGGCCTGGCATTCTCGATCGTCCTGGTGTATCTGCTGATCGTGGTGAATTTTCAGTCGTGGCTGGATCCTTTCATCATCATTTCTGCGCTGCCTGCGGCTCTGGCGGGGATTGTATGGTTCCTGTTTGTGACCCACACCTCCATCAGTGTCCCGGCTCTCATTGGTTCTATTATGTGCATGGGTGTGGCAACGGCAAACAGCATCCTGGTTGTGAGCTTTGCCAAGGAACAAATGGTGGAAGGCAACGATGCAATCGTTTCGGCACTGAACGCCGGATTTACACGCTTCCGCCCCGTGATCATGACCGCGCTGGCCATGATCATCGGCATGGTGCCAATGGCGTTGGGGTTGGGCGAGGGCGGTGAACAGAATGCTCCGCTGGGCCGGGCGGTCATCGGTGGTTTGCTGTTTGCCACCACTGCCACTCTGTTTTTTGTTCCGTTGTTTTTTAGTTTCTTGCATGGCGACGACGTTCGGGTAGCAAAAGTGAGTTCTAAGCACTAGCGTGGTTGGGTTCAGGAGCTTTCGAAATGAAGGTGGAACAAGAGAACGATATTGAACGGACGGTCGCGCCGGAAAGCAGTTCGTCCGTCCGGTCATCGCGTCATTGGTGGGTCGCCGTCCTGGCTTTTGCCCTGGTTGTGGCGGTGGTGGTTTCCGGAATTCTGCCGCGAATCCAGGCGCGAAATACTCTTGTCAAAGAGACCAAAGAGATGGCCATTCCCACCGTCGCCGTGGTCCATCCCAAAGCTTCCGCCCCATCCAAGGAATTGGTGCTGCCGGCAAATGTAGAGGCCTATATCGACGCTCCCATCTACGCTCGCACCAATGGATATTTGAAGAAGTGGTATGCGGACATCGGTGCCCGTGTTACAGCTGGGCAATTACTGGCGGAAATCGAAACCCCCGAGGTTGATCAGCAACTCCGCCAGGCCCGTGCCGATCTCGGAACCGCGGAGGCCAACCTCCATCTGGCGGAAATCACCTCCAACCGTTATGCCGGCCTGCTCAAGACCGACTCTGTCTCCAAGCAAGACGCCGACAACGCGGAAGGCAGCTTTGCGGCGCAAAAAGCGACGGTGCAGGCCATGGAGGCCAACGTCAAGCGCCTGGAGCAACTGCAATCCTTCGAGAAGATATACGCGCCCTTCGCGGGTGTCATCACCGCGCGCCGCACCGACATCGGAGCGTTGATTGATTCGGGAGGCAGCGGAGGCACACGCACCGAACTCTTTCACATCGCCCAGCCCGATCGCTTGCGGGTGTATGTCAACGTGCCGGAGGTATACTCGCAGGCGGCCAAGCCCGGCCTCACCGCCGACCTTGCGCTTTCTGAGTTTCCTGGACGGCTCTTTCAGGGAAAGTTGGTTCGCACGGCCAACGCCATCGATACGTCAACCCGCACCCTGCTGGTCGAGATTGCCGTAAACAATCCCACCGGAACTCTGTTCAGCGGGGCCTATGCGGAAGTGCACCTCAAGCTGCCCTCGGCGGCGGGTTCGTTCACGCTTCCCGTCACTACCTTGTTGTTTCGCTCGGAGGGACTGCGCGTGGCGACGGTCAGCGACGGTCAGCATGCCGAACTCAAGCCCATCACGGTGGGCCGCGACTATGGTTCTGACATTGAAGTGCTTTCGGGATTAACCGGTGACGAGTCCGTGATCGCTAATCCGCCGGACTTCATTGTCACTGGCCAGGAGGTTCGAGTAGCCGGGGCGCCATCTGCGGGAGGCACCAAGCAGTGATGCCGGCTGGACCCAGGATTTGCCGCATTGTGGTTCTGCTCGCGTTTGCGTTGCTCACCGGTTGCGCCGTCGGGCCCCGTTACGCGCGCCCTGCTGCGCCAACACCGGCCGAATACAAGGAAACTCCTCCCAACTGGAAGCTGGCCGGGCCTTCGGATCAGGTTCTTCGGGGAACGTGGTGGGAGGTTTATCAGGACCCTCAACTCAACTCCCTCGAACAACGGATCGCTGTTTCCAACCAGAGCCTGAAAGCTGCCGAGGCCCAGTTCCGGCAGGCGCGGGCGATGGTCCGTTACTATCGCGCAGACTACTTCCCCACGGTGACGGCAGGAGTCTCGGCCCTTCGCGAAAAACTGTCCAGCAACCGGCCGCTGGCGCAGTTTAGCGGCGGGATCACGACCAATGATCTGGTTATTCCCGTCGACATGACTTACGAACCCGATGTCTGGGGCAAGGTCCGGCGCAACGTCGAGGCCTATCGCGCTAGTGCGCAGGCCAGTTTTGCCGATCTCGAAGCCGTGAGCCTCAGCCTGCATGCCGAGTTGGCCATGGATTACTTCCAGGCGCGCGAACTGGACGCAGAAGCCCAGCTGCTCGATTCCACAGTCGATGGTTACCAGCGATCACTGGAGCTCACCGAGAACCGCTATCGCGGCGGCGTAGTCTCACAAGTGGATGTTGCCCAAGCCCAAACTCTGCTCGAAACCGCCCGTGCCCAGGCCGTGGATGTGAAAGCCCAGCGGACCCAGTTTGAGCACGCCATTGCTGTCCTAATCGGAGAGCCGGCGCCCAGCTTTACCTTGCCGGTAGCCGCGCTAAACGCTGCTCCGCCGGTGATTCCACCCGGTCTGCCGTCGCAGCTTCTGGAGCGCAGGCCGGACATCGCCTCCTCCGAGCGCCAAATGGCTGCGGCCAATGCCAACATCGGCGTCGCCAAGGCGGCTTACTTCCCGCTGTTCAATTTTTCTCCCGCCGCCGGATTTGAGAGCACCACCGTCGTCAATTGGCTGTCCAATCCGAGCACCTTCGTCTCGGTCGGAGCTTCCGCAGTGGCCACAATCTTCGACGTTGGTCGCCGCCGCGCCGCGAATGATCAGGCCCACGCTGCCTACGACCAGACCGTGGCGAGCTATCAGCAGAATGTGCTCGTTGCCTATCAGGAAGTGGAAGACAATCTTGCTGCCTTGCGGCTGCTGGAACTGGAAGCCACCACCCAGGCTGCGGCCGTGGCTGCGGCCGAGCACTCGCTTGACCTTTCCAAGAATCGCTATAGCGGTGGCGTAACCACCTATCTCGAAGTGATTACCGCACAGACGACCGCCCTGGCTGATGAGCGTAGTGCAGTTCAAGTCTCCGGACGGCGCATGATCGCCAGTGTCTTGCTGATCAAAGCGCTGGGTGGCGGCTGGGACGCTGCCAGCCTGGCAAAGCTCGACCTGACGTCACGCAAACCCTATCCCCCGCCGCCAGTTCCCGCAACCCCCACTGGCCAATAGAGTCCTTCCGGCTGGTTGATTGGATCCGTGGAAATCCGTGGCGATGTCCTACTCCGCCCCGCGCTTACGAAACGCGTGCAGGATGACGGCACTACTGATCGAAAAGCTTCCAATCGCGCCCAGGGCCATCAGTTGGGCCATGTCGGAACTCAGATGAAGGAGGTCACTAAACAGGGCGGCCAGCGCAAACACGATCCCCAGAATGTTTAACCACAAGGGTGCACGTATCGGCCGGCTGCGCTCGCGATTATAGAAGCGAAGTTGCAGCATCACTGCGACCAGGCCGATCGCAGCCACCACCACCACGGCCATTGGACTGCGGAATACACTCGACTTGGGATAGATAACCACCAGCGCGAGCAGCCCGCAGAGCAAGCCGGAGGCAATGACCGTCCAGCGTCTGGACTTTGAGGCCGAAGTGGGGGGCGAGGTAGCGTCGGGCACGACTGCCCATTGTAGCCACAGTCGAGCCTAGTTGCGAGTGGCCCAGGCTACCGCTCACGCCGAGAGCCATTCTGCCTGGCGCGGCGCGCCCCGCGTGACCGCATAAAGCACCAATTCCACCCGCGTGGACACCCCAATTTTGTCGAAGATGCGGAACAGATACTTCTTAACCGTGTGTTCACTGAGGCCGAGTTCGCGGGCCACGCCGCGGTTGCTGAGTCCATCGGCAACCAGCGCCACCACTTGTTGTTCTCGCGGAGTAAGCAGGTTCCGTCCCCGGCTGTTTACCACTCGCAGCGAGGGCACCTGGGTGACGGCATCAATCAGATATCCCACTTGCTCGTTGCTGGCCCAGATTTGCCCGTGGTGGACCGTCTGGATGCATTTGTAGATCAGCCGGAAGGGAGAATCGGTAAAGCTGAACAGACCCCGTGCACCCGAGCGGAAGGCGTTGACCACGGCCTCCCGATCCGGAGCATCCAGCAGTACGACCTCGACCACATTGGGATGGGCGAGATGCAGGCTCCGCACCAGCGCCATATTCTTTTCGTAATTCATCAGGGCGACGTCAACTGCATTTTCAGCGATGGCGGCGAGGATGGAATCCTTGTCCATCGCGCAGAAGACTGCGTGAAAGTCCCGCTTGCGAAGGGCGTTGGCCAGAAGCCGGCAATGCAATTGGTTCGTACCGGCGACAAGAACACTAACTGCACTGGAAGTGGCGGCCGATCTAGGTTCCATGATTCCTCAGGTCGATTTGTTGTCGTACAGCATAGCCGCGGGTATAGCTGGATTCTGTGATGACCCGACATCAAAAGCGCGAAACGTGATGTGGAAAACACGCTGAGCACCGAGGATTTCTTTTTGTTCCGTTCCTGCACTCCTACCTAAATGATCACATTGCCGCGCAAAAGCAGGTTCTGTCGGACCATCAGTCTAGAACCGTTACGGGAATTGCTCTATGTGGCCGAAGTCAGGGCATACCTCCAAAGTGGTACTCACAGAGCTTGTGGCGGGCTGGATTGCCCCCCTTGGTGGAGTGCACTTCCCATGTCTTGTGGCTGCTTTTGTAGGCGCGTAACGTGCGAACTGCAACCGGACATTGGATCAGTCCTCAACAAAACTTGAAAGCGGGAAGAAGCAGCCAGCATGCGATTTCCAACCACATCCAGCGTTGTTCTGCTTGCCGGTTGCCTGGTGCAAAACGTTTCGGTGGTTGCCACGGTCCACGCTCAACAGCCGGAGACAACTGGTGAGCAAACAACAGCGGCAACCGCGAAGTCCGGAATAGCGGACGGCAAAGCGAGTCCAGCCTTGACGGAGGCCCGCCGTCCGCTCTACCGGTTATGCAAAAGTGATGTCCTGGAAATCAGTTTCGCCTTTTCCCCCGAGTTCAACCAGACCGTTACCGTGCAGCCGGACGGGTATGTTCCCTTGAAAGGGACGCAGCAGATCTATGCCGAAGGAATGACTGCTCCCGACCTGGGGGCAGTGATTCGAGAAGCGTACACAGGCGTACTGCATGACCCCGAAGTATCAGTCACCCTCAAGGAGTTCGACAAGCCCTACTTCATTGCCGGGGGCGAGGTAGGTCGTCCCGGCAAGTACGAACTACGCTCGGACACTACGGTCGCCGAAGCGGTGGCAATGGCCGGTTGGTTCACCCCGCGCGCCAAGCACTCCCAGGTCGTGCTTTTCCGGCGTGTTTCGGACGAGGTTTTCGAGTCGCACCTTCTTGACCTCAAGTCCATGCTTAAATCACGGCAGTTGCAAGAGGACATACACCTCAGATCCGGCGACTTGATCTTCGTACCGCAGAATCTCATCTCGAAGATCCGGCCGTTCATGCCGGCTTCCAATCTCAGCCTGTACTCAACCCCAACACAGTTCTAAAAGGACTGAAGGACCTGGCCGGCTCATCGTAGACTGACCCAACAAATCCAAGGCGTAGTTCAAAACTTCACATGTCAGAAGAACTCAGGTTGGTTCCGAAACCGATACGCGTGCCGTCTCCCACCATGCGGGATTTGCTGGCAGTCATCTTCCGGCAGCGGCGGGTGGCGCTGATTGCTTTTGCTGTCGCGCTCATCGCCATTGTGACCTACCGCCTGGTGGCTCCGTCCTATCGCTCGGAAATGAAAGTGCTACTGCGACGGGGCCGCGTCGATCCTGTGGTTGCACCCACGCCCAGCCAGGCGGAGTTCATGCGTCCAGGTGTCACCGAGGAGGAAGTGAACTCCGAGGTCGAACTGCTGCGCGATGAAGAGATTCTGCGAACCGTGGTGCAGCGCGCGGGCCTGTCGGAGGATCACTCGTGGCTTTGGAGCGTGACCGGGGAAAACCCGGAAAAACGCTTGGCGCGTGTCGTACGCCGCATCAGCCAGCGGTTGACCGTCGAACCCATTCGTAAGACTGCGCTCATCAGTGTCACCTATGAATCCTCTGATCCTGAGCAAACCGCCAGGGTGCTGCGATCACTGGCCGACGCCTACCTGGAGCGGCATCATCAGGTGCATCGCGCCTCCGGAGAGTTTGGCTTTTTTGACCAACAGGTTACCCAGTCACGCCACAATCTGGAAGCCACCGAATTGCAACTCGCCGAGTTTACCCGTGACCAGGGAGTGGTTTCTGCATCTCAGGAGCGCGACATGGCACTCCAGAAACTTAGCGACGCCGACGCGGACGATCGCCGAACCCGGGTCGCACAGGCTGAAAACTCGGAGCGGATCCGGGCCCTGCAGGCAAAACTGGACTCGCTGCCTGAACGCACCATGACCCAGATGCGCAACTCTGACAATCCCGAGTTGATGGAGAAGATGAAGGCGCGATTGCTGGAGTTGGAACTGCAGCGTACGGATCTGCTGATTGAGTTTGAGCCCTCGTATCGCCTGGTCAAAGAAGTCGAGCAGAAGATTGCACAAACCAAAGCTTCAATTGCTGGAGAAGACCGTGCGCCAATCCGCGACCAGACGACTGACCTGGAGCCAAATCATGCCTGGGCAAAGTCCGAACTGGTCAAGGCAGAGGTCGAAGCCAGGGCACTGGGTGCCCACGCGGCTGCGGAAAGTGTTTTGCTAACCCACTACCGGGACGCCGCCCAGCAACTGGGTGATCAGAGCATCGCCCAGGAGCGGTTGGTGCATGACTTGAAGGCCGCTGAGGAGCGATATCTCTTGTACGTGGACAAGCGCGAGGAAGCCAGAATCGGCGACGCACTGGATCAGGGCGGAATTCTTAACGTTACCATCGCTGAGCAACCTGTGGTGCCGGAACTGCCCAAGCTCTCGGAAGTGAGTTTCGGGATGATTGGCCTGGCACTGGCAGGAGCCGTGAGCGTGAGTCTGGCATTCGCGACTGACTATCTGAGTCCTGCATTCCGTACTCCCGATGAGGTCGTCGCTTTCCTGCGCGCTCCCGTTCTGGCATCCCTCCCACAGAAAAGGAAATCGGGCGTAGAAGAATTTTCGAGAGACCAACTATGAGCACATTCGTGAAGATATTGCCCCCCACCACTGTTGAGGAAGTGACGGAGTCAGCGGCGATCCATGCCGAACCAGCGGTCGAGCGGGAGCGGACGCCTAACTTCCATACGTCAGGTTGGACACTTGAGTCTTTTGCCGAAGAACAGATTCGCGGCTTGGTGCGCCAGGTATTCTTGCCAGGCTGGCCCAAGCCTTGCCGCCAGGTTGTGTTCAGCCCTGTGGATCACGGATCGGACATTGCTCCGATCTGCATGCAAGTTGGACAAACCCTAGCTGAGGGAGGATCGCGTGTAGTTTGTGTAGTCGAAGCCTGCTCCACCATCCGCGAAGAAGGCAGAATTTGGAAAGACCGGTTGGGCGAGGTTGGTGGTGAAAAGCGGTTTGGCACTCTGCGCGACTTGGCGCAGCAGCTCTCCCCAAGCCTTTGGTTCATGCCGCGGAGCGTTTTTCTCGGAGGCAACGAGAACGCCCTTTCCACCGCCTGGCTCCGGGCCCGCCTTGCGGAACTGCGTCTGGAATTCGACTTTACCGTCCTACAGGGGCCCGCAGCCGGGGCCGGCAGTGAGGCCGCTCTGCTGGGGGCCACGTGTGACGGGCTCGTTCTGGTGCTCCAGGCCAATACCACCCGTCGCGCCACCGCACAAAGAGTAAAAGAGACATTGCATTCGGTGAATGCGCGGCTGCTGGGCACTGTGCTCAGCGAACGCACCTTTCCAATTCCCAACTCGATTTACCGACGATTCTAAGAAGCCGTCATCACTAATGAACTCCAGGCGACCGTTGCAGGGTTGCTGATGTAGCCAACAAGAGATGCGCTGTGCGAATCAAGTCAAAAATGATCTGGGACTCAATTAGCAGAGCCGTGCTCCGAACCGCCCTAACCCCGTGAACGCAGTCTTCCATCCTTCTAATCCTGATAATCCGCTGTGGTATGCCATTCAGACTCGTTACCGCTATGAGAAGACAGTGACCACCCATCTTCAGCGCAAAGGGGTAGAAACCTTTCTCCCAGTCCTGGAGGAGATTCACCGCTGGAGTGACCGTGAGAAACGGGTCGATACTCTTCTGTTTTCTGGCTACACTTTTGCCCGCCTCAACCCTGCCTCTTGGTCACGCGTAGATTTGCTGAGGACCCTTGGGGTGATCGGGCTGATTGGGTTTGCTGGGCAGATCATTCCAATTCCCGCCAAGCAGATTGACGATCTGCAATTGTTGCTTTCCAGGAGAGTGTCTTGCGCCATGCATGCCTTCCTGAAGGTCGGCCAACGGGTGCGAATTCGCGGTGGTTGCCTGGACGGGCTGGAAGGAATTCTCGATGAGCGTGGAGAAAAGAATTTGGTGATTTCGGTCGAGTCCATCCAGCGGTCAGTGGCGATACGTATCGAAGGCTACGAACTGGAACTGATCTAAGTGCAGCCCTCACCTGCCATTGCAACACCACGCCCAGGCGCCTCCCGTATGCTCCCGTCCCGTTTGATCCCTGGAGCCCTGGACTCCGCGGATGCTGTTCCCCGCAAGAAGGCCGCGTCCGCCGTGAATGGCTTCCTTTGGAGATGGCAGTTCCCGCCTGCCGTGCCGCGACAGCCCAGTTCCTGGGCGGCGGGTCTGCGGGGGAGGCGCGTCCGTAACGTGCTCATCATCGGCGCCGGGCAGGTAGGCTGGCAGTTGGCCCATCATCTCGGCCAGGACAATTCTGCGCGGTCTCTGGTGCTGGGTTTTCTGGATGACCGCGCACCCCTCGGTGGCGCCGTGCTGGGGCGAATCGATGATCTGGCCAGGATTGCACGGCGCAAATTCGTCGATGAAATCATCCTGACCCTTGCCCCTTACAGCGAAACTACCGCACAAATCATCCAACAAGCCCGAGCCAACCAGATCGACGTGAAGCTGGTTCCAGAGCTTTTCGGGTGCGACCCCGCGCCCGCCATCCTTCGCAAATACGGCGATGTGCCTGTGCTCACCCTGTCCGAGGAGCGGATCCCGATCTTCCGTCTGCTGGTCAAACGCGGGATCGATGTGACGCTGTCTGCTATCGCGTTGCTGCTCGCACTGCCGCTCCTCGTGGTCACTTGCTGCGCCATCCGGCTGGATTCGCCGGGGCCGGCGCTCTATCGCGCACCCCGCTTGGGTCTCAAGGGACGCCGCTTCGCGTGCTTCAAGTTTCGCACCATGATCGCGAACGCAGATGCGCTTAAACAGAACTTGCGGGCATGCAACCAACGCCAGGGAGCGTTTTTCAAGATGGTGGATGATCCGCGCGTGACCAGGCTGGGAAGGGTACTCCGGCGCTTCAGCCTCGACGAGTTGCCCCAACTCTGGAATGTGCTGCGAGGAGAAATGAGTTTAGTCGGGCCGCGGCCCCACCCCATCGACGATTTCGAGCGTTATGACCTGGAGGATCTGCAACGTTTGGAAGTGCTTCCTGGACTCACCGGCCTTTGGCAAGTCACTGCCCGCAACGATCCGTCCTTCGAACGTAGCATGGCGCTGGACCGCGAATACATCGGGCGTTGGACACTGTGCCTGGATTTCAGGATTCTTTTCAAAACCCTGGCCGTGGTTTTGCGGGGAGAAGGGGCTTAAGTGGGAGCCCTCCAGCCGTCGGCACCTCAAGCGTGGAGCGAAGAGCTTGCGGGATGGACAGTCTCCGCCTGCGTCCGGCCGCTGCATGGGCTGATGGCCGCACCTGCGCTCTTATTCCTCGTTACCCTGGCCGTCATGCTCTTCCGTCCCGCCGATTACCGCTTTCATTCGTACGATCGGTTCGCGTTTGTGCTGCTCATCTTTGTGATATTGCTGCGCTCGTGGACCATGCGAATTCCAATACGAATAGCTGTACCCATGATTTGGCCCCTGTCCGGGTTGCTCCTTCTAGCCTTCTTACGACGCTGTGACGCAGCCCTACGACCCCGAAACTTGGGGCGTGCTTGCCGCCAAATGGCTGGTTCCGATGGGGCTTTATCTTTTGGCCGGGCACATCTTTAACGATGCCCGCTCCCGGCGTCTGTTCGAAGTCTTCGCCCTGCTGGTACTGAGTTATTTGTGCCTGATCGCAATCCTCTTCATGCTGGGATACACGGATTTCATCTTCCCGCGCTACATCTTGGACGAGGGCCTGGGCATTCACGCCGATCGTGCCCGCGGTCCTTTTCTGCAAGCGGTGGCCAACGGCGTTGCCCTGAACATGTTGGGGCTCATCGCGCTGGATTCCTTTCGCCGCCACCGATTGCCTAAGCCACCCGCGGTCCTGATGCTGGCCGCCTTGCCCCTTGCCATCGTGGCCACCAAGACGCGTGCAGTTTGGCTGTCCTTCGCCGGGTCGATCTTGTGGCTGATGTTCTTCTCCCCCAGTCGATGCTTGCGCCGTACCTGCTTGTGCTTGGTGCTGGGAGGCGCCTTGGGGTTGACTGCCCTGCTCAGCCTCGGCAATTCTCCCCTGTCCCTCAGTGAACGGTTAGAGGAGAGCGGACCAGTCACGTTCCGCATGGCGGTTTACCAGGCGGGATGGGAAATGTTCTTGCAAAAACCCCTCCTCGGCTGGGGCAGCCTCGCGATGCAGGCTGAACTATCCAGCCGGATCAGTGATTTCCATCAAGAGCAGTTCTACTTGCACAACACCTATCTGGAGATTCTCGTCCAGTATGGAATGTTCGGATTCGCTCTCTACGGCTGGCTGGTCGTCGGTCTTTTTCGACTAGGCCGGAAAAGGCCGGGCTTGCGTTCTCCAGTGGGCACTTTTCCGGATGCGCAATTCCGCTCGTTGTGGCCGTTGCTGGTCGTAGTTTATCTGGTGAATGCCAGTTTCGTGGTGATGAACTACCAGTTCGTGAACGGCATTCTGTTCACGCTGGCGGGCATGCTGGCAGCCCAGAATCGTCGTGATCAGAAAGAATTGAATGCCGTCTCAAGCTGAAGCCACAGCCCTGCCCTCGCTTACTCTTGTTGCAGCCGATGGGAGCGTGCCCGGTCCGTTTTGCCGTGAAACTATCCGCGGCGCCATCTGCCTGGCAGGGCGTTATGGGCTGGGCGTGATTGTCGGAGTGGCGAACATGCTGGTCATGACCTGGTGGATTGGTCCCCATGCTTACGGCCTGTTCATCACCGCGATTGGGATCGTTGCCTTTCTGGCAATCCTCGCCCGGGGCGGGATCGACACCTACCTGGTTCGCAGTGAAGCGCCGGATGCCCGGATGTATGGCACTGCCGCCGCCCTGGTTTTGACTGCATCCATCGGGTTGGGACTGGTCGCGGCTGCGGCCACGCCGCTGTTCATTCGCTGGTATGGCAGTCGGGAGTTCGTTCCTCCATACCTTGCAATGCTCGCGGTGATCCCGGTTTCTGCGCTGACCGGCCTCCCCATGGCCAGGCTCGAGCGCAACCTGGACTTTCGCAGAATTGCGGGTATCGAACTCGCGGGGCAATCGCTGGGACTCGTGGTCGCCGCCTCACTCGCCTGGCTGCGAGTGGGTGTGTGGGCCCCGGTAATGGGCCAGATCGTATGGCAGGTCTTCACCTTGATCGCTGCCTGCGTCTCCGCAGAGATCCCTTACCGTCTCTGCTTCGACCTCGAACTCGCCCGGCCAATGCTGTCCTACGGTGTCGGCCTGACCGCATCGCTGCGTGCTTGGCAACTGCGGACTCTGGTCAACCCACTGATCGTTGGCCGATTCGTGGGTGCCGAAGGAGTCGCCTATGTCGCCCTCGCGATTCGGATTGCGGAGGCGCTCGGCAGCTTCCGGTTGGCGGCCGGACGCATGGCAATCGCAGCCCTTGCCCGCCTGCAAGACCGCCGCGACGAGTTTCGCAGAACGCTCGAACAATCCCTATATCTGCAGGTGGTAACCCTGGGCCCGCTGCTGTGCGGCTTTGTTCTTCTCGGGCCGTATGTGGTGCGACACATAATCGGCCCGCGCTGGATGCCCAGCATTCTGATTTATCCCTTTGCCGCCGCCGGGGTCTTGGTGAACTCGGTCTACAACCTGCAAGCTTCCGCCTTGTTCGTGGTAGGGAAGCAGTGGCTGGTGATGAAATCCTATGTGGCCCACGTGGTTCTGCTTGCCACAACCACACTCGTCCTGCTGCCGCGTGCTGGGCCTGATCGGTTACGGCTGTGCGGAGTTGGTCGCTTGCGGCGCTTACTACCTGATTCATTCCGGCTTGGCTACCACCGTGCCTATTTCATACAAGAAACTCCGTCCCTGGGTCTCAGGGTTCGTCGCGGCTTTGTTCTTGGTTCCCGTGGGTTACACCCTAATGAACTGATCGCTTCTCGGCAACACCACCGTTCAATCTCCATGCCCACCATTGCATATCTTGCCAATCTTTTTCCGTCACCGGTCGAGCCTTATGTGGTCGACGAGATTCGTGAACTCCGCCGCCTCGGCATAACTGTATTTCCATATAGCGCGCGGGGCGCGAAGCCTGGGCCGAACAAGGACCTGCAGTCTTTCGCCGCCGAGACCATATATTTCCAGCCGCTGCAGCTCAAGCCACTGCTTTGTGCAGCCTGGCTGTGTGTAGCGAAACTGTCAGTCCTGGCCGGTTTTTTCCGCCACGCTCTCTTCCAGGGCCGGGAGCCATTGAGGCGACGGCTGTCAGCGTTGCCCCACACTCTGCTGGGTGCCTATTACGCCGCGTTACTCCAACCCCGTGACGTGGAGCACATCCATGTGCATCACGGATATTTCGGATCCTGGGTCGCCATGGTGGCGGCGCGCCTGCTTGGCGTCGGCTTCAGCATGACGCTGCACGGATCCGATCTTCTCCTCGACCCTGTCTTTCTCGAGCTCAAACTGAAGCAATGCAGGTTTTGCGTGAACATTTCCGAATTCAACCGCCGGCACATTTTGACGCACTACCCCGGCGTCGCACCGGGGAAAATTCTGGTGCGGCGCTTGGGAGTAGAAGACCCCGAGAGCAAGCACCCGCGCGCTGAAAAGAGTCCAGTTTTTTCCATCTGACCGTCGGCAGACTGCATTTCATCAAGAATCAGGCATTTCTGGTAGAGGCCTGCTGGCTTCTGAAATGTCGTGGCCTGCGATTTGAGTGCCGGATCGCTGGAGAAGGTCCCGAGCGCCGGTCCCTCGAGGGAATGATTCGAGACTTCGACCTCCAGTCCGAAGTTCGGCTGCTGGGACCACTGTCCCGCGGCCAACTGGACGAGGAATATGGCCGCGCCGACCTGGTCGTCCTCACCAGCCGCAGCGAAGGCATCCCGCTTGTCCTGATGGAGGCAATGATGCGCGGGAAGCCAGTGCTAGCTCCGGCAATCACCGGCATTCCGGAACTGGTCGTCAACGGCGAGACTGGATTTCTCTATCAGGCCGGATCGCTCGATGATTTCCTGTCCCGGGTCACGTTCGTCATGGAGGCACAATCGACCCTGGGCTCCTTGCAACAGGCGGCTCGGGAGCATGTCCACAAGCATTTCAATCGGGAAACAAATCTGGCCGCGATCTGCGATCTCTTCACTGCCTGCCTTAAAGCTCGACCCATACCTGTTCCGGGCACCGGCCCAGAAAATGTGAGCGCTATTTATGAAGATCCTCTTTTGCAATAAGTACAACTTCCCCTTCAGCGGTACTGAAGTCTACCTCTTCGAACTGATGGAACTGCTGCGCTCACAAGGACACCAAGTCGCTTTGTTCTCGATGGCTGATTCACGCGGGGAACCCACCGCCTATGACCAATTTCTTGTCCCGCACATCGAATTCAAGGACAACACCGCGGGATGGCTGGCTCGTGCCAAACTCGGAGCCCATGCCATCTATTCCACCGACGCCCGGGCCCGGCTGCGGAAGATGGTGCAGAAGTTTCAGCCCGATATTGCGCACGTCCGCAACATCTATCATCACCTCTCACCCTCGATCCTTTGGGAGTTGAAAGAGCTGGAAATCCCAACCGTTTATCACCTCAATGACTTCAAGATGATCTGTCCCGTCTACAACATGGTCACCAACGGCCGGGCCTGTGAGCAATCGTGTACCGGGCACTATTGGAAGATGTTAAGCAAAGGCTGCTATGAAGGCCCGCTTACTTCAGCGACGCTGTTGATGGCCGAGGCATATGTTCACCACTGGATCGGCACCTACGGCAAATGCGTAAACCACTTCCTGACTCCGAGCCAATTTGCCAAGGAGCAACTGACTCACAACGGGTTCAGCGGGGATAAAATCGCTGTGCTCCCACATTTTCAAAACCTCCCCGAGGCGGCGCTGCCTGCCCCGAACGGCGCCCCCGTACTCTATTTTGGGCGTTTGTCGCCGGAAAAAGGTGTGGACCACCTACTCCGCGCGATGAAGGCCTTGCCACAGGTCCAGTTGCAAGTCGCCGGCGACGGACCACAACGGGCTGAACTCGAGGAACTGGCTCGCACGCTGAGCCTCGAGAACGTCGAGTTCACCGGCCACTTGACCGGCAAGGACCTGGGACGCAGGATCGCGGCGGCGCGTTTCACGATCCTGCCTTCGCTGGCCTATGAAACCCTCGGCAAGAGCATTCTCGAGTCCTACGCCTGGCAGCGTCCGGTGGTGGCCTCCGACTTGGGTTCGCGGCGCGAGTTGGTGCGCGAGGGCGAAACCGGCCTTCTCTATCCGCCCGGCAATGTGGAGCTGCTAAGCGGGGCCATTGCTTACCTGGCGCAGCGGCCACAGCAAGTGCAAGAAATGGGCGTTGCTGGCCGCCAGTTGGTGGCTAGGAACCACTCCCCTGAGGCCCACTACCAGGAATTGATGCAGCTCTACGAGAAGGTATGCACAAAAGCACGGCGACCAGGCTCCAGCCGCGCGGTCGTGGCCTCCAGAAAGCGAATGCGCGTGGCCTTCGTCGGCGGACGTGGCGTAGTTTCGAAGTACAGCGGCATCGAAGCCTACTACGAAGAGGTCGGCAAACGTCTGGTGGAACTCGGATACGACGTCACCGTGTATTGCCGCACCTACTTTACTCCCGCTCGGAAGACATACAACGGTATGCGCCTGGTGCGCTTGCCGACGATCCGCTCCAAGCATTTGGAAACCCTGGTTCACACCCTCCTAAGCACTCTTCATGCCGCGTTCAGCGGATGCGACATTGTCCACTATCATGCCCAGGGCCCGGCACTGTTTTCGTTCTTCCCGCGTCTCTTTGGCAAGAAAACGGCGGTGACGGTGCAGGGTTTAGACTGGCGCAGAAAAAAATGGGGACGCGTCGCCTCCCGGGTTCTTCGTCTCGGGGAATTGGCCTCGGCGCGAAGTCCAGACGCTACCATGGTCGTCTCCCATGCCTTGCAGGAATATTACCGGCTCAACTATGGGATCGAGGCCACCTACGTGCCCAACGGCGCTACACTTCGTCAACGCAGTGGCTCGTCTTCTCTCACTCAATGGGGGCTGGAACCAGACAACTACATTCTTTTTGCCGGCAGACTCTCTCCGGAGAAGAATTGTCATCTCCTGATCGACGCCTATGAGAGGCTGGCAACGCCAGTGAAGCTGGTTCTTGCTGGCGGATCCAGCCATACCGATGCGTATGCAAAGAGTCTGCGCTGCCGCGCCAGTGAGCGGGTGGTCTTTACCGATTGGGTCGCCGGCGACGCCCTCACTGAACTGCTCACCAACGCCGCTCTGTTTGTTCTGCCCTCCGACCTTGAAGGGCTCTCATTGGCCTTGCTGGATGCGATGGGAGCAGGCACCTGCGTGCTGACCAGTGATGTTCCGGAAAACCGCGAAGTCGTCGAAGGTGCCGGTTTCACTTTTCATGCGGGAGACGTCGTGGACCTCGCACGCATGTTGGATCTATTGCTCTCCCACGAGCGTATGCGAACCACTGCTGGCCGCCTTGCGCAGGACCGAGTACGAGACCAATACCAGTGGCCTGGGATTACGCGGGAGATTAGCTCTGTCTATGAGAACTTAGCTGGCCGTGGCCCCGCGGCGCAAGGCCAGCCTGCACCCGGCGCCCTCGCAAAACCCTCGGCCACACCATCGAAACGGGCTGCGTAAACCCCTGAAAAATACAGGATAGGGGAGTAAAGGGGTGTTTGGGCGTTTCAGCCGGGCGCCGAATGCTCGTGTGCTATGTTGATTCTCTAGCGTTGTTGCGAGAGAAAACAGAGCATGCGAGTCACGATTTTCGGCGCTACCGGACTGCTCGGCAAGGCGCTGGTCCGCGAGTGGACGTCAGATGAAGTAACCGGCCTCGGCTCCAGGGACGCCGACATCCGCGACCCGCAGCAGGTGCTTGCGGCCGTCAGCCGCACCCGGCCGGAGTGGATTGTCCTGGCCGCTGCATACACCGACGTGGATGGCTGCGAGGCCGATCGTGAGCGCGCCTTCGCCGTAAATTGCACCGGCGCAGTCAACGTCGCACAAGCTGCCAAAACCTGCGGTTCCCGCCTGCTCTTTCTCAGCACCGACTATGTGTTTGATGGTCTGAGCACGACTCCTTACGAAACCGACCATCCTCGCGCGCCGCAGAGTGTTTATGGAAAATCAAAAGCCCAGGCGGAAGAGCGCTTGCTTCAGACCTTGCCGGATTGCTGCATTGTCAGAACCTCATGGCTGTTTGGAACCGGTGGTAAATGTTTCCCAGACACCATCCTCAGAATTGCGGAAACCAAGCCCGAGATCGATGTGGTTGACGATCAGCGCGGCCGCCCGACTTATGCGCCCGACTTGGCCCGCGCCATCGTCCAACTTTGTCGTAAGCAGGCTGCGGGAATTGTCCATGCAACCAACTCCGGAGATTGTTCCTGGTTTGAGTTGGCTCGCGAAACTATCCGTGACGCAGGTTTGAACACCGTGGTACGGCCGACTACCAGTGAAAAGTTTGTCCGTCCCGCCAAGCGTCCGAAATACTCCGTGCTATCTGCCAAGAGCCGGAGCAAGTACGGAATCGACATGCCGCACTGGCAGGAGGCCCTGCGCGCGTACCTGTCGGAAAGAAAGGCTTCGTATTCCACCCCGCCGGCTTGACGCCTGCCGCCATCAGGCTTCCTCATCTTCTCGGCGTTGTTTTTGGATGTTAATCCCAAGCTGCTCGGCCTTTTTGTAAAGATGGCTGCGCTCCAGGCCCAGCGCCTTCGCGGCTTTTGTGATCTGGTAACTGGTGCGCTTCAACTCGGCGAGAATGGTTTCCCTCTCGAAGCCTTGTACGCGCTCAGCCAGGGGGCCCGAGCCGATACTCGATGGAAGCGCAGACCCTGCGGCCGGCAGGACCAGGCCAACCGTTTCCTCCGTGACCCCGTTTTCGGTCGCCAGCAGCATCAACCGCTCCACCACATTGCGCAACTCTCGGACATTTCCCGGCCAGGAATGCTGTGTGAGCTTCTCAATGGCCCCGGGACCAAAAGCAATCGGTTTCCAACTGTTCTGAGCACAAACTTGAGCGGCGAAGTGGGCCACCAGCACCGGAATGTCTTCGCGGCGTTCACGCAATGGAGGTAACACCAGCGGAAATACGAACACCCGATGAAATAGGTCCTGGCGGAATTTCCCTTCGCGGACCAAAGCTTCCAGGTTGCGATGCGTAGCCACCACCACACGCACGTCGACGGGGATCGGCTTATCTCCACCAACTCGTTCGATTTCACCCTCTTCCAGAACCCGCAGCAGTTTGGCCTGCATCGCTAGCGGCATGTCCCCGATCTCGTCAAGAAAAATTGTTCCCCGCTCCGCTTGCTCGAACTTCCCAATATGACGTCCCGCCGCCCCGGTGAACGCGCCTTTCTCATGGCCAAAAAGCTCCGACTCGATCAACTCCGCCGGTACTGCAGCGCAATTCAGAGTCACGAATGGTCCCTTGGCGCGCGCGCTCTGGTTATGCAGAGTGCGCGCGACCAGTTCCTTTCCCGTGCCCGTTTCTCCCAGGATGCAAACTCGCGTCTCGCTGGCCGCAACTCGTTCCACTTGTGCCATGAGTCTTCGCATAACTTCCCCGGACCAGACCATCTCATGTTTTCCCAGGCGCTGGCGCAGTTGGCGGTTTTCCGCTTCCAGTTGCTTGAGCTTGAGCACATTCTCTACGGTCAGCAACAACCGGTCAGTGGAAATGGGTTTTTCCAGAAAGTCCATGGCTCCCAGGCGCGTAGCCCGCACCGCCATTTCGATGTGGGCTTGACCCGACATCATAACCACGGGAGTCTCGTTTCCCTGGGCGCGCAGATTTTCGAGAAACGAAAGGCCGTCTTTGACCGGCATGACTACATCGCAGAAGATCAAGTCAAACGGTTGTGCTTTGGCGAGTTCGAGTGCTTTCGCAGCATTGTCACACACCGAAGCTTCATGGCCGGCTAGACGGAACGCTCGCGACAGCGACGCCAGAGTGTTGGCCTCGTCATCCACGATCAGGAGATTTGCTGGCTGTGGCACGGAGCGCTCCTCAAGGTGTGGCGGCGGCAACTTGTGCTGTCCGCAATTTGTCGGTATTTCCCGGCAACTCGATCACGAAGGTAGTTCCGTGGCCGGCATGGCTGCGCACGCTGATCCGGCCCCCGTGATCGCTGATCACCGATTGCACGATGGCGAGTCCCAGCCCGGTGCCATGCGCCTTGCTGGTGTAGTACGGGGTGAACAGGCGATCGCACTCCTCCGGGGTGAGCCCAGTGCCGGTGTCCACCACCTCGAGCACCGTCCACTCGCCCTCCTGTCGCGTGCGCAAAGTCAGTGTGCCACCCTGTGCCATGGCATCCATCGCATTCAGCACCAGATTCGACAGTGCCCGGTGCAACAGCTCCGGATCGGCAGCAATCGGCGGCATAGCCTCGGCCAGTTCCAGTCTACATTCGATCGCTGCGCGTTCCGGGGCGCGTAGCTGCGCCTGAAACAAACGGACGACACTTTCAACCACCTCGTTCAGCCCGACGCGCTGAAACTGCGGCTGCGGCATTCTGGAAAACTCGCTGAAGCGCGCGACGATCGTCTTCAGATTCGAGATCTCCGCCAGTAGCATGGACGCACTCTCCGTGAAGATCTCCTCGAACTGTTGCGGACTCTGCTGCCGGGCGCGCAATAGATTCTCGACCGTGAGTTGAAGCGGGAAAAGGGGATTCTTCAGCTCGTGCGCCAAACGCCGAGCCAGTTCCCGCCATGCTGCCACCCGCTCGGACTGCACCAGCTGCTCCTTCTGCTGCAATAGCTCGTTGGTCATGCGATTGAAGGACTCGGCCAGTTCCCCCAGTTCGTCCGCCGAAGTCACCGCGACCTGGGCATGCCAGTCGCCCTCGGCAACCTGCCGTGCGGCTTGGGCAAGTTGTTCCACCGGGCGTGTAACCCGCGCCGCCGCCCAACCACTCAATAGAATTGCGAGCACAACGCCCACAGCCGCCCCGAGCATCGCCGCAGTGCGGATCTGCTGGCGAATCTCCACATAAGGCCGCCGCGAATCCCCCACCAGCAGTACTCCCAGGAGTTCGCGGTCCAGGCCAGTGAGCGGAATCGCATCCACAGTTTCATCGTCAGCCGCATTCGAAGACCAATGGACGAGCGCAATGACTTCTCGCTGTTGCTGCTGCACTTGCCGGATGAGTGGAACCACCGGATCGGCTACTTGCAGCGCACCCGAGCCGTTGATGAGAAGTTTGGGCGAAAATTCGCCTTCCAGGTTTTGATAGAGCATCGCCCGCATGCCTGGCGGAGGTTCGAGTCGGGCCAGAAAATCCCGATCCAGCCGCCGTCCCCCGATGACAAAAAGTGGCTTGTCCCCAATGCTCACCGCGTGGACCGCGAACACGCCCAGGGCTGCACCATCCGGTAGCTCTTCACGCTTCAGAAAGGCGTCCTTGGGAATTGCTCGGCTGACCAGAACGTCCTTGTATCCAAATTTTGCCGGCCACTGCGCGGAAGAAAGAATCGTTCCTTGACCGTCGACAAATTCGAGAAAATCCAGTTGTTGGTTCTCGGCGGTTGCCTTGGCTTCATTCAGAAAAATGGCGAAGTCCGGAGAGCCATGGCCCAGCGTCAAGGCCATACGGGTTGCGGTATCTCCCGCAGCGATCGTCCCCACCCGCCGCACGACTTCCTCGCCCTGCCGGGCGAAGTCGCGGTGGAACTGCTCCACCAGGGCCACCGTACGCTCTCCATTTGTTTTCTCGAACGAACGCCGAACCAGAGAAGAAATGATCCAGGCCACTGCCGCAACCGACAGCACCGCAATCAGCGCCAGGGCCGCCAGAAGTTTCCGCCGAAGATTCATGGCCGCTCCGCGCCCAGCCAGACGTCCGGCAACCGCCAGGCCCCATTGCGAGCTTCGCTCCAATTCTTCACTGTCTTAGACACCGCGCAGGCAGTTCGCAGATGCAGCAGCGGAACCACCCGCTGGGATTTCAAGAGCGTGTTTTCAGCCGTGTATAGATCGTCCACAGAGCTGCCGTTGATCTTCGGCGGGGAAAGACCGAGTGCCGTGGTCAGATCTGCAAGAGCAGCCTGGGGCTCGAGCGAAGCCACCTTCACATGGACCAGCCGGACGTCAGAAGCCCCGGTAGCCAGCTGGAGCCGCAGTCCGGCGTCACGCGCGTTCAGAGCGATTCGTTCCGCCAGCACCCGTTCGATTGGATCATTGCCATCAAGTCCCAGGTTCCAGACACTGGTTTCCGGCACTTCAGCCCGCTCTTGCTGCGCGCGCACCAGGTTGACATCAACCGGAAACAGAAATCCGTAGCCTGTCATCCAGTTCGGTAACAGACCACCGGCAGGCTCACCGCCATTTTGCAGCACCACGGAACTGAGCAGCCGACGGTCAATACTCAGCGAGAGCGCCTCACGTTGTTTTGAATCTGCCACTGACTGTGGATCGCTATTGAAAACCAGGGCCACCAGTTCGATGGGTGACGAAGTCTCAATATGGCGGCCTTCCGTCGCTGCCCGGTGCGCCTGCTCGGGAGCGACCTCGATCACCTGGGTGTTGCCCAAATCGAAGGCAACCATCTGCTCGCGAAAACTCTTGCCCGAACTCAACTGCAATTGAATCCAGGAACGGACGTCCACCCCAGTAGTCTTCGCGCGCTGTCACCACCAGCTTCTTCCCGGGATCCCATTGCGTGATCACGTAAGGACCCGTGCCGGCAACTTTTCCGCCTTCGCGCTTCACGATGCTGTTACGAGGCAGAGCCAGCTCTGCGGGCAGCTCGGGCGCGGGTGAATCCCGTTCAATGATCACCGTGTCGCCGCTCGACGACACCTTCCAGCTGGAATTGTCCGCCCGCAACGATGTGGCGACGAACTCCGGTGTCAACGGTGTTCCATCCGGGAAAGTCACCCCCCGCCTCAGGGAGAACTGCCAGCGCTGATTGCCAGATTCGGCTTGCCAAGCGGTGGCCAGGGCCGGTTGTGCCCGGCCTTGCTCGTCCAGCGCGACCAGCGTATCGAAAAGCAGACTGAGAACATTGCCGGCCCCTGCCCATTCCGCCTGATGGGGCTCCAGAGAACTCGGCGCAGCGCGCAGGCAGACATGCAGCGTTCCGCCGTAATGCGGACGCGTCGCCGCGCCCGCCACCACAGCCAGAAGCAGACTACCGGCTGCAAGTAATGGAAAGCCTCCACGCCTCATATTGGCCTGTCTCCGAATCTTGTGCGACGGCAATCGCGCTGGCGCTGTCGGAATCCGCCCACAAAGCTGTTATGCCGCCGTCAAACTCAACTGGCGCGCTCACCGCCACCGGCTCGCGGTCGGCAATCTCGAACGCCTGTACTGTGTCCCCCGAACCATCCCCGCGCGACGTCGCCAGCACCTGCCACCCCAGTCCACAACCACTCTTCACGCTCGCGATATCGCTGCCCCAGCCTAACTTTGTCGCCGTCTGGTCGGTCATGCCATCAAGCAAATGAATTTGTCCATCCACTGTGCTGAATATCCATAGCGTGTACTTTTCTCTGGGAAGTGCTGCTGCGGAGTAGAAGGGGGCAGTTGCAGTTTGTTTCTGAACGCCGGGCGAAAGCGCTCCGGTAAAGAAGTTTCGTGCGGGGGTGTAGAACGCGCTCAACGCAGAAGGCTCTGTCGCCAGCGGCCACGGGTCGTCGCTCTCGCGGCACTTAAGGGCCAACGGAGACGCCGTAGTGCTCTGGCACAACACACCCGGTAAGTAAGCATCGAACAGGTGATCTTTTCTCAAAACCAGTCGCCCCCTCAGATCACGTGGCCAGGGACGCGAATGCGTGATGGCAAACGTCTGCTGTGCTTGCCAGTGGCCGTTCTGCACCGCGTAGAGGGCAGCCTTCTCAGGCTCGAGAACGATCATGATCTGCGGGCTGCTGGTCGGCAGAGCAACATCCAGAATACGGTTCTCGTCTGTCCAAAGTGGAGCTTTATGAATGGTCAACGACGCGCTCGAATGCTCTCCCGCGGCAGGTTCCAGCCGCCGCGAGGTCACCATCACCACTGAAGGCTCATTGTTCCCGACCTGAATTTCCGCGACCCAAACATAGTTCCGCAGGTTTTCCGATAAAGTAACCCGTACCGTAGCCGCGGCTTGATCGGCGCCGACAAAATGAAGCCCGAGCGCCCCCAACTCCGTCCACAATCCACGGCGAACGTCATCGGCCTCGGTCGAACTCAGTGACGACCGGTTGGTGACCTCCAGAGCGACCGCTCCTGGGCCGGTGACAGCTGCAATCTTCCGGGCCAGTTCGCGCATCGGGAGCACGCCAATCGGCGGCAGAGACTGCGGTGGCAGGGACGATCAGCAGCAAAAAGCACAAGGCCCGAAAAGAGTATGCGCGCAGCAGTGACATCTCCTGAATGCGCGCATTATAAACCGGCTTGAGATCGTGGCCTGGCATGGGTCCCGGTACTGACTAGAGTCGGGCAACGGTTCATTTCGGCTGCTCTTCTGGTTCCTCGGCCTGGGCCGCGTGGTTGCTGACGTTCATGCTGCGCAGCACGTCGTTGGCAAAGAAGAATTTTCCATCCGCCGGGACCATCATGATCTGCAGCTTGTCCGACAATCGCTCTGCCACGATCTTATTAATCAGCAGCGGATTCTGTTTCAGGATCA
Organism: uncultured Acidobacteriota bacterium; assembly: GCA_963734415.1. Lineage (GTDB taxonomy): Bacteria > Acidobacteriota > Terriglobia > Terriglobales > Acidobacteriaceae > JABCZH01. The sequence continues at coordinate 72,312 of CAVTHF010000003.1, read as the reverse complement.
CACCTTCTTTTTGCATTCGCTCGGCATCCGCCGCCGCCGTAACCCGAATCCGGTCGGCTTCCGCTTCCGCCAGCAACTTGCGCCGTTCCATTTCCGCTTTGCTGTCGATCACTTTGGCCTCAGCCTGAGCTTCTGCATTCTTGACCGTCGTTTCCTTGCGCGCCTCGGCCTCCAGCTTCGATTGCTCAATCTGCTTCTGCTTCAGCGGCAGCGTGTATTGCATCGCATCGGCTTCCGCCTTGGCCTGGAGCACGTGCACCTGGGCTTCTCCCTCTGCCTGCTTGACCTGCTGCGCCTTGGTGCCTTCGGCTTGCAATTCGGAGATCCTCACCTGCTTTTCCTGCATCTCGGTCTCGATCCCCATGCGGTCATTTTCTTGTTCCTTGAGCAGCAAGGTCTCCAGACCCTGGGAGTATTCACGGCGGCAGCTGGATATCGCGCAGCATCACTTCCTTCACGACGATTCCGTCCGCCTGCAAGCTTTTGCGTGATGACGTCGGCAGCACGCTTGCGGACTTCCTCCCGCTTGGCGGCGAACACCTCCCGGACGGTGTAATTGGGCACTAGCTCCCGCCAGGCACTCGCCACCACCGCGGGCACGATCTCTTTCTCCACCGGCTGCGGCAGGTTGGCTTGAATATAGTCCAAGTGCTTGGGGTCGAGCCGGTAGCGCACCGTGATGGCAAGGCCCAGAGTCAGTCCTTCCTTGGCTTGGACATTCAAAGGCTCGGGCTTCTTACCCGCAGCGGCTGCCTCCACGGAGCCGGTGGTAAACAGCTGGTCACGGGTGTCGAAGAGCGCAACGCTCTCCGCCAGCGGCGTAACAAAATGCGCCCCCGGATAGAGTGTGCCAGCCAGGGTGCCGCTGGTTTGGCTAACACGAACTCCGGCCATGCCGCTCGGGACCACGATGATCCCAAGCGCCAGCATGATTGGTCCCCACGCCAATAACGCCAGCCCCAGCGCACCCCGCCAACGAACCTGCGGGACCGGAGGTAGAGGTTCAGTCCCACCCTCCGCCGCTTGCTGACGGTAGCGCAGCCCGAGCCATAGATCATAAGTGAGGATTCCTGCGGCCATCGCCATCATGGCGATACCGCCCCAGGTGAGCAAGTATTTCAGAAACAACATAGGGTCTCCTTCGTGAGCTAACGCTGTTGCCGGGCCTCAACTCGTACCGCTTGCCGGGCAAAGACGACAACCAGCACTTTGCCGAAGATGAACTCCTCAACCAGAATCGCAAACGCCAGTGAGAATGCCATTCCGCCGATTACGCTGATCGCTGTCATGAGAAATTCCATTTGAATGCTCCGTTGCGCTCGCTACGAGCTCAATCGCACGCGCAAGGCCAGAACCAAACACCTGGACTCAGGTATGATCTGTGCGAAAAGCACGCATTCCAACCATGCCGTCCAGAGCGTTCAAAGACTGGGCCTTAGCCGATGAGGTCGCTGGCAAGAGTCATTTCACAAGCATGGATTTGGTCGAGCTTCCATGGCTTTGAACGCAAGGCGGGAACGTGTGCAATCAAACACACTGTGTGCGGCTGACCACAAGAAAGGAGAATTGCCAAGGATGGGTCACAAGAACTGCGGGTCGCCGACGAAGGGCGAGGCGCGGAGAGGTTTGATTCCCTGGGCCGGTGGCTACGGCCAGCGCTTGGCGGTGTCTTCCCATCCCACCGCGCGCGTCGCCGGCTGGGGATTGGTATTCACCGCTGGTTGCGTCATGCGGATCGGCTGCTGTGCGGTGATGGCCGGCTTATTGTTCGTCGCCTCGACCAGCATCTCTTTGTCTTCGGAAAGCAGTGGCGCCGCTACTCGAAGCGCCTCCACTTCCTTTTCCAGTCTTGCCAGCTCTAGTTCCTTCTGCCGCAGAACCTCATAGACATTTTTCATACGTAAGCACCTTTGATCAATGTGTGCTGGAGACCAATTGGCCGCACTTTAGCAGGTATAGCGCGTTTGTCAAGGCCCGACGAAAATACCTACCTCAGCGGAAACCGCCAAATATGGCACTGCACTCGTTGACGCGATCATGATCGCGAACTCGTCTTCGTCCGTCAACGCCACCACTCTTCCTGCCGTTCCGGGCTTTCGCGGCGGCGGTTAGCCTTGCCAATTGGTCACCGCCAGCCCACCAATTCGTCCCAACCATATTATTACCTCCAATTAACCTTTTTCGAATATTGGCGTCTAAGTTATCAATAGGTTGGGGTATCTGCCAGACGCCCATTTCGTCCCACAAGCGGACAAGAAATGTGCGGTTTCGCAAGCGGAAGTAGCTCATGGAACGATCTGACGCTGGCTTACGTATCCCACGCACAGGGTAGTGTGCGGCCGGGGGGTTGGCCGCGCAAGCACGGCGTAGCAGTCTGGAGGCAGTTATGCAGGACGGACGAAATGGCAGCAGCAGCGCAAGCAGCGGGAGTCTTCTCAACAGCGATCCTCACGTTCAGGAAGTGGTCAAGACGGCGCATGAGGAATTACGTCAACTCATGCGGCAGCGTGCCGACATCATGAAACGCATTGGCACTCTCAAACAGACCATCGCGGGACTGGCGAACTTGTTTGGAGATGAGATTCTGGGCGAAGACTTGCTGGAACTGGTGGACCGTAAAACCGGAGGGCGTCAGCCCGGATTCACCAAAGCCTGCCGCCTGGTGTTAATGGAAGCGGGACGCGCGCTCAGCGTGAGGGAAGTGTGTCAGCGCATTCAGGACCGCATGCCCGCAGTGTTGCTGCGCCACAAAGATCCGCTCGCTTCAGTGACCACAGTGCTGAACCGGCTGGTGGATTACGGAGAGGCGCAGAGTGAAGTTCGGGAAAACGGTCGGCGCGCCTGGCAGTGGGTATCGGAGCCTCCCCACAGCGGTTTTGGATCAGTGCCGCCGGAACAGGCCGTTTCTGAACTGTAAGTTCGTAAGCTGGGAGTTCGTAAGCTGACGTTCCGCGCGCTGCGCAACTTGCCCAGGCAGCGCTGTGGTTAGAGGTTGTGCAGCAGTTCGTCGAAGTTCCGCTGTCCCATTTCCATAAAAAGAAAACTGGCTGCGGTTTTCAGCCGGTCGTAACTCTCAAGGCCCATGATGCCTCCGACCTCCCTTACCTCATAGAGGCTGGGAGCCGGGAGCACCTGCCAGGAATCCAGACGGATCAGCAACCACAAGCGCAACTTGATCATGGTGAGCAAAGAGTAGAGACGCACTTCTACCGCGATTTGCTGCAACTCGCGCGCCAGTATCGCCGCCTGCTCGTCGCCCCCCTCCGCTTCACGGTTGGCCCAGTCAATTAAGACAGCTGCGTTATGCGCCATTCTGTGCACAAACGCCACGTACAGATGAATACGCTTCCGCTGCAACTTCCGAAATTCCCGGCAGCTCAGGTCGCAGCGCAGGTGAGTTTCGGTATTGGCATCGAGCAGGGTCTCGGCTTTTTCCAGGTCCACGGGAAGCAGGAAATCGACAACGTCGTCGGCGGTGCGATCGGGGAAATGAAACCAAATCCAGGCTGCGATCACTACGCAGCTCATAAAGCCTGCGGTAATCATCAAGTTCCACAGAATCGTTACCATCATGGTCGCCGTACCCTCCGTACAATCTCTTTATAGCGGCCTAGTTCTTGCGCCGACAGCGGAGGCTGGTCAGCGCGGGCGGGTTCTGTCTTAACCGGAACACTGAAATACCAGAGCCAAATCAAGACTGCCATACTGTAAGTGATTACCGACACCAATCCCCACAAAAATGTGAATCTTGTTCCGAATTCGTAAAACTTCGTGGTGGTCAACAAAGCCACGCTTGCGTGCAGCCCGTAACCTGCACAAATACCGAAGGCTTGCTGCCGCCAGCGCAGTCCAAAAAGCAGGACCATGGTCACCAAGAGTGCAAACATTGCCACCTGCAACAGCCTCAGTCCCAGTTCCACCCCCACGATCCAGGCGACCGCCCCGCCGTGCAACCCGTTGGGCAAGGACAGGCTTCGCCAGATGGTCAACCCGAGCGACAGAACCACGGTGAGTGGAAATATGGGAGGGAACCACCACAGGCGGCTGAAATTTCGGAACACAGTGCGGAAGACCTCGTGCATTACGGCGATCCCCAGCACAGATGAGGCGGCCTGGCTGATCCAGTAAACCTCGAAATAAGTGGAATGGTGGTTGCGAACCGCGAAGCGGATGATGCCGGCAGTGACCGTAAAAAACGTGTAGGCGAAAAACCACGGAAAGGTCCGAAAACTTCGCTTTCGGACCAGCACGTACAACAGTGCCGCTTGCAGCGGGAGTTCCCCCCACCACAAAATGAAATTCAATAAGTCCATGGCCTGTGAGCAGCTTAACTCAGCCGCTCACAAGCCACCAAGACAAGTTTCTCTGGGTAACCAGCCACTCACTACAGCAAATGAATCAGTGCCAAGAACATCGACCAGCCTATTGGCCCCGACACACGCACCGTGGGAGGTGGTCCAGGTCCATCGGTCTGAATGTGTCCTCCCGGAGGTGGTCCAGGGCCATCCGCCAGCGCGGGAGTCGCGCAAGTGGCTAGCATGAGTGCCGCCGCCAGCGTAATTGCTTGTGCTGTCCGTTTCATAGTGCTCTCCTTTTGTCAGGTTTGGTCTTCCCCGGAGTGCAACTCAAAACTTGGGGAGTCCTTATGGGCACAGAAGGATAGCGCTTCGGAGGGCTTTATGGCGTGGAATCGGGAATTTGTTTATGGGGTGAGGAAGAAGCGGCCTGGCTCCGCTTGCCAGGGACTTCATCCCGGATAAATCTCCGTTGCCGAGGATCGAAGGCTCCGGAGTTAAGACCACATAAATGGTTTTATTGCAATAGCTTATAAGGTTCTAGCGCTGACGGTTCCCGTCCGCTTAGGCCGGCAGGAGCATGCCTTTTTCCAGGTGTCGGGTCACGTGAGCATAAGACGCCGCATGCGGATCGTGGGTGACCATGACCACCGTCTTGTGGAAATCTTCGTTCAATCTTTTCAATATCTCGAGAATTTCAGTGGCTGAGTGACTGTCGAGATCACCGGTCGGCTCGTCCGCCAGCAGCAGAGTTGGATCGCTGACGATCGCCCGCGCGATCGCGACTCGCTGTTCTTGCCCGCCGGAAAGCTGCTTGGGAAGGTGGTGTACCCGCTCTTCCAGTCCCACCAGTTTGAGGGCCGTCATCACGTGTTCGCGGCGCTGTTGACTGTTCAGCTTGGTGAGCAGAAGCGGCAGTTCGACGTTCTCAAACGCGGTGAGCACCGGGATCAGATTAAAGGTTTGGAAAACATAACCAATATGCTCATTGCGCCAGCGCGCTGCCTGCCCGTCGCTGAAGCGAAACACATTCTCACCCAGCACTAGCAGTTCGCCCGAGGTCGGGCGGTCAATGGCCGCAATCATATTCAGCAGCGTGGTCTTGCCTGAGCCCGACGGGCCCATGAGCGCCATGAATTCTCCGCCGGCGATTGCAATGGAAACATCGTCCAAAGCCCGCACTTCAAACGCGTCACGCTTAAAAATCTTGCTGACGTTGCGGACCTGGACCACTTTAGTTTGGGTTGCGGTATTAGTGACTGTAGCTGCGCTCATGACTGTCCCTTAATCTTGATTTTGTCGCCGTCTTTCAAACTCGCTGGCGCGGCGGTAATGACGCTCTCCCCACCCACCAGACCCTGCACCATAAAGCCGCCGCTGCGCTGGGAGATGACTTGAATCTCGCGCTGCAGCGCTTTCCCATTGAACGCCAGAAAAACCATCTTCTTCCCGTCGCGGTCGCGGATTGCGGCGGCCGGCACCAGCACGCCCGATGATTGCGTCCCGGCGGCTTTCTTCGTGTCATCTGCCAGGAACTTTACCGTCGCGTTCATCTCTGGACGCAAATACTGGTCAGGATTCAGTATCTGCACCTTGACCTGCACCGTCGCCTTTTGCCGGTTGGCCTCGGGAGAAATCTCGTGGATCTCACCCTCGTACTTGCGGTCGGGATAGGCATCGACCGAAAGCGTTGCCTTCTGCTTGGAAGACAGCTTGGCGAAATCATCCTGGGCAATGTCGAGTTCCACCTGCAGATCGTTGAGGTCGGCCAGAGCTACGACTTGGCCCTGCGGACCGCCTTCGGCGCCACTGGCGAACTGAGCCGTCACCAGTTCACCTTTCTCCGCCGTGCGTTCCAGAATCGTTCCCGTTACCGGTGCGCGGATGACCGTCGCATCCAGCCACGATTTGGCATAGGCCGCCTGGCCTTCGGCTTGTAGCAAGGCGCCTCTGGCTCGCGTGATCTCTTCCTGACGCGGCCCGATTTTCGCCAGTTCGAAGCCCTTCTGCAGGGAATTCACGCGCTGCTGATCGGCCTCGAATTTGGCAGTGGCGTCGTCAAAGGCCTGCTTCGAAACAACCCCCTGGTTCCACAATTCCCGATCACGATCCAGCGTGATCTTGTCATTCACCAACGTGGCCCGGGCTTCGTCGAGGTTATGCTGCGCTTGCGCGATCTCTTCCGGCCGCGAGCCATTCTGCAGCTCTTCCAGATACGCGCGCGCATTATCCGCCGCGCCCTTCGCCTGTTCGTATTGAGCGCGAAACTCCTGATCTTCCAGGCGGACCAGAACCTGGCCTTCTTTGACGTGATCGCCTTTTTCGACGCCGATCCATGCCACGCGGCCGGTGACCTTGGAGTTCACATTGATTTTGTGATGCGGCACAATATACCCACTGGCAGTGAGCACGGAACCACCGACTTCGACGCTGTTTTCTGCGGCTGCACGCACCACCTCCACCTCGGGCGCCTCTGGAGATAGCAGCCGATAGGCCAAGGTGGCCAGGCTCAACACCGCCACCAGCGCAATCCCGATGATGATGTAGCGCCGCGCCCAGCCCGCCGGCTCTCCCGTCGGTGGCGCCGACCGGTCAATCCGCAGGCCCTGCAAGTCCGCGTGTTTGGTATCCAGAGGCATAAGCCAGTCGTGGTTCTTTACTTTTGTGAACCTTAGTGTCCTTTGTGGTTGTCGCTTTCTCTAAACCGCGGCAAAAACTCCTAATCTCTCAACGAAACCAGAATCTCCCGCCGGGCCGCATGCCACGCCGGCGCGATCCCGCCAAACAATCCCATGACGATGGCGAAAACCACCGCGGAAATCACCACATTCGGCGTCATCCGCAGACTGAACACCGCCTCGCTGAACGTCACCGGATTGTTCGTGCCCGTCGTCATCCCATTGAAGGGCAGCATCAAAACAATCCCCACCGCCGCGCCCAGGATCGACAACAATACCGATTCAAAAACAAACGACGTCAGAATGCTGGGCCGCGAAAAGCCAATCACCCGCAGGGTTGCGATCTCACGCGAACGATAGGCGACGGCCGCGTACATCGTGTTCATGGCCGCAAAGCACGACCCAATCGCCATGATGATCGCGACCAGTGTGCCGACAAACTTGATGGGACTGCCGGTGCTGGTTTGCTTGGCCCAATATTCGGTTTCGAGCATCCCGTTAAGCTTGAGCCGTTGATCATCACTGACCCGGTTCTTCAACGCATCCGCCGACACCGCATCCGTCGCGCGAATCAAAGCCGAGTTGTATGTGGGCCGGTCGAAGTCTGACGACAACTGGTTGATGTCGCCCCAGATCTCCGAGTCGTGAGCGCTGCCTCCGGTATCGAAGATGCCGACGATGTTCCAGGGACCTTTGCCGATCCACATGCTGTCCCCGATGTTGGCCTGCGCAAACCTGCCGTGGATCGACTTGCTTACCACAATCTCGCGCTGGCCCGGTGTAAACCACCTTCCCCCTACCAGCTTCACCTCCGGACGCATGGCGATGCCGGTGGGTGTCAGGAACCGTACGGTAACATTCGCCTCCCCGGTGCCGTCATTTCGCGGCAGCACGACCACCAGCAAATCCTCGCCCGAAACCAAAGCCTGCCCCTGAGCGTCTCGCGCCACGCCCGGCAGCTCTTTCATGATGGGCACGGAATCCCGGTCCACGCCCCCGGCAGAAAGCTCAGCCGTGGCTCCTTTGCGCAATACCAGTACGTTCAGCGGGTCGCCGCTGCCCTTGAAGGCCGCATTCAACCCCGCCAGCAACGCCATAATAAAGATTGCCGTCGTGACCGTCAGCGCGATCCCCAGCGCCGTCATCACCGTCGCGCTCTTGCGCAGCTTCAGGTTGCGAATGTTGTATTGGATGGGAACTGCCATAATTTCTCCGCTTAACCCCTCGCTCAACCGCCCTCTAACCGATGTGCCGCAAACCCTCTACGATGTTCCCGCGGGAGGCGTTGTAGGCTGGCACGAATGAGCTGATCACACCGACCGTGGCTCCCACCAAAACCGCTACCACAATCGTCGCAACATTCGGCTTCACTCCCGCCAGCATCAAGCCAATTCCGGGCGCATGCGCCATGAGGAAAATAATGCCCGAAGCTCCAATCGCCCCCAGCAGCCCGCCGACCGCTGCCAGCGTGACCGCCTCGCTCATGAACAAGCCCAGTACCGTGCCGCGAGTAAAACCCAGTGTCTTCAGCAATGCAACTTCACGAGTGCGTTCGCGAATCGACATCGCCATGGTGTTCGCTGAAACCAGCAATGTGGCAAACACCACCGCCGCGCAGATGCTCAGGATGAATGCCTTCACATTGCCCAGCATCGCGATCCAGTCTAGGTTAAAGGCCTTCTCGCTCTCCGACTTCGTGGGCCGGTCGGTGTTGCGGAAGGCAGCGTCAATGTCTTTGGCCACCTGGGGCACTGCCTGGGGAGAATCTGCCAGCACGCCAAAAAACCCTACAAAGCCTTTGATCCGGGCATAGCCTTCGTCCATATAGGCGTTGTTGAAATACAAAGTTTCCGTGGCCTGGGGCGCAGTGAACATACCGCGCAACGTCAACTCCAGGTTAAATGGAAAGATGGTTCCCTTGATCGGAATGCGGTCGCCGATCTTCCAGCCATGCTTCTTGGCCAGTTCGGCGTCGGCCACGCAACCGGCGCGGTCCTTTTGCCAGGCTTCGAGCTGGTCCGGCGGGATATGGAAGTCGGTTAAAACCTGAAATATTTCCTGGGGATCAGTTCCGAACTGTGCGAAAAAGTTTTCCGGCTTGTCATCCTTATATTGCCCGCCAAACCACGTCTCGTTGACCACCTGCTTGACTCCCGGCATCGATCGGATTCTCTCGCGGTCGGAGATGGGCAGGAACTGGGCGAGTGAAACCTTGTGCCGAACGATCAGCCGCTGCGCCGATTCCGCGCTGCCATCGGACAGATAAAACGCCCGCCAGATGGTCATCATGACGGTCAGCAGCAATAGAGAAAAGCCGATGCTCGCCAGCGTCAGCAGGCTGCGGCGCTTGTTACGGAAGGCATTCTTTCGGACAAAGCTGATCAGGGTCATGTTTGAACTCCAGAACCTCTAGAAAGAGATGACTCTAAACGCCCCACTACGTGACCTGCGGTTCTCTCCAGCATAGCCGATGTTCCGGAAACCGGGCAACGGCCCTCAACAACCTTTTACAACTTGCATCATCGCCGTCAGGCAGTCCTCACGCCAGTGGAGATCGTCACCGCAGCGCGATGACAAATGTCACCCGATTGTGTTCATCATCTATAACGAATGGAAGGGGAAAAGGTTACGGAGTGGCGAAACAAGAAAGGGGTCGTTCCTTACTTTGAAACGAACCAGGTGATAACAGCCAGCACAATCGTGACCACGATCGTTACCAGCCAAAATCCGGCATCTCGGCTCAACTTCACCGAGCCAGAATAGCAAAGCCAACAAAACCTGCGCCCGCGCCGAAAACGAAGGGCACGGCTTTTTCAGCCGCGCCCTTTAGACCGCAACACTATGTGATTGAGTACCGGGCTCAGCCCTGGTCGCCGTCCTGACTCGCTTTTTGAGCGCTTCGCAGAGTCACCTTGTCCTGTGCCGCCGGGACCGGCTGAGCTGCTGGTTTCGGAGCCTGCGCTTTCTGAGCTGCTGGTTTGGGTTGAAGGTTGACGTGTGGCTGACTGACCGGACTAATGCTTGGAGCCATTGGAGAAGTCCTCCCGTGGGTGTTATCGGCGGCCTCCTGGGAAACTTTAGACCGGTTGAGCCCTTCCGTAAGTCGTCTGTCCTCAGGTCACTGCGAACGAAATCCCGCAATCGGGGGAATCTTGTTCCGAATTCGTAACAAAACCGGCTTCGCTGCGCGGCGACGGCAAAAACGTTGTAAAAGGGTGCTCCCCCAAGGATGGGGCCTTTCATTCGCGTCGACCCCCTCGTACGCGTTTGAAAGGCCCCTTAAGTTTTCTACCGTGTCCTGGGCACTTCGCCCGCGCAGCTCCATTCCATCCCGTAACCTTTTCCCGCCCCAACAGTTTATAAAGTTAGGACAACGATGGTGGCGAGAGCACCGGCTTCGCGGCGGTCCCCGGAGCAGACGGATGAACGTCTGCTGGTGGAGGCTGCTCAGAAGGATCCAGCTCGCTTCGCCGACCTCTACGAGATTCATTTCGAGCGGGTCTATGCCTTCATCGCCCGCAGGGTCGGCGACCGCGATGCCGCCGAAGACTTGACCTCCGACGTGTTCCACAAGGCACTAGCCAATCTCAAGCGCTTTGAGTGGCGAGGTGTGCCTTTCGGGGCCTGGCTGCTGCGGATTGCCGTCAATGCCATTGTCGATCGCTCCAAACGGCACGGCCGCGAGATTGCCGTCGACGATCCGCCCGAACTCAGCACCCGCCCCGGTCTTGGGCAGGTTGAAGATCGCGCCCGCCTCTTCCGGTTGGTCGATCAACTGCCGGAGGACCAAAGGCACGTCGTGGTCATGCGATTTGCAGAGCAGAAAAGCATCCGCGAGATTGCGCAACAACTCGATCGTAGCGAGGGCGCCATCAAGCAGCTGCAGTTTCGTGGTCTGGAGAATTTGCGCGACGGTTTCGACGTGGTGAAAACCGCCAAACCACAAAGGACACTAAAGTCCGCGAAGGGAATCAAGAAGTCTGGTGGCAGAAATGGCTAAACGCAGCCGATTTGACGAACTCGATTTGGCGGTAAGTGGGGTGCTCTTGCATCCTGATGCCGCGCTGCCAGCGGATGCTCGTCTGGCTCCTCTGGTTCGCATTGCCGCCCAGTTGACCACCCTGCCCCGGCCGGGGTTCCGAGCACGTTTGAAATCTGATCTTGAAAGGAAAACGACTATGGCAACCGCAACCGAACCAGTGACCAGAATCCGCCAGACTGCCGCGCCCCGCCTGCGCATCAAGGGCGCCGCTGCCGCCATCGAGTTCTACAAGAAGGCCTTTGGAGCGCGAGAAAACATGCGCTTCGAAAATGAACTGGGCGTCGGCCACGCGGAAATCCAGATTGGCAACTCCGTGATCATGCTGGCGGATGAGGCTCCGGAGTACGGCATGCCTGGCCCGCAAACGTTGGGCGGTTCGCCGGTGACCATCGAACTTTTCCTCGAAGACTCCGACACGGTGGTCGCGCAGGCCCTCGCGGCTGGCGCGAAACTCGTATCGCCGGTGGCAGATCAGTTCTACGGCTACCGCACGGGGAAAGTGGAGGATCCATTTGGCTATACCTGGGCGGTTTCTACGGTTCAAGAGGAAATGTCGGTCGCCGAAATGCACCGGCGTTTTGAGCCGATAAAGCAGCAGATGCTAAAGAAGCCGGCGGTCGATCCCATCCCCCAGGGCTATCACACCGTCACGCCGTATATGGTCGCCGCGGACGGACCGGCATTGCTGGAATTTGCCAAGCAGGCATTCGCAGCTGAGGAGAAGTTCCGCGGAACTGGCGGGGCCGGCGGGCTGCACGCTGAGATCAAGATCGGTGACTCCATGCTGATGGTCGGTGGGGGTATTCCCGGCCGCAAGATGAACGCGACGCCCGAACACCACCGCCCTGCATGTCTACGTGGAAGATACTGACGCGGTCTACAAGCGGGCGCTGGCAGCGGGGGCAACTTCCATCAGCGGACCCGCCGACCAGGAATACGGCGAGCGTTCAGCCGGAGTGAAAGATCCGGCCGGCAACTACTGGTACATCGCGACTCACCAGGGGCCAACCTATGTGCCCAAAGGCTTGAACAATGTGAATGTGTACATGCACCCGTGGCGGGGCGAGCCGGTCATCAACTTCTTGAAGCGTGCCTTCGGCGCCGAGGAGTTGGGGAAGTACGCCTCGCCCGACGGCATCATTCACCACGCCGAGATTCGCGTTGGCAGTTCGGTGGTGGAGTTGGGCGAAGCGCACGGGCCCTACCAGCCTCTGTCGTCGATGTTCTACCTATATGTTCCCGATTGCGACGCGGTTTATCAGCGCGCTCTCACGGCCGGAGCCACATCGATTTCCGAGCCCACCGACCACCCCTACGGCGACCGCAGCGGAGGAGTGAAAGACGCCTTCGGCAACCAGTGGTACATCGCGACGCACATCAGAGACGCGGCCCCAGAAAAGAATGAGTAGCGCCGGCGGGCCGTCGGCGAGGGCGTCTCGCCCTCGCCAGTGACAAACAAACTCTGCTTTTCAGGTGGACAGTGCTTTCAGGGTGCATGAGAACGCGCAACGCCAGATTGCGGTTGGATAAAAGGCGTCAGTCTTGAGCCGCAGAGCGGCGCAAGAATACAGCCCACGGCGCCTTCCCCAAAATCAGCGAAACAGACCGAAGTTTGGGAGAAAAACGTCTCCCCTTGGGAGCGCAGGGAGAACTGAGAACCGGGAACTGAGATCTGAGAACTGCCTCTAATTCAAAAAAGCCACTTTCCCCCTGCCTTGCCGCCCCTAACCCCACCCCTGTAGCATAGAAACATCATAGTTTCCCAAGTTCCCCGCACTCCTAGGAGGCTTTCATGGCAACCGACGTTCTCACCGGACCCACCATCATGGGCACGGCCACCCGCACCAAGGTTTATAAGAACTTTATCGACGGCGAATGGGTCGAAGCCTCGACCGGCGACACCTTCGAAAACCGCAACCCCGCCGACACTCGCGACGTAGTCGGCATCTTCCAGAGATCCGGCCCGGCCGATGTCGAGACCGCCGTCGACGCCGCCAAGCGCGCCTTCAAGAAGTGGCGCCTGGTGCCGGCTCCCCGCCGCGCTGAGATCGTCTATCGCGCCGCCGAAATCCTCAGCGGCAGCAAGGAAGAGTTCGCCCGCGACATGACCCGCGAAATGGGCAAAGTCCTGAAAGAAACCCGCGGCGACGTGCAGGAAGCCGTCGACACCGCCTACTACATGGCCGGCGAAGGCCGCCGCATGTTCGGCCCCACCACGCCGTCCGAGCTGCCCAACAAATTTGCCATGGCAATCCGCCAACCCCTGGGCGTCTGCGGAATGATTGCGCCGTGGAATTTTCCCATGGCGATTCCGTCGTGGAAGCTGCTGCCGGCAATCGTTTGTGGCAACACCTGCGTTATCAAACCCGCGCAGGACACTCCGCTCTCCACTTTTAATCTCGTTCGCACGCTCGTCGACGCCGGCCTGCCCAAGGGCGTGATCAACATCGTCACCGGCTTTGGCCCCGACGTGGGCGCTCCACTGGCCGAGCATCCCGACGTCAAAGCGATCTCACTCACCGGTTCGAGCGCGGTAGGAAAAATCGTCGGCCAGGTCGCAGCCAAGCGCTTCAAGCACTGCTCACTAGAACTAGGCGGCAAGAATCCGATGATCGTCCTCGACGACGCCAACCTCGAACTCGCCATCGAAGGCGGCCTCTGGGGAGGCTTCGGAACCACCGGCCAGCGCTGCACTGCGACCAGCAGAATAATTGTCCAGAAGGGCGTCTACAGCGAATTCGTCGAACGCTACGTCGAACTAGCCAAGCGCCTGAAAGTTGGCAATGGCCTCGACGAATCCATCGAGATGGGTCCCGCCATCAACGAGAACCAGCTCAAGACCGACCTCAACTACGTGGACATCGGCAAAGCCGAAGGCGCCCGCCTCAAGTGCGGCGGCAATCGGCTCACCACTGGCGACTATCAACACGGCTACTTCATGGAACCGACGGTATTCGCCGACGTCGATCCCAAAATGCGCATCGCCCAGGAAGAAATCTTCGGCCCGGTAGTCTCCATCATCCCCTGCGAAGATCTCGAAGACGCCATCGAAATCGCCAACAACATCGAATACGGCCTGTCGTCCTCGCTCTACACCAAGGACGTCAACAAAGCCTTCAGCGCCATGCGCGACCTGGAAGCCGGAATCACCTACATCAACGCGCCCACGATTGGGGCGGAAGTGCATCTCCCCTTCGGAGGAGTGAAGTCCACCGGCAACGGCCACCGCGAGGGCGGCGTCGGCGCCATCGACTTCTTCAGCCAGTGGAAAGCAGTCTACGTAGATTATTCCGACAAGCTGCAGAAAGCCCAGATCGACCGCGGAGAATAAACGCCTCAACCACAGAGGACACAGAGGAACACGGAGAAAACCCCTGTGAATCTCTGTGACCTCTGTGGTAAAGATTTGGAGTCCCCATGCCCACACAAACTCGCGAAATCCTCGCCGCCACCCGCCTCGACAACGTTCACTACGCCATCCGCGACCTCGCCTGCTACGCCGACGAAGTCGCCAAGCAGGGCCACAAGATTCTTCCGCTCAATGTCGGCGATCCCAACATCTTCGACTTCGCCACTCCCGCGCACATCGTCGAAGCCGTCGCCAAAGCAATGCGCGACAACAAGAACGGCTACGCGCCCTCATCGGGAATCCCGCAAGCTCTCGAAGCCATCCGCGGCGAAGCCGCACGCAAGGGCATCACCACCGTCCAGGACGTCTTCGTCACCACCGGCGCTAGCGAAGCCGTGGACGTCTGCCTCACCGCGTTGCTCAATCCCGGCGAAGACCTGCTAACCCCGTGCCCCGACTATCCGCTTGTATTCCGCGGTCCTGGCCAAGACGGGCATCGCGCTGAATCCGTATTATCTTGACGAAGAAAATGCCTGGCAGCCTGACCTGGCCGACCTGAAGAAGAAAATCACTCCGCGCACTCGCGGCATAGTGCTGATCAATCCCAACAACCCCACCGGCTCGCTCTGCACCCGAAAAATGCTGGAAGAAGTAGCCGAACTGGCCCGCCGCCACAATCTGGTCATCTTCGCCGACGAAATCTACGACAAACTGATTCTCGATGACGACGGCCAGCACATCGCTTTCGCCGCCGCCGCCCCCGACGTCCCCTGCGTAACTTTCGGAGGCCTGTCCAAAAACTATCTCGCTCCCGGCTGGCGCATCGGATGGGGCATCGTCAGCGGCGAAGCCGCCGCCGTCAAGCCGTACAACGAAGGCGTCCAAAAACTGCTGCGCGCCCGGCTCTGCGCCAACCATCCCGAACAATATGGAATCAAGCCCGCCCTCGAAGGCCCGCAAGACCACTTGCCCATCGTTTGTGCGAAGCTGCGCAGCCGCCGCGACCTCACGGTCAGCGCCTGCAATGCCATCCCGCGGGTAAGCTGTGTCCCTCCGCGCGGCGCCTTCTACGCCTTCCCGCGCCTCGACATTCCCGACGCCGACGAACTCTTCGTCAAAGAACTAATCCTGAAAAAGCACGTCATGGTAGTCCACGGCTCCGGCTTCGGCCAAAAGCCCGGGAGCAAGCATTTCCGAATCGTTTTTTTGCCGGATGAAGAAACGCTAGCAAAAGCCTACGCAGTCGATAGCAGAGTTGATGAAGGAAAGATATTCGTAAAGCGTAAGGCACCTGGTTTTCCCTGTGATCTCTGTGCCCTCTGTGGTGAAGCCGTTGCTCTTCTCTGCGAACTCCGAAGTTCCCCTCAGCGATCTCCGCGATTAAAAGCTCTACCCAACCGAAAAAACCTCCCCATCCACCACCACCTCACTCCCGCCCGTCCCAAACCGCCGATTCAGTAACAAATGCCAAGCCGCCCGATAAACCTCATACCGGTTCCGCTTCCGCGAAGGCGTCAAACAAACCGTCCGATTCCCTGAAGCCAGCGCCGCCTGCACCGGCACGATGTACCACAATTCCTCCGGCACAATAAAGATCGCGAAAAAATCCAACTCATCGCTCTTGTAAGCCCGCATTGTCCCCCGCGCCCCGATTCCGCAACGGTACGACCGGCCCGTGTGGTACGAAACCGACTTTACCTGCACCCGCCGATACTGCCCATTATGTTCAACTCCCACGTCATACCGCTCCGAATCGCCCCACGGTTTAGAAACGCTGAGCCCATGTTCCGCCGCAGCAGCCATAAACCGCAGCTCAGCCCACTCCCCCCGCCGCTTCGGATTCTTGATGAAATTTACTGCGTCGATCATGAGTTACCCCAAAAGAAAAAAGCGCAGCCGCCAGGCCGCGCCTTCGATTAGATGTCTATATCTAAATTATAGCGATTCGCAAAGGTAAGTGAGACACGCTTTCTTAAGTTATATTTGCCGTGTCGCGAAGCAGATAGGCCGATTCGTGTAGTTTCTGCCTATTGACAAGATTTTCGACAGCCATCACCCAAAGCGGGAATAGACCGAAACCTTCCCGCTTTGGGCCGGCAATCAAAATAAATCGTGTGGGACGGACACTCCTGTCCGTCGCCTTTGACGTTGAAGTTGACGTTGCCTTGCAATGCTGAAGGGCTTGACTCTAGGTCGAGGCACTGCCCCACTTTCAAAAGCAGAGTCATGAGCAGCGAACAAGAGTGTCCGCCCCACACGGGTCCTACTCAACCCAAAGCCATGGATAGTCCTCAGGCCTCGTGACCAGTCCCCGCCGCACCGGGTTCTGCCGTATGTATTCCAGTTTCTCTTCGAAGCTTTCCTGCGACCGCAACACATGGTCAAATGACTCCTCCTGCCACACCGGCCCGCCCGACCCCGAAAGTTTATTGACACTTCGAGCCGACGTTCCCTTGATCAGCTTCAAAATTGAGCACAGAGAGTAATGCCAGCTCGTCTCATCGCGCAACGGTGTCAGCAGCAAATGCACATGCTCTGGCATCACTACCGCCGCATGAAGTCGATAACGCC
The DNA here is from genome assembly GCA_963734415.1 of uncultured Acidobacteriota bacterium. Taxonomy (GTDB): domain Bacteria; phylum Acidobacteriota; class Terriglobia; order Terriglobales; family Acidobacteriaceae; genus JABCZH01. The sequence goes on along the minus strand of CAVTHF010000003.1, from coordinate 55,377 downwards.
TCCCGTGATCATGCAAACAGTGATGAAGGACAGCGTCCCGTGCCTCCGGCGGGAAAGGGTATCGGCTGCCCTTGCGAAACGTTACGAATAGCGGCCGGTCAGCTTTCTGATAGTGAGGCAGCTTCCGGCGGTACCCGTACAACCTGGCGATAGCAGTCGGTTTGGGCAAAGGAAAACCAAGTCAAAAGCGGCGGACAAGAGTGTCCGCCCCACACGAGCATCGCATCGGACTGCAATCTTGTCTGTGACGGCTGAACAACTCATGGCGAGGACACCCCTGTCGGCGAAGATGTTTGGCCCAATACTAATCGACAGGGGATAGGACCTTTGGGTTTGTCTCTGCCTGTGTGGGACGGACACTCCTGTCCGTCGCCGTTGACGTTGAAGTTGCCTATGTGGGGCGGACACTCTTGTCCGCCGCTCTTGACGTTGACGTTGGTAGTGGGCTACTTTGAATCCTCATCGTTGAAAATGCTGATCGGCGGCTCAGGCTTGCCAAGCACCCTCTGTCGCCAAGTATTCCGCCAAGCAGCTCCGAGCAACATCAGCCGCCAGCCGCACCAGACTGCTCCGAGCAGCAGCAAGCATCCGCCAATCAATTTGAGGGTGCTCATTTACGCCGCTCTTTCCGCCCTCCGTTGCTCGTAGGCTTCCCAGAGGGCTACCAAATCCTCCGCGCTCCACAACCGATCTGTGACGCCAGCCGCCATTGCCGGACTCATCCGCAGTGTACGGTGAATCTTAATGAAATTGTAGGCGAAATAATTGAGGGCCGTCGCAGCCGCGTGATTCGCCAGCTTCCGCGAGAACCCATTGGACAGGCGCGTATAGCAGAACGCGAGAGATGTAGTGACCCGGTCGTTTGGCGGACAAGAGTGTCCGCCCCACACGGCCTGGAAAAGTTCATGCTGCTTGGCCTACGCGGCCTGCCCCTTCGCCCCGACCGGCGAATCCTGTGTCCGGGTCCAGGTGTAGCGCATGCGGTGAATCACTGTAATCGTCGAAAGCACGGCGATCAGCCACAGCACCGGTGCCATGCGGTTGAATAATGCTCCGATGATCACCAGCACCAGCCGTTCCGGACGCTCCAGAAATCCTACGCGACAGGAACCGATCAGCGACTCGGCGCGTGCCCGCGTATAGCTGACCATGATGGCGCTCACCATCACGAACGCCGCCAGCACCACGTACACAAAGCGCTCGCCGCGGGCGTAGAACACCAGCAGTCCGAGGAACTGGGAAGCGTCACTGTAGCGGTCGATGACGGAATCGAAGAAGCCGCCAAAGCGGGTGACGCGGTTGGTGGCGCGGGCCACCTCGCCGTCCACTAGATCGAAAAAGCCGGACCCGATGATGACCAGGCCGGCATAGAAGAACAGGCGGGCCTGATTTTCGCTGTTGGCGTATCCGAAGAGAATGGCGGCGACGGTGTTGACCACCAGGCCCATGAAGGTCAGCACGTTGGGATTGATGCGCGACAGCGCCAGCCAGCGGACGATGATATTCAGCAACTTCCCACAGGCCCGGCCGAAGGCGGAGGTCCAGGTGGTGGCCATGTCAGGCGCTGGCCTCGTCGTGGATGGTGCTCAGAGTCAGAATGTCCAATTCGCGCTTTCCGTTGGGAGTGACCACGGTGGCGGTGTCGCCGACCTTCTTGTTCAGAAGCGCGCGGCCAATGGGCGAACTGGTCGAAATCTTTCCTGTTGCCACGTCGGATTCCTCGGTGGTCACCAGCTTGTATTCCATTTCCTCGTTCTTCGAGTTGTCGTAGACCTTGACCGTGGAACCGAGCCCCACCTTGTCTTTAGGAATGTTGTCCATGTTAATTAAAGACAAGTCGGCCATGCGTTTGCCGAGCTGGCGCAGCCGGGCTTTGACGAACTCCTGGCGCTGTTTGGCCATGTGATATTCAGCGTTTTCGCTGAGGTCGCCGAGCGCGGCAGCCCGCTTGATTTCCTTGGGAAGATCGTAGACGAGCTCGTGCTCCAGCGCGTTCATCTCGTCCTGCAGCTTCTTTTTGATCAACTCGGTCATGCGAAAGGAATTATAAACCTCGGAAACACAAAGCTTCACAAAGCCACTTGCCGACGGCTTCCTTCTGTGAACCTCTGTGTCCCCTGTGGTGAAGATCTTGCTAGGCTTGAAACTCGGAAGCTTCCGGGAAGCGCAGGCCGTTCTTGCTCAAGGCTTTGGTCAGTAACTCTTCGACCATCGGCTCTTCGCAATTTTTGGCCATGGCCAGTTCGCTGACCAGCAGGTAGCGGGCGCGCTCCAGCATCTTCTTTTCCCGAAATGAAAGTGCCTTAGCCTGGTTAAGCGCAATCAGGCCCTTCAAGACCACCGCGACTTCCAGCAAAGACCCGGTGCGCATGCGCTCGGAATTCTCTTTGTAGCGATATTTCCAGTCCGCGTTGCTGTCGGCCGAGCCATCCTGCAGAAAATCAACGATTTTCTGGATGTCGCCGTTCTTGATGACCCGTCTCAGCCCCACCATATTTACGTTGTTGAAGGGCACCATCACCTTGAGACTGCTGGCTTTGATCTTGAGGAGGTAGAACTTTTCCACGGTCTCGCCGATGGTGCGGCTGCTGATTTGCTCAATAATTCCAACGCCGTGGTTAGGGTAAACGACCTTGTCGCCGATGTGGAAACTTCCGTCGCTGCTTAACATGCGGGACCACCTGGAAGAGCGGTAAACCTGAGGAACAGCACACCGTTATGCTATCGAAAACAGCGGGGAAAGGCAATTGAGCCGTTTGTCTATGGCCGTTGAGAAAGGCCGCGCCACGGGCCCTTTGGGGCGTAGCCGTCTATCTCCATGGGGGAGAGCAGTTTGCCTACTCTCCCAACCAGGCCCCATAGGGTCTTAAGGTCTCGACGTGGTCAAAGACGATCTTCATGGCGGCGGTAATCGGGATGGCCAGGACCAGGCCCATGGCTCCCCACAACCCGCCCCACACCAGCAAGCTCATGGTCACAGCCAGCGGATTCAGTTGCAGCCGGTTGCCCAGGAACTTGGGGTAGAGGACGTTGAGGGCGATCATGTGCAGTCCCAAAATGGTCACCAGCATGGTCAGAAGGTCGGCAACCTGGACGTGCCCGAGGCCTACAAAAATCGGTGGCACCATGGCGAGCAGCAGGCCCATGTAGGGAACCAGGCTGAGGAATCCGCTGATGAAGCCCACGAAATAGAAAAAGGGCAGATGCAGGACTCCGAACACTAGCGTGCTGGCGGCGCCCAGAACCAAGCCGATCAGCAGATTACCTACCATGAAGCTGCGGATCATGGCCGAAATCAGGCCCAGCATGACGTAAACGGTGTTGCGGTTCTCTAAGGGAAACAGCATGACCGTGGCCGAGCGGACGTGCTGCTGCCAGGTCAGCATGAAGAAGGTCAGGAACGGAATAAATGAGCAAGCCAGCAGCAGGGTGGAGGCGGATCCGAAGCCGCGGGTGAGCAGGTCGTTCCAGCTGGTGGCGGAGCGGACGTTGACCACACCTTTCTCTTCAGGCTCGCCGCCCAGCGTTTCCAGGCTCTCCGCCTGTTTGCGGAAGCGCATGACCTCTTCACGCAGCCGAGTGGTGTACTTGGGCAGGTCCTGGACCAACACCACCGCCTGGTTATAGGAGTAGTAGACAGTTCCCGCAATCGCTACCAGCAAGAGAGCAATGGCGACAAAAGCCGCCAGGCCGCGGGGCAGGTGCAGCCAGGAAAGGAAGTCCACAACCGGGGCCAGTACAAACGCCAGCAGCACCGAAATCAGAATGACGGCGAGGACGGCTTCGCCGTAGTAGCACAAGGCCAGGATGCCGGCAATGCCAATGATGTTCAGCGCCCAGTGCCAGCGCGTCTTGGGAGGAGGATCCGGCCTCGGCACTGGCATGATCTCCTCGGGTTCGAGTTGTATTTCGTCGTCTGCCATGAACGTACGCTCTGAAGACTAGAGCGAGAGATATCGTAGACCAAATCGGTGCTTTCTGCCCGACATATAATCGCGAGGTGCCCTCGTCACCACCTGTCGGCCCGGAACGGACGTCGGCGCGCGTATTGGGCCTTGATGTGGGCGCCAGACGAATCGGAGTAGCCATCTCTGACCTGCTAGGGATCACCGCACAGGGGTTAGAGACCATCCAGCGCAAGAATAAGAGGACGGATCTTGCAGCTCTTGAGAAAGTGATCCAAGAGCATGGCGTGTCGGAAATCGTGGTCGGGCTGCCGCTGCGCATGAGCGGGGCGGAGGGAATCCAAGCAGAGAAGATGCAGCTCTTCGCCGAGGACTTGCGGAAGCGCTTCAAGTTGCCGGTGCACCTTTGGGACGAACGCCTGACTTCGGCCCAGGCCAACCGCTTGCTGCGCGAGACCGAGATGTCGATCAAGCGTCGGGGGGAAGTGGTGGATCAGATGGCGGCAGTGCTGATTTTGCAGAGTTGGATGGAGGCGAAGGGCGGGAGCTAGCTTCCCAGATTTGGCTGCCCCGAACCCAGGTATCGTAAAGCGATACTGAGTTAGGGCGTAATTTCAAAAACGACACCTTTGTTGTAGGTTCCTCCTGAGAAGGTCACTCCATAGAGATTGCCGGATTGGTCTTCGATTAGCCCGCCGGTAGGTGACATTCCATCAGTGCAATTGGATTGTGCACAAAAGCTGTAGATTGCGACCGGTTGCGCGCCATGACTGACCTCCCACACAGTGCCGCCATTGGAGGGCCGGGCGACGTGACGAATCCCTGGTCATTCGCCATGTTCGCTCCGTGGGAAGCGCAGTTCACGGTGGTTCAGTGGGACCAGCGTGGTGCGGGGAAGACGCTCAGCAAATCCGGCCCATCAGTTGCGCCTACCATGACGCTGGATCGCATGACGCGGGATGGAATCGAATTAACGGAATACCTGTGTAAGCATCTGGGGAAGCGCAAAGTAGTTCTGCTCGCGCATTCCTTTGGCACGATCATGGGTCTGCGAATGATTCGAGACCGACCCGACCTTTTCTTCGCCTACGTTGGCACCGGTCAAGTCGCCGACGAAACTCGGAGTTACACAGTGGCTTATGAAGCCTTATTGAAGAAAGCTCAGGCTATTGGCAACCAGCCAGCCATCGGGGAGCTGAAAAGCATCGGTCCGCCGCCCTACACATCGGGCCAGGGCTACCAGGTGCAGCGCAAGTGGTCGAACCGTTTTGAAGGCGCGGATCGATTCCTCTACGGGACCCTGGGACTCACTCTGGCGGCTCCCGGTGGTTCTGTGCGAGATATCAACGATTCCGTCGATGGCCAGATTTTCAGCGGAGAACAGCTCGTGCCTCAAGCCCGGTCCGAAACCATGAAGGAACTCGGCCTCAAGTTTGCAATCCCGATCTTTTTCTTCGAAGGGACCGAAGATTTCACTACGCCGACCGACCTTGCCCGGAAATATCTCGAAGGGATTCAGGCTCCTCGAAAAGAATTTGTACCGATTCCCGGAGGCCACTTTGCAATGTTTATGAACTCCGATCAGTTTCTTAAGGAGCTTGTGGCGCATGTTCTGCCGCTGGCGAGCTAGCCATTCTCCTAGGTTGGGCGCCCCGAAACCGGGTATCGTACAGCAGGGCTGATCGAGAAAGGCGCGAACCTGGGGCGCCGGGACCCGTCAAGGAAAGGACCATCAAGCTATGCCAAGACGACGCAGGCTCACTCTATTAATTGTTGTCGCACACTGGATCGTCGCTATCGTACACCTGTTCCTTGCAGCCAAGGTTCTGCCACCGCCAAACAACAACGTTAGTTGGTTGGCCTTAACGTTGATAACGTTTGGGCACTTGGTTGTATCGATTGCGTTGTGGAAGCTCAGCGATAGACTCTCTGGGGCGGTGTCGTTGATTTTCTTCTTGGCTGCCTCAAGTGCTGATCTTTATGAGCACTTCCTGCATTCATCAGCAAATAATATTTTCATGGTCGCCGCCGGTGATTGGACTGCCCGGTTCAACGCAAGCGTCTTCGTCCTTCTAGCGCTCGAGGTAGTGGGGTGCGTGCTCGCAATTCTGTCGCTCGGCGGCAGGACAAGGAACAATGCTCAACCCAATTTCGCCCGTTGAGGGACCGGAGCGATTCGTGAAGAGGTGAATGGAGGCGAGAACCTGTCCTTAGGCGGCGACAGCGTCCCCGCTTCCGGGCGCGTAAAGCTCATCGCTCTCGACGTCGAAGACGCGGTTGAGGCGAGCGCGATAGTTTTCAAACGCAATTCGTGACCCCAACTCCAGCAGTTGTTCTTCGGAAAAATGCTCGCGCAGACGCCGGTACAGGTCGTCTGAGATGTTCGCCGGCGTGGTTGCCATGGCGTCCGCCAGTTCGATCACCAGGCGCTCGACATCATTGAATACTTCGAGATGGCTTCCACGAACGGCCAGCAACTTTTCGTCGCTCAATCCAGCTTTTCTGCCCACGGCAGAATTGATGTCCACTCAAAATGGGCAGCCTACGCGGGCGGCGGTTCGTATGGTCGCCAATTGGACGAATCGAAGCGACACCCGCCGCTTGCGCATGGCGGCTTCCATCGCGATGCCGCCCCACACCACACCGGGCACACGCATCTGAATCTTGGCTGGTGTCAGGTCCTTCCCGAACATTTTGCGCATCACGCCATAGAACCAACGCAGGTGCCACGGCGCCTCTTTCTTCTCCAATCCTGAAATGCGGGCCATTGATCCTCTCCTCTCCACGGGGCCGCGCGGCGACTGACCGTACTATTAACGATGCCGCCCGACGCTTGCCGGTTTCAATTGAGAATCCTGTAGAAGGGAGGAGCGGGAAAGTGCCACTCCAGTAACAACTTGGACGAATGGCCAACGACCAAAGGCAGACGACCAAGGGGAGATAGTCATCTAAACTAAACGTGACGATGCGCGGATTCTTTACGCTTCTGTTTCTGGTGACGTTGGCCGTGGGCGGATGGTTGGCCTGGGCGCTGTATTCGCCGGTAACACCGGCCGCGCAGACGTTCGTGCTTTTGCATCCCGGCTATTCCACCCGCCACATCGCCGCTGAGTTGAAATCGGCCGGCGTCATCCGCAGCACGACTGCTTTCATTGTCTGGCACCGCCTGCATCACCAGCGCTCGCTCAAGGCCGGCGAGTACCTGTTCGACAAAACGGCCACCGCGCTCGACATCCACGAGCGCCTGGTGCGTGGCGATGTTTACGTCCACACCGTGGTTATTCCGGAAGGCTTCAACATGTTCGAAATCGCGCAGGCCATCCAGGATGCCGGCCTGGGATCGAGCCAGGACTTCCTGAAGGCCGCCGAATCACAGACCTCGCTGATCGCTGATCTGGCGCCCGAAGCCAAGACCCTGGAAGGCTATCTGTTTCCCAATACCTACGAGTTCACTCGCACCCAGACGATGGAAGAGATGGCGGCGGCGATGGTCAAGCAGTTTCGCCAGGTAGCGCGTGAAATCGGTCTGACCGCTGAGGTGCAGAAGACCGTGACCCTGGCGTCGATCGTCGAGAAGGAAACCGCCGCGCCGGACGAGCGTCCGCTGGTGGCCGGTGTTTATTCGAGACGACTGGCTAAGAATATGCCACTGCAGGCGGATCCCAGTGTCATTTACGCCGAGCTGCTCGAAGGGGTTTACAGCGGCGCTCTGCACCATCAGGACATGCAATTCCGCTCTGCCTACAACACCTATATTCATGGCGGGCTGCCGCCGGGACCGATCGGCAATCCGGGAAAGATCTCGCTCGAAGCAGCCATGCATCCCACGGACACGCCCTACCTCTACTTTGTGAGCGACGGAAACAGCCACCACCGCTTCGCCCGCAGCCTGGAAGAACATGATCGCAATGTGGCGGCCTATCGGAAGGCCGTCGCGCGGCGGTGAGGGTCGGCTGGGCCTGATAAAACCTTAAAACGCAGAGAGCGCTGAGAACAGACGCAGAGGAGGCAGGGAACTGCTTAACCATACCATAAATATGGCTATACAGCTATATTTATGGTAAAATGAGGAAATGAGAACCACCGTAGATATCCCTGATCCCATTTACCGCCAGCTTAAGTCGCGAGCCGCCCTCCAGGGCTGCTCCGTCAAGCAGCTGATTCTGCAGGGGGTGGAGGCTGAGCTTGACGGGGGAGCGGGACGACGGCGCAAGGGCAGAGTCGCCTTGCCTTTGATTAAGTCGCGACAACCCGGCCGGCTACGGCTAAGCAACAGGACCATCAATGAAATTATTTTTCCCTGACATCAATGTGTGGATTGCGCTGGCCTACGACGGCCATCAGCATCATCGCGCGGCTGCCACATGGTTCGCTGGCTTGAATGGCGAGATTGCATATTTTTGCCGCTTCACTCAGTTGGGGTTTTTGAGGCTTCTCACCCATCCCAGCGTGATGCGCGGCGATGTGAGAAGTCAGGCCGGGGCCTGGCAGGCGTACGACCTGCTTCATCATGATGAGCGTGTCTCATTTCATGCTGAAGAGGATGGCGAGCAGGTGGAATCGGTCCTGCGCAGACTGACCGCCGCGGGGCGCTCATCCCCCCAGCAGTGGCCGGACGCGTATCTAGCGGCCTTCGCCCGGTCGGCGGGGTTGACATTAGTCACCTTCGACGGTGCATTGCGCAAGCTGTCCGGCAGCAACAGCCTGCTGCTTTCCTAGATATTGGCCGAACCCGGCTACCTGGAGTCTGGCGGATTAAGCTCCGTCGCTTATACTCATCTATTATTGAGGGACCCAAGACCGTCTCGAATGTTTTCCCCCTATCGATATCGCGCCGCCCTGTTCTTGCTGGTGTTGCTGATCGAATTGCCGCTTGCGGGTTGTCTATTCCGCTCACACAAAGTCCAGCCTCCACTCGAGGCAGGCCCGCTCAAAAGCGCCACCCAACAGGAATTGATTGCCTACATCAATAACCAAGCGGCCCGCATCCAGACGATTCAGGCGACGGTTGATATTGATACTTCGGTGGGCGGGACCAAGAAAGGCAAAGTCACCGACTACCAGCAGATTCGGGGCTATGTTCTGGTGCGCAAACCTTCGATGATACGCATGGTGGGGCTAACGCCCATCGTCCGCACCACGGCGTTCGACATGGTGAGCGACGGCAGCGACTTCAAACTCTCCATTCCACCGAAGAATCGCTTTGTGGTCGGTCGCAACGATATTGAGAGTCACAGTACTACCCAGCCGTTGGAGAATCTTCGGCCAAGGCACATTTACGATGCCTTGCTCATCCGGGAAATCGCAGCCAACGAAATTGCGGTCGTGGAAAGTGAAACCGAGACCGTGGAAGTCAGCAAGAAACACAAACTGGAGCAGCCCGAATATATCCTCGACGTGATCCGCCAAGCCGGCCAGGGCTGGGTTCTTGCCCGCAAAATCGTATTTAACCGCAATGACTTGCTCCCCCACCGCCAAACTCTTTATGACGAGAACGGGGAAATTGCCACCGACGCGGTCTACCAAGATTACCGGGATCAGAATGGAGTAAGCTTTCCCTGGCAGATCGAAATCTCCCGCCCGCAGGAAGAGTACGATATTACCCTGACCATGGTGAAACTGGAAAACAATCGCCCCTTAACGGATGACAAGTTCGTGCTGGCGCAGCCGCCGGGGGTGGAAGTGGTTCACCTGGATAAGGCGGGTGCGGCACCCACAAAGTAGCCGATGCGCAGCTGACGGCCAAGAAGAACGATCAACTCATGATGAATAAGATGATTGTCGCTAATCTGGCGCACCGACCGGTGCGGTCGTTCATTAGCATCGTTGCCATTGCCCTCGAAGTGACCTTGATTCTGCTGATTGTGGGATTGTGCCTGGGGCTGCTGAACGATTCCCGCCAGAGGCAGGCCGGCATTGGGGCGGACGTCGTAGTGATGCCACCGGGTTCGTCCTTTATTGTGGGGCTTACCGGCTCCCCCATGTCGATCAAGGTAGGCAACTTGTTGGCAAAGATTCCCCATGTAGTTACGGTTGCCCCGGTGGTCCAGAGCGTGTCGACCCAGGGTGCGATCGAGGTGATCGCGGGCATCGATACCGACAGTTATCAGAGGCTATCAGGGCCATTTCGCTATCTGCAGGGCGGACCGTTCCAGGCCCCCAGCGACTGCTTGGTGGATGAAATATTTGCCCGCTCTCACCACGTAAGAGTGGGCGACACGATTGAAATTCTCAATAACAAGTTTCGCGTGGCAGGGGTGGTCGAGCCGGGCAAGGGAGCGCGCAAGTTTCTCGAGATCGGCGTGATGCAGGACTTGATTGGCGCCCAGGGCAAAGCCACTCTCTTTTACCTGAAGCTCGATAATCCCGCGAATGCCGACCAGGTGGTGGATGCAATCAAACAGGCAGGCCTGGACCGCTACGTGGTGACTTCCATGGCCTACTACCTTTCCATGATGACCACCAGCAATTATCCGGGCGTTTCCAAATTTATTGATTTTGTGATTGCGATTTCAGTGATCATCGGGTTCATTGTGATTTTCCAAGCCATGTACACCGCGGTGATGGAGCGTACGCGAGAGATCGGGATCTTGAAATCACTGGGAGCATCGAAGTTTTACATCGTGAATGTGATCCTGCGGGAGACGGTCCTCCTGGCCATTGCGGGCATCATTGTGGGCATCATTTTCAGCCTGGCGGTGCGGATCGGGATCGATCGGCGATCCACGCTGCGCGTGGTCGTAACCGGAGGTTGGATAGTGAAAGCCACCGGCATCGCCATTGTGGGAGCAATTTTGGGGGCGCTGTATCCCGCCTACAAAGCGGCGCAGAAAGACCCAATTGACGCGTTGGCGTATGAATGATGAGTTTTGGCGGTACCCTTGGGCCTGCCGCGGTCCATCGCAACTCCGGTTTCATTGACAATAACTGCCGTCCTACGATATCTTTAAGTCTTTAGCAGTCCTGCGGTTGCCCGCCTGATGACCCTGCGCGTTCAGCGCTTGCGAGGTTACTCAGCGGTCTTCATTTTGATTTTTAATTTTCTGGGAGATTTGTCATGTCTACGTATTTCCCCAAAGCGGGGGAAATTGTGCGCAAGTGGTACGTCGTCGATGCTTCCGGGCAGACGCTCGGACGGCTGGCGTCGCACGTCGCCCGCATCCTGATGGGCAAAGAAAACCCAAGATATACGCCTTTCATTGACACTGGCGATCACGTAGTGGTGATCAATGCTGAAAAGGTGAAGACCACGGGTGTGAAGTCGGAGCAGAAAGTGTATCAACACTACACCGGCTATCCCGGCGGCCTGCGTACCGAAGAATTCAACAAACGCATGGCTCGCAAGCCGGAGCTGATCGTCGAGCAGGCGGTCTTGCGGATGCTACCGAAGTCAAAGCTGGGCAAGCAGATGATCAGCAAGCTGAATGTGTATCGCGGGGAGAAGCATCCGCACCAGGCGCAGAAGCCGGAAGCCCGGGTTCTGGAAGTAAGAGCGTAGTCTCAAATTTAGAAATTGGCTCGCTCCTTTTTATGAGGAGCTAGAAGCATAGGAGCTGGAAGCGAAATGGCAGAGCTAGTTCAATATTACGGAACCGGACGCCGCAAGCGGGCGATCGCGCGTGTCTATCTGCGTCCGGGCAGCGGCGACTTCAAGGTTAACGGGCGTCCTTTTGAGCAATACTTTGTCACCGAATCGCAGCGCGTAAGCGCCAAGCAGCCCCTGGTCTCGACCGAATCCGCCGCGGCGTTTAACGTGGTCGCGCGGGTCACGGGCGGCGGCGTGAACGGACAGGCGGACGCGGTGAAGCTCGGCATTGCTCGCGCTCTCATGCTGTTTAACGTCGAGTTGCGCAAGAAGCTGAAGGCGGAAGGCATGGTCAGTCGCGACTCGCGCTCGAAAGAACGCAAGAAGTATGGCCAGAAGGGCGCCAGAAAGCGGTTCCAGTACAGCAAGCGCTAGGACCTGTCGTTGGTCGTTCGTCGCTGGTCGTTCGCAACGGCGCTGGGCTAATGACCGACGACTAAGGACGAACGACAGTTTTTGGGTGTTCAATTCTTCCCGTGCCGCTTAGCGCGGGGACGGGAATGGCAATCGGCGGCAGGCAAGCTGTTTCAAGCTGCCGATGCAGACCAAACGAGGAGGTTGATTGGCTAACATCACCATGAAAGAGTTGCTCGAAGCGGGTGTTCACTTCGGGCATCAGACCAAGCGCTGGAATCCCAAGATGAAGGAATACATCTTCGGAGAGCGCAACGGGATCTATATCATTGACCTGCAGAAGACGCTGAAGATGTTCAAAGAGGCGTCGAAGTTCGTGCAAGACCTGGCCGCCGAGGGGAAGATCATCCTTTTCGTGGGCACCAAGCGCCAGGCACAGGATGCCATTGCCGAGGAAGCGACTCGCTGCGGCGGATTCTACGTGAACCAGCGCTGGCTGGGCGGCCTGCTCACCAACTGGGTGACGGTGCAGAAGTCGGTGAAGCGCCTGAAAGAACTCGACGAAATGGCCACTGACGGCCGTTATGAGTTGCTGCCCAAGAAGGAAGTCATCAAGCTGGAGCGCGAGCGCAAGCATTTGCAGGCCAACTTGGCCGGCATCAAGAACATGAGCCGCCTTCCGGATGCGGTATTTGTCATCGATTCGAACAAAGAGCAGATTGCGGTGCGTGAGTCCCGCAAGCTGGGCATTCCGGTGGTGGCCGTGGTTGACACCAATTGCGATCCCAGCGAAGTGGATTACATCATTCCCGGTAACGATGATGCGCTGCGGGCGATCCGGCTGTTTGCCTCCAAGATCGCCGATTCGGTCGCCGAAGGCGCCCAACTGATGACGGACAAGCAGATTGCCGACATCTCAGCTGCTGCGGATGCGGCCCAGGCAGCTGCGGCTGCCGGGGAGATCGCGGTGGAGGGTACGGCGGACATCGCTGCCGTGGCAGACGGCGAAGGCGAGGACATCAGTATGGAGGACGTGCTCGGCGCTCCGGCGCGCAAGCAGCCTTCCGGAACCAAAGAAGCTGCCGCTGTGCCGGCTGAGATCGAACACCAGACTTTCTGAACCGTCGTTGGTCGTAGGTCGTTAGTCGTTGGCCAAAGACAACCGGGCTTTAGCCCCTGAGGGAACCAGACCCGCGCGGGTCATGCTTGGAAATTCCCGGCGCGGGTCGAAATTTGTGAGGAGCAGTCGTTGGCCTTTGGTCGTTCGCCGTTGGTCTAGATGGATGGGCCAAGGACGAAGGACGAACGACCAAGGACGTTTTTTATGAGCACATCTACTTTGAATATTTCCGCAACCCAGGTAAAAGAACTCCGCGAGAAGACCGGCGCGCCCATGATGGACTGCAAGCAGGCGCTGACTGAAGCCAAGGGCGACATGGAAGCGGCCGTGGTCGTTCTGCGCAAGAAGGGCGTTTCGGTGGCGGCCAAGAAGGCGGCCCGTGTGACCAGTGAAGGCTCGGTCACCAGCTACATTCACGCTGGTGGCAAAATCGGCGTGCTGGTGGAAGTCAATTGCGAGAGCGATTTCGTCGCTCGCACGGAAGACTTCAAAGAGCTGGTGCACGACATCGCCATGCACATCGCGGCCAGCGACCCCAAATATATCCGCAAGGAAGACGTCACCCCGGAAGATTTCGCCCGCGAAAAGGACATCGCACTTGCCCGCGCCATCGCCAGCGGCAAGCCGGCCAATATCGCGGAAAAGATGGTCGCCGGCAAAATGGAGAAGTTCTACGAGGAAGTCTGCCTTTACGAGCAGCCCTTCATCAAGGACCAGACGGTCAGCATCTCGCAGTTGGTGGCGACCAAGATCGGCAAGCTGGGGGAGAACATCTCGGTCCGCCGTTTTGCTCGCTTCAAAGTCGGCGAAGCAGGCGAGACCATCGCCATCAGCAAGCCGGAACAAAAAGCTGAGTAAATTAAGGGCGCCGATGGCGCCCTTTTTTAATGTCTGAGAACTAAATTTATGGCAACTCCGGTCTTCAAACGCATTCTGCTTAAGCTCTCGGGTGAAGCTCTGGCCGCCAACCAGGGCTTTGGTGTGGACACCGCGCGCATGCACGAGATCGCTGCGGAACTGGCGGATGTCCAGGCTTTGGGCATTCAGATCGCCATTGTTGTCGGCGGGGGGAATTTCTTCCGCGGGGTGGAGCAGGCGAAAGAGATGGACCGGGTGTCGGCCGATCACATGGGGATGCTGGCCACCGTGATCAATGCTCTTGCCTTGCAGGATGCGCTGGAAAAGTGCAACGTCTACACTCGCGTGCAGTCGGCCATCGAGATGAATCAGGTGGCCGAGCCATTCATCCGCCGCCGCGCCATCCGCCATCTGGAAAAAGGCCGGGTGGTGATCTTTGCCGGCGGTACTGGCAATCCCTATTTCTCCACCGACACTGCGGCATCTCTGCGGGCCATGGAGATCAAGGCCGACGCGATCTTGAAGGCCACCAAAGTCGATGGCATCTACGATGCCGATCCTATGGTGGTCAAGAATGCCAAGAAATTCTCCCAGATCACCTACCTCGACGTGCTGAAAAAAGGTTTGAAAGTGATGGACTCGACCGCCATCTCGCTCTGCCAGGACAATAACCTGCCCATCATCATCTTTAATCTCAACGAGCACGGCAACATCAAGCGGGTGGTGACCGGCGAGAAGGTGGGTTCGCTGGTGAGCGCTTAAAAAGCGCGGCCACGGATTCGCACGGATTTTCACGGATTAGCTCTTGAAAACGAATTCTGATCCGTGTGCATCCGTGTAAATCCGTGGCCTGCTTTTGCATCGCAGGGTTTATAATTCAACGTTTTGATGACCACTTCCTAGGGAGCTGACCAATGGCTCAAGCTGGCATGGCTGCAATTCCCGGCCTGAAAGACACGTACGTTCAACTCAAAACCCGCATGGACAAAGCGGTTGAAGATTTCCGTAAAGCTATGGCGGCCACGCGCACCGGGCGCGCCAATGTGCACATGCTGGATGCCGTCCATGTCGACTACTACGGCTCGCAGATGCCGCTCAATCAACTTGCCCAGGTGCATGCACCGGAAGCACAGCTTATTACCATCCAGCCCTTTGACCCTACGGCGTTGGCAGCGATTGAGAAGGCCATTCGCACCGCTGACCTCGGGTTGAATCCCATGAACGATGGCAAGATTGTCCGGGTGCCGGTGCCAGCTCTGACCGAGGAACGCCGCAAAGACATGGTGAAGCATCTGCACAAAGTCCTCGAAGACCACCGTACCGCGGTACGCAACATTCGCCGCGACGGCAACGACGCCATCAAGAAGGCCATGAAAGACAAGAAGATCACCGAAGACGACGAAAAGCGCGCCAGTGACGAAATCCAAAAGCTCACCGATGACGAGATCAAGAAGATGGAAGAGATGAGCAAAGGCAAAGAGAAAGAAGTGATGGAAATCAAGTGACGATCAGATGTTCCTCTGTGCTTCCCTGTGTCCTCTGTGATTGAGCTTTCGTGATTTCCCACTCCCATGTCCGCGCCCGCGGGTAAAGCTTTCGAGGTAGTCGTTGTCGGAGGCGGCGCTGCTGGCCTGATGTGCGCCATTGAAGCCGGCAAGCGCGGACGCCGCGTCGCTGTTCTCGAACATGCCGACCGCTGCGGCAAGAAGATCCTCATCTCCGGCGGCGGACGCTGCAACTTCACCAACCTGCATTGCCGTCCGGAGAACTTCATTTCGGGGAATCCACATTTTGCCAAGTCGGCGCTGGCCCGGTACACTCCGGCGGACTTCATCGCCTTGGTCGAGAAACATGGAATCCGTTATCACGAGAAGACCCTGGGCCAGCTTTTCTGCGACGGCTCTGCGCGCGAAATCCTGCAAATGCTGGAAACAGAGTGCAAGTCTGCGAAGGTCGAAATCTTCGTAGGCGCCAAGGTTCTGGAAGTCACTAAAACCACCGAGTTCGAACTTCGAACCGCGGGCACGGAATTTCGCTCGCCGGCGCTGGTAGTCGCGACCGGCGGCCTGTCTATCCCCAAGATGGGTGCGACCAGCTTCGGTTACGACTTGGCACGTCAATTCGGGATCAAGCTCCGAGAACCGCGCCCGGCGCTGGTTCCGCTCCTGCTGGCTCCCGAGGATCGCAGCCGCTATTGCGATCTGGCCGGCGTGTCTGCCGAAGTCATTGCCTCATGCGATGGCGCTCAATTCAAGGAAAAAATGCTGATCACGCATCGCGGACTGAGCGGTCCGGCAATCCTTCAAGCTTCTTCGTACTGGAAACCGCCTGCGCCTGTGTTCATCGATCTCGCGCCGGGAATGAAGGTAACCTCGACCTTCGACAACGCCCAAACCCCTCGCAACCCCAAAACTCTAAACGCTGCCTTCAGGGAATTCCTGCCCAACCGCTTGGCCGACCGCTGGCTCGATTTCAATGCTCCTGCATCATTGACAAACCAAGGCCTCGCCGACTGGGAACACAGTGCTCATCGCTGGGAAATCCGTCCCGCAGGTACCGAAGGTTACGAAAAGGCTGAAGTCACTGCCGGTGGAGTCGACACCGGCGAACTCTCCGCCAAGACCATGGAGAGCCGGAAGGTCCCAGGGTTGTTCTTCATCGGCGAAGTCGTGGACGTCACCGGGCAACTCGGAGGCTTCAACTTTCAGTGGGCGTGGGCATCGGGAGTCTGCGCTGGCCGTGCTGTGTGAGAGCAGGGTGATCGCTGAATTGACCGTATAATCGAAGTAGTGAAGCAGACCGTCCACGCCGCCTGTCCCCACGATTGCCCCGACGCCTGCGGCGTCCTAATCACCGTCGAAGACGGCCGTGCCACTCGTATTCAGGGCGATCCCGCTCATCCCGTCACTCGCGGCTTCTTGTGCGCGAAAGTCGCCAAGTATCTGGATCGAGTGTACTCGCCGGATCGGGTGCTGTATCCCATGCGCAGGGTCGCACCCAAAGGGCCCGCGGGCGGGGGCCCCCGCGCCACACAACCCTTTCAGCGCATCTCCTGGGATGAAGCCCTCGACGAAATCGCTTCCCGCTTCAAGCAAATCGCGGCTGAGTTCGGCAGCGAGGCCATTCTGCCGTACTCCTATGGCGGCACCCTCGGCGTCTTGAACGGCGCTTCCATGGATCGCCGTTTCTTTCATCGTTTGGGGGCATCGCAACTGGACCGAACCATTTGCGCGGCAGCGGGCGAGGCTGGGCTGAAATCGGTTCTGGGGGTCAAACTGGCGACTGAGCCGGAGCAATTCGTACACTCCCGCTACATCATTGCGTGGGCGTCGAATATTCACGGCAACAACGTGCACTTGTGGCCGTTCATTGTGGAAGCTCGCCGCCAGGGCGCGAAGCTGGTGGTCATCGATCCCTACCGCACCCGGACCGCCGCCTGCGCTGACTGGTACTTGCCCATCAACCCCGGGACTGACGCCGCTCTGGCGCTCAGCCTGATGCATGTCATCATCAACGAGAATCTGCACGATGCGGACTATGTCGACCGCTACACGCATGGCTTCGAGCAGCTCCGCGAGAAGGTACAACAGTATCCGCCGGAGCGGGTTGCCCAGTGGACTGGCATCTCGGCATCCGACATCAAGAAGCTGGCGCGGGAATACGCCACGGTCCGGCCTTCTGTGATTCGAGTGAACGACGGAGTACAGCGCTCGGAAGGCGGTGGCATGGCCATGCGGGCGATTACCATGCTGCCCTGCATCACCGGCTCGTGGAAGGAGCTGGGCGGCGGCCTGCAATACGCCACCAGCGGGGCATTCGCGCTGGCGCTCGATAAGGCGACCTTGGCGCGCCCCGATCTGATGACGACAGCCCTGGGCCGGCCGGCTCGTACCATCAACATGGTTGAACTGGGCAAAGCTCTCAACACGCTCGCCGATCCACCCGTCAAAGCGCTACTGGTCTACAATTCCAATCCGGCGGCAGTTTGTCCGGATCTCAATCAAGTGACTCGCGGCTTGCGGCGTACCGACCTGTTCACGGTGGTTCACGAGCAGTTCTTCACCGATACCACGGATTATGCCGACATTGTTCTCCCCGCGACTACGTTCTTTGAGCATAAAGATCTGCAAGGGGCGTACGGCCATTATTTTCTGCAAATGTCGGACCAGGCGATTCAGCCTCTGGGGGAATGCCGCTCGAACGTAGACCTGTTTCGCGCCCTCGCCCAGCGCATGGGATTCGATGAGGACTGCTTCCGCGAATCGGTGGATGAGATGATCGACGTTGCACTCGACACCAAGAACCCTTGGATCAAGGGGATTGATCGTCAGCGTCTCGAAAAAGAAGGGCACATTCGGCTAAATTTTGATTCCGCACGGCCATCGGAGCCTTTCCTTCCTTTTGCCCACGGAAACTTCGGAACCGCCAGTGGCAAAGCCGAACTCTATAGCGAGGCGTTGAAAGCGCAGGGTCTTGATCCGGTGGTGCAATTCATCCCGCCGGGGGAGTCACGGCATAGTGAGCAAGCCAAAGGGTTTCCACTGGAATTGCTGGCACGCAAAGCCGACAATTTCCTCAATTCTACGTTTTCCAATCTACCCAC
Source organism: uncultured Acidobacteriota bacterium (assembly GCA_963734415.1). GTDB lineage: Bacteria > Acidobacteriota > Terriglobia > Terriglobales > Acidobacteriaceae > JABCZH01. The sequence goes on along the minus strand of CAVTHF010000003.1, from coordinate 36,952 downwards.
TCTGCAGGAGTTGGAAGAAACCGGCTTGCTGGAGATGAACGCAACCGATGCCCGAGCGCGGGGAATCGCCGAAGGTGACACTGTGAGCGTGTTCAACCGCCGCGGCAAGCTTCAACTCACCGCAAGAATTAACGGCGCTGTGCAAACCGGGGTGGTTTGTGCCAGACTTGCGTGGGCCAAGCTTTCCGCAGGTGGGCAGAACATCAACGTGCTTACATCACAAAAACTTACGGACTTGGGCAACTCGGCCACGTTTTATTCCGTCTTGGTTGAGGTGGAGCTTTTCAAGCCGGCGGCTGCGAGCAACTGAGGCCTGGTTCTTGGACGCTCTCCATCGCGCTACCGTATAATTGCGGTTTTCCATACTCCCAGTCGCTGAGGTAGAGGAGATTCTGCGCTCTCATCAGGATAGCCCTGCAATCGTCCAGGGCAAGCATAGTCGCGCACCCCGAGGCTCCGCCTCATGCTCGGGCGCATCTCCTTCATTTGTAAAGTGTTGGAGTCGAGACCGAAGTGTGTTTCTGGGCTTCTTCCTGGTTGTTTTCCTGCTGGGAACGCTGGCTCTGGCGCAGCAGGAGTTGGTGGTTGGGATCGAGGTCCACGGCAACCGGCGTATTCCCGCAGAAACCGTCCGCGCCCGCATCTTCACTCGCCCCGGGGACGTTTATGACGAAGCCGCCCTGGAGCGTGATTTCAACTCGTTGTGGAATACCGGCTATTTCGAAGACATTCGCTTCGAGCGCGAAAACACACCCAAAGGTCCGGTGGTTCACATCTACGTTAAAGAGCGGCCGACCATTCGGGAGATTAACTACGAAGGCCTGAACTCGGTGACCAAGAGCGACGTGCTCGACCGTTTCAAGGAACGTAAAGTGGGGCTTGCGGTCGAAAGCCAATACGACCCCACCAAGGTCAAACGCGCGGAGGTTGCGATTAAGGAGCTGCTCTCCGAGCACGGTCGCCAATTTTCCACCATCCGCACCGAAGTCCGGCCGATTCCCCCGGCTGCCTTGAGCATCACCTTCGTGATCAAGGAAGGTCCGAAGGTCAAAGTCGGCAAGATTATTTTCGCCGGCAATCAGCATGTCAGCTCTCGCATTCTGCGCGGGGCCATGAAGAACCTGAGGCCCATTGGCGTTCCTCACTCCATCTTCCTCGAGAACATTTTCGCGCGCACCTACGATGCCACCAAACTCGATGAAGACACCGAGCGGGTTCGCGCAGAGTTTCAGAATCGTGGCTATTTCAAAGTCGTGGTCAACGAACCCAAGACCAACACCCACGACAGCGGCCACGCCGGTTTCCACATTCCACTATTGCAGAAGGGATTGGGCAAGGAGGTGGACATCACCATGCCCATCGACGAAGGTGACAAGTACACTTTGGGCGAAATCACCTTCAAGGGAAACAAGGCTGTCCCCAACACCAAGGCCTTGCGGGGATTGTTCCCCATCAAAGATGGGGACGTGTTCGACCGCAGCAAGATAGCCAAGGGTCTGGATGCTCTGGGGAAGGCCTATGGCCAGGTGGGATACATCAACTTTACTTCGGTCCCCAGCACCAGATTCGACGAAGACAAGAAACAGATCTTCATTGATGTCGATGTGGACGAGGGCAAGCAGTTCTCTGTCCGTCGCATCGAGTTCCAGGGCAACACCACCACCCGCGATAAAGTGATCCGCCGGGAAATTGTCCTGGAGGAGGGCCAGATCTACAGTTCGCAACTTTGGGAGTTGAGCCTGCAGCGTCTGAATCAGCTGGGTTTCTTCGATGTGCTGAAAGCGGACGATCCCAGCGTCACCGAACGTCATCTCGACGAAAAAGCCGGCACCGTCGATCTGCTTCTGAAGGTGCATGAAAAAGGAAAAAACAGCGTCGGCCTCACCGGAGGTGTGAGTGGCCTGGCCGGATCCTTTATCGGGCTCAGTTACAGCACCAACAATTTCATGGGTAAGGGCGAAACCCTCACAGTTCAGGCCAACATCGGCAACCTCGAACGCGACCTGATGTTCGGCTTCACCGAGCCTTATTTATTCGATCGCCCGCTGCAATTCGGGTTCACGGTTTACGGACGTCGGTTCGTTTACGATCAGGCGCGCCAGGCCGCCATCCTGAGCGGCCAGGCGATTAACATTCCCTCGGCCCTGGAGCAGAATCTGCAGAACTACACCCAATCCAGCAAGGGGTTCAGCATTAATCTGTCCTACCCCTTACGCCATCATTCGTTCAAGCGCGTCGGCCTGAGCTATCAGTTTGATGACTCCTCCATCGTGGCCCTGACCACTGCCTCCAAGACTTTATTCGACGTCCTGGCCTTCCGGGGGATCAACGGTCCCAACGCGCTTAACGGCATTATCACCAGTAAGATCGTTCCCAGCGTTTCCAAGAATTCATTGGACCGCTCCCTTTTTCCCCATAAGGGGACCAGTTACTACGTGGCGACGGAGTTCGCGGGCCTGGGAGGTAACGTCAGGACCATCCGGCCGATCGCGCAGTACAAGCATTTCATCCCGGTGCAGAACGGGCGCAACACCGTCGGCTTCAATCTTACCGGCTCGTTTCTCACCGGCTACGGCGGACAGGTCCCGCCGCCCTTTCAACGCTTTTATGATGGCGGCGAAAATGACCTGCGCGGCTTCGATATCCGCTCCATATCGCCGGTTGCATTTCTACCCACCACCACCACTGTGCAGTTGCGCAATCCAGATGGTTCGGTTGTGCCGAAGAATCCTGCGAACCCCTTGCAGGGGGCCTATACGATCCCGGTCCCGGTTTCGCAGATCGTGTTTCCCGGCGGTGACATGAGCCTGGTCGGCAACCTGGAATACCGCATCACCATCGCCGGGCCAGTCAGCTTTGCGCCTTTTATGGATGTCGGGATCGAGCCCATCTTGCGCAGTTCCCAACTCAAGATCTCGAACACCGAGTTGGATCTGCTGAATAGCTCGGTCTTTGGCTGTCCCACACTCGATGTCGCCCTGAACTGCACTGGCGGCAGCAAGGTCACCTTCTCGCAGTTCGTCACCCCGCTCGGCAGCACCAACTGGGTTCCGCGGATGTCCACCGGACTTGAGTTCCAGGTCTTCCTGCCGGTGATCAACGCCCCCTTCCGGATTTACTGGGCCTACAACCCGCTACGCCTCGACACCACCACTAACTCCCCCGTTCCCATTACCCGCGGCATGTTCCCGCCGGGGGCCGCCGGCGACTACACCTTCCAGATCGCCAAGAACGCCTTTGCCCCGCAGTATCTGTTGCGTGAGCCACGCAAGACCTTCCGCTTCACGGTGGCGACTACGTTCTGAGGTCATGAAATGTTTGACGCTAGAGCCACTATCTCCCTATAATGTTGACTATCCGCGCCCTGAAAATGAAATGTACGGGGTGGTCGTCACGTCTTCGCGTTGGACGTGAGATTTTGAGAGATCGCCTGCCTTGCCGCCTGCGATGGTGAGGCTGGATGACCTCGGGTGAAGAGATCTGAGCAAAATTCCCGGAAGGCTCCAAGGAGTTCAAAACTAACCCCATGAAAAGCAAGTTCACGTGTTTCGTTCTGGCCATAGTGTTCGCCCTTTCTGTTACGCTCCTGGCCCAGGCTGGGAATTCGGACGCGGCGCTGCCGGCAGCCCCCAGCGCCACTACTCCCGCCAACACCCCTGCGGCCGCTGCGGAAACACCGGCGGCGACAGGTTCCGGCCGGGTCGGCACCATCAACATCGAGCAGGCTATTTTCGCCAGCAATGAGGGCCAGCGCGACTTCGAGGCTCTCAGCAAGAAGCTGGAGCCTAAACAAACCGAGCTGAAGAGCCTGAATGACGAAGTTGAGAGCCTGAAAAAGCAACTCAACAACGACAAGCTGGCCGAGGACGCCCGCGGCAACCTGGTGAAGCAGATCGAGCAGAAGCAGAAGTCGCTGGAACGCTCGGTACAGGATGCCCGCGACGACGCCCAAGCCCAGCAGAATGAGATTGCGCAGCGCATCCTGCAGAAAATGGCCCCGGTGATCGTGAGCTATGCTCAAACCACCGGCTTTGGGATGATCGTGGACACCTCGAATGCCTGGCCGCAGGGCCCGGTGCTCTGGGCTGCTCCCCAGGTGGACATCACCCGGGCGATTGTCGAGGCGTATAACGTGAAGTCCGGCGTGCCCGCTCCGGCCAAGCCGGCGGCTCCGATACAGAAGTCTGGCACTGGTGCCAAGCCAGCAGCCCCGGCCCAGCCCAAGCCGCAAACTACTACCCCGCCGCCGAAATAGTCGGGGACACCCAAGGCGTCAAGAAAGTTCCAGCAAGGCCGCGAAAATCGCGGCCTTTTTCATTACTGAGGTTTGGTGCCGAGCCTGCCTTCGCCGGTGTCTTTATAGAGAAGCACCGAGGAGGCCGCCATGTTTGCCGACTACATCTCTGATGATTCCTGGGCCAACCGCTCTCATCGGGGTTGGACTGCGCTGGCTTCGTTCGCAGCTCAGGCGCTTGCTGTGGCTGGGCTGTTGGTCTTGCCCCGGCGGATAGTTGTGTGGCTTTGAAAGGGCGCGGCTTCAAGCCGCGCCATATTGTAGGTCCAACGATCTAGGGCGTTGCTGTAAGTTTGCTTCTTCTGACGTCTCGGCGCGGGAACCATTCCCATCGGCACGTGCCCGACGTAGCCCACCCGTAACCTCATCCCTGCGCTTGTGACCGCTATAATCGACTGCAGTGGCCACCATCGAACTTGCCAAGCGAGTTGCAACCCGTCCCACCTGGGCCGAAGTATCTCTGACCGCGTTGCGCCAGAATTTTCGGGCAGTGCAGAAGCACATCGGTGCCGGCGTGAGCGTCTGCGCCATCGTAAAGGCTGATGCCTACGGTCACGGCGCAGTCGAATGTTCCCGCGCGCTGGAAGAAGAAGGCGTGCGCTGGTTCGGCGTTACTTCGCTCGATGAAGCGATTCCACTTCGCGAAGCCGGCATTCGCGGCCGCATTCTGTTGTTGACCGGCTTCTGGCGTGGAGAAGAAGAAGAAATCGTCCGCCTCAACCTGACCCCAACTGTCTGGGAACCGGGACAGATCGAGCTCTTCGAAAGAGCTGCCGCCCGCCTTTCGGCGAAACACTCCGTCCATCTCAAAGTCGACACTGGCATGGGACGCCTTGGCGCCTCGCCGCAGGACTTGCGCCATATTGTTGCCGCGCTGAAGGCGGCGCCACATCTCGTCGTAGAAGGGCTTTCCACCCATCTGGCCTCTTCGGAAATCCTCGACGCGCCTTCCGTGGCCGAGCAGTTGCAGAGTTTCGAGCAGGTGCGGCAATTCCTGCGCAATGACGGCATCGACCCGCCACTGATTCACGCTGCCAACACCGGCGCAGTGATCTCGCGGCGCGAGTCCTGGAACACCATGGTGCGTCCGGGCATCGCCCTCTACGGTTATTTCTTGCCGTTCGAGCGGGCGGGCAGGGAAGTGAGCGGCAGCGGGTTACGGCTTGGAGTCAAACCGGTGCTCACGTGGAAGACTCGCATTCTTTCTCTACGCGACGTGCGCGCCAACCAGGCTCTGGGTTACGGGGGCATCTACGTGACTAAGGCCCCGGCGCGTATCGCCGTGCTCCCCGTGGGATACGCCGACGGCTTCAACCGCGCGCTGTCCTCGCGCGGTCGCGTCATTGTGCGCGAGCACTATGCCCCCATCGTGGGACGCATTTCCATGGACCTCACACTGGTGGACGTCACCGGCCTGCCGGGAATCGAGGTAGGAGACGAGGCCATTTTGCTGGGATCTTCCGAAGGCCTCACTGTAGACGCACGCGAGCACGCGGCCCTGGCGAATACTGTGCTTTACGAGATTCTTTGCGGGATCTCGAAGCGCGTGCCGCGGCGGCACATTCCCTAACTCCTGCCGAATTTCTGTGCGATCTCCGCGGCGAGACAACCGCGGGTCGTAATACCTATTCATTCTTGCGAGCTTCTACGTATTTGCGCAGGACAGCGTTGATGGTGGATTGATAGCCCCTGCCCTGCTTGCGAAAGAAGGCGAGTACATCCGGGTCGATTCGCAGCGTGATCTGCTTCTTCGGCCCCGGCCATAGTATTGCGCGGGCAAAGAAGTCGGGGCCCAGTTCCGGAAATTCGGAGAGGTCTATATCCGAATCCTGCATCGCGTCAATGCGTTTCCAGTCTGTCCTTGATCGCCTTTTCGTATTGTTCCCTTTCACGAGGGGTTGCCTTTCTCAGTGAGATGATGCGAATGGTTTCCGGGTCGGGTTCCGTAAAGACCACGTATGCGATGCGGCCGCGAATCACGCCGACACCGTTCCAGCGCGTTTCCCCGTAATCTTCCCGCGTATCCGGGTCGACGATCAGCAAGCCGCGAAACATCTCTTCTGTATCGGCAAAATCGAACCCATGTTTTATGAGGTTCGCCCGATTCTTGCTTTCGTCCCACTCCCACTCCATTGTAACTCCGATTGTAGCTACATGCAAATTGACCCATGCTTGAGTCGATTACAGGTTGTCACGAGCAGGCGAAGTTGGCAGCGCGGAACGCTCATTACTTTGAGAAAAACATTTCAACAGTTTCAAAACGGGCCATCGGGCTGGTTGTCGAGAGTCTGAGGTTAGTTCGTCGGCTTCACTCGAACAGAATCGCTGCCAACTCCACTGCACCACCATCCAATGCTTGTTGTTGCGCTTCACTGTGCCGAGGCTGATTGTCCGCGAACCGTTTGCTATGCTTGAAGCTTCATGCCCTCGCGCTATGCCCAATGGATGTATGACTGGGAGCACCGTCTCACCTCGGTGGACAACAACCGGGTGGTGCGCCCGTTGGAGTGGGGTGTGGAGTGGGCTCGCGACTGGCCTTGCCGCAATGGCTATGCCCCCGGCCACCTGCCCGAAGATGGCGAACATTTTCTCCGCGAGTTCAACCAGCGGATCGTGGCCTCCAGCGACGACTTCTACTCTTACCGGAAGCCAGCCGATTTTCGCCTGGAACGGCGCGAAGTCCAGGTCTTCAGCACCCGTGAAGTTCCCGATCAAAAGTTGGAAGACAAAGTCCGCGGCACCCACGCCGATTTCCTGCGCTTCACTTCGCCGGTGCGCTCGCCGTTTCCGGAGAACAATCTGGTCAACGCGCGCTGGTTCCCCACTCGCGGAAAACGCGCAGTGGTGCTGATGCCGCACTGGAATGCCGATGCCATCGCCTACACCAGCCTGTGCCAGGCGCTCAATCTGATTGGAATTTCAGTGTTACGGCTGACCATGCCTTATCACGACATTCGCATGCCCGCCGAGACCAGGCGTGCCGATTACGCCGTCTCCGCTAACATTGGCCGTACTCTGGACGCCTGCCGCCAGGGGGTGATCGATGCCCGCTGTTGCTTCGATTGGCTCGAATCCCAGGGCTACAGCCGTCTGGGCATTGTGGGTACAAGCCTCGGCTCCTGCTACGCCTTTCTCGCCGCGGCGCACGATCCCCGCATTCGCGTGGCCGCTTTCAATCACGCCTCCACTTATGTGGCGGACGTAGTCTGGCACGGCCAATCTACCCGCCATATCCGCGAAGGCATCGAGGCGCAAATCGATCTTGATCGCCTACGCCAGCTCTGGAGCGCGGTCAGCCCCATGTCCTATTTCGATCAGTTCGCGCGCTGGCCCAAGAAGTCGCTCATCATTTATGCCAATTACGATCTGACCTTCCTTCCAGAATTTTCTCGTGATGCGGTCCACGAATTCCAAAGGCGGGGGTTGGACCACAAGGTCTTCGTCTTACCCTGCGGGCATTACACTACCGGCGAAACGCCTTACAAGTTCATCGACGGCTGGCAGATTGCGTCGTTCTTGCGAACGGCATTTGACAGCGCCTAGAAGCAGGCTACCAGCGATGAGCGTTTACTCCTGTTCCGTTCTGCACATCGTCAGGCTTTGCGCCCCCCGATCCTAGTCCTCATCAATACAGGTTTTGTCGTCTTCGACGCAGAGGGCATACGAGCCTTCTTTACACTGGATCCGAACCAGGCGCTCGTCAATTTCGCAGGCGCAGTCAGGCGGGCCCCCACAGTCACTGGACTCGACCTCTTCACACTGGCTCGTGGGCTTTTGCACCCCAGGCAGGGGAAAAACTTCAGAGCAGCTCTTCTTCGACCGTTTGTTCGGTGGCATGGAGTTATCCCGGCGTAAGGCATCGACGTCGTCCCGCAAGGTTGGTGCCTGATCGTTTGATCCCACTCCCGTCCCGGTCAAGAATATTTCTTGCGGGCTGGTCCCATCATTGTCATTGAGATTGAGAGCGCCGTAGTTTACCCCCTGCAGAGTCGGAGTGAAGATCACTGTGATCTGACATGATGCGCCCGGCTGCAAGACCGAACCGCAGGTGTTGCTTTGCGAGTAACTTCCGATGGTGTCAACACTGGAGAACGTGATTGGAGTAAGGCCGGTATTTTTCAATTTAACAGCCTGGGGAGCGCTGCGTTGACCGATCGGTTGTTTGCCGAAGGTGATATTGCCGGGTGTCGCAAGAGCAGTACCGACCCCCGTCAACCTAATCGTAGCGGGGCTGGCTGGGTCATTGCTGTACACAGCCAGAGCGGCGGTTTCGATTCCTCTGAAGTCGTAATTTTGAGGAGTGGGTGCAAAAGTCACCTGCCATGTACATTGGCCTCCGGGCTGTATGGCCCCGGCGCAACTGGTCGTCTGAGAAAAGTCTGCGGCGCTGATGCCAACAATGGCCAAGCCAGAAACGAGCACGGGAGTGGCAGAGACGTTCGTCAGGGTCACATTCTCCGTCTTCCTGCTGCCAAAGGTGACGTGATAAAAGGTGACACCAGGGTACAGAGGTGCGGCATTAACCAGGCTGCCCATCCCTTGCAACTGCACCACCTGGGGGCTGGTAGGGTCACTGTCAGTGATGGTCAACTGACCGGTCCTGAGCCCTGTAGCTTTGGGGGCGAAGGTGACTGCCACTCTGCACAGGAAGCCCGGCGAAATCTGCGTACAGCGGTTTGTCTGGGTGAAGTCCCCAGTGATTGCTACTTTCGAGATGGTAAGGGGGGTGGCCTGATGATTCGTAAGCTGCACGATCGAAGGCGCGCTGCGAGTGCCAATCCCTTGGGGGCCGAATTGAACGAAAGAAGCCGAACTTACAGGGCACGAACGCGGCTGCAAAACCAGAGGGGGCAGAGGCTTTTGATCGAAATTAAAGCTGTCGTAAAGATCATTGGCTTTCGTATCCCACTCGGTCAGCGGCGGTAGGCTGAAAGCCTTCTCAATGGTCTTGAGCACTGACGAAAAGTCGTATTGCGTGTTGGAGACGTGTCCGGCATACACGTAGGGAGAGATGATCAGCGCCGGAACCCGAATGCCCAAACTAACCCCGTCCACCACCGGCGGGACCACGTGGTCATAAAATCCGCCGAAGTCATCCCAGGTGACGATAATTGCCGTGGAACTCCAGTCTGGTCCTTGCATGACTGCGTTGATCTGCTCTACAGTCCAGTTTTCCCCCACGCAGGTGCTGTCCGGCGGGTGCTCACTTTCGGCACCCGAGACAATCCAGCTAACCGCAGGTAAGTGCCCACTCAATGCATCCGTGACGAAATCAGTGTTTGGCACAACGTGCTCCTGCCAAAGATTGGTATTCCGGATGTGGTCAATCGCATCCAGAGTGGAGAAGTGGTATCCCGATTCCCCTTGAGACGGCGCATAGTATCTCCAGGTGAGGCCTGCACTCTCCAAGCTGTCGGCCAGGGTGGGAAAGTCGAAACAAGGAAACTCAGCGTCGAGATCCCCATCGGAATCGAGAGTCCGCGCCGTCATTAGCGGGTTCGAGTCGCATCCCCACCCAAATCCGGAACCGGTATGAGGGGGCGAGGCTGCCTCGGGGAGAGGAATTTCAAGTACTCCGCCAGATTGGGCCGCGACGGTAAACAGGTGATTGGGAAAACTCGGTCCATGCATCGAAGCGAACATGTGATCCGCGAGCACGAAGTTCTGAGCGTACGCCCAATAGTTTGGAATCCCCGCTTGCGTGAACTGTCTGTAGGGCAAGAGATCGCCGTCCGCGGTGCCGTAGGGGGGCAGGTCAAAGCCATCCATCCTGCCGTTATCCATGTCGGTGAGGGAGCCTTGGTTGGTATGGTCGAGATCGTGAGCAGTAATGTCCGGCATCGCAGTAAGGGGAATCGCCTGACCGGTTGAGCTTGTGCCTTGAGTTGCGCCGTCAGCTCCCGGAAAGGCTCCGAAGTAGCTGTCAAAACTGCGATTTTCCTTAATAATGAAGACAAAATGCCGAATCGGGTTGGGAGTCACTCTTGCAGAGCTTGCGTTTTGGTGTTGAGCTTCAGCGGAAGCGCCCGACGGCGTCGATGGGATGGCTTCGACACGCCGGTCCGAGGCCCAGGCGCACGGCAGCAAGAGGAGAAACCAGAGTGAAGGGGTTAGGAAGCGCCAGAGGGTTTGTGGTTTTTTGCATGAAAGCACCTTGCAGGCCCAAGAATGAGCCAGCTCTTAACCTAGGGCACTTAGACTACCCCTCCTATGACCGGCATCACAGTTTGGTGTGATGGGATGGCGGAGCGAATTCCAGCGGGAGACGCGGGGGGCGGTTGTCCTCCAGCACCGCTTGCAGCGTAGGGGGGTAGTCCATCATGCAAGCCCGCATGCGAATCTCCTTGTGGCGGCGGAATAGTAACACAACATCGGCGAGCCATCCCACGGGTTACAATAAAGCCGCGAGTTATGTCCCAGCCGGAGAAGTGAAATGAAAAACCCGATGTCGATTCCCCTGGTGGATGTCGATCCAGAAGTTGCCACCGCCATTGACGACGAAGTCCGCCGCCAGCACGAGGGCTTGGAACTGATTGCCTCCGAGAACTTCGTCAGCGAAGCCGTGCTGGAGGCCATGGGTTCGGTGTTTACCAATAAATACGCTGAAGGCTACCCCGGTAAGCGCTACTACGGAGGTTGTGAGTACGCCGACATCGTGGAGAACCTGGCGCGCGACCGCGCCAAGAAGTTGTTCGGCGCCGAGCACGCCAACGTGCAGCCGCACGCCGGATCGCAGGCCAACATGGAAGCCTACGCGGCGGTGATCCAACCTGGCGACACCGTCCTCGGCCTGAATCTGGCGCATGGCGGGCACCTCACCCACGGCCATCACCTGAATTTTTCCGGTAAGACGTACAAGATTGTCCCCTACGGCGTCACCAAAGAAACCGAGACCATCGACTACGACGATCTGGAAAAGCTGGCGGAAAAAGAACATCCCAAGCTCATCATCGGCGGAGGCAGCGCGTATCCCCGCATCATTGACTTCGCACGCATGCGCAAGATTGCCGACAAAGTCGGCGCGCTCTTCCTGGTGGATATGGCACACTTTGCCGGACTGGTTGCCGGTGGCGCGCACCCTTCGCCGGTGCCGCATGCCCATATCGTGACCTCGACAACCCATAAGACGCTGCGCGGTCCGCGCGCCGGCATGATTCTCTCGAAACAAGAGTTCGCGGCGGCCATCGACAAAGTGGTGTTCCCCGGGATGCAGGGTGGGCCGCTGGTGCACATCATTGCCGCCAAAGCGGTTTGCTTCCTCGAGGCGATGCAGCCTTCCTTCCGCGATTATGCTCGCCAAGTAGTCGCCAATGCCAAGGTCCTTGCTGAGAGTCTTGCGGCCGAGGGCTATCGCATCATCTCCGGCGGCACCGACACTCACCTCATGCTTGTGGACGTGTTCGCCAAAGGCATGTTGGGCAGTGACGCCGAGAAAGCCTTGGGCGACGCAGGAATTACAGTCAACAAGAACGCAATCCCATTCGATACCAATCCGCCCATGAAGCCCAGCGGCATCCGCATCGGCACGCCCGCGTTGACTACGCGGGGCATGAAAGAAGTAGAGATGAAGCAGGTAGGCCGCTGGATCGCGGAGGCACTGCAGCATCGCACCGATGCCGCCGTACTTGGAAAAATCCGCAAGCAGGTTCTGGGATTGGCCGATACTTTTCCGCTCTATCCCGAGCGCAGGGCCAAGGCGCACGCGGAGGTCAGGGCCTGAGAGGTGTGGCGTGTATGCCCTTTGGTCTTACCGAGGGCTGTTTGAAACGTATCGATCGCAAGAAGTACGGGATGGTTCGCCAGAAGAGACTGTCGAGAATGCCATGATCTACCTGAGAATCGGGCTGAGTGGATTCACTGCGATATTTATCGGCATCGTTGGCACCGGGTCCTTCTTGAAGTTAATCAGTGAGCAGAAAGCAACAGGACTGGGAGCAGTTTCTGGAGGACTGCTGGAGACCATCTTCTCGCCCGTATTCTGGGTTCTAGCCGTTTCCAGTTCTGCTTTGCTTTTTTCAGCGAGTCGGCTCACCAGCAGGTGGCTTCGAGTACTTCTTTTCTGGATTCCGACCGTGATCGTTTGCACGCTGGGGTTTGGTTTTGTCGCTCTGATTACCTATGTGTGGGTACATTTCAGAAACACGTGATTGTTGGCCCTCGGCGTTATGCAATCCAGAGACTGCCATGGAACACCGTGTCCCGATCTCCACGTTTTGCTCTATAGCCAGGATTTTTCTGTGCCCCTCCGTGCCCTCTGTGGTTAAATCCTCTCGTGAAGGTCGCCATTGATATCCGGCGCATGACCGAGTTCGGCGTCGGCACCTACACTCGCAACGTGGTTCGCGCCCTCGGTCGTCTGGATCACACCAATCAGTATTTCCTCATTGGTTCGCCAGAGAAAGTGGAGGAAATCGGCCCGCTGCCGCCGAACTTCAAGACCATCCCTCTGCTCGACGACGGCACCAGAGCCAGAGGCTACCTTGAGTTTCGCGCTATCCTCAAACGCCTGCAGTGTGACCTAGTGCACATCCCTCATCTCTTCTGGATGCCTCGCACCCTGCCCTGTCCCTACGTCATGACCGTACACGATCTTCTGGAGCACATGTACCAGGCGCACGCCCAGTCCAGCCTGCGCCGGTCAATGCATCAACATTTCACACGGAGAGTCCTGAAAGGCGCCGGCAGAATTCTCGCCGTTTCCAATTTCACCAAAAGCGAGATCGAAAACGTTTTTGGCATCCCGGCCTCTCATATTGAAGTGGTCTACAACGCCATCGACGAGCGCTTCTTACATGGACATGCGACCGACGCTGACCGCCAGGTGCTGGCGGAACGTTACCTGATCCGGTATCCCTTTTTGCTTTACGCGGGCCGTATCAGTCCGCACAAGAACGTGGTGAGAATCATCGAAGCTTTTTCTGCCCTGAAGGCGGAATTGGAGAAGGAAGGAAAATTTCCCGACCTGAAGTTGATCATCATCGGCGACGAGCTTTCCAAGCATCCTGACCTGCGCCGTACCGTGATCCGCAGCGGCGTGCAGAACGATGTGCGCTTCCTCGGATTCATTCCCATCGAAATGCTGCGGGTCTTTTACGATGCGGCCAAGATCTTTGTTTTCCCGTCCCTCTACGAAGGCTTCGGGCTGCCGCCTTTGGAAGCGATGGCCCACGGTACTCCGGTCGTGACTTCCAATACTTCGTCACTGCCCGAAGTTGTGGGCAGCGCGGCCGTGCTGGTAAATCCCGAGAACGTTTTCGAAATCATGCGGGCACTGCTCCACCTGATGCTCGATCAGCCGGCCCGCGATGAGATCAAGAAACGTTGCTACGCACAGGCCAAGAAGTTTTCCTGGGATGCCTCAGCCCGCCGCATTCTCGAAGTCTATGCAGAAGTGGCCGCGATACGGCGCTCCACCGCCAGGCAGCAGGCCCCCAAAACCCTTGCCAGTTCTTGAGTTGGAAAGGGAAGTGGCGCTTCAGGCGTTCTTGAGCAGAGGGGTTCCCGGTGAGACCAGGCCCTGGCGATGCAGCTTTTGCTCGATGCGCTTGCGATCGGTTTCCGTGGTGGCGGCCGCCAGACGCTTACGCAGTTGGAGGACCTTTTCCTTGCGAGTACGACGCCGGCGAATCTCCGGCCGTCGGCTGGGTGCTGACATAGAAGATGACTCCTGATGGATGGCTTGAAAACGGTACTCTGTCATCATAGCCGCTGGCTGTTAATCGTGCAAAGCTCGATTGCCTAGCGTCTACGAGCGGTGGCCGAGGGCAACGATGGTCACGAACTGCCGGGGCCCCCAGTGGCTAAACGCTCTTGAGATCCTCGCCGGAGATGCCGGGCGGAAGCTCCCCTCGGTGAAGATAGGTATAGCCAAACCCTACTGATGCAGGTGGAAGAGCGAGCAAGGCCCTGAGCATCCCGTGGCGAAAGATCTGAAAAATAACGACGGGCCAACTTAACACTACGAACAGAAACGGATACACAGCAACGCCGCCGCGGATCCTCGAAAGCGCCCATGCGAAATCCGCCGCATCAAAGCACGAATGATATGCAGCCCGCTTTCCACCGTTGAAGATCCAAAGCAGAAGATGGTCATCGTCGTGATTCAGAGATGCAAGAACGGGAGCCGACAGACGCTCGGACAAATTCGCACCGAGCCGCTCGATTTCGTCGGTATCTTGATCGTCACATAACTTGTCGAAGAAGACTGTCGCATTTTTCGGAGAATCTACAACGTAGGCCGTCCTGCCCAATTCTCTCGCAGCCGCCAAGACGGTGGCGGCATCCCTGCCGAAGATTGTGAAATTGGTGTAGAAGTTTCCCATCGATCTGGCCTGCCGCAGGGCTATGATTCGGCGGGCTTCTGGAATTTGCTGGCGACCGCTTCGGGCAGCACTTCTTCCAGCCGGCGCGAGAGCCACGCTTGCAGTTCCGTTTTTTGCGGCAAGGCCAGATTCAGAAACTGCAGGCCGGTACGGCCGGTAGGGTCGCTCCAGCAAATCCTTGATTGGATTACGAATCGCGTCTGGTTCTCCGGAAGGTTGAATCGCACCGCTACTTCCGTTTCCACCTTTACCGGCGCGGGAATGCGAATCGCGATTCCGCTTTCACTGATATTGATGGTCTGGCACTGAGTTTCCCGACCTTCCTGATTGCGCACCATTACCGGAATCGCGACCGGACAACGAAAATAACGGCGGCGCTCGCGCATGATGATCCCATACGCGGCCCTCAGACTGCGGCTCAGGGACTCCTCCGAAACTGGCCTCTCCAGGACAAAATTGGCTCGAGCGCTGAACACCGATGCCGATTTTGTTCCCGGTCCCTCGGTGATGGCAAAGGTCGTGGCCGTCTGGTTGGAAGGAGACAAGCGCACCCGCTCCATAATCTCCTTGGCCTGGTACATTTTCAGGTCAACCACCACCGCCTCGTAATGCCGACGATTCAACGACTGCAAGGCAAACCCGGCGTCCCGGCACACTTCCGCCGAGATCGCGAACTGCTGCATACTCTCGGTCAGTTGCCCGATCGTGGCTTCATCGTCGGAAATGATCAACGCAGTTGCCACCGGAGCGGCCTGCGCGGAAGTGCCTGCTTTTGTCATTTTGGACTCTCGGCGCCGCCGACTCTGGCGGGCTTGAGAGCGCCCTTCACTTACATAGAGTTATCGTGATTCTTTCTTTCCCTAACCCACCCTGTCAAGCGAATAGGGGCGCTCACCGAATCTTTGGTTTTCTTCGATTTGTCCAGCGAAAGGCTTGTAAATCCAATGTGTTACCGAGGCGGGAACGAACGTGAGGGCGAGGCTGGCTCACCCTCTGTCCGCGATCAGCGGTGCTTAATGAAGCTGCCGTTCTGTAGTTCGGCGACCGCCTGCCTTAGCTGTTCCTGGGTGTTCATCACAATCGGGCCATACCAGGCGACAGGCTCCTCGATCGGCTTGCCCGATACCAGCAGGAAACGGATACCCTCGTCCCCCGCTTGCACCAGGATCTCATCCCCGCGGTCGAACAGCACCAGGGAGTGATTGCTAGCGTCATAGTTGGCCTTCGCGTTCGGGTCTGCGGCTTGCTCGGTCAACACGGCACGGGGATCCGAGGCGTCGCGAAAGCTGCCCGAGCCTGCGAACACGTAGGCGAAGGCATTGCGCGTGGTCTCGACTTTCAACCGCTTCTTTTGTCCCGGTGGAACCGACACGTCAAGATAGTTGGGATCCGCGGCAACGCCTTCCACTGGACCCTTCTTACCTCCAAATTCGCCGCAAACCACCCGCACCTGCGTACCGTCATCTTCCGTGACCTCGGGAATCGCGCTCGACGGAATGTCCTGGTAGCGCGGGTCGGTCATCTTCAATGACGCCGGCAGGTTTGCCCAGAGCTGGAACCCATGCATGCGGCCGTTCTTGTCTCCTTTGGGCATCTCCTGGTGCATAATGCCGCTGCCGGCCGTCATCCACTGGACATCCCCTGCAGTCATCTTGCCCTTGTTGCCGAGGCTGTCGCCGTGCTCGACTGAGCCTGCAAGCACGTAAGTGATGGTCTCGATCCCGCGATGCGGATGCCAGGGAAATCCCGCCAGATAATCTTCCGGCTGCTCGTTGCGGAAATCATCCAGCAGCAGGAAAGGATCGAAATCCTTGGTTTTGCCGAAGCCGAAAGCACGCTGTAGCTTTACGCCGGCGCCTTCGATTGTCGGCTTAGGTTGAATAATCTGTCTTACTGGTCGGAGTGACATGGCTTCCTCTTCTCTGCGCCGCGCGGCGGTCTTGGCTAGACTGCGGCGTGGCAGCTCATCTTAGGCTTTAACGAACTCAACTTCCAAGGTGATGGTGACCTCGTCGCCGATCAGAATGCCACCGGTCTCGAGCGCCGCATTCCAGGTCAGGCCGAAGTCCTTGCGGTTGATCTTGGTGATCGCCGACAGCCCCATGCGAGTATTTCCCCAGGGATCCTTGGTCGGCGGCGTCAGGTCCTTCCACCGTCGAACACCACATTGCGGGTCGACGCCATGAATCGTCAAGTCGCCGGCCACAGCCAGTTCGCCATCGCCGTCGCGGCTCACGTGCGTCGACTTGAAGGACAGAGTCGGAAATTTCTCCACGTCGAAAAAATCCGCGCTCTTGAGATGAGTGTCGCGCTGCGGCTCGCGAGTGTTGATGGAAGCCGCGTCGATCGAGGCCTCGACACGAGAGTTGGTCAAGTCATTCGCATCCAGCTGTCAGGACGCCTTTGACGCCGGTGAAGTGTCCCTTCACGTTGGAAACCATCATGTGCTTCACTTTGAACTCGGCCACGGTATGAACCGGGTCGATGTTCCAGGTGGTGGTTGCGATCTTGCGGAGTAGCCGTTGCGCTCATAGTAGGTTCCTTTCCTGATGTAGCGCAATTGATTTGATGCGTTACACCAATAATCGTTGCAACAAGTATTAAAGCCAATAAATCAAGCCACTTGGCTGCGGGCGGCTAGCAGAAGTTCGGTCAGAGCGATGAGGCGCTCCCGCCCCAGGTGGCCCAGCTGTTGGCGATGGCCGGCCTGCACCGGTTCATCGAGCCGCGCCAAGACCTTCAGGCCTTCCGGCGATATCCGCACCATCACCGTTCGCCGGTCTTTGGTTTCGCGGCAGCGCGAGATCAGTTGCCGCTTTTCCAGGCGGTCGAGCAGACGGGTGACATCTGGGTCTCGGGTAATCATGCGGCTGGCGATTTCGCCACAGGGAAGTCCGTCCGGTGCGCCACGCAGGATGCGGAGCACGTTGTACTGCGTCGCGGAAAGGTCCTCGGTCTTTAGAACTCTGACCAGGCCCCGGGACAGCATGTCGGTGGTGCGCAGCAGGTCCAGAAACGCTGCCTCCTCCGGGCTGCCGATGCGCGGCTTGCGCCTGCGCGGTTCCACGGTTGTCTCCATGTTCTAAGGATAATCGTCTAAACGACTACTGTCAAGACGGCCGTTGGCTGTATGTACGACGATGCCAGGGCATTCAATTCCGGTCCGGTTTCCCTCAGCAAGCTCGGCGGTGTTCAGTACGCCTTTGCGATCACAACTCGACGGTCGACTATCTCACCGCTGAGAATGCACCTGCCTGGACCGTCCCACTCGTCCACCAAGGGAATATTACGCACACTGGCCTTTAACTGTTTGATTCGAGCATCGTTCTGCGGATCATCTTTCAGATGAGCCATGACAAACTTTCCGCCACCCTCTTCGGCCGTGGCCTCATTGAGGATTGCTTCAACTTCCTCTATCGAGTTGGCCAGGACTGTGTTGGCCTTTAGGCGTTCTTTGGCTCTGGTATAGAGAGCGCTCTGCATTGTTTCCAATGTGGTGGTGAACTTCGCGACAGCTTCACTTTGCCGCAGGATCTCCTTTTCCCCAGTGTCGCGACGCTTCATCACAATATTGCCAGCCGCCACATCTCGCGGACCGAGTTCAAACACCATAGGAACGCCATAGCGTTCCCAGTGAAAGAACTTCGCTCCGGGTGTGAGACCCTCTCGCACATCAACCTGGCAGCCTAGGTCTTGCGCCAGTTTTGTGGCGACCTCCATCACTTGCGAGCGTTCCTCGTCTTTACGGTAAATTGGCACCAAAACACACTTTACCGGGGCGATCTTCGGAGGGAGGACGAGTCCCTTATTATCCGAATGCGTCATGATCAAAGCTCCGATCAGGCGAGTACTAACTCCCCAGCTTGTCTGCCACACGTATTCAAGCTTTCCCTCTTTACTTTGAAACCGGACGTCGAAGGCCTTGCCGAAGTTTTGGCCGAGGTCGTGGCTAGTCCCAGCCTGCAACGCCAAGCCATTCTGCATCATGGCTTCAATGGAGTACGATCGCGCGGCTCCAGCAAACTTCTCGGCCCGCGTCTTGACACCCTTGATTACCGGCATGGCCATCACATCTTGCGCAACCTGTGCATACAGGTCGAGGATCCGAAGCACTTCGGTCAGCGCCTCCTCATGGGTTGCGTGGGCCGTATGCCCCTCCTGCCATAGAAATTCAGTAGTGCGAAGAAACATGCGGGTACGTAGTTCCCATCGAACCACGTTTGCCCATTGATTGAATAACATCGGAAGATCGCGGTAGCTATGAATCCATTTGGAGAAAAAATGGCCGATCAGGGTCTCCGAGGTAGGCCGGATCACATAGGGCTCTTCCAGTTGCTTTCCTCCGGCATAGGTGACTACGGCCAATTCTGGTGAGAAGCCCTCAACATGCTCCGCCTCTTTATTCAAGAAGCTCTGTGGAATGAGCAAGGGAAGATAGATGTTCTGGTGGCCGGTTGCTTTAAATCGATCGTCGAGTTCGCGCTGAAGAACCTCCCAAACGGAATAACCGTTAGGCTTGATCACCATACAGCCCTTGACCACTTCAGCGGGCTCAGCCATATCGCCATGTAAGATCACGTCCTGATACCAGGCGGCAAAGTCCTTTTCGCGTGGGGTAATGGGAGAATCAGCCATTCAAGATATCCATTCTTCCAGGTTATGCTCTGGTAAAGAGGTGCGGAAGTATACTAGCCGAATCGGAGGAACCATGAGCACCATAACTACCCCTTCTCCCATCCACCGTGAACCGGAGCTCCTTGGGCAGACCGTTGTTGTGATCGGTGGTAGCGCTGGCATCGGATTCGAAACGGCACGTCGTGCACGTGCGGAAGGGGCCAACGTGATCCTCACCGGCCGGAATGCCGAGCGCCTCCAGCACGCTGCCAGTGAGGTTGATGCCGTGAGTACCGCGGCATTCGACGCTGCGGATTCTGTTGCTCTCGATCGGTTCTTCCGTGACCTCCCGGCAATCGACCACGTGATGGTGACAGCCGGTCGGCCTTACTACGGGCGCCTCGCCGATATGGATTTCGCGAAGATACGTGATCTTATCGGCGAGCACCTCTTGCAGGCACTCTACGTCGCGCGCAGCGCCGCCAACAAAGTGCGACCGGGAGGGACACTGATCTTCATGGGCGGCACCGGTGGTCGACGCCCAGCCATCGGCATGAGCATCGCTGGCGCAGTCACCGCTGCGCTCCCCGCCCTCATCGCTAACCTGGCGCTTGAAATCGCGCCCGTGCGAGTCAACCTCATCGCCGCGGGATTCGTGGACACGCCGTTGTCCGCGGAACTACTGGGCGATCAGCTCGAAAAACGTCGCAACCAGCTTCGCACCACGCTTCCCATCGGACGCGTGGTCGGGCCGGCGGACGTGGCCGCGCTCGCCGTACACATCATGACCAACACCGCCCTCACGGGCGCAACCTATGACATCGACGGCGGACAGCAGTTCGTCGCCGCCTAGCTTCCGAGTCGCCTGACGATGGAGACCTGTAGCGATGAAACGAAGCCCGGTCAAGCAACTAGCGACAGACGCTTTTGACATTGTCAGGACTGTCGGGCTGACGTTGCCGCACGTCGAGGCAACCACGAAGTACGACGGATCACCCGTGCTGAAAGTGGATGGCATCTTCATGGCTGGCCTTGCCATGCATCCATCCGCGGAACCAGACACCCTCGTGGTGCGAGCCGAGTTTGAAGACAGCGAAAGGCTCGTGGAGGATGCGCCCGAGACGTACTACCTGACGGACTACTATCGAAGCTATCCTTTGGTGCTGGTCCGTCTGTCGCGCATCGAGCCTGATGCTCTGCACGACTTGCTGTCTGTGTCATGGCGTATGACGGCCGCGAAGTCACGAAGGCTCCGCCCGCCGCTGGGATTTTGCGGATAGCTCCAACCTGGCACGCAAATGTCGAGCGATGGCTCCGGTACTGATCTGAGTGTCCCGATCAGTCTTTCTTGAATCTCCGACCACTCGTCCGGAATCGTCCTGGTTTGGCAAGCCGTCAATACCCAGATACGCTCTCAACGAATTCCGACCTGTCCTCTCACGCTATCGATCAACTTTTTGGAATCGTAGCCGATTCCGGCCTTAAATCGGAACCTACGCGAACTGTCAATGATGTCAGCTTTGTCAGTGATGGCAGGTTTTGCGTCACACCGGCGTCACAGAAAGCCCGATCCCGTGGAGCGTTCTCTATTGCAGCTTCGCGTACTCCGCTTTGGCTTGCTTCAGGATGGGGATGTCGGGGTCGGCGTCTTTCCAGAGGGTGAGGAAATCTTTGTAAGCGGCGAGCGCCCGGACGCGGGCGGCATCGGCATCTGCACCCTGCGAGGTTCTCGCCTGCAACGCATTCGCCCGCGCCACTCCCAGATGCGCCAACGCTCCCGTCCAGCAGTTCCAGACGATGCCGCTGTGGTCGATGATCTTCTGAAACTCGGCGGCGGCTGCTTTGCCCTGTCCGGCTGCCAGGTATGCCTCTCCGCGTACGTACACGTGATAGAGGCAGGAAATATTGGCGACGAACGCAATCTGCCCGAACTCGATGGGTGAAGCAGCTTGCAGCGCAGTCAGGGCAGCAGCAGGGTTCTTTTTGTCCAGCGCCAATTGCGCCTGAATCGCGGGCAGCCAAAGCGACTGCATCTGCGTGTCCAGCGGGAAGCGTTTCCCAAGTCTTGCGCCAACGATTCGGCTCGCGCCGTGTCGCCCGCCATGGCAAACGCCAGCGCGGCTTCGACCTCGACGCCCTGACTCGTGGGAGCCAGCTTCAAAGCCTCTGCCGCTGACTGCCGCGCTTCCGCAGGATTGCCGTAAGCGGCTTGTCGCGATGAGCGGCATTCTCCTGCCAGATCGCTCCATTTTCCTTGCTGTCCGCCCGAATGGCGGAGTCCACAGCCCGCTTGGTCAGTTCCCGCGCCTTGCCCAGATGACCGCCATACGCCTCGGTGTCGGAGGCGAGCGCCAGCCCGAAGTTCTCTTCCGGCTTGCCCGCAAACCACTGTTGCTGTTCCGCCATCGCCGCCGAGTCCGAGCCGAGAAAGGCAAGAGCGTAGAGAGCATTGTGGAGTATGAAATCATCCAGCTTTCGCGCCTGCGCCTCGTGGATGATCTGCCGCGCTTCGTCGAAGCGCTGCAAGGCGAGGGTGTTGTTGGCGAGATTCCCGTAGAGGCCTGACACGATCCGGTGCAAGGCGCACGCATTGCTGCGTGACCTCCGCTGCTTTCTCATACTGTCCCTGTGCGGCGTACACGTTGCCCAAATTGCCGTATGCTCGCGACGTCTCGCGGGTAGCTCTCAATCTCCTCCTGATATGTCTGGGCCGCTTTATCCAGTTCTCCGGTTACATTCTGATAGTAGGTGGCGGTGATCGCCAGCTTTTCCCGTTCGCTGGCATGTTCCCGCAACTGGAATGCCTTGGTGTAGTACTCGCTGGCCCGCCCTAGCTCGCCGAGACTGAAGTAGTCGTTGCCCACTGCCCTCGTAGCCCATGGCAAAATTCGGATCAAGCTCGATGGCGCGTTGATCGTAAGGCAGGGCTGCGGCGGGGCCTTTCTCGTTAGTGGCCTTTCGTCCAAGGCTGTACGCTTTCAGAGCTTCGAGCGAAGACGTGGTGGCCTCTGACAGCGGAACATCGAACTTCTGCACCGTTGCCAGCGACTCGCCCAACTCACCGCGCAGCTTCGATGCCGCCTCGCCCAGCGCGTCCAGCACCTTCTCCTTGGACGTCGCCGTGACCTGCTGCTCGGCCAGCGGGTCTCCACTCTGGCAATTCACCGCCTTCAATCCCAGCACGTATTGGCTGCCCAGACTGGCAATCGATCCGGCAAGATAGGCCTTGCTGCCCGCCCGCTGGCAAAGCTCACGCGCAACGTCGGGCGTGAGTTTGGTATCGCGAGGGCGGGTCATCAGCTTCAAGGTCGCCGCGACCTTGTTCTCGGAGAGCACATTCAGAAACGGCGACTGGTTCAGAGAAACGCTGAGTGCGGTCTTGAGCGTGTCGTCGAAGACCGCATCGCCCGTGCTGTTGGCGAAGTCGGCGAGAACGATGGTGTCTTTGTCGGTGAGGCGCTTGCGCAGCGTGTTGGCGGGAGCGGTAGTAGAAGCCGCCAGCGATCAAAGCAGCCACCAGCAGAGCCGCCACAATATAGCCGTCGGCTCGCGAGAAAGCACGTGGAGCGGCGGACGCCCTCCATCCGCCCGGTCGAGCGCAGCTCGACAGCAGCCGCGGAGCTTCGCTCGGCACTTGGGACGGCCGACGCGGCCGCCTCGCCACATGACACTGAGTCGCTGAACTCACAGCTCGCGATCCGCCCCGTCTCCGTGTCCCGCTTCAGTCGTTGCAAGTCCGTCCGCATCTCCGAGGCATGCTGATAGCGCAGATTGCGGTCTTTCTCCAGCGCCTTGTTGATGATCCGTTCCAGCTTCGGCGGACACGTCGGGATTCAGCCGCACCGCCGGAATCGGGTCGTGATCCAGAATCGCGTTGAAGATGACCGCCGAAGCTCTCGCCCCGGAAAGGCAACTGCCCGGTCGCCATCTCATACAGCACGGCTCCAAACGAGAACAGGTCGGTGCGCGCATCCAGTTCTTTCGCCCGCGCCTGCTCCGGCGACATGTAGGCGACCGTGCCCAGCGTCGAACCGGGACTGGTCAGATGCTCCGCGTCCACCGTGCCGGTTTGGGTGTTGGCCGACGCGATCTTGCTCGACGATCTGGCGCCGTCCAACCTTCGCCAGCCCGAAGTCCAGAATCTTGGCATGCCCGCGCTTGGTCACGAAGATGTTCGCGGGCTTGATGTCGCGATGGACGATGCCTTCGGCATGTGCGGCATCGAGCGCGTCGGCGATCTTCGATCGCCAGAGACAGAATTACTTCCGTCTCCATGCGGCCGCCCCGCATCCGGTGCTTCAGCGTCAGGCCGTCCAGAAACTCCATGGCGATGAACGGCTGGCCGTCGTGCTCGCCAATTTCGTAGATGGTGCAGATATTGGGATGGTTCAGGGCCGATGCGGCCTGGGCTTCGCGCTGGAAGCGGGCGAGGGCCTGGGCGTCCTTGGCAACATCATCGGGCAGGAACTTCAGGGCGACGAAGCGATGCAGCTTCACGTCCTCGGCCTTGTAGACGACACCCATCCCGCCGCCGCCGAGCTTCTCGACGATGCGGTAGTGCGAGATGGTCTGCCCGATCATGTGTGGCGCAGGAAACGAATGGCGTGCCCATGGTAAGAACGAGGGAGGGGTCAAGTCAACAAGAACACGGACGTATCGTTGCTCTGCGAGGGCGTCACACCCGCGTCACAACGACCTCCACCTGTATTGGAACCGATTGAAAATAAACATTTGTGGCAGCCGGACCTGTAAGCCGAATTCTGTCCACGGGATTGCTCCCGCAGGACGGTCATTCCTCTGGGCCGCGCATTACTGCGCGGCTCTAGCGACCTACCCGGAGGTTTGAGGCGCCGAGCCGGTGCCTGCCTCGAGCGAACCCGAGGCTTCCTCCCTATTTGGTCTTGCTCCGTGTGGGGTTTGCCCTGCCCGCTGCATTACTGCGGCGGCGGTGCGCTCTTACCGCACCTTTTCACCCTTACCCCGTTGCCGGGGCGGTATGTTTTCTGTGGCACTAGCCGTAAACCGGGTTTGAACCCGGCCTCCCGGACGTTATCCGGCACACTGCTCTGCGGAGTTCGGACTTTCCTCCCATCTTGCGATGAGCGACCGTCCGGTCCAGCTGCCAACAACTCATTATAGCTGGTCGTTCGTCGCTGGCCGTCGGTCGTTGGCCCAAAAAGCAGCGCCGTGGACCTTCTTTGTTAGACTCTAGAGGTCACAAAGCCAACGACCAACGACGAACGACCAACGACGGTCCCATGACCACCCTCGAAGCCATTCGCATCGCGCTGCAGTCGCTGTGGGCGAATAAACTTCGCTCCGTCCTCACCCTGCTGGGTGTGGTCATCGGGGTGGCGGCGGTCATTGCGGTCGTAACCTTCGTAAACGGGATTAACGGCTACGTAGCCGAGAAGATATTCAACCTCGGAGCCGATGTTTTTGTGGTTAGCAAGGCCAGCGCGGTCATCACCAACGTTGACCAGTTGCTCGAGGGTCAGAAACGTAAAGACCTCACCGTGGAGGATTTCGAGGCGGTACGCGATTCCTGCCGGCAGTGTGCCCTGGTCGGGGCTTCCACCATCAAGACCGATGGCCATGTGAAGCGTGGCGAGCAGTCGGTGGCGGACTGCTGGATTCGCGGCTTCACCCCATCCATGGCGGCGATTCTCGATGTTGATCTCACCGCCGGCCGTATGATCAACGACAACGATGACACCAACCGCTCGAATGTGGCTGTCATCGGTACCGACGTCGTCGACAATCTTTTTCCCGGCGCCGACCCTATCAACCAGGAGATCCGCATCGAAGGCGAGATCTATACGGTGGTTGGGGTTGGTAAGAAGCAGGGAAAGACTCTGGGCCAGAGCCGCGACAACTACGCTGCTATTCCGATCACGACCTACCTGAAACAATTCGGTGCCCACAGCAACATCCGTATCTTTGGAAAGGCCCACGGAGTCGGCTCGCAACTGGAAGCGGCGATGGATGAGGCCCGTGTCATCGTACGCGCCCGCCGCCACGACCTTCCCGGTAAACCGGATAGCTTCGCGGCGGAAACCAACCAGGGATTCCTGAGCATCTGGTCGAGCCTGAGCAGCACGTTCTTCATCGCCATGGTCGCGATCGCCGCCATCTCGCTGGTGGTGGGCGGCATTGTCATCATGAATATCATGCTGGTTTCGGTCACCGAGCGCACGCGCGAGATCGGCATCCGCAAAGCCATGGGGGCCCGCAGTCAGGACGTGCTGCTGCAATTTCTGATCGAGTCAGGAACCATGGCTCTGGTCGGGGGGCTGTTAGGGGTGATTTTTGGGATCGCGTTTGCAAAGGGTATTACCGCACTGATCGGTATGCCTTCTTCAATCGAGCTTTGGGCGGTGGCTGCGGGCCTGATCGTTTCGGCGAGCGTGGGCGTGTTCTTCGGTGTCTATCCCGCCAAGCGGGCGGCGCGGCTGGATCCGATTGCGGCCTTGAGGTTTGAGCTATGAGATTGATCCGTGTTCATCCGTGGAAATCCGTGGCAGGTTTTGAACTCACATGATGCGCAAAGGCGATTACGGCGAAGTCGTCCGAATGGCGCTGGATACCATTCGCAGCAACAAGTTGCGCTCTGCCCTCACCGTACTCGGCATCGTCATCGGCGTCGCTGTCGTCATCGGGATTTCCTCCATTGTTCGCGGCATGAACAACCAGTTTCAGCAGGCAATCACCAGTTTCGGCTCGAACATTATTTTTGCTTTTCATCAGCCCCTTGCCTTCGGGCGGCCCACCGAAGAGATACGCAAGCGCAGGGAACTCACCTTCGACGATGCAATGGCCATGAAAGACCTGCCCCACGTCAAGGCTGTGGACGCGACCCTGCAATACATTCAGCTTGAGTTCGGCCAGGGTACGTACGTGGTGAAATACGGCG
This sequence comes from uncultured Acidobacteriota bacterium, assembly GCA_963734415.1. GTDB lineage: Bacteria > Acidobacteriota > Terriglobia > Terriglobales > Acidobacteriaceae > JABCZH01. The sequence continues at coordinate 10,809 of CAVTHF010000003.1, read as the reverse complement.
ACCGCCGTGCCAAGAACACCATTCTCGAAGGCGATTCCGGCTCCTTGAAGGACGTTTACGATCTTGCTCTGACCTCAGGCCGCTGGTTCAACGAAACCGATGACGAGCACCACTCTCCGGTCATTCTTCTGGGATCTGAGACGGCAGCGGCACTATTTCCCAAGAGCGAGGCGCTAGCCAAGGAAATCAACATCGAAGGCCAGGTGTTTACCGTGATCGGGGTAGTGGAACCGCAGAAGAATGTGTTCAACAGCGGCAGTAATCCCAACGACAACATCGTTTATTTTCCGCTGTCTACCTTCCGCAAGCTGCATCCGGAATTGAAGCAGTATTGGATCACGGTTAAGGCCACCACCCATGACGACATGCCGAAGGCGATCGATGAGATGCGGGAACTCCTGCGCCGTCGCCGCAAAGTGGCGCCCGACGCTCCCGACAACTTCAATATCTTCACTCAGGATTCGCTTTCCGACGTCTGGAACCAGATCACAGGAGCGGTTTTCATCTTCATGTTCGCCGTCTCGAGCGTGGGACTCATTGTCGGTGGCGTGGGTGTGATGAATATCATGCTGGTTTCGGTGACCGAGCGCACTCGCGAGATTGGAGTGAGGAAGGCGATTGGCGCCCGCAAGCGTGACATCCTTTTACAGTTCACCCTCGAAGCCATTACCTTGACCGCGCTGGGCGGGATTCTGGGCGTGCTGCTGGGTGCAATCATTACCTGGACGATCCCGGCAATCTGGAGTTCGCTGCCGGCGCAGATGTCGCTCTTCTGGACCATCTTTGGCATCGCGTCCGCCGCCGTGGAAGGTCTGGTCTTCGGCATCTATCCGGCGTGGAAGGCGGCAAATCTGGACCCGATCGAGTCGCTGCGCTACGAATAAGCCTCTGTGGCTTGTAGGAGCCCGCTGAAAGTCGCGCCGAACAGTCCGCCTCAATGATTCATCAGTCGCTTCGAGCTCTTGAAATTGTAACGGCTCTCGCCACCGCGGCGAGCCTCGCCTACTACGCTCTCTGCCTTTGGAGCGCAGCCAGGTTTCTGCGGAAACCCAAGGCAAGCGCCCGCACCCTTTCTCCCGTCTCCATCCTCAAGCCTCTCAAAGGCACCGACCCCGAGATGTACGAAAACTTTCGCAGCCACTGCCTGCAGGATTACCCGGAGTACGAAATCATCTTCGGGGTCAGCGAGCCCGACGATCCCGCCATCAAACTGGTTGAAAGACTGAAATCCGAATATCCGCAGCGTGCCATCCGGCTGATCATTTGCCCCGAACGGCTTGGGGCCAATATCAAGGTCAGCAATCTTGCCCAGATGCTCCCTCAGGCACGCTATCAACACTTGATCGTGAACGACAGTGATATTCGGGTCGAACCCGACTACTTGCGCCGTGTGCTGGCGCCCCTGGCTGACTCACACACTGGCCTGGTCACCTGCCTTTATCGCGGCGTGGCGAATTCAACTTTGGGTTCTCATCTGGAGTCTCTCGGAATCAGCACCGATTTTTGCCCAGGAGTGCTGGTGGCGCGGCAACTGGAAGGCATCAAGTTCGCTCTGGGGTCAACCATGGCTTTCCGCCGCCGCGATCTCGCCGCAATTGGCGGCTTCGAAGCGCTCGCCGATTACCTGGCCGACGACTATCACCTCGGCCGCCGCATCGCCGGGCTGGGCCTGAAGGTCGAACTCTCTGACGTTGTGGTCGAAACGCTTCTGCCTCGCTATACCCTGGGCGAATTCCTCGCTCACCAGCTGCGCTGGGCACGTGCTGTCCGCGATTCGCGCTTCTGGGGATATGTTGGGCTGGGCATCAGTTTTGGCTTGATATGGGCAGTGCTGACGCTGATTCTCGCGAGCGGCGCTGTCTGGGCCTGGGAATTGTTGGGTGTTACCGCGGCCATGCGTTACGCGGTCGCCGTCTTCGTTGGTGGGCGAATGCTCGGCGATCGACACGCCATGCGCTGGCTCCTGATGATTCCCCTCCGCGACGCCATCGCCATCATGATTTGGCTGGTGAGTTTCGTGGGTCACACGGTTTCGTGGCGTGGGGACGTCTTCAGACTGCAGGATGGAAAACTGGTGAAGAAGAGCGCCTAGTTGGTCGCTAACTCCGGGTTCGCCGGTTCCGCCGGGGCAAGCACTTCGAAACGTCCATCGGCCTGCAACCGATAGCGATGTCCCCGCCAAACCACAGTATTGCCGAAGAATCCCGCGACCCAGAAGCACAGTCCTGCCAGATCCTCGAGTGGCAACAAGCCCCAGGCCGGCCGAGTTCTGAGGACCTTGCCCATAATTACACCCGCTGCGAGCACGCGCACTGCCAGGGTCAGAAGCAGCACCGGCCACCACGCCCGATGTACCGCCAAGAGCAGCAACGCCAACGGCAAGGGCATGGTGAATAACTGCCCGAAATAACCCAGCGGCCGCGAACGACGCGTGCTCCGCGCCCAGCGCAGGCGGTGGGCCGCATTGTGGGCCAGATCGCTGCTGCCAATGTGGTGCTCGATCACATAAGATGACAGCATCACTCCATACCCGGCCTTCGCCGCGAATTTTCCCATCACAAAGTCTTCCGCCAGATAATCTTTCAGCCGGCTGAACCCGCCAATCGATTTCAGCACCGAGCGCCGGGCCACAATCGTCGGTCCCACCGCGAAGCGCATTCCCTCGAGCATCCGCGCCACCAGAATTCCAGCCATGAAATTGGCATTCAATCCCACGGCTTCGAGTCGGGACCAGAAACTCGTGCCGGAAACCGCGCGGTAAGGACAAGTGGCAATGCCGACTCGAGAATCCTGAAATTCTGCGCCCACCGTCCGCAACATGTCCGGACCAACCCGCGTATCGCTGTCGCTCATCACCACCAGGTCATGGGCCGCAGCATCAAGCATCAACTCCAGGCTATAAACCTTGGCGTTGGAATATCGCGGCTCGCCAGTTAGCAACAGTCGAGAGGAAACCCTGGGATATTGCTGCTGCAACCTCTCCACTACCGCCGCGGCGGGATCGGCGACTGAGCGCACGGCGAACAGAATCTCAAAATCGGGGTAGCCCTGTTCAAAGAAGGTGCGCAGGTTTGATTCCAGTTCCAGATCCAGGCCGGCAAGCGGCTTCAGAATGCTGATCGGCGGAGGCAATCTCAGAGCGGGAGGTTTGACCGAGAGGTAGCGCAACGCGGCCACAATCGAAAGCAGAGAGTACACCAACGCGCAGGCGAGCAACGCGAGAAGCACAGCCGTCACGCTTGTCCCTCCTGGCCGGTAGGCAAGAAATCAACTTACACTCTCGGGAAAGCTAATTATACGGGACATATCAAGCGGACGGATAACACTATGAGGAAGCAGCTGCGATGGCCAATGGCTCCGAGGTTTCCAGCACTTCACGAATCTTGTTTGCCAGTGCGGACAAACTGAACGGTTTCGAGAGAAACCGCGCGGCGACATCAATATTGCCGTGCTGCAAAATTGTGTTTTCGGCGTAGCCGGATACGAACAGCGTTTTCATGCTTGGCCGTTCCTCCAGCAGATGCGCGGCCACTTGCGGGCCTCCCATTTTCGGCATCACCACGTCGGAGATCATCAAGTGAATGGGCCCGCTGTAGTCGCGTGACACCCGTAGTGCGTCTTCCCCGTTTTCAGCAACCACCACGGTGTACCCACAGTGAACCAGGAAATCTCTGGCGGACGCTCTGACGGCGGCCTCGTCTTCCACTAAAAGCACCGTCTCCTGCCCATGAGGAGAACTCCGCGAGGTTTGCGGGTGGCTTTCCACCTCGTGAGCGCGCAAAACCCGTGGCAGGTAGATTTTAAAAGTGGTGCCGTGTCCAGGTTCGCTGTAGACCCAGATATATCCGCCACTCTGCTTGACGATTCCGTAGGCCGTCGCCAACCCCAAACCAGTGCCTTTCCCTGCCTCCTTGGTGGTGTAGAAGGGTTCGAAAATGTGGTCCATGTGTTCCGCTGCAATCCCTTCCCCGGAATCCGAGACTGCCAGCAGCGCATACTCCCCGGCTGGGACGATCGTGCGTTTCTGCACATAGGCTTGGTCGAGACAAACGTTGGACGTCTCGATGGTCAGCTTGCCGCCACGTGGCATGGCATCGCGTGCGTTGGTGGCGAGGTTCATTACCACCTGCTCGATCTGCACCGGATCGGCTTTCACCTTCACCAGATCTTGCCCGGGAACGAAAGCCAGTTGGATGTCCTCGCCGATCAAGCGCGGCAACATGCGAGTGATCTCTCCCACCACCGTGTTCAAGTCGAGTATTCGCAGCGATTGCATCTGTTTGCGCCCGAAAGCCAGCAGTTGGCGAGTGAGGTCCGCCGCTCGCCGCGTCGCCGTGATGATTTCATCCATCTTTCTCCGGGCCGGATCCTCTGCCTCCAGCGAATCCAGCACCAGTTCAGCGTAGGCGCTGATCACCAGCAGCAGGTTGTTGAAATCGTGCGCCACTCCGCCCGCCAGCAGGCCAATCGCATCCATCTTCTGCGATTGATGCAGTTGCGATTCCAGCTTTTTTTGGTCGGTGATGTCCCGCCCCGTGGAGATGAAGTGCGTGATTCGTCCCTCTCCGTTGCGTAGCGGGGTGATCGCCTTTTCGATCACAAAGGTCTCGCCATTCTTCTTTCGGTTCATGACCGTCCCGTTGAAGACTTTTCCCGAAAGCACCGTATTCCACATTTCTTCGTAGAGCTCGCCGGACTGTTGGTCGGACTTGAGGATTCCCAGGGTCTGTCCCAGCACTTCATCGCTGGTGTATCCGGTCAGCTTTTCAAACGCTGGATTCACGTATTCCAGGACGCCTGCGCTGTTGGTGATCATCACCAGATCCGGTGATTGCTCCACACTGTGCCTGAGTTTCCGCAGCGTCTCTTCCGAGTTCCGGCGCTGGCGTTGCTTTAGATGGTCTTCAATCCCGCTCAGAACATAGAGACCGAGGCAGGGTACGGCCCGGTTGCACCCCGGCAGCCGATTGCAAGCCGCTACCTGAATCGCAGCCTCCATCCCCCCATGGTTGAAGTACTCTCCTAGAAAAACCACTGGAACCCGAACCTCACTGCCATCCGCGTCCCGCAACCAATGGCGCGCGCCCCCGTCCTCCTCAGGGTAGTCAACCAGCAACAGGTCGTAATCCGTTTTTTTTACTTGGGCACGGGTTTCTTCCTGGCTGTGGACACAGTCGATCATGAGCCGCTCGGCTCCGGCGCGCAGCAGCAGATCACGCAGATCGCTCAGGTCTGCTTGCCCCTCTCCTGCCAGCAAAATCCGTAGTTGCCCGCTGCCGTTTCCGGTGGCCTTTGCCCCATCCATGCGCACACGCTCCAGCTACCAAATACATCGGACTCCAACTGAGAAAGCATTGCGGGGTGAGGACAGATTCGAAGGGGAAAGCGCTGTAGCGTGCCATTTCAGGAAGGTTGCGGTTTGCGGAAGACAGCCAAACCGGTGTAACCAGCCACACTCTTGCGGGTTTTGTGCCTGAATCGAGGAAGACTGGCAGTGTTAGGCTAACGCAGCTTGAGTGCCAGTAAAGCAATGGTGAGCGCGGCGATGAACAACGCCCCAAGTGTGTAACTGTGGGCTTGTAACCATGTTTCCTCTTGGCCCATGGCGGTCAGGTGAGAGAACGCTGAGGAGTCGCCACCCCTCGGTTGGCTGTCAGCCGATCGTCCTGCCCGTTCGCAATCGACACATAGCGTTCTGCCCTGGGACACCGGAAATCCACATGCTTCGCAACTTCCGATCTGGGCGATTTCTGCCGAAACCGGCGCTGACTCCTCTATCGCGGAAGAAAGCATCTCCTGATCAGTCAGCTCCGGTTGTGGTGCTTCGACAGGTTGAGGCTCCTCTTCATGCGAAGCTACGAGGCTCGGTGGCTCCGATATTTCAGGCAAAGGCCGTCGTGCAGCATCGGCGTGTTCTACGGCCGTAAGAATCATTTCCTTTAGGCGGATCAGCGTGGCCACATCGCGCTCTTCGAAAGCCGATATCTCGTCCGCCACCAACTCAAATACTCCCACCACATCCAGTTCGCAAACCAGCGGCACCACCACCACCGATTTGACTCCAAGTTGCCGGCAGCTCTCGCGGTTGACACGTGGATCGCTGTCCGCGTTGTCGCACCGCACAACCTGGCGGGTACGAAGACACTCCGCAGTCGAGTCCGGAGTCCGTCTCGATTTCCATTCCGACCTCAGGCGCAGCCCGTCCGGCGCTGGCCCGGCAGACCATTTCTCCGCCTTCGCGCAGCGCGATCGATGCTCCCGACGCGCCGGTGAGATATTGGGCCCGCTCCGCCAGTAACTGCAGCGCAGCCTCCAGATCACGCTGCGCAGTGTCTGCCAACGCGTCGTTGTCAGGGGCAGGCGCCAAAGCTACTCCGGCACCGGCCTGGTCAAAAATGGTGTATTTGTCCATAAAAATGGGCTATGGCTGGAGTTTCGCTCCCCGCGCACCCAGAGTCAAGCAGAAGCCTGATCTGGGAACCATGGTGCCAAAACTAAAGTGTTGAACCCCGAAAGCACCCTATTTCTTCCTGGCCGGCAAATACTTCTTTTCAATCGAGGCCACGATCACATAGTTGGGGTCCACCATCTCATTAAGGTGAATACGCCCTACCTCGGACAACAGCTCATAAGCGTCCAATTCGGACAATCCGTAGTCCTGATGAATCCATGACACCAGTTCGGTGAAGGCGATCCGCAGGCAATCGTCCAGCGGACGATACGCCCCCACCGTCATGATGGCGTCGTCATTCTCGAACCGCGGCCAGTTGATCTTCTTGCCCTTGATCACGTTCACTTGCACCCGCGCGTGCAACGGCACTTCGATCGCCGTGCCGGCGATTTCGCCATCGCCCATGGCCGCGTGGCCGTCGCCCATGTAAAGCAAAGCTCCGGCCACATTCACCGGAAAATAGACGGTGTTGCCCACGCTGGCTTCGGGAGAATCCATGTTGCCGCCAAACTCCGCCGGCACGATCGAGCTGCGGGCCTCGCCTCCGGCCGGCGCCACCCCGATGCAGCCGAAAAACGGATGCAGCGGAATCTTCATCGAGAACTTCGAGTCCAGCGCCTGGAACGTCGCCGTGTTGGTGGCGTGGTCAATGGGATAAAACCAGATCTTCTCCGGTAGAGGCGGCGCCAGCATGGGCGTGTAATTCGTCGCATTGATCGCGCCAAACCCGGGCGCGAATCCCCCAATCCCCTGGTCGCTGTCCACCTGGAGATCGAGAATCTTCACCGCCAGCGTGTCGCCCGGCTCCGCGCCCTCAATGTAAAAAGGCCCGGTCAACGGATTGTCGCCCTTGGACATGCTGAGCGTGTCGCCCGGCTTCTGGATGGCATTGCCGAAACAGTCCAGCGTGTTGGTTCGAGAATGTCGCCCGCCTTCAGGCGGGCGACCGGCGGCGCCGACGCGTAAACATACTTCACGTCGTTGATGGTGGCGTGATACTTGACCACGTTCTGCGCACAACCCCGTTCCCACCAGAATCGTCGCTACCGCGCCATCCTGAATCGCATTAGATTTTTCCTCTTGTGCTTAAAGGTTTTTCACCCCGACGGCCACAATCATCGCACCGATGTTACACACATAACACAACATGCGTAAGTAGGAACTGGAAGGGAAATACAAACAAACAGAGGGGGGAGCCCTGGGTTACTGCTTCTCGTCGCGCCGCCGCAGCCACTCGATGAACATCTGCTCCATCGGCTTGTCGTACGCCATCAGCAGGTGCCGGATGCTGTGCCCGCTGACAAAGTGGCAGACTTCCTCCGCCAGGTTCTTGGCGTGGTCGCCGGCGCGCTCCAGCGACTGCGTCATGAAGATCACTTGCAGGCTGGCTTGATGCGTGGATGTTCTTCCGGATTCTCGATGTGCCGCAGAAAAATCAGATTCCGCAACCGGTCCATCTCCGCGTCGGCTCGAAGTACGTCGATCGCTTTCTTCACGTCTCGTTGCGAGAACGAGTGCGACACATCGGCCAGCATTTTTTCAAGGACAGTCGCCATCTGGGTCAGGTCGCGCGCATCCCGCGAATCGAGCCGGCTCCCCGCCGCCTGCGCGCTGGTCGCAAAACTCAACAGCAGATCGCCGATTCGCTCCAGTCCGATCATGAGTTTCATGCAGGCGAGCAGTTGGCGCGCTTCGGCTTCGGGCACCCGGGTGATGGTGGAGGTCACACCGGAGTCCACTTCCATGTCGATCGCGTCGAGTTCTTTTTCGCATCGCCGAATGTCATTCAGGCGGGACATCGATCCGGTGGCAATTCCCTCGGCCGCGATGGCCGCGGCTTCGCGCGCCAGTTCGCACGCTTCCACAGTGTGCTTCACCAGGTCGGAGTAAGACGGCTCCGGAGAGGGAAATTTGACAGCCATGCTCATACGGGTACTACATCCTTATAAGTGCTCGAGACGCTCCCATGAGCGATGGAGCAGAATTGTAGACTGCACAGGAATCTAGCTTCAGGATAGTCCTTTGGGCTTCCAAACGGGTTAAAGGGCTGTGAATTTTACAGTTTCTTAACCTCGCCCAGGCTTGAGGGCACCGCCGGTTCTGGCGCCGCTGGCAGGGTAAACAGAAAAGCCGAGCCATGGTTCAGCTCGCTTTCGGCGCGGATCGTTCCCTCGTGCGCCAGAACGATATGCTTGGCGATGGCCAGCCCTAGCCCAGTCCCGCCCGATTCCCGCGAGCGCGCCTTATCCACGCGGTAGAACCGCTCGAACAGCCGCGGCAGATGCTCGGAAGAAATCCCGGCCCGAAGTCCCGCACGTAGAATTCCACGCCGCCTCGCGACCGCCCGCGCTCCCAGAACCACTCGCTTGCCCGACCGCCGCATACTTCAGCGCATTCTCAATCAAGTTCGAAAAGACCTGGTGGATCGCCTCGCGGTCGGCGCTTCACGCGCTTGCTCCCGACGCCGTTCTCCATCTGCAGCTCCACCGCCATACGACCGCGCCAGCTCGCGGAAACTTCTCCACCGCATCCTGCAGCAGTTCTCCCCAGCTCACCGGCCTCGATATCGAACCGCTGCTCTCCCGATTCCACCCGGGCCAGTGTGAGCAGGTCCTCGGTCAGCCGCGACATGCGGCCGGCGTTCTTGCGAATAATTTCCAGAAACTCGCGCGACATGATTGTTCTTCGCCCGGACTGGTCCAGCAGGGTCTCGGCATACCCCTGGATGGAAGTCAGCGGGGTGCGCAGTTCGTGCGAGACGTTGGCAATGAAGTCGCGCCGGGTCTTCTCCACGCGCTCGGTCTCGGTCAGATCGCGCAGACACGGCGACTGCGCCCCCTCCCGGCATGGGTGCCGCGGTCACATCGAATGCGGCCCGGGCAAGAATCGATGTGGCTCCCGACGTCACCACCTGCTCGCGCGCTGGCGCCGCGCACCGCGGGCAGAAAATCCGGATCGCGGACGGTATCTACCACCGGCGCATTCAGCCGCGGGCCCTGCAGACCAAGCGCGTCCATGCCTCGTTCGCCCACTGCACCCGCCCGTCCGCGCCGATCGCGATCACCGCATCCTGCATGCTGTTGAGCAGCGTTTCCAGCTCGCGCTGGCTGGTTTGGAGCGCTCGCGAACTCTCCTTCCACACGACGCGCGCGTCTTATCGAGCGCTGCCGCCACCTGCCCGATCTCATCCCCGGAAGTCGAGCGATTCGGGCCGTCAGATCGCCCGCCGCCGATATGCTCGGCAAACGTGACGATCCGCTGCAAACGACGCGCCACGAACTGGGACGCAGCCACCGCCATGACATCCCGACGAAACAACGCCGTCAGCGATCCCCACAACAGCGCCTTTCGCAACTGAGCATTCGTAGATCCCAATCTCCGACAGCGGATACGCCAGTCGCACCGCGCCTCCGGAAACCGGCGCCGCCACGTACAGGAAAGGAACGCCCAGGGTGATGGCTCTTGCGTTCATCCACTCCCGACGTGCCCGCCGAGCGCTGCATCAAACTCCGGGCGCTGCGCATGATTTTCCATCGTGCTGGCGTCGGCCTCCGAATCGGCCAGCACTTTCCCAGTGGGATCGATCACGGTGGCGCGGGCTCCCGCCGCTTGGCCTTCTTGCGCAGTAATGTCAGCGAGGGAATGTGGCCGGCTCGTTTTCCACGCGGTAGGCGAACATGCAGCGTCTTCTGCCGGAGATTGCGCTCGATCTGCTCGTGCAGCGTCTGATCCCAGACCTTGTGCACCGTCAACTGCAGCGTGATCGCGGTGACGCCAATCACCAGCAGGAAGACCAGCCATCAGTTTGAAGAAGATGCGCCTCCTCAACGCGCGACCTCGAAGCGGTAGCCGGCCCCGCGCACCGTCTTCAGATAACGCGGATTCTCCGGATCGGGCTCGATCTTTTCGCGAATCCGCCGCACATAGACATCCACCGAGCGCGGCGTCACGTAGGCCGTATCGCGCCACACCGAGTCGAGCAACTGGTCGCGAGTGAAAACGCGTCCGTGTGCCGCATGAAGTAGTCGAGCAGCCGGAACTCGGTGGCCGTCGTCGGCACCTCTTTCCCCCGCACCGTCAAAGTCATCGCGGCGGGATCGATCTGACTTCGTCCACCTTGGCGGGCAACGGCGGCAGCGGCCGCTCAAATCGTCGCAGCACCGCTTTCACACGGGCCACCAGTTCGCGCGGGCTGAACGGCTTAGGAATGTAATCGTCGGCGCCCAGTTCCAGGCCCAGAACGCGATCCGCCTCGCCGCTCTTGGCGGTCAGAAAAATTACCGGGAACCGATGACAGCAACAGCGTCTGCCGGATCTGGCGGCAAAGTTCGAGCCCGTCTTTTCCCGGAACCATGATG
>CAVTHF010000002.1:0-663003 GCA_963734415.1 uncultured Acidobacteriota bacterium | reverse complement strand
TAGCCCGGCGTGTTGACGTTGGCCACGTTGTTGGTGGTCCCCTCGATGGCGCCCTGTTCCGCGCCCAGCGCCCCGGTGGCGATTGCCATCGCCCCATAAAGACTGGACATGCACTATTCCCTCGGTCTTGTTTCTTCCCCGTCCGTATAGGACAGTGGCTTTGGGCCTGGGTAAGTAGTTCCCGAACTCGCCAGCACCCGGCAAAAGATGTCCACCGTGCGTCGGCTCCGCTGCAGTAGTGCTGCGTACTTACGGTTGAGACCTGCCACCCGTCGAGTTGCCTCTTGCAAATCCTTTGCCAATACCGGGAGAGTTCGAGCCTGCGACATATCGGGGAGCCCCTGAGCGAGGGCTCGCAGTTCTCTGCAGAGTTCTCTTTGTTGAGCGGTGCATTGGTTGAGTTTCAGGGGAGTCGCCGTGGCCAGTACCGCATGGGAATGCTCTAACGAACCCGCCAACTGATGCATCAGCTCCAGCCACCGGATCATTGGTTCATGGGTAGACGGCGCGCTTTCAGCCATGCCGAGTCCAGTTCAAGCCAGCCTGTCCAGTTGGCAGAGGAGATTTTGCCAATGGGCGGCACACACGGGGTTCGAAACCGGGGAAACCGCGCGGAGTCTTTGGCTGCATAGGCGCGTCCCGCGCTCCGGTGTACCGTTGTTGTGTATCGGTTCCACGCGCTCGGTCCCAATCTCACTCATAACATTCCCTTGGCGTTCCCTTGCCGGCCGCTAAGCGGCGCGGTTTGTGGTCAATGCGGTCAGCAAGGCTTCGGCAGTTTGGTGCGACTGCAGCGGGTAGTTGCCTTTCTGTACCTGTTCTGCCAGAGCGGTTACTCTGTCCTGCCGGATTTCCGGCAATTGCAGCACGGCCACACTCAAGGCCTGGATTGTCGCCCGGTCGATTGACAACTGCGCTGTGTCAGTTTCCGGCACGTCCCTTCCGGGGCTCAACGCTTTCGGCGAACCCGCTCTACCAGCTGGCCCGGCGTCTGACGTCTCACCCACGTTCGCATTTAAGTCAATTCTCATCAATGTCTCCTGATCTGCCCTTTCTCAATGCAATTCAGCAATCCAGAATGGCTTAAGAATCTTTAATTTCGGTTCCTTTTGACTCCCTCAAATCGATCCAACCCACCCATATACTTTTTCATCGGCGGTCCACGCCCAGACTTTAGCGGCCCAGCATTCAAACCACCACCAAAGTGCTACCCCTCGACAACGGGGTTGTCGGCGACGCCCAGTCATGCTAGAAAGTGAGGGCACACTTCCACGCCTATGCCGACCACGTCTCGAGCCTCCCTGAGTTCGCGGCACAAGACTACCGGTCCCCAACTCCGGGCCGCAGACGTGGTTATTCCCGAAAAACTCTATTTCCGCATCGGCGAAGTAGCCCAGCTTTGCCGCCTACCGGCTTATGTTCTGCGCTTCTGGGAAACGGAGTTCCCCCACCTGAAGCCGGTCAAAAGCAGCACCGGCCAGCGCATGTATCGCCACAAGGACGTGGAGAGTGTGCTGCACATCAAGAAGCTGCTTTATGAAGAGGGATTTACCATCGCCGGCGCCCGGCAGCACCTTCGAGTGGAGAACAAGTCCGACAAGAAACAAACCCCTTTACCGTTCCCCGAGCGAGCTTCGGATCTCAAATACATCCGCCAGGGCCTGAAGGACATTCTCACCTTGCTGTCGGCCCGCCACTAATTCGGACCGGTTCAGCCCGCATCACATGCCACCCGAAAACCGTAATCTGCGTACTTAAATTGGGGTGGGATGCTGGAACGTGCCGCACAGCGAGTGGCTTTGATGTGGTGACGCCAGGATCCGCCGCGCGACGAGCGACGCTCGCCTGACGCCGGGCCATGCGGGTTGGGTTCCGGAGACGACCCATAGTAGTCGGCCTGAAACCAATCGCTGCACCATTCATGCACGTTCACGCACATGTCGCAGACTCCGAACCCGTTGGCCGCGGTAGAGCCCACGGGCTCCGGACCGTGGGCCCAGCGCTCTTTGTACCCCGCTAGAGATTCGGGCGCAGCTTCCCCCCAGGGAAAAGAATTGCCTTCCACTCCACCGCGCGCTGCGCGTTCCCACTCCGCTTCGGTCGGCAGGCGGTAGTTCATTCCATGCAAGCCGGTCAGCCACTCGCAATAGCGGACAGCCTCGAACCAGGAAATGGCGACGACCGGTTGCCGCGGGTGATTGAAGTTGGGATCATTAAACAGTGGAGGTGTTTCCGCTCCCGTAGCGGTGACGAAATTGGCGTACTCCGCATTGGTCACGGGAGATTCGGCCAGCCGGAAGCTATCCACCCAGACCCGATGCACCGGGCGCTCGTTATCCTGTCCGTCTTCCGATCCCATCAGAAACCAGCCCGCGGGAATTGCCACCAGCTTGGGCGGTTGCGTCTGGTGTAGGCTGGTGGGCTGTTGAATGGCGCTCACAGTAAGCAGAGCCTAGCACAGGCAGCCGAGAGGAAAAGATCCGTGAAGAAACTCAAATTCAAAACCAGACTCGTGGGCCAGGAGGGCAGTTCCGTCGCCGCGTTGAACGCGCCGTTCGAAGTAAAGGAGGTCTTCGGCACCATCGCCCGCGTGCCAGTGCGTGGCACGATTAACGGATTCCCATTCCGTTCCTCGCTCATGCCCATGGGCGGCTGTCATTACATGGCGGTCAACCGCGCCATGCGCAAAGGCGCGGGCTGCAAAGCGGGAGATGTTGTCGCCGTCGTAATGGAACGGGATACGGCGCCGCGCGTCGTAGCAGTCCCCGCCGTCCTAAAGAAGGCCCTAGCCAAAAGCAAGACGGCACAAACCAACTGGAAGAAATATTCATTCAGCAACCAGAAAGAAATGGCGCTGGCCATCACCGGAGCCAAGCAGGACGAAACCCGCATCCGCCGGCTTGCCCGCATCATGGACGTCGTCAGGACCGGCAAGAAGTGGACGCCCTGAACGGCACCGGTTCACCTATTTCGCAGCGCGCCCACAACCCTCGCCACATCATTCTCCTGAAACAACCGGATCCCAGCCACACCGGCCGCCCCCGCTTCCACACACTCGTACGCATTACCGAGCGTGACTCCGCCCAGCGCCAACACTCGGATGGGATGCTCACAAGCCATGCGTAGCGCACTCAATCCGGCTGCCGAAGAACCCTGCTTCTCGAACACCGGAGCAAATACCGCCAAGTCCGCCGCTTCCGCAGCCGCGCGAGCCACCTCAGCCGAGGTGTGACAGGACACGCTTATCACCGGTTTGCCATTCCGCCACGCCACACGGACTTCTCGCGGCAAGATGTCTTCCGACCGCAAGTGCACTCCATCTGCACCACAGGCAATGGCCACGTCAGTCCGCGAGTTGATCAACAGCCGCGTTCGGGAGGAATTCTGGCGCACGGTGCGCGCGGCGTCCCGGCTTAGAACCTCCAATTCGCGCGCACTTATATCCTTCTCTCGCAATTGAATGAAATCGACGTCGCAGCGGGCTGCCTCCGCAATCTTGTCCAGCAGAGCACGGCGGCGCGACGCTTCGTCACCCAAGAAATGCGTCCGGTCGGTAATGTAGTAGAGCAGCAAAACGATTGGAGTTGGGTTCGAGCCGGCTATGGGTTTGTCTTCGCGATCTCCGGCATAGCTGTGGCGTTACGTCTCGGTTCCGAGCCCAGGTGATACTTGGTCAAGCCATCGCGCAGGAACTCAAATCCTTCCTCCGGCGAGTCCACGAACTTAAACAGCTCCAGATCCTCGGGCGAAATCGTCCCCGAATCCACCATCGCCTGAAAATTCAGCACCTGGTTCCAGTATTTTTTCCCGTAGATGGCCACCAGAATTTTCTTGGCCAGCTTTTGTGTCTGCGCCAGGGTGAGGATCTCAAAAAGTTCGTCCAAGGTTCCAAATCCACCGGGAAAGATCACCAGTCCTTTTGCCAGATACGCGAACCAGAACTTGCGCATGAAAAAATAATGGAATTCGAAATTCAGAGAGGGCGTGATATGAGGATTCGGGCTCTGTTCAAAGGGCAGATGAATATTCAACCCGATGGTCTTCGCGCCCGCTTCCTTCGCGCCCAGGTTTGCCGCCTCCATGATCCCCGGCCCCCCTCCGGTGGTCACCACGAAGCGGCGGCGGCGAGCCGGAATCTGGATCGACCACTGGCTCAGCAGGAAAGCCAGACGCCGCGCCTCTTCGTAATACTTCGCCATGTCCACGGCTGCCAGTGCTTGCTTCCGGCCTAGTGCCCCGCCCGATGATTTTCCGCTATCCAGGGCTGCCAGGTTTCTTTGTGTAACTTTGCGGCTGGCAAACCGCGCTGATCCGAAAAATACCACGGTATCCTGGATCTGCTCCCGGCGAAAACGCGCCAGAGGCTCTTGGTACTCGGACAGAATGCGGAGCACGCGGCCATCGGGGCTGTTGAGGAAGGTCTCGTTCTCATAGGCCAGAGGTGCGCGTTTGGGTTGGTTCTCACTCATGGTCAGATTTCTCTTTCGTGGCGCGGAGAGGGTTTCAGGACCGTTCCCCTTCGTGGTAGTGAATCGCTTCCCAGAATCCAATCCAGATGTCCAGCATACCGAGACCGCTGCAGATTCCCCGCACAAAACCATTGGCGACGACGACTCGCAATGAAGGATAGGTTAGCAGCAGGCGGTTGTCGGTCCACTCCGGCCGCCAGGGAAGGATGACCAGCAGCACTCCCACCACCGCGCAAACAAATACAAACAGCAATACCGTAATCCGGTGCAGCCAGAGGTCGAGTCGCGTGGGGCGGACGGCCTTGTAGTTTCCGGATTGCGATTCCACAGCGGCGGGCAAGCTGGCCGGTCGATCGCGGGAATCCATCCCCGCCCCGTTGGTGCCTGAAGTCTTGTCCTGGGAAGTTTTCGGGTCCGCCGTCACGCGGCGCTCCTAGAAGGCAGAGTCCAACTCAAGCGGATAGTGTAAGACCACGTCCCAAGCCTTGGGGAAGATTGACCCATCGGGACATTCTACGACTTCAGGGACTTAATGCGCTCGGCAACGTCGCGATAATCAATGTTGCTGCCGTACACCTCCATAAAGTGGCTCAAGGCAGCTGTCTTGTTTCCCGCGACCTCGTAGGATGAGGCGAGTTCGTAGTGCAGGGCGGTGCGAGTGTCTGCGTCCAGCGTGGACAAGGTCAGCGCTTTTTCGTACCAGCGGATGGCCGCTTCCGGCACCCCCTTGTCCAGGAAGCACTGTGCCAGCCAGGTGTAGGTTTGCATGATCTGCGGGAAGGGATGGCCATGCTCCACCGACTGGCACACCTTCTGCAGTTCGCCAATGGCTTCGTCCAGCAAGCCCATTTCGCGGAAGGCAACACCCAGGTTGTAATGCGTCTCTGGATCTTCCTCGGCGCTGGTGGTTTCTTCTTCTAACTCGTGCTTCAACTCTCCAAACATGTCCGCCAGGTCCACGCCAGCACCGGCATCGGATGGCGGCGGTACTGTCCCAGGGACTTGCGGAACCAACGGACGAATTGGCGTAGGTTGGTAGCTGAATGTCGGAGCCGACACAGCCGGTGCAGCCGCAGCCGCCGCTGCCATTGCCGCTGGAACCTCAGGCGGCGCCGGCGGTGGGGTTGGCAAAGTTTGGGCCGCTGCAGCCTGCGCCACTGGCGCCTCGGCCAGGAAACTCTCTCCCAGGGAAGACTCCAGGTCGGAGACCAATGCGTTGAGTACCGGGGCCGGTTGTGCCTCGGCTGCTGCCGGCACCGGTGCATTGACCGGTTCAGCCTCGGCTTTCACGGCGAATTCCTGGGCAGTTGTCTGCGGCAGGAACCCTTCTCCTAAAGATGATTCCAGATCGCTGACGAATGCATCCAGCGTAGCCGTGGCCGGCGTTGGTGTGGGTTGTTCTTCCTCAACCTGCACAGCGTTTTCTGCTACCTCCACCGAAACCGATTCGGCGGGCGCATGTTTGCGCGCGGCTTCGATTTCCGCACGGAGTGCCTCCAGTTTGGACGCTTCGGGCCTCAGCTGTTCCAGCTTGCGGAAACCGGCCTGCGCTTCTTCCGCCATGCCGTTGGCCAGGTAAAAGCGGATTTCTTCGACCGCTTCGGCGATGGCAGCTTCTGACGCAATCTCTGCCTTCCGGCCCGAGACTGCGGCCTTCTCCGCGCTGGCTGCAGGAGCCTGCGTGAAGCCTTCTTCCCATTCTGCGGAGAGGTCAATCTCCTGAGCGGGCGCGGCCTGCACGGCGAATTCGGCCGTCTCCGGCTGCGTCGCAGCAGCATGGAAGAACGGTCCTGACTCGGTCGCCAATTCTTTCGCTGCAGTGGGCGCCGGCAGCGCCACCGCTTCCGCAACCTCGCTGACTTGAACTTCTTCGGCAACCACTGCCGTCTCCACTCGTGCGGCTGCGCGGCTCGACAGCGCCGGCGTCGAGGCCGCGCGCTCCTCGTATTTTGCGGCCAGTTCGCCATAACGAGTAGCTTCGTCGGGACATCCTGCCTCGTGGTAAATACTTTCCAGCGTGCGGCAGCAAACTGCCGCTTCCGTGAAACGCTGGGCCCGGGTATGGAGCGCTGCCAGTCGCTGGTTGATGCGCAAATCGCGAGGCGCTAGCGGCAAGGCGGACATCAGAGGTCCCAAGGCCTTGGCAGGCATGTTGTAAGAAATGAAGAGCTCAGCGTCGGTCAAGGCCGCGCGCACCGCCAACGCCACATCATCGGCGTAGCGTTGATCAATGAAAGGAGCAGTGGCCTCCATTTCATCGACCATGACTGCACCCTCTTCGGCACTGATTAGCCGTGCCCCGGAAGAAGTCCCGAGTTTGCCCAGAACCTGCTGATAGTTACGGGCATGAATCTGGTTCTCCGGCTCCAGTTGGGTCAATTTCAAGTAGTAGTCGCGCGCCTTTTCCATCTGGTCGGACTGCACATAAGCATGCGCCAACAACTCGTAGACCTCGGTGATGTGGCTGGTGTCTCCCGCCTTATGCAGCAATTCGAGCAGGGTTTCGAGGGCGACCGGATTTTCGCGGAGATGCCCGATCAAAGAATGCAAATTCTCGATGGTCTTGCCTGAGTCCGCTGCCAGCAACCGCTCACAGTGCTGCTGGTAAACCTGCAAGGCTTCCCCAAAGTGCCCTGCCGCCATCAACGCCTCGGCGTAGCTGAGGACGGCGGTGATGTCGTTATGAACTGAGAGCAGTTTCCCCGCCAGGGTCCCGGCATCAGGCAGACGCCCGGTCTGAACGTAGGCTTGCAAAAGCGTCCGCATGCCATCAGGATTGCTGTCCAGATCGGCAACTTTCTCCAGACACGTGACGGTTGCCGCCATGTCGCCGGCATCGAACGCATTCCGCCCCCGCAGCAGTAACGCGTAGCTGCTGCCCGGATCAAGCTTCAGCATCCGTTGCAGAATCTCTTCCGCCGCCTCCAACTGACCCTTCGAACGCAGCGTTTCCGCTGCCGCAGAAAAAATCTGCCAGGCTTCATTCTTCTTTCCCAACCGGACGTAAACTTCGGCCAGCTTGGTGCGCATGGCCACGTTTTCCGGATCCATCTCCAGCGTCTTCTGGAAAATCCGTACCGCCTGCTCCAGCTCTCCATTGCGCAGGAATTCTTCCGCCACTTGCAGATATTGGGCGCGGGCGTCGTTGAACAAGCCCTGCTGGGTGTATAGCTCTGCCAGTCGGAGTACGCAGTCAAGCGAGGACTTCAGCTTGCTCAACTTCTTGTACATTGCGATGGCCTTGACCGTGAAACCCTGCGATGCATAGGCATCGCCCACAGTCTTGAAACATTCCACCGCTTTTTCCTGGTTGCCCAGCCGCGAGTACAGATCGCCTACGGTGTTCGCCACCGTCAGGTCCTTGGCGTCTGCTTTCAGAACTTTTTCGTATTCAGTGATGGCGTTCTGCAGCTTGCCCTGCTGGACAAACTTCTCCGCTGCACTGAGCACCTTCTGTTTGTTGAAGCCAAACCCAAACGCCATAGAAGTATGGACTCCAGCTCCGTTTCAACTCTTGCCCGAGAACCCGCCACCGACTCGTATCCGGCAAGTGGACCATCTTGCCGCGTCCACTCACCTATCGGGAAATGTTCTTTCGGACAATGGTCATTGTACGGCTGGGTCTTCAGAATCGTATGGTTACTAAGGGTTACCGAAAGTGAGTGTACGAGTGGGTTACTTGCGGAACCTGGCTGTCGCGCTCAGCCCTACCCCAGCCTGGTCAGGTAGGGAGATTACCGTGCTTGTGAGCTATACCGATGCCGCCGCTCTTTCAAGCGAAAGACTGCGCTAACGGTCAATCGAAGGTTGTTCTGGCCCTGCGCGGAGCCGGTGGCGTCATAGAACGTCGTCCGCAGATAGTCTCCGATGACGCGAACCCCTAGTTGCTCCGAAACCGGGCGTTCGAATCCCGCCCCCACCGCGTAGGATGGCCGTAGTAACCATCCGTGGAAGTAAGAAGTGGCTGTAACGGGCACCCCGCCATCCACCAGACCTACACCGCCCAACGCGCGAAGGAACACCCGAGTATTTCCGTGCTGGACAAGAGAGAACACCGGGCCAGTGTGAACCATCAGCGCATAGCCCTGGTGTGGAGTGCTGAGGATGTTGGAGGTACGCATGTAACTGGAATCGAGTGTCGCCCCCCAGCGCGGGCCTAGAGCGACGTTGCCGCTGAAATCCACACCGTTGAGGCCGGCGCGGCCGGCGGAGGCAATCGGCATCGAGAGATAGCTATAGCCAACAGTCACGTCATAAGCAGGCCCGGCAATAGCAGGCGCCGGCGCCGATTGCAGCCGGCTTTGCGCCAGAGCGGGCGCCACCATCATCCACACGAAAAAGTAGACCTTCCCTGCGGTCGTTATCGGGTTTCTCATTACATCCTTTCCGATCGGCAGAACGGGTTCAAGGCCTTACGGCCAGTCACGCTTTAGGGATTTCCCGAACTCTCAGCGACGAGCTTTTTGTCGGCCTGGCTGTAGCTCAAATAAGGGAAAAATGGCGTGACTTCGAACGGCATCTTCTCGTGTGCAGACACCAGCGCAACCGGGTTCGCATTCATCATGCTTAATTGGTTGCTCCACGGGTCCAACTTGATCCGGCTTCCGATGGGAAGAGCCGCAACCTGGTCGACGCGCTGCCTCTCCAAGGTCGGCGCCGAGTTGAAGAGTGCAGTCATCCGGGTGGTGTTGCCACTTGTCATTTTGCTGCCCAGCCGAGGACTGATCAGATTGGTAAGCACGGAGGAATGACCCTGCAACGTCTTCAAGAACAGCCCGGCGTTGACCAATTTGTCTTTGTATGGCGAATTCGCCAGCAACTCCATGGCTTTGGTGTCGGCCGCTTCTTCATCCGCAGCCGGCCGCTCGAAATGCAGGCGCTGGAAGGCGTCGGCATCGGCAAAAAAGAAACGATCGTTGAAGGCAAGCCTGGTATCGACCCGATGACCCAACGCGATATGGGCAAGTTCGTGGGCCAGAATCATCGACAGGGATGCTTCATCCGGCAGCACATCCAGCAGACCACGGCTGATCACAATCGTGTGCCCGATGGTGAACGACTCGAGCGGTAGCGTCAGCAGCACGCGACAGCGTACATCCGGTTCGATTTGCAGCTTGTTGGTGATGATGAGGTTGTTGACCACAGTTTCGAGGATCTTGTCCACGCTGCCCGAGGGCGCGAGCACACCGATCTTCTGCAGGTGATCAACCGCGTTGTCCTCCGCCTCCCGCTCCCACATACGCTGGGCTTCCACGGGCGCAATGTCTTTGGCAACCGGGCGGTCATCCACCGCGTTCTCAACCTTGATCTGGGTAAACTCTTCCTCTTTGTTCAGTTGCTCCGGGTCGTAGGCCCACAGCCGGGTCTGCGCCTTCAGATACAAGTCCTTGAATAGCGCCTTGCTGTGCTGTGAGCCGGACTCTTCCACGTAGACATAGGAAGGCAGCCACAAATCGGCTTGGAGATTAAAGCGCCAACTATCGAAGTGCAGGTAGTAGGTGTAATCAGAATGGCCGGAATAGGTCCCATTGAAGCGGACAATGTTGAAATCGCGGTCTTCCACCCAGATTCTTCCGGTAAATAAACCCTTCGGCGCCTTCTCCCGGGGTTGCACGTCGATCACGATGCAACGCGCTTCACCAAGAAACTCACGCCGCACATAAGTGAAGTGGTAGTTGCCTTTCTGGAAGTCTGAATCGAGAATCACCATCTGCGCGAACCCTTGGGGCAAGAATCTGTACGACAGTGCGGCGAAGGGATTCATCACGTGGTGCAGAAATCCTTTATGGCGCTTCTGGAACACGGAATCGCGGGGCCCATCACTCAGATCCACACGTCCCAGGAAGTACTGATCATTCAACGGCTCGACGTTATGATCGCCGTCCTCGCGGAGATTTTGAATGTAAGTTTCGGCCAGGGGGTGCAGACGCTTCATGGTTTCGACAAACTTGTGTTCGCGCTCTACCACCCGGTCAACGGTTTGGTCGAATGAGACGGGAGCTGAAGCCTTGTTGTCAGCCGCGACGACTGCGGTCGAAGAAACAACCAATAAAAAAACGATGGTTCTGAAACTCCGCATAGCTCTCCTTACGAAACAAGTTCGAAAATGATGTGCACCAGGGCCATCGAATCAATCGGCTGCCCTTCATGCAAGGCCGGCTTGAATTTGATTTGCTCCGCGGCCTTTACAGCCTGTTCATCGAGTCCGTGCCCCAAGCCCTGCAGCACCTTTAACACGTGTACTCGCCCGTCGGACTTGAACAACACTTCCAGGCGAACTTCTCCATTCACTTTCTGCTTCCGTCCCTCATCCGTGTAATCGGGTTTTGGCTTGAAGGTAATTTCGACGGGTGTGTTAGGTCCAGTCCCGGGCTGCTGCTGTCGTGCTTTGGCGTGAACCCCAGCGCTGTTGGCGTCGATCGCCCCGTTGCCGAATCCGGAACTCATCACCACTTTGGCGCCTGTCGCGCCCGTTCCATAGTCATGGCCCGATCCGTTGCCGCTGGCGTTGCCGAAGCCGCCGGGTTGCACCGATGTGGCTAGCCTGGCGACCGGCGCCGTAACCGGACTGTCGTGGGAAAAAGTACCGACAGCCACGATCTGCGACGTCGCTGCAGCGGGAATTACAGGCATCTTGGCGTCTAGTTTCGGCGCTGGCGCCGCGGGTTCAGGCTCCGAGGGCCTGCGTTCGACGATCGCTTTCACCTGTGGGGCGACCACAAGGGCCGCCAGTGGAGTCTGGCTCTCCAGAGCTGGCTTGCGCTCCAGTGACGGTTTGCTTTCAAGAGATGGCTTAGACCGTGCTACCACCAATGGTTTAGTAGCCGGACTCTGATCAAGGACGAGGGGTTCGTAGGACACAAGATTCGTCACCCGATAGCTCACCAGCGGGACTGGATGTTCGTGGAATTGAGCGCACACAACGAGAAGACATACCAGCGAGAGAGCCTGCAGGCTCCAGCCAGTCGCTAGCGATTTCCAGCGTGACTGCGGCGGTGGCAGTAATGTAAACAGAAGCCCCTCCACTAAGAATCCCCCACTTGAGCAGGTAATGGGGCAATCGCGATGCCACTGCCAGCCAGGGGATGCTTCGGCAGCGACCGTCCTTTTTTCTGTGGTGCTAGAGCGTCAACATTCGCGACAGCGAAAGCATTTAGCTCGCGTGTGAACGGTCAGAGGGGGATGGGCTTTAAGATATTTCTCTAGCACGTTAGTAACCACTACAGAGTGCCGCAGGGTATGCATAGGTAATCTGAAATCGGGAGCAACATTGAAGGTTTGTTCACACAGGGAAAAAACTTTCCCACAGTATTGGATTGAGCTGAATCCCCAGCCTCGCACCCCGGACGCTAACGTTGGACCGCCGACGATGAACGCGGAGATGAATCGGCTCAACCACCGGCCCACTGCACTTCCTCAAATGCGCTACCCTTTCTGGCATGGAACTGCGCTCGCTGACCGACTACCTGCCCCACTTCCTCAGCCGAGCGCAGGAGACTGCGTACGTGCAGCCTCATGGATACCGTACCGAGTGCTGGACTTACCAACAGATCGCGATCACCGCCTTCCGCTTTGCGCGTGAACTGGACGCGCGCGGCATCGGCAAGGGCGACCGTATATTCCTTTGGGCCCGGAATTGCGCCGAATGGGTTGCAGTGTTCTGGGGTTGTGCGCTCAGCGGCGTGGTAGTTGTTCCTCTCGACGATATCGCCACAACCGATTTCTTCCACCGGGTGCACCAGCAGGTCAATGCCAAACTTCTGGTTGCTTCGCACGCGCACGGGCAGCACTCCCTGCCACTGCTCACATTGGAAGATTTATCTGCGATCCTCGCTCCACGGTCACCCTCACCCTATCCGGCGGCCGAACTCGATCACACCGACATCCTGGAAATAGTCTTTACTTCCGGCACGACCGCCGAACCCAAGGGTGTAGTGATTTCTCACGGCAACGTGTTGGCCAATCTTGAACCACTCGAGGCCGAGATTCGCAACTATCTCAAATACGAGCGCTTCGTCCATCCTGTGCGCTTCTTGAATCTGCTGCCGTTGAGTCATGTTTTCGGGCAATTTCTAGGAATGTTTCTTCCTCCCTTGTTGGGTGGCTCCGTCGTCTTTCAAGAAACGCTCAAACCCTCCGATGTGATTCGCACCATCCGCCGCGAACGTGTTTCGGTCCTGGTGACTGTCCCCCGCGTCCTGCAATCGCTCAAAGAGAAGATTGAACGAGATCTTTCCGATGACCGCAGTCTCGAACAGTTTCAAGCAACATTCCGGCGGGCCCAGGGCAAACACTTCTTGCGCCGCTGGTGGATCTTTCGCCGCATCCGCCGCCAATTCGGCTGGAAATTCTGGGCGTTTATTTCCGGCGGCGCGACGCTCGACCGTACTACCGAAGAGTTTTGGGACCGCCTGGGATACGCCGTGATTCAGGGGTATGGCTTGACTGAAACGACCTCACTCATCAGCGTCAATCACCCATTTCGGCTGGGAAAGGGATCCATTGGCAAAATCCTGAAAGGACGCGAGGTCAAACTTGCAGAAGACGGCGAAATCCTGGTGCGCGGGGGAGGAGTCGCCGCAGGCTACTGGGATGGCAATGCTCTTCAACCCGTCGGCGACCAGCAAGGCTGGTACCGCACCGGCGATATCGGAGAACTCGACGCCGCTGGCAACCTCTATTTCAAAGGCCGGAAGAAAGAAGTCATCGTCACCGCCGCCGGCATGAACATTTATCCCGAGGATTTGGAAGCCGCGCTGCGCCTGCAACCTGGGGTCAAAGATGCTCTGGTCGTTGCTTCGCCCCGCAACGGGGACGCAGAAGCCTGCGCGGTGCTGATTCTGAAGTCCGGAGAAAACCGTCCAGAGGAGGTCGTCGCAGCAGCCAATCGATCGTTGGCTGAGTACCAGCGCATGCATATATGGTTCGTTTGGCCCGACGACGATTTTCCCCGTACCTCCACCCAAAAACCCCGTAGGAATCTAGTTCGACAGACCGTGCAAGCTCGACAATCCGGCGAGAACATGCCTTCCATTTCACTGGCAAATCTGATCGGCCGTGTCACTGGCCGTGTGTCCACGACCCTTTCGGCCAATGCTGATCTCGAATCCGACTTGAACCTCAACTCCCTGGATCGCGTGGAATTGCTCAGCGCCCTCGAAGATCGCTTGCAGACCGATCTCAGCGAGACTCGCTTCGCTGAACTGAAAACTGTGGGCGATTTGCAGCGCATGCTGCAAGGCGAAATCACCCCCGGCAAGCGGTTCCACTACCCGCGTTGGGTGTTGCACTGGCCGGTGACATGGATTCGCTTGCTGGTGCACTACCTGTTGCTACGTCCAGCGGTTTTCCTATTGGGATGGCCACGCATTGAGGGCAGGCGAAACTTGCGCGGAGTTCGTGGGCCGGTGCTGGTAGTCTGCAATCACATTGGCGACGTTGATCCCGGCTTCGTGCTGACCGCATTGCCTGCGCGCCTTCGCCACAAGCTCGCCGTAGCAACTGGAGGCGAAGCTCTGGAGATCCTGCGCACGCCACCAGCCAACCGTAACTTCGCGGGCCGTGTCTTTGATCGGGTGAAGTGGATCTTGGGTGTGTCGCTGCTCAACTTGTTTCCCCTTCCGCGCGAGGCCGGCTTCCGTGAGAGCTTCATCTATGCAGGAGAGTGTGTCGACCGCGGCTATAGCATTCTGGTATTTCCTGAAGGACATCACACCGTCGATGGCAAATTGCGGCCGTTCCGCGCCGGCGTCGGTCTGCTGGCAAACAACTTGAGCATTCCTGTGATTCCCGTGCGAATTGATGGATTGTTTGAAGTCAAACAGGCAGGAAGAAAGACTGCGCCGCCCGGAAAAGTGCGAGTCAAGCTGGGCGCGCCCGTTCAACTGGGGTCAGGCACTGATCCTCAGGAGATTGCGCACAAACTACAGCAGATGGTCGAGGCTTTGTGAGCTGATCAAGCTCCTGCTTTTGCGGCTTTTCCCATTTCCGGCCCTAGCGTGGTGATCTGTGTTGCACTTACGTTTTCGGGCGATACTCTTCGCACGCCATTGCTGACATCGCCCTCCCGCGGCAACATTCCCACTGCACGATTCCGGCCACATTGCTTTGCAGCGTAAAGCGCCTGGTCGGCTAGTTCCACCACCACTTCGTAGCTCACCGCGTCCGGCGCAGTGCAGAACCATGGGAATGCAGCCCAGCCGATGGAGCAGGTTCTTCGCACTGAAACACCGGCGTGCTTCAAATCGAAAGGCTCGTTCCCCACCATATGAAGAATGCGCGACGCCAGGGTCGTGGCCTCGCTGCGCTCGGTGTAGCGTGAGACCACCAGAAACTCCTCGCCGCCCCAGCGCACCAGCACATCGGACATTCGAATGGCCGACTGAATTCGTCTTGTCATTTCACCCAACAACTCGTCTCCCGCCGCGTGTCCGTAGACATCATTGATCTCTTTGAAAAAGTCCGCGTCGACGATGTAAAAAATCAAGTCGCGATTACGGCCTCCCTCCGGGGTTTTGTCGGTGAGGTAAGAACGAATCGCCTGCCGTGTGTCCCCTTCAATGGTGACCTGGAAGAAGCGGCGGTTGCGGGTTCCAGTCAGCGGATCGGTGAGTGATGCCTCGCGTAGTTCCTGATTCAGCCGCTCCAGCTCCGCACTGCGCTCGGCTACGGCGTGCTCCAGGCGCCGGCGATCCTTCTCGAACGCATAAGTACGGAAACGCATGGTGCCATACAGACTCAGCATGAAAAATGCGATTCCCAGAGACCGCGCCCACCAGCTTTGCCACCATGCGGGCAATACCCGGAAGGAGAAGCTCGCAGGCAAGCTTTTGACGCCGCTGCCGGTTTCGCATGAGATCTCCAGGTTGTAACTTCCCGGGGCCAGCGAGGCATATCGGACTTCGCGTCCGGGAGTCTCCGTAAATTCGCTCTCCAAGCCTGATAGCCGGGACCGGCAGCGCAACGCCGTGGGGTTCCGGTATGACAAGACCGAAAATTGTGCTCGCAGCGTGTTTTCCTTGTGACTGGCCTCTGGGTTGCCGTCCCCAAGATGTTCCTGGCCTCCCAGTTGTGCCGAGGTAATGACGATATTGAATGTAGCCGGCGGGAACGCCTTCTCTGCGTGGGGATCGAAGCGTGCAAGCCCACCGCTGGTACCGAACAGAATCGTTCCGTCAGGCTCGGGGTAAAAACCGCCTTCGCTTTGATCGTCCCAGAGCAGGCCGTCGTCATGGCGATAACGTTGCGTGCAGCGACCCAGTACAATCCGCGTCAGTCCCTGGGCGCCTCCCGCCCAAACCCTGCCTGCCCGGTCTCGGCCCAGCATGAAAACTTCGTTCGCCAGCAATCCCTCTGGTTGGCCAATGTGCAAAGCTTCGGCCTTCTGGTTGCTGATTCGAAACCGCGTCACACCGGGAGCGTCGGCGTAGTGGATCCATACCTCGTTTCCGTCCACCGGCGCGACTCCGAGCACGCGATCAGACAGCAGTCCGTCCTTTCGCGTGTAGAGTGACCACGATTTGCCGTCATATCGTCCCAGGCCGTTGTGTCCGCTGGTCCACATCACTCCTCCAGCGGCCATGCCAAAATTGCTGACGCCATCCAGGATCTCGCGCGGTGCGCCTGCATCTCTGAACCTCAGGACAGATGCGGATGGACTCATCACCTGCAAAACGTGCGGACCAGAAATCCAAAGCTGTCCGTTTGGTCCTGAGCCGATCCAGGTGATGGTGGTCCACGGCGTTGCCACCTTTGCGGGTTTCAGGGTGTAGGGATCGAACCGCGTCAGGCCACCCGGATGACACAAGACCCATATCGAGCCGTCGGCGGCCACCGCCAGTGTCCGAGCCATCGAGCCGTTCAGACCATCCTTTTGCCTCCACACCCGAAAGCGATGCTTTTGTCCGTCCCACATCGCCACCCCGTCGTTGGTCCCGATCCAAAGCCGCTGCTGGTGGTCACGCAGTTCAGCCCACACCACGTTGTCCGGCAGTCCCTCCGCATCGGTCCATCCGGACCAGCGTCCCTCGCCCTGCCAGCGCTCGATCCCGTTGCCTCCCAAGCCCAGCCAGTAGGTCCCTTCACGGTCCTGGATTGCGGAAAACATCGCGTTGGCGGCTGTGCCGCGGCGCTTGTCGATCACGTCCCAATGGTCCTCTCGATGGAGAAACAGACCCGAGATCGTGGGAATCATCAGCCGTCCATGACCGTCAATCGCAGGCATCCCGACGTCATTCGCCGGCGGCAGGTTAGGCGCATCAGCCACGAACTGCTCACTACCAGCGTCAAGCCGCAGCAAATGCCGGGAAGTTCGCAACCAGAGCCGCCGCTTCCCGTCTTGCAGGAGGGCGATCATGGGTTCATTGGGAATTTCCTTTTGTGCCGGGAGGAAGTGAGGACGCCACGCCAGATCCAGCCACCCCACGCGATTGCCCACGGTGAACCAGACCCTGCCATCACGGCCGGTGTACACCAGACCAACTTCTTGATGGGGAAGAACCTGCTGTTTCACGGTTAAGGAATAAGCCGACGTAGGGGTGAATATCCATAGTCCGCTGTCGCTCGCCAGGTAAATTTCGTCTTTCCTCAGAACCAGAGGTTGGTAAGTAGCTATCGAATGGATACCCGATGGAAGAGCGACCGGGGCAAATCGCGTGCCGTTCTGCACTGCCAATCCCTCGCGGCTCACAATCCAAATCCGGCCATCTGCGTCTTCAGCAATCTGTTCAATGACGGCCCTTGGGACTCCCTGCTCGGGGCCAAAACTTACGACGCGGGCTCCGTCGTACCGCAGCAAGCCACTCATGCTTGCTATCCAGATGAATCCCTGGCGGTCCTGGAACAGGTACACCGGTGTGATTGTTCCAAGCCCTAGATCTTCTCCCACTTTTTCAAAAACATAGCGGGCGTGGTCGGGAAGAGGCAGCGGCAAGGAAGGCGAATTGGATGCATGAAGCGCACCGAGGAACAATCCGGCCGTAATTGCTGCCTTCAGAAATCGCCTTTTGATTGAGTTCGTCAACTTGCTTACGCCGCCATCGCGCCGGTCCGCTGCTGCTGTTTTCTTCGGGCGAAAGGACTTTTGGGGACAACCCCCCGAGCCCCCGCGGGAATGCGGCTTCGGAGACGTTGGGGACGGCTCGCGAGAATTTCCAGTCTAGTGAGGGAAGTATGCCGGCCATAGATGACGCGCAGACATGTACTGCTGGGATGATCGAATGCCCGAGTTGATGCCTTTCGTCAGCCGGGCCGGTGAGAAGGCGGTATCAAAATCGGCAAGAATACTCATCCGACAGAAAACACGGACCTTCCCAAAGCCTTTCGCGCGCATCCTTCAAGTACACATTTGTCGGTTGAAGTTTTTGGCCGCCCGCTGTAACTTTTGTGGAATCAGTAAGTCCCATGTGCAGGCGCCGGAGTCTGGGCGCAGTGCAATGCAATCCAACTCAACCTTTAGGAGGAAGTATGCAAAAGCTGATCGCCCGATTGATGGCCATGTGTTTCCTGGCAGTTTCCCTCACCGCGTTCGCTCAGACTGGTTCCGATGCGAGCAAAGACAACATGAAGCAAGACAACATGAAGTCCGACAGCATGAAGAAAGACAGCATGGCGAAGGACAGCAAAAAGTCCGCCAAGGTCAAGAAGACCAGCACCAAGAAAGACGGTATGAAGAAAGACACAATGAAGAAGGACGATGCCAAGAAAGATAGCGGCGGCACTCAGTACTAACTGCCGAGCCCTGGGTTTACACTCGGGGTGGCGCCGGCAACGTGCAACCTGACCGCGCGCTACCCCGACATTCTCATTTCTTATTCCGGATTCTGCTCCAGTCGCGCGCTTTGGGCCTCATTCTGCCCACTCTTGTTGTTCTCACTCAGATATTTCTTCAGGCAGCGCACGCACGGGACATAGCCTTCGCGCAATGCTTCGCCAGCGGTCATGGTCTGCACTTTGTCCTTATCGTGGATGAACCGGCAGCCGGGCACATGAAATAGTTTGCCATCACTGACCGCGACGACAACAAGGTCTGCGGGAATGTGCGATCCGGATTGAGCATGCTCCGATCGCAGGTCTGGTGCTGTGAGCTTCGAAACGTTGCCAACCTCGAAACTGATGAGCATCAATGCCGCAAAGCCCAGGGCCATCATCCATCCGAAAGCGCTGCCTTTTCGCCGGGGCATTCCTTGTTCCAGTCTGCGGTGCAGGCGCTGGCTGAATCCCACGGGCACCTCAAGCATGCGCTCGTCACCATAGAGTTCGATTATGTTCCTTGCACCGTCCAGTACCGCCGTGCAATGTTTGCATCCCCGAAAGTGCTCTTCCATGGCGGAGCGCAGCCCGGGGTCGATCTCGCCATCGAGATAGTTCGAGATCTCGCGCCACACTTCCGCACACCGAACTACCATGGTTTATTCCCCTTTACAAAAGACAGCGGCCTGCTCCAGTTGCCCCCCAGACCCGGTGCCAGCAAATCGCGCAGCATCAACCTCGCGCGCAGCAAACGGGTTTTCACCGACGGTACGGAGATTCCCAGGGCCTTGGCGGTATCCTCAATGCTCAGTTGCTGCATGTCACGCAGGATGAAGACCTCTCGATACTTCTGTCCCAGGGAATTCAACGCTTCCGCAAGTTTTTGCCGTACTTCGGCCCGTTCCAGAGTCTCCGAAGGGATCTCTCTCCAGTCCGCGAAATCCCGTGGCGTGTAGTGGCCTTCCTCGTCCTGTTGATCCACCATGGCCTCCATCACCACCGCTTGTTGTCTCCTTCTCCGCATCCGCGCTTCGTTGACCGCGATCTGGATCAGCCAGGTACTGAAGCGCGCCTCCGCCCGAAATTGCCGGATGTGCTTGAAAGCCTTGAGCACGGCCTCCTGCGCTGCGTCTTCGGCATCAGCTTCATTCCGCAGGATAGCCAGGGCTGCGGCATACACCCTGCTTTCATAGGGCCGAATGAGGTCATAAAACAGCTCGTGCTCACCCTCACGGATTCGCTGAATCAGCGCTTCTTCATTGTGTGGTTCGCCCGGCTTTTCCAGCGAAACTGTCGTCTCCGGCATTCCCGTCACCGCAACAGAAGTTCACCACAACCCCCACTGCCTACTTCGCCGGGTACTCCGGATCCTTCTTCCATCCCGTCAACATGGAGACGAAGTTGTTCCACCCGTGCAGCATCACCATCACCAGATGCCCGAACACAAACCCCAGCATTGCCCACATGATCGCGAAGTGCCAGATTCGCGCCCAGTGAAAGCCACCCATCATCCATGCCAACCAGGAAAACTGCACCGGCTTCCACACCGCCAGACCCGTCACCACCGATAGCACCGCCAACCCGATCACAGTCGTATAGGCTTGTTTCTGCAGCGGGTTGTAGGTTTCCTTTGCTGGCGGCTTCGGTCCGAAAAAAAAGTAATGCCGCACCATCGGCCACACTCCGGAAAGATCGCCGCGCACAAACAGGACTTGCTTGTAGTTGCCGCTGAAGACCTGATAGCCGAAATACACCAGTCCAGTTCCGATGTAGATCCACATGAAGGTCAGGTGCCACTGCAGCGCACCTCCCAGCCAACCCCCGATGGCAAAAGCCTTAGGCC
The DNA here is from genome assembly GCA_963734415.1 of uncultured Acidobacteriota bacterium. Taxonomy (GTDB): domain Bacteria; phylum Acidobacteriota; class Terriglobia; order Terriglobales; family Acidobacteriaceae; genus JABCZH01. The sequence continues at coordinate 642,942 of CAVTHF010000002.1, read as the reverse complement.
AATTCAGTAAGTCTTTCTGCGGAATTTTCGCGCCGAAACTGGGAAATGCCCGGAAGATTTGCAATCCGCTGCCCACCATTACGAACAGCGCCACCGCATTCAGCCAGTGACAAAAACGCACAATGAATGGGTGCTCGTAAACGGCTTCGGTGACTTCACCGGTTTTCGCATCCTCGACTGCGATGGCTCGTGTCGCCATGTCTTCGCACCCTATAAACCGTAGAAACTCGAATAGCCTTGGTCTTCCCAGTACCCCACGCGCTCCAACACGTTCGTGACCTTGAGATCGGTCAAATATTTGGCTTGTTTGTATCCGATTTTTGTCGGCAAGGTCAGACGCAAGGGAGCCCCATGTTCCCGAGTCAACGGCTGGCCGTACATCTCATAGCAAAGCAAGGACTGCGGATGCATGGCCGTTGCCATGTCCAGTGACTCGTAATAATCGTCCGCGCATTCCACGTACACAAAGCGTGCCATCGGGTCGGCGCCAATCATCTTTAAGAAGTCTGAGAGTCTGGCTCCGCTGAACCGTCCGATCACGTCCCACCCCTCCACGCAGACATGCCGTGTGTTCTGGCTGATCTTGGGTAGTTGACCGATTTGGGCCAGCGTGTACTCGCCTGGTTTTGCTACCGACCCACTTACGGTTAGGGTCCAGCGATCGAAATCCACCTGGGGATCGTCGACGTCATAGTCATTGATGGGGAATTTATTGAACGGGGTAAGTTCCGAGTCGGTGAATGTCGGCGCCAGGTGGCCGCTACGAAAGAGCCGCGCCGAAGCCCAATCGCTGAACTTAAGCCCGGTCTCGAGCAGCGGAGTTTGCAGCTTCGGAATCGCAAACGCGCCCAGCGCAAGGAGCGGAGTCAGTTTCAGCAATTCACGGCGCTTGATGGCTCGGAGCTTGCGGCTATCAGTAGGTAAACTCATCACTTGCACCCCTCCCACCCCTCGGACTCAAGGATAGGATTCGGGAATGGCTTTCAGGTTACACCAATCTTGTCTTCGGTCTGCTGGCACCGCCAAAATCCTTGCGCGTAAGGTTTCCACCACCTTCGTGCCATAGACAGTGGCACCCCAGTTTGGAGAGCATATTACCAATAGCCGCTCGACTCGGTTACGTTTGATGCTTGACGCGGCTAGGAGTGCTTGATCTCGCGCCCTGTATGTCCTCCCCAAGGGCAAGCAATCTGGAAGATGGCTGTGGTCGGTAGTGAATTCGTTGAACAAACTACGCATTAACGATGTCGGTGGAAAACTCCTGCAGTGCGAACGGGGCCAGGCCTTGCCCGAATACGCTGCGATGCTGGGTCTCTTGCTGTCCCTCCTTTTCATCGCGCACGCGGTGGGGCATAACGCCAATAGGCTGTTTCAGTGGGTTGTTAACGCCTTCCAGTAGCGCATCCGAACAACTCACGGCTCGAGTTGCGAGTCGCCGTTGCAGGGCATACTAGTAGCGCTCGCCGAATTCCTACCAGACTGGCGAGCCATCTTTGTCACGAAAGACGAACGTGTCACCGCCACGGGTGACCTCCCGGGCAAAGATCGTCTCGACCCCTTCAAACTGGACCTTCGTGCCAAGCACCGAAACCGCATCTCCCTTGTTGAAGACCAGATCGTATGCCTTTACAAACTTGGTGGATGCGAGGTGGACCTCAATCGTGTTGCCGGTAGACAATTTCAGAATCAGATGCGCGCCCATCCCACCACTCACCGCGCACTCACGGTCTTTGACCTCTTCCACCGTTCCTTTGAAGGTGGCTTCCGCCGCTGGATCATACTTCGGAACTGCGACACCGGACTTCTGCCCTGCAGCAGTCGGGGCTATTAACAGGACAAACGCAACAACGGTAAGAACCAGAAGGATGACACCCAAGGTTTTCATAAGCTACCTCCTGCCAAAACGCCCTACTTTTGATCTAAGTATGGCTCTCTTGCCCTTATGGTTCTGTGATCATGATCACGGATTCCTGTGAGCTAGTCCGACGGCCTTCGTAAACCTGCAAATACCGACGAGTACAGTTCTCAATAAGGCTCTCGCCGCGTGATCTCCATCGCACCGACGAGTGACACGTGTCACAGCCACCTGGCGCCGCATTCCGGAGAATGTCCTGTAAAGCAAGCCATGGGGGAACATGTTCAACATCCTGCACGCTGAGTTCCTGGCGCCGGGCATAAAACGGTTCGTGATCGAGGCGCCGCGCATTGCACGTAAACAGAAACCTGGGCAGTTCGTAATCCTGCGGCTGTACGAGCAGGGCGAACGCATCCCCATCACCATCGAACATTCTGATCCCGACCGCGGCACCATCCGCATTGTGGTGCAGTCGATCGGCAAAACAACTCACCTACTCAATTCGCTGGGTACTGGCGACCAAATCTTGAATGTGGTTGGGCCGCTGGGGAAACCGTCGGAAATCGACAAGTTCGGCACCGTGGTGGTGATGGGCGGTGGCGTGGGCACGGCGATGGCATACCCGACTGCGGTGGCGTTAAAGCACGTGGGCAATCGCGTGATCTCAATCGTTGGCGCGCGGAATAAGGAACTGGTCATTCTGGAGCGTGAACTGCGTGAGGTCAGCGATGCCCTGATGATCACCACCGATGACGGAAGTTATGCGGACAAGGGTTTTGTCACCGACAAGCTTCGGCAACTGATCGAGAACGGGACACGCATCGACCTGGTAATGGCAATCGGTCCGATCCCGATGATGAGGGCGGTAGCGGAGATGACTCGAAAGGAGCACATCCGCACCATCGTCAGCCTGAACCCGATCATGATCGACGGAACCGGCATGTGTGGCGGCTGCCGCGTCCTGGTCGATGGAAAAAGCGAGTTCGCCTGCGTGGACGGCCCTGAATTCGACGCGCACCGCGTAGATTTTTCCGTGCTGGTGCAGCGCAACTCGATGTACCGCACGGCGGAGCAAAGATCGATGGAAGAATTCCAGCGTGAGACGAAGCCGCAACTCGAGACCGTTCATGCCGGCGTGTGCGCGACGCAAGGAGGCGGCAAGTGACACCAACCACCAAGCAGCCCTCATTGAATCCTCTGCCACTGAAAGAGCGGATGAAGGTACCCCGGCAGCACATGCTGGAGCAGCTTCCGGTGTTGCGCGCCACAAATTTCACCGAAGTGAACCTGGGCTATTCCGAGGAACTGGCGCGGCAGGAAGCCCTGCGCTGCCTGGAATGCGCGAAGCCGGCCTGCACTAACGATTGCCCGGTGGGCGTCAAAGTGAAAGATTTCGTGCAGTTGATCGTGGCCGGCGACTTCATGGCAGCAGCCGCCAAGATCCGTGAAGATAACGTCCTGCCGGCCATCACCGGCCGGGTGTGTCCGCAGGAGGACCACTGCGAAGGTGGCTGTTTGATGGGCAAGAAGGTTCAACCGCTGGGAATCGGCTACCTGGAACGCTTCGTCGCCGACTATGAACAGCGTCACTTGGATATCAGCAATCTGCCCAAGGCGCCGCCCACAGGGAAGAAGGTCGCCATTGTGGGCAGCGGTCCCTCCGGCCTGACTGCGGCCGGCGATCTTATCCAGAAGGGCCATCAGGTCCACGTATTCGAGGCTCTGCACACGCCCGGCGGCGTATTGGTCTATGGCATCCCCGAATTTCGCTTACCCAAGCAGATCATCCGCGAGCAGATCGACTACATGCGCGCCATGGGCGTGGAGTTTGAAACCGACGTGGTGGTCGGAAAAACTGTGACTCTCGATGAGTTGATGCAGGAGGAGGGCTACGACGCCGTGTTCATCGGAACGGGCGCGGGCTTGCCTCAGTTCATGAATATTCCCGGGGAACACCTGAACGGCGTCTACTCGGCCAATGAGTTCCTGACTCGCATCAACCTGATGCACGCCTATGAGTTCCCCAAATATGACGAGCCCATGCTCGATCTCCACGGCAAGCATGTGGCCGTTATCGGCGGCGGAAACACGGCGCTGGATGCCATCCGCTCAGCATTGCGCCTGGGCGCAAGCAAGGCCTACGTGATCTATCGCCGCAGCGAGGCGGAGATGCCGGCACGCAAGGAAGAAGTCAAGCATGCCCAGCAGGAGGGCATCGAGTTTCACGTCTTGACCAATCCCATCGAATTTCTGTCGGACGGAAAGGGCTGGCTAAACGCAGTGCGTTGCATGCGCATGGATCTGGGAGAGGCCGATGCGTCCGGACGCAGGCGCCCGGTACCGGTCCCGGGATCAGAGTTCGAAGTGCCGTTGTCGGTGGCTGTCATCGCGATTGGTACCGGAGCAAATCCCCTGATCCAGAGCACCACACCAGGTCTCAATACCAATAAGCGTAATTACATCGAAGCCGATGTGACGACCCAGCGCACGTCGCGAAGAGGGGTTTTCGCGGGCGGCGATATCGTCACTGGGAGCGCGACCGTAATCCTGGCGATGGGGGCCGGACGTCGCGCTGCGAAGTCGATCCATGAATATTTGACCTCGGGTGAGTGGTAAAAGCATGCCTCAACCCTCACTCTCTAGCGAAGTCCCATGGAGTGAGGCACTTGTAATGAAGTTCAGAAGCAGCCCGCGCGCCCTAGCTGTGACCGGGATCACAATCGGCTGTGCGCTCTGCCCTAGCTGAGACAAGGCATAAGGTCGAAGATGGCTATGGTGATGGAGGGGCGGCGATGATGCTCGCATACAGGCTTCTGCGGTTAGTGGAGACCCACTCTGATGCCCTGGCGGCAGGGCTCCTCGAAAGAACACGCAACTCCGACTTTCTCCCCGGCTACCGCAATGTTCCGCCAGGGGAACTCGAGCAACGGGTCTACGAAATCTATCGGCACTTGGCAGACTGGCTTTTGGGCAAAAGCGAGTTGGATATCGAGAAGCGCTACCTGGAGATCGGCGCCAAGCGCGCGCGGCAGGGTGTGCCTCTGAGTCAGCTCCTCTGGGCAATCATCTTGACTAAGCGAAATCTGTGGGATTTCCTGGAACGCGAGGCCGTGCTGGATCGGCCCGCCGAGATCGCCGGAGAACTCGAAGTCGAGCAGTTGCTGGATCAATTTTTTGACCGTGCCATTTTCTACGCTGCCATCGGTTACGAACAGTCGTGTGTAGCCGAGCCGCTGCGAAAAATGAGCGCCGTGGGGTAAGGAGAGAAAGAATGTCTTGGGAAATTGACTACACGAAAAAGTTGCAGACAGCCGAGGAGGCATTGCGTTGTGTGCAGTCCGGAATGCGGGTTTACATCCAGCCCGGCTGCGCTGAACCTGAAACTCTGGTAGAGGCGTTGATGCGCCGCGGTCCCTATGTGCAGGACGTGGAAATCGTTCACATGATGACCATGGGGCCGGCTCCCTATGTGTCCCCAGAGATGACGGGACACTTCCGGCATAACGCGATGTTCATCGGCGGCAATGTGCGCGAGGCCATCAACGAAGGCCGGGCCGACTACACGCCCGTCTACCTGAGTGAGATCGAAGGCCTGTTCGAAAGCGGCGCCATGCCGATTGACGTTGCCCTGCTGACACTAACGCCTCCGGACCCGCACGGTTTCTGCAGCTTCGGTGTAGGCGTGGATACTTCCCTTACCGCGGCGAAGTGCGCACGCTACGTGGTTGCGCAAATCAACGATCAGATGCCGCGTACCTTCGGAGACAGCTTCATCCACGTGACCGAGATTGACGCCGTCGTGGATTCCTCCCGCCCTCTGTGCGCCATGAAGCAACCCCAAATCACCGACATGCACAGAGCCATCGCCCGCAACGTCGCAGGCTTGATTGAGGACGGGGCCGTGTTACAGACCGGCATCGGCGGAATCCCGGATGCGGTACTGCCGTTTCTCATGGATCGCAAGGACCTCGGAATTCACAGCGAACTGGTCTCTGACGGCGTGATTCCGCTGATCGAATCGGGCGTAATCACGGGTGCGCGCAAGAACTTTAAGCCGCGGAAGATCATTTTGGGCTTCGCCATTGGCACCAAGAAGTTGTTCGACTTCGTAGATAACAACCCCATCTTTGAATTCCATCCCACCGCCTATAGCAACGACCCGGGATTCATCGCTCGCAACGACAACATGGTGGCGATCAATTCCGCATTGCAGATCGACCTGACCGGCCAGGTCTGCTCCGATTCGATCGGGAACCAGTTCTATAGCGGTATCGGCGGACAGGTTGACTTTATCCGTGGGGCTTCACGCTCCAAGGGCGGCAAGCCTATTATCGCAATTTCGTCTACCGCGAAACATGACACGATCTCTCGAATTGTGCCCATGTTGAGCCCCGGCGCGGGCGTGGTCACGTCGCGCGGACTGGTCCGTTACGTGGTGACGGAATACGGGGTAGCATATCTGCACGGCAAGACCATCCGCGAACGAGCGCAGGCTTTAATCAACATTGCGCATCCCAAATTTCGGGAAGAACTCTATCAATTTTGCGAGAAAACCAAGTGGTTGCAGCGGCCGTTGGCTGCAGAGACAGTGGGAGCGAGGTGAAACATGGCGGGCCAAGCGCGTGGTAAAGTCACGGTGGATGTTGAGGAGTGCAAAGGATGTGGGCTATGCGTGGAATCCTGTCCACCCAATTGCCTGGAACTGGCGCCGGAATTGAACGCATACGGCGTTCACCCGGCACGTTACACCGGGCAGGACTGCACGGGTTGTGGAATCTGCTTCTATTGTTGCCCGGAACCGGGCGCGATTACGGTCTATCGCATCAAGGCCAAAGGAAAAGCGATTGCGGTTGCGGCGGCACAGGGAGGCGAACATGCGGCAGCTCTGTAAGGGAAACGTGGCGGTGGTGAAGGGCGCGATCCTGGCCGGATGCCGCGCCTACTATGGATACCCCATTACTCCGGCCAGCGAAATCGCCGAGTCTGCCGCGCTCTACTTCCCCCAGGTCGGCGGAACCTTTCTGCAGGCAGAGAGCGAAGTCGCCGCCATCAACATGGTGTATGGGGCGGCCGCGGCGGGAGTCCGTGTCATGACCGGGTCCTCCGGGCCTGGCCTCAGCCTGATGCAGGAAGGCATGTCGTATCTGGCCGGCGCGGAGCTGCCATGCGTGATCGTAGATGTAATGCGCGGCGGACCGGGACTGGGCAACATCGCACCGGAACAGAGTGATTATTTCGCGATGGTGAAGGGCGGTGGCCATGGCAACTACCGCAATATCGTACTGGCTCCCGCGTCAGTGCAGGAGATGGCCGAGCTCACCATGCTGGCATTCGAACTTGCGGACAAATACCGCAATCCAGCCGTGGTCCTCGCCGACGGCTTCATCGGACAGATGATGGAACCACTGGACCTTGAAGATCGTGAGATTCAAGCGCCCGAAAAACCGTGGGCGGTAAAGGGAACGCCTGAGACGCGTGCCAACCTGGTCAGTTCCATCTATCTCGAAACCGATGAACTCGAAGAACACCAGCGCAGAATGGAAGCCAAGTATATCCGCGCGCACGAGGCCGAGCAGCGCTGGGAACTCTGCCACACCGAGGACGCCGAAGTGCTACTGGTGGGATACGGCATTGTGTCCCGAGTGTTGCTTTCCACCGTAGAAGCGCTTCGCAAGCAAGGTGTGAAGGCGGGGCTGTTCCGCCCCATCACTCTGTGGCCTTTCCCCTCGCAGGCGTTGGCGCAAGCCGCCTCCAGAGTGGAAAAAGTTCTGGTCGTCGAATTGAGCAACGGGCAAATGCTGGAAGACGTGCGCCTGGCACTGAACGGCAAGGTGCCGGTCGAATTCTACGGCCGGGTGGGAGGCAATGTGCCCTCCGTGGCAGAGTTGCAGCAAGAGGTGTTAGCGCGAATGCCAGTGGCGGTCTGAGGCTGGTTCCGAACAGGATCTGGCAGGAAAAGGACAACGAAAATGGCAAACCCGAGCGTGATGGATCCCGAAGTCAAGTCCGAGACTAGCCCCGAAGCGGGTGTGGAACTTAGCGACGCCGCATATGAGCCAGTCCACTCCAAGTCGCCGCTGTTCTACGACCTGTATGAGCGCAAATCAGAACTGAAGCACCAGACCCACTACTGTCCCGGCTGCGGACACGGGGTGGCGCACAAACTGATTGCCGAAGCGCTGCAGGAGTTGGGACTCCAGGACAAGACGATCTTCGTGAGTCCGGTGGGCTGCTCGGTGTTTGCCTACTACTACTTTGATGTGGGCAACGTGCAGGTCGCGCACGGCCGTGCTCCGGCCTCGGCCACCGCCCTCAAACGCGCCTGCCCAGACAAGATTGTGATTTCCTATCAAGGCGACGGCGACCTTGCTGCCATCGGAACCGCCGAGATCGTGCACGCTGCAAATCGAGGAGAGAAAATCGCTGTGTTTTTCGTGAACAACGGAATCTACGGCATGACCGGCGGGCAAATGGCACCCACCACCCTGGTCGGGCAGTCAAGAGCACAACCTCTCCGTGGGGCCGGCGGCCGGCAAATGAAGGCTTCCCGTTGCACATGGCGGAACTTCTGGCCACTCTAGAAGCGCCAGCATACATCGAGCGCGTTGCTCTTTCGGATAACAAGAACATCATGAAAGCGCGGCGTGCAATCCGTAAAGCGCTCGAGATCCAGCGCGACGGCGCAGGCTTCACGTTCGTCGAAATTCTGTCGCCGTGTCCAACTATTTGGGGCAAGGACCCGGTGGAAGCGCGGCGCTGGGTGTTCGAGAAAATGATGCCAGCCTTTCCGCTGAATGTATTCCGCGACCACCGTCCGGAGATTCCTGCGGGCGGCGCTGAGCCGCCGCAACGCCCTGTCGCCGATGTGCTCGGCATCACTCCCAAAGCGGAAACACCCGGCGATGCCAAACCAAAACATGCACATCACTTCAGAGACGTTAAGGTCAAGATCGCCGGCTTTGGAGGGCAAGGAGTGCTGCTGCTCGGGCAGTTGCTCATCGAAATGGGCATGCGGGAGGGCCTGGAGGTAAGCTGGCTGCCGTCGTATGGTCCGGAGATGCGTTCGGGCAGTGCGCACTGCCACGTGTGCTTGTCGAAAGAGCGGATCGGCTCGCCGCTGGTTTCGCGCCCCGATGTGCTGGTGGCGATGAATGAATTCTCGCTGCGCAAGTTTGCGCACGAGGTCGCAAGCGGTGGACTGATTCTTTACAACGGGGTAAGCCTTCCTGCGGATTTCGCGGTACCGGAAGCGCAGGTGGTAGCGATCCCGGCAAATGAGATCGCTGACAAACTCGGTTCAACCAAGGCCACCAACATCGTGATGATGGGTGCCCTGCTCGAGGAGACCGAGTGCCTGGCCCCCGGAACTGCCTTGAGCGTGCTCGAAGACAAAGTAAAAAAACTCGATCTTCTGGAAATTGACCGCAAAGCGCTAAACGCCGGCCGCCTATTCATCGACGACCAGGCCCACATTGGTGCGGTGAGTCAACCAGACGGTTTCGCTTAGCCTCCGCCGGGCTGTTGCCCGGGCGTCACGACAACCAGTGCTGACCGTCACAGTTTCCTGCGACCGGAAATGCCAGAATCGGTTGCGGGGGAGGGTGTGGCATATGTCCAGCACGTCCGGTGTGGCCAATTCTGCCTTTCTTGAAGAAGCTACGGCCCAGCCACTCGACGCCACGCGTCATGGCGAAGCCATCAAGGAAGTCGAGGCAATCTTGCGCTCAAGAATCGTTGGCCAGGACGCCGCCGTGGATGCGGTCCTGGAGCTTTACCAGATATTTCTGGTAGGCATGGCGCCACCGGACCGGCCAGTAGGAAACCTCCTGTTTCTCGGGCCCACCGGGTCTGGCAAGACTTATGTAGTCGAGGTGCTCGCCGAAGCGCTCTTCGGCAATCCCCACGCCTTTATCAAAGTAAATTGCGCGGAATTTCAGGAACACCACGAAATCGCGAAGTTGATCGGCTCTCCGCCCGGCTACATCGGTCACATGCATACGCAGCCGATATTCACCCAGGAGGCCTTGACCCGCTGGCACACAGACAAACTCAAACTCACGCTTCTACTGTTCGACGAAATTGAAAAGGCGTCGGAGTCGTTGTGGCAGCTGATGCTCGGGATCCTGGACAAGGCCAGTCTTACCCTCGGCGACAACACGCAGGTGGACCTTTCCCACTGCATGATCTTCATGACGTCGAATGTGGGGGCGCCGGAAATGAGCCGGCTCGCCGAGGGCGGCATCGGGTTCGCGGTGCAGGCGCCTATCGAGGACGCTAACTTGGACGAGAAGATCGCGCACGTCGCAACGGAGGCAGCGCGACGAAAGTTCTCGCCCGAGTTCATGAACCGGCTGGACAAGGTTGTGGTGTTCAAAACGCTTCGTCCGGACCAGCTTGAGCACATTCTTGAGTTGGAGCTTGCCAAGGTTCAGCGGCGCATTGAAGGTGCCGTAGGGCAGAACCACTTCACATTCCTCTGCACGCCGGAGATCAAGGAATGGCTGCTGAGGGAAGGCACGGATCCCAAGTACGGCGCCCGGCACTTGAAACGGGTGACCGAAAAAAGCATTGTCTACGGGTTGGCCAACCTGGTTGCCACCGGCCAGATCAAGGCTGGCGACTGCGTCTCGATCGGCATTAAGCCCGACGGCACTTTGACTTTCGCCAAAATCGCAGCTGCGGCCAGTGAGGAATCTGTTGCGGATGGGAGCTTGCCATGAAGAAGATTCTGGTCGTCGATGATAATGAGATGCTCCGCCGCCTGACCTGCGACATCTTGCGAGAGGAAGGGTACAGAGCCGTTCCTGCCGCGGACGCAGCGGAGGCGTTGCGAGCCTTCGAGGAGGAGGAATTCGACCTTCTGGTAACCGACTTCCAGATGCCGGGAATGAACGGCGTCGAGTTGGCTCGCGCCGTTCGTGATCGCAATCCTCATTTTCCGGTTATCGTTATGACTGCGTTCGAACCAGTTGAGTGTGAGCACGTAACCCTCTGGTTGCCCAAACAGTACCTCTTCCCAGGCCTGCTGGAGAAGATTCGCTTTTGCCTCATTGGATCCGAACAGGAATGCGGAAAAACACCGCAGATGGGCCTGGGCCAACCGCAGTAAGAGACGATTGTTGACGTCAGAGCCGGCTCGCTTACTTTTTCTTGGCGAACGACCGCACGTAATTCACCAAATTCCAGATGTCCTCCGCCTTGGCACGATCGCCCTCGGAAGGCATATCACCTCTGCCCTTCTGGATAATGTAGAACCAGTCTCCGTCCGTATGGCCTTTCAGGGTGGCCGCATCGGTGAAGTCGGGCATTCCCTTGAGATCTGTGATCTCACCCTTGCCACCGCCGTCCTTCCCATGACACATGGCGCAATCGTAAGCATAAATCTTCTTGCCCGCCGCAAGCGACTCCGGGCTGGGCTTGACAGGATTGCTGCGACTGGATGCTTCGGGCGGAATCTTGGACCCGGCGGGTGGCGTTTGGGGCGCGGTTTGGCCCAGCGAACTAAAGGCCGCAAACTGCAATGTCAGGAATGCGGAGAAGATGACCCAGTTCTTGATCACGACAACCTCCGGACCAGAATTATAAGCAGCCGCCTTCATCTTACAGCAGCCAGGAGCCTAATCTCGGGCAATCTGTCCCTCTTTGGCGCCTCGTGATCTGGATCACACCGGCGTGTCTGACACGTCACAGCGAAAACCGCGCCTGTAGCCTAGATTGGCTTTAGGGGAGGGTTCCGTAATGTCAACTGCCTGGACGTCTCGTTATGCGCTGCGCACCAAGGGGATCACCAGTTCTGCAATCCGCGATCTGTTAAAGGTCACCCAGAAACCCGGAATGATTTCCTTTGCCGGCGGCCTGCCCGCCCCTGATGTATTCCCCAGCCAACGCTTTGAGGAGGCCTGCCACAAGGTACTTAGCCAACAAGCGGCTTCCGCCTTGCAGTACGGGGCAACCGAAGGCTATGAGCCGCTGCGCGAACTGATTGCAAACAACATGGCGCGTTATGGAATCAAGGCGCGAGTGGAAAACGTCTTGATGACCTCAGGTTCACAGCAAGCCCTCGACCTGATCGGCAAGTTGTTCATCAATCGCGGGGATCGGGTGCTGGTCGAGGCGCCCACTTATCTCGGTGCGCTGCAAGCTTTCAATGTGTATGGCGCGGAATATGTCTCGGTCCCGATCGACGAAGATGGGCTCCGGACCGACCTCTTAGAACAACCCTTGCGATCTGGCCCCAAGTTCATGTATGTACTGCCAAACTTCCAGAACCCGGCCGGAACCACATTGTCAGAGGGACGCCGCCACGAGTTGGTGTTGCTGGCGGACAAGTATGGCATTCCAATTGTCGAAGATGACCCCTACGGGCAATTGCGCTACGAAGGCGAGCATCTCCCCGCCCTGGTCGTGTTGGACCGAGAGAACCTGCGACGCGACAATGGCTATTCCATTGGCAACGTCATTTATCTGAGCACCTTCTCGAAAACTCTGGCCCCCGGGCTTCGCCTGGGCTGGATCGTGGCCCCGCCAGAGATCATCAGCAAGCTGGCACAACTGAAGCAGGGCGCTGACCTTCACACTTCAACCTTCACGCAGTTTGTAGCCTACGAAGTCGCGCGCGACGGATTCCTCGACCAGCATGTGAAGCTGATCCGCCAGATCTATCGCGAACGCCGTGATGTGATGCTCCAGGCTCTGAAAGACTTTTTCCCAGCAGGGGTTACGTGGACACATCCTCAGGGCGGCCTATTCCTCTGGGTGACTCTGCCGGAGGGAATGGACACCCAGGCGATTTTCAAGTCCGCGCTCGAGCAGAATGTAGCGTTCGTGCCGGGTGAATCTTTCTATGCCAACGATGGCCGCGAAGGTTCGCGCCACATGCGATTGAATTTTTCCAATGCGACCCCGGAGCGGATACGGGAGGGCATCCGCCGCTTGGCTGCGGCAGTGGAAAGCCATCTGACCGCCTCGTTCCTACCAGAGCTACCGGTCGGAGTGTAGAAGGTGTCGGTAACCCGCATGGATCACATCACTATGCGGCATCGGTCACTGACAGACTGTACCCGCCAGTGGGAAAATTGTTCTTGGTAGCTCCGGAGGATTCCCCATCCTCTTGTCTGTTGCTTCTTGAGCTGCATGGGAGGAGGCAAAGCCCATGCCCAGCAAACAGCAATCTAGCAGCTTAGAACTGCGCACTGCGCCCGCGACCAGAGTTGAGCTTCGGATTCTTCTTGATCTCGCTCTGTTTGTCGTAACCGCCCAATCCGTATTCAGTCAAACGGCTGAGCAGACCGCCCCACCTCACACTAGCATTTCCACCTGGTTGCGCCTTGAACCCCCTACTCAGAATGTTCGCGCCTTTCCACGAGTAAGTCTGGGGAGCGGTCGCGAACTGGACTATCTAGGCACGTTCTGCGCTGATGCAAAATACAAGAAGTCATCGAAGTTCAATCGTACTTTTGAAGCACTGGGCTCAACCTCCCGATCTACTTCCGTTCTCGGCCAGAGCGTCACCCGGCAGTCCGCTCCTCCGTGGATGCTGGTTCCCGCTCGGAGAGTTGTGGAGGATTTTGAGGCTCCAGCCCACGCCACACAAATCGCCCATCCCATCTCTAACCTTGCGAGTTTTCGCAATACCTTGGTGACCTTTGCCTTTGGGGCGGCCCGGGTGATGGGGGCACCGCATCAGGTGACCACCGACTCCAGGCTGCGCGTCATCATCAGCGACCCTGACCTGCGAGCTATACATGTGTTTGACCCCAACGGCAAGACTTCGTTCAGCATCCTGGGCGATCAAGGTCGCAGACTACAGTTGCCGGCCGGAATCGCGGTGGATGTCGAAGACAACATTTACATCGCAGATTCAGAGCGGGGAGTGGTTTTGGTCTATGACCAACACGGGCAATTCGTCCGCTATATCGGCAGGTTCCATGGCGAAAACATGTATGAATATCCCACCGGAATTGCAATTGACCGCAAGTCGGGCCGTTTATACCTCGCCGACACGCCCCGCAATCTCGTTTTCATACTCGATCTGGAAGGCAACGTTTTGAGGCGTATTGGCAAGGACAGGAGTGGCAATGGCAGCGGAGAATTTGTCTTTCCCACACAGATCGCGGTAAGCGACCGCGGAATTGTGGTCGTGGATACGCAGCGGTCACGCATCCAGATCCTGGATGTTGATGGTAACCGCACTGCTTGTTATCGCGTTGCTACCGGCATCGGTAGGGATAATGGGCTGGCCGTGGATAGGGACGGGAACATCTACATCAGTTATGTTGATAGTTCTATTGTCGCCATCTACAAACCCGACGGAACTCCGATCGGCACGTTTGGAGCGTCGGGCAGCAGAATTGGAGAGTTTCTTGCCCCGGGAGGCTTGTGGGTCGACGCGAGCAACCGCATCTACGTGGCCGATACTGACAACGGGCGGGTGCAAGTCTTCCAAGTCAGTTCTGAGCTAACTTCCTCATCCCCGCTTGCCGCCAAATGAACCGGATCCTCAGAGCGGGTGGTGGCCGCGGATCTCGGGCGGGGCGCCAAGGTCCATGAACCGGGAATCGGACGCCTCGTTGTGCACTGAACTGAGGGCCACAATAACTTCGCGGATGTAGTAGAAGGTTCCCGCCAGCAAACAGATCATGGCTAGAACAAAAACTACGACCGCCGCCATCGCGGCTTGTTCCCAGTAGAGACCGAAGCCAAGAAGCAGACAGGACGCGATCGTCCCGGCAAGGGAAATAAGCGCGAGCAGAAAGCAGCGCCGGATCAATTCCGCACGCCGCTCGATCAACCCGATCTGCGCCGTGTAAGCCTCGGCTTCGTGCACACGATTATTCTTGGCCGCGTCATGCTTTGCGTGTACATACTGCCGCAACCGGCTGACGATGCCCATGAGCCGGACGTTGATCGAGAGGATCAGCAATGCAGTGGCGGAAACAAAGAGAGCTGGAGCGAGGAATGCTTGAAACAGGCGGGCGATATCGTTCATGGCGGAGCCTTCCAGTGTGCCAGATTCTAACTCATGCGGGAAGGTGGAAGGTGCGTGATTAAGAGCTGTTTTGCTGTCTCGGGCCCGCCTGTCTGGTTTCTACGGAGGCATCACTGGCATTTTCGGCGAAGTTTTTCTCAAACATCGCCGCTAGTTCGCGTGCCTTGCGGTCATAGGCAGCTTTGTCCTTCCAGGCATCGCGCGGGTTCATGATTTCGTCAGGCACGCCCGGACACGATAGTGGCACGGCCATGCCAAAAATCGGGTCGGGTTGTGTGGCCGCATTTTGGAGCGCGCCTGAGAGGACGGCTTTGACCAGGGCGCGGGTGACTCCCAGCCTGATTCTTTGACCTTGCCCGTAAGACCCGCCGCTCCACCCAGTGTTGACCAGCCAGACATCCACTTTGTGCTGGGCAATTTTGTCGCCGAGGAGTTTGGCATAGACCGTTGGCGGCAACGCCATGAACGGCGCTCCAAAGCACGGACTAAACGTCGCCTGCGGTTCTTTGATTCCGGCTTCCGTGCCCGCAACCTTCGCCGTGTAACCGGCAAGAAAATGATACATGGCCTGTGCCGGGGTCAGACGCGCCACGGGTGGGAGAACGCCAAACGCATCGCAGGTGAGCATGATGATGTGCTTGGGATGTCCCGCCTTGCCGCTACGCGTCATATTTGGAATATGGGTGATGGGATAGGCGGCGCGTGTGTTTTCAGTAAGTGAGGCGTCATCCAGATTGACGTGCCGGGTGCGCATATCCATGGCCACGTTTTCGAGAAGTGTCCCGAACCGCCGGGTGGTTTCGTAAATCTCAGGCTCACCCTCGCGCGAAAGTTTGATGACTTTAGCGTAGCAACCGCCTTCAAAATTGAAGGTGCCGTCGTCGCTCCAGCCGTGTTCGTCGTCACCAATCAAAGTGCGATCGGGATCGGCGGACAGCGTTGTCTTTCCCGTGCCTGACAAGCCAAAGAAGATGGCGACGTCGTTTTCATCGCTGCCGTAGTTCGCGGAACAGTGCATCGCCATGACACCCTTTTGCGGCAGCAGATAATTCATCACCGTGAAAATTGATTTCTTGATTTCGCCGGCATAAGCCGTGCCGCCGATGAGAATCAACTTCTTGCCGAAATGCAGCAGCACGAATGCTTCCGAGTGGGTGCCATCAATTTCCGGATCGGCATGAAAATTGGGCACGTGCAGCACCGTAAATTCCGGGACGTGTTGCGCCAGCTTCTCCAGATCTAGTTCGCGGATAAACATGGTGCGGGCGAATAAGGCGCCCGTGGCCCGTTCGCTAATGATGCGAATGGGGACGCGATAATGTTCGTCCGCCCCCGCGTAGCAGTTTTCAATGAAAATATCTTTCCCCTGAAGATATGCGCAGAGCCGGTGTTTGAGCGCGTCAAACTTGTCTGCAGTCCAAAGGTCGATTGATCTTGCCCCAGCAGATCTTGTTTTCGCTGGAGGGTTCACGGACAAGAAACTTGTCGTGCGGCAAGCGACCGGTGTATTGGCCAGTGCGCATCACCAGCGGCCCCAGGTGGCTCAAGGCTGCCTCATAGCGGCGGATGGCCTCTTCGTAGAGCGCCGAGGTGGGCAAGTCCCAACAGACGCGGCCCAAATTGTCGAGGCCTAGGTCTTTAAGACTTTGTTCCTGCGAGTTGGATGTGCCTACCGTTTCCTTCATAGCGCGATTCTCCGACTGGCCCGGCGGCGGGACCTGATGATCCCCGCCTGTAGCATTTTCCCTCTGAGTTCATCGGCCACGCAAGAATGAGACTTTAGGAGTGGATGAAAGGATACGGCGTGGTTTTCCGTTTACATTACCAGCGAATCCGACGCTCTTGATATTCAGAACAAATCATGAGGGGGTAGTCACTTCGACTACCCCCTCATTTCTTTCCAGGAAGACGATCTACTCCAGCACGAAAATGTTCTTGCCGGCGCACATCTCCTTGAGGATCTTCGGCCACACCGTGACACTGACTTCTCCGAGATGAGCTTTGCGGAGCAACAGCATCAAAGTGCGTGACTGCCCGATCCCGCCGCCGATGGAGAGCGGAATCTGGTTGTTCAGGATCGCCTGATGATAAGGCAACTGCATGAAGTCCAACTGCTTGGACATGGTGAGCTGCTTCTTTAGGGTTTCGGCTGTGACCCGGATGCCCATCGAGGTCAGCTCGTGACGCCGCTGGGTAACCGGATTCCACACCAGAATGTCGCCATTCAGGCCGTGCGTGTCGTTGCCGGTCTGATCATGAGTGTCGGTCACCCAATCGTCATAGTCGGCGGCGCGCATCTCGTGGGGATAGCCGTCCTTTAACGGCCAGCCAATCCCTACAATGAATACAGCCGGATATTTCTGCAGGACCGCAGTCTCACGCTGCTTGCGTGGTAAATCGGGATACATATCGAGAAGTTCCTCGGCATGCAGGAACATCAACTCTTCTGGAAGATTCGGATAACGAAAGTCCTTCAATTGCGGGAACAGCGACTGAGCATAGTTTTCTGCTCCGACGATTACTTTCCAGATCTTGCTGACAATCGCCTTTAAGAAGTCGAGCCTGCGCTGTTCACTTATGATCACACGTTCCCAGTCCCATTGGTCCACGTACGCGGAATGGTCGTGATCCAGAAAATAGTCCTTACGAACGGCGCGCATGTCGGTGCAGATGCCTTCGCCAACTCTGCAATCGAATTGCTTGAGCGCGACCCGTTTCCATTTGGTTGCCGCCTGCACCACCTGCGCGTCGATGGGATGCAGATTGCGATCATTCCCGATATGGAACTGGACCGGCGTGCGTGACCCATCGCGATCCAGCATGTCGTTGACGCCGCTCTGCCACATCCACGATGAGCGGCACTTCGACCATCATCAGGTTAAGCTCTTTGCAGAGGTTGTCTTCGATGTAGCGTTTCACTTGAAAAATAGCTTGTTGTGTCTCTCTCGGGGTCAGCAGGGAGCGGTAACCCCGCGGCAGTATTTTCTCCAATTCGTTGTAGTCACCGATTCCGGGTCCCGCCAGATCGGCTTTCTTATCCAGCACAAGCGTGCTCATGAACTTTTCTCCTTTGTGGAAGCGGGCTCCGTCGGTACACCCTCGCCGCCAGGCCTATGGAGCCTTGGACTAACAGAGGGGGCAACGCCGGAGGTTGCAGAATGTGAAGGGTGACGTCTGGCCGGAGGTGCAGGTGTGGAGTGACCCATCATCGCCGCGACCGACAATATGATCCCAACGAGGCCCAAGTAGATTATTGCGAGAATTGCCCTTACTAGGATCGGCATAAATCACCTCGCTGTCGAGATTGTCTCTCCTTGTCACGTCCAGCGCGGTGACTCTGGTCACCTGGTCATGTGACTACGTCCCACCGCCAGCGTAATCAACGGGTTATATCCTCCATGCGAATCACAGTTCAAGGTGACCTGGATCACTGCAGCCCTACCCCTAATACGTTGAAACTCTCAACTAGGCAGCCTAAAAGCTGCTGCGTTCTTTTACATACATTCTTGGAACGATTGCAGAGTGGTCACTTTCGCAACACATTCGGCAGTGCGAAAATGGCCGCTGGTTTCACAGAGTTGCAAAACTTCACACGGAGAGGAAACGAAATCATGAAGACGACAAAGCTGGTGATGCTGGTGATGACAATCGCGGTGGCGCTGTTCATCCTAATTCCCAATCTGTCCTGGGCCGCCGATGACGGAGCGACCCTCTACAAGACAAAATGCGCCGCCTGCCACGGGGCTGATGCTGCGGGCAAGCCCGCTGCCAAGATTCCAAGCCTGGTATCCGATGAGGCCAAAAAGACGTCTGACGATGACATGGCCAAGGCGGTTGTCGAGAAACCGAAGCACCCGGGCATGATAAAGAGTCTCACCCCGGATCAAGTGAAGATGATTGTGACCTACATTCGCAGTCTGCAAAAGTAGCGATCGGCTGTTCCCTTGCTGCACCGCCGCTGTCAGGACGAGCGGTCCGCAGCCGAGGAAGGCGTACAGGTGAGTATGAACATGTCCGGCCCAATTCGGCGGACGGAACGGAAAACCAGCCGATCCGTGGCCAACCGGAGCACTGCTCTCCTGGTCGCTCTCCCCTATGGAACAGTCCTCCCGGGTCCGGATGCTCCCTTCTCCGGACTCGGTCCTTTCTTTCTGTCCGACCCGCCAAGGGTTCCCTGCACCATTCCGAGGTCAGCGTCGCCGCAAGCTACGCCCACCTCATGTTTCATCCCCCGGGAACGCGGAACGGCAGTGCGGGTGCCAAGGAGCAATTGCGATGAGTAAGGCCCTGCTGTATGACGCGACCATGTGTATAGGCTGCAAACAGTGTGAAAGTGCCTGCGCGCAGCAGAACAATTTGCCGTATGACGACAAAGTAGCCGCCGAGTCGGTGCAATCCGAACACAAGTACACCGTCGTGCTGACAAAGGACGACAAATTCATGCGCCGGCTATGCATGCACTGTGAGCATCCCGCGTGCGCGTCGGTATGTCCGGTCGGCGCCTTTCATAAGACCAAAGAAGGTCCCGTCGTTTACGACGTCTGGAAGTGTATTGGCTGCCGCTATTGCATGGTGGCTTGCGCGTTTGCCCAGCCGAAGTATGAATGGCACTCGCTGAATCCGCGTGTCCGCAAATGCATTATGTGCCCGGATCGCGTGGTTGCCGGTAAGCAGACGGCATGTGCGGAGATCTGTCCGACCGGCGCCACCAAGTTCGGCGAGCGCGACGATCTGATTAAGGAAGCGCAGGACCGTCTCCGCCAAAATCCATCCAACTACCAGCCTCGGATTTACGGTCTTAACGAAGTAGGAGGAACCTCGGTCTTTATTCTCTCCAGCGCCAACGTCGAAGAGTTCGGTTATCCGGCGTCTGCGAAGATCGGCGACACTCCGATGCCGGAATACACCGGGCGAGTGATGTCGAAGATTCCAGACTTCATCCCGGTATGGACATTGGTATTGGGAGGCATTTATTGGATTTCGCATCGCCGCGAAGAAGTCGCAGCCGCGGAAGCGCAAGAGAAAGAAAAGAACGGGAGTGGGCGATGAAAATCAAGCTCACCTTCTGGAAAATTGTCTTTCTGGTGATCATGGGCCTTGGCCTGTACTCCACATTTGTTCGCTATTTCTACGGCTTGGGTGCGGTTTCCAACATGACCGACCAGTTTCCCTGGGGGCTCTGGATCGGCTTCGACTGCCTGTGTGGCGTCATGCTGGCGGCCGGTGGCTTCTGCATGGTCGGCGCAGTCTATCTGTTTAACGTCGAACGCCTGCACAGCGTTGTGCGCCCCGCAGTGTTGACCGCATTTCTGGGCTATCTGCTTTTCATCGTTGGGCTGTTGTTCGACCTGGGCCGCCCCTGGTACATCTGGCATCAGCTCATCTACATGAACCCGCACTCGGTGATGTTCGAGGTGGGCATGTGCGTGATGGCCTATACCACGGTGCTCTTCTTCGAATTTCTTCCCAACGTGCTGGAGCGCTTCAATCTGACGACTCCCATCAAGTGGATTAAGAAAATCTATCCCGTGCTGATCGTCCTGGGCATCCTGCTCTCCACCCTGCACCAGAGTTCGCTCGGATCGCTCTATCTGATCATGCCCAGCAAGCTGCATCCGTTCTGGTACACGCCAGCGCTGCCGTTCCTCTTCTTCGGATCGGCGATTGCAGTGGGTTTGGCCATGACGATCTTCGAGTCCACGCAGAGCGCGAAGGCCTTCGGCCGCCATCTTGAACTATCGGTTCTGGTCGAACTGGGCGGCGCACTGCTGGTTGCGCTCTGGGTCAATGCCCTGCTGCGGTTCGAGGACTACTTTCATCGCGGCATGCTCGGACAAATCATCAAACCCAGCTACGAAGCCTATTTTCTTTGGCTCGAACTGATGCTGGCATTCGTGATTCCGATCACGATGCTCAGCTTCAAGAAGGTCAGACTATCGCCAGACGGCTTGTATCTGGCCTCCATCATCAGTCTGCTCGGATTCATCACCAACCGCCTGAATATTGCCTCATCGGGTTTGAGACCTACGTCGGGCATCACTACATGCCGAAGTGGACCGAGTTTTCAGTGACCCTCATGATCATCGCCATGGGCTTTGCTCTGTTCGGGTTGGCAGTGAAGTACCTGCCGATCTTCCCCGAAGAGAATCATGTAAGGGAGAAGCCTCTTCGAACCGAAATCAGGCCCGCGGTTGCTACAGCGGTATTAGGCCATGCCGGAGACTGACCCAATTCGCAGTGACCTCGGGCAGAAGCGCCTGACCCACAGCATTAGCGCAAAGCTGATCGGGTCCCTCTTAGCCATCATGGTCGTGATCTTCGCTCTGCTCGGGTACCTGAACATCCGATTGCATCGCCAGCATCTGGAAGCCGCCACGCTGGCCAGCGCCGAGCGAGTCAGCGACGTGATCAATCGCAGCACCACGTACTACATGCTGCGCAACGATCGCGAGGGACTCTACCACGCCATCCAGACCATGGCGGACGAGCCGGGCATGGTCAAGGTTCGCATTCTTGACCAGGAGGGCCGGATCAGCTACTCCACCGACCCCGCGGAAGTCAGCCATGTTCTCGATAAGACAGGCGGAGGCCTGCTATGGCTGCCACACCCAATCGCAGCCGTTGGCTCGACTGAACCGTCCCGACCGCTTTCGCATTTATCGCAATAGCGGCGGGCAGCGTGTGCTGGGAATCATCACTCCCATCGAAAATCAACCCAGTTGCTCGAACGCCGACTGCCACGCGCATCCTGCAGACCAGCAGGTTCTGGGCGTGCTCGACACAAATCTTTCGCTGGCAAGGGCCGACGCGCAACTCGCGGTCGGCAGCGCCCGCATGCTGTTTTACACCGCGGGGGCCATGCTGATTGTCGCGATCCTGAGCTGGTTATTCGTCTGGCGGGTGGTCGGCAAGCCCATCAGAGCGCTCAAGAATGGCACTGAACATCTCTCCGATGGCGAACTGGGGTACCAGATCGAAGTGCAATCCCACGACGAAGTAGGCGACCTGGCCCACTCCTTCAACGACATGAGTCTGCAACTACGCGCCGCGAACGAAGAAATCGTGACCTGGGCAAAGACTCTCGAAGATCGGGTCGACGAAAAGACGAGAGAACTTAAACGCGCCCACGATCACGTGCTGCACGTGGAGAAAATGGCGTCCATCGGGAAGATGGCGGCGGTGGTGGCGCACGAGGTGAACAACCCCCTCTCCGGAATTCTTACCTACGCGAAACTGCTGCGGAAGTGGGTGGGGTCTGGCCAAGTCGAGCATGAAAAACGCGATGAAGCGATGCAATGTCTGGAACTGATCGCGGCCGAGAGCCGGCGCTGTGGCGACCTGATCAAGAATCTGCTGAGTTCTTTCGCGCACCGCACCCATGAATGTGCGAGCCCACCGACCTGCAAGTCGTGATTGACCGCTGCCTGCTGCTGGTGCGGCATCAACTGGAGCTGGGCGGAATTCGACTTGCAATTGAAGCTTGCAGAAGACCTGCCGCGCGTGCCCTGCGATCCCGGCGCAGATGGAACAAGTCCTGCTGGCGTTGATCATGAATGCTATCGACGCCATGCCGCGGGGAGGCAATCTCTGGATCGAGACGTGGGCTGAGTAACGATGACACAGAAATCGAGATTCAGGTGCGCGACGACGGCGCGGGCATCGCTCCTGACATTCTGCCGCAGATCTTCGAACCTTTTCTAACCACAAAAGAGAGTGGCCACGGAGTCGGGCTGGGCTTGGCCATCAGTCGCGGCATTGTGGAGCGGCATAGCGGACGCATCGACGTCGCATCCGAACTGGGCCGAGGCACGACTTTCACTGTGACCCTGCCCGCTCAAGGGAACAATGCCACCCTTGCCGGCGTGGGCGCCGGGAATAGCACGTTGAAGGTGAGGTGATGGACGTGAGCACACAAGGAAAACTTCTGATCGTGGACGACGAACTGAGTGTGCGTGATTCGCTGGGCAAATGGTTCCGCGAAGAAGGCTACGAAGTCACTACCGTCGAAAACGCCAACGACGCGCTTACCCGGCTGGCGGAACAACGCTGGGACGCTCGCCCTGGTGGACATCAAAATGCACGGCACCGACGGGATCGAACTGCAGCGCCGCATGCACGAAATCGATCCGGAACTGCTCGTGATCATCATGACGGGCTATGCCTCGGTCGACACCGCGGTCGCCGCGCTGAAGAACGGCGCCTACGACTACGTCACCAAGCCGCTCGACCCGGACGAGATTGCACACTTGGTGAAGAACGCCCTGGCGCATAAACAGACGGCCCAGGAGAACGTGCTCTTGCGCGAGACCGTGGCCGAAGTCGCGCGGCCGGGGGACACTGATCGGACAAAGCCGCCCCATGCGCAAGGTGCTTCGACGCCATTGATACCGTTGGCCCCACCGATGCTACGGTGCTGGTCACTGGAGAGAGCGGCACCGGGAAGGAACTGGTGGCGCGCGCAGTCCATCACGCCAGCCCGCGAAGATTTCATCCCCTGGTCGTTATTCACTGCGGCGCTCTGACCGAGACGCTGCTCGAGAGCGAACTCTTCGGACATGAGAAAGGCGCGTTCACCGGCGCGCAGTATCGCAAGAAAGGCAAATTTGAAATCGCCGAAGGGGGAACGGTTTTCCTGGACGAGATCGGCGACATCAGTCTCAAGACGCAGACCGACCTGCTGCGAGTGCTGCAAGAGCGCGAAATCACCAGGGTGGGCGGCAACCAGATCATAAAGGTGGATTTCCGCTGCATCGCGGCCACCAACAAGAACCTGGAAACCTTGATCGAGGAAGGCAAATTCCGTCCTGATCTTTTCTACCGGCTCAACGTTTTCCGCATCGAGGTACCGCCGCTGCGCGACCGTCGCGACGATATCCCGGTGCTCGTGAACCACTTCGTCCATAAGTTTTCTCTGGCCATGAACAAACGCATTACCCGGGTCTCGCCTGCGGTCATGAACCAATTGCAACAGCAGCCTTGGATGGGCAACGTTCGTGAACTGGAAAACGCAGTGGAGCGCGCCATGGTTGTGGGGCAGGAGCCGGAGCTGCGCGAATCGGACTTCGTCTTCAAGCCCCAGAACGGTTCCCTGGGTGCGGGCAAGAAGCTGGAGGAGATGGAGCGGGCTCACATTCTCAGGGTGGTAGAGGAATGCGGAGGCAATCAGAGCCATGCCGCCGAGATCCTCGACATCGACCGGGTCACCCTGTATCACAAGCTGAAGAAATACGGCTGGAGCCGCACTCCAGTTGAGACGCACTAAAGCCAGGCGATGAAGCTGAGCGATGAAGCTGCTGCAACTGTTGCCGATCGGAAATGTGGATGACGGGCTGCTGAAGGATCTGCGCCCAGCCCTCGAAGAGACTTTCCGCGTCCCCTGCAAAGTGCTCCCGGTGCGGCTGGATCCGGAGTTCGCGTTCCATGGGGAGCGCCAGCAGTACCATTCCTCGGAAATTCTGCAACGCATGCAGACTTTCCTTACTGCAGATTCCTGGCGGGTGCTCGGCGTTGGGGCCGTGGATCTCTACATCCCGATTCTCACCTTTGTTTTCGGCGAGGCCCAGATGGGTGGCCCTTGTGCTGTGGTCTCGGCCCACCGACTGCGACAGGAGTTTTATGGCCTTGCTCCTGACCATGGACTTGTTCCGCAATCGCCTCATCAAGGAAGCGATTCATGAACTTGGTCACACCCTGAGCCTGACTCACTGCGATGACTACCGCTGTGTCATGGCTTCTTCCCATGCTGTGGAGTGGATCGACCTCAAGGAAGGCAGCCTGTGCTCTGCCTGCCAGGCCGCGGTAGCGCCGATGACTCAGGTTCCGTCGCTACGGAACGGCTGACAGTTGCGAGAACCCGTAACATCGTCCACTGACACGGAACGGAGGGCGTCAAAGCCGCGCTCCTACGGCAGGCCGATATGGTTCTTGAGATCAAGGTAACGGGGGTCGGAGCGGAGTGGGTCCAGTTCGGGTGAGGAGAGCAACGAGAGCACATCCAGATCGTGATTGCGATACGCCTCTGCGAGCGACCCAAAGGCCTTTTCTTTTTCACCCAGGGCGGCATAGTCAAGCGCACGATCATAGGCTGGATGCGGATATTGTCGGAAGAGAATGATGGATTGCACGAGGAATCCGCGCGCACCGGCCGTGTGGTAGGCACGACTCAGCGCATCCACGGTGCTGGGATCTAACTGGCTGGAGTCTAGCTTCGCAGCCGCACGCAGTTCTTCCACCGCCTGGTCGTACTCCCCGAGGCGGCGGTAGGCAAGAGCTGCGCCGACGCGTGTCCATATCCAGTCGGACGCGCCTTCCGCCTTGCGATACTCTTCCAGGGCCTGGGAATACTGACGGTCGTCCTGGAGAATTTGCCCGGCGACGTGATGCAACACCGGGGCGAAAGGATCAAGCGCTTCCGCTTGACGGATTTGGGCAATGGCTTCGTCGTGCCGCGCCAGCGCTGTAAGCATCTCTGCATACCACTGGTGGGCGGTGGCGAAGTTGGGATTCAATTGCAAGGCGCGGCGAAATTCGCCTTCGGATCCGACAAAATCCCAGTCCTTGAAGAAGCGGACATAGGCGGCAGAGCAATGGGCCTCGGCAAGGGAATCGTCGAGCGCGATCGCATGCGATGCTGCCTCGCGCGCCTTTTGGCTCGCCTCGCCTGGTGGCAGATTGACCGCAAACAGCGCATCGATCACGTAAGTGTCGGCCAGGCCGGCATAGGCAAATGCATTGTTGGCGTCTCTGTTGATGGCATCCCGAAAGTAGCCTTCGGCTTTGGCGAGGGCGTCGGGCGTGCGCTTGTTCCAATAATAGCGTCCGAGCAGATAAACCTGGTACGACGCGGGGTCGATCGGATGGCGTCCAGAGAAGTATTGTTTCTCGAGCGGTGTGAGCTGCACTCCAATCTGGTGCGCGATGGCTTCGGTCAGTTCATCCTGCATGGAGGATGCGCCACCAAGGTTTCTGCGCAGGACGTCGGCCCAGAGGTGACGGTCGTTACGGGCGTCGATGAGCTGGATATTGACGAAGAGGACGTCTCCTTCTCTTCTGACCGAACCTTCGACGACCGCGTCTACATCAAGCTCGTCCGCGATGGCCGGCAGGGGCTTGGTGGTGTTGCGGTAGTGCTGGGCCGACGTCCGGGAGACGACGCGGAGGGAAGAAATATGGGCCAGATTCGTCGTGAGCTCATCAGTCATGCCTTCGGCCAGGTAATCCTGAGCGGGATCTCCGGAAAGGTTTTCCAGGGGAAGGACGACGAGGGAGCGTACGGAACCGGGACGGAAAGATGGGTCTTTCCAGGGGACCCGGAGAAAAACTGCGGGGACTAACAGCACCACCATTGCGGCAGCAGCAGTGAGCCAGCGCATCGTTAGAGTCCATCGCGGCGACCTCAAAACCCGCGTTGTGCCTTCGTTTTCGACAGCAGGGACAATTGAGGTTGCGTCCGGAGCACAGGCTCGCGCCGGAGGGGGTTCGACGCTGGACACTGGCCCGATCCAGCGGTAGCCGCGCCGTTCAATGGTCTCAATGAAGATGGGGTTGTCGGCGGAATCGCCCAGCGCATCGCGCAGGCGTTTGATGGCGCTGCGGATACCCCGATCGAAATCCACGAATACGCCGTTCGGCCAAAGGGCCAGCCGTAGTTCTTCGTGGGTAACGACTTCGTGGGGACGGCTCAGCAAAAGCGCTAGCGTACGGAAGGGCAGGTCCTGAAGATGGACCTTGATTCCGTTCCGGCGTACTTCGCCAGCACGCAGATCGGCTTCGAACACACCAAAGCTGAGTACTGCCGGGGGCGCTTGTGCAAGGCCCATAAGACAACGCTTGCGGGGGAGAACACCAAGTTTAGCACCCGGACGACTCCTCAGACCTAATATTTCGCGACTTTCGCGGCTCCGCTCTCAGGCAATAGATTTAGCCAACCACTTGTATACAAATCGAGTTCTTCGTTGCACGCACGTCGCACACGCGTTATCTCCAGACCATTGACCGCGGTACTCCCTTCGGCTCAGAGTCGTCGCGGATACTGACAACGAAATCTCTCCAAGAAAGACCGTAAGCAATCTGATTCCAAGGAGACATCATTTATGAACTTAATCTATCGGCAATGGAAGCATTCGGGCATGGCCGCAGTCTCGCTTACCATGCTCGCAGCTGTGGTGATATTGGCCGGGATCGCTCGCCCGGCGCAGGCACAAACCTACACAAAGCTCTACGACTTCGGAGTTGTGGACCCCTCGCAAAATGGTCCGAACGGCCAATTAGCACTTGGCCGGGACGGCAACTTTTACGGCACCATAAACTCGATTATCTCTGGGATCTACCAGATCACGCCGCAGGGAGAGGAGACGATGCTTTGGTGGGCCCCAACCAGCCCCAATGGAAGCGTTTGCTACGGCGGCCTGACGTTGGGCGCTGACGGACTTCTCTACGGCACGTGTGAGATGTGGAACAGCTACTCTGGTAACGGTGGCATTATCTTCAAGTACGATCCCAGCAAGGGGCAGAATGGATTCACGATTTTGTATTCCTTCCCATACTGTGGGACCACGTGGCTCCCCAGTCCTTTGACGTTAGGCACGGACGGAAATCTCTACGGAACAACGTATGGCTCCGGGTACTGCGACACTGGCTATGGAACGTTCTTTCGGATCACGCCAGCCGGCAAGTTCATTACACCTCACGCCTTCCAGGGGCAACTGGGAAATGACGCCGGCGAACCGACCGGGGCTCTCACTCTGGGCCCGAATGGCAACTTTTTTGGCACAAGCGCGGTCGGCGGTAACAGCGGCGGCACGGTTTACGAGATCACGCCCAACGGCAAAGTTACCTTGCTCTACAAGTTTTCCAACACTGGCCCTATGGACCCAATAGCGGGTGTGGTCCAGGGAGCCGACGGGAAAGGCTACGGTACGACGTATGAGGGTGGCACCTACAGCGAGGGAGCGATCTTCCAGTTGGCAGGCGTAAACAAGATCAATTACCTCCACTACTTCAATCAATCCGTCGATCATGCGGAGTTCCCCAGCTTTCCCCTGACGCTGGGAACGGATGGCAGTCTGTACGGGCCATCTTTGAGCTTCTACATGGGCGGCTACGGCTATGAGAGCTTGTTCAAGATAACAACCAAAGGCGTGTACACGGATTTGTACAATCTGCAGCCCGCGGCGTGTGCCGATGGGACGCCGGACGGATGCATGTTAAGTTCGCCGCTGGCGTTGCACCCGAACGGAACTTTCTACGGTACGACGGCGCAAGGCGGCTCGGCAGGGCGTGGCGTTTTCTACGGCCTTAACACCGGCTTCCGGCCGTATATCATCCTGCAATTTCCGATCGGTAAGATCGGCAGGGCAATTGGCATATTCGGCGTCGGACTCACTGGGGCGACTGCAGTCTCGTTCAACGGAGTCGCGGCCAACTTTACGGTGCAATCTGACACGTACCTGACAACTACGGTCCCAACGGGCGCAACCAGTGGATATGTAACGGTCGTCACCGCCTCAGGCACGCTGAAGAGCGCCCTAAAACTTGCAGTAACTAAGTGAAAAAGAGCTGTTGGTAGAACGCCCCAGCCGGTCTCCTGGCTGATGGCGCAGCAGGAGCGCGAATCGAAAGGTTCGCGCTCCAGACTTACGGTGTTCAGTGTTGTCAACTACGTGGATAAGTGCGATAACGCCAGATCCGCAGATTGTCCCTCTAGACGTCAATTGGCGATATCAAGGCGTTATCGCTCATCGAGAATTGCTCGGCGAGAACGTCATTTTGCAGCAGCATCGCCAGTGCTGGGTCTGGGGATATACTTGGGTCGACGGTCGGAAAGGATAATGCCTTATGAATCGCAAAAGTCTTCTTCTTGGACTGGTGTTGACTCTCGTCTCTCTGGCGTGGGCCCAGAGTGCACGGTCACAAACATCGCCCCAGAATCCCCAAAGTGGTTCTGGCCCCCATGACCGCATGGGCGCCGAGCGCCACGACAAGATGATGGCAATGCACAAAGAGGAGATGGAGGCCATGAAGGCCGACTTAAAGAAAATGAAGTCTTCTCTCGCCGAGATGAAGGCGAATGTTCTCGCGATCAGGGATCCGAACGAAATGGCACGCTGGCGGAACAATGTGGATTTGTGGGAAACGATGGTCGGCCACATGGATCGGATGATGGCCCACATGGAAGCCATGGGGCCGGACATGATGGGTCCCGGAATGATGCACCACGGCATGGGTGACGCGCCGCCGCCCCCAGCCGAGAAAAAACCCCAGTAACCCCACCGCACGAGGGCGATTTCACTCGCCACCCGGTCGGAGGTAAGCGAGTTACGCCAACAATCGCGCTGCGAGAGTGATGTGTCGTTTAATATGTGAAGGTGACGTAGGTTTTGCGCACGGTTTCCCTCACATCCCAGATGCCTCGGGAGTTGAGCGGGAAAAAGACAGCATCGCCCGCTCTTATCTCCATCGGCTGGCCGCCTTCCGGTGTGAAGAAGCAGTGACCCGCGACGAAATGGCACAACTCGGCCTGTTTCACCTGGCGTGACCACACGCCCGGCGTACATTCCCATACGCCAGCCTCGACTTGCTTGTCTGGTAAGGAAACGGCCTCGAAACATTTCAGTTGAGCCACTGGTTGACCGATCGGCACAGCAACCGGTCCCACGTCGGGAAGCGCCATTTTGGTTGCACTCGAAATCAGGACAGGTTGCATAATCAAACTCCTCACTAGAAGTGATCCGAGGGACTGCGTCAGTAGATGCTCCATACACCCGGTGTGACCACCTCAAGCAGATGACCATCGGGGTCGCGGAAGTAAAGCGCCTCGCCACCGTATTTCCAAGTCTTCCTCGACTCAATCGGAATTCCCTGTTGCGACAGCCATGCCTCCCAAGCTGATAGTTCCGACCGGGCAATTCCGAAGGCGACGTGGATTGCGCCCGTGGCGTCGGTGTCCGCGGTGTTGCCTTTCTTGAACAGCAGCAATACGCTGCGATCACCGGCACGCATTGCACACAGTCGCGTCTGCTCGGTGATGCCTTCCTTCTGGTCGAGGTCGATCGGCTCAAAGCCGAACACGCGCCGGTAGAATTCGACCGATCGTGTCGGGCGTTCAACGTAGAGCGACGTTTCCAGGATTCCGTTTACTTGCGGTCGGCTGAAAGTAGCCTCCGGCATCGTGACCCTCCTTAGTTCCGATATCACTCGAATGCAGATGGTATTCTGATGCACCAGCTGCCATTTGGACGCAACCTGTGCAACCAGGAGGATGCCAGTGCGTGTGCTTGGGTATACGTGGGCGGGGGTGCGAACCAGCGATCTGAACTCCTCCTCGCGCTTCTTTTCCGACATCCTCGGACTTCGACGCGTTCACGATGGCAAAGGGTTGGTGCAGTTCGAGCTGCCCTCGGGCCAACTGTTCGAGGTCTTCGGCTCCGAGAGTCGCTACTACCAATTTCACAATTGTCCCGTGGTTGGCTTCCAGGTCGAGGATGTGCGTGCTGCCAAGCAGGAAATGGAATCCAAGGGTACCGAGTTCATGAGTGATGTCTTCGGCGACGATAAAGAGGCGTGGGCGTATTTCCGTGGACCGGACGGGTACCTGTACGAGATCTGGCAGACACAACGACCGCTGAAGGCGCCGCTCCGCTCGGTGTAGCTGCAGCAAACAACACTTAGACTTACAATCCGGTCAATGAGTGTTTATGTCGATTTATCAACAGGTGTCCAGGCTGGGATGTCGCAAACTCAGAACTGCCGCCGTTGGAGTGGAAGACATCC
Organism: uncultured Acidobacteriota bacterium; assembly: GCA_963734415.1. GTDB lineage: Bacteria > Acidobacteriota > Terriglobia > Terriglobales > Acidobacteriaceae > JABCZH01. Next base: position 612,328 of record CAVTHF010000002.1, on the reverse strand, counting down.
CGCTCACGGTAGCTGCTCGCGCGCGGGTCCACTGAGGCATTGAGCAGAGGCGTACCGTCAGGAGGCCCGATATCCGAATAGCTTTCGGCACTCCGGTCTCAAGAAATGGCCGAAGACGGGAATGTGAAGTCCGCCCTGTTCAAGAACGAACTTGCATGAAATGAGACAGGCACGCCATTTGAATTCCTCGGTGCCGTGTTTCTTGCCGTAGGCAGTGATGTCTTCTTGGGAAACGCCAAATACCACCCCGCCTATTTTGGACCAGACGCAGGCACCAGCGCACATAGCGCAAGGTTCGTGCGTGGAGTACAACACGAAATCCGGCAGATAGCGGCCGTAGCCGGAGGAAACATACTTCAAGGTTTCAAGCTCCACATGCTTGATCGAAGAACCCGAGGTTTTGACCCTGTTGCCAGCAGACGCGATAACCACTTCCCGTTTCCCAATCAGACGGGTGATAACCGCCCCGATAGCGTAGTCGCCTCGGTCACGGGCGCGTTTTGCCTCCGCGATTGCAAGCTGCATGAACTTTCTCTTCGGTTTGTAGCTGGGAGGAATCATTTCGTCTTGCCCCTCACGTCTTTCAATGAGTGATCGCGATTTATCACCGGTCATCGAAGCCGAAGCTCATCTCGGCTCCGGCGACTCTATTCCAGGCTTTATATCCACATTGTGGTACACAACGATCTTCCAGGCATCGCCCTCTTTCACCAGCACCTGGAGTAGCCGCGTGCGAAGACGTCCTTTTGCGTCCGTATGGACGACAGGAGGTGAACCTGCCTTAGAGAATCCTGATACCCAAGTAAGCGCGTCGACGACCGCGACGTCGGGGCGGACGAACCGGAGAGACACCACTTCCAGTTGGAGCGCGGTTCCACGAAATTGTCCCTTGAAGATTTCTTCGTGCCGGTCGCGGAAGGCTTTGTATCCCGTAAAGAACATGCCCTGCACATTCGTGAATGTCCCTTCTGTCGCGAAGTACCGGGAATATCCATCTGCATCACTCCGGTTCCAAGTGGTCACTTCCTCTTCCAGAATCCTCCGAATGGCGGCTTCATCTGGCTTGGTCTGGGCGTTCACAAGACTCGTGAGCAATGACAGCAAGACAATCGACGCGATTTTCATTCCTAACCCCTTTCACAGAGCCTCCGTGCTAGAGCGAAAACATACTACCCACAATGGCTGAATTGCGACAACTGTCGAAATCAGGCGATAGCAGTCATTGAGAATTGCCCGACACCCGATCAATGAGGGTGATCGCGATCTTACGTCAACCGCGCCGCAATCGGGGAATCCGCGGCTCCTCCGACTCCGTTGGTCACCGCCTCCGGTGATTTGGCGCACTGACAAGATATTTCGATGGACTAGTTTTAACTTGTGCGGGAAACGTGTGTTCCGGCTCCGTTCAGACCTGCCGGGAAGAACATCCGTACAAGGAGAACTGCCACCATGAAGATGAGACTTGCAGTTGTGGTTGTGGCTTTGCTGGCGCTTGCTCTTGCTCTGCCGGCGTTCGGTGCCGGCAACAAGACTTACAAGAATACTTATCCCGTTCCTTGCAGCGAGCTGTGGGGCGCGGTCAAAGTTGCCCTCGGCAATCCGGACAACTACAAAGACGTGCAGAGTGACGAGGACAAAATGACCGCTGACTACAATGTGAAACACTCCATTCATTGGTCCGTTATCGGAGCGATCAACCAGGGCAAAAACCAGGTCTCCTTGATGCCGGTCGGTACCACGTGCGAGATGAGTGTTGTGTCGATGTATAGTGGGCTTTCGCACAACGACCAGGGTGACTTCAAGAAGCGCGTGGATGAAGCGCTGGCCAAGCTGCAGGCGCCAAAGCCCGCCGAACCCACGAAGCCGGAGCCAACGACGATCATTAAACCGTGACTGACGAAAACGGGCGATTACAGTCATTGACTCTCAACGAGTGCCATCGCGATTGTTCGTCAACAACCACGATCCTGTATTAAGCTGGCGGTCCAGATGTGAACATTGGAGGAATATTGTGGCCTTCTTTCATTCTTTTAGATTTCCGAGTGAAACTGACTCCTACCGCCATGCTCGCAATGAGTTACTACAGGCGGAGATCGACCTGAGACGACGTGTCGAAGAAGTTGCAGCTCTACGTCGTCAACTTCCCCTGGGTGGTGAAATCCACGAAGACTATGTTTTTGAAGAGGGTTCAGCCGATTCGAACGCTCCGCTAACCGTTCGGCAGGTGGCGCTCTCCCAATTGTTTCAGCCTGGCAAGGACACGCTTGTTATCTACAGCTTCATGTTTGGACCGACGATGAAAGCAGCATGTCCGATGTGTACCTCGATCATCGACGCCCTTAATGGCACTTCACTCCATGCGACCCAACGACTGAGCCTTGCTGTAGTTGCAAAGTCCGCGCTGGAGAGAATTGAGTCCTTTGCACGAGGGCGCGGATGGAGCCGGGTGCGTCTTCTTTCTTCCGCTGGCAACAATTACAACCGCGACTACTACGGCGAAAATGCAGAAGGGGGGCAACAACCTTCACTTAATGTCTTCGTTCGCCGCAGTGGGAAGATCCACCATTCCTACCACTCTGAGCTTCTGCTGGTTCCGCCCGAGCCAGGACAGAACCAACGCCATGTCGATATGATTTGGCCGTTGTGGAACCTGCTGGATTTCACCCCGGAAGGTCGGGGCCTAGACTGGTACCCAAGTTTGACCTACCGCGATCCCGGGGAGAAATGACAAACCGCTAACATTCTCGAATGCACATGCAAGGCAACTCGTCCCACAGAAATTGGTCCCATCAGATCCCCAATCGACACTCTGCCTCGACAGTCTTGTACCGTTGTTCCCGCATTTGAAGTCTATTCGAATGCCTTGGATGCGCGCCCATAGTGGGCGCGTGGCAGCGTGAAAATAACGATGAGAGCGATGAGGGCCAGAACGGCGAGGATGAAGATGCTGCCTTCGGGGCCGGTAGTTCCTCCGCTGAGGATGGGCTTGCCCACCGGGTGAGTGGCGAGGAGATGGTGCTGGACCATGAGTCCGCTGTCGGCCACTCCATAGAGAAAAGACTGACCCCAATCCCATGAGGTATGGAGACCAATAGCCCACCAGAGCGAGCCGGTCCGCCACAGGCTAAGGCAAAAAACCATGGATGCCAGCCCGGCGGAGAGCAGTCCAATGGGGGATTCACCCGGATTCGACTTGTGGCCGAAGCCGAAGAGAAAGGACAAGATGACGGCTGAAGTCCAAAAGCCCAAGACGGCGCTGTGGCGGGTCTTGAAGATCCATTGGTAGAGGCCGGCGAGGCCGCGGCTAAGCGTGTACAAGACGTAGCCGCGGGTAAGGTACTCCTCGACTAAGCCGACCAGGAGAAAGCCAAACAACCACAGGGCCCCATAGCGAAGAATATCGCTGCCAAAGAGCACGCGGCGGTCGATGACCAGAAGTCCGCTCTTCAATAGAGTCAGGATCAGCACGGACAAGCAGACGATGCCCCACCCCATGCCGGCAAGGAAGTGCCGGAGCATTCGGCTGTCGCCGAGACCGTAGACGGAGTTGGGGCGGCGCTCGATCTTCGACATGATCCAGGTAACGAAAAGTACGATAACCAAAGGAACGGCCTCGACGATGATCCCGAACAACGGGGACAGTTCAAACCCGGGCTTCGTGCTATTTGCATCGGGCGCGTGGAGCTTGTGGCCGATGCGGTTCGCACAGAAGCCAAGAGCGGCGAACATCGCGATGAAAATTAGCAGACTCCAGCCGGCGCGGATGCCGTCCTGGCCGATAAATATTTTTCGCAGAGTAGTTGGCGGCGCAGGTGGGATTGGTTCGGATGGCGTCAATATGGTAATGGCTGGCGGGGCCGTGTTCTCATCGGTCAAGGGTGTCCTCCCGTGGCAGAAGTATATACGTGCTGGGCTTGGCCTTCGTTCCTTTGCCATTCTCTAAGCGAGCGGAAGTCTAAAAAAGTACCGGCCGCCCGGTGATCCTGGCTGTTTAGCCTGGATCCGGGCGGCCGGTGCTTCGGCAGTCCGTGCGAGGCTCCTCCACCTCGCCGGCTCCCGAGGCCTTATGACAGGAAGAACTCTTTCGCTAAGGGCAGCCAGTCCTGGTCCGGGATCTGGGCAGAGATGTTGTCTACGGCTACTCCACCGTCCTGGGCCATCGCGCCGGCCAGCGCCATCGGCATCCGATGCTGCAGGCGGCTGGCTGACTCTTCCGTCCACCAGCGGGCCATCGCGCCACCCAACAGGTTGCGGAAGCTGGTCTTGGCGTCGGGCGCCTGCACAGTGAGCAGCCAGCCTTCGCCGTAGGGATCGCGCAGCGCCAACTTGGGATCCTGCGCAACTGCTTCGTTGATGTCAGAAACCGTGCCCTCGATGGGCGAAACCATGTCCACCGCGCAGCCGTCACGATGAACGGTGACCATCTTCTGGCCTTGGCGAATCCACTGGCCGCGCTGTGGCAGCGCGATGCGCTCCACCGTGCCGGTCAGCTTGGAGGCAAAGTCATCCATTCCGACCCTTACCAGGCTGGGGCTCTCGCTCAGCGCCCAGGTGTGGCCAGGGTGGTAGCGCAGGTTCTCTGGGACCTCAAAGCCACCGACCAGGGCAGGAGCTAAGCGGGCAACGCTGTCCTGCTTGGCTGCTGCAACCTGCAACGCAGGCTGCACGACTGCGTGGCGGCTGCGGAAATGGTCAATCAGTAAGAAGGTTACGAAGAAGAAGAGAACCAGTAGGACTGTCATAAGTCACCTCGTTGGAGGGCCGTCTTGCGGGCCGCTCAACACCTTTCTAAAGGCAATCGCCATGCCAAGAGGAGGCGGGCTCCGAGGAGTGCCGCCATTGTCGGCTATCTCCTATACAATCAATATGATAGAAGGAATACGATTCTCTAACGCACGACGTTCCGATGATATTGTCAACAACTCGTTGTTGGAAATCGCAACAGGACAAAGCTCGTGTTTACAGCGTTTGCGGCTAACGATGATAGACCCGCCTTGCAATCAGTAGCTTACGGATAGGAACCGAGTGATGAACCTCACAACAGCTTAAGTTTAGAAATGCAACAGTGAGGTCACTCCTGGGAGTATTCCAGTTGCAGGTCGGCATCCGCTGGGTTCGCAGTAAGGGTTAACGAACTGACCCCATACTCCAATCCTTTTTCGAAAGCCTTCAAATTCAGTTCGCGGAAGCTAGCCGGAACCGAATCCGTGACTGCCTTGCGCACCGCATCGGCGTCGAGCAGGTGGGTAACGGCGGTAAAGAATCCCACCATCACTGAATTCAGCACCATGCGCTTTCCGAGTTCTTCGGCGATGCGAGTCGCCGGGATGCTGTAAACCTGGATGTCCCGGTTGATATCGGAAACTCGCACCAGATCCTGCTCGACGATCAGGATGCCGCCGTCTTTCAACTCAGGGACGAAGCGCATGTAAGCCTCCTGCGACATGACAACCAGGATGTCCGGCTGGGTAACGTATGGGTACAGCACGGGCGAATCGGAGAGCACGAGCTGCGCGCTGCAGGCGCCGCCGCGGGCTTCCGGGCCAAAGTTCTGGGTCATGGTGGCGAAGGCGCCTTGAAAGATGGAGGCGGCCTTGCCCAGCACGATGGCCGAGAGAATCACTCCCTGGCCGCCAAAGCCCGCGATGACGAATTTCAGTTAGCTGCATACCATCTCCCCTTGGTCGACGAATCTTTCGCCCAGCGATTCGGCGTATTGCGCCCGCATCATGGTTTGGTAGTCGGGGCGGTCGCGGTCGACGAACTTGCCCACGATGATCTCCCCGGTCATGGTCATGCCGACTTCGCTGGTGGGCGCTCCGTGCCGGACCTTGCTCTTCTCTTTGTAGTACTTCATGGTGTCGAGGCCGTCGCCCAGCTTGTTGCGGCGCTGATAGAGCGTCGGGCAGGGCGAGATCACTTCAATAAAAGAGAAGCCCTTCTTCTGGAACGCCTCGCTGATAGAGCGCGCCAGTTGCCGCACGTGGAACGTGGTCCAGCGTGCCACGTAAACCGCGCCAGCGGCTTCGACCAGGTGCGGCAAATTGAACGACGGCTCGAACACGCCGTAAGGATTCGTGGAAGTAATCGAGTGATCCGGCGTGGTCGGCGCGGTCTGTCCGCCCGTCATGGCGTAGATCAGATTGTTGACGCAGATGACTTTCAGATCGATGTTGCGGCGCGCGGCGTGGATCAGATGATTTCCGCCGATGGCCGAAAGATCGCCATCGCCGGAATAGACGACCACGTTCAGCTTTGGGTTCGCCAGTTTCAACCCGGTGGCGAACGGGATAGCGCGGCCGTGCGTAGTGTGGAACGAATCCAGCTTGACATAGCCCGCTACGCGTCCAGTACAGCCGATGCCCGAGACCAGGGCCAACGATTGCAAATCGATTTTCGATTCGATGAGTGCGCGTGCGAAGGAGTTTACAGTGGTGCCGATGCCGCATCCCGGGCACCAGATGTGAGGCATGCGATCGCTGCGCAGGAAGGGCTCCACCGGGTTGAAGACGTCGTTATTTACACTGCCTGGCATCGGCTGGCCTCCACGATTACCTTGAGAATGTCGTTGGGATTGTGAACTCCGCCGCCGGCGTGTGACACGGCGAATGTCTTTGCCTGACCTGCAGCCGCTCGCTCCACTTCCCGCACCATCTGGCCCAGATTGAGTTCGGGGACGACGAATGCTTTTACTTTGGCGGCGAGTTCGCGGATCTTTTTCTCCGGAAATGGCCATGCGGTGATCAAGCGCAACTTACCGACGCGGAGACCCTGTTCACGAGCCGCCTCGATGGCTCGCTGCGCCACTCGAGAAGTGATTCCATAGGAGACGACCACGACATCGGCGCCTTCGATCTGCTCTTCTTCGTACAAGGCGATGCGGTCAGCGGCATCGCGAATCTTGCTTTGCAAGCGGCGAACCAGCTTGTCCTGTACGGGCGGAGTCATGTTGGGATATCCGCGTTCGTCGTGCGTCAAACCGGTGACGTGGAACTTGTAGCCCTCGCCGGCGTGGGCCATTTCCGGAACCTGATCGCCGTTGGTTCCATAGGGGAGGTAGTCCTCCACCGACTTGTGAGTATGCCGTCGAGGCACGATTTCGATCTGATCGGCGGTCGGAATCACTACCTTCTCAGTCATGTGGCCCACGACTTCGTCCATCATGAACATCACCGGCACGCGAAATTCTTCGGCCAGGTTGAAGGCTTTGATGGTGAGATCGAAACACTCCTGCGGAGAATTGGGGCAAAGGGCGATGATCTCGTAGTCGCCATGCGAGCCCCATCGCGCCTGCATCATGTCGGCTTGCGCAGGGAGTGTCGGCAAGCCCGTCGATGGGCCGCCACGCTGCACATCGACGAACACGCACGGCGTTTCGGTCATGGCGGCGTAACCAATGTGCTCCATCATCAAGGAAAAGCCGGGACCAGAAGTCACGGTGAACGCTTTGGCTCCGCCCCAGACCGCGCCCTGGAGAGTGATGGAAGCAGCCAGTTCGTCTTCCATCTGGATAAATGTTCCACCCACGGTAGGCACACGGGAGGCGAAACGCTCAACGATCTCGGTGGAAGGAGTAATCGGATAGCCGGCGGCGAAGCGGGCGCCGGCGGCCAGCGCGCCTTCGCAGCAGGCGTGGTCGCCGTCCATAAAGTGCACACCGGTGAGCACGCCGAGAGGATCAGCCTTCATTTGCCACCTCCGCCGGAAGGGGCTACCTTGGTGGCGAAAATGGCGAAATCGGGGCAGTACATTCCGCACAAGTCACAACCACTGCACTTGTCCGGATGCACCACATGCGGTGGATGGTAGCCCTTGGAATTAAACGCGGAAGAGAGCGCCAGCACGTGGGAGGGGCAAAACTCCACACAGAAGCCGCAGGCCTTGCAGCGCTCGACGACGATGGAAACACGTCCTTTTGCCACTGGATCTCCACGCTCGGAAACAATCGAACATTCCCGAAGTCTCACCTGATTATGCGATGCCGCGGTGCGGCTGGGTGTGACAAAGATCACAGACCTGCGTGAGGACGCACACACCGTTTGGGATGAGAAACGTTACTTTCGAGCCATTCCTCCAGTGATGCGATGCACAATCGATTGTGCCCCGAGTCACAGCAATTCGAAACCCAGTGGACCAGAATTGAGAGTTGGTTAACGAATTCGTAACTGTTCAAGGAGAACTGCCATGTTTGAAGCCGAGGTTGAGTTGGAAAGGCGTTCAGCGTTCTTACCGCTGCTGCTCATGACGTCCCTGGTAGCGGGGATCTTGGGCATCGCAACCTACCTGGTAATCCAAGTCCGTTCAAAGACCCCTCTCAGCGCGCAAGAGGCGAATGGGATAGTGACGATGGCGCTTCAGGGACCAGGCTCTGCTAAGATCCATTTCCGTACGGGTCTCGTAATCTCCAGCGTCGATGAAAAACCTGGCGATCCTCACTATCGTCTATTGGAAAAAGCAAAGATTGTTACATTGGCGAAGGCCGGACGAGGCGTAATGGTCTCGCTCACACCCGGCGAGGAGCGCCTGATGACGGGGATCCCTGGTTTCAAAAAATGGAAGGAGGCAGACGGTACCTTCTCCTATCAAGTTCCACTGGCTCAACGACAACTGGTAAGCATCAACGGCGTAACCATGAACGGAGTTGATAACGCAATTGTTGAATACACCTGGAAATGGGTTCCCAATCAATTCGGGGAGGTCTTCGACGTTGGCGGCCCGCTGGTGAAGAGCTTCAATCTTTGGGATCGTCAAGCCCTGATCGATAAGTATGAAGCTGGCTTCTATCACGGCAACCCAACGAAATCCACGCTCGCTATGGCGCGATCCGACCAGGGATGGAGAATCTCGGGGCAATAGCGCCATCGAAGCTGGAGCCAGCGAAGTAGTGGGCTTTGGTTTCCGAGTACGTTAAGATGTCCCAGGAGAAAGCCCTGTCCAAGGAGACAACTGCAATGTCTACACAGAAACTGATGGTGATGTTTACCGCCCTGACCGTATTCGTCTGGGTCGCCGCGCAAACGCAAGTGCAGGGACAAGACCAAACGCAGAAAACCATCCAGCACGTCCCGGTCAAGGCCACATCGCCTGCGTCCGGTAAGGAGATGTACACCACATACTGTGCCGTCTGCCATGGAACCGACGGCAAGGGCGGGGGCCCTGCTGCCGGAGCTCTGAAAACTCCTCCCACCGACCTCACCATGTTGAGCAAGAACAATGGCGGAAAATTTCCCGCGATGAAGGTCGCATCCACCATTGGAGGCGAATCCAATCTTCCTGCGCACGGCTCCAAGGACATGCCGGTGTGGGGATCGTTGTTTTGGGGTATGAGCCATGGCCACGGGGGTGAGGTGCAGCAGCGGGTGGCGAACCTTACCAAGTACATCGAGTCTTTGCAGGCGAAGTAGGTCGTCGTCAGTTGGTTATCTGTGGCGTAGGGCAAAGCTGTTCGGGGCACAAGCGCTGGCTTGTGCCCGTTGCTCGTCTGTCTAGTAAATACGCAGAGTCTCATGGCTGACGAATAAGTCCACCGCGGAGTACATGCCATCCGTTTCAGTCAGCTGCCCAGGTCCTCATCTCTGGTTGAAGTTGGGCCACGGCGCGGATAGCGGCCGGTGATTTTGCGGATGACTCCGTGAAGGCGGTGGAAGCCGCCATTATCGGGCAGAAACATGAACGGACACTGCCCGGGAACCACCCGAATCCCTCGCTCCCGGCAGAAGGCAACTGCTTTTGCACTGACGGAGCCCTTGCCTGCTGCCCGGTACATCCAAATTCGCCGTATGCCCGCCTGGGCGCAGTCTCTTACAATTGCTTCTGTGGTTTGCGGGGACGTCATCAGCAAGGCGGCTCCGACCGGAGGCGGGACGTCCTGCACGCGAGCAAAGCATCGCCGTCCTTGCATTTCCACGGCATTCGGATTCACCGGAACCATGTCGTACCCGCGGCGACAAAGTTCATCGAACAGCTTCACACTGAAGCTCGCGGGATCTCGTGAAATCCCCGCCATAACAATACGTTTCTGTGTCAGGAAATCCTCGATAGTTTCCAGCGATGCGCGATGAGCCGCCATATTCCACTCCCTTCCAATCGCGGTTCGTCAGTCTACGCGAGTGACGTCGCGACTTCTGGGGTCGACGTTGGCGCCTCGCTCTCCCGCGCGTCCACCACCGCGATGGCTACAACATTTACGATTTCTTCCACTTCGGCGCCGCGCGGCAGCAGATGCACCGGTCGAGTCATACCCATGAGGATGGGACCGAGCGTCTCGGCGCCCCCTATCGTAGTTAGCAGCTTGCAGGCTATGTTGGCAGAAGCGAGATCAGGGAACACCAGAACGTTGGCACCACCCTTGAGCGAACTGAAAGGATAGTCCTGTTCCAGCCGTTCGGGCGAGACCGCGACATCCGCCATGACCTCTCCGTCCACAATCAGGGTGGGGTCGGCCTTATGGAGCAGTTCCACCGCTTTCCGAACCTTGTCACACAACGGGTGTTTGGTGCTGCCGAAGCTGGAGAAGGAAAGCATGGCAACTCGCGGCACCACGTCAAAGCGCCGGGCTTCCTGAGCGGCACACAAGGCGATTTCCACCAGGTCTTCGGCGGAGGGATCAATATTGACGCTGGTGTCGGCTAGGAAGAATAGCTCTCCTTTGCGAGTAATCATGGGATAGCACCCGGCGACTTTATGCAGGCCTTCACGCATGCGGACGATCTGTAACGCCGGACGAATGGTGTCAGGAAAGTGCTGAGTGACGCCCGAGACCAGAGCATCCGCATCCCCCATACGCACCATCATCGACGCGAAAATGTTGCGGTCGTCAATCAAGGTTCGGGCTTCGGTCAGCGTGACCCCGTGGCGCTGGCGCAGACGGAAGAGTTCCTGGATGTAAACCTCGCGCAGGGGCGATGTCGCAGGGTCCACAATCTGGGCGTTTCTCAGATCCAGACCGAGCTCAGCTGTCTTGGCTTGGACGGTGGCAGCATTGCCGAGCAGAATGGGCGTTGCGATCTTCTCTTCCAAGATGGCATTGCAGGCGCGCAGGATTTTCTCGTTGTCTCCTTCAGGAAAGACAACATGTTTGGGCCTGGCCTGGGCCTTGTGAATCAGCATCCGCGCGATCTCATGGGCTTTGCCCAGATGGCGCTCCAGTTGTTCGCGATATTCCACAATATCGACCGGTTCCTGAGCGACTCCGGTTTCCATCGCTGCCTGAGCGACAGCGGAGGACTCCCACACCAGCACGCGGGGGTCGAACGGCTTGGGGATCAAGTAATCAGGCCCGAACTTCAGGCGAGCAACTCCATAGGCGCGGCACACCGAATCGGGGACATCCTCTTTCGCCAGGTTTGCCAGAGCGCGAGTCGCCGCAAGCTTCATCTCTTCATTAATCACCGTAGCACGCACATCGAGAGCACCACGGAAGATGAAGGGAAATCCCAATACATTGTTTACCTGGTTGGGATAGTCGGAACGCCCGGTCGCCATGATGACATCTTCACGCGCCGCCTTCGCCTCGTCGTAGGTGATTTCGGGGTTCGGATTAGCCATGGCAAAGACGATAGGACGAACCGCCATCGAGCGCACCATCTCCGGAGTGACCGCGCCCTTCACCGACAGGCCGAGAAACACATCAGCATTCTGCATGGCTTCCGCCAGAGTGCGGAGTTTGGTGTCAATCGCAAAACGTTCTTTGTAGGGATTCATGCCCTCGCTGCGGCCCTTGTAAATAACGCCTTTGGTGTCGCACAAAATAACATTCTCGCGCTTGACACCCAGACGGACGTAGTGTTCAGCGCAAGCAATGCCGGCCGCCCCTGCGCCATTCACCACTACGCGTACCTGGCTAATGTCTTTCCCCACAACCTCGAGTCCATTTAGCAGCGCTGCTCCGGAGATTATGGCGGTACCATGCTGATCATCATGGAAGACCGGAATCTTCATCGTCTTTTTCAAAGTCTCTTCGATGTAAAAGCATTCCGGCGCTTTGATGTCCTCGAGGTTGATGGCGCCGAATGTGGGCTCCAGTAGCTGGCAGACTTTGATGACTTCATCTGGATCGTGAGTGTTGATTTCAATGTCGAAGACATCGACGTCGGCAAAGCGCTTGAATAAGACCGCCTTGCCCTCCATGACGGGCTTGCCGGCGAGAGCACCGATGTCGCCCAACCCCAGCACTGCGGTCCCATTGCTGACCACTGCTACCAGGTTGCCGCGAGCGGTGTATTTGAAAGCGTCGTGCGGGTTCTTTTGAATTTCCAGGCACGGATCGGCGACCCCGGGCGTATACGCCAGACTTAGATCGCGTTGTGTGCGGCAGGGTTTGGTGGGAGTGACTTCAATCTTTCCCGGACGCGCGCCGAAGTGATAATCGAGCGCTTGCTGTTTGGTAACTGACATATGTCCCTCACTGTCTTCTAGCGGCCTCATTGTCGTGATCTTCGAGACCCCCAACCTCCCGGACTTTGTTAGCAACTACAACTATCGCTCCTTCATCTCCAGTCGTACGGTGACGTAGCTCACACATTCCAGTGACCTTTCGCCTGCACGTCGGCTTGTCGTCGAAAGTGTGGCCTTACTCCGCGCTAAGAATTCTCCAGGCCTCGCGGCCGGTGACCATCACATGCTGCACACCCTTGACCGCCTTCATGTATTGCGCGCGCTCGAAAGCAGCAGGATTGGGACAGCGGATTTGACTCATGCTGCCCTTCATTTGCTGGACCGACTCGTACTCGTGCTTCTCCATCCATTCCAGCAACCCGGCCTCGATGTACCGCAGATGGCTGATGCCGTTCCGCAACAGCGTCGAGCAGAGCATGGTAACGTCGGCGCCCACCATCAGCAGCTTAATGACGTCCTCGGGACCATGTACGCCGCTTGTGGCTGCCAGGCTGGCGCGGATGCGACCGAAAAGGATACCGATCCAAGTCAATGGAAGCCGCAGTGCTTGTGGCGTGCTGAGCAACACGTTCGGCTGGATCTCGAGTTCATCGAGATTGATATCGGGCTGGTAGAAGCGATTGAAGAGCACCAGTCCATTGGCTCCGGCCTCGTCGAGGCGCTTCGCCATGTTAGCCATGTTGCTGAAGAACGGACTCAGCTTTACCGCGACGGGAATCGTCACCGCTGATTTCACCGCCTTGAGGATGTCGAAATACTCCTGCTCAACCACACTGGACGAGAGTTCCGGGTTGGCGGGAATCGAATAGATGTTACATTCCAGAGCGTCTGCCCCCGCCTGCTCAATCAGCCTGGCATACTGGGTCCAGCCACCAACACTGGTGCCGTTGAGGCTGGCAATGATCGGCACCGAGACTGCACTTTTGGCCCTATGTATGTGCTTCAGGTATCCCTCAGGCCCGAGGCGGAATTCATCGGGCTGGGGGAAAAAAGAAGCCGCCTCAGCAAAACTGTCCGTCCCTGTCGTCAGATGTTGTTCCAGCTCAAAGCTCTCCTGCCGCAACTGCTCCTCGAACAACGAATACAGCACCACGGCGGAGGCGCCGGCGTCCTCAAGACGGCGAATGCCGTCGATTTCTTGTGATAACGGCGATGCTGAAGCCACCAGCGGCGTACGTAGCCGCAGGCCCAAGTAATTAGTGCTGAGGTCGATCATTTTTCCTCCTCGCAGGGGGACGGTGCTAAGCAGCGTCTCTTCCGCTCAAGTCTTCATTCGGCCTTGGCCGGTTCTTTGTCACCTTTCCGCTGCGCCAGATACTCATAGAGGCGAAAGCGGGTCTCAGCGTCGTGCTGCGCGTCCTGCCAGAGATGCCTGGCGTCTTCCGGTTTACTCTTGGTGAGCATCTTGAAGCGCGTTTCCATTTGCATGTAATCCGCGACTTTGCGCGTGGGCGTCCGTGAGTCGAGAATGAGCGGATTCTCGCCTTGAGCTGTCCGTTCAGGGTTATAACGATAGAGCAGCCATTGTCCGGAATCGACTGCGGCTTTCTGATTCGACATCGCAGTGGTCATGTTGATGCCATGCGCGATGCAGTGCGAATACGCAATGATCAGACTGGGCCCGTTGTACGCCTCGGCCTCCAGAAATGCCTTCAACGTGTGCTCGTCTTTGGCGCCCATAGCCACGCTGGCGACGTAAATGTTTCCGTAGCTCATGGCAATGAGACCCAAATCTTTCTTTGGACCGGGCTTGCCGCCGGCCGCAAATTTCGCTACTGCCGCACGCGGTGTGGACTTCGACGCCTGGCCTCCGGTGTTGGAATAAACCTCGGTGTCGAGTACCAGCACGTTGACATTGCGCCCGCTGGCCAATACGTGGTCGAGCCCGCCGTAGCCGATGTCGTAGGCCCAACCGTCTCCGCCAACAATCCAAATGCTTTTCTTGACCAGCAGGTCGGCGACGGCCAGCAATTGCCTGGCGTCAATGGAATCCAGGCCCTGCAATTTTTCTTTGAGCAGATCCACGCGCTGACGCTGTTCGTAGATGTCAGCTTCGTCTTTTTGCGGAGAAGTAAGTATCGCCGTGGCAAGTTCTTCTCCAATCGTTCCCGCCACCCGTCGAACCAATTCCTGCGCGAACTCGGTCTGCTTGTCGATCGAGAGCCGGAAGCCCAAGCCGAACTCCGCGTTGTCCTCGAAAAGAGAGTTTGACCACGCCGGGCCACGGCCGGCTGCGTTCTTTGTCCAGGGCGTAGTGGGGAGGTTGCCACCGTAAATCGACGAACACCCGGTGGCGTTGGCAATGATTGCCCGGTCGCCGAACAATTGCGACATCAACTTGAGATATGGAGTTTCTCCGCAACCGGCACAGGCGCCGGAGAACTCGAACAGCGGCTCCTGGATTTGCTGTTGACGAATATTGGTGACCTTAATGTTGCGGCGGTCGAGTTCCGGGAGCTTGAGAAAGAAGTCCCAATTCTCGCGCTCCGGCACACGCAACGGAGGTTGCGGCACCATGTTGATCGCTTTGAGGCGGGTTTCGGCCTTGTTCTTGACCGGACAGACTTCCACGCAAATGCCGCACCCGGTGCAGTCTTCCGGCGCTACTTGAATCGTGTAGTTGAGGCCCTGCCATTCTTTGTCGCGGGTGGCGGTGGACTTGAAGGTTACGGGAGCGCCTTGGAGTTCCTTCGAATCGTAGACCTTGATGCGGATAACCGAGTGCGGACACACCATGGCGCACTTTCCGCACTGGATACAAATGTTTGGATCCCAGGCAGGAATTTCGAGCGCTAGATTACGCTTTTCCCACTTAGCGGTCCCCGTCGGGAAAGTGCCGTCTATCGGGAATGCACTGACCGGCAATTCGTCGCCGCGCCCGGCATAGATCATGCCCAGCACGTCACGCTCGAATTCCGGAGCGGCGGGAGAGAACGGTGGCGGCATCTCAATCGTGCTGGTGAGTCCGGCCGGGACTTTCACTTCGAACAGGTGCGCCAGAGTCTCGTCCACGGCTTTCATGTTCTTCTGCACGATCTCTTCACCCTTGCGGCCGTAGGTGTCGCGAATCGACTTGCGGATCGCCTCGATTGCCTGCTCTGCCGGCAAGACCGCGGAGATAGCGAAGAAACACACCTGCAAAATCGTGTTCATGCGGCTGCCCATACCAGTATCGCGGGCCACCTGGTAGGCATCGATCACGTAAAACTTTGCACGCTTGGCAATGATCTGTTCTTGGACGGTACGCGGGAGATGGTCCCACACTTCGTCCGCGCCGAATGGACTGTTGAGCAGAAAGGTGCCGCCGGGAACCAAAGCGCTGAGCATGTCATAGCGCTCGAGGAATATCCATTGGTGACAAGCAACAAAATTCGCTCTTGAGATCAGGTAGCTGGAGTGAATTGGTTGGGGACCGAAACGCAGATGCGAAATAGTAACCGCGCCTGACTTCTTGGAATCGTAAACAAAATATCCCTGGGCGTAGTTGTCAGTGTTTTCACCGATGATCTTGATCGAATTCTTGTTGGCGCCGACCGTGCCATCCGCGCCCAAACCGTAGAACATTGCCCGGATAACATTCGTCGGTTCGGTCGAAAATTCAGCGTTATAGGACAAACTGGTATGGCTAACGTCGTCCTGGATGCCGATGGTGAAGTGGTCTTTGGGCTGGTCCGCTTTCAGATTGTCGTAGATCGCTTTGACCATAGCCGGGGTGAATTCCTTGGAGGAGAGCCCGTAGCGCCCGCCCACGACCGACGGCGGAGTGTTCGAAAGACCGAAGGTTCCCTTTACCCCTTCGTGAAGCGCGTTCACGACATCGAGATAGAGTGGTTCGCCAATCGCCCCCGATTCCTTAGTGCGATCAAGGACGGCAACCTTCCGCACGCTGGCCGGCAAGGCGTTGAGGAACGCTTCCACGGGGAAGGGACGATACAGTCGGACTTTCAAGAGCCCGAGCTTTTCGCCTTGTGCGTTAAGAGAGTCGACGGTTTCGTGAGCGACCTCGGCGCCAGATCCCATCATCACGATGACACGATCGGCATCCGGCGCACCTACGTAATCACACAAATGATAGGAGCGGCCCACCACCTCGGAAAACTTGTTCATTACGGATTGAACGATTTCTGGACAAGCCTGATAGTAAGAGTTTGCCCGTTCGCGCATCTGAAAGAAGACATCGGGGTTCTGTGCCGTACCGCGCAACACCGGATGATCAGGCGAAAGCGCGCGCTGGCGGTGCTCGAAGATACGATCCATATTGATGAGCGCGCGCAT
This sequence comes from uncultured Acidobacteriota bacterium, assembly GCA_963734415.1. Classification (GTDB taxonomy): domain Bacteria; phylum Acidobacteriota; class Terriglobia; order Terriglobales; family Acidobacteriaceae; genus JABCZH01. The sequence goes on along the minus strand of CAVTHF010000002.1, from coordinate 595,657 downwards.
GTCGTCTTCGGCGAGCATTTCAATCTTGTTCACCTCATGCGAGGTGCGGAAGCCATCGAAGAAATGCAAGAAGGGGATGCGCGACTCCAGTGCCGCAGCATGCGCAATCAATGCCATGTCCATGGCCTCTTGCACGGAGTTAGAGCACAACATGGCGAAGCCGGTGGTGCGACAGGACATGACGTCGGAGTGATCGCCAAAAATCGAGAGTGCGTGCGTAGCCAGTGTGCGCGCGGAGACGTGGAAGGCGGTTGGCGTGAGCTCCCCGGCTATCTTATTCATATTGGGGATCATGAGCAGGAGACCCTGGGAGGCTGTAAAAGTCGTGGCCAGCGAACCCGTCTGCAACGCACCATGGACCGCCCCCGCAGCGCCACCTTCGCTCTGCATCTCAATGACGTGAGGCACTGTTCCCCAGATGTTCGGGATCGCCTGAGACGACCACTCGTCCGCCCATTCGCCCATGTTCGAGGAAGGAGTAATTGGGTAGATGGCAATCACTTCGTTAACCCGGTAGGCGACGTAAGCGACCGCCTCGTTTGCATCCATAGTCTTGAACTTGCGCTTCATGATCATCAACCTGCCCTTATCCAAGTGGCGCCAGTAGTTTCCTGGCCCACACCTTGACTGGATAAGCATCTACGATGCCAGACTTAATCGCAGCATGCTATGTCACATACACTTGTGATGTGCGTCACAGCCCTCACTATGTGCGCGGGATCACACTGGCTTGTGTCAGGCAACACTGCCAAGCGTTCTACACGGACGGACACTGACAGCAGACGAGACCGGCTCAAATGGCTGTGGAGTGCGCAGGATGCGACGCAGGCAAGTGGGCCCGACCCGAGAGCGTCATAAACGGTGTTACAGGAGGCTAGTTCATGCTCTCACCATACGGAATGGAGATGGTCGATAGCTGTCTTACTTGCAAGCTGCGCGCAGAGCGCATTTTCTGCGATCTGCCGCCCGCGGCGCTGCAGAACTTTGAGAACATCAAGTACACCACTGCTTATCCCCAGGGGGCCGTGCTGTTTGTCGAAGGGCAGATGCCACGGGGCATCTTCGTGCTTTGCAAAGGCACCGTAAAGCTTTCGATCAACTCCCCGGGCGGCAGAACCATGATTGTGAAGCTGGCCGAACCGGGAGAGGTGCTGGGTTTGAGCGCCACCATCTCCGGAAAGCCCTACGAGATGACGGCGGAAACAATCGATCCCTGCCAGGTGAATTTCGTCAAACGCGACGACTTCCTTCACTTCCTGAAAGACGATGTCGAGGCCTGTTTCAAAGTGGCTGAGCAGTTAAGCGAAAAGTATCACAATGCCTGCGATGAAGTGCGTTCGCTGGGATTGTCACACTCCGCGGCCGAGAAATTGGCCAAGTTACTCCTGGAATGGAGCTGCAAGAATGGAGAAAGCTGGCAAGGCGGAGCCACGCTTGACGCTGAGACTGACTCACGAGGAAATCGCGCAAATGATAGGGACCTCGCGCGAGACGGTCACCCGGTTGTTTGCCGACATGAAGAGGCACCAGATCGTACAGTCGAAAGGCTCGACGCTGGTCATTCGCGACACGGCTGCGTTGCGCGAGATCGCAAATCACAACTAGGCCCGCCAATGGTGGCCACGAAAGCAGGCGGAAGGACAAACCTGCGAACTCACGCGGGAAGAGTCGGCTTAAACCTAACATCCAATATCACAAAGACTTAACTCTCGTGTGACTGAGATCACAATTTCGGGTGATGACAGTCACCGCTGGGCTATCCGCTCTCTTCTATCGTTGCCGCCAGGGTGAAACAAGCCCAGGATTCAAGTAGGTAGGGGAGGCTGCACATGGCTTCGGCAAACGGCAACGGAAATCAAGCGGAATCAGAACAAGCCACGATTGATCTTTTGGGAACTGACCAAGGGATGTAACCTCCGCTGCATCCATTGCCGGGCCAGTGCCACGGAACTGAGTTCCCCTTCCGATCTCTCCACCCAAACAGCGAAAGACATCATCGATCAGATTGCCGCCGTGTCCACTCCCATTCTGGTGCTCAGCGGTGGTGAACCACTCTTCCGTTCGGACATTTTCCAACTGGCTCGCTATGGCACAGACAAGGGCCTGCGCGTGGCTCTGGCCACAAACGGGACAATGGTCACCAAAGCAGGTCGCCCGCATGATCGTCGACAGCGGCGTGCGGCGCGTCGCCATCAGTCTGGACGGGGCCGACGCGGTTACCCACGATACCTTCCGCGGCATTCCGGGCGCATTCGATGCCGCCATCGCCGGTTTCCGCAATCTGAAGAATCTGGGCATGTCGGTGCAGATCAACACCACCATCGCCCGCCACAATGCCCATCAGCTTCCTCAGGTTCTCGAACTGGCGAAGTCGCTGGGAGCAGATGCCCTGCACACATTCCTGTTGGTACCGGTGGGTTGCGGCGTGGATATCGCTGCCGAGCAGATGGTCCCGCCGGAAGAGTACGAGCGCATGCTGAACTGGTTCTACGATCGCTCGCTCGAAGGTGGCATCGAAATGAAGGCGACCTGCGCGCCGCACTATTTCCGCGTGGTTCGCCAGCGGCGCGTTGCGGAACGCCGTTCCGCGAGCAGCGGCCGCTCAGGCTGCGCAGCCGGTGATGATTGCAAGCGCGCACGCTTCGGACAGTGTCGCAACAGGCATCGGCCCCACCGAGATGGCAATGCCCGGCTCAACCGGCATCGAATTGAAGCCTCAGTGGCATCGGACAGGCCGTGGGACACCCTGGAACTCATCCTTCCGACATGAACGCGATGACCAAGGGATGCCTGGCCGGCACCGCGGTGTGTTTCATCTCTCATCAGGGTGAGGTCTATCCCTGCGGATATCTTGCCGGCCCTGGCGGGAGATCTGAGAAGCCAGCCGTTCGCCGACATCTGGGAGAACTCGGTAGTGTTCAATCGAACTGCGCGATGCCAACAACCTGAAGGGCAAATGCGGCTGCTGCGAGTTTCGCAACATCTGCATGGGTTGCCGCGCCCGCGCCTACGCGGCCACCGGCGACTATCTCGACGAAGAGCCATTCTGCGTTTATCAGCCACGCGCTGCCAGTTTGAAGGTAAAGGACACCGTGCCGGCGGAAGTAGCCGGCTAGACACAGATCGCTCACTCTGGGGACCGAGGAACACGCAGAAGACATATCCATGGGACTCGGCCTCATCCTTGCAGCTCCGAAAGTCCTCTCTCCTGTTGTGAAACGCCTCAGGAGCCAAAACACCCGAATCAGCGTGATATCCCACATTTCTCACCCGATGGGCCCTCTTTCCCCACTCCCTGCAACCGCGCTAACTAATTGAAAATACAAGTTGATCACTCTTCCCACAGGAGGCGATCTTTTGGCCCCGCAGGTGCTTTTCTTAGGAGTGGTCCAGGAGACGAGACGTGGAACCCACTCTGATGGTCGTTGGCCTGAACTACCGTACAGCCCCGGTAGCGGTGCGGGAACGTTTCTGGATCAGCGAGAACCGGCGTTACGAGGCCCTGGTGCACTTGTCAAGGGCGGAGGGCATCGAAGAAGTCCTCGTCATGGCCACCTGCAACCGTACTGAATTTTGGCTGTGGGCCAACGATGTCACCCTGGCCGCCAACTCGATCATGCGGCTGCTAAGCGCCGAATACGGACTCCAGCTGTGCGAGTGGAAACATTTCTACCGTTTGCTTGACGAAGCGGCCCTCCTCCACATTTTCCGGGTCGCATCCAGCCTCGATTCCATGGTGGTTGGCGAACCCCAGGTGATCTCCCAAGTGAAACAAGCCTGGCAGCAGGCCCAGAAACTTGGCGCAACCGGCCGGTTTCTCGATGCCGTGTTGCAAAAGGCGCTCACCGTGTCGAAGCGGGTGCGAACTGAAACCGCCATTGGCAATGCCGCGGTTTCGATTCCCTATGCCGCCGTAGAACTCACACGCCAGATTTTCGGCACACTGGAAAACAAGAAAGTGCTGCTGCTAGGCGCGGGCAAGATGAGCGAACTCTCGGCGCGTGGGTTGCTCAACCGGCGGTGCCAGCTCGGTCCGCGTCATCAACCGCACCCTCGAGCACGCGGCTGAACTGGCGGAGAAGCTGGGTGGAATCGCAATCCCATTCGAAGAACGCTGGCAGCACATGGCCGAGGCTGACATCATCATCAGTTCGACTTCCTGCCCGCACACGATTCTCAGCCGCGAGGAAGCGGAGCAAATGATGCAGGGGTCGCAACGATCAACCCCTGGTGATCGTGGATATCGCCATGCCCCGTGATATCGATGCCGCCGTACGCGAAGTCAAAGGCATTTTCCTCTATGACCTCGACGACCTCGAAAACGTGGCGGACCACAATGCGGGCGAGCGTGAAGCGGCCGCCGCTGATGCGGAAAAGATTCTAGCAAGTCGAAGCCTCAGGCTTCCGTCGCAGGCTGATGGCGGAGCGTGTGGTGCCGACCATCGTGGCGCTACGCATGCGGCTGGACGAGATTTGCCGGCAAGAACTGGATTCCTTTCGACAGGAGAACGGGCCTTTTTCCAGGGACCAGGACGAAATGTTGACCGCAATGATGTCCCGGATGACGCAAAGGATCGCAGGGTCCCTGGCCCGTGAACTCAAGGAACTTCCAGAAAAGGTGGAGCAGGAACAGATGACTACCGCATTGCAGCGGCTGTTCCACCTGCAAACGCCTGAACCGGCGCTTGCCGGCACCACATCATAAGCTAAGGAGCAGCAGAATCATGGCCAAGAGCGAACAAACCGCGTCCCATCCCCAGGCCGCCGGTTGGACCGGCACCCAGGCCTACATAATGGCGGCCTTGTGTCTGGTGCTCGGCGTTACCCTCGGCTACCTGTTTCGTGGTTCGGCCTCGCCAGTTGCGAATACCACAGAAGCGTCGACTCCGGCAGACGGCAACTCTCCTCACGGCCAGCCGGCACAGCCGACTCCCGAACAGCAGAAGGCAATGTTGGATCAGGCTCTTGCCCCCCTGCTCGACACCTTAAAAACTCGTCCCGATGATTTCGACACAATTATGAGTGTGGCGAATCTGTACTACGACGCGCGGCAATACCCCGAAGCCGTCAAGTACTACCAACTCGCAGCCAAGGGCCAGCCCAAGAACGCAGACCTGCTAACCGATCTAGGGACATCACTCTGGTACACGGGCGACGCCGACGGAGCCATCGCCGAATTCCAGAAGGCCCTGAAGTACAGCCCTGATCATCCGGGAACGCTGTTCAACCTGGGCGTGGTGCGTTGGCAAGGCAAGATGGATCCGAAAGGTGCGGTCCAGGCCTGGGAGCAGTTGCTGCAAAAGAACCCGAATTACCCGCAGCGCCAGCAGATTGAAGAGTACATCGCGCGGGCCAAGCAACACGCCAAAAGCTAGGGTCCAGACCAAGCCTTCATTGTGACCTCCTGCGCCCCACGACCTCGTAACACACATCACTAGTCAATACATCCCTAGAATTCGACGCGCAGAGCGAACTGGCCGGTGCGGTTGCCGGCGTTTTCCGAGCTCTGGACACTTGTGATCTTTCCAAAAGTACCTGGCGAAGAAACGTCCACGGACGGTGGAGCATAGTTGAGATGATTGGGTAGGTTGGTGAAGGTACTTTCGAACTTCACTCGTACGCGCTCTCCGATGGCGAAGCTTTTTGAGGCTCCGCCGGCAATCGCGACGGTGCCAGGCCCCAGCAGACTGCCAACGCGACAGTCTCCTACCAGTCCTGCGGGAGCTGGGTTGAAAGCCGCAAGGTTGAAATAGTTGTCGAGGGTTGGATTTGCAAGGTTGCCATTAGCGACGCAGTCGGGACGCTGAAAGGCCCCTCGGTAGACAAGATTGAGATTGCCGGGGTCGTAGCTCGGGCTGGTGGTTGGCGTGAGATACGGGCCGGTCTGCCAAAGGCTGACGGTGCTGATGGACCATCCGCCTAAGAATGCTTGCGAGATGCCGCTCATATTGCTCAGAAAGCGGTGGCCGCGGCCCACGGGTAATTCGTAGATGGCGGAGACCAGCACGCGATTCCGCCGGACGGCGGCGACGTTGCCTCGATTCGCCGCAAGGTCAAAGCGGTCAGCGACTGGCGTTCCATAGATGACTTCGGGAGAGAAGGCGGTGGGAGCATCGCCGCCGACATTGCCCAGGCTCTTCGCCCACACGTAGCTGGCCTGCATCGTTAGGCCGGTGCGGGTGCGGTGATTGACCTCAGACTGTAAACCTTGGTAGTTGACCGAGCCCTGGTTCTCCGAGGAAAGGATGCGGCCCCAGTTGGGATAGGGCTTAGGGTTGGGGTTAGGAAAGATGCTGCTGGGCTGAACTTGATTTAGGTCGATGGTCTGGCTCATTCGGTAGGAGTTGGTGCCAACGTAACTGACACGGAGCGTGGTGTCGCGCACCAATTCGCGTTCGACGGTCAGGTTCCACTGTGCGGATTGCGGATCACGGTAGTTGATCGGCGTGTTCTGGTAGAAGTCGCCGGTGCCGGCGATGGCTAGTGGATTGTCAGGCGTGCGCACATTGGGAAACTGGTAAGTGGGTTGGTTCGTGACTGGATCGGGATTCGGGGTGGTACGCACGACGGCGACGCTGATGTTGGTGGTGTTGAACGACAGCTGACCGAGGTTCGTCATGGTGAAGATGCCGAAACCGCCGCGGATGACGGTCCTGTCGTCACCGAAGGGACGATAGGCGAATCCGAAGCGCGGCTGGAAGTTCTTCTTGTAGAACTCGCGCACGCCCGGGCCGAGTCCCTGCGAACTAGCGGATTCCACGGGGCCGCAGGGCAGCGCAGGATTGGCGACACCGTATGGGTTGTAGGGTCCGGCGCAGGCGTTAATGGATTCGAGGAAGCCTTGAACGGGGACGTTGTGGTCGGGAACGATCACGCCGCCGTTGCGTTTGTCGAACGCAGTAAGGTTCGTGAGCGGGCTGACAAATGGAGGCAGGGCTTGCCAGCGCAGGCCGAAGCTCAGCGTGAGGCGAGGGACGATGCGCCACTCGTCCTGCGCGTAGAGGCCGGTTTGGATAGTGTTTGCGCGGACATCGGGGCCGGACTGCGCGATGTAGGTTTTTGCGGGCAAGCCAAGAAGAAAGTCCGCAAAGGCGTTGCCGGAAAACGTGCCAGAAGAGAATGTGAAGGCCCCGAAATCGTCGGAGCCACCGAAGCTCTCGATATCGGCGTAAGCCACGCGGCGGACGTCAACGCCAAACTTCAGGCTGTGTTTGCCACGTGCCCAGCTCAAGTTGTCGGTGAACTGGATCGTCTGCGATTTGGTGACTCCGGCTTTGTCGCGGCCGATAGGGGTGAAACCGGTGCCGTCATTGAAGTTGAAAGTAGGAAAGGCTCCAGCGGTCGGGTGGTCACTCACGTCGAGGCCAAGCAAGCCGAGTTTCTGGGTAACAGCAGCACCCTCGATGGGGAAGTTCACGCCCATCCGGAAGAGGGAGACGCCAAAGCGAGCTTCATTGACCAGCGTGTTGGTAATCGCATAGTTGTGCGAAAAGATCAGGTTGCGGTCGGTTTCGCGGTCGTCATCGCTGGGCAACAGGGGGTTGGGCAAGGTGGTCGAGATATTTTTCGCGCTCCAACGGGCGTAGAGCGATTGCTTGACAGTGAGCGTGTGGTCGATACGGATGTCGTATCCGTTGGTGCCGCTAGGAGTGGAAGTCTGTTGCAGGTAGTTTGAGCCCTGCGCGGCGGAGTTGGGGAGAGCGGTGTAGTAGTTGCTGAGCAACGATAGCGCAACCGGATTCAAGCACCCAGGCTGGTTGCAAGTCGGAATGGTGTTGTTGGGAAACGGCTGGCCGGTGAACGGATTCAGGATCGGAGCACCGTTGGCGCCAGAGAGGCCTGCCAGATTGCCCGCGCGCATGGCGGCGGTTGGAACGTTGAGGAAGAGTGGAGTTACCAGGCGCCGCCGGTTGCCTTCGTAGGCCACGAAGAAAAATGTGCGCGGAGCACCCGTCATCAGGCCGGGAATCTTGAGCGGGCCGCCGAGGCTTCCGCCGAAAGTATTGAATGCTTTGTGGGGCTTACCGGGAAAACCGTAGGGAGTGGCGTCGAGCATGCTGTTCTGAAGGTACTCGAAGAGACTTCCGTGGTAGTGCCCAGTGCCGCTCTTCGTCGCGATTGTGATATCGCCGAGCTGGGCGAATTCGGCGTTGTTGTTAAACTGCGAAACTCTGAATTCGCTGATCAGCTCGGAGGAGGGATTCATGTTGGCAAGCGCGCCGTTTTGGCGGATGTTGACGGTCGAGGCGCCATCGACAGAATACTGCACTTGCGATGGGAGTCCGCCGCCGACGGAGACGTTGCCATTCGCATCCTGTTGGGTGCCCGGGACGGTGGCGAGTACGGCGAGCGAACTGGTAGTGGCACCACGATAGTTCACCGGCAGTTGGGAAACCTGCAGGAAATCCTTGGTGTCGGCGAGAGTCGCGCTCTCGGTGTTGATCATGGGCGCGGTGTCACCGACTTCGATGGTTTCCGAGGCCGAGGCGATTTTCAGGGAGACATCCGTGCGCAGAGTCTGACGGGCATCGAGCTGGAGGGATTGCAGTTTGAAGACGTTGAAGCCATCGGCATGAACATCGATTTCGTAGCGCCCAGGTTTCACGTTCATGAATTGAAATGAGCCGTCAGGATCGGAAACCGCGTCGTGCGTGGATCGGTCGTCGAGACTCAAGAGCGTGACCCTCGCGCCGGGAATAACCAGGCCGCCCGGATCCTTGACGACGCCCACGATGGTGCCGAAGGTGGATTGGGCCGGGGCAAGGGAAAGTAGAACTACGCAAGACAGTAACAAGGTCGCGGCTGAATACAGTCTAGGCACGTAAATACCTCCGGCGAGCTGAGCGGACTTGCGATCTCGTTTTTGTGTTTCAGACACCCATCTGGGGGAAACACACTTCTCCGCCAGATCGACGTTTGTCGACCGCCTGTTGGTTGTGCTCTGGTGTTAAGTCACTGCTTCAGTCGGGCGTCTGAACTGCTCATGCGCGGAATGTACAGGGGAACGCGTAAATAAACCGTAAAGATTCCGATGAAATTTGTGAATGGAATGCATAAATGTTTTGGATGGGCGTTACGGTTGGAGTGCTGCTAGCGCGCGGGCTTTGCCGAATTCGCGCGACCAACCAAATCGCGTACCTTCATTCGCTGGCAATATTCCTCGAAGTTCGGGCGTGGTCCCTTCCAACGAAGATCGTCGACGGTATCAAAAACCGGCACATCCAGCCGCAGGGTTGCAAGCGTGCGAAACAACAGGGCGTCGTTCCAAGCGCTGAAGAGCGACTCGGAGAGCGGGCGGGCCCTCCGGATTGATGGATGCCATTCTCGCCAATCCTTTGGAATGTCTTCGAGGTGAGGGTAGTGAGATAAGGTAGCAGCCGCGGCCTTCTCGCCCCATCCACTCACACCTGGGAAGCCATCTGCGCTGTCACCGACCACCGCCAGGTAGTCCGGAATCGATGAAGGTTTCACCCCGAACTTTGCCACAACGCCAGCTTCGTCGCGCACGACATTGTGCCTGCGATCCAGTTGAACGACCCGTGTGCCAACGACACACTGGCTGAGATCCTTGTCCGGCGTACAAATGAGGACCTGGCTTACGCGGTCGTCCTTGGCTGCTTTTTCGGCGGCTGAGGCCAGCGCATCATCGGCCTCAAACTCGACCATTGGCCACACCACGACTCCCATTGCCTCCAGCGCCTCTTCAAGAATCGGGAACTGCGAAAGCAACTCCGGAGCTACACCTTCGCTGGTCTTGTATCCGGGATAGAGATCGTTGCGAAACGACTCCACTATATGATCGGTTGCCACCCCGAGGTGGGTTGTACCACGCTCGATCATCGACAAAACGGAGGTCAGGACGCCACGTACTGCGCCAATTTCCTGGCCGTTGACATCTGCCGCGGCGGGCACGGCAAAGAAGTGCCGGAACAATTCATAGGTCCCGTCAATCAGGTGGACATCCATGTGGCTCCGATCAGCTCAGCCAGCGCATCAAGTATCGAGCAGGCGATCTAAGGAGATGACCAAAGAGTAATCAGCCAAGTCAGAGGATGAAACTGGCGCCAGCGGCTCTCATTGGTCCTCGGCCACAGTCGGGGAGCCTTCTTCATCTCCGCCAATCAACCCAAATTTCTTCAGCTTATAGCGCAGCGCATCGCGGCTAATGTCCAACAGCTTGGCGGCATGGGTCTGGTTGTTGTTGGCCTGGCGCATGGCCAACTCAACCATGGCGTGTTCCACTTCCTCGAGCGAGGTTCCACCTTCCGGGATATACAGCCGTGGCAGGGTACGCCCGTTGGGCAAGGTCTGTCCGCCGTCGGCGGGTGAGGTGCGTTCAAACACGGTGCGGCCGCCTGATTCACCAACGGAAAACGGCAGGTACACAGGACGGAGAAAAGGTTCGTCTTCGAGAATCATGCCGCGCTCGATGGTGTTTTTCAGCTCGCGAACATTGCCGGGCCAGTTGTGATTGAGGAGAAGGCGGCGGGTTTCGTCAGTAATGCCCCGGACCGACTTCTTGAATCGGCGGTTATACCGCTCAATGAAGAAATCGACCAAGGGCAGGATGTCTTCTTTCCGGTCCCGTATGGGAGGGATAAAGATCGCGATAATGGCCAAGCGGTAATACAGATCCTGCCGAAACTGCCCTTCGCGCACTGCCTTCTCAAGATCTCGGTTGGAGGCGGCAATCACGCGCACATCCACCTGCATATCGCGAATGCCTCCGACCCGGCGAATGACCTGGTCTTCCAGCACGCGCAGCAGTTTGGCTTGCAGCAGCGGAGACAGTTCCCCGATCTCATCGAGAAATAGCGTACCGCCATCGGCAGCCTCGAAAAGCCCTTTCTTCATCTGCTTGGCATCGGTGAACGCGCCTTTTTCGTGGCCAAAAAGCTCAGCTTCCATCAGTGTCTCTGGAATGGCTGAGCAGTTGATGGCCACAAACGGTTTCTCCTGCCGCGAGCTTTCGTAATGAATGGCCTTTGCAATAAGGTCCTTGCCGGTGCCGCTTTCGCCTTGAATCAGGATGGTGGTGGCTTCGCTGGAGGCGACCTTGCGGACAAAGTTCATCAATTCGATCATCTTGGGCGAGACGCTTACCACGTTGTGATAGCCGGTGGCGCGGCGCACCTCACCTCGCAAGGTTTGGACCTCAGTACGTAAGCTGGTGGCTTCGAGCGCATTCTTAATGGTGACGTGAAGCTCGTCGAAGTCGATGGGCTTGCCCACAAAGTCATAAGCTCCGAGCTTGAGTGCGGCTTTGACATCGTCAAGTTGCGGGTCGGCCGTGATCATGATGACCGCGCGGGCGTCACCGCTTTTCTTGAGCTGATCCAGCACTTCGATCCCGGTGAGGTCGGGCATGCGCACGTCGAGAAGGACGAGATCTGGTGATTCCCGCTGCGCCAGCTTGAGCCCGGGTTCGCCGGCCTCGGCCTCGATCACGTGGTAGCCCCATTCTTCGCACTTCTGACGCAGCGACCAGCGCACCAGACGCTCGTCGTCGACGATCATGATTTTCTCTGCAGCCATTGGAGTGTTTAATTTACTACGAAAGGGAAGGGGCTTGCTTAATGCCGGCACGTGCAATGACGCAACCTGGATAACCGATCAAGAATCTTGTCCTCGCGGACGGATTTCACGAGGGCGTGTTATTTCGTTGGTTTACGACGAGGCCTCTGCTTTGCAGAAACGGCGCGGATAATGAGTTTTCGTTTGTCCATCGGTGGGATAAATGCCCTGGACCTGGCAACGGCAGCCGCAATCAGCGCCTCTATTTCGGGGCGGGCCAGCACCGCCACCGACTCGATACGGATGAAACGAGTTTGCTTACCCGAGCCCAGCAGGATCTTGTGTGGATCGGGAAGACTAGCCCCCCGGATGAAACACAGCCCCACTCCATTTGCTCCGGCAGCGATCGAAAGAATGCAATCGGAGGGGCGTTCTGTAGGACCATAACCGATAACGAAGAAATTGTAGTTGTCGTATGCCAGTTCGTTCGCGGTAGGCAGCCGCTTCCGTAAGGCCTTGCGTACCGCCCGAATCAAGTTCTGGTTCTTCGGTTCGAATTTGTTGATGAAGCTGTTGAGCTGCTTTTCGGCGTTAGCCGGCGCTGTCGGAGCAACCTTTCTAGCTGCCTTCATCCGGGCCTGCCCTCCTCGATTAAGGAGACTAGCACAGCTCGGGAAAGGGTCTCTGGAAGAGAAATTTTAACCAGCGTGCGCCACTGGCATCTGAAATGGCAGCAGGACCGTGAATTTGCTTCCTTTGCCTACGACACTGCTGACCTCGATCCGCCCATGATGCTCTTCCACAATACGGCGGGCGAGGGAGAGTCCCAGGCCGGTGCCATTGCCTTTGGTGGTGTAGAACGGCCGGAAGATGTTTGCCAGATGCTGAGGGGCGATACCGCGACCGCTGTCGCTCACAACCACGCTGGCACAACCACCTTCTCGCGAGATCTCGACACGCACGCTGCCTGGTGACTCCATGGCCTGAACTGCGTTCAGGAGCAGGTTCAGAAGCACCTGGTGGATCTGGTCGCTATCATGCTCGACTTCAGCCAAATCGGGTGCCTGCTGCAGTTCAATCGTGATCGGCTTCGAAAGCACCTGCTGGCGAGCCAGCATAACCGCGTGTTCCACAGTCGTGTTGAGGTTGCTCCGGCGGACCTGCGGTGGGTGAGGACGCGCCGTTTCCAGCAGGTCGGTCAATATGTGGTTGATCTGCGCAATTTCCAGGCGGACGTCTTTCACCACTGCCCGCGCCGGACTGGTCGAGGGCAGATCACGGCCGATAATTTCGATGACCCCTGCGATTCCGGCGAGCGGGTTGCGTATCTCGTGGGCCAAGCCTGTGGCCATCTCGCCCAACGTCGCCAGGTGCTCGGCGCGAGACATTTGCGTGCGGTGCAGGCGCTCAATCTCCTCCCGGCTTTCTCGCAACTGCTGCATCATATGGTTGAATTCGCGGCCCAATTCCCCGATTTCGTCATTGCGTCTGGAGAAACTAACGGCGACGTTCAGATCGCCGGCACTCACCCGCCCGATCTTCTCCTGCAGTTCAACCATTGGCTGCTGAATTAAGTACGCAAGCGCACCAATTAGCACCGCACATATGAGAACCGCCCCCACTCCCGCGACCATCAGCACCGCGTGACGCTCCGGGTCACGCAAAGATACAGTCGCCAGAGTGAAAAGCAGCAGGCCTGCCAGGAGGACGAGTCCCACCGGCAAGATTGCCTTGAGCTGCCAATTAACCTGCATGGAACTCATGCCGAATTCCTCCACTTGCGATGGGCCCGCGGAGATTGGGGGCTGGCTGTTATCCGTCGAACCTGGAGTACGGCCGGAGGCAGCAGTGATGGGGACCGCCCCTGCCAGGGGTTCAGTTGCCTTGGCTGCGGACTGCTGGCGGCTAGGCATATGCGTGCAGTCCCGGCAGCAAGTAAGTCACACCGAAGAAAGTGAACATCACAACCGCAAAGCCCAGGATGGCGAAGTAAGCGGCTCGCCTGCCGCGCCAACCACGGGTGATCCGCATGTGCAAATAGCCGGCGTACACCAACCAGGTAATCGCCGCCCAGGTCTCTTTTGGATCCCAGCTCCAATAAGAGCCCCAGGTGCGGTTGGCCCAGTAGGCGCCAGCCGCGATCATCAGGGTGAGTAATGGAAACGCGATCGCAATGGTCTTGTAGGTGATGCGATCAAGGTCCTCGGCGCTGGGCAGCATGCGCTCGAGGTCTGCGCGCCGCCACAGTAGCAAGAGGTACAGGAGCGAAACAAATATCCCGCCCACCAGACCCGAGAGAATGAACGGACTGGCAGCCAGACTGGTGGAGAACAAGCCATCCGCATCGAGTGAACCGTAGCGGCCATCACGGGCCCGAATCAGGAAGAACACCAAGGCCAGCACCTGCAATAGGATACTCAGGAATACAGCGCGGTTCGCGATGTCGATGACGTTTTCGTTGCCCGTTTTGCGCCAGACCAGATACAAAGCCAGCGGCGCAGCCACTGCAGCGAGCACCAGCAGCATTAGCCAGCCCAGATCGGGGATCACTACAAACAGGCGAACGCCTTTGGCGAGAAACATTTCCGACTTTTGCTGCGGATTCCAAGCCACCACACTCAGTCCGCCCCATTTTTCGAATCGGGTCAGCACGCCGACGTAAGTTGCGACGCCGAATAGGCTGGTCGCAGCCAGGAAAGTCTCAGTCTTCAACTTGTCCTTGATCAGGAACATCATGGCCAGCGCGAAGCTGAGAGCACATGCCGCATAGGCCAACATGGCCAGCGTCACATGGACATGCAGCCACGTCGATTGCAGCGCGGGCACCAGGGGGTGAACTTCGGTTCGCAGCAACTGCATCAGCACCACGCCAACGATCGCCACCGGCATAGTCACCGTGCCGATGACTTTCACTCCATATTTTTTCTCGGCAATCAGAGTCAGTACGGCCAGCGTCCATACGAAGCTGAGCAGCATTTCGTAGATGCTCGCGAACGGCGGATGCCCCGCTTCATACCAACGGTGCGCCACCGCTCCGGTATTAGCGATCAGGCCAGCCCAGGTTGCCAGCGACGCAAAGCGCACGTATGAGGGAATCCCGGTGACTCCGAAACCCAGGTACAACGCTCCCGCGCCGGAATAGAAAATTAGGGCTGCGTAGAGCAGATTGGAATCGTTGAGCAGGTTGCCGTTCTTGACAACATTCAGAAATGCCATGAATAGCAGGAAGGCAATGCCCAATCCCACCATCACGACCATTGTTGTGCCGGTCGCTGCCGGTTGCCTTTCGATTTTTGCGACTCGCGTCATGGACGCATCCTCCATTGCCGGGTTCACTAACCGGCGAGTGTGCTAACAGGCGCGTCGGCGCCTGCCACTGACGAATTTGTGAGTTCGGATTCGATTTGCCTGAGCATCTTTCCAAAACGCTGCTCAAACGCATCTTTGTTCTTGTTGGCGGTTCCGCCAACCCAGAGCTTCAACTGGCCGCGAGCATCACGCACGGGCACTGCCCACACTCGTGCGTGGACGAAGTAGAAGACCAGGGCCAGCCCGAGCCCCATGATGAGCACACCCGCCCAGACAAACCACTGCCCGGGCTCGTGTGAAACTTCGAGGCCAGTGAAATAAGCCATCTGCAGGTCTTTGCCTTCGAAGGTGTATGGCGAAGACGCGTTTTGCTCCAGGCCTGGAATCGGGGGCAGCCAGAAATTTACTGCTTGACCGGACTTTCTCGATTCCACAACCAGGTGGGCGGCTGGATTCTCCAGTTCGCCGGAGCGCGCGTACACTTGGCCATCGCGGACCACGTAGTCGGGAATGAACTCAGCCAGGCGAACCGTGGTGTCAGAATCCAGCGGAAAAGTCTCGTCCGGACCAATCGTGATGTCCTGGGCTGCTTTGCCATCACGAGGAGTAGCCGCAAGCACCAGTTTGTCGACCTTCCCAGTTCTACCGTAGCTCGCTTGATAAAAGCGTATGCCGCGATAAACCAGAGGATCGTTGACCACGATCTGTTTGCGCGCGATGGTTTGCCCGCCTTCCACAATCGCCAAATCTGACCACCAGCGTTTCGGAGTGCCGTCAGAATAGTTCTCCTGACCGGCGCCGTCACAGCGGATGGCAAAACCGAGGATGCGGGTGCTGCCGTTTTGGGTCCGTACTTCACTCGACTGTTGCCCACGGTTCAGGGTGACGAAGCCACGCCAGCCGTACAGCGCATCGACGATGCCACCGAGAAAAATCAGAAGTAAACTCGCATGCACGATATAGACTGCCATTTCTGACACGCGATGCCGCTCGCCGAATAGAGAGAAACTGTTTTCGCGTACGATCCGCTCCGGCCCGAACCCCGCCTTTTGAAACACCCTTTCTGCGACACTCAATGCCGCTTCCTCGTCTCTAATGGGGATGAGCGCATGATGGGGCAGAGCGTTGCGAAAGGTCTCGTCAGGACTCTTATACGGGCGAGAAAAGAATCTCCATGAATTGGGGAAGCGTTGGATCGAGGCGGCGACGATGCTGAGGCTAACCAGGATCAACAGCAATACGAACCACCAGGCGTGGAAAACGTCGGTCAGTCCCACTCCGTCGAGCAGGCGCAGCACTTGTGGTGAGTAGGCCCTCTGCATCTCGTCGGTATCGGTCGCGGGACGTTGCAGGATCACCGTTCCCGCCGCCGAGACGATGACTACGAAAATAAGCAGAATGACGCCGGTCTTAATCGCGCCCAGGGTTTGCCAGGTCTTGCGAACTCCGGAATGGACGATCATGGCCATCTTTCCCCTTCCCGAGTGGAGAAAGGCACGTTTCGCGCCATTTGTGAAAATTCGGCGAAGTTACTGAAATTCCTGACAATCAGCTCGTTTAGACTGGCAGATATCAACCAGGGAGCTTGAGCCAAATCACACAGCGGATTGGAGTTCTGCAGGAATTTGGCGCAGACTGAACTGACTTCGGGAGCTCACGGAAGCGGACCCCAGGGTCGCGATTGCATTCTCCGGCCAGCGCATGTTACTTGTGTGATTACGAACATTCCACTGTGGGAGAAGCCCCATCGTGTTAGGGTCTTCAATAATTGGGGGTTGCCGATTAAGTCGGCAGCTGATTTCCAACTCATTTGGCTTCAATCTATTAAGGAACTAGCCGAGGGTCTTGGGGTCGCGCGAAATAAGGCGAGATGCGTGCACACTCAGCCGAGGAGGCAGTAGTGGGAGCGGCGTCGAAATCATTCAAATCGGGCAGCGGGACCTACGTTCTAGGCACTCTTGGCTGTTTCATGGTGTTAGTCGTCCTTGCTGCCCAAGTGTCTGCCGTGCAGCATCCGGTTCCACTTGACCCCAAGGCGGATTCCTCCACCTGCATCAGTTGTCATGAAGATAAAACCAAGGGCAAGTCGGTCCACTCAGCGATTGCCACGGGGTGCCTCAGTTGCCACGAAGTTCGCGTCAACAAGGATGTCACTCGGGTAAAGCTCATCACGACGACGCCGCTGGCTCTCTGTTTAACCTGCCACGCTGACAAGAATGCCAACGGCATAAAGGGTACTGTCCATCCGCCGGCCCGGCGCGACTGCGTGAAGTGTCACGATCCCCACACCTCCGACAATAAAAATCAGCTGTTAAAGGCCACCTCGGGGGGAGAAAAAGATAACCTGTGCCTGAGTTGTCACAAAACCGGCGTGAACGTGCCCGAGAAGGGCAGCCGCCATGCCGCTCTTGACATGGGGTGCGACACCTGCCACATCACCCATAAAACGGGAGAGATCGGGAAGGCCGAATTCGCCTTTCATCTGACCAAGGCGGCCCCGGCACTCTGTCTGGATTGCCATGACGTAAAGAGCCCCGATCTGCAGAAAGCACACCAGAACCAGCCGTTTGAAAAAGCTAATTGCGTGGGCTGCCACGATCCCCATGAGTCTGCAGCTCCCAAATTGATGGCAAAATTCACCCATCCGCCATTCGCCGGCAAGCAGTGCGAAGTCTGCCATTCTCCTGCGAAGGACGGGAAAGTGGTGCTGACGCAGCCTGATGCCAAAGCCCTTTGCCTGACTTGCCACGACGACAAGGCCAAGCTGATCGAAACCGCCAAAGTGCAGCATCCGGGGGCGGCGGGTGATTGCACCGACTGCCACAGCCCGCACGCCAGCCGGCAGCCAGGGCTTCCCAAGACCGACGCGGTCGACATCTGCCTGGGCTGCCACAGCGACATCGCGGACCAAGCCAAGAAGCCGTTCCTCCACCAGCCGGCTTTCGCTCAGGGCTGTGCCACGTGTCATCAGCCTCACGGTGGAGAGAACGAGCATCTGCTGCGCGCCAAAACCACCAATGCGCTTTGTCTCGAGTGCCATGGGCCTGACGCGGAACCGAAAAAACTGGAGGCGGAGCACCTGCTCACCATCTTCAATGGGACGGTCAAGCTTCCCGACGACTATTTCACCAAGAACAAGGTGGTGGTTCTGCCACTGAAGTTTGGCGTGGGTCATCCGGTAGCGGGCCACCCGGTTTCGGACCTGCTGGATCCAGCGGATCCCAGCAAGGTGAAGACTCCGATAAATTGCCTCACCTGCCACCAGCCGCACGCTTCGGCTCAGCCCGATCTGCTGGCGAAGGACCAGGCCAATAACATTGCATTCTGCTCAACATGCCACAAGGATCTGAAACAGCGATAGATGCAGTAGGAGATGACTACCATGTTTAAAAATCGAACAAACCTGGTTCAGAGGGGCCAGAGATTTCTGGCGTTGTTGGTGGTTTTGAGCCTGGGTCTCGGACTGCCGGCCTCGGCGTTCGGCGGAAAGAAAAAGAAGGCCGACGCAGCGCCCAAGGCTCCCCCGGTCATCGACTACTCCAATATCGTGTGGCCGAACCCACCGGCCATCGCCCGCATCAAGTACCAGGCGTTCTACGCCGCCCAAAAAATTTCCCAGGTAGACACGCCAGGGACCAAGAAACAGAAGTGGATGGATCGCTTGGCTGGCACACAGCCCACCACCGATAACACAAAGATGCTGTTCCAGCTGGCAGAGCCTTATGGGATGGCGGTCGATTCCAAGAACAACCTTTATGTCGCCGACCAGAAGGTGGGCGCCATCTTCATCTTCAACACCGAAACTCGGGATGTGGAACTGCTTAAGAACAAGACTCATGGCCACTTCGTCCGCATCATCGGCCTGGCCATGGACGACAATGACCGTCTGTTTGTTTCCGATCCCGGACTTCATCATGTGCTGGTGTTCAACGCCAAGCACGTGCCGGAAGACGTCATTACCGATGGGCTTGTGACTCCCGGTGGGCTGGCGATCGACGTGGAGAACCGGCTTCTTTACGTTGCCGATGTTGATCAGGATCAAGTTCTGGTTTACGACGCCGACACTCTCAAGCTGAAGCACAGAATCGGCACCACTGGACACAAACACGAACTCACCACACCTGGGGATTTTGCCCGGCCCTCAGGCCTGGCGGTCGACCGGGACAGTAATCTCTACGTCGCCGATACCCTCAACAACCGCATTGAGATCTTCGATGGCGATGGAAACTTCATCAGCACCTTCGGCAAAGCCGGCGACGGCCCCGGATACTTCTCGCGGCCTAAAGGCGTCGCCATCGACAGCGATGACCACATCTGGGTGGTGGACGGGATGCAGGACCGCGTACAGGTCTTCAATCGCGACGCGCAGTTACTCATCAGTTTCGGTGGCCATGGACTTCTTCCTGGTCAGTTTCAGGGCCTGGTCGGGATCACCATCGACAAAATGAACCGTGTCTTTACCTCGGAGATATACCCCGGACGAGTGCAACAATTCCGATACGTCACCGACGCCGAGGCCGACCAGTTGCGCAAACAAAAAGACGCGTCACGAGAGAAAACGGCGGGTGCATCCAGCGAAAGTCCCGCTCCGACAGCAACTCCCACCACCCAGGCAAAGTCTCCCCCCAGCAAATAACCACCGGGGATTCCAGGACGCTGGTTGTCGACTTCCAGTAGCTTCGCGCTTTGAAAAGGGCCCCGCCCTGTTGCATTTCTCAACACTCCTCACTGCGGGATTTCACCAACCGGTTACCGACGGTTGGCTCTTTTCCCACACTGGCACTGGGCTCCTGATTGGAACCAAGTCAGAGCCAACAACACAATAACGGTTTATTTATCAATCATTTAATGGCTAAATGCGGGTCGCCGACAGCCTCCCTCAGGTTCGGTTAAGCGCATGCATTACTAAGGGTCGAGGGGCGGCCGAGTATGACTCACAGACCAGGCCTAAAGCTCCGGGAGGATTCGTTGCAAGTCGTACAGGAGGTCTTAAATCTTATGAAAAAAGCAATGTTACTGGTACTTTTCATCCTTGCCGTGTCGGGGCTGATGATGGCGCAAAACTGGTCGTCACCGGTCGACGTACTCGGCGCGCATAACAACCAGGGTCGCGGCTGCGCTGGATGCCACGCTCCCCATAGCGGTTCTTTTGGTTCCGGTCACGGCGGTGCAGCTGACACCGGCAGCTATGCCTTGTGGGGCCAGGACGCCAGTCCACTGTATGGCCAATCGGTCGCATTCGGCGATAGCGGAAGGTATGTTGAAGTACTGCCCGGCAGCATCACTACTGGCAGCACCGAAGTTGGCGGTATCCTGCTTTGCTTGAGCTGTCACGACGGAAATCTTACTCCGGCCAATATGATGACCAATCAGTCGTACGAGCAAACGATCGGCCTGCTGACCAATACCTCTTATGGGAGCAAACCGATTCCGACACTGCTTGGCAATGATGGCACCACGGCTGGCAATTACACCAACGATCACCCGGTGGGTGTGAATGCTACCATCAGCGACATGTCTGCCTACGGGTTGACCTTTGACGGCAAGAAAATGGTGCTGACCCCCGCCTCCCCGTATGCCCAGTTTGTAGCCAACTACGGTTATCCTGCTCTGGCGCCGGGAAAGTGGTCCCAACCCTTCGGCATCAATACCGCAGGTAAACCCTATGTGGCTTGCACGACTTGCCATAACCAGCACGTGATGACCGTGTACACATCGAGTGCGGCGAGTCCGATCGTGAGCGATGGCGGCGGCAAGTACTATGCCACTTACTTCTTCGTGAATGGTCCTTACAACCCGAACCTTCA
Source organism: uncultured Acidobacteriota bacterium (assembly GCA_963734415.1). Taxonomy (GTDB): domain Bacteria; phylum Acidobacteriota; class Terriglobia; order Terriglobales; family Acidobacteriaceae; genus JABCZH01. The sequence continues at coordinate 575,027 of CAVTHF010000002.1, read as the reverse complement.
GACCTATGCCAAAACCTCGGCTCCGTCGACGACGCAGTTCTGCCGTCAGTGCCACTTTGGCGAAGCGAACGAAGCTAACAATACCAACACTATTACGACGCAGTTCCAGTAGAACTGGTTTTGAGACCAGGGGGGAGAGACTTTCTCTCCCCCTTTTTTTGAGGTATAAGCGAGGAATGATGAGATACAAACTCCCAATCTGCCTCCTGCTAGTGGCAACCTCAGCAGCCGTCGCCCAAGTGGCCTCTCATGCTCCAACCGGGGTAGGCGCAGCGGCGTCCGCCACTTCTCCGGTGTCACCGGCACAGGTAAGTGACAAGCCGGTGGCTCGCGTGAATGGGGCGGTGCTGACGGACCGCGACCTGGTACGGGAGATGTTCGCGATCTTCCCCTATGCCAAGCAGCACAATGGATTCCCCAAGGGGCAGGAAGCGGCCATCCGACAGGGAGCGCTGGAGATGATCATCTTCGAAGAGCTCGTGTACCAGGAGGCTGCTCGGCGAAAGTTGACAGTTTCCCCCGAGCGCCTGAACCACGCCGAGGCCGATTTTCGTAAGCAGTTCAATAGCCCCGACGAGTACCAGCAATACATGCAGACAGAAGTGCACGGCTCCCGCCAGGTGCTACGAAAGCAGATCCAGCGTTCGCTCATGATCGAGCAACTGCTGAAAACCGAGGTGGACGACAAATCCGCCGTCTCTCTCGCCGAAGTCAAGGCGTATTACGACAAGAACCCGGGACGCTTCCAGCAACCCGAATCATTTAGCTTTCAAAGCATTTCCATTCTCCCTCCCAAAAATGCGGGGGCGGACGCGGTCAAGGAGAATCGTAATCGTGCAGAGGTGGCCCTGCGCCAAGCCAAGGCGACGAAAAGCTATCAGGAATTTGGGTTGCTGGCGGAGAAAATCTCCGAAGACGACTTTCGCGTCAACCTGGGCGACCACAAGTCTGTGGGACGCGACAAGTTGCCGCCCCAGATCGTGAATGCAGCCCTGGCCATGCAGGCTGGGCAGGTCAGCGGCCTCATTCAAATTGAAAATGCGTTCACAATTTTCCGCCTGAATGCGCACATTCCGGCGCGCAAGCAGAACCTGGCTGAAGTCAAGACCGACCTGCAAACGGAATTACAGAAGAGCAAATACGAACGGTTGCGCTCGAATCTGGCAAAGAGCCTGCGCGCCAAAGCTAAGATCGAAATCGTATAAGGCGCTGTCGCAACGAGTCGCAACCAGCCGTCTCTTCCCGTTTCTACGGGCCCCGAAACCCATATGATCCGGCCTGGGAACTGGTGGCCTCCCCTCCCCTTGTCGATCGTTCCTCTCTTAACTGTTGAGTATTTCAGCACGCCGCGCGGGTCATATGGCGCAGCCCTGGGCAGAGGGTTGATCTGAGCGGCATTCGAACGCAAATAAAGGTCTTAATTTTCAATAGCTTAGTTACCGTTTTGGTCCGCCAAGAGTGGCAACAATTGTGCCTTTGTAACTGTACCTGGCCGAGGCACAAAGGAGCTATGGGGTGGGGCGCACTAAAACACTGACGGGACACTTACCCGGCGCCGTGGCGCTGCTGATGCTAGTGACAATACCCCTGGCTTCAGCCCAGATGCAGGTAGGCGACAATCTCAAGTTGAATGCGGGTGGCCTGTTCACGCTGGGGTACCAGGGAAATTATGGGGACCAGATCCAATCAACCCACGGACTGAACCTCGGAATGGATGGCACCATCTCTGGTTCTTACTACAATCCCAACTTCCTTTCGTTCACCGTAACCCCTTACTACAATCAGTCCCGGGCCAACTCCGACTACCAATCGCTGACCGGCGCCAGCGGGGTTTCGGCGACCGCCAATCTGTTCACCGGCAGTCATTTTCCTGGATCGGTCAGCTATCGCAACGACTACAACAGCACCGGCACTTTCGGACTCATCGGTCAGCCCGATTTTACAACCCACGGCCACGGCCAGGGTTTCGGTATTGGATGGAGCGCACTGCTGCCAAACCTGCCGACACTGTCCGCCAGCTATTCGCAGGGCAGCGGCTCTGGCACGGTGTACGGGACCGATCAGGAGACTGGTTCTGACACCAAGCTATTCAATCTGCGTTCAACCTACGCGATTGAGGGTTTTCACCTGAATGCTTATTACGATCACAACAGCCTTCACTCCACCTTCCCGGAATTTCTGGCCGGCGAACAGGAATCGATATCGGATACCACTGGCCACGATTATGGTTTTGGCGTGAACCGCAACTTGCCAATCAACGGTTCGTTCTACGCCAACTACAGCCGTTCCGAGGCAACTACCAACTTCGTGGGAGAAGGGAACAACACGGACAGCTACACCACCAGCACTGAGACTAGCGGCGCCACCTTTCATCCGCTGCAAAAGCTGAGCCTGTTTGTAAACCAGAGCTACACCAGCAATCTATCGGGATATTTCAACCAGAATCTCATCGACAGCGGAACCTTGCAGACACCGTTCAATCTCGGATCCGGTTCGAACTCCCTCACGCTGGGCGGAGGCGCCACCTATCAGTTCACCAATTATCTGTCGACGCAAGCCCAGGCCACTTATTACGATCAATACTATTTTGACAAGAGTTATACCGGCACCTACATCACCGGCACGGTGAATTATGCGCGCAGGCTGCTCAATACGTTTACGTTTTCCGCTGGCGTGGTAGAGGAATCCAACGGCCAGGGCAGCAATTCCGTGGGTTTCATCGGCAACGTGAACTACTTCCGCAGGATCAAGCGCTGGGAAACTTCAGGTTCATTCAGCTATGCCCAAAACGTGCAGTCGATCCTGGTGACCTATACCACCTCCTATTACAACTATAGCGCCAGACTGCATCGCAACTTCGGACATGGCCTGGTCTGGTTGGCGAGCTTCAACGGCAGCCACAGCGGCTTGACAAACCAGCCCGGCAGCGCCAGCGACAGCAAGAGTTATTCAACCTCTTTCAGTATGCGGCGCTTCACCGTGACCGGCAATTTCACCCAAGCAAACGGAAACTCGATTCTCACCAACGCCGGGTTGGTGCCACTCCCGCCAACCCCCGGAGTGCCGGCGTCCGACCTCATCATGTACGGTGGGAGCAGCTACGGCGGTGGAATCTCGGCGACGCCTTTGCGCCGTCTCACGCTGTCGGCGAGCTATAGCCGCGCGCTCAGCAATACACTTAGCAACGCCACGAACTCTCACAACAATACAGAGATGTTCAACGCTCAAATGCAGTACCATCTCAGAAGAATTGGCCTGCTGTCCGGTTTCACCAGGTTCACTCAGGGCATCAGCGCAGCTGGCATTCCGCCAGGAACGGCGAATTCGTATTTCTTTGGAGTATCGAGATGGTTCGATTTCTTCTGAGCGCCCGGAATATGGCTCAGTTATGCAGGATCTTGACCGTTGCCGGCCTGGTCTGCCTGTTGGGCGGGCCCGCCGAGTGCGCCAAACCGCAAAAGACGGCGATTGCCCAACCCGCTCCGCCGGACTTGTTGCTGGAGGGCGGCCGGAAACTCACGTTCGAGCGGAGCTTCAGCCTCGAGCGCGAGGTGAAGCCCAAGCGGAGTTTTTGGACTCGCGTGGTCGACGTGGTGGCGGGCGAGCCCGATTTTCACTTTCTGGTCAATCCCTACAGCATCACCACCGATTCGCGCGGACGCATTATCGTAACCGATCCGGGCGCCAACGGAGTCCACATCTTCGATTTCACCGAAAAGAAATACAAGTTTCTTTCTCGCAAGGATACGGGCCGGGATCCGATGCTGACTCCGCAATGCGTGGCGGTCGATACGCAGGACAATATTTATGTGACCGATTCGCTGTCGGGCAAGATTTTCGTCTTTGACCCCAAGGGAAAGTACCGGCGTGCGATCGGCAGCTTGAAGGGCGGGGAAGGATTCTTCAAACGTCCCACTGGAATCGCGATTGATTCTGCCGCACAGCGCATCTACATCACGGACACCCTGCGCAACAAGATCTACGTGATGGACATGCAAGGCAGCGTTCTGGCAATGATCGGAAAAGCCGGAACCGGCGACGGCGAATTCAACTACCCGACGGAGTTGCGGCTGAACGGTTCGGGTCTGTTCGTGGTCGATGCCATGAACTTTAGAGTCCAGGCCCTGGATCGGTCGGGCACCTTTCGTTATGCCATTGGAAGAATCGGGGACGGCGCAGGATCGATGTTCCGCCCCAAGGGAATCGGCTTCGATTCCGAAGGGCATCTCTACGTGGTAGATGGCCTATGGGGTATGGTACAGGCGTTCGACCAGCAGGGACGCCTCCTGTACTACTTCGGGCAACGCGGAACGGGAGCCGGGCAATTTCAGCTGCCGACTGGACTTCAGATCGACAACAGCGATCGCATCTACGTCGTGGATTCCTTCAATCACCGCATCGAAGTGTTCCATTATTACGCGGCGGCCAAACCGGGAAATGGAGGAAATCAGTGAGGTGGGTCCTAGCCTCAATTTGTGCAACGCTTCTGGCGCCAGGGCTGGTCGCAGCACAGCAGGCTCCGGAAGACGTCATGGGCATGCACAACCTGTCCCCTGCCAGCGGAGCTTCGGTCTTTTCGCAGGGAAGCCTCGGCTGTACCTTCTGCCACGCCCCGCATGGCGGACTCGGGGGAATATCGCCGTTGTGGAACCAGACACTCTCGAAATCGACCTACGCACCATATTCCAGCACTACCTACATTGAGCAAGGCAACACTCAACCGACTCTTGGATTGACCAGCAGTCTGTGCCTAAGTTGTCATGACGGCACTGTAGCTGTGGGACAGTCGGCGGCCTATGGCACGCTTCCTATGACCGGCTCCATGAACAGCGTCGATTCTTTCGGGACGAACCTGAGTGGAACCCACCCTTTCAGCCTGGTTCTGCCAATGAAGGACGCCTCGAACCTGGTCGCCTCATTGGTTTCGCAAGGCAAGACGGCGGACCCGACCGGGGCGGTGAAACTAATCAACGGGAACATCGAATGCACCAGCTGTCACAACCCGCACGTGCAGGGCACGGATAAGATCGCACAGAATTTCCTGGTCCGCGACAGCTCCGCAGGCCAGATGTGCCTTGCCTGTCACGATCCCAACCGCATTGTTCCGGGACAACCGAACCCACTTGCAGGCTGGACAAACAGTATTCATCAGACGGCAACAAACCAAACCGCACCGGAGGCCCACCTTGGCTCCTACAGCACAGTTGCCCTGAATGCGTGCACCTCGTGCCACTTGTCGCATGACGCCACCGCCCCACAACGGCTGCTGCGGCCAGCTACACCGTCCGCGCCGGGCAGGGATGCCGCCACCCAGGATTGCATGACGTGTCACAACGGCGGAACCTTGCTATCGCCGCCAGCGCCGAACGTCATGGCCGAGATGGCCAAAGCAGGCCATCCCATGCCTTCGGGGAACAATTTTCATGACGCGGCAGAAAAAGCGGTCCTCAACAACAATCGCCATGCCACTTGCGTCGATTGTCATAGCGCTCATAGCTCCAACCGCGTGATCGCGTTTCCCACCCCTCCGGGGGTTCGACCTTCGCAAACAGACACGGTCGGGATCAGTGCCAGCGACGGGGTGACGGTTGTGCTACCCGCCATCAATCAGTATGAGAACTGCCTGCGTTGTCACGGCACCAGTGTCGGCAAGCAGAGGCTGTTGACTTACGGGTACGCGCCCGCAAGATTGGTCTCAGCTCCGGATCCTCTGAATGTACTTCCGGAATTCGCGGCGACTGCAACCTCCGGCCACCCTGTGATGCACGATCGTATGAGTCCGCTACCCCAGCCCAGCTTGCTCACCAATATGCTGAATCAGAATGGCACGGCATCGCGACTTATGGGAGTCCGGATTCTATGCACCGATTGCCACAACAGCGACGACAATCGCGAGTTTGGCGGAAGCGGGCCCAACGGCCCTCACGGTTCGGCTTACTCTCACATCCTCGAGCATAATTATCAATTCAGCCAGGCGGCCGTCCCAGGCGGAGCGGTCACAAATCTCTTTCCCAGCCCCGACCTCAGCCTGAATGGCCCCTATGGCATGTGCGCCAAGTGCCATGATCTGAGCAAGGTCCTGGCAAATACCAGTTTCCCCCAGCACAGCAGCCACGTATCTCAAATGGGATTTTCCTGCTCGACCTGTCACGTCGCGCATGGTATGGGCTCAATTTCTCCGACGGTTTCGGGCCAACGGATGGTGAATTTCGACATCAACGTGGTGGGGGAGAATAACGGCTCTCCGATTTCCTATAACCGCAGCAGCAACACCTGCGTCCTCGCCTGCCACCAGGTCACCCACAACGTTGGGGGTTCGGTCTCCAATGCTCAAAAGCCGGGCAAAGGGACCGGAAAGAAGTAAGGCAATCAGGAGTCACACAATGGTCAATGAATCAAACCCCGCCTCTGTTTCAAAGCCGGCCTGGCAGCCTCGCCAGTTAGTGGTGATGTGCGCCGTGTGTCTGGCAGCGGGGTTCCTGGCTGGCTATCTGTTGCGGGGTTCGGCATCCAGCCCCTTCCCGGCGCATCCAGTTGCGGCCGAAGCTCCCGGCCCTTCCTCCCCGGCGAGTGAGTACTCCGGACCTTTGCCTGCAGCGCAGCAGACGCCAAAGGCGATGCCCACCATGGACGACCTGCAGCGCATGGCGGACAAGAAAGCCCTGCCACTCTTAACGAAGTTGAAGTCTGACCCGAAGAACCCGCAGCTATGGAACCAGGTAGGCCTGGCTTACAAGAGTGCTCACCAATTCAAACAGGCTGCGGGATATTTCGAAAAATCATTGCAGTACAACCCGAAAGACGTTGGGGTGCGGGCCGACTATGCATCCTGCTTGTACTACACCGGGGACGTGGATGGAGCACTGGCGCAGCTCAACCAGTCGCTGACTTACGACCCGCAACACGCGGGCACGCTGATGAACATCGGCATCATCAAGTGGAGAGGCAAGAATGATATCGATGGCGCGGTGGCCGCGTGGGAAAAGCTGCTGCAGCTCCATCCCGACTTTCCGCAGAAGGACTTGGTCCAGCAAATGATCACACAGGCCAAACAAGGCAATAAGCCTCCAAGCCAGGAGCCAAAGGGATAGCCTCCACCGCATGTCGAATTGCAGCAGAATCGACGGCCGTTGACGTGAATCAACTGGATCAAAATGTCCACTTCCAAAACAAGTGATAATTCTGCTGTGAGCGCGCGTACCTGGGCACTGCGCATCGCCATCGGCTTCTCTACGCCAATACTTTTGCTCGGGCTGGCAGAAGCGGTGTTGCGGGTTTGCGAGGTCGGATACCCCACCGACGTCACCGTTCCCTGCACCATCCAAGGCCGCCCAGCCTCTTGCTATAACTTGTTCTTTGCGGCTCCATTTTTCCCGCCTGGCATGATCAAGACGCCGCAGATGTACGCGATTCCAGCCGACAAACCGCCAGCAACCGTTCGAATTGTCGTACTCGGGGAGTCAGCAGCCATGGGCGATCCTGAACCCGCCTTCGGATTCAGCCGCTACCTGGAGGTGATGCTCGGGGAACGCTACCCCTCGTTGAAATTCGAGATTGTCAACACCGGCAGTGTCGCCATCAACTCACATGTGGTATTGCCAATCGCAAAGGGCCTGGCCAGGTTTCATCCGGACGTATTCATCGTCTACTCGGGCAATAACGAAGTGGTTGGACCGTACGGTCCCGGTACCGTACTCACCTCGGCTGGAATGAGTATGCCGGTGATTCGCAGCAGCATTTTCTATCACTCGACCCGCGTCGGACAACTTCTGACCAAGGTCGGCACGCAGAAGAAGGAATGGGGCGGGATGGCGATGTTTCTGGACAAACAGGTGCGAGCCAGTTCGCCGCTCATGAAATATGCGTATGCCAACTTCGACGAGAACCTGCGCGACACCATCGCTGTTGCTCGCGACGCGGGCGCCAAAGTTATCGTCTCGACCGTAGCCACAAATCTGATGGACTGTGCCCCATTTGCATCTTTGCACCGTGAGAACCTCGGGCCGGATGCCTTGCGTTCCTGGTCCACACTGGTTCAACAGGGCGCGGAACAGGATAACGCCGGGTCACCCGCAGAGGCATTGAAGTTGTACCTCGCTGCTGCCCGCATCGATGACCAATATGCCGAACTCGAGTTTCGCATCGCCCGCAGTCTGCAGGCGCTGGGAGATTACAGCGGAGCGAGGGAGCATTTCCTTCGTGCGCGCGATCTCGATACGCTTCGTTTTCGCGCCGATAGCAAAATCAACGACATTAACCGCGCTGTGGTATCCACACCGGGGGTTGAATTGGTTGACGCAGATGCGATCTTTGCCAAAGAAAGCCCGAACGGGCTAGTCGGAAGCGAACTGGTATACGAGCATGTCCACATGACCCCGCATGGCAGCTATCTCTTGGCTCGCGCCATGTTTCTTGAGATCGCAAAAGGCTTGCCGTCCGATCCGGGACATTCACTTCAGACTGGCGACGTGCCCTCCCAGGCAGAATGCGAGCGGCTGTTGGCCTTTACCAAGTTTGATCATTCGCGGGTGGTGGCAGAGATGTTGCGACGGCTGCAAGATCCCCCCTTCACCAATCAACTAAACCACTCAGACCAGGTTTTGAGGTTGATGATGAGGGCAGATAATTCGGACGAGAACCCGAATGACACAGCCGCACAGTATGAATGGGCGATCGCGAGAAGGCCGGGCGATCGCATCTTACATTTCAATTATGGAGTCTTTCTTTACGCCTACAACCCCGCTGCCGCAGAACAGCAGTTTGGCCTCGCTCGCCCCTTCGATGGATTCCCCCTGGTCACGCCTGACGGTACCGTGCACTGAATTGAAGCGGGAACGGAGTACTGGCCCAAGCCTTCATCGCGACCCTTGGTGATCGTCTGAGGCCCTGAGCCTCTCGTCCATGTGCTGTTGGACCCGCTCCCATTCGGAACGAACGATCATTTCTTTGATAGCGAACTTGGCTTCACGCTTGGCATCGTCAACTCTGACGGCAAGTACATCGTGATGCAATCGGAAGTCGATGGTTTCCGCGAGCGGAATGAGTTGGTTGGATGACCTCCCAACAATGACAAACACGACCTTATCCGAGACCAGTGTGTACTCAGGGCAGGACTCCTGGCTCATCGGGGTCGACTGCCCGGCAAAAGCCACCATGAATCCATGGTGCGCAAGAATGCAGTCGCCCATGTGCATTCTGACGACGGTTCCGTGTTGGTACACGCTGATCTGCGCTAGCAACAAAGTGGGCAGGCTGCAAATCAAGAAAATCAGCAAAGCTGCTCGTTTCATGGACCTCTCCTTTTATTGGGTGCTGTCTGGATGTTGGTAGTAACCCCGGCGGCAGCGGAACTGCAACTTGAGATTGTGGCTGGGGAGAATACGAGTCGAATGGAAGTCTGAGCCGGACGCAGGTGGCACGTACGTCACCACCCGGGCGTAATGCAGATTTTCGATGACCTCACGGACAGTTCTGACTGGGCCTTCACTGATCCGGGCATAGCCGCCTCCAGAGTCATCAGCAATCCGTTGCAGCGTGGCAGCTCCGTTCGATGGTGGTCCGGGCCGGCTAACATCGATGGCATAAACCTGCGCCTCGCTGGCCAGCACTTTCGCTAACGTCCCGCGGAGCGAGGCCCGGCTGGTCGTATCCTCGCCATCGGAGAACAGAACGATCATGGGCCAAACGTCTGGCTGTCTTCGCCGGACCAGGAAGTCTGTCGCAGTTTCAATGGCATCAAATAGCGGCGTCGCTCCGCCTTTGGGCACGGATGCAAGCTGATCGGCGGTATACGAACTACGGCAATCTGCGGTGCAGACGAACCTTGTTTCTTTACCGCTGAATGCCAGAATCGACACGCGGTCATTCGGATTCCCCGGCCACCGCGAAATCAGCTGTTGAACATCCGCGGCTTCCTGGTGGAAGCCCGGTAGGACCGACTCACTGGAATCAATCAACACCACGACATCGAGTTTGATTGCGTCGGAACGGGTGAAACTGCGAAAGTCTCTAATCACGTTCTCATCGTCCACTATTGCAATGTCGTCCTGGCGAAGGGTTTCAACCGGACGACGGTATTCGTCAGTCGCGAAAAACACGAGACGCACTTCGGAAGCGCTACTGTGGAAACTGGAATTCGTGGATTCCTCAGAACTGCTTGGATTCGAAGGGTCGAGAACGAGCTTGTGGGCCCAAACGATATGGACCAAAAGCAGGGGCAAGAGCCAACGCCAACGCCAATTGCACATAAGGATACTTCCGGCAAAAGTGGACATAGTACGGGATATGTTGTCATCGGCACAAGCCCCAAACAACTTGAGTGCTCTTTTCATTCACCGGGTTACTGAGGCTGGGGGAGCAAAACGATCTGGCTCAGAAGCGCCGGTACATGAACTGACCGACTCCCACATCCTGAGTGTGCGTCACCATCAAGACCACAAATAACGCCAATGCATACAGAGGTGGGATCCAATACCAGCGGTGGCGTGCGATGGCTGCAATAATTGCTGAACGCGAATGGCCGGATGCAGCTCCTGGATCAGCCGGATAGCGATCAAGTACATCATCAACTACCACTACCCCCGAATATCCGACCGCCAATGCAAGCACCAGCAGATACAGACTTCCACTAAGAAAACGTGGGAGATAGCTTGTGGGAGAAACGGCGGCCGAAAACATCTCAACCGCCTGCGGCAGTGAATTGGCGCGGAACAATATCCATCCCAGACTGATGAAGCAAATCGTGGCAAGCCATGACAGCGGCGTCCACAGGACAGTTGGAGAATCCCAGCCCAATTTCCCCCGCAGCTGCTGGAATTGGCGATGGGCCACGAGAAGCACTCCGTGATAGCAACCCCACAACAAGAACAACAGGCTGGCCTTATGCCACAGTCCGAACAGGACCATCGAAAACACCAGGGCAAGATTTCGCCACCACATCTCGCGGCGCAACCTCGCCAACAGGAGAAAAACATAGTCGCGAATCCAGAACGATAGCGACATATGCCAGCGCGTCCAAAAAATAGCTGGCGTCGTGGATTGAAACGGACGAGCAAAGTTTTCCGGCAAGGTAAAACCGAGCGCTTTGGCAGCGCCAATGGCAATGTGCGAGTATCCGGCAAAATCGAAGAAAAGCTGTAAGCCAAACCCGAATGCCAGACACCAGACGTCGGTACCTCCCCAGCGGATAGCGTGATCGAATCCGCTATTGATTCCATCGCCGGAGAGGATTCCCTGGCCCAGCAGGCGGGCCAACTGCATCATAAAAACTCCCGTCGCGATCCTAGCTAGCCCGTGGCCGATGTCGTCCCAGCTGGTCAATCTCTCCGACCGAAACTGCGGAAGCATATCGGGCATGCGGCAGATTGGCCCGGATATAGCGACCGGAAAGAACGCCATGTACAAAGCAAACTCGAAGAACGACGGATCGAGTTCCTCGCCACGATAAAGGTCGAACAGGTAGCTCATCGCCTGGAATGTCCAGAAGGAGATTCCCAAGGGCAATGCAAGATGAGCGAACCTTTGCAACGATGGAAGAGGAAGGCTGACTGCCACCTCCGGGAGATACTTGAAACCTCCCAGGAGGGCGAGGTTCAGCAGGATGCCAATGGTCAGAGTTAGCCGGGTAGGCCTGCGGCGAAGCCATTCCCCGAGCAGGAAATTCATCGTCGTGGAAGCAAGGAGAACAGCAGCAAACCAGCCCCCCCAGCTGAGATAAAGCACGTAGCTGCTGATCAAAAGAATGGCCTGTCGCACGCTCCGCGAGCGGACTTTGGCGAAGACTGCTGCACAAAGCAGGAAAATCAGGATGTATAGGATCGCTTGAAACAATGTTCCTCGCTGGGGCTATCGTAACTGAAACCTTCACTCTCAGCGGATACAATGGCCGCAGAGTGAACCGATTTCGCAATCTGGTTGAGGCGCTCGAGACGGCTCCCGCAGATCGTCCATTTATTACAGCGTGGATCGATGAAGACGAACGCGAAACGGTGACCTTTGCCGAATTCCGCCGTCGCGCCCGCGTTCACGCCGGAGTACTTCGCGACGCGGGTGTAAAGGCAGGTGATCGGGTGATCGTCATTATGCCGCAGGGCATTCCCGCAATGGCCGTTTTTGCCGGCACCATGATGTTGGGCGCGGTGCCCGCCTTTCTGGCTTATCCCAACTTCAAGGTCGAGCCCTCAAAGTATCGCTATGGACTGGCGGGAGTAACGGCGAACCTGCACGCCAAAGTCGTGGTGATCGACCAAGGGTTTCCCGATGAGATGCTCAGCCACGTGTCTCTCAACGACCAAGCCAAGCTGCTTCGTGCCAGCGATGGAAGCGTGCCCCATGGAGAGATCGAAATCCCAAAGCTAGAGCATTTATCTGAGAGCCTGGCATTCATTCAGCATTCCGCTGGCACTACCGGACTGCAGAAGGGCGTTGCCCTTACTCATGCCGCGGTACTGAGGCAACTCGAACATCTGGCGCACGCACTGAAAATCGATGCCGCAACGGACCGTATCTACAACTGGCTGCCTCTTTATCATGACATGGGGCTCATTGCCTGCTTCATGCTACCCATGGTTTGCCACTTACCCGTCGTGATGCAATCGCCATTGGATTGGGTGATGCACCCTGAAACCATGTTGCAGATTATCAGCGAACACAAGTGCACGCTGGCCTGGATGCCGAACTTTGCCTTTCAATTCGTCCCCCGTCGAACACCACAGACGCAATGGGCGCAGTACGACCTCTCTTCGGTGCGAGCATTGATCAACTGTTCCGAACCAGTTCGCGTCAGCAGTATGCGCGAATTCAAGGTTGCCTTTGCTTCTATTGGGCTGAAGAGCAATGCCCTGCAGTCTTCCTACGCCATGGCGGAAAACGTTTTCGCTGTGACCCAATCGGATATCAGCCGGCCATCCGGCCCAGCCCGCATCTGGTTGGACGGTCAAAAGTTTCGAACGCAATGCGCCGTGGTTCCGGTTTCGGAAAATACTGCTGGGTCGGTATCCTTCCTATCATCCGGTCGGTTGTTGCCTAACAATGAGGTGCATATCGTGTCCGATTCCGGGGAACTTCTTAGCGACGGTTGCCTGGGAGAGATTCTCATCAAGAGTGACAGCCTGTTCGACGGATATTACAACCGTCCCGACCTTACGGCCCGGACCATCATCGATGGCTGGTTCCATACCGGTGATCTTGGTTTCTACCTTGATGGCGAACTGTTTGTGGCTGGCAGAAAGAAGGATTTGCTCATTGTAGGAGGTGAAAATCTCTATCCGCAGGATGTTGAAGAGATCATCGCGGGGCACCCCGCCATCCACGACGGCCGCGTGGTTGCCATGGGGGTGTACAACCCGGATCTCGGCACAGATGATGTTGTCGTGGTGGCAGAAGTCGAGCACGAAGCCCTGCTTGCAAATTCGCTCGAAATCGAACGGGCACTTCGCAATCTTGTGGTGGCAGGAATGGGTGTGGCGGTTCGGTCCATTTTCTTAAAGCCGCCGAAATGGATCGTGAAGAGTACTGCCGGAAAGGCAGCGCGTTCCGCTACCCGGGAAAAGTTGCTGCAAGAGCATCCGGAACTGAGCCCAGGGACCGAGGAAAGCCAATTCGCATGACACTCGAAGCTCAGCAGATGATTGAACACATTGTCCGGCTAACCAGAAAGCCGAACCTGGAAATCAACGAAGACACACCTCTAGTCTCGTCCGGATTGATTGACTCAATGGCCCTGGTCGATCTCTTGCAGAAGCTCGAAGATCTCACTCACCTGCGCATTCCTCCAGGAAAGGTGCAACCGAAGGATTTGGACACCGTTGCCCTGATGTTTGCCACCGCCCAGCGAGTGGGCAAGCCTCGGAAGTAGCGAGACACAAAAGAAAACCCCGGAGCATTTGCTCCGGGGTGTCGGACGCTTTGCGCCGATCAATGCTTCGTCGCGTCAGGCGACCAGCGTCTCGACGAAGTGCTGGCACAGCGTGGTCTCGAGGTTGTAGTAGTTCACCTCGACTGGTGAAGTCAGAAATGGCTTCAGCATGTCGTTGATCCTGGGATAGAACTCCCTCTCATAGCGATCGGCATCCTGTTTGGTGGCCCAGAGGCTGATGGTGAACATCCGCTCCTCTCTTATCTTCTCCGGGAAGAAGGGCAGAATCTCCAGGAAGCCGGTCTGCTTCTTCAGGGTGGGCAGGACTTGGTTCTTCATCACTTTCACGAACTCTTCCTTCTTTTCCATTTTCACGTTGAAATCAAGAATACGGGCAAACATGGTGGGCTCCTTTTCTTCGTGGGATAAAAGCCGGTCACGCGGGGCCCTCGGTCTAAAGGAAATTTAGTGCTTCCCCGGACGCCGGGAGCTCAGGTCAAGCAAAGATTTAACACGCCGGGCAAGATCAATGCAGTGATGGATAACTCTCATCGCGGTGCGTTACGTCACAGAAACCGACAGTACTCATTGCTCCATTTACCACAGGAGGCCAAACCCGGCCGTGAGGAGGACGCCGAAAACTAAGGCATGGGCCAGTTCCGTCCAGCCCAAACGGCGGACCACGATTGGCTGAGGCCTTCTTGCGAACCAGGCGAGGCCGCGAAACAGGATCGGGGCGAATGCAACCGTCGTCAATGGGGGTAACCAGCCGAAATCGTACGCAAAGGCCAACATTCCACCGAGCAATATCTGTCCGACCAGGAAACTCCAGCCCATCATGAGCTTCTGGCGCAACCCCGCGGCTCGCGATCCACGGATTCTGAGCCACACAAAATGGATCTGGTTAGCGGCGAACAACCAGTTAACCAGCCACAGTACCCAGGCTCGCGCATCGAGCCGCCCGATGGCCACACAGTAAGCGGCAGGCGCCGTCGAGGTGAGCACCACCGCACCCACAACCTCCGCTGCCATCCTTGTCGCTCGTCCCATTCTCTTCAATAAAGTCTGCGCTGCAAAGACGACACTCGCGATCATTCCAATCCATAGCAGCTCAAGGTTCTTGCCGTGCCAGAACAACGCGCTCAAACTCACCCCGGCCACAACGCCAACCGGCAGAATGAAATAGCGTACGAGTTTGCGCTCCTCTGGAGTCTGCGCGCGTACGGCACTGGTTCCGAGCCAACTTTCAACCGGCGTTCTCAGCCAAAACAGCGACAACACTGCAGTCGTCAGCAGCAGAACCGGAGCAATCCGTCCGCCGGCAAGCACTCCGACGGCCGCGCCCGTCACCAGTGGAACTAGTAACATTCCCCATGCTCCATGCTCACGGGGAACGACAAGTGCACGCCGACGTTCTTTCTGAGCGATGGTCAACCTGTCTGTGGCTTCAGCCTCACCACCACTACTTTCCAGAGCGGAGCGTTCTTCCAGTTGTGGTGCGGCCATTTCCATAGGCTCAGGCTACTTCTCTGCTAGTGAGGCCTCCGTGACTGATGTCACCGGCTCTCGTGATTTCAATCACGCTTCGCCGGGAAGTATTTCATTCCACTGTCCCCTCTGTTGGCCGTGCCTTTACAGGCAAGCACCTTCCGCCGTAGATTTGAGGCTCGATAGTATGGGTAGCTGAGTTTCATGCCGCGACCTTCCTCTAAATCGAAGCCGCCGGTTCCGTCACCATCAGCCAAAGCGATGGCGGACGTCCTCATTTCGGCTGATCTCTTGGAGACCCTCCCGGATGCCATTGTGGCTGTCGACCGAGCAGGAACCATTGTTCAGGCCAATTCCCAAGCAGAAGAGTTGTTTGGTTACAACCGAAACCAACTGATTGGCCAAAAAGTCGAGATGTTGGTACCTGAAGGCTATCGTCGCAAGCACCACCAACATCGTCAGAACTTCGCGGAGGCGCCGAAGACGCGACGCATGGGGGCAGACCTGGATCTTTATGGGAGACGGCGCAATGGCTCGGAATTCCCCGTAGAAATCAGTCTCAGTCCAGTAACAACAGAGAAGGGAGTGTTTGTGCTGAGTGCGATCCGTGACATCAGTGATCGCAAGCGAATCGCGGAGGAACTGCGCAGGGCGAATGAAGAATTGCATCGCAGGACGGCCGAACAGCTCGGCGAATATCGGTCAAAGCTGGCATCGATTATTGATTCTTCCGAAGACGCGATTCTCAGCAAGGATCTGGACGGCATCATTACCAGTTGGAACAAGGGGGCCGAGCACATCTATGGCTACACGCCAGAACAGGTCATTGGAAAGCACATATCCGTACTGACGCCCAGTGATCGCCCGAACGAAATCCCCGAGATCCTAAGGAAGATTGCGAAAGGGGAGAGCACCGAGCATTACGAATCGGTGCGGCTAACCAAGGACGGACGCCGTTTGAACGTCTCCATTTCTGTTGCTCCCTTGCGCGGCGCGACTGGCGAAATTGTAGGAGCGTCCGCGATCGTGCGTGACATCACGGCCCAGAAGAAAGCTGAGGGCCAGCTTCGTCAGTCCCAGAAGATGGAAGCCATCGGGCGCCTGGCTGGAGGAGTCGCCCACGACTTTAACAACATCCTGGGCATCATCAATGCCTGCACCGAATTCCTGCGCGACCGCATTGACCCAGCCGCCGAACCGTCGCTTTATGTGGAGAACATCAAGAAGGCCACCGACCGGGGCCGGTCATTGACCAAACAACTGCTCGCCTTCAGCCGGACTTCAGCCATCCAACCTCGTGTCCTCGATCTGAACGAGCGCTTGAAGGACATCACCAAGCTTTTGCGACCCCTGATGGGAGATGATGTCGAGATTCTCATCGTGCCCAGGTCATCCTTGGCCGTGGTAGAGGCGGACGCTGGCCAGCTCGACCAGATCGTGGTTAACCTCGCGGTGAATGCGCGTGACGCCATGCCGCGTGGCGGCAAGTTCATTCTCGAGACGGGGATGGTGAGGTTTGACGAGGTCTTCGAAGACCAACATCAAGCCATGCCCGCCGGCAAGTATGTCGTGCTTGCGGTCAGTGATACCGGCACCGGCATGGACGAGGCTACTGTGGCGCGCATCTTCGAGCCTTTTTTCACCACCAAAGAACTAGGTAAAGGAACTGGCTTGGGCCTGGCCACCGTGTACGGCATTGTCAAACAGAGCGCTGGACACATTATGGTCTACAGTGAACCAGGCCACGGAACGACATTTAAAATCTATCTCCCCAGCGCCGATCACAAAATCGGCCTTGGACAGTCGGCTGAACCCGAGACCGTCACTCCAAAACGGCAAGCTACGATTTTGCTCGTGGAAGACGACGAAATCATGCGCGGCTTAACTCGGCAACTCCTTCAGGAACATGGGTACACCGTGGTCGATGCGGATGATGGGAAATCTGCTCTCGAATGGATGCAGTCCCACCCGGATCGTCCAATTGATTTGTTGTTGACTGACGTGGTCATGCGCCGTATGAGCGGTCCTGAATTGGTTGAGCGCCTCAATGCCTCTCACCCGAACCTGAAAGTCGTATACATGTCCGGCTACACCGGTGAACTAATCGCGGAACGCAAACTGCTCGAGCGCGGGATAACCCTCCTGGAAAAGCCTTTTTCCCGGACCGCTTTACTGAATACCATCCACGCGACTCTGGGGTGAAAGCCCCGAAAGAGGTGCATGGAAAGCCCCGATTGCCATCAGTCGCCC
Organism: uncultured Acidobacteriota bacterium; assembly: GCA_963734415.1. Taxonomy (GTDB): domain Bacteria; phylum Acidobacteriota; class Terriglobia; order Terriglobales; family Acidobacteriaceae; genus JABCZH01. The sequence goes on along the minus strand of CAVTHF010000002.1, from coordinate 557,434 downwards.
ACGTCCCCGTAACCAAGCGATCGGTGATGGAGATCACACATAGCTGGGTGAAAGCACTCACTTCAAATCCGGGCCCAGACGATAGCCGACAGTGCCCGATTTCGATGAATCGCCGTAACTCATTTAGTTTGTTTCTTTTACAATACAACCCAGGAAACTCTTTCCCGCCCTAGAGATTGGCTCGGGACTTGCCATAAATACCTGTGAGCGGAGGCACTAATATGGCAACCCACGTCGTAAACAACGCCCCGAAGTCGGTAGACAAGACCTTTTGCGATCTTTCTCCAGCTGTAGTCGATGCTTTGGAGCAAGAAGCTCTCACCACCACCTACCCGACGGGAGCAGTTTTGTTCGCCGAGGGGCAATCTCCGCGCGGAGTGTTCATCGTGCGTCGAGGCCGGGTGAAGCTCTCCATTTGTGGCAGTGACGGGCGGACGTTGATCCTGCGAATTATCGAGGCCGGTGACCCATTGGGGGTGGCTGCGGTAGTATCCGGACGCCAGTATGAAGCTACGGCCGAGACTCAGGAGCCATGCGAAATCAGTTTCCTGCGACAAAACGACCTGCTGCGCCTGATGCGCCAGCACGGCGAGCTTGCCCTGTGGGTGACCCGCCACATCAGCCAGGATTATGCTTCTACCTGCCGCGAAATCCGTGACCTTATGCTCTCTGATTCGGCTAGCGAGAAGCTGGCTCGACTGATGGTGGGATGGCTCGATCAGAACGCGGAGGCCAGAAACCCCACTCAGGTGAAGCTGTCTTTGACGCACGAAGAAATCGGACAGATGATTGGCACTTCGCGCGAGACCGTCAGCCGGCTCTTCGCCGGTTTCAAGAAACAGCACCTCATCCAGCAAAACGGTTGTACGCTTGTGATCCCCAACCGCATGGCGTTGGAATCTCTCATCACTGCATAGAAAAGCCGCTCGTCACGGGGCCGGTCAACCAGCCGGCCCCGGTCCTCTACGTGGGCCAACCCCTGGTCGACTCAGAACAGATAAATCAAGTTCACTGCGGAGGTGAACTGCCGTTTGCTGACGGGATTGCTGCCTTCGAGGAATACATTCCTGTCCGATACATCCAGGCGCAGTTCACCCCGCACTACGAATTTCCCGTTCGCTTTTCTGAAATGAGAGCTCAACCGGGAGAATTTGGGGTTCAGATCGTATTCGGGAGTGAGAGTAAATCCTTGCAAGGTCTGGTCGGTACCAGTGCGAGTGCCCCCGCCGTCGTAGAAAACCTCTGCTCGGAACGCTAGTGAGAACTTGGAGCTAAGACTGTACTTTGCATATCCAGCTAGCCCTTTCCACAGCGCGTCGTGCCCAACAGCGACCCCGTTCTCTTCGTGCCCGTAGAGTCCGTCCCCGCCCAAGGTGAGCTTGGAGACCGGCTTCCATGTCGCGACCAACTCGTAGACACTGCGCTGGTCGTGACTATCTTCTCGGCGTTCCGGGCCATGGATGAAGTTGAGAGAAACGCTAGTGGTTTTCGTCGGGGTCATCGTCAGTTGCGTCCCGACCGTGTAGGCGTGGTTGAGTCTCTGAACATCGTCCCACCCGTTTGTCACCGAAACCATTGCAGTAATCGCTGGACTGACGACATACGTCGCCCGCAATCCGGTGTGGGTAAACGGGATGCCATACCCAAAGATGAAGCTGCGGCTGAAATTGTCGTTGTAGCCATCGTAGCCGCCAATCACCTCGTATCCCATGTGGGTGGCAAACTTCCCCAAATCGAAACGCAAGCCCTTGCCGACAGGCGCGATATAACTAATGAATGATTCAGGGATATCCAAATGGTGCGCCACTCCAGTGTGGGTATTGCGAAACAGTCCGTAAGCAGCCGTCACTTCCGGAACTCCGGAACCTGCCATCAGGTCGAAGCGGAAGCCGAATTGCTTCGGTTCGCTGATCGCACGTTGGATGACGAGTTGAGCGACATCCAGCTGGGGATCGTCATCATTGAAGTCGAAAACCCGGAACTGGTTTATACGCGGGCTGGGGTTGTTGACGTTGTAGGTATAGGAGAGGGACAGGTACCCGTTGGTGGAGATGTCCCGCCACCAGGGCTTTCCTTCTCCGGCTGCATTGACCGAATCAGCACTCGGAGCCGGCGGGGGAGAACTGGCCTGCGCGTGCGCATGCAGGGATGACGTCACCATCACCCCTGCAACCATCAGCTTTCGCAGGGACCGGCATGCCGTTCGCCAAAGCCCCTTTTCCCTCATTTCCGGCCAGCCAGCAACTCCTCCTCATGAGCCTGGTTTACGGCACGGGCCAGGTCATCGCTGTGGAAGACATCTTCGTAGGCGTGCTCGCCGTGGAGGGATTCATCGAGGCCAATTTCCTCGCTCATTTCGCTGACCTTCACCGTGGTGAACGCATCGATAATCCTGAGCATGGCGTAGGTAAAAGTGAACGCCCAGACCGAGGAGAAGACCACCGCAACGACTTGCTTCAAGAGGAACGTCGGATCCCCGTAGAGCAATCCATCCGCGCCTGCGGGGTTGTACGCTTTGCTGGCAAAAATCCCCAGCATGATAATGCCGAGAAAGCCACCCACGCCGTGCACTCCCCAAACATCCAGCGCATCGTCCCAGTGCAGTTTGTTCTTCATCTCAACCGCGTAGTAACAAACCACTCCGGAAACCAAGCCGATGATAACCGCTGTGGTGGGAGAGACATACCCGGCCGCGGGAGTCACGGTCGCCAGTCCGGCAACAGCTCCCGTCAGCAAGCCGAGGAACTTCGGCTTTTTTTCGTTGAACCACGCTACCAGCAACCAGGCGATGGCTGCGAATGAGGCTGCCACATCGGTATTGAGAAATGCGGTCGCGGTCACCGAATCAACCCGCATCTCGCTGCCGGCATTAAAGCCATACCATCCGAACCACAGCAGTCCCGTGCCCAGCGCCACCAGCGGTATGCTGTGCGGCCCGCGGTCCAGAACACGGCGTTTGCCCACATACAAGACCGATGCCAGAGCTGCAAAGCCGGCAATGTTGTGAACCACGATGCCGCCGGCAAAGTCCTTCACGCCCCATTGCTGCAAGAAGCCTCCGCCCCAAACCATGTGCACGAACGGGAAATAGACAAAGGTCAGCCAACCGGTGAGGAACAGCATGTACGCCTTGAAGGTGACCCGATTGGTGAATGCGCCCGAGATGAGCGCGGGAGTAATGATGGCGAACATCATCTGATACGCGATGAACACAAATGCCGGGATGGTGATATTCGGCGACGGGGTATTGAGATCAATCCCGCGCAGAAATGCGTTGTGGAAATTGCCGATGACCCCGTGCCAGTCCCCGCTGAAGCACAGAGAATAGCCGTAGATGTACCAGATCACCGTCGTCCAGCCCATGGAGACAAAGCTCTGAATCATGATGGCGAGCACGTTCTTGCGGCCCACCAGACCCCCATAAAAGAATGCAAGGCCGGGCGTCATCAGCATGACCAGGCTGGTGCATAGAATCATGAAACCTGTGTTCCCAGTATCGAGATGTAGCATTGAAGCTTCTCCGAGCGAAAGGGTAGAAGGCATACGAATCCGGGCCAAAGGAGGGCCTTCAGTTCCCCCTTCAGGTAAGAGCGTGCACTGTGGCGGATGCAAACGCTGTGAGCGGCGTCACTTCAGGATGTGACACAAACCGCTGCTCGGGGGGGCTTTGGATGGGTTCTACGTCTTTGCGGGTGGGTCGCCGCTGGGATCGTCGGCAGATCCCCGCTCATCCTCGTAATCGTCAGGATCAGTAGGGAGTTCAATCAAGTGGGCCCGCTCCAGGGCGCGGAAGTACTCCGGCCGGGTATGACGGTAGTGATCGGCGGGGACCTTGCCGTTGAGCCAGGCTGTGTCCATCGGGTAGACCAGCGGGTCGAAGATGACCATGTAGAAGTGCCATAACAGAATGGAGAAGGTCGCCAGCAGCGCCTCGTAATAATGCACGGCCGTGGCCGCGTCCGATACCCATTTGGGGAAATGGCGCAAAGTGAAATTATTGAACCACAACAAGCAGCCGGAAAGCGTCATTACCACCGTTCCCCACATGAACGCCCAGTATTCTACTTTCTCTGCATAGTTGAATTTCCCGAAGCGCGGTGCAATCTTCGTGAACCCCAGGTTGTAGGAGAATACCTGCACCAGGTCGGTGGCATCCTTCATCTCTGGAAGCATGGCTTTCAGGAACAGGCGATCGCGGCGATTCATTGCGAGATGAACTACGTGGTAGATGGTGGAAGCGACCAGAATCACCGCCGCAGCACGGTGAACCGCACCACGAAATGCGAAGTGTCCCTCCCAGAGCAGCAGCGGACGCGCCCACCAAGCCTCCGGATACTTCAGTGCAAACCCCGTGAATACCAGCGTTGGGAAGCTAAGGATCACGCCCCAGTGTGCAATGCGGAAGTTCCGATTCATCCGCGACACTTGCCCGCCGCTCTCGTGCCTGGGCTGCCGGCGGATGAGCTTCGACAGAAAGTCCAGCAGGTTGTGCACGATCATGAAGCCAAGGGTGAGCGGGATCAGAACCCAATACGTCCAGCGGATCCACTTTACGACCGGATGCGCCGCACCGGTCGCAGTTTGCACGTGCACTGGACCGATGACAAAATGGTCACCCGCGCCGGCGTGACAAGCCCCACAGGTTTTTGGCAGGTTAGCCGCGTTTACCGTCGACCGTGGGTCAGTCGATCGAAAAATGTTGTGTATGCCGTGGCAGGAAGCACAGTTGGCGACACTCTGCGATCCGCCCCGCATGGCCAGGCCGTGATAGCTGTCGGCATAAGAAGGGACCCGATCGGCGGGCAGGTTGTAACGCAACGCCAGACGTTCATCGCTGTGGCATCGCCCACAGGTCACCATCGAGACGCGAGTTGAGCTCACCAGCGATCCCTGCTCCTTCGGCCCCAGGATCAGGTGCTCGCCGTGACAGTCGCTGCACACCGGGGCGCCAGATACACCGGCCTTCATGGCTTGGCCGTGCACACTTTCAAGGTATGTCTTGCTAATGTCCGTATGGCACTGCCCGCAGGTTGCCGAAATATTCCAATGGTTCACCTTGGAGCGCGCATCTTGCGAGGGAAATATGCCGTGGCTGCCGTGACAATCCGAGCAGGCCGCGGCAGCTTCGTTTCCGCCCAACACTGCTCGTCCATGCACGCTTTGGCGATAGAGTTCCACGGGATGCGCGAACGGAATTTTGTGCCGCGACACAAACTGCGGGTTGCTGTGACAGGAAGCGCAAGTGTCAGGCAGATTCTTCTTGGCTACCGGCGAGGCCGCATCGCTCGATGAATCGATCTGATGGACGGCCCCATGGCATGACATGCAGTTGGGTGCGTCGGGGTCGCCTGCCGCGGCAGCGTGCCCGTGTATGCTTTGCCGGAACTCTTTTACCTCGTCGGCGTGGCATTGGGCGCATTTTCCCGGCGCCACCTGGTCCGCTAAACCAACCTCGTGTGGGTCGCCATGGCAGGATTCGCAGGCTCCCTCGCCGAGGGCGCCATGAATGCTCTTCGCCGCATGAGTAGCTTCGTCGGTGTGGCAAGTCGAGCACCGAACCTGCGCGACTTTGTCGGGGTGCGGATACTCCTTGATGGTGGTGTGGCAGTCAACGCAACCCAATACGCCGTGAACGCTATCCGCGTGTTTGGCGGGATCAATCGAAATACTCTTGCCGCTGCCCGAGGTCATCCCTGCCTGACCGTGGCAGGCGAGGCAGCTTTCATCTTGTTTGAGGGGTTGGGGTGACTTTTCTTGTGCTCGAACCCGAACAGGTATCAGCGCGCAGAGTGAAATAAGAAGAACGAAAAAAAAGACCCGATCGACGAAGCTGCAGCGTCTGGCATTATCTGCTGCATCGCGCGTCGGGTTCACCAAGCTCGAACTCCAGCTGCCAATTCTATTTTCATTCTCAGGTCAGTCAAGCTCGGGATTCGCTAGCCCCTCGTGGCCAGTACCGGCGCGCGCCGTTCCAACGGCACAAACTCGCGCGTGTCATGTCCAGTGTAGACCTGACGCGGCCGCGCAATCTTCTGCTCTGGATCGGCGAGCATCTCCTGCCACTGGGCCAGCCAGCCCACAGTGCGGGGTATGGCAAACAGCACCGTGAACATCTCTGGCTTGAACCCCATGGCCTGGTAAATGATCCCTGAATAGAAGTCGACGTTAGGATACAGCTTACGCGTGATGAAGTATTCATCCTCGAGCGCAATACGCTCCAGTTCTAGCGCAATGTCAAGGGTGGGATTGGGGCCGGTGACTGCGAATACCTTTTCCGCGGTCCACTTGATGATCTTGGCACGCGGGTCATAGTTCTTGTAGACACGATGGCCAAAGCCCATCAGCTTGCCGTGCCCTTCCTTAAGTTTCTTGACGAAGGCGGGGATATTTTCCTTGCTTCCGATTTCGTCGAGCATTTGCAGAACCGCCTCATTGGCCCCGCCGTGCAGCGGGCCGGCCAATGCCGCAGCGGCGGCGGCGGTAGTGAGATACGGGTCCGTGTGCGCACTACCTACCGAGCGCATGGCGTTGGTGCTGCAGTTCTGCTCGTGGTCGGCATGCAGAATGAAAAGGATATCCAATGCACGAGCAATGACCGGGTTGGCTGCGTACTTCGGTTCGACCATCTTCCACAGCATGTTCATGAAGTTTTCGCTATAGTTCAGGTCGTTATCCGGGTACACGTACGGAAAGCCCAGGTTGTGCCGGTAGGACATCGCCGCGATCGAAGGCATCTTGCCAATCAGCCGCTTGATCTGCAGCAAACGGTTGGCCGGATCGTGAATCTCGCGGGCATCTGGATATACCGTGGACAAAGCTGCCACCGTGCTCACCAGCATCGCCATGGGATGGGCGTTGTAGCGAAATCCCTCCATGAAGTGTTTCGTGGTTTCATGCAGCATGGTGTGATGGGTGATTTCGTTGGTCCAGCTATTCAAATCGCCTGACGTGGGCAGGTCCCCGAACAGCAGCAGGTAGGCCACTTCCAGGAAGCTGCAGTGTTCGGCCAGCACTTCGATAGGATAGCCGCGGTAGCGCAAGATGCCGCGTTCACCATCAATAAATGTGATGCTGCTGCGGCACGAGGCAGTGTTCATGAAAGCCGGGTCATAGGTCATGAGCCCAAAGTCGTCGGGGCCGGTCTTTATTTTCCGCAAGTCTGTAGCCCGAATGGTCCCGTTCTCAATGGGTAGGGTGTAGTCTGTCGCCGTGCGATTATCGGTGATGGTTAGGGTGTTGGATGCCACGGTGAATCTCCTTTTGACCGTATCCTGAACGCACTAGCGTTGACGGTCCACAACTAATTCCGGATGCTCCTGCCGAAAAGTCTCGGTGATATGACAGTTCCAGCATACCGGCTTATGTGTTGAGAATATCTCAGGAAGCTCCTGCGGTTGGAAGAATTCCCACTCGGTTGTCTTGCGGTCAGGCCCCATCAGGGCTGGCACGTGATCAAGATGGTGGAGCGGACCGAAAGGCTGGTGGCAATACGCACAGCTTTGACCTTCATACCATTTGGAAACGATGTTCCACACCAGGCATTTTTCCGGATCGGCTTCGATCTGCCGGAGGCACTCCTGTCCACAGTCCTGGCGCTCCGGCCAACGCGAGCATTGATCCAGGCGAAGAGTCGGCTCGCCGATAAAGGCGCGTGCGGCCACCTTGCGGGCCGCCACGTGCACGGCCTCGGTGTGATGTGTCTCAGGGCAGGTGATGAGGCGCTTGCCACGATACTGAAAGTAAGCGTGGACAATGGGGAAAACGCAGAACAGAACCGCAGCAACCACGACGGCAACGATACTGAGAACGAGAAGAGTTGTCATAAGGCACCTCGACAGCGCGCTCCCAACAGCAATGGGCAGCGCCCCGAACCTCTCCCAACATACTGTCATTCTGCTGCTTGGGGAATCCGGCTGCGGTGTCGTTGGTCACCCAGATATGTGATTGGAGTCACTGGGGAGCTGCAGCCTTGCGGATCGAAATTCTTTGGGAGCCGGTAAAGAGGCGGAGGACTGGCTCTTTTGTTGGGTGGACAGTGAATCCTACTTCATTCCCAGATCGGTCAGCACTTTGGGGTTTTCTTCACCTGCGGCCAGAACCTGATGACATGCGGAACAGTCGTTGGTGATGGTCTGGCCATCGGCACTGGTGTGACTGCCGTCGTGGCAGCGGAAGCAGCCCGGCGAATCATTGTGGCCGAGATTATTGGGATGAACGCCCCAGATCATGCGCATGTCTGGAAAGATGTTACGAAGATAGATCGCCGCTACCTCCTCGCCCGCTTGCTGCACCAGGCCGCGCCGCGTCTCATAGATTTGCGCGTAGTTCGTCCGGTAAAAAGTGTTTATTTCTTCTCCAATGCTTTGTTTCGCCATCTCACGGCTGGGATAGTTCACTTTGAGAACTTCAACCGCCTTCTTTCGGATGTAGGGAAGCTCTGGGCTGATGCGTCCCAGCGACATCTGCTTGTCCACCGCGTTCTCGGGCAAATCGAAGGCATGGGTGGGACGGTTGTGGCAATCCACGCAATCCATCACGCGGTGTTCACCCTTATCCAATTGTTGTTGGGTCGGCTTGGCATCTGTAGAAATGAATTCGGTGGTCTTTCCCTTGTCGTCGGTGTAATACACGACCGGGATTGTCTGCCGCTCGGCGTCGGTCGAAATGTAGCGGATGCGCGCGGCGTCTGCCAGGTGGCGGCCATGGATTCCGACTGATCCCTGCCAGGTGCGTCCACCCACTTTGAGCAGTAAGACGTCCGTCTGGGGAGTGTTCTTTTCGTCGTCCTTGTAGCTAGTGTTCACCAGAAACTTATCGCCAGTAAACCGTTGCGGCCAGTGACACTGCTCACAGGTCTCGCGCGCCGGCCGAAGGTATTTTACCGGCGATGGAATTGGGCGCGAATATGTGTGGAAGGTCACGGCAAAGACCTGCCGCAAGCCGGAAAGCTTCGAACGCACAAACCATCCGGCTCCAGGCCCAATGTGGCACTCCACACACGCCACATGCGCATGCGGAGAATTTTGATAGGCGGTGTACTCCGGATCCATCACCCGGTGGCACGTGGTTCCGCAGAAACTCGTGGAATCCATATATTCCACGCCCCGGTACGATGCGGTCCCGAGGATAAGAAGGTTGAGCACGGTCGCGAAGGTCACCCACTCGAGGGTCCGCCGCACCACCGGCAAGTGCAAATCGATGGCTGGATAAACATCGGGCAGTTTCCCGCTTCCACGCAGACTTTGCCGCCTGAGCCAAATGCCAAAGGGAATGAGTAGCAGGCCGAGTACAAAAACGCCTGGGAGGATTAGAAAGACCAGAAGGCCAATATAGGGATGGGGCGGGCCTGGCAGGAAGATGTCATAAAACCAGAAGGCGATTGTCGTAAGCGCGGTGCTGGTCGTGATCACGGCGCCCGTCAGAGTGATGGGGTTCTGTCCAAGAAAATAAACGGGTTGCGACCAGTCTCGAATGCGTTCTTGCAGATTCATTGAGACGGCTCTCTCTTCTATGCGTCATTGCCTGGACGCAGTTTTACACCGTGTCGCAGCGCATCCACGGCGCTGCACCAACCCGCTGCTTTACTCGGCAGAACCGACTGATTATTTCTTTAGCGTACGGATGAAAGCCACTAGTCCCTTGATGTCCTCCGGCTTCAGAGACCCGTACTTGGGCATCTTGTTTTTGCCGTTGGTGATGACATCAGTGAGTTCGGCATCGGACATTTTCTGAACGTCGGCACTTGTGAAATCATGGGCGCCCATTTTCTTCCCCATTGGCGAACCGGTCCCGTCAGCGCCATGGCAAGCGGCACATTTTGCTTTGTAGATCATCGATGCGTCTTGCGCATGCGCCGGCAAGGAGAGGGTGAAAACAATAGCTAAGGCGAGAGTAAAGACAATGCCATTTCTCTTCATCTTTGAGCTCCGTTGAATTGTGGTTGATCCAAGCCTTAAAAAGCATACATCTTCAGAGGGATATATTGAACTCCCCAACGCGAAGGGTATGTGATGTCCATCACCACCTACCCCGCAATTGTAGCGTTTCGGAACGACTGGATCACAGAAACTGGTGCGCCCGCCAGCTTCCACCCCAATTGGTTGGCCTTTATCGTGCTGGTGAACATTAGTCGGCGTTTCCCGCCCTGCCGTGAGGTGACGATTCTCACAACAAACTGTGACGGGGGTCACCGCCTCGTCTGGTAAGGTGGGCAAGACTGAAGGTGGGTGAGCTTATGCCAAAGGATGATCGCAACCTGTTGGAAGTGCTGAAGTTCGAGTTGGAGTTTCTGGAGCAAGGCGGTTATGGACGATTGCCGCGCGAATCCTGGAAGCCGCGTTTCATTTTCGAGGATTCTCCCACGTGTATGAACTTTAACTCCAAAGACCACGACCCGTGCGAGGAGTGTCTTCTGATGCAATTCGTGCCCCCAAACGCGCGCACCGAGCAAGTTCCATGCACTCACATCCCACTGTCACCGAACGGACAAACCCTCGAATCTTTGTACCGCACCGGGACACAGCAGGAGATTGAGGAAGCTCTGGGCACTTGGCTGCGAGCGACGATCCGGCGTTTGGAAGCGGAAAAAGGGAAACAAACTGCAGCGGCGGACTCGCGTCACTAGAGGACCGGACAAACTCTCGGTGCCTCAACGCTCATTGCTTTTTGCAACTGCTCTTCTGCCGTCGAGGAGAATACTATGACCGCGACCACCGAAAAGACCGTTCGGGAACTTGCCTTGGAAAACCCTGGCGCAACCCGGGTTTTTGAAAAACTTGGCCTTGACTATTGCTGTGGCGGCGATAAGTCTCTGGAACAAGCCTGTCGCGAGGCCAACCTCGCTATGGACCAGGTGCTCAATTTGCTTGCAACGGCCGAACCTGCAACCCTGGCGGGCCGCGACTGGCAAACAGCTTCTCTGTCTGATCTGATTGCGCACATTATGGCCACCCATCACGTCTACACCCGCACGGAGATCGCCCGCCTCGGTCCTCTGTTCGATAAAGTCTGCTCGGTCCACAGCAAGAACCATCCCGAACTGCTGCAGGTACAAGCCAGCTTTCACGGCCTGGCCCAGGAACTGACTACGCACATGATGAAGGAAGAAATGGTACTCTTCCCCTACATAGTAAGAGTGGAGCAATCTGTGATCCAGCGGGAAATGGGTTCGCCACCCCCGTTCGGCACGGTAAGACACCCGATCTCCATGATGAAACACGAACACGACGCAGCCGGTAACGCCTTGCGCACGATGCGACATGCCAGCGGCGATTACACTTTGCCACCTGACGCCTGCATCAGCTATCGGACCCTTTACAAGGCTTTGGCGGATTTTGAAGCTGACCTGCACCGGCACATTCACCTGGAGAACAACATCCTGTTTCCACGCGCCATCGCCATGGAACAGGTTCACTGAGTAAAGAATAAATAGCTGTATCCATGATTTGCCTGCGCCTTGGTAGCGGCTGGTGTTTCAGGTCATAATATATCGTTACACGATATATATCTGGCGAGGAGAAGGCTGAAGGAAATCAAAAGGAAGGGATTGATCACATGCCATATAAGAAGCTGTGGATTGCGCTTGGGTTGGTATTGGTAATTTCCTTCGCGGTTCTAGGTGGCGTCGGAATCAAGGTCCTTAATAGCGCCCCGCCGATCCCCTCCCAAGTGGTCACAACCGACGGCCGCGTATTGTTCGACGGCCCCACCATCCAGGACGGACAAGGAGCGTGGCAGTCGATCGGCGGCCAGGAAGTGGGCACGGTTTGGGGTCACGGGGCTTACATCGCTCCCGACTGGAGCGCTGATTGGCTGCATCGCGAATGTGTATTCATCCTTGACCACTGGGCGAAGCAGTCCGGCGCCGCCAATTATGCGGCCTTGGGCCTGGAGCAGCGGGCTGCGATGCAGGCACGTCTTCAGGAAATCATGCGGCACAATACCTACGATCGGGCCACAGGCCAGATCACGCTAGACCCAGTCCGGGGCCAGGCTTTCGACGAACTCTATCGTTATTACTCAGACGTATTCAGCCGGGGGCGTGATCAGTATGCGATCCAGCCCAACGCTCTCAGCGATTCCCGATAAACTCCGCCAACTGAGCGCCTTCTTCTGGTGGACGGCGTGGGCCGCTTCGACGAATCGTCCGGGCACTGATGTGACCTATACCCAGAACTGGCCGCATGAACCTTTGATCGGAAACCAGCCGACAGGCGGAGCGGTGGTGTGGAGCGTGGTCAGCTTTGTTCTATTGCTGGCTGGAGTGGGCTGCATGGTCTGGTACTTCGCCTCCCAGCCGCGGACGGTCGCGGAAGAATTCTTGCCAGAGGCCGACCCGCTACTCGGGCTGAGACCCACGCCTTCGCAACGCGCTACGGTCAAGTATTTCTTCGTGGTCGCTGCCTTGTGGGTGGTGCAAGTAGGGCTGGGAGCCCTGACCGCGCACTACGGCGTAGAAGGCTCCGGCTTCTACGGCATTCCACTGGATCGCTGGCTTCCCTACAGCGTCACGCGAACCTGGCATCTACAGATTGGCCTGTTCTGGATCGCCACTTCATGGCTGGCTACCGGGTTGTATGTCGCCCCGGCCGTCAGCGGGGTCGAACCCAAGGGCCAGCGGCTTGGCGTCAATGTTCTATTCGGCGCGCTGATCTTCGTGGTGGTTGGTTCGCTGGCCGGCGAGTGGATGAGCATTGAACACAAGCTCGGTAACCTGTGGTTCTGGTTCGGCACCCAGGGTTACGAGTATGTGGACCTGGGCCGTTTCTGGCAGATTCTGCTGTTTGGCGGGCTTACCTTCTGGTTGTGGCTCATGTGGCGCGCTCTGAAGCCAGCGCTCCTGAGAAGAGACGAGGACCACTCGCTGCTGTTGATGTTCCTGCTCTCGAGTGTCGCCATCCCGCTTTTCTACGCCGCCGGCCTGATGTACGGCCAACGCAGCAATCTGGTCACAGCGGAATACTGGAGATGGTGGGTGGTGCATCTCTGGGTGGAAGGCTTCTTCGAAGTGTTCGCCACGGTGGTGATCGCGTTCCTCCTCACCCGCTTGAAGCTGCTTTCGGTACCCACCGCAACGCGCGCTGTCATGTTCTCCACCGCCGTTTTTCTTTCGGGTGGAATCATTGGCACCTTCCACCATCTCTACTTCGCCGGCACACCCAACATTGTGCTGGGCCTGGGCGCAGTCTTCAGCGCCTTGGAAGTGGTTCCACTGGTGCTGATTGGTTTCGAGGCCTGGGAAAACATCCGCCTCGCGCGTTCTCGCCAACAACACATCTGGGTCGCCGCCTACAAGTGGCCGATCTATTTCTTCGTGGCAGTCGCCTTCTGGAATTTCGTAGGCGCCGGACTGTTTGGGTTTCTGATCAATCCGCCCATCGCGCTTTACTACATGCAGGGATTGAACACGACTCCTGTGCACGGACACACGGCGCTGTTCGGTGTCTACGGCATGCTCGGCCTGGGCCTGATGCTGTTTTGCCTGCGCGCCCTGCGTCCGGGGATGGCGTGGAAAAACGGTCCGTTGTGGTTTTCCTTCTGGGCCATCAACCTGGGCCTCGCCCTGATGGTCCTGCTCAGTATGTTGCCCATCGGCCTGATGCAGGTCTGGGCATCGGTTGAATATGGCACTTGGTACGCGCGCTCGGCAGAATTTCTGCACTCCAGCGGCATGAACCAATTGCGCTGGATGCGAATGATCGGCGACAGCATCTTCGCCATTGGCGCCCTGGTGCTGGGATGGTTCGTGCTCGGCCTGCTCACCGGCCATTCCTACGACAAGCGCGGCTACGTGGCCGAAGGGGAGTGGGAGGTCCGGCCGCAGGAGGAGGCTGTCCTTTAAGTAATCAGCAGTTCAGGGCTTGGGTCTTGAGGTCTCCTACAGTGACGGTTCGAGACTCAGCTACCCACCATGTGAAATCACTGCGCTGCATAGCGGTGTCCCTGCTGCTGATGCCTGGCTGCGTCTTGCTGCCGCCTGAGTTGCCTGAACGATTCGAGCGATTTCTGGGTTTAGTTCATTGTTATTCTGCAGTAATCACTCTGGGTGTGGCCGCTCGTCACTCTTAGTTGTGTCGGTTGTCATAGATCGCGGCCGCTATTAATGTTTTACTGACAATGGAGGGCACCGTGTGCCTTGCAATACCAGGGAAAATTCTTGAAATTAAAGATCAGGGTGCTTTGCGTTCGGCCCGCGTTCAGTTCGGGGGCATCGTGCGCCACGTATCCTTGAACTTTGTCCCCGAGGCTGGTTTGGGCGACTATGTGATGGTCCACGTGGGGTTCGCCATAAGCCGGGTGGACTCGTTCGAAGCCGAGCGCACATACAAGCTGCTGGAAGAAATGGGAGCGCTGGACACGGAGCTGCCGCCTACGGAATCATGATTTGGGGCACTCACCTCCAAAACTTCGCGGACTTTTGGCGGACTGTGTAATCTGAAGTTGGCACTGGCGCACCCTCCCCGTTTTGCTGGCTCGCATCAGCGTGTGATCTTTGTCATCGATAGGCCGTTCGGCTCTGTTAGAGTTTGCCTGTGAGGTCGGCTCTGGATTTCAGGCTGGGCTTCGCGATATGAAATATCTAGACGAATACCGTGACGAGCGCATTGCACGGGCCCTGGTGGCTGAGATCGTCCAACGTACAACCCGGCCTTGGGTGTTGATGGAGATCTGTGGCGGCCAGACCCATACCATCATGCGCTACGGCATCGACGAACTGCTGCCACGCGGTATCGAACTCGTGCATGGCCCGGGATGTCCAGTGTGCGTCACGCCGCTTGAAACCGTAGATAAAGCGATCGAGATTGCCCTGCAGCCGGGTACCACCCTGGTTTCCTATGGAGACATGCTGCGCGTGCCTGGGTCACGCTCGGATCTGCTGCGGGCCAAGGCCCAGGGCGGGGATGTTCGCATCGTGTACTCTCCGATTGAGGCGGTGAAGATCGCTCGCTCGAATCTTGACCGTAAGGTCGTGTTCCTGGCGATTGGTTTCGAGACGACAGCTCCTGCGAACGCGATGGCTGTGTGGCACGCCAAGCGCGAAGGTCTCACCAACTTTTCCATGCTGGTTTCGCACGTGCTGGTTCCACCGGCGATCCGCGCCTTGATGGTTTCTCAGACCAACCGGGTGCAGGGTTTCATCGCACCCGGGCATGTCTGCACCGTTGTGGGATGTAAGGAGTATGAGGAGCTGGTCCGTGATTTTCAAATACCGATTGTGGTTGGGGGATTCGAACCGGTGGATATTTTGGAAGCGGTTCTTATGCTGGTCCGTCAACTTGAAGCCCGGCAACTCGAGGCGGGAGAGGCGAAGCTGGAGAACCAATATGTCAGATCGGTGAGCTATCAAGGGAACCTGCCGGCACAGCAGATCATGGCTGAGGTGTTTGAAGTCGCAGATCAGAAGTGGCGTGGGATCGGCCTAATCCCGCGGAGCGGTTTGCGTTTGCGCGAGGTGTACGCTGCTTATGACGCCGACCGAGTCTTTGATTTGCGCGAACTTACCGTAGACGAGCCCGCCGAGTGCATCAGCGCCCAGGTTCTGCAGGGATTGAAGAAGCCTACGGACTGTCCTGCATTTGGCATGCGGTGTACGCCGGAAAATCCATTGGGGGCACCGATGGTTTCTACGGAAGGAGCATGTGCGGCCTACTACCACTATCGGCGTCACGCGGTCGCGAGTTAGGAGAATGCGTGTCAATCAAAGCCATCGCTGAATTCAGTTGCCCGGCGCCGCTCCCAGCCAAGGACACCGTTCTGTTGGGGCACGGCAGCGGCGGCAAGTTGAGCGCCGAGTTGATTCGCGACATCTTCCTGCCTGCGTTCCAGAATCCTGTGCTGGCCCGTTTGGACGATCAGGCGATCGTGAGTGTGAACGGTTCACGTCTGGCCATCACTACGGATTCCTTCGTCGTAAAACCACTCTTCTTTCCCGGCGGTGACATCGGCTCCCTCGCGGTTCACGGTACAGTGAATGATTTGGCGATGGGCGGAGCAATGCCGCTGTTCTTGAGCGCCGCTTTCATCATCGAAGAGGGCTTCTCGATGGAGGAACTCCGGCGTGTGGTGAATTCTTTGCAGAGGGCGGCAGCGGAAGTGGGGGTGCAGGTTGTTACAGGCGATACCAAGGTCGTCGAAAGAGGCAAAGGCGACGGGCTGTTCGTCAATACAACGGGAATTGGAATTGTGCCGGAGGGAGTCGACCTTTCCGCCGATCGTGCCCGTCCTGGCGATAAGGTGCTGCTGAGCGGTTCGATCGGCGATCACGGCATCGCGATTCTCGCGCAACGTGAGGGGCTGGAATTCGAGACTCAAATCCAAAGCGACAGTGCTGCGTTGCACACGCTGGTGTTTGAGATGCTTGGCGTGACGCACGACATTCGCTGCATGCGCGACCCGACGCGCGGCGGCATCTCCAGCACACTGAACGAGATCGCGCAACGGTCGCGGGTTGGGATCGAACTTGAAGAAAGTTCTCTTCCTATCCACGAACAGGTTCGAGGCGCGTGCGAGTTGTTGGGGCTCGATCCTTTATATGTCGCCAACGAGGGTAAGCTGATTGCAATCGTGGCAGCCCAGGCCGCCGGCGCGGTTCTGCAGGCGATGAGGCACCATCCTTTGGGAGCGGAGGCGCAGATGATTGGCACCGTGAAGCAGGCAAACCCAGGGCTGGTGACAATGCGGACGCCGCTGGGTACGACCCGCATCGTGGACATGCTCGTCGGGCGATCAATTGCCTCGCATCTGCTGAGGCGCTTTGTGAGGAAATATGCACGAGAGGGGAATCGCGAATTCGGTGCTGGAAGCGGTGAGAGCCGAGATGGTGCGCCATCCGGGAACATATCCGTGCAGAGTCGGTGTCCGGATTGGCGAAATGGCGGCCATCGATCAGGATGCATTGCGTTTCTGTTTTGAGGCGATGGTTCTCGATACCGATCTGGAGTCGCTTGAACTTGGGATCGAAGTTTGTCCCCGTCACCATCGTTGTCAGGCCTGCGGACGCGACTTTGTGGTGCGCGACTACGATTCTCGTTGTCCGCAATGCGCGAGCCTGGAAACCACATTTATCGGTGGAGATGAGTTGCAATTGGCGTACCTGGAGGTGGAAGAATATGGACCGAGTGCCATTGGAACGAAAAATACTCAGTGAGAACGACCGCATCGCGGCTGAGTTGCGTGCGCGGTTTCAGGAGTACGGCATTTTGTGCCTGAACCTCATCAGTTCTCCCGGTTCCGGCAAAACCAGTCTCCTGGAGCGCACTCTGGGAACCTTGCCGCGTGAGGATCGCGTGGCCGTACTGACGGGAGATATTCAGACAGAAAACGATGCAAACCGGCTGAAGCGATTTGGGTTCCCGGTCAGGCAAATCACGACCGGCGGCACTTGCCACCTGGATGCACGCATGATCGAACGTCACCTGGCGGATTGGAACCTCGAAGACCTGGATCTTCTGCTGATCGAAAATGTGGGAAACCTGGTTTGTCCCGCCAGCTATGATCTGGGTGAGGCGGCCAAGGTCGTGGTGTTGAGCGTCACAGAAGGAGAAGACAAGCCCCTGAAATACCCTTCCATATTCTTCAAGTCTGACTTGCTGGTGCTGAACAAAATCGATCTGCTCCCCTATGTTCCGTTTGAGATCCACGAGGCGGCGGACAACGCCCGCAAGGTGCATCCGGGGATGGAGATTGTGAAGGTGTCCTGCCTCACCGGCAACGGTTTGCACGAATGGATGACCTGGCTGGCGCATCGCCGCCATGCACACAAATCGCTGCTGCAGGAGACTGTGAGCAGATGATGTATGGATGTTCGGCGCCAGATCGAAGTTTCCGGGATCGTGCAGGGAGTTGGGTTCCGGCCGTACGTCTATCGGCTGGCCACCGGACATCAGCTTCGGGGCACCATCCGCAATACATCCGCAGGAGTCACCATCGAAATACAGGGTTCAGAGGAAACTGTCCAAGATTTCGTTGACCATCTGCCCACCGACGCGCCGCCCCTGGCGCGGATCACGAGCCTCGCCGTCCATGACTTGCCATGCAAGGGAGATCAGGACTTCCGCATTGTTCATAGCCACGAGGGAGAAGAAGTGCGCACGCTCATTTCCCCGGACATTGCGACATGTCGGGACTGCCTGCGTGAATTGTTCGACCGCAACAACCGGCGTTATCGCTATCCATTCATCAATTGCACCAACTGCGGGCCCCGCTTCACGATCGTTGGCAATATTCCTTACGACCGGCCGAATACGTCGATGGCGGTGTTTCCCATGTGCCCGGCATGCCTTGCGGAATACGAGAATCCGCTGGACCGCCGCTTTCACGCCCAGCCGAACGCCTGCTGGAAGTGCGGACCGCGGGTCGAACTCTGGGATAAGTCTGGAAAGCGGATCGAGTGCCCCGATCCGATCGGGGAAGCGGTTTCTGGGCTGCAGGCCGGATTGGTGGTGGCGGTCAAGGGGCTGGGCGGATTTCATCTCGCCGTGGATGCGACGAACCGCGCAGCGGTAACTTTACTGCGCCAGCGCAAGCGCCGGGTGGAGAAGCCGTTCGCTGTGATGGTTCCGGATGTGCACGCTGCGGAGGAAGTCTGCGAATTAGACGAAGCGGCGCAGGCGGTGCTCCAGTCGATGCAGCGGCCGATCGTTCTGCTCCCGAAGAAAAACCCCAGCCCGATTCCCGACGAGATTGCGCCCTTCAATCTCTACCTGGGAGTTTTTCTGCCGTACACACCGCTTCATTACCTGCTGCTCGACAAGGGAGAGTTCGTAGCCTTGGTGATGACGAGCGGCAATCTTGGCGAGGAGCCAATCGCGATTGAAAATGGGGAAGCGATTCATCGACTGCACGGTCTCGCCGATTACTTCCTGGTGCATAACCGCGACATCCGGCTGCGCTGCGATGATTCCGTGGTTCGAGTTGCGCGCGGAGTTACGCGGCAGTTGCGGCGTTCTCGCGGGTTTGTCCCGGTACCGGTTTTTCTGAAAGACGATCAGCCTTCGGTGCTGGCCGTCGGAGGCGAACTGAAGAACACCATCTGCCTCACCAAAGGAAGGCATGCTTTCTTGAGCCAGCACGTTGGAGATTTGGAGAATGTAGAAAGTTATGGTTTCTTCCACGAAGCCATCCGGCATCTTGAGCGAATACTCGAGATCAGGCCGGAGATCATCGCCTACGACCTTCACCCCGACTACTTCTCCACCAAATGGGCCCTGCAACAGAGTGGAGTGAAATTGGCTGGTGTGCAGCACCACCATGCGCACATTGCAAGTTGCATGGCGGAGAATCACCTCGACGACCGCGTGATCGGATTCGCTTTGGATGGGACTGGCTATGGCGCCGACGGGCATATCTGGGGCGGAGAAGTGCTCATCGCCGGGTACAGAGACTTCGAACGCGCCGCTCATTTTCAATATGTTCCCCTGCCTGGAGGAGAAGCAGCGATCCGCGAGCCATGGCGGATGGCGGTAAGCTACCTCATGCATCATTTCGGGCGTGAGTTTCTGAAGCCGGGGTTCCTAAAGCCCGACATCCCGTTCGTGCGGCAACTCAATCGGGCGAAGGTGGACACTCTCCTGCGCATGATGGAACAAGGCGTGAATTCACCTCTCACGTCCAGTTGCGGGCGTCTGTTCGATGCCGTGGCCGCGTTGATCGGAATTCGTCAGGAAATCAATTACGAGGCGCAGGCTGCGATTGAACTAGAGATGACCATCGCGGCATCGGAGGATAAAACTGGATATCCTCTGGAATTGGTAGCGGACGGTGATGGCTGGATCATCGGCACGCGGTGCTTATTTGAAGCGCTGCTTAATGATCTCGATCGGAGTCTTCCTGTGGCAACGATCAGCCGGCGTTTCCACAACGGGTTGGTCGAGGGGTTCGTAGAGTTGGCAACGCTCACGCGAAAGAAAACGGCCCTCAACCGCGTGTGCCTGAGCGGCGGGATCTTTCACAATGTCTATTTGTCACAACACCTCGAGGGCCGCCTATCCGAAGTAGGATTTGAGGTGTTCACACAGAGAGAAGTGCCATCCGGGGATGGCGGCTTGAGCTTGGGACAGGCTTTAGTAGCGGCAGCAAGACTTCACGCATAGGATCGCTGGCTATCTCTCGCCCGGCAAAGGTGAATACCAGCTGGCGGTCTGCGGCCAGTCTGGTGGGGCGTGGTTGTAAGGCGTACACTTAGGTTAGTGATTCGGGAGTTGAACGAGTGGCTAAGCAGGCACCGGCGCTTCTGACGCTTGAACAACTGGCACAGCTCATCCCGGCCCTGCACAGTCGTGGTTATCAGGTTGTTGGACCGACTGTGCGCGACGGAGCGATTGTTTATGACGTCGTCGAGAAACTCTCCGATCTCCCCGTGGGCTGGACGGACGAACAGGAAGCCGGACGCTATCGCTTGCGTCGCCGTAATGATAAGGCGCTGTTCGGCTATGTCGTTGGTCCTCAAAGCTGGAAGAAATACCTGCACCCTGCCGAAGTCCGTCTGCTGACCGCGGAGCGTAGCGGCCATAGCTTTCGCATCTTGAACAATGAACCGGCTCCCCCGCGGCGTGCTTTCCTAGGTGTTCGAGCATGTGAACTAGCCGCCATCGCCGTGCAGGATCGCGTCCTGCAGGGGGATCGCCATATCGACCCCGTCTATGCCGCCCGCCGCAAGGGAATCTTCATCGTGGCGGTGAATTGCACGCAAGCGGCGCCTACTTGTTTTTGCACCTCCATGGGCACGGGACCTCGCGTGCGGGAAGCCTACGATTTGGCTCTCACCGAACTGATCGGTCCGGGCCGGCATGAATTTGTAGTCGAGGCAGGCAGTGACGCAGGCGCTGAGGTGCTGGCGGAACTGGCGCCCGCGCCATCCGTGGCTTCGGAAGCGGTCTGCCAGGAGGCGGAAGCTGCAGTGGGTCGCGCCGCTTCTCAGATTCAGCGCCGCATGGACACAACCGGCATTCGAGACTTGCTTTACGCGAACTTCGATCATCCCCGTTGGGACAACGTTGCGCAGCGTTGCCTCACTTGTGCCAATTGCACCATGGTCTGTCCGACCTGTTTCTGCACGACCGTGGAGGACGTCAGTGATGTGACCGGCGCGCACGCCGAGCGCTGGCGCAGATGGGACTCCTGTTTCACGCAGAATTTCTCATACATTCATGGTGGCAGTGTCCGCAGCTCCGCCAAGTCACGGTACCGGCAGTGGATGACCCACAAGCTGGCTTCCTGGATTGATCAGTTTGGCAGTTCGGGCTGTGTGGGCTGCGGCCGTTGCATCACCTGGTGCCCGGTGGGCATTGACATTACGGAGGAGGTTCGCGCCATCCGGGAATCACCGGCCTCTTCTTCGCCTGTCTCCTCAAAGGAAAGCAGCCATGGAAACCCTTGAGCGCATCATCGCAGAACATCCTTTCTTCGCCGGTCTCGAGTCGCATTTTCCCAACTTGCTGACCGGGTGTGCCTCGAACTCGCGGTTTGACGAAAACTCCTACATTTTCAAAGAGGGCGACGAAGCCAACGAATTCTACCTGATCCGCGCGGGCAAGGTGGCGGTGGAGATCTTCGCGCCCCAACGCAAGCCGATCATGATTGCAACCTTGGGCGAGGGAGAGATCCTGGGTTGGTCGTGGTTGCTGCCGCCCTACCAGCGGAAGTTTCACGCACGCGCCATTGAGCCCGTGCGTGCGATTGCCCTGGACGGCAAGTGTCTCCGTGCGAAGTGCGAACAGAACCACGATCTCGGTTATCAGATGTTGAAACGTTTTGCCTTGATTCTGGAGCAGCGGTTAGAGGCAACGCGTCTCCAATTGCTCGACGTTTACGCGGTTAGGTGACGACAATGGCTACAGCGGCCAAAATCGATCCGATGCTCCCGCAGCCTTATTCCGTGGGACAAGTGCTCCAAGAAACGGCCGATACATTTACCTTGACGTTGGAATCGTCAAACGGAGCGGGCGAGAACCGGTTCCAACCAGGACAGTTCAGCATGTTGTGGGTATTTGGCGTCGGCGAGTTGCCGATTTCCATCAGTGGTCACCCTGCCCAGCACGACCGGTTAGTGTACACAGTGCGCTCCGTCGGTCAGGCGACTCACGCGCTCGTGAGTCGCGAAATCGGCGATGGCGTCGGAGTCCGGGGTCCATTCGGGACTGGATGGCCCGTGGAGCAGGCTCAGGGCCGAGATGTTCTGGTTGTTGCTGGTGGAATCGGCCTCGCCCCACTGCGTCCGGTGATCTACGAGGTTCTGCACAATCGCGAAAAGTATGGTCGGCTGGTGATTCTCTATGGGGCGCGCAGTCCTCGCGACCTGCTCTATCGTAAGGAATTGACCGCTTGGGCCCGACAACCCGACACTCAGGTCTTGGTCACCGTGGACTACGGCGGGTTGAGCTGGCGCGGCCATGTGGGCGTAGTTACCACTCTGTTCAAGTACGCACGGCTGCAACCGGCGCGTTCGATCGCCATGGCTTGCGGCCCCGAGATCATGATGCGGTTCGTCGCGCGCGATCTGGAAACTCACGGCCTTGCCCGGGAGAACATTTACCTCTCCATGGAACGAAACATGAAGTGTGCGGTCGGTTTCTGCGGACACTGTCAGTATGGCCCGCACTTCATTTGCAAGGACGGCCCAATCTTTCCGTATGACCAGATGCGGCCGCTATTGGAGAAATATGAGCTCTAAGATCAGGCGCAAGCCACGGATCGCAGTCTTCAAGTTTGCTTCCTGCGACGGATGTCAGCTGAGTTTGCTCGACGCGGAAGATGAACTGCTGGGCGTAGCAGGAGCCATTGACATCGCGTATTTTCCCGAAGCCTCCGCGTCCATGCTCAAGGGACCTTATGACATCGGATTGGTCGAAGGATCGATTACCACCCATCACGATGCCCAGCGCATCCAGGAAGTTCGGCGGCAGTGCAAGACGCTGATCACCATTGGGGCCTGTGCCACCGCCGGCGGCATCCAGGCCCTGCGCAACTGGAAGGATGTGGATGAATTTATTCGCATCGTCTATGCAACCCCGAAATACATCAACACGCTGAAGCTCTCCACCCCCATCGCCGAACATGTGCCCGTGGATTTCGAACTGCGCGGCTGCCCCATCAACAAGCACCAGCTTGATCGAGCTGATCACGGCCACGCTGGCCGGGCGTAAACCGAACGTCCCCACCTACAGTGTCTGCATGGAGTGCAAGCGCAAGGGCAACGTCTGCATCACGGTGGCGCAAGGCGTCGCCTGCCTGGGACCGGTGACCCAGGCTGGTTGCGGCGCGCTGTGCCCCAGCTTTGACCGGGGTTGTTACGGCTGCTACGGTCCCATGGAGAGCCCCAATACGGCATCGCTCAGCAATCAGTTTCGCATTCTCGGCCAGAACAACGCGGAGATCACACGCGCGTTCCGCGGCTTCAATGCCTGGGCCTGGCAGTTCCGAAAGGCAGAGCGAAGAGAGTGAGCGCACGTGAGCAAGCAACAGACTCAGAACGATCAAGGTTGACGTTTTGGCCCGCGTCGAAGGCGAAGGCGCGCTCTACGTCAAGCTCAAGGGCGATCAGGTTCAGGACGTGAAGTTGAAGATCTACGAACCTCCTCGCTTTTTTCGAGGCCTTTCTCCGGGGCAGGCACTTCTCCGAACTTCCCGACATTGTGGCCCGCATCTGCGGAATCTGTCCCATCGCGTATCAGATGAGCGCGGTCCACGCCATTGAATGCTGCTCTCGGTGTCGCGATCGACCCGTCAGTGCGGCTGTTGCGACGACTGTTCTACTGCGGAGAATGGATTGAGAGCCATGCCCTTCACGTGTACATGCTGCATGCGCCGGACTTTCTCGGCTATCCCGATGCCATCGCGATGGCGCGTGATCATCGATCAGATCGTGCAGCAGGGCCTGCGCCTGAAAAAGACCGGCAACCAGATCGTGACTTTGATGGGAGGCCGGGAAATTCATCCCGTTTCCGCCGCCGTCGGCGGCTTCTACAAAGTACCGACCAAGAGCGCACTCAAGGAACTAGTAGGACGAACTGAAATGGGCGCTCGACGCCTCGCTGGCCACAGCCACGCTGGGTTTCACGGGTTCGAGTTTCCTGACTTCGAGCAGGATTACGAATTTGTCTCTCTGTCCCATCCCGCAAGAGTATCCGTTCAACGAGGGCCGGATCGTATCCAACCGCGGGCTGGATATTGACGCGTCTGAATACGAGGAGAATTTTACGGAGCAGCATGTGCAGCACTCGAATGCGCTGCATTCCATCCTGCGCGGCCGCGGTTCGTACATGGTCGGCCCTATGGCTCGCTTTAATCTGAATTTCGACAAACTGCCGGACGTGGCGCAACAGGCGGCGCGCGATTGCGGACTTCAGGCGCCCTGCCGCAATCCCGTTCCGCAGCATCGTGGTGAGAGCGATCGAGTTGGTCTTCGCCTGCCACGAGGCGCTGCGCGTGATCCGCGAATACGAGCCACCTCCGACGCCTCGCGCAGAGACACTAGCGCGGACCTCGACCGGGCAGGCCGCCACCGAAGCACCGCGCGGACTTCTCTATCATCGCTACAAGCTCGATCAGGACGGAATCATCGCTTCTGCAAAAATTGTTCCTCCCACCTCACAGAATCAGAAACGAATCGAGGAAGACCTCTGGCACTTCGTCAGTCAGGTGGCCACGCGGCCCTCCGAGGAGATTACCTGGAAGTGCGAACAAGCCGTGCGTAACTACGATCCCTGCATTTCCTGCGCGACCCATTTTCTCCGTCTGCATCTGGAGCGCGATTAGACGTGTCCCGTCGCATCACACCCATTCGCATCATTGGCTGCGGCAACTTCGATCGCGGCGACGACGCGGCCGGTCTGCTGGTCGCGCGCCGTCTGCATGCGCTCGTCCTCGAAAACCGCGGCGCCGACATCCCCGATCTTGAAATCACAGAGCACAGCGGTGAGAGCTTCTCTTTGATGGATTGCTGGACCGGGTGCGAGCACGTCATTCTAGTGGATGCCACTGCTCCCCAGGGAATGCCCGGTCAAGTTCAAGTGTGGAACGCCCACGCCGACAGGCTGCCTGATAATGCCTTTGCCTGCTCCACGCATGCTTTCGGTGTGCGCGAAGCGGTCGAATGGGCGCGCGCTCTGAACCGTTTGCCGCCGATCCTGCTGATTTACGGCATTGAGGGCAAGCAGTTTTTCTTGGGTGCGCCACCCTCCCCGGAAGTCGAGCGCGCGGTCGTATCCCTGGCGGAGCGACTCATGAGGCGGGTTTCATGCTGTGGACATACACCACCGGCAACTAATTGCAATCCTCGCCTGCAGTGGCTGAGCGGCAGACCTTAAAATCTTTTTGACAGTTGGCCAGAACACTGAGTATGTGTTGAGCATAGGCCATACCCAAACTCTATTTGACAGAGCTTCAGCTCGAGAGTACCTTTGCGCAAGTTTGCGTGCAAACATCGGGAGGAGAGCGTGTTTTCTAAGCCATTCTGGTCCGTGGTGTTCGTCAGTGTTGCTCTGAACGCTGCTCTGGCACAAGATCCCACCAAGGTCGAGTCGAGGCATTACAAATTGGCTTTTGAGAATGAGTCGGTACAGGTAGTAGATGTTCACTATGGCCCACACGAGAAGTCGGCGATGCACGACCATCCCGGAGGCGTAGTCGTCGTTCTGACGACAGGTCACCTCAAGTTCACCGATCAGAATGGGAAGTCTCAAGAAGTGTACGCCAAGGCAGGCGAGGCCAGGTGGTTCCCGCCATTCAAACACATGGTGGAGAACCTGGGCGATACCGCTTACAACGCGGTCTACATTGGGATCAAGGCTAAACTGCCAGCCGCCAAGTTCGGGACGAGGGATGGGTATCCTGCCATGGATGCGCAGACGCAGAAGATCTTGGCTGATTATTTCTTGGCTTCGGCAAATCGATGAATGCCATCAGCTGTCTTGGCCACGGGCTATGCTGGGAGTCGGGCAAGACCCCGGCGCAAGGTCTCGCCACTTACCTCTTTTTCCCAACGCGCCATGACGAGAGTTGCCACGCCGTTGCCAACCATATTTACCAGTGCGCGGCACATGCTCATGAAGCGGTCGATACCGAGGATCAAGGCCATTCCCGCCACCGGGATGGTGGGAATCACTGACAACGTAGCCACCAGCGCAATGAACGCCGCGCCCTGCACCCCGCTCGCACCCTTGGATGTCAGGATCGCGACCGCCAGAAGGGTCAGTTGCTGCGTGAGCGTCAGATGGGTGTGGGTCGCCTGGGCCACAAACAGCGCTGCCAACGTCATGTACATGCTGGTGCCATCGGTATTGAAAATATAGCCGGTGGGGACAACCAGCCCGACCAGCGATTTGGAGCAACCGAGCCGCTCCAGTTTCTCCATCAGCGTGGGGAGGGCCGTCTCTGAAGAGCTGGTAGCCAGCACCAGCAATATTTCCTCCTTGATATACAAGAGGAATTTGACGATGGGGAACCCGGCGACACGCGCGATCACGCCCAGCACGATTCCGACAAACAGAATGGAAGTGAGATAGAACGTGCCGATCAGCCGGGCCAGGGGTCCGAGCGAGGCAATTCCGTACTTGCCCACGGTGAACGCCATGGCGCCAAAAGCGCCGATGGGTGCAACCCGCATCAGAATGTTCACGACGCCGAATACCGCATGCGTCAACCCGTCGAACAGATCCACCAGCGACTTGCAGCGCGGGCCCGCGGCCGATAATGCGAAGCCGAAGAGAATGGCAACCAGCAAGACCGGTAGGATCTCTCCTTTGGCGAACGCATCGACCACCGTGGTCGGGATAATGTGCATGAGAAACTCGACCGTGCTTTGCGCCTTTGCCTGACCTGCATAATTGGCTACGGCATTGGCGTCAAGGCTGGCGGGGTCCGCGTTGAAACCGTCTCCGGGCCGCACCAGATTGCCAACTGCCAGACCGATCAGCAGGGCCAGAGTGGAAACAATCTCGAAGTAGAGGAGAGCTTTGCCACCGATCCGGCCGACCTTCTTCATGTCCTGCATTCCGGCGATGCCGGTCACCACCGTGCAGAAGATGATCAGGGTGATAATCATGGTGATCAACTTGATGAACGCATCACCCAACGGCTTCATAGCGATGCCTGTCGCGGGTTTTAGATAGCCGAGGACAGCGGCGCCAACCATGGCGACCACAACTTGCACCCACAGAGTCTTATAGAAGGGTGTTTTGTGGGAAGGCGCAACTCTATGCCTGTCTGCTGGAGTCGGTCCGACAGTGGGAACTTCCTTCATCAGATCCTTAGATCCTCGCTGTCGACTGCATCCAGGTCGGCTTGATTGGCTTCAAGGTTTGGTGCCGCCGGAAGCGGGAACGTCCAACGTGCGCACCAGCCACGGAATAATAACCTGCCGGAAGATGATGGGGTCTGGCCAAATTTTTACCTGCCGACCCAAGTGGCCACCCTGAGGATTGATCCAGGCTTCCTTCGGGACGTCGCCTTTGTCGAGCAGCAGATAAATGTCTGAGATCGGAACCTGGGTATCGAGCACCCCGGCGAGGATCAGCATCGGTGCCATCGGCTTTCCCAAAAGACCCTGCTTTACCAAAGACATCTTCCCTAGAGCATCCGCTAGTTGGTCAACGGTCTTCACGCCGTCGAAAATGTTCATCAGGGCCGGCACCTGGTCGAACAAGTATTCCCGGTTTCCCAGGAGCGAGTTCATCAGGAAGTCTTTTTGGAAGAAGGTGTCTATGGGCGGGGATTGAGCACTGGCTCCGCGCAGGCGTGCACGTTCCACGATCGCCAGCTTGGTCGCCCAGTAAGCACCCCAGCTGACTCCGTGGACAGCCAGCCGGTTCTTATCCACCTCCGGTCGGGTCTGCAAGTAGTCGATGACCCGCGACAACATGCGTTCCGCGCTTTCACTAACTTTGATCGGGGCCTGACCGGTGCCTGGGCCATCGACTGCCAGAAAGCCGATACCATACGGCAAAATCGCTGCAAAGCTTTCGGACAAGTCTTCTTTGCGGCTATCCAGGCCATTGACTGCGATCACCAGCGGCACCGGGCCCTTGGGGTTTTTCGGCAGGCGCAAATACGCGATGATCTCTGATCCTTCAAACGGAATGTGAACGACTTCTAGCGGCGGATCCCAGAAGCGGGCATGGGCTAGGAAGGCTTCGATCGCCTTATGATAGGACTCTTGCTTCTTCGGGGAAGCGGGAATTGGCCAGCGGCCGAAGGAGTACAACCGCCATGCGCGGATGTAATCCGCGTTGGCTTTCTGTGGGTCCGTCGCCTCCAGCGCCTTCGCTTCCGCCCAATACTTATCGGCAACTGCCATGAAAGCGGTGGCCCATTCGTCTTTGTCGCGCGTCTTGACTGAAGCCAGGGCTTCACGAACGTCAGCCGGATCAAGTCCGATGAGCGGATACATCCCATTTTCCGCGCGCCGGATGGCTTCCGTCTTGATTTCTTCAATGGTGCGTTCGTGCGAGTCTTGAGCGACCGCGGTTCCGGAAAACACAGCCAGGAAGCCGATGACTACGAGAATTCGGAGAACGCGATTTTGGCCTTTCATCTCGATTGAGTGCCCCTGGTTCGGCCTTGCAGGATTGCATTTATTCTAAGCGCCGGGCCGAACGTTATCCGTCCGGCCCGGTTTGCTCAACCAGTCACGAGGTACGCGCACAAACCCTCGCAGCTAGAACATTAATTTCAAACCCAACTGGATAGCCCGACTGCCGCCCGATCCGATGACCGGGTTGGAGGCGGCCACATCCGGGGTAGCGCAGGAACAGCCGAATGACCCCGTCGAAGGATCGTTGTGCGCCCAGCCGTTCTGTCCGCCAAAGGGATTGGCAAAGTTCGGGTGGTTGAGGACGTTGAAGAACTCAGCCCGGAACTGGGCTCCGAATCGCTCCGTGAACTTCCAGTTCTTAGCCACCGAAAAATCCCAGTTGCGAAACCCGGTGTCTCGGAAAATGTTGCGTCCCATGGTGCCGAAGGTGCCGAAAACCGGAGGAATCATGACCGAGCCGCCATTCGCGTAGCAGCCAAACGCATTGAGGGACGCGGTGGCGCCAATCGCAGCCGCGTTCGTGATACAGGCAGCGGGCATGTTAGGGTCGCCAGGAGCGAAGTAAGGAATTCCCACAGGGGTTGACTTAAAGTCCTGAGGATTTCCGAAAAAGTCCCAGCGATCATTGGCCTCGCCAGTCAGACTGACGTCACTTCCAGCATCCATCACGCCAAACGGCTGGGCGCTGGCCAGGGTCACGATGGAATTGAGTTGCCAGCCTTCCAGCAGTTGGGCGAACGATTTCTTCCCGGGAATCGCGTAGGTCAGGGCTAGCGTGAAGCGATGCCGGATATCGAAGTCACTGCTGGCGTATTCCCGCTGGATATTGTTGCTATCGGTGGGAAGTCCGAGTCCCGCTCCGAAGTCCCAATTGGCGCCCACATCATCGAGGGAGTGGGAGTAGGTGTATCCGGCGACAAACGTGAAGCCGCGGTAGTTGCGCGCGGTGAGGGTCGCCTGCAGGCCGTTGTAGTTGGACCGGTAGAGATTGCTCATCTGGTAGATGAAGCTCAAGAAGGGAAACTTGGCATTGAACGGCCGGCCCGACTGTTCGTCACCTGCCACGTCCAGTGCGGGCACGTTCTGATTAATGTCGCGAATGTTGATCAAGTCCGAGCCGTGGTTTCCGACATAACCCACTTCCAAAGACAGGTTGGGATTGAAGGCATGCTGGACATTGACATTCCAATTGACCACGTAGGGAGTCTTGAGATTGCGATCGATCCCGAGGATGGAGCAGGGATTGGCGCCGCAGTCAATGGCGCCGGTGGGGAAGACGGTCCCATTCCAGTTAAGAGCTGAACCGTCGAAGTTGACAGTGCCGACGGCGATTGAGCCGGTGCCTTTCGTCCCGCCAGGCCCCACGCCGAGCGCTCCAGTGGGAATTGTGCTGATACCTAGCGAGTTGTTCAGGGCCAGGAACGACTCCCAATTAACGGTTTCGTAGATGACGCCCCCGCCTCCACGAACCACGGTGGTGCCGTTGCCCATAACATCCCAGGCAAAGCCAGCTCGCGGCGCAAAGTTGTTGTGATCGCCGTTGTAGGGAGCGCCGATTTGCTGACCGACTTGTTGCAGCCCGGCGCTGGGGTCGAAGTTGCCCAGGAGATTGTTGTCTTCCTTCACGACCGTGTTTAGTTCATACCGGAGTCCAAAGTTTAACGTCAGATTCTTGGCGATTCGCCAGTCATCTTGCGCAAAGAGGGCGTATCCCCAGTTGTGTATATGCCGCGTCGGGTCGCCCACCAATTGACTCGCGGTCGTCGGCAGGCCGGCGAAGAAATCTTCCAGGCCCGAGGAGTTCCCATTGTCAAATGATCCTCCCACGAACTTGATTCTGCCTCGACCGCCGCCGTAAGCGCCGCCGCTGAAGGAGTCGTGATGAATCTCTCCCCCGAACTTGGTCGCGTGCTTGCCGTGGGTATAGGAAACGTGATCTACAAATTGAAACCGGGTGTCAGGACCTTGCACTTTGGGCCAGTTGAACCCACCCAGCTCTTGAGGAAAAATGTAGAACGGGAAGACATTGATCCGCGGCAGGCCCCCATATAAAGGGTTGGTGATTCCCGTGTCCAGACCGTAGGCGCTCGCGGGCTTGTTGTGATCGGCAGTGAACGTGGGCTGGTAAAGCCGGTTGTAACCAAAGCGCGCCTCATTCACCCAACGTGAACTGGGCACCCACACCCAGGTTCCGCCGGCAACCTGGGCCCGGGTGTGAATCTGGGTCAGCCATTGTGTCTGCAGTTGGCTTGCGTCACTGACCGTGCCGGAATTGTTTCCAAAGAAATACATGCCGCTGACGGTGTGGCGTTCATTGAAGTGGTAGTCGACCTTTCCGACGGCGTTGTCGGCGCTCACAGAGTTCGGGAGACCAAAGTTGATCGTGGTCGGACCTGCCGGGTTCGTTCCGTTGTTGGTGGGGAACCCGCTGCCGTCGCAACTGATAGCCGGGCTCATGACACATCCCGCTATTTGCAGACTAGCCGGGCTCACATCCTGGGGGATGGTGTGTGCCAAGAATGCCGCGTGCACCGCGGCGATGGCATCGACCACGCTGTTGTTTGGATCGCCCCCCAACGACACGGTGGCCGGAGATTGTATTTGTCCCGTATTTCCCACGGTGTAGCGTTGACCTTCGTAGGCTCCGAAAAAGAAAAGTTTGTCTTTAATGATGGGTCCGCCCACGCTGCCGCCGAACTGCTCCAGGTTCCTGGGATTCTTTGGTCCCGACGCGACGGTGTTGAAATAGTTGCGCGCGTCAAGCGGAGTGTCGCGTCCAAACGCATAGGCGGTGCCATGCAGCTGATTGGTCCCCGACTTGAGCGCTACGTTTACGGTCGCTCCCGGCTTCCATCCGTATTCCGCCGGTGGGTCCTCTTGCAGGTTGAATTCCTGAATGGAATCGATGGGAAGGATGGTCGCGGAGTCTCCAGCAATGCCAGCGCCGTTGATGATGCTTTGCCCTGAGAATGGCTCACTATTGAACAGACCGTCGATGAGGTAAGCGTTGTCCTCGGCGCGCAGGCCGTTGGTGCTGGTGGTGGAGAATCCGCCACCGGGATAACGCACCACCCCCGGTCGCAGCTGCAGCAGATTTTCGTAGTTGCGGCCGTTCAGCGGCAGCTCGTTGATCTCCTCATTGCTGAGCGTGCCGCCCAGGGTCGCCGACGTGGTATCCACGAGTGGGACCTCGCTGGATACAATTACCGTTTCGGCAACCTGGCCAGGCTGCAGGGCGAAATCGATGCGCGCATCTTTGGCAACCTCCAACTGAATGTTCACGCGCTCCACGGTCTTGAATCCCGGCGCCCCGACTCGAACCTTATAGCTGCCGGCAGGCAGGTTGGGGGCAACGTAAGCGCCCGCCTGATCTGTAGTCAGAGTCCGGGCGGCTCCTCTTTCCATGTCAATGATGACAACAGAAGCACCGGTAACCGCAGCGCCGCTGGGGTCATTCACGCTCCCCAGGATGCGGCCAGTGTCGGTTTGGGCGAACAGAGGAAGGCAACCGAGGAACACAACCAGAAACCCGCTCAGCCAGTGGGTCACCCTGCTTCCAGGAGTTAAGACGGTCAGGTAACGCATGATCTGCGCCTCCATTTGTGTGGTCGGACAGCTGTACCACCATGCGGTAAGGCATGTCAAGAATTTTCTGAATTTGGTCTAGGCCTATCTCTTTAGCGGCAAAAGCTTGACAGGGATAACAGGCATCGTGGTATGGTTGTCGGACCAAATACCGGCACTTTGGCGTCCTTTGTCTAAGTGCTCTGGACGGCTTGGGGGTTAGAGCAGCAATGGCGATCGCCACGATCAACCCTGCTACAGGGCAACTCCTCAAGACATTCGCGCAGCTTTCGGACGCGCAAATTGCGGAGAAGCTTCAACGCGCATCCGGCGCATTCTCCGAGTATCGCAAGCTTTCCTTCGCGGCACGCGCGGGGATGATGGTCAAGGCTGCCGCGATCCTCGACCAGGAAAAAGAAGCTTTCGGCCGGCTCATGACCACGGAGATGGGGAAACCCTTTCGCGCCGCGGTGGATGAAGCTGCAAAGTGTGCGTGGGCATGCCGCTACTACGCGGAGAACGCGGAACGCTTTTTGGCTGACGAAATCGTCGAGACCACTGCCACTCGGAGTTATGTTCATTACCAACCACTGGGGCCGATCCTGGCGGTGATGCCGTGGAATTTTCCTTTCTGGCAGGTGATTCGATTTGCCGCGCCGGCCTTGATGGCAGGCAACGTTGGACTCCTGAAACATGCGTCGAACGTTCCGCAATGCGCGCTGGCGGTAGAAGATGTTTTTCGAAGAGCGGGTTTCCCAGAGGGAGTGTTTCAAACCTTGCTCATAGGCTCTCAAAAGGTGGACGGAATACTCAACGACCCACGCGTGGTCGCCGCCACACTCACCGGCAGTGAGGACGCCGGCATTCAGGTCGGTACCGGGGCGGCCAAGCGAATCAAGAAGGTGGTATTGGAACTGGGCGGCAGCGATCCTTTCATCGTCATGCCCAGCGCCAATCTGGATGAAGCAGTTGCTACCGCTGTCAAGGCCAGGATCGTTAACAATGGGCAGTCCTGCATTGCCGCCAAGCGCTTCATTGTTGCTGAGAAGATTGCCGACGAGTTTGAACGCAAGTTTGTCAATGCGATGGAGGCACTTAAACTGGGCGACCCCAGTGACGAAACTACTGACTTAGGTCCTCTGGCGACCGAAGACGGTGTGAACAGTCTAGACCGGGATGTACTGAAAACGGTCGCTGCGGGTGCACGGGTTTTGACCGGGGGCAAAAAGGTGGACGGTGTTGGGTATTTCTATCAACCTACAGTCTTGACCAACATTCCTCAGGATTCGCCGGCGTATCGCGAAGAGCTGTTCGGCCCGGTAGCTTGTCTGTTCCGGGCGCGCGACGTGGATGATGCCATCCGGATTGCCAACGACACGCGATTCGGACTGGGAGCAAGTGCCTGGACGAATGACGCAATCGAGCGCGATCGCTTCATCAGCGAACTAGAAGCGGGAATGGTGTTTATCAACAAAATGGTGGCCTCCGATCCCAGGCTTCCGTTTGGCGGGGTAAAGCAGTCGGGGTACGGCCGGGAACTCGGCCTTCACGGGATCCATGAATTCACGAACATCAAGACGGTGTGGATACAAGCCGCTTAGCAGTCATCGGGGGAATTCGGTGTACAAGTTAATCCGCACATCGCGGCTCTACGAGCAAATCGTGCAGCAGATCGAAGACTCGATCTTGAAGGGCACGCTTAAGCCGGGGGACCAGTTGCCCGCGGAGCGAGAATTGGCGCTGCAGTTTGGCGTCAGCCGCACCGCCGTGCGGGAAGCTGTGAAGGCGTTGCGGGAAAAAGGGCTGGTCGAAGCCTATTCGGGACGCGGAACCTTCGTGACCGACGGGACGTCGCAGGCCATCCGGCAGTCACTCGACCTGATGATGAAGATTGGCCAGCCGGAGGGGTCCACACACCTGGCGGAAGTGCGGGCAATTCTCGAGCCGGAAATCGCCGGACTGGCGGCGGCGCGGGCCGAGGAACAGCACATCGCCACTATGCGAGAGGCAGTCGCGGTGATGGACCGGTCGCGATCGGATGGAGACGCCTTCATCGAGGCAGATCTCGATTTCCATCTCTCTCTTGCAGAGGCTGCGGCGAATCCCCTGATTCTCTCGTTGATCGATTCCATTGTTGGATTGCTTCGCGAGCAACGAATGCGAGTGTTCAAGGTGAATGGCGGCCCTGAGCGCGGACAGTTTCATCACAAGCGCATTCTGGAAGCGGTCGAGCGGCGCGATCCCGAAAAAGCACGGGCAGCGATGCGTGAACACCTGCAGCAGGTGCGCGAGGATTGTCCGGTCGAAGCCAGCGAGCCGCAGCCAACGCTCGCGAAATCTATTTCGTAAGGCGGAGCTCACTACAAATGGCCAATCTTGGATTTATCGGTCTGGGAACGATGGGCGGCCAAATGGTAAGCCGCCTGCTGGGGAAAGGCCATGTGGTTACCGGGTACAACCGTACCCGCGCCAAGGCGCAGTGGTTGATCGATAAGGGCATGCGCTGGGCGGATTCGCCGCGGGCGGTTGCCGCGGCGTCGGACATCACCTTCGCCATGGTCACAAATTCGGCTGCGCTTGCTGCCATCGCCGAGGGCAACGATGGGCTGATTGCCGGACTGACTGCGGCCAAGATCTTCGTCGACATCAGCACGGTCAGCCCAGCTGTAAGCCGCGCCCTTGCTTCCAAAGTACGCGACAAAGGTGCTGACATGTTGGATTCCCCGGTTTCCGGGAGCGTGACCACCCTGCAAGAGGGCAAACTATCTGTGATGGTCGGGGGACGTCGCGAGACCTTCGAACGGGTAAAGCCGGTGCTGCTTGATATTGGCCCCAAGGTCACGTATGTGGGCGATAACGGGCTGGCTCTGGCAATGAAGATCGCGATAAATCTCAGCCTGGCGGTGCAGATGCTGGCATTTTCGGAAGGTGTGTTGCTGGCCGAAAAGAGTGGGATCGCCCGGGAAACGTCGGTGGATGTTCTTACCCACAGCGCGGTGGCTTCACCGATGATTCAATATCGCGGTCCGTTTGTACTTCAGCAGCCGGCAGAAGCCTGGTTCGATGTAAACATGATGCAAAAAGATATGTTGCTGGCGATGGAGCTAGGCCGTCAGCTCGACGTGCCCTTGCCCACCACCGCGACCACCAATGAGTTCCTGACCGCTGCTCGCGGCATGGGGATGGCAAAGCTCGACTTTGCCTGTGTGTTCGATGTGCTGGCGCGAATGTCCGGGGTTGCGAAATGACAACTGCCGCGAACCATGCCAAGGCTGATCCCGCAACCAGCGCTGATCTATGGATCCACGCGTACCGCCGAATGGTAAGCATTCGTCTTTTCGAGGAACAGGTCAACGAACTTTACACTCGCGCTTTGATGCCGGGGCTGGCCCATCTATATTCGGGTGAAGAAGCAGTGGCGGTCGGAATCTGCGAGGCCCTCCGGCCGGACGACTACATTACCAGCACCCATCGCGGGCATGGTCACTGTCTAGCGAAGGGAGCGTCTCCAGACCGGATGTTCGCCGAGCTCCTGGGAAAAGAAGCCGGATACTGCCGCGGGAAAGGTGGGTCAATGCACATTGCGGACCCGGCAACCGGCAATCTGGGAGCGAATGCCATCGTAGCGGGCAGCGTCGGGATCGCTACCGGAGCGGCATTTGCCTCCAAGCGTCTGCGCACAGATCGAGTTGCCATCTGTTTCTTTGGCGAGGGAGCTCTCGGGCAGGGGTCGCTCTATGAGGTCATGAACCTGGCGCAACTCTGGAAGCTTCCGGTGATCTACGTCTGCGAGAACAACCTCTATAACGAGTACACTCACTTCGCAGAGACGACCGCGGGAGATATTCTCTCCCGTGCTACCGCCTTTGGTCTGGGGGCAGAGACGGTGGACGGGCAGGATGTGCGTGCCGTGCATGCAGTGGCAAAGCGGCTGGTCGATCGCGCGAGGCGCGGAGATGGCCCAGCTTTTCTCCTGTGTAATACCTACCGCTACACCGGCCACCACGTCGGCGACATCAACCGCGAATACTATCGCTCGAAGCAGGAAGAACAAACCTGGAAAAGTGAACGCGATCCGATCAAGAACCTGGCTGCTTGGCTCATGGAACAGAAACTCGCTGATGCTGTCTCCCTGGAACAGGTTTCCTCTGAGGTCAGAACGGAAATGGCGAAGGCGGTCGAGTTTGCCATTGCGGCTCCGTATCCCGAGGTCCAGGAAGTGGAGCAGGATGTCTATGCCTGAAACCGCATCTCGAGAACTGACTTTCGCACAGGCCATCCGTGAGGCCCTTGCGGAGGAGATGCGCCGCGATTCGCGTGTTTGTATTTTTGGGGAGGACGTCGCAGAAGCGGGCACGCCGTTCAAAGTGCTTTCCGGGCTGGTGGAGGAGTTTGGCACCGAGCGGGTGTTGGACACGCCCATCTCGGAGGCCGGCTTCACCGGGGTTGCGGTCGGGGCTGCGATGACGGGCCTCCGACCCATCGTGGACATTATGTTCGGTGACTTCATCACCCTGACCATGGACCAGATGGTGAACCAGGCTGCCAAGGTTCACTACATGTCAGGCGGTACCTGGAAGGTGCCGATGGTGATGCGAACTACACTCGGCGCCACGCGACGATCCGCCGCCCAGCACTCGCAGTCTCTGCACGCGTGGTTCAGCCATGTGCCCGGCTTAAAGGTGGTGTTGCCCTCAACACCATGTGACGCCAAGGGACTGCTGAAGACCGCGATTCGCGATGAGAATCCGGTGGTGTTTTTCGAAGACAAGATGATGTACAAACTGAAGGGCCCTGTACCCACTGGAGACTACACGATTCCCTTTGGAGTGGCGGACGTGAAGCGTGTGGGCGACGATATCACGCTGGTTGCCACCAGCAGCATGGTGCAGGTGGCATTGGGAGCGGCGGAGTTATTAAAAGGTGCGGGGATCAGTGCGGAGGTTGTCGATCCGCGGACGACCTGGCCGCTCGATGAAAAGACGCTGATCGAATCGGCGAAGAAAACATCGCGGGCGATTGTTATCGACGAGGGTTACGGCCGTTACGGAGTCACCGCCGAAATTGCGGCCGTAATTGCCGAAGGGGCGTTCTACGATCTCGACCAGCCAGTCAAGCGGATGGGCGCGATGCACGTTCCGATTCCGTTCTCTCCACCGCTCGAGGATGCAACCGTAGCCACTGACAAATCGGTTTTCGAGGCGGCGAAGGCGTTGTGTGGGCGATCCTGATCTGGTGACAGGAGACATGTTATGGCACTGAAGACTTATGGAACGATGGCCGTCGATTGGGAACAGCGAATCGACTTTGACCGCTTGCGCCGCGAACGTCTGGCACGCGCGAAGGCCTTGCTGGCCAAGTCCGAAATGGGCGCCCTGCTCTGCTTCGACATGAACAATGTGCGGTACTTGACGGCTACGCACATCGGTTCCTGGGCGCAGGACAAGTGCAATCGCTTCACTCTACTGCCGCAGAACGACGAACCGATTCTGTGGGATTTTGGATCAGCTGCCCGGCATCATCAACTCAACTGTCCCTGGCTCGGCGATCGCTCACGGCCTGGCATTTCAATGCTGCGTGGGGCCATGTCACCGGAAATGGGGCGCGCAGAAGACGTTGCTAAGAAGATTCGCATTGAGCTCGAAATGCGCGGCCTGCACAAGGAACCGCTGGGTATCGACATCATTGAACCGCCGGTTCTGTTTGCTCTGCAACGCGAAGGCATAAAAGTTATCGATGGCCAGCCGCTCATGTCGGAAGCGCGCGTTATCAAGACGCAAGATGAGATCTCACTGCTGAACCACTCAGCGTTGATGGTGGATGCAGCCTACGATGAGCTCTACCGCGCCATGAAACCTGGCATGCGCGAGAACGAAGCCGTTGGGCTGGTAAGCAAGGTCCTGTACGACATGGGTTCAGAGTATGTCGAGGCTGTGAATGCCATCTCCGGCGAACGCTGCAACCCGCATCCCCATGTCTTCTCTGATCGCGTGCTGCGGCCGGGCGATCCCGTGTACTACGACATTCTGCATTCCTACATGGGATACCGGACTTGCTACTACCGCTGCTTCACCATCGGCTTCGGCTCACGCGCGATGGTGGACGCCTATAAGCGCTGTCGCGAA
Organism: uncultured Acidobacteriota bacterium; assembly: GCA_963734415.1. GTDB lineage: Bacteria > Acidobacteriota > Terriglobia > Terriglobales > Acidobacteriaceae > JABCZH01. The sequence continues at coordinate 519,217 of CAVTHF010000002.1, read as the reverse complement.
TACCTGGATGCAGCCATTGAACTGGTGCGTCCTGGCCGCACGACGGCAGAGATTGCCTCCGTATGGCCCAAAGCGCAGGAGTTCGGATTCCCCAACGAAGAAGCGTGCTTCGCTTTGCAATATGGCCACGGCATCGGACTGGCCATTTGGGAAAGGCCAGTGATCAGCCGCCTGGTCTCGTTCGAGCACCCTCACGAGATCAAGCCGGGCATGGTTTTCGCACTGGAAACGTTTTGGCCCTCAACTGACGGTTGGAGTGCGGCTCGCATCGAGGAGGAGATCGTTGTCACCGAGACCGGCCATGAAGTGATCACGCGTTTCCCTGCAGAGAAGCTGCTGGTCGCGGGCGCACACTACGTCACTGTGGACGGCCCATTACCGGCAACCCGAGAAACCGAAGCAGCACCCAGCCAGCGTGTAGTCGAAATGGTAGAAGCTAGTGCCAAGACGGAAAGAGTTGGCGTCTCGGACTGAAAGGCACGGATTTCAGCCTTCCTTAAGCCAATATGGCCTTCAATGTGGTGATGCCCGCTCTTGAAATGGCGCAGGAGACCGGCAAACTCGTCTCTTGGCGAAAGAAGGAAGGCGAAAGTGTGGCCAAGGGCGAGCTGCTTCTCGAAATCGAAACGGACAAGGCTGTTATGGAGATTGAGTCGCCTGCAGACGGCATTCTTGCCGGCGTCAAAGTGCATGAAGGGGCCGTGGTTCCGGTAGGCCAGACCATTGCCTGGATCATCCGCCCCGGCGAGGCTATTCCTTCCGAGGTTGCGCCGGCCGCGGCTGTCGCTCGGGGAGCAACTGAACACAGGCCTTCGAGTCCAACACCTGGGGGATCACTTAAATTGGTGGAGGCAGCGGATGTAAGAGTTTCTCCGAAGGCCAGGCGACTGGCAAGAGAGCGCAGCGTCGATCTCGACCGTGTGCGTGGGTCGGGTCCCGGAGGAGAGATCCTTACTTCCGATATTTTGGCATTTGCCGGCTCATCGTCCGCCACTCCTGCTGGAGCTGGCCTAGAACCACTGAGTGCGACTGAGCGCCTGATGGCCGAACGTACAACTGAGAGCTGGACAACTGTTCCCCACTTTTTCGTGGTTCGGGAAGTCGACGCGAGCGCGCTTCTCGCGACGCGCGAGCGTTTGAGGCCTGCGATTGAACAAGGGCGAGGCGTCAAGCTCACGCATACCGATCTGCTAGTCGCCTTGGTTGCTCGAGCGTTGTTAAAGCATCCACGAGTCAACGCGAAGTGGAGCAAAGAAGGTGTACTCCTGAATTCCGAAGTGAATGTTGGCGTGGCCATAGCGGTCAACGATGGAGTGGTAGCGACCGTTATTCGCAACGCAGCCAACCTCGAACTGAGTGAGATTGCCTTGCAGCGCCGCGACCTTGCAGAACGGGCGCGGGGAGCTCGCTTGCGGCCCTCCGATATCGCCGGCGCCACGTTTACCATTAGCAATCTGGGGATGTATCGCGTCGATGCTTTCAGTGCGATCATCAGCCCGCCGCAGGCGGCGATACTAGCCGTGGGAAGCATCGCCGATCGCGTAGTACCCGTGGATGGCGTACCCGGCATTCGTCCGACGATGACTTTGACGCTTTCAAGCGATCACCGGGTTGTTGATGGCGCTCGGGCGGCCGTGTTTCTGAACGAGGTAGCGGAAGCGATTTGCCAGCCGGAGAAATGGCTGCGATGAGACCAAAGAAGAGGGGCTCGCGGGGGCCGCATAGTAAGGGAGTGTGGCGGAGCCTTACTCTTCTAATGATGGCCATCAGCCTTCGGGCACTGGCACAACAGGCCCCGCAGCTCTCTTTGCAGCAAGCGCTTACTAGGGCCGAGCAACAGAATTTGGATCTGGCTGCTGCCCGCGCGCGCCGTGCCTTTGCGAATGCTGGCGTCCAGGTGGCGCGGCAAAGGCCGAATCCGGTATTTAGCTTTTCCGCATCGCGAGACGCACCTCACGAAGGCGTTATGCTCGACCAACCACTGGAGCTTGGCCCGAAACGCTCTCGTCGCATTGACGTGGCACGGGGCGAGGCGACGCTAACCGACATGGAAATCGCTGCCCTATCGCGTAGTGTCCGGCGTGCGGTGCGGGAAGGCTTCTATCAGGCCGAGTTCGCGAAGGCTGTCTCCGCCCAAAAGGCGGAGTTACAGACTCTGGCTCGCCGCCTGCGGGCGATCGCGCAATCACGTTTCGAGGCCGGAGATGTGGCCCAACTCGAAGTGATCCAGGCAGACCTGGAGGCGGCCCGTGCAGATGCCGAGTTGCAACTTGCCCGGCAAGAGGAAGGGGTGGCAATGAGCCGCCTGAACGCTCTACTCAATGAACCAGCTGTTACCCGCTGGGATCTTGTGACCGCCCTTGATGCGTTGCCTGCCCCGCCCGGCGCGCAATTGGGCGAAATCGCAGTGCAGTCAAATCCGGAGCTACAACACAAGAAACAGGAAGCGTCGATCGAGCGGGAGCGTCTGAGCCTGCTGCGCGCGGAAAGGGTCCCGGATCTAAGTGTTGGGATCGGTGCGGACCTTAACAATCCCCCTGACTATCAAGCCGGGCTACGCGGACAGTTCTCACTGAACCTGCCGATATTTACGCGGAACCAGGGCGAACTTGCGCAGAGCCTTGCCAGTCAGAAGTTTCTGGAATTGGACTTAGCGGCCACCAAGCGGAGAATCGAGTCTGAGGTGGACTCGGCCGCACTGGAATTCGGCGCACGCAGTTCGCAAGTGAAAATCTTTCGGGACAGCCTATTGCCTGCCGCTCATCGTCTTGCCGAGATGGCGGAGGAGAGCTACAAAGCAGGGAAGGCAAACATACTCACGGTGATCGACGCGCAACGCAATGCCAGCCAGGTGGAGCAGGAATATCTGGATAGCATGGTCGCCGCGCAATCCGCTTTCGCTGCTCTTGAAGAGACTGTTGGAGCGCCCTTGGACTGAGGAAACAGACCCGAATGCGCCAAACTTCCATCGTCGCCATTACAACTCTGTTGCTGCTTTCGGATGTCGGTTGCACGCACTCTTCCCCGCAGGACGACGTAACACCTGTGGTGGAAGTTACGATTACCCGTGTCGAGCGCTCCGACATCAGCGACACCCTGACGCTCTCCGGCACGGTCATTGCCCCTCCAAACCGCGATATCCGCGTGAGCCCTCTGGTCGCCGGACGGATTGCCGAACTTGGCGTGGCAGAAGGAGACCGGGTCGAGGCCGGACAGGTATTGGCGCGTGTCGATGCGCGTCCCTATCAGGACCAACTTACCCAGGCGCAGGGTGCCGAGGCCCAGGCGCGTGCCAGTCTGGAGAATGCTTCACTCGCCTACCAGCGGAACCAAGGCCTTCTGCAACGCGGCATTGCGGCGCGCAAGGATGTGGAGGATGCGCGTACTCAAGAGAGTGTCGCGCGGGGAGCTCTGCAACAGGCGGAAGCCGCCGTCGCTCTAGCCGAACGACAGGTGGCGCGCACTGATGTGAAATCGCCATTGAGTGGGTTCGTCGTAAAGAGATTTGTGAACGCCGGCGAGCAGGTGGACGGCACGGCCGCACAACCGGTGGTGGAGGTCGCCAATCTGGATACGGTTGAACTGCTAGTCAATGTGCCGGCACTTTACCTCGGCAAGTTGCGGGCGGGCGAACCTCTGACTCTAAGGCTAGATTCATTCCCCGACAAAACCTTTGCCGGCCGGGTAATCGCCATTCCAGCGGCGGTGGATCCCGGCAGCGGCAGTGGGGCCGTACGTATCGCATTGGCGAACCCGGGGAATGTTCTGCGTTTGGGCATGTTCTTGAAGACTGAACTGGCCCTCGAAACCCATCGTCAGGCGCTCACAATTCCAGCCCAGGCCCTCTACCATGACGAGCAAAACCATTCCGTGGTCTATCGGGTCGATGGTCAGAACGCCACCGCAACGCCGGTGAAGATCGGGGTCACTTCTACTGAGAAGGTAGAAGTCCTCGACGGGCTCAAGCTAGGAGACACCATTGTTCTGACCGGGGGTTACGGGCTGGGGGAGAAAGTCCGGATCGAGGTGAAGGGCGGGGACGCCCGATGAACGTCGTGCGTTTCTGCCGGGAAAACCGGTACGCCGTCTATCTGCTGACGGTGTTTCTGATGGTGGGCGGAGTGTTTGCGATTTTCACTCTCCCCAGCAACATTTATCCGGAACTGAATTTCCCCCGGGTTGTGATCCTGGCGCACTCCGGCGATCTGGCCCCGGACACGATGTTGCTGAACGTCACGCGCCCGCTGGAGGAAGCCGCCAGCACAGTACAAGGGATGCGTCGCGTGCGCTCGCGCACCATTCGCGGTGCCTGTGAGATTTCTCTCCTATTCGCGCCCGACATGGACATGCAATACGCGCTGCAGTTAGTGCAGGCACAGGTGAATGAAGAACGCAGTGCCCTCCCCCCCGACACTACCCTCGAAGTCGCCCGAGTCACACCCGTCGTATTTCCGGTGATGAGTTTGATTCTGAATGGCCACGTTCCCGGGAGCGATCTGCGGGACTACGCCTTCTACGTGCTGCGCCCCATATTCACCCGCGTGCCTGGAGTTGGGCAGGTAGAAGTAATGGCCAGCGACACCCGAGAGGTATCTGTCATCGTCGATCCTCAGAAACTGCTGGCCCACCGGCTCTCACTGGTCGATGTTGCCGACCGGTTGAAGGCAACGAATCAAGTGGCCTCGGTGGGTCGTCTGCAAAAGGACTACCAGCAATATCTGGTTCTGACCACCAGCCAGTTCACGAACCTCGAAGACATTCGCAACACCGCCATCGCCATCGAAGGGCAAACGCCCGTCCTGCTGCGCGAGATCGCAGAGGTGGTGGATGGAGTCGAAGATCGCCACACTCTGGTGACCGGCAACGGGCAACCCGCTGCCCTGATCAATATTTCCCGTCAAATTGGCGGCAATATTCTGCAAATTGCCAGCGACATCAAGCAGCAGGCCGCGCATCTGGCGTCGGCCATCCCTTCGACCCTGCGGTTGACAGTAGTTTATGACCTGGCAGAATTTGTCAGCGAGTCCATCGCCAGCGTGCGCGACGCCATCCTGATCGGGGCGCTGCTGGCGGTCTTAATTCTCTTTGTCTTTCTGCGGGAGATTCGCACCACGATCATCGCTACCGCTGCGTTGCCCTTGTCGGTTCTCGGGACATTCTTTTTTCTCAAGGTGTTCGGCGGAACCCTAAACCTGATGTCGCTGGGCGGTCTCGCAATCGCGATTGGGTTGATCATTGACGATGCCGTCGTGGTGATGGAGAACATCTATCGGCACCTTGGGAAAGGTGAGGACCCGCATATCGCCGCAGAGCGCGGGACCCAGGAACTAATCGGGCCGGTGGTGGGTTCGACGGCCACCACACTGGTGGTTTTCCTGCCGCTAGGTTTGCTGAAAGGCGTGGTGGGTGATTTCTTCGGCGCGCTGAGTTTGACGCTTGGCGTGTCGGTGCTGCTGTCTTTGATTTTCTCGTTGAGTGTGATCCCGTTGCTTTCGCAGTCACTCCTGGTGGCGGGCTCGCACAAGGCGTCGGCTGAGACTTTCATTCAACCGGTGCTGCGGACCTATGAGCGCATGGTGCGGTGGGCGCTTTCTCACCGGAAACTCGTCGGCTCGATTACGTTGGCCGCGGTGCTGGTTGGCGTTGGGATCTACGCCCAGCTTGAAACCGGGTTCCTCCCAGAGATGGACGAGGGCGGCTTCGTGTTGGACTACTGGACGCCGGCGGGAACTTCGCTAGCCGAAACCGATCGCATCCTGCACGACATCGAAGATCGCATCCACAAACTACCAGAAGTCGCTTCGTTTTCACGACGTACTGGTGCAGAGATGGGCCCGTTTGTCACTGAACAGAATCGCGGCGACGTCCTGGTGAAGCTCAAACCACGAGCTGAGCGCAAGCGCGGAACTGAGGAAGTCATCGACGACTTGCGCGGGCAGATTGAGGAGTCTCACCCCGGCGTAGTGGTGGAGTTTGTCCAGATCCTGCAAGACATGCTGGGAGACCTGGAAGGATCGCCGGAACCGGTCGAAGTGAAGATTTTCGGGCCTAACATGGGTGCGCTGGAAGAAGCAGCTGCCAGTGTCGGTGAGAAGATACAGAAAATTACTGGCTTGGTGGACTACAAGGCCATCCTGCGCGGCAATCCGGAGATTCTGTTTCACGTCGATCCGGTATCGGCTGCTCGCGTGGGGATGACGGTTGATCAAGTGACACAGCAGGTCAGCGCCGGCCTCCTGGGTTTGAGCGAAACCTCTCTTCGGCAAGCCGACCGCACCATTGATATTCGCGTCCGCTTCAATGACCAGTTTCGCTTCAACTACGAGAACCTGCAGCAGTTTCCGGTGGTCACGCCCGACCGCAGAGTGATCCCCTTGAGCGCGCTGGCACGGTTCGAGGAGCGCCGGGGTGTCAACGAACTGAATCGCGAAAACCTTCGCCTGATGGTTATCCTCACCGGACGTCTGGAGAACCGCGATCTGGGCAGCGTAGTCGGCGACGTGCAAAACATCATGAAGGCCACTCGCTTTCCGGCAGGGTGCTCTTATGAAATCGGCGGGCAGTATGCCAGCCAGCAGGCATCGTTCCGTGAATTACTCTGGGTGCTAGCGCTGGCACTGGCGGCTGTCTTTGCCGTGCTGGTAATTCAGTTCCGCTCACTTCGTCCGGCGCTGATGATTCTTTCGGCGGCCCCACTCTCCCTGGTCGGAGTCTTCGCCATGCTCAAAGTCACCGCAACGCCTCTCAATGTATCGTCTCTCATGGGGATCATTCTCATGGTGGGGTTGGTGGTCAAGAACGGTATCATTTTGTTTGAGTACGTACAAAAATTGCACCAGGAAGAGAAGCTGCCACTACACGAAGCTCTGGTGCAGGCGGGGCGCATCCGTTTTCGCCCCATCCTGATGACCACGCTGGCAACTTTGTTCGGGTTGCTGCCGTTGGCTCTCGGGCTGGGTTCGGGGGCCGAGCTCCAGAAACCGCTGGCGCTGGCGGTCATCGGCGGACTGCTACTTTCAATGTTCATTACCCTACTGATCGTGCCCATCTTATATTCGATCTCGGGTGAGTGGAGTAGTCAGGAACAACAGAGTGCGTAACCACTTGGGACAAATCATGCCAGTCGTTAACTGTGAATGCGAGAAAACTGGTGCAGCGGGTGCGACACGTGATAGGTGAGCGTGCCTTGGTCGAGCATCCATTGGTGGTCGGCGGCAAGGCCGGGAACCGAGAGCAGCACGAAAGCCAGCAGCGTCTTCTTTCTCATCCGGCTCTCCTTAGAACTTGAGCGACACCGACAGCAGACCGGCACCAAACGCTCCCGCAGTCACAATGGCCACGGGCAAGTGCGCCTGGGCAATTCCGTGGACCTTCTCCCCATTGTTCTTCTGGTTATAAGCGATGGCCCCGAGGATGGGCGTGAGGATCATGCCCGGCCCGTGAATCCATGCCATCGCTTTGTGAAACTTGATCGGCCCGCGAGTCTCGATTCCCGGCGGCTTAGGCGCGCGAATGGCCCGCGAGGTTCCCCTCCAGCCGCGCGGCCTACGCCCGGGGCTGAACTCAAACGTCAGTTTAGGCTGACGGTTCGTTAACGGAAAACCCAGAATGTTTCAAGAAGGCTGTCGAGGCACTCGGGCACTCGACCTCAACGCACGGCGAACTGTTTCTTGGGGGAGGAGGCCTGTTTTGCCTCAGCGCTGGCTTCCAGGGTCATGTCGCGCATGCCGAACTCGACGCCGATCTTCTTGAGAAAGTCGTTTGGGGGAGTGCCACCGGCAAATATCCAGACAAAGTCATTGGGAATTTCGTGCAGCTGGCCCTTGACGTCGAGAACGACGCTCTCCGACTTGAATTCAGCCGGAGCCGTGTTAAATAGCACCTTGACTTTTCCGGAGTGCATGCAATCGTCCAGACGCTTCACATTACGTTCTTTGATGCGGCTGAAGCGTTCCTGGCGATACGACAAGGTCACCTGGTTTCCGACCTGGTGGGCGAGTCCCATGGCTGCTTCGACCGCACTATCACCGCCCCCCACAACCAGAATTCTCTTGTTGACGTAGTGATCCGCCTCGATTAGCCGGTACATGACCTTCGGCAGTTCCTCTCCCTTGACTCCCAGTTTGCGGGGCTCGCCGGCGCGACCCAGCGCCAAGACAACCGCACAAGCCCGGTATCGATTGTTAGCAGTTAGGACAGTGAAAATGTCGTCCGCGCCCTTCTTGATGTCCTCGACTTTTTCTCCGGTAGAGACATTGAAATCGGCCCGATTGAGAACCATGTCCCAAAAAGCTAGAAGGTTCTCCTTGGAGAGTTGCAGCTTGTTGAACTTGCCGTACATGGGGAACTCGACCGGACTCGTCATTACCAGCTTCTGGCGCGGATATTTCGCCACCGTACCGCCGATCTCGTCGCGCTCCAAGGTGATGTAACTAAGTTTGCTCTCGATGGCGCGCAGCGAGGCGCTGATACCAGCGGGTCCCGCTCCGATGATCAACACCTCAAAGACATCGGCATGGTTGCCATTTGTTCCCCTGGCTTTGATCCTGTTTGCGATCGTATCGATGCAATCACGGCCCTGGTTCACGGCATTCTTGATCAGAGCCAGCCCACCGAGCTCCCCGACGATGAACAGGTTACGGATACTGGTCTCATACTCAAGGGTCAAGCGTGGCATGTCGGCGCTCATGCTCGGACTAGCCATCACCATGGTGATGGCGCCCACGGGACAGGCCTCCGCGCACAAGCCGTGGCCGATGCACTTGTGTCCGTTCACGATGACGGCTTTGCCACCCAGCATCGCAAGCACATCACCCTCCGGACAGACCGTGGTACACGTCTGGCAACCGATGCAGTAGGTGGTGTCAATGTGCGGATGCTGGGCTTTTGGCCCTTCGGAAAAGAGCTTGCCCTTTTCGGCAGCCTCACGGGCTTTCTGTTCCCTCTTCTCAAGTGTCTTCAAGTAGCCACGCAGGAAGAAGGTGCAGATGACGGCGCCAATCAGAAATGTGATGAGCGTATCCATAGGTCTAACTAGAAGTAACCCATCATGATGACAACCCCGATGTGAATCAGCGCCAGCACTGCAAAGGAATAGCTGAACGGCTTGTGCACCACGTGCCAGAGGTGAAACACCTGTTGCGAGCGGGAGAGAAATAGCACCCGTTTTGCGATCGCGGCTTCCTCTCGCGCAGCGCTGATAGCTCTCTCCAGATCGGCGTAGCGCGTTGGCAAGAACCCTGCGAGGCTGGTGAGTTTCTGGTTGAAGTGGAGGGAATGCCGCCTGAGCCTGGCGATGCGGAAAGCACGGGTCACATCGAGCACCATCATGTAGGCCAGCGCCATGAGCATCGGGAGCTGCTCGACGCGGTCCCGGCTTGGCAGCCGCAGGAGCGAGCGCAAGTCAGCCTGGGGCAACAGTTCTTGTTGCGCGAGCTGCTGAGCCAGGTGCACCTGAGTTTCCTGAAGCTCCTGAGCGGATATTTCCGCGGCGTTGAGCCTGCGAGGAATTTGCGAGTACAGATATCGGCCGATGACCCCGCTTAGCGAGACCGCGACCATGATCCAGAAAGCCATCCCGGCCAGTCCCGCGAACTTGAACGAAGCGTGAAAGGCGATGACGAATGGGGCTGCGAGTCCAAGCAGAACGTGGAGGTCCAGCCAGTGCCTGGTGTTACCTTGTCTTGCCAACCATCCCCAGTGCTTGCGTAGCGCATAGACAAAGATGGCAAGAAACATTGAGAGGCCCAGAAAACCGAGTTTCAATCCGATTGTGCCGCTCGGTTTGAGAAGCGCATGCTTCGGCGAGAACGGCCGGTCGGAAGCGCCCAGGGTGTAGTAGTCGAACCCGTAAGCCGCCAGGCCACCGATCAGAGCGATGGCGAGCACATAACCCGACACCAGGAGAATTCGGTGCCCGCGATCCTTATGAGGAATCGAAATGACAGCAGTTGCAACTGTGGCATTAGTGCTCATTTGTTTGTGACTTGCTCCTCCGAGCTAACTGAGAACCTCTTGTAGTCGATGAATCGATGGGTGTTGCGCCAGTGTTGCCGCGGTGTTTCGACTTCCACACTGGCAACCGACGGAAACCAGTAGCGCTCCTTCAGGTCGCGGAAGGGAGCGGGCGCAAACTCCACCTCCGAACGCAGAGATTTCAGGCCCACGTCCTCCAAACTGTTTTCAATGCCGGCCTCTATTCTGGTAATAACTCCGGTCCGCGGATCGATCCATGCCACCCCCGAGAGGTCAAGAGGATATTCACGTCCCCGCAACGCCAACGCTGCCGGAGATCGCATTCCTGGAATGTGCTGGAAGCCGACCTTCACAAGCGGATGCCCGTCACTGACAGCCTCACCAGCAAGCGCAAATTTAAAGCTGTCCAGGTAGTAGGGATGAAAGACCAGGAACAGAGTGGCGAAACCATTGCTTACCAGCAGGGGCCTATTCTTGTGGTCACGCTTGGCTTCATGCAGAGCGAGGCGGGATTCGCCCAAACTAAGGTCGCCGCCGTTGTTGGTAAGAATGACGAGATAGTCATAGGTGGACTGCTCTTTCAGTTCGACCTTGCCGTCCGTGCGCAGCTTCTGCTGTTCTACCTCCTCTGTGCACTTCACGTTCGAGAACTCGTCGAGGAATTTTGTCACTTGCGCGCTTGTGAGTGAGAGCACGTCATCAAGGGGATTGGATACAGCGAAATCAGGAGGCACGGCGAAGCAACTGCCATGCAACACAAGAAGAATCTGAGCTGCAAGCGCCCACTTCACGAATGTCTTACACCGCGTCATTGCCCATGCCTCGCTTTCGAGTCAAAGCGGTAGCCAAGCGTAAAACCCCACTGGTCGTAGCTAAATTGGCCGCGATCGACGGTATAGTTCCCTTGAATGAAGTAATGCGAACCCAAGTTCGTCTCAACGTTGCTGGTGACGAACCAGGAGCCGTTATCGGTGGTCATCAGAGAGCTAAATGACTGTTTACCCGCCAGTACTTCCAGCCGCAGATTGTCGGAAAAAGTCCGGGAAACTGAAAGCGCCTTGTAGGAACCAGTGCCAAATGAACTGCTGAATTGCGCATAGTGAAAATCAGCACGCAGGCCGAACCAAGGCAGGTGTCCGAAGGTGATGCCGTACAGTTGGTTGAGCGAACTATTGGCGTCACCAGTGCGGCTGCTACGGCCCAGTTGGGTATAAACGAAAACCTGTTTCTTAACTTCGACGCGCGCGCCGACGCTGAACCCCTGAAACAGGTACTTGTCCAGTAATCCCGTGCCAATCAGGGTGGGATCAAAGGTTGGAATGTCACGGAAATAGGTGTGATTGAAATCCAGCTCCAACCGAGGATGCGGCTGTACGCGAAAAGTGAAAAAATTTCGGCTCAGGCCCATGCCGGGTGCGGCTACGGCAGCATTTCCGCTCGGACTATCCACTTGCACTGCGTCGTAGACCGACAAACGCTGGGTGTAAGAGATCACGTTTTCGGCAAACCCGAAGGGTTTGTCAAGCTGCCATTTCAACATGCTGATTCCGCCGCCCCACGTGCTGCTGTAGTGAACTTTGCTGTAGTCGCCTCCTTCGAAATTGATGAAGCTTCCGCCAATCACCCGGTCGGGGCTGTAATCGTAGGATGTGGGATCGGGCGTAGACCCTCCGAAGATTCCGAGGGTTGCGCTTTTGGAGAGCCTGCGTCCGAAGTATCCGCCGTCAATGGTGTCGAGGCTGGAGGCCCATGGCAAATAGAGCCGTCCAAATCCCGCTACCCAACTGGAATTCGGATTGTCGTAAGTCAGGTTCAGATGATAGGTGCGATTGAGCAGGTCCTGAAGCGTCTGCTGACCCGCTGGAGTCTGCGAAGTGAAACGCCCGCGCCAGTAGCCACTCAGGTCCCAGTAAGTGCCGTTGATGCGAGTGATGTCGCCGCGGAAGACCATGCCGAAATCCGAACTGGTCATGCCATTGGTGCCGTGGCTGATCGTGGTCATGGTATCGAAGCCAAAACGGCCGCGGGCGCGGTTCACGGAAGGCAGCGGCGGGCGAGGGACTTCTTCGCGAACTTCATCATCCAGCGTGTCACCTTCAGTGAAACTGACCACAGCCGGATATTTTCGAGTGGGGCTGAGCGCTGTCTGCTGCACCAGGGCCTCAGCATCGCTCGAAGAAAGATATGCGAGATCTCCCGCTTTGAGCGGACGCTTGGGCGAACTCACGTCGGTAACGGCGGAGGTCTCGGCAACCGCGGTAACCACCAACTCGGCAACGATTCTGGGATCGGATGGTGCGACCGCTGCTCCTTCGTGTGCGGGAAGATCAGTCTCTTGGACTTCCAGTTTCACGCCCTCTTTCAAACCTGAGCTGCGCCCACCGTCCACGTATGCCACGCCTTCTGCGACGTACTTCACCTTGAATACCGTTCGCAGACTTGAGACGGCCGAGCGCGCACTGAGTTGCGGTGGGTTGCTCCCGGCGTCAGACGGCGACTCCACGATCGCTGATGAACTGCTGGCCTGCTGCGATCCAACCTCGGTATGAGCGTTCTGACCAGGTTGTACCGTTTGCGGAATCGGCGCTGCTGGAATGATAGTTCCCGCAGGGCCACGGGGAGGGACAGTGGCGTTGCTCGACGAAACCGCCGCGCTGCGCCTTAAGGTGGGGTCTGACTTCGTTGAAACGGCAGCCGTAGAAGAACCTTCTGTGACCGCCGGCTTGGTCGGAACTCCGAAGGAAACTGCCCGGGCGGTCGCTGCGGCTGAAGACGGAGAAACGGCTGATTTCGAATTGGAATTGTTCTGTGCGCTGGCTGCTATCGGCACGCCCACAGCGGCCGGTGGTGCATTTTCTGAATTGTGTGCTCGTGATTCGGCAACGGTCAGAATGAGTCGGTTGCTTTCGGACCTGAATGTATAGGGCCGGGCGTGATCCAGTTCAATCACGATGTTGGTGCTTTGGCTGTCCTCGTAGGCGAACTGTGTGTGAATAGTGCGCACACCGTTGCTGTTGACTTCGATCTTCTGATGCTTGGTGCCATCGGTTGTGTTTGGCAGCTGCAGCAGAAGTCGGTCAGGATGGCGCTCCGTCGTAACAAACGCTTTCACGGGCGCGCTCAGGACTACTTCCATGCGCAGCTCCCCATTCTCATGCACGACGAGGATATCCTGAAGCGTCGCAGCCCTACCGTCTGCGTTCTGGGCTGCAGACAAAGACAGCAGCAGCATTAAGGTCACAAGTTGTTTCTTCACAGCTTTCATCTAAGGTGATCACTCGCTGGCGCTCCGCTTGCCGCCTTCCGGTCGTTTCCCTTATCCCCCACCCTGTCCATTGGGATGGCATTGATAACAGTTGGTGCTGTTGTACACATACCCGCCGACCCCTTGATGTTGCTGGTCAGTCTTGGGCTTGAGGTGGCAGATTGTGCATGAGAACACTGCAAAATTTTGCGGGTTGGTATGACAGCTGTTGCAGCCCGTCGCGTTCCCATGGTTCGTCGGGAAGTAAGGATGGTTGAAGTGGGCTCCCGCCCAGGAGGTGGTGTTGTGGCAGGTCTGGCAAGTCGTGGGGAATCCCGCCGCTTGGTGGTTGGGGTTCGTTGTGTTCTGGTAATCGGTCTTGTGACAGGAGTAACAGTCCGTCGGAAGGTTAGTGTAGTTGTTATTTACGTGACAACTTGAGCACGGCACGCTGGTATGTGCACCGGTCAAGGGGAAAGGCGTGTTGTTGTGATTGAACGAGGACGGAATCCACGCAGTGGTGTTGTGACACACATCGCAGGTGGTCGGGTAGCCTGACTTAACGTGGTTCGGATTCGTGGTCTTGTTGAAATCGTTCAGGTGACACGTGACGCAAGCTGCACTGGTCAGCTTGTAGTTTCCGTTGACGTGACACTGCGAACACTGTAATGGGGCGTGGGCGCCGGTCAGCGGGAATCCTGTGCTGGAGTGATCAAAGTGAGCACCGCCCCATGTTGCAGTTGAGTGGCAGGAATCGCAGGTGGTGGGGAATTTGGCCTGCACATGGTTAGGGTCGGTGGTGCCGTTGTAGTCCTTCATGTGGCAGGTCGAGCACAACCCGCTGGTCAGGCTGTAATTACCGTTCACGTGGCACTGCGCGCACAGAAGGTTGGCGTGCGCTCCCGTGAGTGCGAAACCGGTTGTGGAGTGATTGAAGGTTGCAGTGCCCCAGGAGGTGGTGTTGTGACATTGCTGGCAACTGGTTGGGAACTTGGCCTGCGCATGGTTCGGATTGGTGGTGGCGTTATAGTCCTTCATGTGGCAGGTATTGCACGCAGTGCTGGTGAGGTTGTAGTTCCCGTTGACATGGCATTGACTGCACTGCCGATTCGCGTGGCCACCCGTCAGCGGAAACCCTACTGTAGTGTGATCAAAATTGGCCGGTTGCCACGCGGTAGTACTGTGGCAGGCCTGACAAGTCTGCGGGAAATTGGAAGTCACGTGGTTCGGGTTGGTGGTCTTCTGGAAATCATGCAGGTGGCAACCCACACAATCGGCATTCGTGCCCTTGAACTTGTTGCCCACATGGCAGGCCGTGCACCCCAGGGTGGCATGCATTCCGGTCAGCGCGAACCCCGTGTACTTTAAGTGATCGAATTTCACGCCAAACCAGTTGTCGAAATTGTGGCACTGATCACAGGTAGTAGAGAACCCGGCGGGCGCGTGGCTCGGGCCGGTGGTCGCCTGATAATCCTGGGCATGACAGGAGTAGCAGGCGGTTGACATCGTCTTGTACTGCGAAGTTGCCAGGCCCTTATGGCAGGCGTCGCACTCTACGACCGCGTGCGCGCCCAGAAGCGGGAATCGTTGGGTGTGCTGCTGAATCTGCTGAATTGAGACCTGCCACCCCTTCACGGTGTGGCACTGCTCACAGGAAACGCCGAATTGGCGCTTGTGAATGTCGGCATGACAATCAGCGCACTTTAGGCCAACATTGCTGAAGACAGGCTTAGTGTGACATTCAATGCAGGTCACTCCCTGGTGCATGCCACGGAGCGGATAGCGCGTCTCATTGTGGTCGAACTCCGGGATGCTTCGGATCGGCTTCCAACCGTTGAGCGTGTGGCAGTTCTGGCACGGGACATTCAGGGCGCCGTGGGGGCTGCGTGTATTGGCGTAGGGTTGCGGCGTCTGCGCGTCCAACGCAGGCGTTGCGAAAAGCAACACTACCGAAGTTACTAAAGTAAGTACAGCCCCCGACCCCGACATGGCCCGCCCGAATCCCAAATACCGCTGCAATTTTAAAAACGAGGAGTACGAATAATGCCGTGTTGGACGAGTTATGCAATTCGAAGCCCAGTCAGAGTAAATGGTTGCGTGTCTCATGAAAAAGTAACCAAAGGTGCTGTGCAACGCGCCGAGTCATAGGTTGGCGAAGGTTCTAGTCCAGTGGTGTGCTATTGATCGGAGATGTAAGTTCTTCGCGCGAATCGTAATTCTTACTTGCACGGAGGAGGTGTTCAAAAAACTTGACGCTCGTCCAACCGTTCAGACGACGCAATCAATGCGGAGATTGCGTGTTAGTGACCGATGGGCCGTGACAAGCGGCACACTCCTTGGGGGTGGGTTTGTAGAACAGCACAGTCTTGGCGTCGACCAGGCGGTTAAGCTTATGACAGGCTTCACATTTCACGTTGCGATGTACACCTTGGAGAGAGAAGGCACTCTTGTCATGATCGAACAGAGAGGGCTTCCATTTGGCGCTGTTGTGGCAGTCGGCGCAAGGTGTAACTGCGCCCTTCGCGAATTGTTTGCCGTGGACCTCTTCGTGGCAATCCTCACATTGGTGCGGAACCGTCTTGAAATCGACGTTGATCAATGTGGTCTCGAGGTTGGCCGGCTTGTGACAATCAATACAAGCTGTGGCCTTATGGGCTCCAACCAGCGGGAAGGAAGTTCGTGTGTGATCGAACCGGGTCAACTCCTTCCATGACTTGGTGGAGTGACAGGCTTCGCACCCAGAGGGCCTTCCGTCAGTGCGTACCTGTAGCATTCGAGCTTTGAACTGGCCCTTGTGTGGATCGGCGTGGCAGCTAGTGCAGTCCAGATTTTGCCAGTGATAGATTACACTGGGTTTTGGCTGGAACTGCGTCGTCTCCTTGTGGCAGTCACCACAGGGAACTGCCATGTGTCCGCCAGTAAGCACGAAATGGGTTTCTTTGTGCCGGGCCAGCGTAAATGTGGACGGCTTGTAGCTTTCAAGATTGTGGCAGCGTTCGCAAGCATTGAAATAGGGAGCGGCTGCGAACTGCGCAGCGTGCTGATCGCTGTGGCAGTCGGTGCAGCGCTGGAACTTGATCTTGAACAACGTGTCCTGACCCTTCGGAATGTGGCACTGCGCGCATTGCAACCGGGCGTGTCCGCCTACCAGCGGATACGCCGATGAAGCATGATCTTTAACCGTAAACTTTGAAGGCTTCCAGCCCTCAACCGAGTGACACGAGGCGCATTCCCCTGCGTCAGGCCGCTTCGCAAACTCCCCGCGGTGCGGATCCGGTTTGTGGCAGTCCATGCATTTCTGGAACGCCAGAGCCTTTTTGAAATCGCCGCTACCGTGACACCGGATGCAATCAACCGATGCATGCTTCCCCAGCAGCGGGTATTTGGTCTTAGAGTGATCGAAATGTTCATTCACCGCCGGAAGAGAAATCTTCTTCCAGTCGCTGGTGCTGTGGCACGACTCGCAACTTTGTACGAAACTCCCGCGATGGGGGTCGTTGTGGCAATCCACACAGTGCCCGAATGGGATGCCGACGTATCGTGGTTTATTATCCGGCCCAGCTGTGTGACATTTCTGACATGCGACCTGTGCGTGCAATCCGGTGAGCGGATAGCGGGTTCGGGAATGATCGAACTGGCTGACTGCGATCGTCTTCCAATCCGTGAAGTTGTGACACTGCAGGCAGTTTGAACCCAGCCGTCCCTTGTGCTCGTCCTGGTGGCAAGTGACGCAGGCGGGAGAGACTCCCAGGAAAGTCTTGTTCAAGTCCCTGACTTTGATGGTCGCGCGCTCAGAGGCAGAAACTCTCTCAGCGGAATGGCAACGACTGCACGCCAACCCCACGTGTTTGCCTTCGAGGACATATCCAGTCTGTTTGTGATCGAATGTTTTCGGATCCCACTTGATCAGCGGGAAGTCCTCTCCATTGTGGTCTGAGTGGCAGCTTGCGCACTCTTGGCTGGAGCCTGGGTTGATGTGATAAGCGGCATGCAGGCCCTTGTGCGCTGCTATCCGGGTGGCCATCTCGGCATGGCAATCCAGGCATTTGAACGTCTTCTCGCCACCTAATCGGTGACAGGTCGTGCAATTGGTCGGACCGTTTAGGGATTGATGGGCGCGCGCAAGCGGGCCGGGCGAGATTTGGGCCAGCGAAAGGACTGCAAACCAGACGATAGCGTTTACGGCGAGAATCCGAAAAAGTGAATACTGAGTGCTGCTCAAGTCCGCCA
Organism: uncultured Acidobacteriota bacterium; assembly: GCA_963734415.1. GTDB lineage: Bacteria > Acidobacteriota > Terriglobia > Terriglobales > Acidobacteriaceae > JABCZH01. Next base: position 501,768 of record CAVTHF010000002.1, on the reverse strand, counting down.
TATGGACGCTTCTACACAAGATTGCCGGAAGCAAGATTCTTATTGGTTTGTTCTGATTCCTACTCGTGCAAGGAATCTGGATATTTCGGTCTAGGCCCAGTCATCCACATTGCACTGCTGAGAAGTAACAAGTAAGTGTAGGCCCGGTGCCAGGAAAATCAATATGACGGATGTCACCACGCAACGTGACAAAGGCGCACTGCTCTCTTGGGCTTAGCTGTCAGTTCTGGGATTCCCGCCGGCCCTTCGGAACTAGATCACAATGACCTGTGATCGGCCTCCTACTCTGTTTTTCCTTCTGCCGTTAGATTAGAAAGCGGGGCGTGCCTTCCAGTTTTGCTCGTGCCGTATGAGAGCGTGGATCATTCGCCAACGAGGCCGCGGCGAACATGTTGGTCTCAGATTTTGTCTGTAACGCAAGAATTACTCCGGGAGGGAGTGATTTGCTAGATGGGTAGAGTGCTTCTCGTTGACGACGAACCGAGCATGCGCAAGTCGCTCGCGTCAAACTTGCGTCAGGATCAGCATGACATTTTGGAGGTTGCGAGAGTCGAAGAGGCGCAGCGTTGTCTTGCGGACGCTGACTTTGATGTGGTCGTGACCAGCCAGAGGTTGCCCGACGGCGAAGGCCTGGCAGTGATCGCAGCAGCTCGCGAGACCGATCCAACCATCTCAGTGGTTTTTCTGGCACCCATCGCCAGTATCGAATTGGCGTACGAAAGCCTGCGGCACAGCTCGTTCGATTTCCTCACGAACCCCTGTCACCCTGAGGTCACACGCGCCACCGTGCGCCGGGCCTGTGAGCGCACACTGCTTTTACGCGAGAACCTCTTACTAAAGAACCGGGTGAGGCACCTCGAAGGAACCCGTGAGATCAACGGCGAAACCCCGGTTATCCGCGAGGTGTGCAAGCGGATTGCTCAAGTCGACAACAAACCAGGATTTGAACCTTCGACGCTCTCTACTTCCACATCCTTCGACCTGACCGCGCTGCTGGAGCAAACCGAAAGAGAACTCATCGTGCGCACACTATCCGCTACCGGGGGGGCACAGGCTGAGGCGGCCCGCCGCATGGGACTCTCGCGAAGTGCGCTTGCATACAAACTCAACAAATACGGGATTAGATTCACGGCCTAACGCCTAGAAAAGGATGCCAACCTTTCCTGGACGCTCATTTGGCGCAACCTGGATTAGAAAACTACCCATTGCTAACGCCAAGTGTGGAAACCGAGAAGGCCAATCTTCACGGCTTCTATGGGAGCAGTTCCGGTCAGGGTTTTCTAACGCCGCTGCCGTAAAACGGGACGATCTAGAAACGGGCTTCTCAGAAATTGGCAGGGCAGCGTGGGGCAAAAGTCAAGTCGCGTTCGCCGAATGATCGGTTTGTGATCGCATTGCATTCGCCTAGGGGGATGACTGAAACCGGACTGCCAATGTCCTCTCCAGAGAAAATGGCCGCAACCTTGGTCTGCCGGATTCAGCAGGACACCTTCTCCGGTCCGGTTTTGGAGCGAGAATTGCAGAATTGCGGCTTTTTCGAGCGATTTTCAGGGGAATGCAGCCTGGTTTCTCTGCAACCCAGACTGTATGGCGGAGAGGGAGGGATTCGAACCCTCGGTACAGGTGTTAGCCCGTACAACGGTTTAGCAAACCGCCGCATTCGGCCACTCTGCCACCTCTCCGCGTCGAATTACCAAGGACTTTCCTGCGTCACACTTTCATACCATTGCATTTGCTCAAAAAAGAACGCAAATGGATGGCATCCAGGGAGGATGCAGCTACGAAGCCTTCTCGTTCTCTTCATGAGCTGCTGTATCACAGAGATTGTAGACGTAAAGCCCGAGCACGTGCAAACCACGGCTACTGGGAACAATTGATCGCGGTTCGAGTAGGGCTGATTCCATGCTATTTCATCCAAGTACATTAAAAGTGCGAGTACAGGGTCTCCCCGTATGAGATACGGCTTCAACGGGATTCCGGTTCGCCACCCCGAAGCTTAGGTTGATGGCAGTTGGAAGCGGTGCGCCGTGCGTACCGACGTATGCAGCCGCCGACGGCCGAGTCGGTACTTGTCGAGACTTTCGCTGACCGTCAACGCTGGAGCAGCAGCTTCGGACGACTTCACCACTCGGAGGAAGATTTATGAAGAAGATGCTTCTTTTGTTATCCCTCGGGATATTTTGCGCTTCCCTGGCTCTGGCTCAGGACGACTCCACCGCAGGTCAGGCGGCAACTCCCAGCACCAACACCTCGGCAGGCGCGAATACTGTCCAGGGCTGTCTCAGCGGGGGCGACGGTAACTACATGTTGACCGAGGACGGCACCGGCACTACCTACAAACTGGTCGGCAGCGAACCTCAACTCAAAAAGCACATGGGCCACGAAGTTTCGGTTACGGGTCAGGCTGCAAGTGATACCGGGTCGCAAGCGTCGGCCACAGACCAGGGCCAGGCACAGCCGTCTACAGGTACCTCGGGCGGATCCACCATTCAAGTGACCAATGTCAAGATGGTTTCCAAACAGTGTCGTGGGTCTGCGGGCAGCGCATCGCAGCCGCAGTAGATCCGATTGTGCGCCGCGCGGTCGTTATGCCGGAGATCGCGCAGCGCACAATGATTTCGTTCCCTCAGGGGTGCATGTAAACCCTCTTCTTGAATTTCTTCCTCTGTAGGAGTTGCGCTTAGGCCGCGAATCGCATGTGCGGGCCGCCCAGGATGGCAAGCATCTCGTCGGCGGTAGCGATCTCAAACTCCGGGAGCGAGTTCGCCAGCTGAAGGCGCTCCCGTACCGCTCTGGTGGGATTGAACAGCTTGAAACGAATATCGTGATCATAGGCCCAGCGCTGCAAAAACATCAGCATGCCCAGGCCACCGCCCTCGATCGAGGACACAGCCGAAAGATCCAGCAAAATAATGCGGACGCCATCTTGCAACATCACTGCGTCGCGTAGCGCGAAAGCACTATCGCTTTGGACGATTCTCCCGTTGCACTCAACGATCGCTACGTCTTCAATTCTCTCGGCGTGGATGTCTAACATGGCTTCCCTCTACCGTTTCACCTTGCACGAGTCGTGCCATTGGCTATGTTGTGAAGGGAGAGGACTTGAACGTCGATACCAGGAAGTTCTGAAAGAGGCCCCGGCAAATTCGCGCTACAGCAAACTCTGTACTTGCCTTGAAGCGGGAGTTGATTCTCGTTTTGGGGCCTGGGACTACGCCCCGCGCGGTCAGGATCCGCTCGTGTCTGCCGGTGCTGTGGGTGCGAGCAGGTCTTGAACCCAGGACCGTTCAAGCCAACCCTCGATCGAGCAACAGCATCTTGTGAGTGTGCCAAAAGGGTGGTAGGCGCTTTTTATGGTCCATCACGGTGCAACGAAAGCCGGTCTATTAGGTGAGATCTTGGTCGCGGGCAGTGGCATGGTCATCTTCATTCCCTTGCTCTTGATCCTGGTAGTTGCGCTCACTGGGTCGGCCGCATTTCGATGAACTACGCGTGGCCCTTCGTCGCGGCATGAATGCCAAAGGAGGCATCGTGTACTTCGTGATAGAAGCGACCCGCTGGTGTATTGCATTGGGTTGTGAGACACAGATGAGGCTTACCTACAAGCGCGACTATCTGCCAGACCGGAAACTGTGGCGGGATTTCCTGGTTTCCGCCGAGCCTGTGCCTGGCGTTGCCGGCAAGTGAGGCCGAGGTCGAACCTGCAAACTATGCCTCTTATGTCCAGCTCCATACAAAATAGAGCACGCCTCATCACCGCCATCCCCCGGCGGGTTGGTGCCGGGTTGATGGTTCTGATTTGCTTGTGGTTTCCTTTGCGATCGCTGGCTCAAACGCAGTCTCAAACCTTGCCGGACCCTTCTGGGACAACTGCATCACCCGCACCGCAAACACCGTCGCAGACGTCGCCTGCAGTTTCTGTCAACCCTGCGCCAGCTGCGTCGGGGGCACAGTCTCAGCCTACGCCAGCAATTTCCGGCGCTCCGGCAGCACCTGCGTCGGTGCCGCCATCCGAGCCGGCCAACAATAACCCGCCCACAGCCGATGCCGGCCAGGCGCCGTCTGACCAGGACAGCGGCGTTTTCGTGTTCAAGAAGCGCGTCGAGGAAGTCATACTGCACGCTACTGTGGTGGATGAGCAGAGACACCTGGTACCTAATCTTGACCGGAGTACATTCTCAGTTTTCGAGAGTGGAACGCGACAGACCATTACCTCTTTTCACCGCGAAGACGTTCCGGTGGCGATGGGAATCGTGATTGACAACTCAGGATCGATGCGGGAGAAGCGAGAAAAAGTGAATGAGGCAGTGCTCAATCTCATCCGTCAAAGCAATCCCGAGGATGAGATCTTCGTAGTCAACTTCAGTCAGGACGGCTATCTTGACCAGGACTTCACCTCTGACGTCAATCTATTGCGCGGGGCTCTCCAAAGAGTTTCGATGCAGGGCAGCACTGCTCTATACGATGCCATCGTTGCCTCTTCCGTTCATCTGAGAAACAATCCCAGCCTTGATAACAAGGTTTTGCTGGTGATTACTGACGGACGGGACAATGCCAGCCGGGAAACATTACAAGAGGCTCGACTGCGACTGCAGCAACAGAATGGGCCCACGTTATATGCTATCGGCTTGCTGGGCGATGGCCTCGAACCCAAGGATCAGGACGTCCTCGGCACCTTGGCGGACAGCACGGGGGGAGCGGCATTTTTTCCCCGTACCCTGGACGAATTGGACACCATCAGTCGGACCATTGGCCATGACATTCGGAGTCGCTATACCATCGGGTATAAGTCGACTAATCCCAGGCAGGACTCCGGATACCGGCCGATTCAAGTAACAGCCCAGACCCCCGGCTACCATCAGCTCAGCGTTCGTACCCGCAAAGGATATTACCCTGGAGAGTCAGTCCACTAGCACCTGGGGGTATTTAGGCGCCCCGATCGCAGAGTCCATCAGGTATTCCCTGTAGGTTTGTGCTTCAAAATGGTGCGAATCCTGTGAAAACTGTGGGAATTGTTCGAATTCCAGCGGGCAGTGTCTGGCGACGTTAGCTCCAACATCTGAAGGAAACCTGCTTCGACGTTATGAGGCCGCCAATAACGAAAAGAAGATTGCATGGGGCTTCCCCCATGCAATCCCGTTGGCCTGCGCGGGTCTACGCGGTGCTGGCTCCGCCCCGTACGAAATGCAAAATCAACGAAATGAGCGCAAAAACTAGCAACAGATGGATCAACCCCCCGGCTACGTGGAAAACTGTGAACCCCGTAATCCAGGCAACCAGCAATACGACAAACAATATGGTGAAGATACTCATCAGAAAACTCCTTCCTGACCGGCTATTTAGCTAGAAGTTAGAGGCCAGAATGAGGATCTGTGTTGCGCCCATCGAGACCGTACATGGGTCTCAATGTTCCTGTAGTCGGCGGGAAGGTAGACACGGGTTGAGTCCAAACCCGGGCCTGCACTCTCTTTTCAGAATCGAAAACCCCAGGGGGTCCGGCAACGGGCGCCACCTCAGCGCACATCCAAGGGCAATGTTTAAGCACCCGGGGCAACAGCCGGTGGATCTCCCAGAAACCTCGTCATCAGCCGCGGAGATCCCCGAACAGCAGCAATCCCTGTTTCAGGAAGTGCTGGCCCTCTTTGAGGCGAAGAGGATTGCCTATGCCGTGTCCGGAGCTTTCGCTCTCCGTGAGCATACGGGGATTTGTCGTGACACCAAGGATCTCGATGTGTTTCTAACCGCCGAGACCGCTGTAACTGCAATGGAATACCTTCGCCAGCAGGGGTTTGTATGTGAAGTTTGCGACCCGGTTTGGTTGTTCAAGACCCATCGCGATGGGTTCTTTGTTGATTTGATCACTGGCATGAGCAATGCTGCACTCATCGTAGAGCCCTCTTGGATCGAACGTTCCAAGCCCGCGATGGTCCACGGAGTGCCTACCAGGGTCCTCGCGCCCGAAGAGCTGTTGGCTTCCAAGCTATTCGTTACCCGACGTGAACGCTTCGACGGGGTCGACATCGCTCATGTGATTTATGGATCGCGTGGGAATCTGGACTGGCAAAGGGTGTTAAGCCTGGTGGGTGAAAATTGGGAGATGTTACTCTGGGCGCTGGTGCTGTTCCGCTATTGTTATCCGGCCCAAACGTACTACGTTCCACAGACGCTGTGGCAGACGCTTCTGACGCGCTTCCAGGAAGCTATTTCCAGACCTGATCCCACTGCGAAGTTTCGTGGCAGTCTGGTCGACCCTAAAATGTTTGCGATCGACGTCAAGGAGTGGGGTTTCGACAATCTACTGGCTGAATACCGCAGCCGCCGTTTACGAGCCATTCCGCCGAGCCTGCATGGCAGGCCCGGCAATGGGACATCGGTAACTGAGGTTGAATGAGAATCGCGGCGACTGCCGATCTTCACTTCACCGCATCCCGTCAGAGTGTGTTGCACGATCAATTCAGCCGGGTCAGGGAAGAATCCGATGTTCTGGTATTGGCCGGAGATCTTACAAACTATGGCCTGCCGGACGAGATGGCACTTTTGCTGAATGTAGTTGTGCGCTCGCGAGTGCCCACCATTGCAGTATTGGGGAATCACGACTACGAGAGCGGCAAGCAAGCAGAACTCATTTCCATGATGGCAGCGGCCGGAGTCAAAGTCCTGGACGGCACCGCTTACGAGCGGGATGGTGTGGGATTCGCCGGCACCAAGGGGTTTGTGGGTGGCTTCGGACGAGGTGTGCTCACGGCATTCGGGGAGCCGGAAATCAAGGAGTTTGTGAAGGCTTCCATCGATGAGGCCCTGAAGCTGGAGCGCGCCATGTCTCAATTGCGGACGCAAAAGCGCGTCGTTGTTCTTCATTATTCGCCCATCGTCGGCACCGTCATGGGCGAAGCACCGGAGATTTTCCCCTTTCTCGGCACCTCGCGGCTGGCAGAAGTTGTGGACCGCCACGGCGCAGATCTGGTGCTGCACGGACACGCTCATAACGGACAGCCTGAAGGCAAGACGGCGGGAGGAGTACCGGTCCAGAACGTTGCGATCACGCTGCTCGAGGCGCAGCGTCCATCGACGGTCTATCGAGTTTTCGACATATAGGCCAGTTCTTGGCGGGAAGGATGGCGTGACTCGACCTGACATCGTTGGACTTCGAATCGGGCCCAAGACGAGGAAACGATAAAAACTCGTGCCGCCATCGTCCCCGGCGGACTCAACATAGCGGCCGGGAACCGAAAACTGAATCAGGCGTGAAATGTAACGTTTGTGTAGTAAAGCACTAGGCCCAGCAGAATAAGACTGTAGTTACCCTTTCGCAGGTGACGATAAGGCCGAAAGCCTTTTTTCCCTGACAGATAACCGAACAGTAAATGCAGTGTTTACCCGATTGTCTGCCTAGCTGGCATTTAATATTCATCTAATCCTACCGCTCAAGAAAGTTTGCCTGAGAACTGTGGGGGAGTTATGGAAGACAATTTCTCTCAAAAGCAATTGCGCAGCTGGAAAGACCTCTACGTTGCCGCCCTGTTTGAAAATGACAAACCGAAAATACCCGAGAAGATTGCCGACGCCCAGGTTGCCATCCTGGCCCGAAGACGTGAACTAACCCTTTCTGTAAGCGATGTGCGTGAAAGACACGCGCTTGACAATGCGCTCTTCTCGCTCGAGGCGTTGAGAACCTGTCTGTCCATTTTGCCGTCGGGAGTACTCGCCGGGGGGTTGCAGCAACAGATCGCTGGTTAAAACGTTCGCTGGTGAGGGGGGGACGAACTCAGGGAACGCTGGTTACAGACTGGCGTCTTTCGAAGATATTCTGAACCTCTACCGGGCGAATGTCGATAGATTCAATGTATTCAGCCACGCGCCTACGGTTACCGCCAGCCGGGATCCATCCGTATTGACGAGCCACAATCGCAGCCGCATTGTCAAAGCTGGGAGCGATAACCCGTAGTATCTGCGGTTGGTTCGGCCCGGTGTCTCTTAGAAAATAGAACTCGTAGTTCATCGCCGTAGGTGCGGATTTAAACCGAGGCGGCCGTGAGGGTCAAACGTCGATGTTGCTGACACTAACCCATGGCCGCCCCTAACAATGTGGCCTTGTCAGGCACAAGGAATCGTATCCACGAGATCAAAGTTAGAAGAAGCAGCTGCCACCTTGCAATACTGTGAATACTGTACCCAGCCCTAGTTCCCGGCCCTTCAGCAAGCTCAATCTCTCAGGCCAGGGGCACGGCGTGCTTAATCAAGCACTGGGCGCCTCTTGCGGCCAAGCACGACGATCTCGCTCCTGCCGTAAAACCGTAGTTGATTACCGCCAGATCGCTTCGCGAAAACCATTGCTGACGATTCCCCACTTCCGACGGTGAATACCAAGGAAACACTAGCATCACTGTTGAATTCCGGTAGGGGAACAACTTCTCTGCGTAACACCTCATCTTTGTCACGCGCTGGCAATTCGCTGCAAATGCGCGTGGTGACGGTGTTGAAATGAGGAGGTAGAAATGTGGCAAAGAATGTTCTTACCCTGCTTGCCTTTTCCGCTGCTATTGCTTTTCTTAGCGTACAAACAATGGGACAAGTATCAAGAGATCAACCACAGAGTATCGCGACTGCGTTCACTGGGAGCACTCTGACCTGTTCGCAATACGCGCAAGCCGAACGGGTCATCGTTCCCAAGTCGGTCGAGAAACGGGCAAAGCTTAAAGCCCGGCTTCTGAATCTCCTGCATGAGAGTTTGCATGATGACGCAAAAGGGATCGTGAACGTGGCGAGGGAAAAAGAGATTACGAATCTGGCTAAAAAGCTTAGACAAGAAGAGGCACGGTAGAACCGCGAAGCACGGTTGCATTTCGTCCCCACCCCTCGGCTGGCTATCACAGGTACTTATTCAGCTCTCGGATCCTTGTCTTTGCCGCTCTTGTTCTTGTCTTTGTGGCCGAAATCGGTGCCGAAGTGAGGTTCCGACTTCGTACCCGTAACCTTGATCGGAATCTCTGTCCCGGACCCGTTCTTGCTGAAAAATGGGTCAACGGGTTTCAACAGTACCGACTTCCATCCCGTCACCATGTGCGAGAGTCTTGCATCCATGCGGGCCGTGCCCCGGAAATCGAACTGGTTTCCATCCAAGCTGTACTGGCCGGTAAGGTGCACTTCAGTGCCGGGAACCTGGAACTGCAGCCGGGAAAAGGAAATCAGACCCTGGATGAGGCTGAAGGTTCCTGTCAGCTTTGATGGAACGTTGTCAGGAATATTGTCCAGAGCCAGTTTTGGTCTTCCCTGGCTTCTCATGCTGAGGGAGTCGACCTTCCCCTGCACCTTTTCGTTGGTGAAATGTACTCCAGAGACCTGAAAGTCTCCGGACAGTTTCAAACGATTGGCAACGTCGGGCTCACCGGGCGGCAGGTCAAAGTGCGTTTTCAATCGTACTGCGCCTGTCATGATCGGAGGATCGGTCCGTATCGCCAACTTCAGCAGATCTTCGATCTTTCCCTGTTCAATCGCCACCTCCAGCTCTACATGGTGACCTCTAGGGTTATCTGTCCGCACGACTGAGCCGTTGGCCGTGAGGGATGAATCCAGCAGTCTCGCCCTCACTGGCTGAAGGTAGGTGTCTCCGTTGGTCCCGTCCACAATGGCGTGAAAGTCAGTATGCAAGGGCACGGGCCGCCCGCTGATGGCAATGCGGAAATCCGGAGTGTCGGTGGCGCCATCCACCACAATATGGTCAAGGGTTCCAGCATACTTGCCCGTGGATGAGAGGATCCCGCCGATACCCTTGATCGTACCCAAATCTGCATGGTTGAACGAATAAGCTCCGCTCACCGGGGTATCGCGAGGACTGTCTGCGTCCCAGGGTCCAAACGATCCGCTGGAAAGAATATTTCCCACGGGCTTGGGGTTGGTCAGGTTGGCTTCGAAATGCATGGGAGAGCCGGGTCCGACGCTGGTCATTTTCAGGTTCTCGATTTCAAACTCCAGCGGCAGCTTGCCCGGTTTCAGAGTGTTAATGATTAGCTGCGCCCGGTCACAAACCAGGCGGTCCACCACGATTCTTATTTTTCCACCCCGAGGTGACAGTTTCTTCATCTCGCCGCGGTGCTCTTTGGGCGGCAAATTTACCTGCAATCCCTTTACGTACACCGTATCCACGTGCATAGGAGAGCGAAGCAGGTCAGGAATTCCAGTACGAAACCGAAATTCTGCAACGCCGATAATCGGCTGCATGCCCTGCTCGTGATTGTTCGGGTCCGTGTCCCCAAAGATTCGCAGGCCCCCGCCCGAAACCTGAAGTCCGTTCATCACGGACACATGAAAGGAATCCAGTTCGACCTGGCTCTTGAATCGTGCAGACAGAGTCTCAATTACGCGCGCCCGCAAGATTGGCTCAGCCCGAGAAGCCAAAATGCTTCCGGTCACTGTGATGACCACAATTGCCAACAGCGCGATTCCGCTGATCCAATACCAAAGGCTCCTGCTGCTGGGCTGGCGGGGCGGTTTTTGTTCGCTTCTTGCCATTGAGGTTGGCTGGGAACATCAGGCTCTCAGAGAATTCCGTCTGAATCTTAGTGTCCGCCGTTCGTGGCGCCCATCAAGTGGAATCCCTATTGACCCAACGAAATGCATGTACTGCCGTTGAAGACGGGCATTTCTGGTGATAGGTACAACTTTGTTGTCTACGACAATTTGGTTAACGGACATGCGGAGGCGGTTCCGCGGGGTGCCGAGTTCGTGGTGACATTCCGGAGCGTAAAGTTTGGAAGAGATCCTAACCAGGTATCGTCGCCTTGATTGAGACTGGCGAGCCTATGAGAACGCCGGAGCTGTATTTCCGAAATAATCCGGCCGGGCCCTCAGATTGATCGACGGTCCCTTGACCTTCAGCGTCCCTTGCTGTGACCCTTGGCTTTGTGTTGCTTCAGTACGGTCCGAGCTGCAACTTCTTTCGCTCGGCTGCCGTAACGACCGGACTTCTCAGCACTTTCCTTTATATGTTCATACTCGCGTTGTTCCTTGGCGCTTACCCCTCGAAGATGTCTATTTCCCGGCACATTTCCTCCTGTACTGCTCTCCCAAGATTAGGCCGTCTTTGGCGTACCCAGGAATGGGCTTTTTTCTGTAATTCAGCCTCGGAATTGGGGTATTGTAGGGCTCGGCGCGTGGCCTTCAGGGCCTGCACGCGGATGGCCTTGAAAATACAGGAAATCCTGTATTCCAGCGGGTTTGGGCGTCGACTAGAATCGCTGGGCGTGGAGATACGAAGCCGCGCTTCAGCCCTGCCTTGGGCGAGAAACCTATGCCGGTTCGTATTCTGATCGCGGATGACCATCCGGTTGTACGGCATGGCCTGAGGACTCTCTTGGGCGAGCATCAGGGTTGGGAAGTTGTTGCTGAGGCTGCGGATGGCATAGAGGCAGTCGAGATGGCAGACCGCCTGAGCCCGGACGTGGTGGTCCTTGACCTGAGCATGCCGAGGCTGCACGGTTTGGAGGCATGCCGGAAGATACGGGAGAAAACGCCCCATTGCGAAATCCTGATCGTCACCCAGCATGATTCGCCACAAATGCTGCAGGAAGCGTTGCTGTGCGGCGCGAAAGGCTATGTAGTGAAGGCGGATGCGGCGCGTGATTTGCTAGCAGCTGTGGATGCAGTCAGCCAGCACAGAAACTTTACCGTGCGGAACAAGAGTGGGCCAATACCGGCTAGGGAGACAAACACATGAAAGTCCGAATTCTGATCGCCGATGACCATGAGGTAGTGCGGCGTGGACTATGCACATTGCTCCAATCCCATGAAGGTTGGGAGATCTGCGGTGAGGCAGTCGATGGACGGATTGCGGTTGAGAAGGCGAAAGAACTGAAACCGGATGTGGTGATCGTGGACATTGGCATGCCCGGCCTCAATGGTCTGGCCGCCACCCGCCAGCTGGTGCAGCAGGATCCGCGTTGCAAAGTCATCGTGCTGACCATTACAGATTCCGATCAGGTAATCCGGGAAGCGCTGGATGCCGGCGCGCGCGGGTTCGTGTTGAAGTCCGATGCCGCTCGGGACCTAGTGTCCGCAGTCGAAGCTCTGCAACGAAACCGTATGTTTTTCACTCCGCGCGTGAATGATATGGTGCTGGCTGGTTTTCTTGACCGGGGCAATGGCGTCAGGAATTCACCTCCACGGTTGCCGCACTTGACTCCGCGTGAGCGCGAAGTGATTCAACTTCTCGCGGAAGGCAAGAGCTCCAAGGAAGTAGCCTCGGTGCTGAATTTGAGCACCAAGACTGCCGAGACCCATCGCAGCAACATCATGCGGAAACTGGGCTTCCACTCGATTCGGGACCTGGTGGTGTACGCCGTGAAGAACAACATCATCCAGGTGCAAATCCCTACGCATGTGTCAGCTTCCGGAGATCCAGCGGCGTAATTCTATCCGCTTTAAGTGGCCACACAATCGCTCACTACGCCCTGCGCGCCTTCTGGCGTGAGGGGCGTTCTTGTTTCTCTGCTTAACTCCAGCAGTGGCCGCTCTACGGACTCCTTTGAGTGCGCCTACGGGCTGTACCGGATTGAGATCAGTTCAGCCTGGAGATATTGTGAAAAGTCAACGGGCCCGCGGTTGGGGCCGGTCGATCGGACGCTCTGGAGGCAAGGCGATGAATGGAGACAAGAGATTGAAGCAATTTCTCAGGCTTTTATTCGGAATGGGACTTCTCGTGACCGAACCGCGGCAGCGCCGCCAAATCTACGACCGCGTAACCAGCAAACTTGATGACGTCGCCGACCAGGCTTCGCGCGGCTATGACGCCGCTACGGATCGCGTCGAGCGCTTGTACCGATCGGCGCGGGGGGAAGACCATCGTGGGTTAGCGAGCGCCGCCAGTTTCTTGATCGGCGTGGGAATCGGTGCCGGCGCTGGCTTGCTGTTCGCGCCGGCCAGCGGGCGGGAAACTCGCGATGTCATCGCCGGAAAAGGGCGAGACTTTCAGCGCAGCGTTCGCGACCGCATCAAGCCCACTGCCGAGGCCAAAACAGCTTAGGCTCTTCTGGCACCGGGGTTGCTCTGGCCATCATCTCGGGGTCCTGCCCACTTCGTCGGGAATCGCTCCCCATGAAACAACCCGCAAAGTTCCTGACGTTCCAGTTATTGGTATCGATATTGATATTGCTCGGGCCAGCATCGGCCTTCTCCCAGAGTCACCCCGAGCGCCAGCCGTGTCCGGACATCACCGCAGAGACGATCGGATGCGAATTGATCGCATGGTCACGTCTGCAAGAGCCCGCACCACTTCCGGATGCGCCCTCGCCTCCCACAGGAGAGGCCAACGAACAGAATGCAAAGGCGGTGGCATTGCCAGGACGAGGACGAGCTTCTGATGTGGACCCTCAGGGTCAGCAAACCTTGCAAACTGTCGCGGGCGTTATTGTAAGAAGCCAAGGTGAGTACTGGTTGAAGGTGAACCTCGAGATGGAGCTTCTGCTTGACGACGAGCGGATCGGTCGTCAGTACGAAGGGAGACCGGTACATGTCAGAGGCGTGGTTGACGTCAAACTGAGGACGCTCAAAATTAGGAATATTGAGCCGATTTGGTGACGTCGTGAATCTAGGGTGTGAACGTGCGCATTCTTAGGCATTCTCGGTATCTTGGATCGCAACGTTGGGCCTTTGGGATCTGCTTTCATCGAACCTGGCGATAAGCTGCTGCACCAGTTCGATCATTTTGTTGGTATCCGTTTCTTCCTGGATTCGCCGCGCCAGCTCACGCAAGTCTTGCTCAGGTTGAGAGTTCCCGTTGCCGTCGATGAGAGTGCTCATGTTCAAGACCCCCGCCGGCGAAGCATTGGGATGGTCTTTCCCGCCGGTTTCTTCACATCGGCCATTAGCTCGTTCTTTCTCGCTGACACTTCCACGATTTTCCTCTTCACAATCTCGACCGGTATCTGCGCAAAATACGTTGTCGGCCTTTGCATTGAAACAACCTCTCCCTTTCGGCTCATTGGCCGCTTTGGACTACTGAGATACCACGATTTCGTTGTTGGCACCTTTGCAATTGTCTCTCATCGAGCTTAGCAATAAGCTGCTGAACGAGTTTGATCATCTGTCCTGAATCAGTTTCCCGCGGGATGCGCTGCGCCAATTCTTGCAGGTCTGCCGGGTACCCGGTGAGTCCGTCCATTGTCATCCTCTTCACTTCCGTCACGGGGATTCGCTCGAAATGCATGGCTGTCGATTCTTGCATCTTGGAACTTCCTTCCTTGAACCTGTGAACACAGTAGCAAACCAGAAGTCGTACGGGTCATATCTTTTGGGCGGGTTTTTCCTCCGTTTAGCGCCGTAAGTTGTTCACTTAACGGCACTTTTTGCACTTCGATTCAAGCGACCAGGGATCGCGCCGAGCCCACGTTTAATACGTCGAATTTTATACTTGCAGGTATCGATAGGACTGTAATACGATTACGTCACGTTTAGTTTAACGTCTCTTTACTGCAGGAGGTACGATGAGCCCGCGACTCAATAAAGCTGTGATGAATTTCAAAACCATGGACCAGCTGGATGTTCCACAGGGTCGAAATGGAAAGCACAAAGAGGTGGTCACCCGGATTCTCTCCGACCTGGATCAGGTGGCAGAAGGCATTGCGCTCAAGGTTCCCCTGGCCCAACTAGCCGAGAGCAAGGAAAAGGTACGGTCCGCGCTGAATCGCGCCAGTCACAAAAGCGGGCGGAATGTTGCAACCGCCAGTGACGCAGAGTTTCTGTACGTGTGGAATGAGGGCCAAGAGTAATGGAGATTGTATGGGATCTCGCGAGACTGCGCGAGATGGACCACCTCTGTCCACCTCGGCCAGCTTCGAGTGTCGGCGTTGAGGCGACGACTACTATTTACGGCAGCTTGTTCAAATAGCAAGCGCCGCCAGTATTTTGCTCGGGTGGACTTGGCGGCGTCAACCACGCCGGATTGCTGAAGTCAAAAAATTCAGTCATATCCATCTCTGCCGCGTCACGCTTTGTCAGAGGCGCCAAATTGAATCGCGTTTCGATAAACTTCGGGATCGCGGTCAGGTCGGCAGTGGTGTGCGAAACGTAGTTTTTTTTGCTATACGGCGATATCACCACCAGCGGCACGCGGTAGCCCGTATAAACGAAATCGCAGGTGGGCCCCGTGCTTTGAGTGCAAATGTCCCCCGGAAGCAGATCCACCGGCTTGATCCCATCTGGGCTGACGGCCGGTTGCGGCGAGATGTGATCGTAAAATCCACCGTTCTCGTCGAACGTCAGAATGAACGCCGAATCCTTCCATGACGAGCTGTCCATGAGTTCGTTGATCAGGGAAGAGACGTAATTGGCTCCCCTCTGAATGTCGTTTGGCTCCGAGTCCGAAACCGAAGGATGCTCATCGAAACCGGCGTCCGTTGCCGGTTCGATCTGGACGACTTGCGGCAAGGTTCCATTCGCCAGATCATTCTCATAATCACACGGCGACCCTCCGCAGGTACCGGTTGGTCCGATGGTCCCAATGTTATTCGGGTAGGCAGTGGGAATGGTTTGCCCCCATTGGAAGAACTGCACATAGCTGAGCGTCAACAGGCAGGCAGGATCGAACGGCGGGCCGGTGCAACTGCTGCCCGTCGGATCCACATAGATTTTCCATGTGATTCCCGCGTTTTGCAGTTCTTGAAAGATTGTCGGCGCGGTCAGCAGTGCCTGATCTTGTTTGTCCGTGCCTACCGGATATGCATAGCCCTGAGAAGTGCCGGCAATCATATATTCCCGGTTGGGATGAGTCCGCGTCATGATCGAATTGAACCACCTGTCCGAGGTGGCGAAATTCGAGGCCATGAAATAGTAATAATTCAGGTCGCTGCCGTCGTAGTAACCCATGGCACGAATTCCGTCGACGTCAAAGAAGTGGTCGGCCCTGGCGTCGTAGCCCGCGGTCCAGACGTAGCCATTCAAAGTCGCGGGAGAATTACCGGTCGGATCGTCATGGTCCCAATCATTGTGCCCCTCGTTCCAGGAAGGACTTGGGTTCTCGACGCACTGAGTGATCAAGTGATATGAGGTCACCAGATTCTGTGGATCAAAGACGCAAGTGTCGGGAGGAGGCGAGTTGGGGTCACATCCCGGAATCGCAGGAGGGGGACCGTACAACGGCAATTGGCCGGACACGGGATTGAACTGCGGCAGGCCGTCGAACGATTGATCCGGATACCCGTTCTGCGCCCAATATCCCCGCATCGCGCCGAAATAGTGGTCAAATGAACGATTCTCTTGTGCCAGAAAAATGATGTGGTCGAGTACGCCGATCGTTCCCGCCGGGCTGAAGGTTGCCGTGACCTGAGTATCGCTATTCATCATCACGCTGCAGGTCGAGTTATTTCCGCTGCACGTTCCCCCGGACCATCCTCCAAAAATTGAATTCGTTCCCGGGGTCGCGGTGAGCACGACCTGTGTTCCAATCGAGAAAGATGCTGTACAGGTTGGCTTGCAATTGATTCCCGAAGGATTACTGGTAACGGTACCTTGACCCGTTCCACTCAGAGTTACGGTCAAGAAAGGAGCAATTGTCGAGTTAAAGATTGCGGTCACGGGCGTGTTCGTATTGAGCGTGACCGTGCAAGTAGAGCTAATTCCGCTACAGCCCCCTCCCGACCATCCCGCAAACGTTGAGTTCGCCCCTGGCGTCGCGGTGAGCGTGACCTGGGTCCCGGACGTGAAGCCTGCGGTGCAGGTCTTTCCGCAATTGATTCCTGCAGGATTGCTGGTAACCGTGCCCTGCCCGCTTCCACTTAGAGTTACGTTCAACATGGGCAGCGGTTTGGGACTAAAAGTGGCGTTCACCTGAGTGTTCTGACTGATAGTGACGGTGCAGCTAGGACCGTCTCCGCTGCACCCACCACCATCCCACCCTGAAAGCGCCCAATTTGCGCCGGGCGTGGCAGTAAGTACGACTTGGGTCCCGGGTTTGAAAGGCGCGCTACAGGTCTGTCCGCAAGTGAGGCCAGCAGGGGTGCTGACAACTGTACCTTGTCCCGTGGTGGTGACGGTAAGGACAGGCACAAGGCTGAAAGTGGCACTTGCCGATGTGTTTTCCGACAACCGGATCGTACAAGGGCCATCGCCGCTGCACGCCCCTCCCCATCCCGTGAACACCGAGTTTGCAGTGGGCGTCGCGGTAAGCGCTACTTGAGTTCCAACCTGGAAATCCGCCCCACAAGTGGGTTTGCAATCAATGCCCGGTGGAGTGCTGCTTACCGTTCCGGTGCCGGTACCACTAGGTTGAACGCTAACCTGCGCCATGCCAGAGGAGGGGGGAGTACTTGTCGAGCCGCCACCACAACTGATGATGAAAATCAAGCTCAGCAAGGCTGTGAAAAGGAGGGACAATCGAAGTGACATCGGTTCCACATCTCCAAAATCTGTGCTTTCGATGGAGGTCGCAACCGAGTGGTTGCACCTGCTGGCCATCGGCTAGACTTGAGGAGTTTCCTACGGCTAATTCCGGTCGCGACTACAGCGAACACCTTATTGCCGGCTTAGGGGAGGGGAAGTAAGGTGAGCGCATACCCTGACGCGAAGTGATGCGGGCGATGGACAATGATTAGTGCCCCAATCTCCATTGCCCGCTGTTTTGTTTGCACTTTCCATTTTCAATGTATGTCTGGACTACCTTTTCGGCGAAGATCCCGAGCCGCGAGGGTGCTGCTGACAAATGACTTCCCTTCGCAGACGGATCGAACTCCAGGGATAAGGTCGAAAGCCGCATCCGATTTAACGACATAGCCAGTTGCGCCCGTCCTAAGTGCCTCTCTTGCCGTCGCCCAGGTATCGTACTGACTCAGGAACAGAATTTTGGAATCCGGTGCCACGCTGCGGATCCGGCGTGCAGCCTCAATACCGTTGAGCCCTGGCAAGCTAATATCCAGGAGAATCACGTCGGGCTGTTGTTCCCGGGCTTGCTCGACTGCCTCCAATCCATTGCTGGCCACGCTGACTACCCGCAACTCCGGCTGGCCTGCCAACAGGCTACACACGCCGCGGCGAATCACTTCCGAATCGTCGACCACTAAAATCCGCAGCGTATTCATGCTTTACTCGACTTTCGCACTGGTATTGGCCATTGGCACAATTTCCTAGTAGAGCATCCTGGAGGCAGTTGTGAAGCATGCGCCGACACGCGGCCTGCTAAGCGGTCCTGCGTCCTTCTTCGGACGGGGCTTGCTGTGGCAGCCTCGCCTTCCATTCGTTCACCTGTTTTTCAGCCTCTTCCCGCGCGATGCCGTACCTCTGCTGGACTTTCCCGACCAGTTGATCATGCTGGCCGTCGACAATTTCCAGGTCGTTGTCGGTTAGACGACCCCAGCGCACCTTGGCTGCGCCTTTCAGCTCTTTCCATTTGCCATTGAGCGTATCTGTGTTCATGGTCATATCCTCTCCTCGTGTTGTATTTTGTGAAACTCAAACGGACCGCTGCAATGGCGGCTACCCGGTTTTGCGCTCGTGATTTCGTCAAGACTACATGTCAGAGTCTTTCCCTGCCGATCCATTGGATTGGGTAGCTTTCAGAATGAAATACCGCAGTGGCTGTGCTGGACGCGCGAGGCTTACGCCTCCGGCAAGTTCTTAGGATTGGAACAACCAACTCGCAACCGTGGCGAACATGACCATCAAGAAAGACAGCACAAGCGCCACGCCGCCCCCCAATAGAAGTACCTCACTCAGCAGGTCGGATTTCATCAAGTCGTCTGGGTGCACTAGTTGGGCTTGCAGTTGTCGTTGCATGCCAGCTTTAGAAGCAGGCAGACCGCATCACGGCTAACGACTACCGAATGTTTCCCTAGCGCCTAAGGTGGGGACCCGAGGCCTGGTGGTGCGACTGCACGTGCTGACGTTCAGTTCAAACGTGCGATCGCCCACCGTGGGATGGCCATAGGTTTAGAAACGGAAGGTCGGTCCGAACGTGACCTTCAGGTTGTTCTGCGCGCCATTATCGAAGTAAATCTCATCACCGGCTTCGAGACGCAACCCGAACGGTCCCCAAAATCCTTCAATTCCACCCCCCGGGTAGAGGGCAAACCGCGTGTCTCCGTTGGTAACCGCGCCGAGCGAACTCGTGAAGCCAGCGGGTGCGCTCTGGTTTGAGGTGTCGAAGTTCACAAACCCGAGCTTGCCGGTAACGAAGACCCGAACTGGCCCCGATGTCCCCGCTTGGAACTTCGGTCCGAAAAGCCCGGTCAGCGGACGCAGACCCGTCCTTACGAATTGGGTGGTGATACCGTTGGAAAAAGTAGTGGTGAAGTTGCGCCGGAAATCATAGGCCATCTCAGCTTCCAGCTGGATGTTCGGATGTACGTTGAACCCGAACCGTCCCCCGATTCCTACGAAGTTGATATCGGGGTCTGTCTGACTAAGCCGAAAATAGTCGGCAAAGACACCGACTTCCACGTGATTCTCCGTATACGACGAGTCTTGCGCCATCATCCATGAGGGCACAGCAAAACAGGAGCCGAAAATGAGAACAAGCAGAATACGTTTCATACTGCGAATAGTCTCCTCTAGTGTCTTATCTTTCTGCACCGTCGGCCCTGAAAAGGCCCAATTAAGCAGTGCTGTCGGCCTTCGATGCCCTCACTCGGCAGCAGTTTGCCTCCGGTCTGATATCACCGTTCGATTATGATCGCGCGAGAATTGTTGGGTTGTCGCAGCAAGGCCGACTTGAATGAAAGGAGCCGGGGGGAGACAGTCTTTTTGCAGATCTTTCGAACGTAATGCCGCCGACTACAGGAGAGCTTCGAGCAAATTACGCATTGTACTGGATGGATAGCTCACAACCATCGGCCTAACCTGATCTGCGTGGCAGTGATTCTGCCGCAACTAGACTCACCCTAAGGAGCCTCTCCATGGCGGGAAAGAACACTGCAGCATTCGGTATTTATCGCACCCAAGCTGAAATTGAGTACGCGGTCGACCTGTTGCGAGCCGAGGGTTTTCGCAACACTGACATTTCTGTCCTCCTCCCCGACAACCAGGGTACAAAGGATTTCGCGGTTGAGAAGAACACCAAGGCCCCAGAGGGCACGGCGACCGGGGCTACTACTGGCGCGGTGATCGGAGGCGCTCTGGGTTGGCTCGCAGGAATCGGCGCCCTGGCGATTCCCGGGGTGGGACCGCTTATCGCTGCAGGGCCGATCGTGGCCGCATTGACGGGTGTTGGTGTGGGCGGCGCTATCGGCGGTATTGGGGGAGCGCTAATCGGAATGGGCATTCCTGAGTATGAGGCGAAGCGTTACGAGGGCAGGATAAAGGATGGTGGCATCTTACTTTCGGTTCATTGTGACGACTCAAACTGGACCAAGAAGGCAAAGGACCTGCTGGAGCGCACTGGCGCAACCGACATCGCTTCCACCGGTGAGGCTGCTGCGGACTGGCAGAAGACCGACAAACCGATGGCGCGTGCAAGCTAACGTTCGCGTGAAAGGAAGGTGAACTATGCTTTGGACAATTTTTGTGATCCTGCTGATTTTGTGGCTGCTCGGTATGGTGAGTTCCTACACCTTGGGCGGTTTTATCCACATATTACTGGTTCTGGCCCTAGTCGCACTGGTCATTCAAGTAATCCAGGGCCGCAGGCCGGTGGTTTGAGTCTGGCGTAAAGGGGGCTCGCCGTCTATCAAGCGGTGGCACACGCGTCTTGCGGCGCGAGGATCTTGCAAGGCATCACGATTTCGACCAGTGTGCCCGGATGAGCCATCGCTAATCGGAGTTCTCCACCAAACTCCTTGGCGCGCTGGCTCATCCCGCTGATACCGATGCCGATGCTGCCGGGTTGCTGCTCCGCCACCCGCTTCTCGATGCCACGACCATCATCGCGCACTGTGGTTACCACCTGTCCATCTTTCACAGTCAGCGTAATCCATGCCTTGTGCGCCTTAGAGTGCCGAAGGACATTGCTCAAGGACTCCTGAACAATGCGAAAGATTGCGGTTTCGAGTTCCGGCATAAGCCGTGAGAAGTCCAGAGGATCGACCTCGATCGCGGTCTCGATACCACTGCGTTGGGTAAAGCCCTCCAAATACCACCGGAGGGCAGAGACCAACCCGACTTCATCCAGCAAAGGTGGATGCAGAAGGTGGGACATGCTGCGGACCTGTTGAATCCCACGATCGATAATCTCCGCCGCATCGCTGGCCGCACTCGCCCTGGTGGCCTCAGAGTTCTGCTGCATGACGCGATGGAGAAGGATCTTGGCCGCCACCAGTTCCTGGCCGAGGCCGTCATGCAACTCACGCGCAATGCGACGCCTTTCTTCATCCTGCATGGTAATCAAGCGCACGGAAAGCCGGCGCAACTCGCTGTTCAGAACCTGCAACTGACGCGCCCTGCGATGTAACTCAGCAAACACGCTGACCTTCGCTCGCAAGAGCTCGGGGATGACCGGTACCGAAATGTAGTCCACAGCGCCACGCTGGTACCCTTTAAGCCGGTCCAGGTCCGTCAGATGAACCGCCGAAATGAAGATGATGGCCGTCTTCTGAAAACGTGGATGCTGCCGGATCATCTCTGCCAGTTCGAAACCATCGATTTCCGGCATACTTACATCCATGAGCACGACTGCGATGTCGTTCTTCAGCAGATATTCCAAGGCCTCCTTCCCGGAGGTCACTTTGATCAAATTCTCACCCAGCTCGCCGAGAATGACTTCATAGCTGAGTAATTTGGCGGGCTGGTCATCCACCATGAGAATATTGACCCTGTCGTCTGCATTCATCGCTGTCTCTCTTTCACCGTTCTATCTGTGTAGCCACATGCGAAGCGCCGAAAGCAATTGCTCGGTGTTCACCGGCTTAGCCAGATATTCAGACGCTCCAGCCTCGAGGCACTTCTCACGATCCCCCTTCATCGCCTTGGCCGTGAGCGCAATGATCGGCAAACGCCGGAATGATGCATTCTGACGGATCACCTGCATGGTTTCGTATCCGTCCATCTCCGGCATCATAATGTCCATCAGAACGATCGCCAAGTCCGGGGTCGATTCCAGAGTTTCAATGGCTTCCCGGCCCGTACCTGCAGTGAGGACCGTCATTCCCCGACGTTCCAGCACACTGCTCAGTGCAAAGATATTGCGCACGTCATCGTCTACAACCAGCACCTTCCGACCCTGCAGGGCGTCGTCGGAACGGTGCAAGCGGTCCAGCATTCTCTGCTTCTCTGGTGGAAGATCAGCCACCACCCGGTGAAGGAAGAGCGCGGTTTCGTCCAACAGCCGCTCCGGCGATTCGACACCCTTGACGACTACGCTGCGTGCCAGTGTGTGCAGGCGTGCATCCTCTTCCGGTGTCAATTCCTTTCCCGTGAAGACCACAACCGGCAAATCACAAAGCGAAGGCGTGTCGCGGAAGTGTTCCAAAATTTCGAACCCGGACATGTCGGGAAGACTCAGGTCGAGCACCACGCAGTCGAATGCGCGCTCCCCAAGGATGGCAAGTGCCTGTTGTCCGCTTGCGGCCAAGCTAACATCGATGTCTTCATAACCAAGCAGTTCGCTGATGCTGAGCTGCTCCGCTGGATTGTCTTCCACCACCAGGAGCTGTTTGCGACGAGACGACGCGTAATCCCTCATGCGGCCCAGAGCCGCCTGGAGTCCTTCGGGGCTCGCAGGTTTGGTGACAAAAGCGAACGCACCACGCGCCAGCCCGTGCTGGCGGTCTTCGTCGAGCGTTAACATTTGCACCGGGATGTGGCGTGTACCGGGGTCCTGCTTCAGATGATTCAGCACCGTCCAGCCCAGCATGTCCGGCAGGAAAACATCGAGAGATACAGCCGTGGGGTGGAACTCCCGCGCCAGAGCCAGGGCTTCCGCGCCCCGCGTGGCCACCAGGACTTTGAAGCCCTCATCGCGTGCCAGGTCGCGCAGAACCCGCGCATAGTGCGGATCATCCTCCACAATCAGCAGGACGGCGTCATCCAGTTGCAGCTCCTTCCGGTCATCGTCAATTTGTTCGATCGGAATCTCTTTGACATTGACGCTGGACAGCTGCAGCGATGACTTTGGCACCGAGAGATGTTTTTCTCCCCGATCCATACCCGCTGCGGATGGACCAACGTAAGTTTGTGGCAGGTAGAGAGTGAATGTACTTCCTTTATTTGGAATACTCGACAATTGGATTTCCCCGCCCAGCAGATTGGCCAACTCACGGCTGATGGCCAGTCCCAGTCCGGTTCCGCCGTACTTGCGGCTGGTGCCGGCATCTGCCTGTTGGAAGGCCTCAAAGATGATGCGCTGCTTCTCAGACGGAATGCCGATACCGGTATCGTTCACTGCGAAAGCCACCACAGAAGCTGCCTTACTGAGGATGGGGTGGTCTTCACTCCAGCCGCCAGTAGCGGTTGAAACCGTGAGTTGGACACCGCCTTTCTCGGTAAACTTGAACGCGTTCGACAGCAGGTTCTTGAGCACTTGCTGGAGACGTTTGGAATCCGTGACCAGACTGCGGCCCAGGCGCTGGTCGGTCTGCACCTCGAAGGTGAGCCGCCGGTTGTCCGCTTCATGGCGGAACGGGCGGGCCACCGTATCGAGCATGTTCGCGAAGAAGATTTCTTCGGCCTCGACCGAGACCGTGCCCGATTCGATCTTCGACAGATCGAGAATGTCGCTGATCAGGTTTAACAAGTCTGTGCCGGCACCGTGAATGGTACGCGCGAACTCGACTTGCTTTGACGTCAGGTTGCTGTCAGCGTTGTCCGCCAGCTGCTGGCCCAGCACCAGAATGCTGTTGAGCGGCGTGCGCAGTTCGTGGGACATATTGGCCAGGAACTCCGACTTGTACTTCGACGTCAGAGCCAGTTCCTTGGCTTTTTCTTCCAGCGCACGGCGCGCCTGTTCGATTTCCTGGTTCTTGCGTTCGACTTCAACGTTCTGTTCGGCCAGCTGTTGCGCCTTTTGCGCCAGCTGTTCGTTGGTCTGCTGCAATTCTTTCTGCTGGGCTTGCAGTTCGGCGGCCAATTGCTGTGATTGCTTCAGCAGTCCTTCGGTTTGCATGGTGGCTTCAATGCTGTTCAGCACGATGCCGATGCTGGCAGTCAATTGTTCGAGAAATGCCAAATGCGAGGCTGTGAAAGCGCTCAACGAAGCCAGCTCGATCACTGCTTTGACCCGGTCTTCGAACAGCACAGGCAGCACGATCACATTGCGCGGAGTGGCATCGAACAGACCCGACCTTACGGTGATGCTGTTGGGGGGCAAGTCGGTGATCAGCATCCTGCGCTTCTCTGCTGCGCATTGACCAATCAATCCTTCGCCCAGTTTCAAGCGGCGCAGGTGGCCGTCCTCAGAGTCTCCCGCAAATGCTGAGAGCAGTACCATCTGCTTCGACTCTTCGTCTTCCATCTGGTAGATCACGCCTTGCTGGGCGTTGATCAGCGGAGTGAGCTCTGAAAGCAGCAGCCGTCCGACCGTTGCCAGGTCACGCTGGCCCTGAAGCATGCCTGTAAAGCGGGCAAGGTTGGTCTTTAGCCAGTCCTGCTCGGTGTTGCGCTCCGTCGTCCCGCGCAGGTTGTTGATCATGGTGTTGATGTTGTCTTTCAGTTCTGCGACTTCGCCTCTGGCTTCCACCTGAATGGACCGGGTCAAGTCGCCCTTTGTGACTGCAGTGGCCACTTCGGCAATGGCGCGCACCTGGTTGGTCAGGTTGTCAGCCAACAGGTTCACGTTGCCGGTAAGATCCTTCCAAGTGCCGGCGGCGCCCGGCACGTTGGCTTGGCCGCCAAGACGGCCTTCTACGCCCACTTCACGGGCCACCGTAGTCACCTGATCGGCAAACGTGGCGAGTGTGTCAGTCATGTTGTTGATCGTCTCAGCCAGGGCGGCAACTTCGCCTTTGGCGTTGACCGTCAATTTTTGAGTGAGAACTCCGTTGGCCACGGCAGTCACCACTTTGACGATGCCGCGCACCTGCTCCGTGAGATTGGCCGCCATTACGTTCACGTTGTCGGTGAGATCTTTCCAGGTACCGGCCACACCCGGAACTTGCGCCTGGCCGCCCAATTTGCCTTCGGTTCCTACTTCGCGCGCGACGCGGGTCACTTCAGCGGCGAAAGCGTTGAGTTGGTCCACCATGGTGTTAATGGTGTTCTTCAGTTCGAGAATTTCGCCTTTTACGTCTACCGTGATCTTGCGAGACAAGTCGCCGCGTGCCACGGCCGTGGTGACTTCGGCGATGTTACGCACTTGCGCCGTCAGGTTTCCAGCCATGGCGTTGACGGAGTCCGTAAGATCTTTCCAGGTGCCCGCGACTCCAGGCACGTTGGCCTGCCCGCCCAAGCGGCCTTCGCTGCCCACTTCGCGAGCCACGCGCGTGACCTCAGCGGCGAACGACCGAAGTTGTTCGACCATGGTGTTGAGCGTTTCTTTCAGCTGCAAGATTTCACCGCGCACGTCCACGGTAATCTTCTTGGAGAGGTCACCGTTGGCGATGGCCGTGGCGACCTCGGCAATGTTTCGTACCTGACCAGTCAAGTTGCTGGCCATGAAGTTCACGTTGTCAGTCAGATCCTTCCAGGTGCCGGCGACTCCTGGTACCTGCGCTTGTCCACCCAGTTTTCCGTCGGTACCGACTTCGCGAGCGACGCGCGTTACTTCGCCGGCAAAAGCGTTCAGTTGGTCCACCATCGTGTTGATGGTGTTCTTGAGTTCGAGAATTTCACCTTTCACGTCGACGGTAATCTTGCGTGACAAGTCGCCGCTGGCCACAGCAGTGGTGACCTCAGCGATGTTACGGACTTGTGCCGTGAGGTTTCCGGCCATCGAGTTGACGGAATCTGTGAGATCCTTCCACGTACCCGCCACGCCGGGGACGTTGGCTTGTCCGCCCAACCGTCCTTCGGTTCCCACTTCACGCGCCACGCGTGTAACTTCACCCGCGAAGGCGTTGAGTTGGTCGACCATGGTGTTGATGGTTTCTTTGAGGAGCAGGATTTCGCCGCTCACGTTTACGGTAATCTTCTTTGACAAGTCGCCATTGGCGATGGCGGTGGATACTTCGGCAATATTACGGACCTGGTTGGTCAAATTGCTGGCCATGGAATTGACCGAGTCCGTAAGGTCCTTCCAGGTTCCGCCGACGCCCGGCACCTGTGCCTGACCACCGAGTTTGCCGTCGGTACCTACTTCGCGCGCCACGCGCGTCACTTCCGAGGCGAACGAGCGCAACTGGTCCACCATGGTGTTGAGCGTGTCCTTGAGTTCAAGGATTTCGCCTCTGACGTCGACCGTGATCTTGCGTGACAGGTCGCCGCGAGCGACGGCCGTAGCTACTTCGGCGATGTTGCGTACCTGGGCCGTGAGGTTGCCGGCCATGAAGTTAACGTTATCGGTGAGATCTTTCCAGGTTCCGGCCACACCCGGGACTTGCGCCTGGCCGCCCAGCTTGCCTTCGGTGCCGACTTCGCGGGCCACACGAGTGACTTCGCCGGCGAACGCGTTCAACTGGTCCACCATGGTGTTGATGGTGTTCTTGAGTTCGAGAATTTCGCCTTTTACGTCTACTGTGATCTTGCGAGACAAGTCGCCGCGAGCGACGGCCGTCGTAACTTCTGCGATGTTACGCACTTGCGCCGTGAGGTTTCCGGCCATGGAGTTGACCGAGTCAGTAAGATCCTTCCAGGTGCCTGCAACCCCCGGCACGTTGGCTTGTCCACCAAGCCGGCCTTCCGTTCCTACTTCGCGCGCCACGCGCGTGACTTCGCCGGCGAAGCGGTTGAGTTGATCCACCATTGTGTTGAGCGTTTCTTTGAGCTGCAAAATCTCGCCGCGCACATCGACCGTGATTTTCTTCGAAAGATCGCCGGTGGCAATAGCAGTCGCAACTTCTGCGATGTTGCGCACCTGCCCGGTGAGGTTGCTGGCCATGAAGTTGACGTTGTCAGTGAGATCTTTCCAGGTGCCGCCTACACCGGGAACCTGCGCCTGGCCGCCCAGTTTGCCTTCGGTGCCCACTTCGCGAGCCACGCGCGTGACTTCGCCGGCGAATGCGTTGAGTTGGTCCACCATCGTATTGATGGTGTCTTTGAGCTCGAGAATTTCGCCTTTCACGTCCACGGTGATCTTGCGGGACAAGTCGCCACGAGCAACAGCTGTAGTTACCTCGGCAATATTTCGGACTTGGGCCGTAAGATTACCGGCCATGGCGTTTACCGAATCTGTCAGATCCTTCCATGTGCCGGCTACGCCGGGGACGACAGCCTGCCCGCCTAATTTTCCGTCGGTGCCGACTTCGCGGGCCACGCGGGTAACTTCAGACGCGAACGACCGCAACTGGTCAACCATCGTGTTGATGGCTTCCTTCAACTGCAAAATCTCGCCGCGCACGTCGACGGTGATCTTGCGCGAAAGATCGCCGCTGGCCACGGCCGTCGCAACCTCAGCAATATTACGGACCTGACCGGTAAGGTTGCTCGCCATCAAGTTGACGGAGTCCGTCAAGTCCTTCCAGGTACCGGCGACACCGGGCACCTTGGCCTGGCCACCCAGTTTGCCGTCAGTACCGACCTCACGGGCCACGCGCGTCACCTCGGCGGTAAATACACTAAGCTGTTGAATCATGGTGTTGACGATGTTCGCCGAGCGCAGGAATTCTCCTTCGAGCGGACGCCCGTCCACATCCAACCTCACCGTTTGTGTCAGGTTGCCTTGCGCCACGGCGGCAATGGCACGCGTCACCGCAGTAGTCGGCCGTAACAGATCCTCGACTAGCGTGTTGACTGACACCTCCATCTCGCCCCAAGCACCACGGGACTCATGAAAGCGGGTGCGCTCCCGGGTTTTGCCTTCTTTGCCGACCACTTGCCCAACACGCTTCAGTTCCTGCGCCATCTGCTGGTTGGCCGAGACAATCTCGTTGAAGGTGTCTGCGATTTTCCCTGACAGTCCGGTCCAGGTACCGGGTAGGCGCACAGAAAAGTCGCCGTTGCGCATAGTCTGCAGGCTCTGCAATATCACATTGAGCTCAGCAGAGGCAGGAACGAACTCGGTTATGTTCGCGGTATTGCCGGAAGTTGAATGACTGGCACCGTCGCTTCCATTCTGTGGATTGTCGGGGGTTGCGCGTAGCGTGTTTCGTTTCATGGCTGTTTTCCGGTCCTGGTTGATGCACCCGCTCCCATCATCTGCCAACGTAGGTAACTCGTAGAGGGGAAGGCGGCTACAAGAAGCATCATCCTAGAGGTTTTCCCTGAGCGGGCAAAATACAGTAAACCCTGTAGGTACGGATCCACAAAATACCGTAGTTGCTTGGATGGGACTGGAAAATGCTCGCAGAAACCGGTTTTCGGGGTCGGAGGCAGGCGCCGGTGGTTTAGGGAGGCATAGCCAACGCCTGCCGTCCGATACCCTTCGCGTTTGGGGCTTCCTTACAGATATCTCACCCGCGGCACCGGAGCTATCGGTCTGATTCTGTATTTCGCCTGAAGAACTCTCCCTAAGGCAATCCGGCACGGAGCGCGACAAACGAGGCCTGGGGCGACAAAAGCAACGCTACAGATACCGGTCGCCTGCTCCGTTTCCCCCGCACGATGACGTTTGTATTTTTCCAAGAGATATAAAAATACAGAAGACCTGGTCGCGGAACCGGGAACACTCGGTAATCTCTCAGAGCCACCGGAAGGGGAGAGGCGAGAAGCAGGAGCCAATTTCTTGGCTCCTGCTCGGAGAGGTGGGACGAATGAGGAGAAATCTTGTCGATCGCTTTGCAGCATAAGCGCGCGATCGTCACTCGCCAATCCCATCGATCAGGTACTCGAACCGAGGATTTCACTGTAATCCCACCTTCACGCCTACAGCAGCTCTCCTTCGGCTATGCAATTTTGTACAGCAACATACACCAACCAATACAGCTCGCACTGGATAGAAGATTTTCGGCGCCGCCTCTACCTTACATTCGCATGCGAAAGCGATCCGACTGATGTTTACCAGCCGGACGTCTTCATGGACCACGAAAGGAGAAGGACGTGAATAGCGATTCTTCTACTACTAGCAGAGCTTCATTGGATGCAGAACTTGTTGCCCGAGCTCAGAGCGGCGATGCGGATGCATTTGCCACTCTGTTTCACACGCACAAACCACGCGTGTATTCCCTCTGTCTGCGCATGACCAACAACACAGCAGAGGCTGAGGACGTCACCCAAGAGGCCTTCTTGCAAGTCTTCCGCAAGTTGTCCACATTTCGTGGTGACTCCGCGCTCTCCACCTGGCTGCATCGGATTGCGGTAAATACAGTGCTGATGCGCTTCCGCAAGAAGTCATTCTCTGAACTCTCATCTGGATGAGACTTCCACCAAGAATGCCGATGCCAAGCCGGTCCGGCGCGAATTCGGGACCCGGGACCGCCGGCTCGCTGGCTCCATTGACCGTATCGCCCTTATTCAAGCGATCCGCGAGTTGCCGGAAGGTTACCGGACGGTTTTCCTCTTGCATGAAGTAGAGGGCTATGAGCACAAGGAGATCGCAGCTTTCCTCGGTTGCTCGACGGGAAACTCGAAATCGCAGTTGCATAAAGCGAAGATGCGGATCCGGGAGCTGCTCTTGGAACCTCAAGAGGACCGTTGCGGAGCCCTCTCCGACACCCACAAGCGCAGCCGGGCCAGTTCCTGGCCGTTCGTCGAACAATGGGAGTCGTTGCTCAGCCTGACCCCACCGGAATCGCTTCATAGCACGGCATCGGCGAGCCTTGCAGAAGTGAATGCGTGATCACATTTGTCTCGGGCATTTGGGTGGAACACTTACTGCACAGACCGGATGGAATCGCCGACTGCGAGGACATAGAGTGTGATTGAACCTAAATCATCGAATTGTGCCCACTATCGGCACGGAGGGTTGAAATGCACCTACGAACAGGCAACGGCTTTCTAATGAAATATCTGTCGGCGTTGGTCGCCATGGTTCTTGCCGTGGCTGCCCTGAGTTGGGCCGCCGATGACACTGACAAAGACCGTTCCGACATCGACAAGCGCATCGAGGCATCAGCCACGGTACTCGATGAAATTATGAGCACTCCAGACAAGGCGATTCCTGACAAGATCATGCGTGACGCCAAATGTATTGCGGTGGTCCCTTCCATGGTCAAGATCGCCGTGGTCTTTGGCGGCAACCACGGCAAAGGAGTGGCCACTTGCCGGACCGAACATGGATGGAGTGCCCCCGCGCCCATCACGATTACCGGTGGAAGCTGGGGTTTGCAACTCGGTGGCCAGGCTGTGGATCTGGTAATGGTAGTTACGAATGAGAAGGGGATGCAGCAGCTTCTTTCCAGCAAGTTCAAACTCGGTGGCGATGCCTCTGCGGCCGCAGGCCCGGTAGGACGCACCGCCGACGCAGACACCGACTGGAAGCTGAAAGCTGAGGTGTTGACCTACTCTCGCGCCCGGGGCATTTTTGCCGGCATCGACTTGAACGGTTCGGCAATCACCCAGGACAAAGACGAGACTCGCATTCTTTACGACAAGATGGTTGACTTTGCCGATATCCTCAACGGCACGGTTCCACCCCCGAAAGCCAGCGAACCGTTCCTGGCTGCGGTGAGGAAGTACTCCGCGCAAGCGCACGAACAGGGAAAGGTGACGCAACCAGCGCCTGACCCTCAGCCCTCAAACTGAAGGCTGGAAGCTTGGTGTCGACGGCCAAATCTGTACACGGATTTGGCCGTCGTTGTTTGCCAAGAGTAAGTGCCTAAACTCGTCAGCTCAGTCGTGGTTTGTCGAGCGACTGATGACATTCCTGCCAATGACTTGAGATCGTAATTCGAGAAACGAGGAGGACTATGAGCCCCAACAATAAGAGCGAGCGCATTGCGACTTTGGAACTTTCGGCAGGCTGTCTTCAGGAAGCAGTCGAACGTCTCCATCGTCTCTGCCCGGAACTGCACAATTCACAGCATGAAGAGGAATGTACGGAAACGGCGAAGTATATCTCGTCTCAAGTGCTGGTGATTCGCCAAGAAGTCGCGCGGCTGAGAAGCGAATTGTGAATTTGCTTCAGCTGTTCCCGTTCGGGCGCACCATGTACAGCACAAATGCCGGACGGTTACAGCATCGAGTGGATAGGACGATGCGAATTCGCGCTGTTAACGTGATCAGGTAATTTGTCGTCAACTTTCTTGCGGAGGCTTTCATGTCAACCATTTTGCTGGTCATTCTGGTCCTGCTGCTCGTCGGCGCGCTGCCCACATGGCCGTACAGCACCGGTTGGGGCTACTACCCAAGTGGGGGCTTGGGCCTGGTATTTGTCGTTTTGCTGGTGCTGGTCCTGTTGGGCCGCGTCTAGCTGGCAGGGGAATGGCTGTGGCAAGAAAAGATCACAAGGCCGACAATCAAACCGTAGCGGAGCGAGGACGGCTTGTTGCTGACATTCAGGCGATTCGTGAGCGGCCACGCCCCGTTCTTTTACAGCGTCTCCTCGCCGCACGTACAGCATCAAGCTGATCGCTTCAGATCACACCCCCATCCTATGATCCGGAGGCTGGTCGTGCCGGGAGAAAGGCATGAGCAGCGAACCCGTTTCTCTATTAGGAGATATTCACAATGAGACTGAGGAATTTAGGAATATTGATTATCACGTCCGCAGTGCTGCTAGGTCTGGCATGCTCGAGCCAGCGGACCGCAAGCGATCCTTCCTACAAGGACAGCGTCAAACAGGCTCTTGAACAAGCTGACCTCAAGGACGTAAGCGTGAGCGAAGACCGCGACAAGAACACGGTTACACTTGAGGGGACACTGCACTCAGAGGATGCGAAGCAGAATGCCGGCGACGTGGCCAAACGTGCGGCCGGTCCACGTATCGTAGCCAACGAAATCAGCGTTCAGCCCGTGGGCGCTGAATCCGAGGCCAAAGACATCGCCTCGAATAAGGACGCAGCCATAGAGAAGAACTATAAGGCCGCCCTCATTGCCCAGGGCTTGGACAAACAACACATCAGGTTCGATGCAAAGAATGGCGTTCTCACTTTGAAGGGGAGCGTCAAGACCGCTCCTCAGCGCTTTGAAGCCCAGCAAGTTGCACAGTCGGTGCCGAATGTACTGCAAGTAGTCAATGATCTTGACGTAAAGCGCTGAAGCCCGCTTGCGCCCGGTCAGTCGTCTGGATAGGCAATTGACCGGGCCCAGGTGGTATTCGTAACTAACCGGCTTTCGAACTGGGAGTGGGCGGCGCTTCCGCTACCCTAACGGTTGGAATGTCCGAACCCACCACTTTCAGACGTGGCTCCTGGTCGATCGCGTTGAGGAGTTCACGAGTCACGCGCTCGTCGACTTCGAGGCCTTTACCTAACTCGACCGGGAACCGAACTGTCACGTCGAGACCCGACTGCGTAAGCCGGAAGCGGGTTCTAGGCTTCAGATCGTGCACCGAGACTGAGGTCAGGCTTCTCTCAATCTGCGTTCGCTGGTACTCGAAGTCCCCGCGATAGTCGTGGAATGCGGAATCCACGGCTGCAGCCACGCGTCTCTCCACCGAAGTGTAGTCGCTGTCACGATCGAGGGTGAGAGTGATCTCGTGCCAAACGAAATTTGTCCCCGGAATCTGCTTAAACACGCCCGCATTGGGTTGGAAGACAAATGAATTCGAAAAGGCCACAATGCGACCGGTGGGTTGCAGGTCCGTCCCCGTGCCCCCAAGTTCCATGACGTGCAGGCGCACTAGTCCGATCTCGACAACTTCTCCGGCCACGCCAGATATTTGCACACGATCTCCGACCTTGACTCCGAACCTCCCCATCAGGAAAAAGTAGCCTGCAACGGAGAGAATCACGCTCTGAAGGGCCACCGCTACGCCCGCAGTCAAGAGGCCCGCAAAGGTCGCAACCGATCCCAGTTGGCTGGCAAATGAAAAAGCCACCACCAGGGCGATCAGTAACCAAAGCGCGATCCTGCGCAACAAGAGGAATTGGTATCTGCGGCGCCCCTCGTGAACATACCGGAAAATAGCTCTTCGCCACACTTCCGCTACTCCCCAGATAATCGCAAGAATCAGCCCCAGGCTTCCCACTCTGAGGGCCAGATTCTTCCAATCCGTGGAATATCGTGCCTTGACCGAGGTCTGCCAGTTGGTCAGGTTCTTCTTGTATAGATCAAGCAGAATAGTTTGCTTGCTCAGAGGAACAAATACCGACGAAACCAGCCTGAACTGTGCCGTCAACGAGTCGATGGCATCTTTTTGTTGCCCAAGGGACTGCCTGTCGGACTCAGATTGGCCGGCCAGAGCATCGCTCTGCTTGGTAAGGTCCTTAAGATTGTTGACCAGCGGCAATTGCAATTGCTTGCAGTTCTTTGCCAAGCCGTCGGTGAGCTGCAGACTCTCGTCGAGAACGCGGAGCTTTCTGGACATCGCAAACAGGTCCGTAATCAATCCCCATAGCCCAGAGGGTTCCAGCCGGGTGGCCCGGGCAGCCGCAAGTAGCGATGCCTCCTGGTTGATGGAAGAATTGGCTGCCGCCGAGTTAACCGGCTTGGTCAGAGCTGCCGGGACCGAGTCTGCCAGAACCTCAATTTGTGAAGCCAGATCGGCGGAGCCCAGGTCCCCGGTGCCGCCCAGGAAGCCAGTCATGCTGCGAATCACTTCGCGGCGAGCGCTGAGCATTTCGAGTTCGCTTTGTGTCTCTGCAATTGCGGTTTCGATTTCCTCACGTTGGCGCGGCCTTCCAGACTGCAGGCGCCGGCGCAGTGTGTCCAGTTCGCGCTGGGCTTGCTGACTCTGATCATCCAGCTTCGCCAACATTTGACTGAGAGCCTGATATCGCGAGGCATTGGGTCCTTGTGCTGGAGCCTGGCCGGTTGATTTCTCCAGAAGTTGGCCGTCCGCTCGCGCAAAGTCGAATGCCAGTCGCACCACTTGGCTGGCGATTTCACCTCCGTCCTTCACAAACACAAGGTCGTCGGAAGTGTCAGAAATCCCCCGTTCGCGGTCGAGATGCCGATACCAGGCCAGAGTCTGGTTCAGAAACCTCACGATATCGGGGGGATTGGAAGGGTTAATTTCCTGGCTTTGGGGAAGACCAGAAGCAAGCCCCAGCAACAACAACAGCATTAGAGTGAACCGCTTCGGCGTCATTCAGTTCGCAATCGTCTCTCTGGTCTGGCCGGCAGGATAGATCCGGCAACCCACAGCCCGTGTGTCTCTTCGCAGAGTAGCCGCGCCCCGCGGTCGCAGCTAATCAGGTAATCCTGGTAGCTGCTCTGGTAATGAGTTGTATGAAGCGACCTCTTCCGGCCTAGTGGCGTCCAAGAGCCTGGAAAAATTTACTTTCCGGAAGGGTCAACCCAATCGACGAGGCAGGCAAGTCTGTGAAATACCACGTACTGCAGGTTTGGCATGGAGGGTGCTGTATACACCGTTGTTCAGTTCCTCAGAAGGGCTACTGTCACACGGAGGCTATAGCACAATGGCGTCTTCCAGTCAGTTGTTTCGCTCAGAGACGGGCAGTGGACCTGAGAGTGTCGTCAGCCGAGGGATGCCACCGGTCACCCAGGTTGAAAAGATGAACACATTTCGCATTCTGATCGCTGATGACCATGAGATTGTGCGCCAAGGAATCAAGGTGCTGATCGAGAAGCACCCTGGATGGGAGGTAAGCGGTGAAGCCCGTGACGGGCGTGAGGCCGTGGAACGCACTAAAGCCCTAAAGCCAGACCTGGTCCTGCTGGATGTTGGCATGCCCACACTCAACGGCCTGGACGCTGCACGTCAGATTCTTGCGACTTGTCCGTTGACGCGTGTCCTCGTCCTGACCATGCATGATTCCGAACAGGTAGTGCGCGACGCCCTCGCGGTAGGCGCTCGAGGCTTCTTGCTCAAGTCCGATGCCGGCCGCGATCTCGTATCGGCGGTGGAGGCATTGCAGCGTCACGGCACCTTCTTCACTTCCAGAGTCGCCGAACTGGTCTTAGAGGGATACTTGAATCCCCATCGCTCGACCGAGCCTCTTTGCAAGAATCGTCTGACTCCACGGGAGAGGGAAGTCGTACAACTCTTGGCAGAAGGAAAGACCAGCAAGGAAGTAGCTGTGACGTTGAACCTGAGCGTAAAAACAACCGAAACCCACCGAACCAACATCATGCGCAAGCTTGATCTGCATTCAGTTGCTGACCTGACGCTTTATGCGGTGCGCAACGGGATTGTCCAGGTCTTCTAAACATGTGTCAGGCATCGTGACGTTCGTATTCGCAACTCGTTGGTAAGGCGAGTCCGAGCGTCTTCTAGGTGCTTTACCTGATTCCGATCTTCTCCACCGCCGGGTAGGCTTGAATTCAATTACCTGTTCTCGACCAGTGTTAGAAGGTAGCCACTGGCCAGTTTGGTAAAGGCAATTTCAAACTTATTAGGAGAGATAAATGACAGACAACATGGGAAAAAAGACATGTGATGTTTGCAATAAAACCTTTCAGTCTGACCGCGAAATGCAGGAGCATCAACAAACTGCTCACTCCCAGAGCAAGCCCGAGAAGCGGCCAGGGTCTGAGCAATCTCAGGAACGTCCAGAGCGTCGCGAACCGAAGCGCGAGGAGCATGTAGCTTAGCCTTGCACAGGGTTCTCCGTGGTCGAGGGGTTGAAGCGTGCACTCGAAACCCGAAGTTGTGCCGGGCGAGCTTGGGCAACCTCAGGCTCCCCGGCAGGTTTTGGATTCGGGTGGCGGCACCCCAAGGACGGATGAAAACGCATGCATGCCCGCACAGCTATTACACGACGTGTCTTGGTCATAGGTTCAGATACCGCCAACAGCCAAGTGATTGAAGGTGCTATCCGGCCCTGGATGTTCGAGACGATTGTTTGTTCATCAATGCGGGAAGCACAGTATCTTTTGGCTCAAAGCCACTTCGCTCTCATCATCAGTGAAGAGCGTTTCGCTGACGGGACCTATTCGGAACTGCTCTCGTCCGTACAGGGTTCTTATAAAGTTCCGATCGTCGTGATGATTTCCGATGTGGACGGGGACTCCGTCTTCCGGGAGGCCATGGCACTGGGAGCTTTTGGGGTTGTGGCCAGTCCTTGTTCCGCCAAAGATGTCCAGTGGATGGTAATACAGGCAACGCGGTCTGAAGTCAGTAGTTCGAAATCCAAGACGAGCTCGCGGAGTATGTCCGCACCGGCGTCAAACGGCCTCCCGGATCGCAAACAATAAGGGAGACCGGCGGAGATTCCTGGACGGGAGGCCTAAGGCATGCGATTGCTGAGCGCTCGGCTGATTGTCGCACTCATCCTGGGGATCACTCTCACATCGCTTGCTTTCGCCTACTACCAAGTGTTGGCCGAGCGGCGCGGATTGCGCAAAGACCTCGAACGCCGTGCGGAAGTGCTGGGCGAGAGTCTTGCCGGGAATGTCGAGCATGACCTGGAGAAGGGTTCCATGCGGGCTTTGCAACGCACTGTGGAACGCTTCGGCAATCGTGAGCACCTTGTTGGAATAGCGGTTTACGATCAACAGAACAAACCGATTGTGGCAACGTCGGACCTGTCCTCAGTGTTGAGCGTGATGCCGCAGATTGTCTCCCAAGCCCTGCATGAGAATCGCGGTTTCGGCAGCTTTCAGAAATTGGGCACGGCCCACCTGCACATCTACGTTGTGCCGCTCCACCAGCCAGACCAGGACCAGGTCATTATCGGGGGCCTGGCAATCGTGCATGACACCGGATACATCCCGGCCGAAGGTCGTCGCATTTGGCGGGGAACGTTCTTCAGCGCGTTGGTCTATGTGTTCCTTATCACAGTGATTACGCTGCTCATCGTGCGCTGGAGTATCGCGGGACCGATTGCACGGACCGCCCAATGGATGCGCGCACTGCGCACCGGGAGGGTTTCCTCGCGCCAGCATGCCCCCGATCTGCAATTGTTCCGCCCTTTGGCGCGAGAGGTGGCGACGTTGGCGGAAAGTCTAACCCAGGCTCGATCAGCAGCCGAAAATGAAGCCCGATTGCGGGACGCCGAGATTTCGCAGTGGACCGCCGACCGGCTTGCCGTCCACGTGCGCACCCGTCTGGATGGTGGACGCCTGGTGGCGGTATCCAATCGCGAGCCTTACATGCATGTGCGGCAAGGCAAGTCCTGGCAAGTGGTGGTGCCACCCAGTGGACTGGTGACTGCATTGGAACCTGTGCTGCGTGCCTGCGATGGGACCTGGATCGCACACGGCAGTGGGGACGCTGATTCTCTGACCGTTGATCCGCACGACCGTTTGCGCGTACCTCCGGACGACCCGCACTATACCCTCCGCCGCGTGTGGCTCACCAAGAATGAGGAGGAGGGCTACTACTACGGATTTGCCAACGAGGGTCTATGGCCCCTCTGTCACATTGCCCATACCCGCCCAATCTTTCGCGCGTCCGACTGGGAACACTATCAGACCGTGAATAATAAATTTGCCGAGGCGGTGCTCGACGAAATTGAGGATGTCACGAATCCCGTGGTTCTACTTCAGGATTACCACTTCGCGCTCTTGCCACAATTGATCAAGCAACAAAGGCCGGACGCGCGCGTGGCGATCTTCTGGCACATTCCGTGGCCAAACGCCGAAGCCTTCAGTATTTGTCCCTGGCAGCGAGAATTACTGGATGGGTTGCTGGGCGCGGACCTGATTGGCTTTCACATTCAGTCCCATTGCAACAATTTCCTGCAAACCGTGGATCGGGCCCTTGAATCCCGTATCGACTGGGAACATTTTTCGGTCAAGCGCCTGGGCCATCTCACTGCGGTCAAACCTTTTCCCATCAGTGTGGATTTCGTAGACGAAGCCTCGACCGAGGAAGACCGGGCGCCGGCCGTGGTTGATCGCGCGGCCCTTCTGAAGCCTCTATCCACCGACGCAGCCTTCATTGGTCTTGGGGTCGACCGTGTCGATTACACCAAGGGCATCCTGGAACGCTTCCTGGCGATCGAGCGCTTTCTAGAAAAATACGCTAACTATCAGGGACAGTTCACGTTCGTGCAAATCGGCGCTCCCAGCCGCACTCACATCAAGCGCTATCACGACTTGTCCACGGAGATAGAGGCGGAAGCCGAGCGCATCAACTGGCGTTTTCAAACCGACAACTGGAAACCCATTGTCCTGCTCAAACGGCAGCACAACCATGACGAGATTCAGGACTATTACCGGGTCGCTGATTTGTGCCTGGTCACCTCGCTGCATGATGGCATGAATCTGGTGGCAAAGGAGTTTCTGGCAGCGCGGCACGACGAGCGCGGTGTGCTCATTCTCAGTTGCTTCACCGGCGCGGCCCGTGAGTTGCAAGATGCCCTGATAGTGAATCCCTACGATGTTGATCAGACGGCGGAGGCAATTCGGACAGCCTTGGAGATGTCCCCGGAAGAGGCCCAACAGCGTATCCATCGCATGCGCAAAGTCATTCGTGAAAATAATGTGTACCGCTGGGCCGGGAATCTGATTGGTGAACTGTGCGAGCTGCGCTTAAACCTTTCGCATCCTCCCAAGGAGAACTCCGATACGGCGGTACCGGTGGCATGACCATATCTAGTAATTAAGGAGCGGCTGTTGCCGTTTGCTGAATCTCAAATCGGGCTTGAACAATTCATCGAGAAGGTCGCGGAGTCGGAGCGCTCGGCACTGCTTCTCGACTATGACGGCACCTTGGCTCCGTTTTCCGTCGACCGCCGAGAGGCATTGCCCTATCCGGGCGTGGTCCCGACCCTGCAGGAAATCATGGCATCCGGGCGGACTCGTGTTGTTATCGTGACGGGCAGGAGCGCTCACGAAGTTCTGCCGCTTCTCGGAATTCATCCCCATCCCGAGGTGTGGGGCGCTCATGGCCTGCAACACCTTCAGCCCAACGGGACCTGTGAGGTTCCGCCTTTGGATGAAGCTGTCTCGCGCGCACTGGCAAATGCCGGCCAATGGCTGGTGGAGCAAGGATTTCAAGATCTCGTCGAGCAAAAGCCGGGCGGCATTGCGGTTCACTGGCGCGGAGTGCCTGGGTCACAGACGGCGGACATCCGCGAGCGGGTTCTGCGTGGATGGTTCCCGATCGCCCAAGAATCATTGATGTCAATTCTGGAATTCGACGGTGGTGTGGAAATGCGTGTGCCTGATCTCGACAAGGGAGATACGATTCGAACCATCCTTCAGGAGATGGATCGGGAAACCCCCATCGCGTACCTGGGAGACGACGCCACCGACGAACGCGCATTCGGTGCCTTGGGCAGCCGCGGTCTGAGCGTGCTCGTGCGGCCCGAATGGCGAAAGACTTCAGCGCAGTTATGGCTCCAGCCACCCCACGAACTGCTGGACTTTCTGACGCTGTGGATGGATGCCTGCTACAAGAAGCGAGCACCAAACCGGCGCGGGACACTGTCCGGCGGGGACACGTTATGACTGACGAGCAAGCTGTGGAGACGAGGAAGTCGAAGAAGCCCTTCTATTTCAATACCTCCGAGCATCTTCTCCGAATCGGCCGCGAGAAGGCTGCGAATCTCTCGCAGCTGCTGGAAGCATTGCGCCAATGTCCGGCAGATTCGGTTTTTCAGCATACTTTCCGGACTCTTCAGGAGCATCACTTCATCCGCCGCGGGTTCTCCAACGATTTTGCACACTGGGCACTCTCGGCGTGTAACGAACCTGCCCTGGCGGAGCGCCTGGCCAGCGTTGACGTGCGCGAGTTCACCTCCATCGAAGACCTGCGTCAGTCCCTGGTCCACGTCCTTGAGGATTACGTGCAAGGCGATCAGGATGCTGCCCTGCGGAATGCGGACGAACCGTTTTATTTTTGCGCAGCTGATATCGTCGTCATACCAACATCATTTGTTCCGGACACATTGCCCGGTTTTGCCGACGGACTGAGGCGTGTCAGCATCCATTCGATCCATCACCACTTCATTGAGGCGCGTTTGCGGCTCAAGCTCATGTCTAATGACTTCTCCCAATGGCTCCTGGAGGAGATGGGTCTTCCGGATGCGGCCCGCGCGGTGAACCACATTGATATTTACACCGTCACCATGGAGAACGTGCGGAAGCAGATCGTCGGTATCGTTGAGAGGGCACTGCAATGAGTCAGAAAAACCTATGAAACCTCCGCAAGCCATCGCCGAAACCATCAGTTCTCCCACTGACGGGCAGACGACTGCGCCGGCAGCCGGAACGCCCAACGAGGTTAGTATTGAGAGACGGCAATCCATAAGGGATTTCCGCACCCCTCCAGCTCCGGTACCGCCGGCCCGCCTGGATGATTACCGGAGCATCATCGGCCAGGCTAACTTGGATTCCTTGCACTTCCTCGCCCGTGACCTCAAAGGCAAGACGATAAAGATGGTGAATTCAACCGCCGTAGGCGGCGGCGTGGCAGAAATGCTGAACTGTCTGGTGCCCATGCTGACAGAGCTTGAAGTGACAACGCATTGGGACGTGATCACCGGAGGCAACGATTTCTTCGAGGTGACCAAGGCATTTCACAATGCTCTGCAGGGAAGCGACTATCAGCTCACGCAGCACGTACAAGAAATCTTTCTGATGTATAACGAGCAAAACATGCGCCGCATGCAATTCGGCGAAGATCTGATCGTTATACACGATCCGCAGCCGGCGGCGTTGGTTCGTACCCGGGGAGACTCGGCTTCCCACTGGGTTTGGCGTTGCCACATCGATCTTTCTCACCCCAACTCTCAAGTCTGGGGTTTCCTGCGCCCTTACATCGAACAATACGACGCGGCTATTTTTTCCTCGCAATCGTTCTCTCGCCAGCTTCCGATTCCGCAATACCTTTTTTATCCGTGCATCGACCCGCTCTCGGAGAAGAACAAGGAACTCGACGATTCGACCGTACAGGCAGTGTGCGACGAGTTCCGAGTCGACCGTTCGCGTCCGATTGTTCTGCAGGTTTCGCGCTTCGACCGTGCCAAGGACCCGGTGGGAGTCATACAGGCGTACAAACTTGCCAAGAAATACGTGGATTGTCAGCTGGTGATGGCTGGCGGAGGCGCGAACGACGATCCCGAGGGTGCAGCCGTGCTGCAAGAGGTGAAAGCCGCAGCCGGCGACGATCCCGACATTATCATTCTTGACCTGCCCCCGTGGTGTGCGCTGGAGATCAATGCTCTGCAGCGCGCCTCGACGCTGATCGTGCAGAAGTCCATCAAGGAGGGGTTCGGCCTCACCGTCACCGAGGCCTTGTGGAAGGGCAAACCCACCATTGCGGCCGCCGTGGGAGGAATTCCCAATCAGATCATCCACAAGCATACCGGCCTTTTGGTCCATTCCATCGAGGGATGCGCCTACCAGATCCGCTATCTTCTCACTCATTTGGATTTCGCCCGGAGACTGGGTGAAAACGGGCACGAACACGTCAAGGAGAATTTCCTGATGACCACCAACGTAAAGCGCTGGCTGCTTCTATTTCGCATCCTTAACGGCACTCAAGCAACCCAGCTTCCATAGACAAAAAGACATGCAGAGTTTTGCATATCGGGGCGTACAGTAAGGCCGCTGGTGAAATAAGGCTTGCACAGGATGGCCTGTCGCGGGTGGTCCTATTAGCCTGATAGATCGCGAAGGTGTGGATGCTTCGCAATCGAGGACAGGGA
Source organism: uncultured Acidobacteriota bacterium (assembly GCA_963734415.1). Taxonomy (GTDB): domain Bacteria; phylum Acidobacteriota; class Terriglobia; order Terriglobales; family Acidobacteriaceae; genus JABCZH01. The sequence goes on along the minus strand of CAVTHF010000002.1, from coordinate 460,225 downwards.
TGCCAGCTGGTGCAATTCTCGTGGTTGGACAATATTCTCGCGACGCTCACTGGGCCAGCAATCCATGGGGACGCGCGAATGAGCCGGGAATGCTGGGAGGAAATCCCATCGCATGTCTGGAGCTCCTGGGCCAGTCTGTCCTTGAGCGTGTGGTCCAGAGACTGCAACACGATGGCGTGAAGCCGGTGACCATCGTGGTCAGGGATGAATTTTCACACCTGGTTCGGACCCCAGCTACTCTGCGAGCAAGCATTCAGTCAGTTCCGTCGAAAGTTGATTTGTGGTCGGCCGCTGAGTGCATTTTGCGTCAATATATTCAACACGGCGTTGAACTGATCTTGCTGACCAGACTCGGGGCTTACATGGAACTCGACCTGGGCCACTTAATTCGATTTCATCGGGCGACAGGGCAGGGAGTAACAGCCCTCACCACGGAGAACGGCCCCTTGGATTCCTGGGTCATCGACGCCGCTGAAGCGCGCAAAATGCCCCGGCTGGGCTTGCCGTTGCTCGTGCAACGCGAAATTCCGGCCGGTGCGACACCTTATCCCGTTCAAGGCTATGTGTGCCGTTTAGAAGAGGCTGTCGATCTGCGACGACTTGTGGTCGATGCCTTTCTCTCGCGTTGCGCAATTCGTCCCCAGGGACGCGAGGTTCGACCTGGAGTCTGGTTTGACGATGGCGCGCAGGTGCATCGCCGCGCCCGGATCGTGGCTCCCGCTTATGTGGGCCGCGGGGCGAAACTTCGTGCCGACACCCTGGTCACACGCTTCAGCGCTCTGGAGCGCGGCTGCGATGTTCAGGCGGGCACCGTAATTGAAGATGCTTCAGTCCTTGCCAATACATATGTAGGCAAGGGATTGAATGTGGCTCATGCCATCGTAGACGGAACCCGATTGCTTCCCCTGCGGCACCGCCTAGTGGTGGAGATCCAAGACAGCAAACTTCTTGGTCGGACCACGTCTCCTGAATCCACTCGCTCGGTAGCTGGCGGCGCCAGCAGTACCAGCCTCGCCGAGCGACTCTTAGCCACCGCCTGGAACTGAGGGCCTTCACTCGAAGGTGCATGCCTCCAGAACCCTCGAAAGGCAAGCGCAGTAGGCGTTTGCAATGCATTCTGCGATTACTAAAGTGGGGATTTCCACAGAAATCTAAGGTGTTCTCTGTATTGCCCCGCTACAGGCTTCACTGTAGCTTGCCTACTGTCTCCCCCGTAGACCATGTGGCCCGCCACATGGCAAATTCTGAAAGCGATTGGGGCTTTTTATGGTCACATGGCGTAAAAATCAGGGGAGTATCTCGATCTCAGCATTTTCTCTTGCGAGTCAATCAGGTCTTAGGAGCAACCGAGCATGCCGTCAAGTGCTGATGTTATTTATCGGCCTGACGTTATTTGTCTGTGGGAGCTTGGCCGCGCATGCAACCGTTACGGCGGTTTCAGTGCAGGGACCAAACCTAATCGGAAACGGCACCGCCAACCTGATCTCACCCGTTCATTTTCAAGCTACGGCTGAAAGTGACGCGGAGATAACCGGCTATGTGGTTTATCTCGACAATCAGATCGCCTATCAGAACTTCGCCCGGCAGCTGGATGCGTGGGTGGTGGTTGCGCCAGGTGCTCACTCCGTCTACATAAAGGCCTGGGACTCCAACAATTCGCTCCTCAGCACACCTACGTACGAATTTGACGTAACCGGCTTTGACCCGCCGACTCCTCCCACCAGCGCCACTCGTGTGGCGCGCATCGCTGAGAGCTCGTTGTGGGTAGTCGACAATAATCCCGGCGTTGGCGGGAACTGCAATGACGGCAGCATTGGAACATTCCAAAGCTCGTCAGACCCAAACACCAGCAACTCGCCCGATTACCCGCGAACAGGCCAGCACTTTGTGCTTAAAAGCAAGTGCCAATACGACGACACCCTGTTTTACCGGAAGGACGGAAGAGACCCTTCGCCATACGCGGGCGATACTAATTTCCTCTGGGACTTTTGGTTCTACATCCCAACTACCACCCAGCATGCAAGCGTCCAGGCTCTGGAATTCGACTTCTTTCAGGCATTGCCGCTCAGCGACGGGGTGCACGAGTTCATGTTCGGATCGCAATGCAATTATGCCAGCAATCAGTGGCAACTCTGGCTACCGCAGGGTGGAGGGCTGACGTGGGTCAATGCTGGCTTGTCTCCCTGCCAGTTTTCAACGGGATCATGGCATCACGCCACATACTTCCTACAGCGAGTCATTCCCGCTGGATATCAGAAAATTCCGGCAACCTTCAGCCCCTCTAGCGATACCAATAGCGGCCTGCGGTTCGGAACTCTGACCATCGACGGCAACACTATGTATTTGGGGGGACTCTCCAACTCCACCATTCCATACCATTGGTCGTCGACGCTTGGAGTGCAACACCAATTAGACAGTGCACAAAACGGAGCGACCATTGAGGAATACGTGGACAATGAGTCGGTGACCGCGTGGTAGCTGGGGTGGGGGAAGTCCAGTCTTCCTAGGACTACTGCGATCCGGCGGGATATGCATTTCCCTCGATTTCTCCGTTCTCGTTGGCGCGTGGTTGTGGCCAAACGACTCCGTGTTCTGACACGGCATTCGCTGTCGAGGGGACGGGAGCATGGGGCGGTGCAAGACGGCTGGGATGTAACCGATTGCGCCACCACCACCGAAAACTCTGGAAGTCCGAAGGCGAACCCAGCGCTCGCTTGCGTTCCGCCAGTTCGAACCAGCGAAGATAATTGCGGACGACGTTCGGCATGGTCATACGCACCGCGGCGGAGAAATTCTGTTCGGCCATGTGGCGTTGATTTTCCGGGGACCTCAGAACTCCAGCCAGTTTATCGGCGAGGTCCGACGCGTCCCCAGTCCTGTAGAAACTGACGGCCATTTCCTCATCTGCCGCCATGGTTCGAAAGTCGGCGATGTCGGCGCATACCATTGGAACTCCGAACTCGCAGGCCTGATGCGCCGGCCCGCTGGAACCTGTAGCGGAATCGTAAGGCATGACGACGACGCTGCTGGTACGAAAAAGATCAGGGATCTCGTCCTCTGCCACGTAGCCGCGAAACTCGATTCGCAAATTTCCCTGCTGTGAATCACGGATCGATTCCCAATAGCCGGGCTTGGTGTGATGATTCGCCCCGGCAACAATCAATCGGGCATTGGGTACTGTTTTCAACAGCTCCGGCAGAGCTTGCATCAACGTTTCCAGCCTCTTGTAGGTACCCCAGTGTCCAATCGCGAGGATGCGGTGGTCGGGATTTCCCCGTTTTGAAAAGTCCGGAACACTCGGACGCGACGCAAATACCCCGTGGGTCCCCAGCAGGATATTCTGGGCTGAGTATTTCTCGAGCAGCGTACGCTGATACGCGGAAAGCAGTACCGAAACCGAATTTGCTTTGAGAAGCACTCTGGTGACTAGTTCGCTTCCCAGACGATAAATTCTGTCCTGCCGAACTCCGGCACCGGCGAAATCGACGTGCTCGAGGATGTGGTGGAGGGTGATGTGCGTGTAACAGCCCAGCAATCGGGCCAATGCAGGCACGGACAGTCCGGCGAAAGCGGCAACTGGGTGATCGGGCGTTGCGAAGGTAGAGAAGACCAGATTGAACCAGACTACGTCTGGTTTTACCTTCTCGATTGTCCTTAAGAGACGGAATGGAGTCGCCAGCCGGTTGAATGTCCAGCACCGGAGCACTTGAAATCCGGGGAGTTCCTCCCGTCCTGCCAGCGGATTACCGCTCTCGTCCGTGGCAAACTCGTAGTTGTCCAGTTCATCCGCCAGAATCGTCAGGTTGATGCGCGGATCTCGCTGCAAAGCCTTCGCTATGTAGAAGGCATATTCGTTCAACTGGCGGCCGCTGGGAGGGAAAGCAGTAACCAAACAGATTTTCATTGCGTCCCGACTTCAGAATATGGTGATGCTTACGTACGGTTTGAGTTGTTGGCTGTTGGGGCCAGCAAAATTGTAGAAGTTTTCCTGCTGCATTCCCGCCGTGAACCGGATGGGATAAACCAGCCCAACGTTCTGGCCCTCCTCCTTATAGGTCCTGTGGATCGGCAACGCATAGGAAACGGCAAAGCCGCTTTGCACCGCATCATAGGCGTGAAAACTCATATTGCGGGAGTAAGCGAAATTGCCTTCAATTCGCCAGTTCCGGGTCGGTGCAAACTGCACACTGCCAGCGGGACGGAGCGCTTGAGCGATGGCAAACTGTGAACCTTCAACTCTCCACGCACGCAAATCCTCGGCCACCGCACGAAACGTGAACCAGTTCGACACGCGATGTTCGATGCCGGCATAGACTGAGGTGTAGTAGAACTCGCGGATTATGGGGTTAAACTGCTCATCGCGGGCTCCCCACCCGGTCACGAAAGCCGTCCTTCCCCATGGCCTGCCCACACGGAAATCCACCGCGGCGCTCAGGTCGCGAGAGTGCTGAAAGCTCTCGGTGAAAGGTCCAGCTTCACGGATAGCATAGCCGCTGACCGAAACCATATTGAAAAAAGAACTGGTCGACATGTACACAAACTGACGGAACAGATTCTGGTTCATGTCGACCGGATCTGTGGAATCACGGCGAACGGTCTCCTGGATTCCGGCATTGAAGGTGAATACGTTGTTCCCCAGGTGAAGGGTTGGATTCAACCCAAAGTTGAATGAGTAGTCGGTCGTGTCCCGATTAACGATGGCATTCGCACTAGGCAACGATATCTGACCTTGCGCATTCCGCACCTGGAAGAAGCCGCTGGCGTCGGGAAGGCTGCCTAGATGAAGGTGGTATGCCCCGGTCCATTCCGTCTGCAGCGACGATCGTGGCGGCGGGAGCAGATTCTGCCGCCCCGGTATCGGCTGAGTCACGGCCAGCTTGGCGTCCAACGGATATACCGTTGTGTCTTCAAAGATTGGGGACACGGAAAAGTCCGAGAGGAAACTGAAATTGTGGGTGATCCTCAGTCCTTCGTCGCCGGCCGCCTGCATCAGTTCGCGGTCAGCAGTCGGATCTTCGCCGGCCGCATTGGCTGCTTGCGCGAAGGCCGTCAGAGCTTGGGTGTTGTGATGTTGCTGGCGATAAATACTGGCTTTGGCCAGCAGATACTGGTAAGTGGGATCGCTTTCGTCCGATTTGTCGATCGAAGAAATCTGCGCCTCAGCCCGGGCCGTGTCTCCCACAGCGAGATAGGTATTGGCCAGGCCAATCCGGACCTCGGTCTCGGCAGTGCCAGTCGCAAGAGCACGCTGATAGTAGCTTTCTGCCAATTCAAAATCGTGCATGGCGAGAAACAAGTCCGCAGCTTCAATCCACTCGTGGCCGGTCGGCGGGGGTGCTTCACCCGTTCGTGCCTCCATTAGGCCGAGCGCGATCTGCCGCCGGGCATCATCCAATTGACCCCCAGCCACCATGTGTTTCGCAATCGCCAGGCGGACCTCGATGCGGTCGCTATCCGGCGCAGTCAGCGCCGCTTCAAACCGCTGCATGGCAGCGGTCTGATCTCCGAGCAGGCTGAGCGCCTCACCGGTCGACAACAATATGGTGCTTTCCCCCTTTTGCTGCTGGCGGGCATAATTCTCAGCCAACTGCACATTTCGTAGTGTGTTGTCTCGATCATGCAATTGTGCGTAGGATCGCGCCAGTTTTGCATAGACCAGACTGCCGCCAGGAGATAGTTTTTCGGAAGTCTGAAACTCTGAGATCGCCTCGCTGTAGCGGTTCAAACCGTACAGGGTATCGCCCAGTGCCAGGTGTAGAGCCGCATTATTAGGCTCAGCCTTCAATGCGATGCGATACTCTGCGGCCGCCTTTGTGAGTGATCCTTCATCGCCATAGGCGGTAGCGCGAATAAGATGTATGGGCATGGAGTCACCCATTTCCTGCTCCGCCAGCTGCACTTGCCGCAACGCGACCCGGGGACGATGCAGGTCGAGGCTGGTGTATGCGAGCCCCAGGTGCGCCTCACCGTTCTTAGGTTCGAAGCGCAGGGCGGTCTGGAAATCTGTCGCGGCCTCCGTGGGTTTGTGAAGGTCCTTCAGTACATATCCCCGATTCACATAAGCCGTGACGACATTTGGGTCACGTTCCAACGCGCGGGTGAAGTCTTGTTGTGCGTCTTCGAGTTGTCCCGAATGTTTGTGGACATATCCAGCCAGCAGCGGAATGTCGGCTTCTTTTGGAAGCAACTGGTCATAGTGTGACGTCAGGTCCTGCAGTTCATCGTAGCGTTCGAGATGAAGCAGGTCATATCCCAGGTAGACGACCACATCCCGGTCAGAAGGAAGTTTCTTGATGGCTTCGCGTCCAACTTCCGCTGATTTTTCGTATTCGCCCGTCCAACTAAGGTAACGCTCTTTCTCCCGCATGACTTGTGGTTGTTGCTGCATTTCGGGAGTTGCGTGGCTCAACCAGTCCGCCGCAATAGGGAATCGCTTGGCCTCGATGGCAGCATTCATGCCTCCGGCAATAATCAAACTATTTGTGGGCGCCAGATCGAAGGCCTTGTGGTATGAGATCTGCGCTTTCGTGAAATCACGTCGAGCTGCATACATGTCGCCCAGGGCAAGATAGGGGATGTACAACTTGGGATAAGCTGACGCGAGACGTTCGAAATATCTTTCTGCTTCCTTGTCGTGTCCGGTTTCGCGTGAAGCGAAACCCAGGGAAGTCAGCGCAAATCGATTGGCCGAATCTATTTCGAGAATTTGGCGATACACCGCAATGGCTTCGCCGGGACGCCCGATCTTTACCAGCAAGTCGCCGCTAAGCTGCAGGTTGTTGGGATCCTTCGGTTTGAGGGCGAGCGCCTCTTTGACGTCATCGCCGGCGCCGGCAAGGTCCCCGGCGTACATCTTGATCATGGCCCTGAGGCGGAGAAATTCTGAACGGTTGGCTCCCGGCTCATCCAATCCGCGAATTTGTGACTGCGCGATTTGTAACTGATTCTGGAAGGCGGCGTCATCCTGCAGGCCCTTATAGAGTTCTGCCAAATTCAGCCGCAACTGAATGCCGTACAGTGGTCCTTCGGGCGGGGACTCCGGCAAGTGAGCAAGAGCCGCCGTGTATTCACGTACCGCTTCCTGGTTACGTTCATCGAGCCGCGCAATCTGCCCGCGAAGGGCGTGCAGACGATAATGTTCCGCATCGATGGAAGCAGCGCGCTTAAGGAAGGGCTCGGCGCGCTCCGCAGAACCAGCAGCCAATTGTGCTTGCGCCGCCGAAAGCTGCAGGTTCACGTCCTTTGGCCGGGCGTCGGCAGCCTGCACGTAGACTCTCGCCGCCTCATCCGGTTTGCCGTCAAGCTGATAGGTGTAAGCCAGTTCGGCTTTTACCTCGGGGGTAGCGCTGTGGATCGCCTTCAGCGCTGCAATCGCCGCCGGATAGTTACCCGTCTCGCGATAAAAACCCGCCAATGCTCGCTGGACCTCGGGATTGTCAGGAGCGCGTTTCTTCGCCATTTCCAAATAGCGGTTGGCCTCGTCAAACTGTTTGAGACGCTGGTGCGAGAGTGCCATCAGCAGTTCTACTCGCGCCGAGGGTTGAATCGCTTCCGCGCGTCCCAGCACCGTCAGCGACCTATCGTATTCTCCAGATCGCAGGAGGATTTCTCCCAATACCTCCGCGTCATTGATTCGTTTGGAATCGGCAGAGAGCACCTGGGTAAGGATTCGTTCTGCTTCGTCACGCCGCCCCATCGTGTTGTAAGTCTGGGCCAGTCCCGAGAGTCCGTCCAGGGACGAAGGATCAAGCCGGAGGCCATGGTTGTAAGCATCGAGCGACAATTGGGATTTTCTGGCCAGGCGCGCAGCGTAACCCAACAGAAACCACAGATGAGGATCGTTGGGAGCGCCTTGAGTTGCGCGTTGCGCGTAGTCCATGGCAACAGAGTAGTTGCCGCTCTTCAACGCCTGCTCGGCGGCGCGGGCCAGACGCGCATTCTCGATGTTGGATCCCCAGCCCAGCGATTTCTGCTGAGAAGGCTTGTCGGGATTGTTTTGGGTTTTGGTGTTGGCATCGGCTCCGACCTTGTAGGTCTGCGCGCTGGCTGCGCAGAAGAACGCAGCACTCAGCAACCACGCGCAAAGCAACCTGCAATGAATGAGCCGAAGTATCAAAAGACCCCCAAACGAGTCCAGAGCTTGCAGCATCTTCGATTCAGAACAGGGCTTAGGCGTTGGCTTGGAAATCAGGTTTCTCGGGCAGCGCGCAAGCAACCCAAACCCACGGTGCAGAATCGAAACGCGTCGGGAGGACACTGTGCAAAGGGTTGAGTCCGTCGGGGCCACTCGGCGCCCTGTGCCGATCAGTTGGGTCTTCTTGGCAGCATTTGTGGTCCACTCTCCATTGCTGCTGATGAAGCTGCCACTGAAGTCGTATGACACGAACTTCCACATCTTTTTCGCATCCCACTATGTTCAACACTGGTTTGATCCCTGGAATTCGAAGTGGTACGCGGGCTTTTCGCAGACCACGTACCCGCCCTTGCCCCAACAGTGGCTGGCGCTGATCTCCCACGTTACTGGCTTGGACATGGCTTACATGGTCGTGCAGTTCGTGGCCATCTTGCTCCTGGCACTGGGGGTATTTCGATTTTCTCAGCTGTGGGTGGGACGGCGCGCCGCCGCTTTTGCAGCGCTCGCCAGCGTCCTTCTGGGGTCGGAATGCTTTCTGGTTTATTCTGCGGGGCAGCTCTCTACCACGTTTGCTGCGCCGTTGTACCTGAATGCGCTGCCCTATTTGTACGAGTGGGTCCGCTACGGCAAAGGCCGGTCCTTTCTAAAAGGAGCAACGTTGAGTGTGGCCGCTGCTGCTGCCCACCATGCCACGTTGCTTTTCGGATCATTCCTATTCGCATTGCCGGTTTTGGCGCTGGCCTTTTGGGATCGCCAGAACGGGGAAAGAGTATCGGCCCCCGCTTTCTGGTTCCGCACTATTGCTGCGGCGCTCCTGGTTGGAGTCGCCATAGCCGTGGTTCTGTTGCCGTTTTGGATCGCGCTTATCAATTACCCTGTAACCCAAGTACCGATCCCGCATCCCAGCCGCGCCAACTACATTTTGAGTCCAGAATGGGGTCTGAACTACTTCATCGTTCCCTATGGCGCACTGATTCTGGCGCTTCCATTCATCGTGTGGAGAGGCTCCTCTACGCCCCGGTTGCGTCCCTTGCTCTTTGGATTCTGGTTGGCTTTCTTGCTGGGTTTGGGAGGCACCACTCCCGTCGCAAAATGGCTCTTGGGACGCGCCTTCGAAGTGCTGACTATGGAGCGATTCAGTTATTGGGCAACCCTGTTGGCGTTGCCTTTTGTCGGACTTCTGGCTGAGGAACTGATCGATCGTTTCCGGTTCAAGGCAGTGGCGGGGCTGGCACTCGCGGCCGCCATGACTTGTGCGTTAGCTGTGGCATGGGCAACATATCGCCCGGCGGATGCGACGGACTTCAAGGTGGATTCCGTGGCCGCGTGGCTGAATCGAGACGGTCACGATAGATACCGATACATCACTCTGGGATTCGGCAACAAGATTTCGCGGCTTGCGGTACTGACAGACGCCGGCAGCGTCGACGGAGAGTGGAATTCCGGCCGCATGTTACCCGAATTGACTCAGCACGGCGCCGGCACTTTGACCAGTTCGAAGTATTTCGGGAAATCCGGACTTGACGCTCTGCGAGCCGTTCTCGCGCACGCTGACCGATATGGCTTGAAATGGGTCTTCATGCGAGATCCTTATTACGAACCGCTTCTGGTTTTCGCCGGCTGGCGCAAAGTGGATGACTTGGAGGACAGAACGATAAGCGTCTGGAGCAAGGAGGACGCTCCGCCTGCGACTCCAGTCAACGCCCCTCAAATCCCACCCTCCTGGCAGGGCCTCATGTGGGGCATTCTCCCAATTGGGAGCAGCATTCTCGCCATGCTACTAGTGCTGATCCCAGACAAGAAACCGGTGCAAGCGCGAGTCTCGCGGCCAGAAGCCACCGATGAAAATCTGGTCCTAGGGAGGCTGATCTCATGAGCCGCGGGAGGCTTCTCGCTTTCGTCATCAGCGTCGTGACTGGCGCCTTGGTGGCTGTCGGCACACTCTTTCCGAATACGGCGGCGTTTGCTTCAGCGAGTGGTGTACCTACGGCCGTCGGCCGTCCTTCGTCGCCCCAGGAGGCGGTTGCAGCTCTGGTGCAGGATATAAGTCGTAGGGATTGGACCGCTGCATATAGCAGCCTTGCCAACAAAAATGAGTTCACGGAGCAGGAGTTTGTGCGTGACCTTACAGGCACCCATCCCAGCCTGAGGAGCTACGCGTCGCTGAATGGGGTTGATCTGCATCCCCTTCATGCCACTACCGACGCTGCCGAAGTGCGAGTCGACCTCACCTGGTCGGAAGTCGTGGGTACGTTTCACGAAGTGCGCGATCTGCGAGTCGCGCGGGTAGGTGATCAGTGGCAGGTTGCATGGCCGATCGTGAAAGAACCGAGGGTGCCGCCCCAAGTGATTGCAGTCAATTATCTACGCTGGGACGTGGTCTACCGCGGTCCGGAGGACGACTGGGGCGCGCAAGATGTCGAGTCCCCTCATGTTCGAATCGTAGACATGCATCCCGTCGATCGCGGAGGGGCAGTGGTGCTATTGGGTGAACTGCTGAATGAAGATGTTGTTCCCGCCTTTGCGACTGTCAAGGCAACCTTACTGGCGAAGAACGGCTCCGCCATCGCTACCGAGGACGCCTTCGACAAAATGTCCCACATCCTTCTACCCAAGCAAGTAACCCCATTCCGCATTGATTTCCAGAACGTTCGATTGTCGGACGTGGACAACATCCGCATGGATCCTTCGTCGAGCCTCATCGCTGCCTCGGCGGACCCGGTAGTTGAAATCGAAGATCAGAAACTGAATGGGTTGCCCGACTCTTCGTTGACTGGCAAGCTGGTGAATCAGAGCGGTCAGGTTGTGAACATTGCTCATGTTCTGACCACCTTTTATGACAACAATGGGCAGCCGGTTTGGGTTTCGGAGGGCTATGCAGACCGTGCCCTACTGCCCCAGACTCCCGTTCCCTTTGCAACACCTCTGCCTCCTGATCTTTCCGGCCGGGTCAGCAGCTATCGCGTGATCACCAGCACATACAACTCCAGCCGCTTTCAATGAAATTATCATTCACAATCGTACTTGCGGGATGCGTGGCTGTCGCGATGGCTTCGGCTGCCGCTGCACAGACTGAATCGCTCGAGTTCCCCAAAAAGGTGGAAGCTGGCAGCGCTCTCTCCGTATCAACGGCAGGCACCGGCCGCGCGGTTTTATATGTTGTCGGCCCCGGACAGGCCCTCCGCCATGATGTAGAACTTGGGTCAAAGGTTGAATTTGGCCCCGGAGAGCTCCACAACGCCGGCCACTACAGCGCGTTCCTGGTGGGACCTGCTTCCACCCAGTCGGCCGAGTTTGAGATCACCGCGCAACCGCCGTCGTCACTGAGTTTCTTGGCGAAACCCTCCCGGCTCCCGGTTGATTTGCATGATGGCATCAGCGGGGTGGTTTATGTCTTCGATGCCTTCCGGAACCTGGTTCTGGCGCCCACAGAAGTATCGTTTGAGCTGTCCGAAACCGGAGGGGCAGCGCAAACGCGAACCGTGGCCACACGCAATGGCGTCGCCTGGCTTCGGCTGAATTCTGCACCCAAGGCGGGTGCGGCGCAGTTTCTGGCACGCGTTGGAAATATCACTGAAAAGCGAGTCGTACAACAGGTTCCCGGAGAACCCTGCAATCTGCGGATGAGCGCTCGGCGATCCGGCATGCGGATTGAACTGGAAACAGAGCCCTTGCGCGACTGCAAGGGCAATGCCGTGCCAGATGGGACGGTGGTTACTTTCATTGAACGAAGTGGCGGTACCGAATCTGCCGTCGATGTTCCCCTCAAGCGAGGAGTAGCGCGAACCAACTTGCCGGCTAACGACGGCGCTACTATCTCTGTCGCAACTGGCGTGGTGATTGGGAATGAAATCCGGTGGCCGCAATGAAGACTTCCTGGAAAGCCCGATGTGGTGTGCTGCTGGCTGGCCTGAGCTTGGCGGCTCTTACGATATCGGCGGTTGAGCAATCAGCGGTCAGGGTTGCGGATACCGCTTCAGTCGGACCGCGGACGCTTGAACCGCAGACTCAAAGTGCTGTGGTTCGCGACTACCTCGCCGCCTGGCGGAGCCTGTCTCACGCTTTGGACTCGAATGACGCAGCCTTGCTGGACACGGATTTTACTGGCATTGCCAGGGAAAAACTGTCAGACACGGTCGCGAGCCAGCAAAAACTTGGGCTTCGGACGCTTTACCAGGATCGTAAGCACAACATCAATCTTGTGTTTTATTCTCCAGAAGGACTATCGATTCAGCTTCTCGACACTGTGGAATATGACGTACAGGTCCTGGACCATGACAAACTGCAGGCCACTCAACACCTTCGCACGCAATACCTTGCCGTCCTGACTCCGACTGAAGTGCGCTGGAAGGTACGCATACTTCAATCGGCACCCGAGTAACTGGAATTGGCCTCAGGGATTCCCTGACAACGCCTGAAGTCGCGAACATCATCTGATTAGGGCAATGGCAGTGCCGCAAGGAGCCCGGAGATGATTTCGTTAGTGGTCCCTATTTACAACGAAGAAGAAATTATCCCACTGCTGCATGAGGCGGTGGTTGATGCTATGCAGGACATTGACGAGAAATGGGAAGTCGTTTACGTCAATGATGGTTCGAAGGACGCCTCGCTGGATTTATTGCGCCGTCTTCAAGAGGTGTCTCCTCAGGTAGTGGTGGTGGATCTCTCCCGCAACTGGGGGCACATGGGAGCTTTATGGGCAGGCATGCAGACTGCCCGTGGCGATGCTGTAGTCCTTATGGATGGCGATCTTCAGGACCCGCCGGAAGTCATCCCAGAGATGGTCGCGGCCTGGCGCAATGGCGCACAGGTTGTAACTACTGTAAGGCGGAGCCGCGAGGAACGCCGCAAGGTGTTGGCGTTCCTGTTTCCATTGTTTTATCGGATACTGGGGGCCCTCTCCGACTTCCCGATTCCACTGAATTCCGGGATCTTCGGTTTGCTCGATCGCCAGGCCATCGATTCGATCAATTCCTTGCGCGAGGCGAATCGCTATCTTCCCGGACTGCGGGCCTGGGTGGGTTATCGCACTGCCATTGTCTACTACGACCGGCATGACAGGGTGGGCGGTGAAGGCAAGCTCACGTTCCTGAGCCGCATCAAGTACGCCATGGACGCGATCACCAGCTTCAGCTATAAACCTCTGCGTACCAGCTTCGTCCTGGCCTCGTTGATGATCCTGTCGGCCACAATTTCCGGGATCGCGGCGTTGATTTCGTCCAGCTCCCTGGGGTTCGGGATCGCGGCGGCTATCTTCCTTACCGGCGGTTTCATGTTGTTTTGCATCGGGCTGCTCGGTGAATATGTAGGCCGGATCTACGACGAAGTACGCGCCCGCCCGCTTTCCCTCATTAACGCGGTGTATGAGCCGGGAGAAGCCGGGCACGGCAACTGGCGGGGTATCGATCGCATACTGCCTTGGAGCGGGTTTTCCCGGCGGCGTAGCTGTAAACCGTCACGCTCACGCAGCTGACGGATTTTTTACGGCCTAGACCAGCGCAGGCTCATTGGATCCTGCTGGCGCGAGCAATGGCCCGCCTCGTCATTGTTCGCGAACTTACATCCGCCACCAGAGGCCACGCCTATTGTTGAGACGGCGTTGTGCACTCTCCCACTCCATGCTCGATAGCGGTGCCTTCCTCGTAGTCATTCCAAGTTGCGATCAACACGAACGGCAGTGGACGGTCCGCAGGAGAATTCTCCTGTGCCAGGGCGAGCGTATCGCTGAGAGTCTTACCGCAACGCTGTGAAATATGACGGTTAAGACCCCACGAGGCTTTGCTGTCGTCGAATCCCGGCCACGCCGCACCCACGGCAATCTTGTCCGGATATTTCGACTGCATACGGCTATAAAAGTCCCGCAAGTAGTCTTCTCCCCAGTTGCTTCCGTCGGGGGCCCACCCCTTTTCTCCAGGATTGACCCAGGCGTAGAAGCCGTCCATAACGCTTGCGAACGGACTGGGGCGATCCTCGTCAATCAGTAGCGGGGGAGGGTTCCATCGGTTGGTCTGCGCCCGCACTCGACCCCAGTCGGTATGCCCACCCTTGGGGAAAATAAAAATCACCGGCCGGCCATTGTAGGTGAGATATGCCTGCCGGCCCGGCGCATTAGGGGCGAGGTAAGATTCGTTAAACTTCTCGAATGCCGCCAGAGCGTCGTCGGTCGCCACCCCGGCTTCACCGTCAGACTCGTCATACATCATCGCGACGTTGAATTGCTTTTCCGCGGCAATGGATTGCATCAGGGCATAGCTGCGATCCAGAAAAGGCTCACGGTCTCCGTACCAATCCACTACGAATCCGGAGATTCCTAGCTCCTTGGCATGGTCGATCTGCTTGCGTATCTCGATTGGATCTTGAGATGAGTACCCAACTGAAATGTGCTGGGGATGACCGAACCAGGGCTCATATACTGCCAATAGATGAGGGTAAGCTCGCACTGGCGAAGACGAAATGGTCGATCGGGTGTTGAGCAGACTGGTATGCGTACATCCCTGTAGTACCAGCAGCAGCGTCGCGCACGCAATTTTGGACCCTCGCAGCATGGATCCACTGTTAGAAGGCGCAAAATCATCTGAGGTTGTCGTAGCCGGACCGCAATTTAAGACTCGTTCACTGCCTCACAAGGCAGCCTGAGTCATGCTCCCCGCATCACAAAGGCCTGCGCGCGAGAGGGCTAGCTCGTCGCCGCATTGAGCTCCTCCAACCATTTCGGAGTCTGGAAGTGATTGCCAATCTGAATGCTGAACCCAGGAACCTGCGGGCACGAGTGCTTTCTGGTAGTTTCGTGTTGCTTGCCGGTTCGGGATTGGTGACCGGAATCAATTTCGCGTATAACATCGCCGTTGCGCGATTTCTTGGTCCCGCTGCCTTCGGCCATGCTAGCGCCGTCTACACTCTCCTGATTCTGATTTCGGCGGTAACCCTTTCTTTTCAGATAGTCTCCGCCAAGGTTGTTGCACAGCAACCTTCGGTGCCGGCGAAAAGCGCTGCATATCAACTCTTCCACAAGAGTGCCTGGGTAAGTGGCATCCTCATCGGACTCCTTTTAGCGATGTCGCGGAACCTGGTTTCGCAATACCTTAACCTGCCCAGTCCGGTATTGATTGTGTGGCTGGCAGTGGGAGTAGCTTTCTACGTTCCATTGGGGGCACGGCGAGGCTACCTGCAAGGTGCCTTTGGCTTCCAGCGCCTGGCCACAAATCTGGCGTTGGAGGGTCTGGGGCGGCTGTTTGGTTCCCTTCTCGCCATCGGGCTGGGGTACGGAGTCACAGGTGTAATCGCGGCCAATGCCGTGGCCCTTGCACTCGCCTATGCTTTTGCCACTCCCAAACTTCCGGCGGCCGGCGCGCGCGATTTACGAATTCCTGACGCCTTTCGCGAGGCCCTGCAGGCCATTGTTTTCTTTGTCGGCCAGGTTGTTATCAATAACAGCGACATCGTGGTGGTGAAGCACTTCTTTCCCGCTGCGTTGGCCGGACTCTATGCAGCGGTTGCACTGGTTGGCCGGGTCATCTTTGCTTTTTCATGGGCGGTGGTGAATACGATGTTTCCCATCGTGGCAGGAACTCGCCCTCAGGAAAGGAAGGGGCATGCTGTTCTTGGTATCTCGCTCCTACTCGTATTCGTTATGGGTGGAGCGGTGGCTCTGGGTCTGCGACTGGCACCCGCCTGGATCTGGACTGAGTTGTTCGGCCCGCAGTTTGCCACGACCGGCAAGTACGGCCTTCCTTATCTGTTGGCCCTGTACGCGATCACCACCTGCGTTTACGCGCTGAGCGTTGTAATGATTGCCTACGAGATGTCTTACCGGATCGCTAATACCGGGTGGGTGCAACTGGCATTCAGTGGCGTCCTTATCGCCGGAATCTATTCCTTCCATCGCTCGCTACAACAGGTGATCTTAGTGCAGCTCGTAATGATGATTCTGCTCCTTATTGTAGTCGCGGTCCCCTTTCTTCGAAATGTGCTGATCGGCGATGAAGACGAGGAAGATTTGTCTTTCGAAGGGCTGCGAACTCTTCGTCGGGTTTCGGAAGACGAAGTCATTTCAGCGTTTCTGAAGAACGACTTTCAGAGTCCTGAGTTCGAAGAATACCGGGAAGCCCTGAATGCTCTAGTAGCCACTCCCGACCTCGGCAGCGTCGTCGAGAATGCTCGACGTCGCGCGTTGCTGTTCCTTCGACATGGCGCATTGTGGAGGGAGCTTCCGCAAGGAACCGAGTGGTTTGAGGTGGAACTACGGGTGGCGGATCTGGAAAGAATCCGTGTTTTTCCGAGGGCGCAATGGAGGAAACTGGCACGGGGTAATTTTGCCATCAACCACGTTTTGCAGTCATTCAGGTCCGGGCGTTGCTACGAAGTGGCTGACAAGAATTTTCTTTCCAAGATATTGGACTTGAGTGACTGGTTGAATCAGGATGTCGATGCCGGCACGGTCCTGTTGATCGGGGTGACTGAACGCGGGCCTTTGACCATCCTTGACGGCAACCATCGCCTGGTTGCGGCTGCGCTCAACTCACCTGAGGTCATCTGCAAGCTTCGACTCCTCTGTGGCTTGTCTCCCAACATGGCTCGATGTTGTTGGTATAAGACGAATGTGGCCACGCTGTTTCGCTACGCGATGAACTTGCTGCGGCACGTCATACATGACCCCAAAGCCGAGCTGGCCAGGTTGGTGCAAAGTTCTTCCTCGTCAGTGCCTTTGACAAACGACGATGCCTGCTCGGACGGAGTGCTCGACCAGGGCGTCCGGCCAGAAGTGACGTAGTTGCAGGGCTTTTGGTTGTACAGGACGTCCTCTGCCCCCCTACAGATTGGACCGGATAGACCTTCCCAACCCCCTTTTCTACACTGCCGTTATGGAAGTAGCGGGTCCAGTAGCTGTGCGTTGGGGAATCCGTGACTTTGAAAGGCTTAGGAGAAACTCATGACTACCAAGAGGCCCGTTGTAGTGCTGCAGCTCCCTGAAAAACTGGTTTTGGGGCGCGTTGAATTGTTCTTCCGCGAGGTGCAAGGATTCCTGAAAGCTGAACGGCCACGTCTTGTATTCGATTTTTCTGAAGTCACCCAAATCGACAGCGCCGGAGTGGAGTTGCTCTTGAACTGCATGGAAGAGGCAATGAAGCGGAACGGGGACTTAAAGCTGGCGGCAATTGCTCCAGGGCCCGCGGTGGTTTTGGAACTGACTCAGGTTGACCGGCTTTTTGAGATTTTTGATAACACCTCGGACGCAGTCGAGAGTTTCCACCAGTTCCCAGTCCACGCCTTCCAAGAGGTAAACCAGCCGTGGAGCGAGAATGCAGCATCGTAGCTCTGATCTCCCGTGCGGTTCGCGCCGCGTTCGGGACATTTGAGGAGACTATGAGAATCACTTCTCTCGTACAGATTTGCACCCGGTTGGGATTATGCCTGCTCGTTGCCGCCACCGTGGTCTCGGCGCAGACGTCGGATCGAGAGCAGTCTTTACCCGATAGCCCGAGTGCGGTGATTGCGCAAAAGGTGATCGAGGCGCGACTGCTCCAGGAGCAAACTTCCACAGCATCGTCGCCTTCGCAAGAATCACTGGCGCAATCCCAATCTTCTCCGCCGCCTGCGCAGTCCCAACCGCAGTCCAGCCCAGCGCCAAAACCGGTTGGCACCGCGGCCGCTGAGGCGCCCTCCACAACGGGAGTAGCAGCCTCGAATCCCGCAGGAGCAGCCATCGCACCTGCAAAGCAAAGGCGTACCCGTGAGCTCTTCATCAAAGTTGGCGCGATTGTGGGTGCCGGAGTTGCGGTCGGAGCAGTCGCGGCCCTGGCCAGTGCCAGCCCCAGTAAACCACCGGGAAGCCATTGAATCGGCTCGCCCCCCTGGATCCATGCGATGAGCCGCGACCGAGCAAGACGCGTCAAGCCGGTACTGTTGAGCTTTTCGGGTATTGACGGCTCCGGCAAGAGCACGCAGATTGAAATTCTCTGCGCTCGACTATGTCAGGCTGGCCTGCGCGTAGGGCTACTCGCCTTTTGGGATGATGTGGCCCTGCTGAAGCGCTGGCGTGAGTTCACCAGCCATTCCGTGTTCGGAAGCGAAGAGGGCGTGGGATCTCCAGATCGCCCGGTAAACCGACGCGACAAGAACGTTCAATCCTGGTACATGATCCCGGTGCGATGGTTTCTTTATTTCCTGGATGCCATGTCGCTCTGCAACACAGTTGTGAAAACAGAAACTGCTGAAACCGACGTCGTCATCTTTGACCGGTATCTCTATGACGAACTGGCGAACCTGCCCCTGGATCGCCCCTTAACCCGGGCCTATGTTCGGCTGCTGCTGAATCTTGTTCCCCAACCTGACATTGCCTACTGGATTGATGCGGACCCGAACGAAGCCCGTGAGAGAAAACCGGAATATCCTCTCGAGTTTCTCCTCGGCAGTCGCTGTTCGTACGCAAGCTTGAGCAAAATGGGTGGAATGAGGGTAGTCCCTCCGGGATCGGTACAGGACACCTCGACTCGAATCATGCAGGGGTTCCTGAAGAAGTTCCCGATCGGCCGACTGTCCGACTTTGCGCCTCTAGGGGAGGTTTTGCCAAGGGAATTGAGTATTGAGGAACGAATATGAGCACACCGGTTCGCACCGTGCTGACAGCGATCATGCTCGCTGCGGCGTTCTTGGCGCAGGCACAAACCTTTACTGTGCTTTACCAGTTCACCGGAACCACGGATGGAGGATCACCCAATGGCCCATTGCTTCGGGACAAAGCGGGGAACCTCTACAGCACCACCTATCGCGCCGGAGACCTCAATTGCAACGTACCGCTAGGCTGTGGAACTCTTTTCAGATTGGGTACTAGCGGAAAACTAGCCGTCCTGCATACCTTCAGTGAATCTGAAGGGGAGGGTCCTTTAGGCGGATTGGTCGCCGATACTCAAGGCAATGGATATGGTACGGCTTCCGGAGGCGGTGATCTTTCCTGCCAGGGACAGCCCCCGGGCTGCGGGACGGTGTACAAGGTCGACAAGACGGGGACGCTGAGTGTTCTCCATAGTTTTGCTGGCTCTAACGGAGCCGATCCTGGAGGCAGTCTTCTGCGGGATCCAGCCGGCAATTTGTACGGCACAACCGACCTCGGTGGAACCGACAATCAAGGCATTGTGTTCATGATCGACCCCTCTGGGGTTGAGACTGTCATTAATGATTTCTCCGGGGCAAATGGATCCTATCCTTCGAGTAGTCTGATCAAGGACCCTATGGGCAACCTGTATGGAACAACGTCTAGCGGTGGCCTGTTCGGGTTCGGAACGGTGTTCGAGCTGACTCCCAAATCTGGCGGCTGGACAGAGAGCGTACTATTCAGTTTCTCAGGTGGCCCGGGAGACGGCAATGCTCCCAGCACTAACCTGGTTCGCGATGCAAGTGGCAGCCTGTATGGCACCACGATTTTTGGCGGTAGTAGCTCGGCTGACTATTGCCGCCTTGGCTGCGGCACCGTCTTTAAACTTACCGCCACATCCGGCGGCTGGACCGAGACGTTGCTCTACAGCTTTACGGGCGGCTCGGACGGCGCGTTTCCCCACGGGCTAGTCCTGGATGGAACCGGCAATCTTTATGGGACAACCAGCGCGGGCGGGAGTGATACGGTTTGTTGCGGCGTTGTGTTTAGAGTAAATACAGCCGGCAAGCTGACGGTGCTGCATACTTTCACTGGTCCGGACGGGGCAAATCCCTCGAGCGTTCTACTCCTTGATGTGACCGAATCGGCGATCTACGGCACCACCTCGACCGGCGGCGACCTCTCCTGTAGCACCCCGACGGGCGCGGGCTGCGGCGTGCTGTTTAAGATGACGCGATAGAGCACACGGAAAAGCTGATAAAACAGGGCACACCGACTTCCAGTGTGCCCCTTATTGTTCTGTCTAGTAGTAGGTGAAATTGAAGTTGTCCAGGTAAGTAGTGTAGTCCGCCTGTTGGTAATTTCCATCCAACTGGTAGTTCACGGTGATTCCCCACCAGCTAGAAGGGCAAGACCCGTGTGAGTAGGTGCGGTTGAGCACTGTTTTGTTGCCGTTCAGGGTAATCGACTGGAATAGAAGTGAATTGTCCGATTGCCGCTGCACCTGAATGGTGACGTGGTTCCAGCCGTTGTTCACGGGATAACAGGATGCGCCAGTCTGTACCCAATGTGAACTCGCGCTGTCCCAGATGTCCCATTGGTTGCCCCCGGCCACGCGGCATTGCGTCCCGAAAACCAGCGACATGCTGTCGAAGTACATACTGATATCAAACTCCAACGCCTGTGCCAACGAGAGCTGTCCGGTATAGAAGTAAGCGTCGTAGGTGAAGTTGTGCAGCTTCGGAAGCAGGGTGTGATTGCTGTCTGGCAGACCCTGCGTTGAATTCTGCCCGATCAATGGGTTGGTGAACAAGACATCGGAATAAGCTGTGGTCCCGCCGATACCGAATTTCGTCGAATTACCGCTCAGTGAGGGTGACTTGATGTGCTGATTCATCGACCACGTGACTCCCGGACCGCAATCGGTGCAGATTTGGTAGTTGGGCGGATATTCTCCATAGCCGACCCATCCTCCGCTGCCCTGAATGCCATAGAGCGTAGAACCACTCCCACCTCCGCTTACCGTGATCTTGATCGGCGTATATGCCGCTCCGCCGCAGTAATCCCATTCCTCCACCACCGTGTTGTAGGTTCCAGGATTGAACGCTAGATTGGTGTTCAAGCTGGCTCCCGGCGTCACATAAGTCAAAACATTGTTGATGTAGACTCCCATGGACGCTACGCCCTTCGGGCAGGTCCCGGTACTCGCGGTTGCCACGTAGTTCACTGGTGATCCCACGGTGCTGTTGTTTGCCGGCGAGGTTACCCACACTCCGGTCTGAGTGCTCACTGTAATTTTGACCGGTGTATAGGTGGCTCCGCCACAGTAGTCCCACTCTTCTACAACTGTGTTGTAGGTTCCCGGACTGAGGGACAGCTTCGTATCCAGACTCGCCCCTTGGGTTACGTAGGTCAGCACGTTGTTTACATAGATCCCCATGGAAGCCACACCCCGGTTACACGTCGTGGTGCTTGCCGTAGCCACGTAGTGCACCGGTGATGGCACGGTTGCACCATTCTGCGGACTGGTGACGTTTACGGAAGCCCACGCCGAAACTGCCAAAACCAAAATTGAAAAAACAAAGCGGTAGCAATACCTCATGCAAAAACTCCTCCGGCGTCGGATTACAACGCAACCTATGGATTGGCGAGTGGCAGTGTGGAGGGACCGGCCCCTGGCGAAGGCGAAACCCCTGAGTTTTTGGAAGGCTAGACTCGTTGTCGGATGTCCAGCTAAGTTAACGAGAAGGTAATACAGCCCGGGGGAAGGGTCAATCAGGGAAAACCTTAGACGCCAAATAGAAAGTACATGCCTGCAGTCTACTGCGAGCCAACGCTCAGGCGATGCTTGTCATCTCAGCTTCACTGCAATCTCAAAAGCAAAGCGAGACCGCTCAAATGCGTGATGACAGGTCGGGGCCCGTCGTACTTCCGACGCTGGCCCTTGCGGCCCTGCTGTTGGGTCTAAGCGGCTGTCGAGGTCTGGTTGCAAGCGATCCTCCCAACAATCTGCAACGCGTCAACCACATCGTCTTCCTAGCCCAGGAAAACCGTGGTTTTGACCATTACTTGGGGGCCATGCGTGAGTACTGGGCCTCCAATCATTTTCCGGATCAGGCCTTCGATGGATTGCCGCAATTCAATCCGCCATCGGGAATCGCCCCGCTGCAAGGACCCGCGCCCACAAACCCGGGCTGCGACCCCGCATTTCCCCCACCTCACGACTGCATCATTGATGGCAGTAGTCCCGCCGTCGAATCGTTCCCCATGGTTTCCATGTGCAGCGAGAATCCCAGTCCTTCCTGGAACGAAAGCCATGTGGATTGGAATCTCAGGAACTACCCAGTTTCGCCCACTCCAACCCTGGATGGCTACGTCTGGACTGCGGCCCACGATGCGCGAAGCGTCGGATTTACTGACGTGGCCGGAAAACGTGCCATGGGCTACTACGACGATGCCGCTTTGCCGTACTACTATTTCATGGCATCGAACTTCGCCACTTCCGACCGTTGGTTTGCTCCGGCCATGTCGCGAACTCAGCCCAACCGGATGTATTCCCTGGCAGCGACGTCCGCGGGACATGCGTATCCGCTTATGACCGGCGCTGCGCCGATGTCCAACAAGACGATCTTTGATCTGCTCCAGAGTGCTGGAATCAGCTGGAAGGTCTACGTTACCGATCTGAAATATGCGACACCACCGGTACAAGACAGCGCGTTGAACATGTTTGCCACGGCCGCAAAGTACCCGCAGAACATAGTGTCGGTTTCGCAGTTCTTGACCGATGTTGCCAACAACACGTTGCCCTCGGTCGCATATATCGATCCCGGCTACGCCAGCGGCCGCGATGAACATCCCGGACTCGATGATGGAGAACCAGGGGGCAGCGTGCAGGTAGGCGCGGAATACGTGTCGACCCTCATCAATGCGCTGATGCAGAGCCCTTCCTGGCAGGACTCGGTGTTCTTGCTCACCTACGACGAGTTTGGTGGATTCTACGACCACGTCCCCCCGCAACCAGCTGTCAGCCCTGATGGGATCAAGCCACTGGATCTTTTGCCAGGTCCCCCTCCGAACGGGCCCGATGTGTGCGTGCTCACTACAGGCCCTACCTGCGACTTTGTCTACACCGGTTACCGGGTTCCGCTGATCGTGATCTCACCGTTTGCAAAGAAGAATTACGTTTCGCATACCGTCGCGGACTACACTGCCTGGCTGAAACTGGTGGAGACCCGATTCAATCTCCCCAGCCTAACGCAACGGGATGCTGCCCAAATGGACATGAGTGAATTTTTCGACTTCGTGAACGTTCCCTGGGAAGTTCCGCCGACACCACCGCTTCAGCCTACTAACGGTGCCTGCTACCTGGATCATCTTCCGTAGCGCTGATTTAGGGTTGGACGGGATTCGAATCTACCTTGATAGTGCTGGCCAGGTAGCGACCTCCATCAAACCGTGTCACTGCCTCCACGGTCACTCCTTCCCGCAAGTTGTCAGGAACTGCGGTGACGCGCGGGTCGAAGCTGATCTCATAATGCTTCTGATCGCGAGGGTCGACTACCACCGCTAGGCCCAGGTGCAGGTCGAGTTGTACAACCCGGCCCACGAAAGTGAAGGCGTTGCCGGGCGCTGCGAGGATTGAAATCGTGCGCGCAGTTGTCTGTCCGCCGGGATTGGGCTGGAACGTCACCGATATGAGCGAACCCGCCAGCAAGTCGTTCGTCGATGCAGTCTGTCCCTCTCGAGAAACCGCCGTGCTTTGCGATACATGCAATCGCAACTGCTGCGGGGATATGGCGTCGTTCAAAACCAAGGCGCCCGTACGGGGGTCGTAACTCACCACCTGGCCGCTACTCTGTCCGGTGGCGTCCTGGGTCCGCACGCGGATATTTTTTGCAAAGATGTCTGTCCCGGCGAGCACCGTGTCTACATAGACGCGTGAGCCATCTTGCAGATCTCCGAGAGAAGCCACGGCCCCATCACGGTAAATGTGCGTCCGGGCATCAAACAGGATTCGCGTTCTGCCTCCACCAAACAGATTGAGCGTCAGTTGATCCCGCACTCGGTCGATCTTGAACACCGTGCCCCCGATCAGGGTCGCCTTGCCCTTCGGCTGCGGCAGCAAGTCCGGCAAGCTATTGGTGCCATTTGCAGTGGAGACCACCACGACTGGCGGGGTATTTGGTGGCACTTCCGGAGCGGAAGAGACGCGCCTTTCAGCTGAAAACGCGGACGAACCCATTTGAGCCCACGCAGTGCCCGCCAGGGCGCCCAACAATAGCAGTCGATTCATGAACATAGATACCCCCTGTTGCCGTTTCTCTTCGATGCCATGGAAACGACGTGGGTAGCCTGGTGAGCGCGAGATAACCCCTGCGAAACGCAATGTGCTTGGGCAACATCTAGGTCACACCGGCATCTAAGCCTGACGCAAGATGTTTGGGATAAGCAAAATGAGTGTGCTCAGAACATCCCGCTGGCGACAACTGCTGATGATTCTTGCGATTGGAATAGTCGCAAAGACTGCATACGCTGGCGACCTGAAGATTACTCTTCCCAAGCGAAGCCGGCTGACCCCGGTGCAGCGGCTGAATCAGGAAGGTGTCGAGGCGGTTCGCAAACATCAATACGAAAAGGCCACCGCGCTGTTCTACAAGGCATACCTCTACGATCCCGAGGATCCTTTCACACTGAACAACCTGGGATACATCGCGGAGTTGGACGGTCAGGTGGATCGGGCACAGCACTTTTATGAACTGGCTTCTCTGCAGTCGACAGACGCTGTTATCGCGCGGTCAAGCTCGCAAAAATTGAATGGAGAGCCCTTTCAGGATGCGGTCAAAGGCATTCATGACCAGCCTGTACGGATCAGTCGTACCAATGTCAGCGCCGTACATCTGTTGTCGCAACGCCGCGGTTCGGAGGCCGAAGCGATGCTTCAGACGGCGTTGGCTGAGGATCCCCACAACGCTTTCACGTTGAATAATCTGGGAGTGGCCAAAGAGACCGAGGGTGACTTGAAGGCTGCGTTGAAGTATTACACCGAGGCTGCGAATGCTCATTCAACCGAGCCGGTGGTGGTCACCTATAACCACGCCTGGCGCGGCAAATCCGTCAGCGAAATGGCTGCCGATAGCGCCAGGAGATTGCAGCAACGCCTTCAAACCCAAACTGCCCAGGAGCGCGCCGCACTGCTGAACTTGAGGGGTGTGGCGGCAATGAATCGCAATGATCGGCAAGATGCCGATCAGGACTTCCGGGCCGCTTATTCTCTGGACCCTAACAATGCTTTCTCGCTTAACAACATTGGGTACCTGGCTGAAATGACCGGGGATCCGGAGACTGCCCAGCTGTTCTATGAAAGGGCGCGGCTGGCCCAAAAAGCCGGGGCGCGCGTTGATCTGGCAACTCGCCAGCCCGCCGAAGGGATGAAGTTATTTCAGGTTTCCGACGAAAACGACCAGAAGGTCGCGGCAAAAATCGCAGAGGAGGCGCAGGTCAGGCGGCGCGAATCGGGTCCGATCGAGCTTAAGCATCGTGACAATAGCCCGGTGATCGAGCCCGCAGCGCCGGCGGCGCCCGCGGTTCCTCAGACCTCGCCACCAGCCCCGCCGGCCAGCTCACCTCCAGATGCTCAGCCACCAAAGCCTTAGATTTCGAGTTTGCCAGGGGAATAATTCGTGACCACTGCTTCTGTGAATGCCAACAGCTTGATTGAGATGCTCTCCCGTCTTCTGTTTTCGGAGGCCAGACAATACCCGATCCTTGACCTCAGCCGAGAAGATTTCCAGGAAATGGAATCGCTGGCGAACTCAAATCACGTGGTCATGCGTTCCATGAATACTCTTCGTGGAATCATGGCCAGCGCCCACGACCACAGCCGGCATGAATGGGCGACTGAGGCGATGGAGCGTGAGCGTGCGCGCATCGACAATGCGGTCTCGTTCTTACGGGAGATCTGCGGGGCGCTGGCATCGGAAGGATGCGATGTTATCGTGATCAAGTCGCTCGACCATTGGCCGGATCTCGGAAGCGACCTGGATCTCTATACCGATGCCGCGCCCGCAAAAGTCATTCGTGTCATGACCAACACTTTCCATGCGCGATTGGCGGCGCGCAGTTGGGGAGACCGGCTGGCGAACAAGTGGAATTTTGTACTTCCAGGACTGCCGGAGTTAGTAGAAATACACATGGGCCGTTTGGGTCAGACTGGGGAGTTGATCAGCTTTGCCAGTTCCCTGGTTGCGCGCTCTCGATCGCTGCAGATCGGCAATCATTTCTTTCAAGTACCCGCCGCTGAAGATCGCCTCATCATCTGCACTCTGCAGCGAATGTACCGTCACTTCTACGCACGTCTGTGCGACATCGCGGACACGGCCGAACTCCTGGAAACCGGGGTCGTCGATTTCGATGACTTGCAAACTTCGGCGCAGCAAAGCGGGGTTTGGGAAGGGGTGGCCACCTTTCTCACCATCGTGTCGGACTATGTACAACGCTATCGGGGAAGAGGGGTGATCCTTCCTTCTTCAGTGGGGTCGGCCGCGCATTTTGGCGCGGACCAGATTCATTTTGGCAAGGGGTTTCTACGTGTCCCCATACTGCCGCATTCGGCACGTCTCTATGCTTCAGAGTGGGCCACAATGGTGCTGAACGGGCAGCTTCGGAGCACGGCCCGGCTCAGCCTGCTGCCCTGTCTGGCGACCGCCGCCGCCCTGGGACAGAAGATCACGGGAAGCGACAAAGGCATCTGGTAGCCCGTCCCGGCAAAAGAAAGCGTCAGCGCACGGCCTCCTACTGGTCAGGCACCAATTACAATTGCAGAGCCGGATATGGCGGCCACAAACGCCGGGAAATGGCGAACGTGGCTGAGCCTACAGGGTTCCCTGTATAGACAGGGATTCGCCCCGCCAACGATCATCGAAGGTACCGGCCGGTAATAACGCCAGGAGGACCCGGAACGTGAGCGCCACCATGTCCAACCCCAACGTGCAACCGATTTCGTCTTCTACAGCGCCAGATTACGGTCACGACGGGCACATTGTCCAGTTGTATACCGACGACCGATTCCTCGTCGATGTGCTGAGCCGTTTCGTGGGAGGGGCGCTGGCGGTCGGCGATGCCGCGGTTGTCGTGGCTACCGCGTCTCATCATAAAGACCTCGCGACCCGACTATCCGCAAGGGGTTTGGACACGGTGAAGGCGGCCGCTCAAGGACGCTACGTCGTGTTGGACGCGGGTGAGACTTTGCAGAGGATCCTGGTCGGCGGTGCCATTGACCAAGCGCAATTCAATGAGACCATCGGCGGCATTCTGGGGCGAGTTAGAAGCGCGATTGATGGCGATTCGCGAGTTGCAGTTTTTGGCGAAATGGTCGCGTTGCTGTGGGCCGAGGGAAAGGCGGAAGAGGCTCTCCGGCTGGAGCAGCTATGGAATGAATTGGGAAAGGTTCATACTTTCTCGCTCCTGTGTGCCTACCCCATCACCGGTTTCAATAGTGAGCGTCACATTGAACCGTTCCTGAGATTGTGTGAGCAACACTCGAGCGTGATTCCCAGCGAGAGTTACCTGGCGTTGGGCAATGAAGAAGATCGCTTACGCAGTATCGCTCACCTGCAGCAAAAAGCCCACGTTCTCGAAAAAGAGCTGGCATTGCGGGACAGTGAGGTGCGATTCCGACTGCTGGTAGAGGCTGTGCGTGACTACGCCATTTTCATGCTCGATCCGGAGGGCAACGTCAGCAGTTGGAATCTTGGAGCTGAACGTATCAAGGGGTACAAGAGCGGGGAGATTATCGGAAAGCATTTTTCCTGCTTCTACCCTGAGGACGATATACGCAGCGGCAAGCCCCAGATGGAATTGCTTACGGCAGCCAAGGAAGGGCGGTTCGAAGACGAAGGCTGGCGTCTGCGCAAAGACGGGTCGCGGTTCTGGGCAAATGTGATCATCACTGCGGTTCGCGATAACACCGGCAAGTTGATCGGTTTCGCCAAAGTTACCCGTGATTTTACTGATAGAATGCAGACCCTGAAGGCATTGCACAAAGAAGTTGCGGAAAGACGGCAAGCGGAGATCCAGCTAAACGACTCGCAAAAGTCTTTGCGGAAACTATCGTTGCACTTGCTCCGCACCCAGGACGAAGAACGTAGACGCATTGGTCGTGACCTTCATGACAGTCTAGGCCAATATCTCGCAGTATTGAAAATGAAGTTAGATACCCTGGCTCGCCTGGTCGAACGAAAACGCGATGAGGCTGCCCAGGATATTGCATCGCAGTGCCTGGTTCTGACCGAGGACTCGATCAGAGAGCTTCGAACTGTTTCCTATCTGCTGTACCCTCCTATGCTGGAAGAGATGGGCCTGAAATCGGCGATACCGTGGTACCTCGACGGATTTTCGGGACGCAGCGGTATCAAAACCACGTTCCAGATTCAAAGCGGTTGCGGTCGTTTTCCCCGCGATTCTGAGTTGGCACTCTTTCGCGTGCTTCAGGAGAGTCTCACTAACGTGCATCGTCATTCCGAAAGTAAGATCGCCCACGTTCGACTGCTGACGAGGGGAGATATGGGCATTCTGGAAATTGAGGATGAGGGAAAAGGCATGCCCGCTGAACTCTTGGAACAATCTGGTGAGGATTGGACGGGTGCCTTGGGAGTCGGTCTACGGGGCATGAATGAACGCATGCGGCAGCTGGGCGGCAGGCTGGAAGTGGTCTCGAAAGAAGGAGGCGGCACGATCGTGAGCGCAATGGTTCCAGCGCGCGACGTTTTGGAAACAGATCCCCCTCGACAGAATCCCGTAGCCTAGGCAGTGCCACCGGCCGCCACAAAATAATGGTCCAACGACAATTCTGAATTTGGCTTGGCCTGAATGGCCTAAGCCGGATGCAACGCGACTCCAGCCGCACCGACTGGAGTCGCGTCGTTCGGGAATTCAGAGCCCTTCACGGCCGGCCTACCTTGGAGGTTTGGCGCCACCCTTGGGCTGCTGTCTCTCCTGCAGTCGTTGTTGCTGCTGAGCGTGCTTTTGCTCCAATTGCTGCGTCTGTTGCTGATGTCGCTGCTCGATCTGCTGCTTCTGCTTCTCATCAGCCATCTGTGTCGCGTTCTTCTGATGCTCCTTTTCTTGCTGCTGCTGAAGTCTCTGCCGCTCCTTGTCCTGTTGCGCCGCTAACTTCTCCTGCTGTTGCTGATACTTCTTATCGAGCTTCGCATTGCCGGTGTTTGAAGCGGCGGCACGTTCTCTGGCTGGCAGCTCGTTAGGATGGACGGCATTGGGGCGAGGCACATTGTTTCCCTCTGCCGGCCGGGCGTTATTCTCCGCTCCAGGGCGGGGAACATTGTTCTCTGGACGAGCACCAGTTTCATTGCCTCGTTCCGCCGACGCACCGCGATTCGCTGGGGGATGGTATGGCGCTCCTGCCTCTTTGGCTGGCACGGCGTTCTTGAATTCTGCCGGGCGAGCAGTCGCTGCGACCGGCGGCCTACCCTGATTTACAGAGGCACGCAGTTCCCGGTTCGAACGGGCAGCCTCCACATGTTGCTTTTGGACGGCCACAGGCGCGATATGTCTCTCGCGCTCTGCCGTTTCTTCTTCGGGTCTGGGACGCGCCGTGATTCCGCCGTTGCCGCCGTTGTAGCTGACGCGGTTCACGGTAGTGTTGTTAATCACCGTGGTGTTGTAAACGTTGTGGACCACCGTGACATTCACATTATTTACCGAGCGGTTGTAGAAGAAGTGGTCATGGTCCCAACGCCCGCCTTCATAGCCGACGCCGAAATAGCCGAACCCATATGAGATTCCGCCATAGAAACCAACATGCGGCCCCCAATAGCCTTCATGGAAAATAAACGCACTGCCGCCCCAACCCCACCAGCCTGGGGTCCAGAGAAAACCGGGTTCCGGTGCCAAAACCCAGGTGCCGGGTACCCAGTAGTAGTCGGAATCGTCGTAATCGTAGGCCCAGTAACCGGGTGTCCAGAGATAACCATCGCCAGGGCACGGCGGCTGTTCATAGACCGGCAGTGCGGGCGGGCCGAACGTGATGGCTACGCCCACTTGCGCGACTGAAGCCGCGGGCATGGTGAGCCCTAAGAGCATGAGCACTGCAGCTGCGAACAACAGAAAACGGATCTTGTGCATTTGTGTTTCCTCTTGTCCAATCATCCTTCGCTTGCCCGGTGCTGCTTTGCCGCTGCGGGTTGCGTGGAATGAAGGGCTAATGTCTGCCAGCAAGGCCGCGGAAGGAACTCGATCAAATCCACACCCTTCGCGTCGCCCATCTGTTATTAGATACCTGCGAAAGCATAAGGACTAGCCGCAACCGGGGCCAATCGAGTGTTTTCCGTACCTGACCGGCGAAATGTATGTAGTTTGCGCCAAAACTTATTCAGGGGAAAGGAGTTCTGGAAGGGCGAAACAGTGTCTCAGGGTACCGGCGAGGTCTGGTTCAGACTCGTTCGCTGTTTGGCTGGGAGCCCGCCACCGCGTAATAAAGGATGTAAAGATAGCAGATAACCGGCAGGAAGAACGCATGATGGATTCCGATTCGGTCAGCAATGAAGCCCTGTGCCAGCGGAATAACCGCTCCTCCCACGATCGCCATATTAAGGATTCCGGAGCCATCTCCAGCTAACGGCCCAAGTTCAGCCAAGCCCAAGGTGAAAATACTGGGAAACATGATGGAGTTGAATAGCCCGATTGCGATAATGCTCCACATGGCCAGATGGCCACTGCTCACGATGGACGTCACCAGTAATGTAGTTGTACAGGCGGCGCAAAGACCCAGAAGATGTTTGGTCTTTATCTTGCGCAAGAGGGCGGAACCGATAAATCGTCCAACCATTGCGCCGCCCCAATAGAGGGAGACGTATCCAGCCGCGACCCTCTCCGTGAGCCCCCCAATCCCCGGCTGACTAAAGTAGTTAACCAGAAAGCTGCCAATTGCCACCTCCGCGCCAACATAGGCAAAGATGCCAAAAGCTCCAAGAACCAAATTGCGGTGCTTCCAGACCGAATCGTTCAGCTGTTCACCCAAGGAATGCTGGGCGGACTCAATCTTCGGCAGTTTCGAGCGGCCTATCACGCCGGCAAGCAAAACCAACAACAGGCCGATGATCAGGTAGGGAATCTTCACTGAAGCTGCCTGCTGGGTGCGATAGGCATGGAGGGCGGCCGGCGAGAGTTTTTCCATTTGCTCCAGGGCCAGCGGGGCCGCACTCAGGATCAGCAATCCTCCGATTTTGGGAGCGATGGTTGTACCCAACGAATTGAATGCTTGTGTCAAATTCAAGCGGCTGGAAGCAGTTTCAGGCGTCCCCAAGACAATGACGTAAGGATTTGCAGCCACCTGTAGAGCCGTAATTCCGGCTGCCAGGATCGTGAGTGCTATCAGGAAGAGTGCAAACGACGGCACGCTGGCCGCTGGCACGAACAAGAATGCACCCACACTCATCGTCAGCAGCCCCGCGACCATTGTGCTCTGGTAACCGATCCAGTCCACCACTTTGGCGGCAGGAATCGAAAACAAGAAGTAGGCTGAGAAGAAAAAGACCTGGATCAGTATGACTTGGGCGTAAGTAAGCTCAAAAATCGACTTTAAGTGTGGAACCAGGATGTCATTCAGGCAGGTCAGAAACCCCCATATAAAGAAGAGGAGGGTTACTACCGCAAGCGGGTGGCCGTATACTCCCAGCGGATTGACTGCCGGCGTTGACTTCCGGTGTGACACCCGATCGCGAGGTCTTTCCCAATCCATTTGCTACCCTCCACCTGCCGCCAATTACCGGAACTGGTACCCGGGTTTGAGTTCGCAGCGATAGGTTTTGGCCTGATCCTTGTCGACCCCCATATGACAATCCGCCCATCGCAGAAAAAGATCCGGTCCCAGCGGAAAAACGATGGCTTCCCCGTCGAGCTCCGCTTGAATGCTCGGACCCTCGGCAGTGGACGGCAAACTGAAATTCAAAGCACGGCCGAAGATCACCGGGTAAGATTCCCGCACCATATCGCTAACCATGGGATGAACCACCTCGGATTCCAACAGGTACGTAGTCGTATCAGACCAATTGCGTACTGAAACATTGAGGTGGCGGCGGTCCTGCGAAAGCTGCTCCTGCTCGATCTTGGCGAAGGGGCACGGTCCTGCTATGCAGGATACTCTTGCATTTCGGAACTCGTTCCCTTCACCGGCATCGAGAGACATGGAACCGATTGTCGCCTTCCACTTGCCGTCGCTGGAACAAGGAGGCCGATTGTCACAAGGAATGTTCCCGGTATTGGTGACTTGAAATGTTTTGACCATACTGCCCACATTTGCTTCAGTTGTAGCCTTCATCGAATACCTTACGCGGGTGTTCGAGACCATCACTTCGGGACGATGTGACTCGGTGGTGTTCGGTTGAGCAACTGACACCATATGGGCCACATAGATCTTATCTGCCACGAAATCATGCAAAGTGAGGGGTTCGTAGCCCTTGTGGCGAAATTCGAGTATTACTGGCTGCCGCCGCCGCAGCCCTTTGGCCAGAGGGATGCGGAAAAAACCTGTGGGGTCGGACCTCGAAGTTCCGACGCCGATGCCGTTGGTCGCAGTGATTTCAACCTCGCCAATCGGCAGCTGTTTGTTGGGGTCGCTGTCCTGCCTTAAGACAGTACCCCTCAGAATGATGGGTTGACGATGGTGGAGGAACACAACGGTCAATACCACTGCCAGGGTTACGAGAGCTAAAATTGCCCAAATGGCGGTCCTCTTCTTGTCAGCCATTGCGTGATCACCTGAGATGAACATTCTATGACGCGCTTTGTGGATGGCAGGTTTGCCGGGTATAAACTGAGGTATGGGCCGGCTGCCCGGCGAAGCTCAATTTCCTCTACATTCTGAAGGCCTAATGGCCCCAGAAATCATCTAAGAAATGACCAATGCGCAAGCCCGACCAGAGCAGTCGCTTCTCACGACGAGATCTTCTGTTACAACTAGGGGGCATAGGAATCGCGGGCATTCTTGGCCAGATGAGAATAGCTCCGCTCCTGGCTCTGGCGGAGAAAGAGCCGGCTGGCTCCAAGCCTGGCGTGGTCCCAGCCTCTCTGTCACCGGCTGATGAGCAGTTTCTGGAAGAGCTCGAAAAGCTGAATTTCAAATATTTCTGGGAACAAACTAGTTCGCAGACGGGGCTAACAAAAGATCGCTGCAATGTGGTATCGAATGACACAACCATGGTCGCGAGTATTGCGGCCACTGGCTTCGGGCTGACTGCTCTTTGCATCGGGCAAAAACGTGGATTCGTCTCTTTTCGCGACGCGCGGGATCGGGCCCTGGTGACTCTGCGCTTTCTGCGAAAAAAGATGCCCACCCATCGCGGATTTTTCTATCACTTCGCCGACCTCAATACCGGGGAAAGAGTGTGGGATTCGGAGGTCTCGTCCGTCGACACGGCCATCCTGCTCTGTGGAATTCTGACCTGCCGGCAACACTTCCAGGAGCATTCTGAAATCAGCCTTCTGGCCTACGAGATTTTCGACCGGGTAGATTGGAGCTGGCTGTCGGAAGACACCTCGCTGTTGCCACATGGCTGGACACCTGAAGTCGGCTTTCTGCCCTTTCGCTGGGATTACTACAGCGAATTGATGATGATGTACCTGCTGGGGCTGGGGTCGCTATCCCATCCTCTGTCGGTGGAGGCCTGGAATGCATGGAAGCGAACCCGGTTTGAATATGACGGAATTCGTTACATCGGCTCGTTTGCCCCGCTGTTTGTGCATCAGTACTCACAAGCCTGGTTTGATTTCCGCGGTAAGCGCGACAAATATGCGGACTATTTTGAGAACTCGGCTTCTGCCACGGAGGCGCACCGCCGTTTTTGTCTGGAGCTGGCCAAGCAATTCCCCGACTACAGCGATGATTTATGGGGCATCACCGCCTCAGATTCGCAACACGGGTACGTAATCTGGGGTGGTCCGCCCGCCATGGGACCAATTGACGGAACCGTCGTCCCCAGCGCCTCGGCCGGCTCGCTACCGTTTCTGCCGCAGCCGGTGATGCGTGTTCTCAAGAACATAAGGACCATTACGGAACGCGCCTGGAGCAAGTACGGATTCGTAAATGCGTTCAATCCGCTCAAGAATTGGTATGACCACGACGTAATTGGAATTGACCAGGGAATCACGATGCTCATGGCGGAAAATGCGCGCACCGGCTTTGTCTGGGACACCTTCATGAAAAACCCAGAGGCGCAGCGTGGCATGGAACGCGCTGGCTTTAAGAAGTACCAGCCAGGCTCCCAGTGATGAACCGGTCTTTCGCCTGTTCGAATCCTTCCTACTTCAGCTCAACCACCGCCAAGCCATGCTCGGGCAGGATCAGCGTCAGCTCGCCCTGCCTGATCTGACGAATCTCTGGGGCTGGCAGTTCGGTAGCCTTGCGAAGCTCGAGAATCTGAGCCTGAGTCGGGTAACGTGGCGTCCCCATCTTTTCGTAAGCAGTGTGAAAGTCTCCATGCTCGCGGTCCACACGAAAGATGGATGCCTCCTTCGCATTTGAATTCTCTCAGCCGCAAGGTGACAGGTCCTTGGAGAGCCAGTTTCCTCCGGCGGAGAATAGTTCCACAGGCGAGCACCAGGGTGCCATCCTTTCTGCGGGTAAGCAGTGCGGAATCAGAATCAAGATGGATCCGTTCATCTCCCAGTCTGTGCAGCAGTTCGAAAGCGTAGAATGCGGGCTTCGGAATCCCTCCGGCAGCGATCAGTCCGTAGCCGCCGTAGAACGGGTGTTTTCACCACGCCTTGCTCTTCGAAGACATCCGAGAAGGTCCAATAGGACATTACGTCGACCAGACCGTCGCATTGGCGGATCGTGTCCGCCAGCCACGGCCCCATATAGATAGAATCCGTAACCTCAGGTTCGGTCATGTAGCTGGCGTTGTACTCACTCCAGATCAGGGGCAAGTCTGAGTGGCCCGACGCTCTAATCTGCTCGTGGACCTTGCCCACCGCGCGGCACACCATCTGATCACGAGGAATTTTGTTCTGCGAGCCGAAAACGCCTTCGGGTGGATCATTGGCGTAGACATGACTTGAAACGAAATCCACTGGGATTGTTTTTTCGTCGCAGTGCTGAATGAAAGCATCAACCCATGCAGCCTGGGCCGTTGCCGGGCCCCCGATTCGCAATCGCCGGTTTACGGCTTTGAGCGCGAGTGCCGTATGGTCGTACAACTCCCAGTAGGTGGCCTGCTTTGGCTCTCCCGCCCAAAAATCAAGGTTGGGTTCGTTCCAAACTTCGAAATACCATTGCGCCACTTCATCGATGCCGTAGCGTTCGACCAGATGTCGGACGAATGCCGAGATCAGAGCGTCCCAACGGTTCCAATCTTTGGGTGGAGAGACATTGGGCTTGTACCAGAACGTATGAAGACTGCTTCTGGCCGCCAGCTTATTAGGCATGAAGCTGATTTCGACGAAAGGGCGCACACCGTTTGCCAAGCAAACCATCATAGATCTGGTCCACGTAGGAGAAGTTGTAGACTGCGTTACCCTGGCTGTCTTCGTCGTAGACGCCAACTTCGTCGTGGAAAATGGCGTGAAACCGCACGTAACTGAAGTCGGTAATTTGTTTGACCGTGAGTAAATCGCGGCGATAGCTATCACGCAAACTCAGTATCGCCCGCCCGGAACCGAACATACGTTCCCAAAAATGGGGAAAGGGATGCGAGGTGGCGTGTGCATCAACGACGATTACGTCTGGCTTTGGTTCGAGCTGCGCGTTGATTCGGACCCCATTCAGCCAGCACATCCAGAGAACCGCGAGAACGATGATGCGCCGATTCCGCATTGTGCTTTTCACCAGGCCGGCCGATCAGGTGCTTTCATGCCGCCCTGGTATTACCGCTTCGCACCGGACGAACGTGAGTCGCAGGTTTCTCCTGCAAAAGCAGTTCCGTGGCCTGCACTCGCGGATGGCTGTGAAACCAGCGCTGCACAATATCATCGTGCAGAAAATTCGCGATAGAGAGCAGGCTCATGCCCTGGTGATGGGCCATCCAGCAACGAACCAGTTCGTACCGCCGGAGCCAGGAACGGCGCCGCTTAGGATCGAAGTCGATCGCCTCGTAAAATCCGTAAGTTCCCAGCCAGCGCCTTTGCTTCCATATTGCGCAGGTTCCGCAACGCGGCTGTCGGAATCAACATGGAGCGCCAGGAACGACGAATATGGCGAAATCACGGGAGCGTCCTGGTCCAGCTTGCGCGGCCGCAAGTTGCGGAACACCAAAAGCGTAGTACTGATAGTTGCCGGATTCGTCCGTTCTGAAATAAGCCGACTCAGAAATACCCCAGGGAATGCGTCTGTCCGCGACGTAGGCTCGCTGTGACCTTACCGCCGCCATTGCCGAACGTTCCAGAAGCGTATTTGGGTAAATGCGCATCCAGAGCGCCGGCATCAGGTATTCAAACATCGTCCCTGTCCACGAGAGCAGCACGGCCCGGCCTCGATCCATGGCGTGCGGCCTGCCTCAGCAGAAACCAACTCTCCTGAGGAATGTCGTCTTTGGCGATGGCAGTAAATACGGCGATGCGCGATTCTGTTGCCAACAGGTCATAACATGCGGGATGGAGGTGCTCGGTTTCTACATCAAAGCCGACCGAGAGAAGCCGTCTCTTGCGGTCGAGAAGAAATGCAAAATCCATCTCATCGGCCAGTGCGCCGGCCTGATCAGCAATCAGCCTGAGATCTTCCATCAGACGTACCACACGAGAGCGCGCCTCCGGCAACAAAGAAAGCAGTTGCTGATAGAGCGCGCTTTGCTTTTCGGAAACAGTTGAGACCACTGCAGCTCGTAGGCGGACGACAAGGTCATCAATGAAACCTGGCATACGTTCGAGTGCCACATCTTCAGAGTGACGCTCCAGATTGATTGCGGGATCGTCTGCGAGCACCGCGAACTCTGGAAGAAGCCAGGGGGCATAGACTTGGGTGGTTCGTCTGATCTGTTTGACCCGTTCTTCGGCCTCGCGCGCGAACCACCGGGCAGGTGCCTGCTTCGGCTTTGAGGATCGCTGGCGGATGTTTTCGAACACCGCATCCGAGATGCTTAAGAGGTACGGCAACCAATCCTGTCTCTGGCGTGCCCTTCTTAGAGCAGCGAACTGCCGGCGCGTCAGGACATGGCAGCTCGCCAAAAGGTAAAAATGATCGAGAAAACCATTCGCCAATTCCGCTGGCAACAGGGGCAGTTGGAGCCGTTCCAGACAACCACGCCGAAGAGTCCAGAGCGACGCTACCAGATTGCCGCTGTCAACCGTCGATACCATAGCGGGGGGTAGCGGGGCCAGCGATTTTGTGTCATACCAGTTGAATAGGTGGCCTTGATATTTTTGTAACTTCGACACCGTCTCCATGGTGCGGAGAGTCTGTTCGGCAAACTCTGGCACGGTAAGATACCCAAAATCACATGCAACCTGGCGCGCATTGAAAAGAAGGCCGAGATTTGTCGGGGAGATGCGGGCAGCAATGTTGGCTGGCTCGACTTGGACATTGTCTGGGACCAGCCAATGGTGTTCTTCAGTGCTGAACTCAGAAAAATACCGCCAGATGCGTAGCGCGGCAAGGCGGAGGAACCGTAGATCTTTTTCGGACGCCTGCATGCGCGGGGCACGTGGTGGCCGGTTCAGCCACAGTGACACTGGCTTGCTGAACGCCCATAGAAGAAGGATGGGCAGCGCGGCAGGGAGAGCTCTGCGGTGTACAAACCACAGCAAGAAAAATAGGCCCAAGGCCAAGGCCGGGGTGCAATCCAGATAGACGTCGAGCACGGTGCGTTTGTAGCCTGCGAGTTCGGCTTGTGCTGCGGTCTCCCACTGCAAGAGCCGCTGCCGAGTAACCACGCGACGAACCAGGGTTCGCACCACGGCATCGATGGACAATAGTGCCTGGTGTGCCAGGAAGGTGAGTGTCAACCAGTCAGTAATGTTGGCGTCGATAAACGCGCCCCACGCGTCAAGCGCGATTGCCGCTCGCCCCAGAACTGCAGCGCGGACCAGTTCCACTGCAAACTGAACCCAAGCAGGCAGGAACAGAATGGCGACAGCCGCAAGCGTCCAGAAGACCGGCCGCCCCAGAGGTATGAGCCAGCCCAGCACCAGCAAAAGGAACATCGCCGGCTCCACCAGGCTGCGCCGCAGGTTGTCGAGAATCTTCCACTGCGAGACTACCGAGAGTGGATTGGGAACCTGCCGTCCCGATTCATCAGGAACCAGCGGGCCCAGCCACCCTGCGATCTGCCAGTCACCCCTCAACCAACGGTGTTTCCGTCGATTGTAAGCGGTGTAATGAGAGGGATAGTCCTCAATAAGCTCGATGTCGCTTACCAGACCGGCGCGAGCGTACGCCCCCTCGATCAAGTCATGACTCAACAGAGCATTGCGGGGAAAGCGACGGTCGAAAACACGATGCACGGTTTCCACTTCATAGATTCCCTTGCCTACGAAAGTGCCCTCTCCATACAGGTCTTGATATACGTCTGACACGGCGCGGGTATAGATATCGAATCCTGTTTCTCCCGAGTAAATGCTCGCCAGCCTGGAGCGTGCCGTGCTTTGAACGCTCACTCCAACCCGCGGTTGCAAGATGCCATAGCCGGCTACGACGGTGTCCGTGTCGGGATCCAAGATCGCCCGGTTCAAAGGATGGGCCATGGCGCCGACCATACGATGGGCCGAGCCGCGGGGCAGTTCAGTATCGGAATCGAGGGTGATTGCGAAACGAACATTGGGCAATATGGAGAGATTCCCGGCTTTGATTGGAAAGCTGTCATGCTGACCACGCAGCAGGTTGTTCAGGTCCATCAGCTTTCCCCGTTTGCGTTCCCAGCCCATCCACAGTTCTTCGCGCGGGTTGTAGACGCGTTGCCGATGCAGCAAAAGGAAAGACCCCATACCTGATCCGGAGTACTTCTCGTTCAACTTGAGGATCAAATCGGAACACAGGTCAACCAGCGAGTTGTCTTCCCGTGGTTCCTCCGGTGAATCGGGAAGATCAGTGAGCAGTGCAAAGTGCAGATTTGGATCCTGGTTTCCCAGAAAGCGGACCTCAAGGTCTTCGGTCAGCCTGTGGACCTGCTCTTCACTAAAGAGCACGGTCGGTATGCATACCAGAGTGACGCAATCGCCGGGCAGGCCGTCGGCAAAATCCAGCTTAGGGAGAATGTCCGCCGGAAGGAACACAGTTGCCAGGTAGTTCATGATCTGGACCGCACTTTGGGAGCTAGGCAACAACAACGCCAGCGTCGAGAGCAGAATGAGCGCCAACGAACTGTGCGGCCCCGTCAAGAGCAGAACTCCGCCTGACATGATCGCGAAGGTGAATACAGCGATTCCAGAAAGGTACAGCTCATCGGGGTGGACACGCAGAAAAGCATGCATGCGCTGGGCCGGGGGATGATGGAAACCCACCTTCTGCTCCAGCAGCGGAGTTCCTTCGGCGACAAGATAGTAGCCGACATGCGAACGGCGTTCGCTCAGGCGGGGATCATCATTGGGCTGTTTTGGGACTTTGCGAGCCAGCGCAAGAGCCTCGAGGGCAACTTCCATCTCGGTGCAGTCGGAGTGGTCTGCAATATTGACCAGTTTCTTTCGATAAAGCTCGCGGCTGTCGTAATCCATCCGAGAATAGGCACCCGCTGGGTCCTCACGCAAAACATGATCGAAAAGTATCAATGGCTCGATCACCTGTCTCCAGCTGATATGTCCGACATCTCGAAGACTCCGAACCAGAACATCGACCCCATACGATCCGGTTGGATCCTTAAGCAATTGAGGGCCTCGCGCCGCAATTTGTTCGAGCAGACAAAGCTTGAGGACGGATACCAGCATCCATAGCTCGCGCATCTTGAGGACGGTGACGTCCTGGAAGGCCTGAACATAAGAAGTGAAACCCGGTTCGCCAAACTGGTATCCTGCAGCGTCCAAAAAGTCGCCAGCCACCGCTGCTATTCTGGGAATGACGGCGCCGTCATGAGCGCGAACATGAGGAACCTTGTGACGCATGCGGAAAGTTTCAAGGGCATCTTCCAGTTCCGCTTCGAGTAGGCGAACGTTGTCATGAAGCCAGCGGAAATCATCGGACACAGCTTTCGGGGGCGGAGATTCCAGCTTTGCCAACAACGGTTGGAGTGTGCGAGAGAGGGCCCGGCAACGGTTCCAGAAGGGGCGCGAAGCGCGCTGACCTGGCAACCACGCCAGCTTTCGGGCTAGGTCAGCTGCCCGCGAATTCAATGTCTGCATTTCCGGCGCCATTGCCCTCAGTGGTTGGCGCAAGCCTTTAGCCTCGGCAATGACGACTTCTAGATGAGCACTCTGCGACATCTTGTATGCGTCCTAGCGATAGCTGGAGGCCTGCATTTCAAACATTTCCGCGTAACGACCTCCCAGACTCGCCAGTTGGTCGTGATTCCCCTCTTCGACGATCCTGCCGTTGTCGAGTACTACGATGCGATCTGCCATGCGCACGGTTGAAAAGCGATGTGAAATAAAAAGCGCCGTCTTGCCAGCCGTGAGTTCGGAAAACCGCCGAAACACTTCAAATTCGCTACGCGCGTCGAGTGCGGCGGTTGGCTCGTCGAGAATCAGTAGTTGCGCGTCACGCAGATAGGCACGGGCCAGAGCGACTTTCTGCCACTCTCCGCCCGAAAGGTCAACCCCTTGATCGAATCGTCGTCCCAACATCTGTTCGTAATTCTGGGGAAGTCGTCCGACCGTACCGTCCGCCATGCTCTTTCGTGCGGCAGTTCGGAGGAGTTCAAGATTGTCGATCTCCTCGACCCGGCCCATGGCAATATTCTCGCGGGCGGTCATTTCATAGCGCATGAAGTCCTGAAAGATCACGCCCATCTCACGATGAAGATCTTCAAGGTCATACTCGCGAAGATCGACGCCGTCCAGCAAGATTTGCCCGTCTGAGGGATCGTAGAGCCGGGTAATCAACTTCACGATAGTGGTCTTACCCTGGCCGTTTTCGCCGATGAGGGCCACACGCTCCCCCGGCCGCAACTGAAAGTTCATGCGGTCAAGAATCAGACGAGAACTTCCGGGATAACGAAAGGAGACGCTCCGAAACTCGAATCCCCGCAAAATCGGCCTGGGTGCGGGCAGCGCGTTTGGTTTGGAGCGGATGGTCGGTCTCATCTCAAAGAAAGCGAGCAAATCGGTAAGGAACAACGCCTGGTCAGCAATGCCGGCAAGAGTCGAAAAAATCTGTTGGATGTTGCTGCTGGCCTGCAGAATCGCTCCCGCCAAAAACGTCAACGTACCAACGCTCAACGCTCCGGCGACCGTGCGCCAGATGACGAATACGTAGGCCGCGTAGTAGCCCATGGTGCCGACCACAGACAACAACGATCCTGCAATCAGCTTGCGCCGAGACAAGGCAACGTTCTCTTTGTAGATCTCGTCGGACAAACGGGTAAACCGCTCGCGCAAGAAATCCCGAAGCCCGAAGAGCTTCAACTCCTTCGCCGCTTCTTTGCTTCCACCCAGTATCCGCAGGTAGTCCAGTTGCCTCCGGATTGGCGTCTGCCGGAAATTCTTGGCGTACCCCAGAAATGCAAAATGACTCTCGCCGATAAATGCTGGAACTACACCGGCGATCAGCAGAAGCATCAGCCAGGGTGAGAACACAATGATTGAGGCCGAAAGAGTGAGTGTTGTGATCGCCAGTTGTACCAACCGTCCAACCGCCTGAATCATGCCGAGTCGGTCCGTAGCCTGGACTCGCGCCCGCTCCAGTCGGTCGTAAAAGACCGGATCCTCATACGCCGTTAGATCCAATCCTGCCGCATGATCCATAACCCGAATGCTGACATGGCGGGTGTACTTGTCAGCCAGCAGCGAATCGGAATAGTCGATAGCTCGATTGAGGATGCTGGCCAGCACCGCCAGCGAAAATTCTGCTGCCACCAGCCACCAAAACCCAGAGCGCACCGCCTGGTGAGTCGAGACAGCATGCACGATGCCGTCAATAATCAACTTGGTGATCCACAGAAGTACAACTGGCAGAAAGGATGCAATCAGGCGAGAAGCCAGTCCAAATATGACTACCCCTGGACCGGAGTCCCATACGATCTTGAGAACAGCAGGTACGTTGCGTAGCGCCGACAGACGCTCCCGCCATCCAACCCAGAAATGTTCCTGCTCGGCCATGCTTGGGCTCTGCCGTCTTCGAGGGTTCTCCAAAGCCAGAGAAACGAAAAGGCGTTAAGCGTTGAAGTTTATGGTATCGGTTCCGCCCCGTTCAGGTGAATGCAACCTAAAGATGCCGGAACTGGCCTAAGGTTTGTCCTGACCTAGGCTTATCGACACCGGTTGAATTCGCACAGTACTCACAGGATACCCACAGCCAGGCGGATCGGACATACAGGAAACACCCGATAGACAGGGGAGCCGCTGCCCCAGACAGACGGTCGCAGAACTCCGAATATCGCGCTTATGGCGCTATTGATTCACCCGCAGGAGCATCAACGTTCCGCTTTCGAGCTTGACGTTGACCTTTTGTGAGCTCACTACTGATCCATCGGAGGCATTCGCCGCCGCCGAAAGATTCAGATCAGGCATTCCCACAACACCCTCGGTGTTTCCAGTGATGGGCTGATGGGGGCTGGTCCCGCTTCCAGCGTTGTCTGGCCCCCCGTTGCTCGGTGTAGAAGAACCCGGCATTGATGACTGTGTTCCAGAACCCATTCCAGGCGAACGCCCACCACTTGGACTTGGCGGCATCCCGGCGGCGCCCGGTGAGGAAGCGGAGCCTTCGGTTGCCCCGTTGCTACTCATGGGATGCAGCGCGGCCGGCGCGATGATCGCCTGTATTGACATCTGCATCGCCAGCGGCGTGCCGTTCTTGATCACAGCATGGTCAAAGGCAATTCCGACTTGTGAGTCCTTCTGCTCCTTGCTACGTGCCTGCGCGGTAGTAACGCGGCCTAGAATCTTGGTGTCCTTGGGTACAATGACATCGCCGTTTCCGGTCTTCAGGTCTTGGGTAACTTTGGCTTCGACTTCGTCACCGGCCTTCGCCTTCTTGGCGTCGATAGATCTGGTCAGCTGGACCGGGATAACGCTGCCCGGCGCGATCCGGACTGTCCCATTTGGCTGCCCCGCCGAGCTTGATTGAGCAGGTTGCGTGGCGGGATTCTGTTGGCCTGATTGCGCTGTGCCGCTGCTTGGTGGGGCTCCTTCCTGTGCGAGAGCGTAGCCGCATAAAACCATTACGGCGAGAATTCCGGTCAGTAGCGTCTTCATCGAACTGCTCCTTGGGTAATCAACTCGTCGAAGGCGCAGGGCCTCGTTGTCCCTATCGTCTAGAGTATCAGTGTAGGGGCTCTGCCTTCGTCGCCGCGATAAGGATCGCACTGTAAGGAATTGAAATTTTCCACGTAGAACCCAATCAGGTCAGCCCAAGTTCATCCACTAGATACCGGTCGTTTGGTAACGCAACACGGCCAATGCAAGCCGGTAATCGTAACCGGCCTGAGCATTGCTGATTTGGGCTTGCGTCTGTTGTAGCTGGGCTTGACTTAACTCAACAATCGAACTTAACCCCAAACGGTAGCGTGTCTGGGCCAGATCGAGGGCGAGGCTGGCTTGATCCAGGAGTTGCTGGGTAACGCTAACCCGCTGGTAAGCAGTATTTGCGTTGAGCCAACTGGTACGCACGTCGCGTGAGATCCGGTTGCGGAGGTCGAGGAGGCGCTCTTGTGTGGCTTGCGCCCGTAAATCTGCCTCGCGGGATCTTGCGGAATAGAGAAAACCGTTGAACAGAGGAATTCCAATATTCACACCCACCGCGCCGTACCAATTGGAGAGAACTGGATTGCGCACTGGCGTGTCTCCGATGGCTCCAACTGCCTCGATGGTCGGATAAAACAGGTCATGTTCCGCGCTTTGGAACTTCTGAGCCGATTGGAACTGGAAACCGAGCGCCAATAATTCTGGGCGCATGGCGAACGCCTGAGAAATAAGATCGTCCACATTGCCGGGAGGCGAAGTGATTGCTGTCGTTTCCTCAACCAGCTGAAAGTTCTGCACCGTTGCATACCCAAGTACAGCGGAAAGATTAGCGAGTGCGGCATTCTCGTTGTTTTCCGCGTCTAAGAGAAGAAGCTTAGCCTGTGCCAGATTTACACTCGCAAAGCTGAAATCCAATTGCGACTTGAGTTGGCTCT
Organism: uncultured Acidobacteriota bacterium; assembly: GCA_963734415.1. GTDB lineage: Bacteria > Acidobacteriota > Terriglobia > Terriglobales > Acidobacteriaceae > JABCZH01. Next base: position 416,295 of record CAVTHF010000002.1, on the reverse strand, counting down.
TAAACAGAGCTTCTACCTGATCAGCAACTGTCTGCCGGGCGCCCACGGTCTGCTGCGCGACAGTCAGGACAGCATGGGCTTGCAGCGCGCCGTAGAAGGCCTGATCCACCGCCAGAAGGATCTGCTCTTTCGTAGCCATGGCGTTCTGATCTTCGGCCTTGGCGGCAAACTTGGCACTCGCGGCCAAATTCGTCGTGTGCCCGAAGTCGGTAATCAACTGACTGACCATGACCCCTGCGGCGGCACGCTCATAAATAATGGGATTGTTGAGTGCACCGGCCGTGATGCGGCTGTTGTCCTGGGAATCCACTCCGGTTAGGTTGGCCACAGCAGTAGGCCACAAATTTGAACGAACCTCACGTGTCACCTCTTGTGAAGCCAAGGCAGTCAGCCGAGCCACCGAGATTTGAGGGTTGTTCTGCAATGCCAGCGCCTCGGCTTGCTTCAACGAGAGAGAGGCTTGTGTCCCGGAAGTTGGCTGGGAAACGACTTGCCCTTGCCCATTTGGAGGCATGCTGAGTGCGATCTGATTGGGAGTAGATTGCGGGAGCGGCGCTGATGGCAAACTCTGAGCTGCTTTAATACTAGTCGGAGCCTGGGCATGACTGCTCAGTGACAGCGCTAGGACGAAGATGGCAGTCAGTAGTCTTTTCATATTGCTGGCATCTCCTGCAGGCCTCAGCCTTCTAAGGCGGGTGCGGGTGCTTCTTCCCGACGGTGGATCAACAGATACGCTGCGGGAACAATGAAAACGGTCACGACCACCGACATCGTGAGCCCCCCGATAATGGCGCGCGCCAACGGAGCGTACTGTTCGCTGCCGGCTTCCAGTGCCAGGGCCATCGGAATCATGCCGAGAATCGTAGCCAAAGAGGTCATCAAGACGGGACGCAAACGGACACGACACGCGGTTGCTACCGCTTCCTCGATCGGCATGCCCTGCTTTCTCAGTGCTCGCGTGAACTCGACGATCAGGATGCTGTTCGAGACCACAATCCCAGTCATCATGATGACTCCCATCAAAGACATGACATTGACTGTGGTATGGGTTGCCAGCAGAAATAGAATGACTCCGGTAACGCCCGGTGGAATTGCCAGCAGAATGATCATCGGGTCAATAAACGAAGAGAACTGTGCCATTAGAATCAGATAAACCAGAATGACTGACAGTATGAGACCAATTCCGAAGCTCTTGAACGACTGACGCATGCCCTCTACGGAACCGCGCATGGTGACCCGCACATTCTCGGGCAACTTGGTGTTGCCGATCACTCTATCGACTTTACTGGCGAGACCTCCCAAATCTTCGCTGGCCGGCGAGACGTACACGTCGATGACACGGCTGAGCTGATAATGGTCCACTTCAGTCGGGGTGTTGATCATTTTCACGTCCGACACCGCATCGAGGTCGGTTGGGTTTAGGTTGCCCGCAGCATGCAGAGGTATCTGCTTGAGATCCGTTAGGGAGTTGACCTGGGTCTCGGGGTATTGCACCGTGAGCATGTAGTTGTTCCCATTCTTCGGATCGACCCAATAACTCGGAGCGATCATACTGTCTGAAGTCAGGGCCGTGATTACATTGTCCACGGCCTCCTTCGAAGAAACCCCCATACGCCCAGCCATTTCGCGGTTCACATTGAGCTGAATACCGGGATAGTCCAGGTCTTGCGGGATAAGCACATCGCTCACGCCACGAAGCTTGCGGACTCTCTGGGCGATCTCAGCCGCAGTTCGGTAGGCTTCTTTTTGATCGTTACCACTGACCTGGATATCGATGGGAGCCGGTAGTCCGAGATTGACGACCGCATCCACCAGACCTCCGGATTGAAAGTAAGTCGAAAGTTCCGGCAGATCATCATCCAGCTTGGCGCGTACACGGCGCATGTATTCATAGCTGCCAACCTCGTGATCCTTCTTGAGGCTGACCTGTACGAACGCCGTGTGCTGCCCGGAGTTGCTGGTGTAGATGGCTGAGAAATCCGGCGTGATCCCGATGTTGGAAACGATCATGTCCAGATCTCGCGACGAGACCACCTGGCGAATGTCAGCTTCAACTTGCTTGATGTATCGGTTGGTCAGTTCGAGACGTGAACCAGTTGGCGCTTTGATATTGATGACGAACTGGCCCGGATCTGTCCGCGGAAAAAAGCCCAGACCCATGAGGGGAAACAACGCGAAACTGAACAAACAGATACCGAGAATGCCGACGACCGTCGCGACCGGACGAAGCAGGCTGCGCCTCACGGCGATGTCGTAGTGCATGAGCATCCGGTCATAGCGGCGATTGAACCATCGGAGAAAACGTTCAAACACCGTATTCCCACCATGGTGCGCCGCTTCGCCGTGCGGTGACTTGATGAAACGAGCACAAAACAGCGGCACCACTGTCATTGCAACTGCGAATGAGGCAAACAAGGAAAAGACGACTGCGGCAGCGAGGGCGGTAAACAGAAACTTGCTGACTCCATAGAGAAAAACAACTGGAAAGAAGACAATCGCAGTCGTGAAGGTCGCGGCCAGTACCGGCATGGCCACTTCCCGGCCGCCCTTCTCGGCTGCAGCTTCGGGCGTTTCCCCCATTTCCAAATGACGGAAGATATTTTCCAGCACAACCACTGAGTTGTCGATCAACCGGGAGAATGCTAGCGCGAGTCCCCCCAGCACCATGGTGTTAATCGACCCCCCGCTGGCATCAATCGCAAGGAACGCAGCGAGGGCTGAAAGCGGAATCGACAGCATCACTGCGAAAGTAGCGCGGACATTTCCGAGAAAGATCAGGATCATCAACGCAGTCAACACCAGACCGATGCCACCTTCACTGCCCAGGTTGGCGATCGCTGTCTTTACGAAAATCGACTGGTCGAACACAACTTTTGTCTTCAGCGATTTCGGGACGTCGAACAAATTGGCAACGGACGTTTTGATCCCGTTTACGATGGCGATGGTGTTGCTATTGCCACCCTGCTTCAGAATCGGCAGGTAAACTGACCTCTGACCATCCACGCGGACGATATTCGTCTGGATGGCTGCCGCGTCTTGAGCATGACCTACATCTGCAACCATCAATTCAGCGTTGCCTTCTGACTTCAAGGGCAGGCGGTTTATTTCTTCTGTCGTGGGAAGTTGGCTGTTGGTGTAGATGTTGTAGTCTTTCGGACCGATTCGCACATCGCCTGCGGGCAGAATGGTGTTGGCATCATTGACCGTGCGCACCACGTCCATGAGAGACAACTGGTGCGCCTGCAACTTCACCGGGTCAACGTAGACTTGAATCTGCCGGTACTTGCCTCCAAAAGGTTGCGGCACCGAGGCTCCCGGTACATTCGCAATCTGGTTACGAACCGTAAACTGCCCCAAGTCGTGTAACTCCGTCTCATTCAACCCTTCGCCCTTCAAGGTGATCAGGCAGACCGGCAGGCTGGACGCGTCGAACTTCAATACCACTGGCGGCAGGGTGCCCGGAGGCAATCGCCGCAGTTGCGCCATCGCCAGGTTCGAAATACCGCTGACGGCCGCGTCGGGGTTGGTCCCCGGCTGAAAATAGACCTTGATGAGACTGACTCCAGTCAACGACCGCGACTCGATATGATCGATGCCACTCCCCAACGTGAAGAACCTCTCGAAGGGGTTGGTGATGTTGGCCTCAATCTGCTCCGGCGGCATGCCCGAATAGAACGTCGCCACTACCACCACAGGAATATTGATGTCGGGAAATAGATCCACCGGCATCCGTGCGACCGTCGTTATTCCGACGACCGTGATGATGAGGCACAACATGATGATGAAGAATGGGTAGCGGATGGCGAAACCGGACATGGCTACTGCGCCTCCGCGGTGTACTTTTCATCTGCCATGCTGCTCATCTTTGGATCCACATGCTGGCCGTTGTGGTACTGCCCCAGATTGCCGACGATCACTCGGTCTCCTTCGTTCAAGCCCGACAATATCTGGATCCGGTTGGACCCCTCGATACCGGTCTGGATCTCGCGCTCTTCCACATGGTTCTGCGAGTTGACCAGTAGCACTGTCGTTTTGTCCGCGCCTCGGTTGATGGCCTGCAAGGGGAGGGTGAGGGCGCTCGGGTCGTTCTGAACTCGCAACGACACATCGGCATACATTCCGGGCGTCAACTTGTAGTCTCGATTCGGTACGTCGACTTCAACCTGCATCGTGCGGGTTGAACGATCGAGAGAGTCGGTCGAGCGAATGACTTTGCCCGAGAAGTGTTGATCGGTCGCCTTTACCCGTATATCGGCCGGCTCACCATCGCGCACCCTGCTGGCGAGAGACTCAGGGACGGGAATGCGCAAACGCAATACATCTACCTGCGAAAGCTTCACCACTGGCATCGAGCTTATGTTCGAAGTTCCCGCCTGAATGAGCGATCCCGTGTCTGCATACCGCCAAGTCACCACACCGTCGAACGGTGCCGTAATTCGCGAAAACTCGGACAGCGCCGCGTAATGCTGTTGGTCAGCTTGCGAGACCTCCAACTGCTGACGAGAGGCTGCTAATTCCGACTTGGCGGCCTCCACTTGCGCCTCGGCCGAGCGATCTTTGGCGGTGGCGTCGTCGAGTTCCTGCTCTGCGATCAGACCAGGACGCGCCTCTGAAGCCTGCTTCAACCGGGTAGCAGCGGCGTGCAGCGCTACGTAATCCGCTTCCGCTCTGTTTACCTCGTTCTGGGCGCGGATGATCTCCTCTTGACTATGGCGCACACCCGCACTGGCAGCCTGTACCTGCGCTACCAACTCCGGAATCTCAAGAACAGCGAGGACTTGACCCTTGCGGACGCGGTCGCCAATGTCAACATTGATGTTTTGGATGTATCCCGCGACCTTGGCATGGAGTTCCACTTCCTGGTATGGCAGGAACTCGCCTGCAATGGAAAGAGTGTTGGAGAGTGGCGCGCGCCGGACTTGTACAACTGCTGCGCGTGGAGCCGCGTCGGCTGACACAGACGAAGAGGAGCCGCCCGAGTGCCCGCACCCGACGGTAACGCTGAGGCAGACCGCCAAGAGAGCCAGCACGCCTTCTGCACCCAGAATCAAAGGGGACGCCTTACGCATGTTTGTAGTCATTCTTGATCGGCAGCCTTGCAGTGTTTCGAGATCATGCGAATGTCGTTCTGCACGTCGGCCACTTGTAAGGGAACGCCGTCAATGCCATGGACGGTATCGCTGGGGTTGCTGCCAGCTTTCTCCGGCCGTACACCGGTCTTAATCGTTCCGGTCAGCATTCTTCCCTTCACTTCGACTTCATGATGCAGATAACTGTCGAGTTTGTTACCCACACCTTTCAGTACATAGACCGAACTGTTGTCTTCGACCAGAATGTAGTTCCCCCGTTCACCGTCGAGACAACCCCTAACTGTAGAGCTGTGACGAGCCGGAGCTGTGCTGTCGGCACCGGGTGCTTGCGTGGTGGCTTCTTGTTGTGCGAACGCTCCCACCACGACCAAAAGAAATACTGCGAATGCGATCAGATTCTTCGTGTGATTCATACAAGTCCTCCTTTGAATTTGCTTTGTCTTGAAAATGTTTGATAAGGGCCGAGGGCTAAGGTTAACCATGGGTTGGACACACCTCGTCTTTCACCCGCCGGTGTGCGACGATTCCCATCATCGCTTCTTCGTCACTGAAGGGCAGGCTGACATACATGATGTGGTTGTGCATCCGCACATCAACCGCATGATTGGCAACAAAGACGGCCGGCAGATACCTTGTCACGGATTCATAACGGCCGACGTACACGTTGCAGTTCAGACGGATCCCGATGTCATACGAGTAGGTGTGGCCCTGCAGGGGCGCATCGCTGGGGTTGTCGCCCACATAATTCGAAGCGGAATAGTGTTTCTGCACGCTGACCACGGTGGCCGTCTGATATCCATCCTCCGTTACAGTTCTCTGTTTGGCGCGCGCGTATGGAGAAATCAGCAGAACTGGAAGCGCTAGGCTTGATAGCACTAAGACTCTTTTCACGGCAGGCTCCCAAGAGCAGCCGGAACTCCTGGAAAAGGCAGCTGTTCAAGTGCGCTGGCAATTTTCCGGAAACCGGGCCGATTCGAACTCAGTTGCGCTTCTGGGGCAAAGGCCCCGAACCGCTTCACCTCAGTCGGTGACCAAAGTGGAGTTCCCGAACAACAACGTGACTAGGGATTTGAAAGAAAGGTCAGCAGGCAGGAGGAGGCCGGTTGTAGAGCCAGGTCTCGGAGCAAAGATTGGTAGCTGGAAAGACCGCCGAGGCAACCTCAATGGACGTACGCGGCGGTTGAAAAAGAGTGAAACTGGAAGCTGGAGCCGTCCACTGGAGCCCATTGCTCAGAAGGTTCTGCCGCTTGGCTTCCTGAGATTGGGCCCTTACAGCTCTTACATTGTGGTCTTCTGGACCCTGTACCGTGTACCGGGTCGCAAGGCTGACAGTGAGAGCACAGATGGCTAGAACAACAAGCGCGGTCCGGCATGAAGTACTTAGGCGCATACCTGCACGGAGATGTTCTAGACGGGTCATTTCGAAATCAATCTATAAATCAAAATCGATCAGATTATACATGATGACCACCGCTCGGCAGGTCACGCAGGTAACAGACACTCACTGATACGACGCCCGGGACGCGATTCTGGGTTGTCTCTGTGCTATCTGCGTTCGAGGTAAACGGTTGTTCCGCAAACGGAAACGCTCCAGTGCAGGTCGGTTTCTGCACTGGAGCGAAGGGTGCGCTAGTTACGGCAAGATGTAGCGGAACGAAGTCAAGACCATGGTCTCTGTTGCCTGGGGCACAAGCCCGGTCTTGTCGGACCAGGTGTTGCGGTCGATGCGTGAAATCTGCGGTCCAAACTGCAACGTGCCCTTCGGTCCCTTGTAAAACCGGTACCAGAATCCGAGGGTGCCTTCCAGGATGTTCCGCGTATCGCCAGTGCAGTTTCCTCCCAGCCCCCCGGGGTTGAACCCGTTACTGAGAGGGGTACCGGCGGCACCCACTACAGGCACCGTTGCAGTGCCCGTGGGAGTGGTCACGGTGACACTCGTGGAGGCTGGCAGCGGTTCCGTGTTGCAACTTGAGTTGACAAACAACTGCGAACCGTAGCCTACGCCTTTCCCTTTGGAGTTGACGAACTCCGTTCTGCCGGCATACTCACTGCCAAAGTTAAAGTAGACATCGATCTTCGGTCCGTGGGCCTCCAGAGTAGCGAGGGTCTGATAGCTACGCATCGGAACCATGATGCCATCAGGGCGCACCGTCAAATCCGAAAGCGACGAAGCCCCGTAACGGCCTACACCGTCCCCACCAAGGAAGTGCAGACCGGCGTCCAGATGCTTGTTGAGGAGGGAAACTCGGACATTCGCGCCCGCGCCGCCACCCATTTCTGAATTGTTGAACGCGCCGGTCGCGGAAGGAGTGGCTGCTGTTGCCAGGGGAAAAATACGGTCTCTGAATCTGCTGACTACGCCGAAGACCTCGAAGTGGACGTTTTTCGGCTGGAACACCAGCTTGCCGACGAAATCCGGCATGACATTGAACGAGTAGTTCGCGGTGGGGTTATAGAGACCACCGCTCGTACCCTGTGAGCCTAGAAGGAAATTGGCACTGCTTCCATGGCCACCGACCGTGCTTTGCGCATCTTCTACGGAGAAAGCCAGCCAGTAACGGTTATTGAAGTTCTTGGACACACGGAATCCGTATTGCCGCGCCCAACTAAAGCCGACGTTATACGCCGGATCTATGGTCAACGGCGGCGCCTCTGTGCGGTTATCGACTCCGTTCTTGGTCTCTGTGACCAAGCTCCACATCTGCCCACCGGTGAAACTCCAGCCGTTGTTTAAGGCGGCCTGTCCCCAGACCTGCCTCTGGCGGAGACCATAGCTGTTGCTTTGGTTGTTGTTAGAGGTGATGCCCGTGGTCAGGAAATCAGCTTCAACGTATCCCGTCAGCTTCATCTTGTCGAGCTTGCCCTCGGCCAGCATGGAAACGCGCGACTGGCGACCAGACCCGAAGAATTCCGACAGATTGCTCTGGGATGCGCCATCAAACGGGATGGAGTTGAAAGGTGTGTTGATGTCGGAGCCGAGTGCGTGCTGGCGCCAAACTGTTTCAGCCGCCAGGAAGCCACCCGGCGTGATCGTGATCCCTTTGTAATGAATGGCGAGAGGGCTCTCCCCAAGGTTCTTTTGCGTTTCCTGAAGCGACAGCGCGGTGTTGGTCGCATTCAACTTAAGGTCAGTTACGTCGCTCTTTAATGCCGTCACCGCCTGCTGCTGGTCGGTAGCTTGAGCGGCAGCGGTATCCGCCTGTGTCTTGGCCTGGGTAGCAACCGCCTGGCTCTGATCCAGCCGCTGTTCGAGTTGCTGAATCCTCTGATCGCGGCTCTGCACCTGCTGGCTTAGCTGCTGGATCTGCTGCTGCTGTGCCGCCATGGACTGTTTCAGCTGGTCCAGTTGAGCTGAAACAGACGTGTCAGATGTCTTTGCAGCCATCTTTTTTTTCGCAGTACCTGTCGCACCTTGCTGCGCTTGCGCCACAAACACACTTCCTGCAAGCGCTACCGACAGCGCCAAGGCCAAGATTCGCTTCATTTTTCGTTCTCCTGAGAACTAAGAGTTAAATCGCGTACAAGGACATACCGGGGATTTCATGTAAAGACGTAGCCATTTTGTGTGAACGGCTGATGCTATCTGCCGTTTGTTAAAAATTGATGAATATTCGTTGAATATTCTGTTAATCAGAATGGCGATCCGCTAGGTTGGCGGACGCAAGATCAAGATAAGGTGGGGCGGCTGGGCGTTCCTTTCCCGGCTAGGATTACACCCGAATAATCATAACCTCAGTAGCTTTGATCAGAGCTGCGGCGGTTTGCCCGGGCTTAAGTTGCATTTCACGAGCCGAGGTGGCCGTGATGATGGACGTAATCTGCTGCTCCCCGATGGATATCTTCACCTCAGCCATTAGGCCGCTAATGCGAACTCCATCGATGCGCCCCACCAGCTGATTTCGCCCACTGACGCGGCGGATGATGTCCTGGCGTTCCGGTGCAGTCTTTCCCCGTGTCCGGAACAGCAGTCGATCAACCTCGCTCTGCGGAATGCGATGGTGACCTCCTGCTGTCTTCACGCTGCGAATCTTGTTCGTGTAGATCCACTGCTTGATGGTGGGAAAGCTGACACTCAGTTGCAACGCAGCTTCGCGCAGCCTTAACAGCTCTTCGTGCTGACCTTGCCTCGCCGACTGGTTTTTCATAAGTGTTCCCGGCGGAATGGTATAGCGCGCGCTCGGACTTGGTCAAAGCCGGAAAAGCAACCCCCTGCTTCACTATCGGGCTTCAGCTGTATTAAACCGTATACTATTTGCGTTTATACTTGGCGTGACTATACACTACACATCTTTCCAGCAATCTTGCTTTGGAGGCTGAATGGGGAACTTGAACCGGTTGTGTGCACTCGCTGCACTGTGTCTAGTTCCTTCGTTGACATCGGCTCAGGATGGGTACTTTGCCGACTGGTTTGCCCGGGTTGACAAAACAAAGGATGAGCAACCTCACTGGGTAACGCCACTGGCAACCACGACGCCGCGGCTCGAAGAGGAATTCCGCTACGACCAGTTGTGGCAGGAGAACCCTAAGGGGGTGACCACCAACAACTATGATGGGGGCAAAGGGCTGGAATTGATTCCCTTCGAGAAAGTGGAAGTGATTTTCAATCTCCCCCCATACCTTGACCACAATAGCCCCACCGCCAAGAACGGATTCGGCGATGTTGCGTTTCTGGTGAAGTACCGATTGCTCTCCGCGAACGAGGAACATGGCAACTACATTTTGACGGCATTCCTGGGCTGGAGTCTGCCCACCGGGTCGTACACGAACGGAGGTAAGCACGCGGTCATTACGCCGACCTTAGCCTATGGCAAAGGCTTCCGCGATTTCGACCTTCAGGGCACTTTGGGCATTGCTTTCCCCACAGCTGATACCAGCCTCGTCGGACGAAATTATTTGTGGAACAATGCTTTTCAGTACCGGGTTTTTCGCAAGTTCTGGCCTGAAGTCGAACTCAATTCCACCTTCTTTCAGCAGGGCGACCACGATGGAATGAAGCAGAATTTCGTAACACCAGGCCTGGTCCTCGGACGCCTGCACTTTTGGAACCGAGTGGGCTTCACCGTCGGCGGAGGGTACCAAATCGCCACCACCCACTTTCACACCACCAATCACAACGCCATTCTCTCGATACGCTTCCCGTTCTAGGGGCGTATCTGCAAAGTTTGGGGACTCCCAGATAGGCCATTTGACCCCGAGTTTGGGAGGCACCGGGCTCCCCGCAATCAGTCCTTGAATGGGTAATTACTCCGCACTAACATGAGATGTCCGAATTAAGGCCCAGCTCCCGCATGAAGGGGGCAAGAACCATGACTGACAGCGACCGCCGCCACGATCCCCGTCTGAAGATTCGTGTTCCTATCGAAATCGAAGTCGAGGGAGGCGCAGGCCCTGTCCGCGGCGCCACCTCAGACCTGAGTGCGGGTGGTTGTTACATTGAGACCATGTTTCCCTTCCCGCTGGGAACAACGCTGGATCTGAAACTGCAACTGGAAAATACTCTGCTGGTGGCTGCGACCGTCGTTACCTGCGATCCCCAGGTCGGGAACGGGATCAGGTTTGAAAGGATGCTTCCCGAAGACCGAGAAGAACTGCAGAAATATTTGGAAGAACTGGAGAAAAGCGACGAGTCGAAGCAGGCGGGCGCCAGCTAACATGGCTCACTTGGCGGTTGGCGTGGCTGCCGGTTTCAGTTCGGCTGCGGCTTTTTCAAAATCTGTGACCGCCTGGGTATCCACTACATACAACGACGGCTCCCCTTCCCGTCTGGCGATATAGGTGGCATCCTTCCGCGCAAGCTGCAACTTTTCCACTCGCTTGCCTTCATTGGACACCACCGTCAGCTCGATCGACGGCGTGGTGAATCCGGAATCCACAAACTTGCTGGCAGAGAAGTCACGCAGCTTGTCCACTACCGATTGAGCGCTGGCAGCATCCAACTTCTTGCCATTCCCGTTCCACCAGTCTTCGCCGCCCTTAGTAAGGAAATAACTCTTCGTTCCGTCGCGAATATCGATCTTGCTGGGATCGCTGAATCCGAAATCGAGCAGCTTCTTATTGCGAAAATCATCGAGCCCTTTGTCGAGCCCTTTGCCCACGCTGCTTGAGACTTTGTACACGCCATCTACCGCGCTCGACTTGGCGTAGTAGTCGTCCTTATTCTTGCGGACTTGCAGTTCTTGCGTTCCCGAATCGGCGGTCACTTTCGCCGTGGCGACAGAGGCGGCCGAGGTAAATGCCGACGCCATCTTCTTGGCGTCCTGGTCACCGCTCAAATCCATTCTGGCATCGGTAAGGTTGCGCACCAATTCTTCCACTTGCGCGCCGTCCGCTCGCAATGGTCTCGGCTTCACGATTTGCCAGGCGTCCTTGTTCCGGCCGAATTCGATGTCTTCTTTCTTAACTATTAACTCGACCTTGCTGATCTTGTCGGAATCCACAGTGAGCAGCCGCTTGTCCCGCAGGTCGTTCACGCTCTTGTCGATGTTGCTCTTGTTATAGCTGGCGATGGTGAACACCCGGGGATCGCCTTCCAGCTTGGCGTAAACCGCACTCCCCGCTGGAGTGTCATCCCCCAACAGCAAGATATGTGTTTTGTTGTTCTTTTCCGTGACCGTCGCCTTGAGAGCGGGATCGCCCAAGCCGTATGGGGCCAGGTCGCTGGCCTTTTCTTCCACCAGCCGCCCCGCGGTCAGCGATGCCAGGCTTGAGAGCATGGGAGAAACGGTGCTCTGTTCCACGCCCAGCGGCTTGGGAGCCGTGATCTGCCACTTCCCGGCGCCGTCTTTGGCCAGCACCAACTCGTCGCCGCCCCTTTTTCTGAGATCGATCTTCGAGATGTCCTCTTGCTTGAGTGTCAGGATCTTCGGTGGAGCGTCAGCCGATGCTTCCGCCGTTTCCGCGGGTTTCTGGCGGTTCGACCAGTAGAGCGCTCCCGTTAGTCCCGCCAGAATCACGATTGCGACGATGAGTCCACGTAGTTTCACTGCCCGTTATCTCCGCTTCCACCACACCGAAACTCCCGCTACCACGACCAGCAGCGGCAACAAGAACTGGCTGGTGATCCTCACCCAGTTCACTTGCGAGCGGGTCATGGTAATGCGACGGTCTTCCTGCTCTTTCGGACGAATCGATATCAAATCTTCATCCGACGACAGCCAGTCCACCGCATTGAGCGCTAGATCACTATTGCCGTTGAAGTTGAGGAACGAGTTGGCCGCCCAGGACGAACTTCCCACCACCACAAATCGTCCCTGCGAATCCTGCTTGCCGGTGTTGTAGGTGGCGGCAGCCGCAATCGTCAGCGGTCCTTTCTTGTTCTTGGGGTCTTTGGGATCAACCGCTGGAGAACTCAGATTACTGGTCGCCAGACTGGTATCCGACGAATCAAACAGCTTCTGCACTGCTGTCTTGTCTCCACTCTTGATGTCTAGAGAACGCGAAAGGGGAAACCCCGTGGCCGTCCCTTTCATACCCTCGACAATCGCATGGGAGTCATAATTTCGCACCAGCGCCACCTGCGGCCCTACGCCCAGCAACTGACCGATGGGATTCAGATCAAGAATCAGGTCCTTCTCCGCCGTTACGCCCCAACTCTGCAGCAGGCTGGTGAGAGCGTCGTTGTCGGCCGTCATCGAGCGCCCAATTTTGAGCGGCGGATCCAGCATGAACAAAGCTCGCCCGCCGTCTTCCACATACTTTTTCAGCGCATCCACTTCCGGCTGCTGATAATCGTGCGTCGGGCCGCCCACCACCAATACCGTGCAGTCGTTTGGCACTTCCGCCTTCTGCAAGAGGTCAACGGACTTTGCAACGTAGTTGTCTTTAGCCAGTAAGTCTTTGAAGTGCGAATAACCGTTCCGGTCGGAGTCATCGATCTGGTGCTCGCCGCTGCCCGCCACAAAGCAGACAGTGCGGGTCGTATGCTTCAGCGTGCGGATAATCGCACCGGTGATGCCCTCTTCGGTAAAGCTCTTAGCTTCTTCCTTGTTGGCGCCAATCTGCACAATCGCGGTTCCGTAGTTTGTGACCCCGGCCTCACGGGTCTCTTGTGGCTTCTTATCCGGGTCTACGTAGTCCACATGTATCTTGGGCGAAAGCTCGGAATACTCGCCTAGTAGGTCTTTCGCGCGCGGGAAACGCGTCCCTTGGTCGAAATAAACGATGCTCGCGTCTTGCTTCAACCCCTTCACGATCTTTGCCGTCTGCTCCGACAGGCTATAGCGTTTGTTCGCAGTCGCGTCGTAAGACTTGTCGTGCCGGTTGGCGAGAAAATTCGCGATCACCACCGCGGTCAGCACCACCAGCACATAGACGGTGGCGTATGCCACGTATCGGGTCTGTCTCGCTTTGAGAAGCTCTGTATTCACTTACGACCTCCAGCGCAAAGATTCCATGGATCGCGCGGTAAAGAACAGCCCCAGGAAGATCACGGTCACGTAAAAGAGGGCATCCTTCGTGTCCAGCACGCCTTTAGCAAAAGACTCGAAGTGCGTGATCACCGACATGTATGCCAGCACCTGGGCCCAGGTCGCGGTTTCATATCCGCTGACCCACTCCAGCACCCACAGCAGCAGGCAAACCCCGAAGGTTGCGGCACCTGCGATGATCTGGTTCTTGGTCAGCGTCGAGATGAATGTGCCGATCGCCAGCAACCCGCCCGCCTGCAGCAGCAGGCCCAGATAGCCGATGGCCAACGGCTTCCAGTCCGGATTACCGTATTTGAACAGGAATGCGAAGTTCAGTGCAGTAAACAGCAGCATGCAGGCATACATGGTCAGGGCCGCCAGCCATTTGCCGATGATGATCTCAATGTCGCGAATCGGTGAAGTCACCAGCAGTTCGATCGTCCCGCTTCGCTTCTCCTCGGCGAACAGACGCATCGTGATCATCGGAATGAAAAACAACCCAATCACGCTGGCATTCGACAGCAGCGGCCGTATGACCTCTTCGTTCAGGTTCATCGGCATGGGCTGTCCGCGCATCTGTGACTCCATGCCCATCATGACGAAGTATCCGAGCGCGTTCCAAAAGAAGAACCCGAAAATCAGGGCAAACATGGTCAACAGCAGATATGCAATCGGCGATACGAAGTAGCTGTTCAGTTCCTTCCGCCAGATAACCCAGATATTCCGCATTTATTCTGCCCCCTTGCTCGCGGCTTCGGCCGGCGCTTCCGTTCCGGTGAGTTGCAGGAATATTTCTTCCAGACTCACCGCCGCCGGCCGCAACTCGTTCAGGTCCCACCCCGCTTGCACGATCGCCCGCGCCAGTTCGCCACGCACGAAGCCCTTCTGGCTCTCCACCTCAAAAACGTTGCGATCTCCGTGTGTGGTCTTGAGCTGGGCCCGGCTGACTCCGGGAATCTGTTGCAGCCGTTTCACCACAATCGCAGATTCCAGCGCGCCGTCGCGCGAGCCTACTTCAACCAACAGCGATTCCGCTCCCCGCGCCCGGTTTTGCAAATTGGCGACCGTATCCGTTGCCACCAACTTGCCCTTGTTGATGATGATGACCTGCTCGCAGGTCTGTTCGACTTCAGGCAGGATGTGCGTGCTCAAAATAATGGTGTGATCGCCCGCCAGCCCTTTGATCAGGTCGCGAGTCTCATTAATCTGCTTGGGGTCGAGGCCGGCCGTAGGCTCGTCGAGTATCAATACATCCGGGTTGTGAATGATCGCTTGCGCCAGTCCAACGCGCTGCCGGTATCCCTTCGACAGTTGCCCCAGTAACTTATCCCTCACATCGGCGACCGCGCAGCGTTCACAAACGTAATCGACTCTCTTCTTGAGCTCCGCACCGGAAAGTCCCTTTAGCTTACCCACAAAAGTCAGATATTCGCCGGTCTCCATTTCCGGGTACAAGGGCGGGGACTCCGGAAGGTATCCAATGCGTCTCTTGACTTCGAGCGGCTGCTCCAGCACGTCGAATCCAGCCACGGTCGCGCCTCCCGACGTGGGTGGCAGAAAGCACGTCAGCATCCGCATGGTGGTGGTTTTGCCGGCACCATTCGGCCCGAGAAAGCCCACAATCTGGCCTTTCTGGACCTCGAAAGAAATGTGGTCAACCGCAAGGTTACGCGCGTACTTCTTGGTAAGCTGTTTGACTGAGATCATAGGATTTGCGTGCAGAAGGTAAGATGCGCAACTCAAACATCGCGAAACAATCCGTCCTTTGGGAACTTCGGAGTGAAGTTCTATGTTAAGAAGTGTCCGGTAAATCTGTCAACAGGAAGTCATCACGCATGAACTATCGCCAACTTGGCCGCACTGGCTTCGAAGTCAGTGAAATCGCCCACGGACTCTGGGGCATGGGCGATTGGACTGGCTCCGACGACGCCCAATCCCTTGCCGCCTTGCAACTGGCTGTGGATCTTGGCTGCAATTTTTTCGATACTGCCTGGTCGTACGGCAGTGGCCACAGCGACGCCCTGCTCGGCCGGATCATCGCCAACAATCCCAGCAAGCGCCTTTACGCAGCCTCCAAAATTCCGCCGCTCAATGACAAGTGGCCGGCCTCTGCCAAATACAAGTATCACGACGTCTTCCCGACCGATCACGTTTTCAAGTACGCTCGCCTGATCCGCGAGAAGCTAGGAACTGAATCTATCGATCTGCTGCAATTTCACGTCTGGGATGACAGTTGGACAGACGAGCCCGACTTCCGCAAGACGGTTGAGAAACTCAAAACCGACGGCTGGATTCGCGCCTTCGGCCTGAGCTTGAACCGCTGGGAACCAGAGAATGGCATTCGTGCCCTTCGTACCGGCCTGGTCGATGTGGTGCAGGTGATCTACAACATTTTCGATCAGTCTCCGGAAGACAAATTGTTTCCCGTTTGCCGTGAGCTGAACATCGGCGTCATCGCCCGTGTCCCCCTCGACGAAGGCAGCCTGGCGGGCGCGCTGACGCTCGAAAGCAGGTTTCCGAAAAACGACTGGCGGTCCCTCTACTTTGGCCCGGAGAACCTCCCGCACACCGTGACCCGAGTGGACAAATTGAAGAGGGTTCTCCCGAAGGGAATGACCCTAGCTGAGATGGCGCTGCGCTTTATCCTTTCGAACCCGGTCGTGAGCACGACCATCGTGGGCATGAGACGCCCAGATCATGTGCGGGACAATCTTGCCTTCAGCGACGCCGGTCCGTTGGATGCCGCGCTCTTACAAGCCTTGCGGGAACACCGCTGGGATCGCCAACCCCAGCCCTGGTCCGACTAGGCGGGCCTATGCCACCTTGTGCCGGGGCTGTTTTCGTCGGTCGTCTTCTTCCACGCTGCCGGTATTCAACGCCCCCTCGGTTGTGATCCGGCTGGCTTTGCAAATTTCGTTCGCGATCTTGGCGCCTGCCTCTTTCGCCCGCGTCGGCCCTTCCGCCGACATGGCTGAACTGGCCGCCAAGGCAAACAGCAGAGCGTCCTCTTGCCTCTCGAAATATAGAACCACCTGGCTAGCCGCCATGCCAGCACCTCCTCGAACTGATTACCCCGATCATAGGCTCAACCCCCATATTCCCGGCGTTATCTCTCTTGGTGCCTCCGCACTCGGAAGGGCATGCTAGATTTAAAGCTCCATGTCTGCGCCCGAATCTCGCTTTGTTAGGGCGTGCCGGGCCCAGCCCGTGGATCGCACTCCGGTGTGGTTCATGCGCCAGGCGGGCCGCTACATGCCGGAGTACCGCGCGGTCCGAAAACAATATTCCCTGATCGAGATTTGCAAGCAGCCCGAGGTAGCCGCTGAAGTCACGGTCACCGCCGCGGAAATTCTGGGGGTTGACGCCGCCATTATCTTCGCCGATTTGCTTTTGCCGCTCGAAGTCATGGGCCTGCCATTCCATTTTTCCGCTGGCGAAGGCCCAGTGATCGAGAAACCGATTCGAGTCTCAGACGACGTGACCCGTTTGCGCATCAACCGCGCGGCCGATCTCGGATATGTCGCCCAGGCCGTCCGCCTGGTGTGCAAGCATTTCGGCTCGCGGCTTCCCGTAATTGGCTTCTGTGGCGCGCCATTCACCCTTGCCAGCTACATGATTGAAGGTGGCGGCTCTCGCAACTACGTCCACGCCAAGAAGATGATGTACTCGTCTCCGGAGATTTGGGACGAACTCCTGCACAAACTGGTGGCAGTCACTTCCGAATACGCCGCCGAGCAGGTCCGCGCCGGGGCGGATGTCATTCAGATTTTTGATAGCTGGGTCGGCTGTCTCAGCGTCGAAGACTATCGCCGTTACGTGCTGCCTCGCACCACCGAACTGGTGAAGAAACTGCAGGCCACGGGTGCTCCGGTCATTTATTTCGGCACCGACACTGCTACTCTGTTGCCCGCTATGCAGGAGACTGGCGCCGATGTGGTTGGCCTCGACTGGCGAATTCCGCTCGACGAAGGCTGGGACAGACTGGGCTACAAGAAAGCCGTGCAGGGCAACCTCGATCCGGTCCTGCTTTTTGCCAGCTGGCCGGAACTGAAATCGCGAGCTGACGACATTCTTAACCGTGCCGGCGGACGCTCCGGCCATATCTTCAATCTTGGGCACGGCATCCTGCCTGAAACCCCGGTTGAAAACGTGAAAATGCTCGCGAAGTTCGTGCAGGAGCGAGGCACTCCGTGAACCCGGAGCCTGCCCTGAGCGCAGTCGAAGGGTGCACTCTGCGGTTAGGTTCTTAACCGGAAATCGACCTTGAACCAAGTCCCACAACCCGCGACCACAGCCGTGCTGCTGCTTGCCCACGGCAGTCCCGATTCCGTCGACCAGGTGCCGGAATTTCTTTTGCGTGTGACCGGAGGCCGCCCCCTGCCCACCGAGGTTATCAAAGAGATCCAGCACCGGTATGGGCTCATCGGCCGCTTCCCGCTAACCGAACTTACTTTGAAACAGGCGAACCTTCTGGCCGATACCCTCGACCTCCGCGTGTATGTCGGCATGCGAAACTGGAAGCCGTACATCGCCGACGCCGTTCACACCATGGTGGCCGATGGCGTTCGCCATGCTGTAGTAATCTGCATGGCGCCGCAGAATTCCCGCACCAGTGTTGGCCTCTACCGCGCCGCCCTCGCCGCCGAGAACCCTCCGTTTACTATTGATTTCATCGAATCCTGGCACGATCACCCTCTGTTGGTACAGGCATTCTCCGAAAAACTTCTGGCTGCCCGGCCACCCAAGGTCCCAATTATTTTCACAGCTCACAGCGTTCCCCAACGCACCATCACAGACGGCGACCCCTATGAGAAGCAAGCCAAAGAAACTGCTTCGCTTGTCGCAAAGGAAGCCGCGCTCGCCTCCGAAGACTGGGCATTCGCATTCCAGAGTCAGGGCATGTCCGGAGGCGCGTGGCTCGGCCCGACTGTTGAAGACACAATTCTTGGTTTAAAAGAAAAAAGCCATCGCACTGTGTTCATACAACCCATCGGTTTTCTCTGCGATCACGTAGAAGTGCTGTATGACATTGATATCGGATTCAAGCAGTTTGCGGAGAAACAGGGTATGCAGTTGACACGTGCCGAGTCGCTGAACCATTCGCCATTGCTGGCTCAGGCTTTGGCTGACATCGTGCGGCTAAAGCTACGAGGCAAGCCGTGAAACGCATTGCCATCATCGGCGGAGGTATCTCGGGGCTCGCGGCCGCATTCGCGCTGGAAAGACACCGGCGCAATGGTGTTGCGCTCGAGTACGGCGTGTTTGAGTCCTCGGCTCAGCTCGGCGGCGTACTTCTCACCGAGCACGTCGACGGATGTCTTGTCGAAGCGGGTCCTGACTCTTTCCTCACAGAGAAGCCCTGGGCCGCCGACCTCTGCCGCGAAATCGGATTGGGCGATCAACTCATCGGTTCCAACGATGGTGAGCGCAAGACTTACATCCTGGCGAAGGGCCGGCTGGTGCCCATCCCTGACGGCCTGATGTTCATGGTCCCCACCAAAATTCTCCCTGTTATTTGGTCACCGCTGTTCTCGGCTCGCACCAAGTTGCGCATGATGCGGGAGTGGTTTCATGCGCCCAAGAAATCCACTGCGGACGAGAGCGTGGCTTCTTTCGTCGAACGCCACTACGGCCCCGAAATGGTCGATCGTCTGGCTGATCCTCTGCTTTCCGGCGTCTATGGCGGACAGGCCAGCCAACTCAGTTTACGCGCCGTGTTGCCGCGCTTTGGCGAGATGGAAGTCCGCCATGGCAGTCTGGGCCGCGCAATACTCGCTGCCAAACGAAGCGCACCGAAGCCCACGGTTGCAAGGCCTCTGTTCACGTCTCTGAAGAACGGCATGCAACAGATGGTGGACGCGGTGGTGTCCCAACTCACTCCCTCCGCTCTGCGAACCAACACCCCGGTGCAAGCGATTCAGCCCCAAGGGAGTGGGTGGGTGGTCTCCGCGGGCCTCGCCTCGGATCTTTTTGACGCAGTGATCGTCGCGACCTCCGCGCAGGCTGCAGCCCGGCTCGGACTGCCGGAGAAACTCAGTAGCGCTCTCGCCGGAATCGAATATGCTTCTTCGATCACCGTCACGCTCGCCTACGATCAATCAGTCCGGCAAAGCCTGCCGCCGGGGTTCGGCTTTCTGGTTCCGCACAGTGAAGGTAAGCGCCTGTTGGCTGCCACCTTTGTTCATAACAAGTTTCCCCACCGCGCGCCGCAGGATCGCACTCTTATACGCTGCTTTCTGGGGAGTGCGCGGGACCAATCGATTCTGGACACGCCAGACGACGATATTCTGCGAGTGGTGCGAGAAGAATTGCGACAAATCCTCAATCTGACCGCCGATCCGCTTTTCACCCGCGTATACAAATGGAAAGATGCGATGGCGCAATACAACGTCGGTCACATCGAGAGAATCCAGGCCATCGAGCACGCCTGCCTAGAATTGCCCGGCCTCGCCCTCGCCGGCAACGCCTACCACGGCATCGGAGTGCCCGACTGCGTGCGCTCCGGTATGGACGCCGCCTCCAGCATCGTGAAAATGCTGGGCCTGCCCCAGTCCGGATAGCGCCTCCAAGGCCGCAATCAGCATTGCCGATTACTGCCGTAACCTCAGTCTTCCCAGCAACAACTCGCGCCACGCCGGGTTAATATTCCGAGAGGAAAAATCCGCATGAAGCAGCTCTTGGCCTTCACACTTTTTGCCACTTGTCCATTTTGGGCGCAGGAACAAAAGTCTCCCGACATGCAGGGCATACCAGGCATGAACGACGACGGCGCCGCTCATGCCATGAGCTCCATGGAGAGCCACGACATGGACATGGGCCCGCACATGAAGATGACTCCCATGCGCGCCCTTCAGCCTGGCGATCAGGAAAAGGCCGACAAGGTCGTGCAGGCCGCCCGCCGTGCTGCCGAGAAATATTCTGACTACAAGGTTGCCCTGGCCGATGGTTTTAAGATCTTCATGCCTGACCGCCCACAAAAGCAGTATCACTTCACCAACTACAGGTACGCATTCGAAGCCGCATTCGGTTTCAATTCCGACCACCCCACCTCGCTGCTGTATGAAAAGAACGGCGAGGGCTACAAACTGATCGGCGTCATGTACACCGCGCGTAAGACTGCTACGCCAGAAGACCTCGACGCTCGCATTCCGCTCAGTATCGCCCAGTGGCACGCGCACGTGAACCTGTGCCTGCCTCCGGCCGACAAGAAGCAAGAAGCCTGGGGGCCGCACTCGCAGTTCGGCCTGCACGGATCCATCACTACACAAGCGGAATGCGACGCCGCCGGCGGCCGCTTTATGCCCCAGATTTTCGGCTGGATGGTGCACGTCTATCCCTTCGAGCAGAAGCCGGAGGGTATCTGGTCGGTGGAACGTCAGGCGCACGAGCACATGGATTAGAAGGACGGTCGGCACCACACCGGACTACGCAATAGCCGCCTCTTCTATTGCCTCTCCCAACTGCTCCACTCCCCAGCCAATCTCCTCACTCGTAATCACCGCTGGAGGCGCAACCAGCAGATGATCCCCTGCCACTCCATCCACACACCCTTGCATGGGATAAACCATCAACCCTCGCTTTGCTGCCGCCTGCCCCACGCGGCCGGCAAAGTTCAGTTCCGGCGGAAAGGGCTTCTTGCTGGCCTTGTCGGCTATAAACTCGACCGCCCATAGCAGCCCGATCCCCCGCACATCACCCACTGCACTGCATTCCCGCAATGTCTCCAATGCCACTTGCAACAATGCCGCCGCGGATCCCGCCCGCGATGCGTCAGCCGCCCTCACCAGATTTTCCCGCAGCAAGACTTTCAGCACCGCCCGCCCCGCTGCCACCGAAATCGGATGCGAATTGTAAGTAAACCCATGCAAGAACGACCCCGACCCTTCCGCGAGGGCATCGGTAACTCTCTTGTTGACGAGCAGTGCGCCAAGTGGCGCGTAACCGCTCGACAGTCCCTTGGCCGTAACCAGAATGTCCGGTGCAACGTCCCAGTGCTCCACCGCGAAATTCCGCCCCGTTCTCCCCATGCCAGTCATCACTTCATCGGCAATCAGGAGTACGCCATGCCGCCGACAAATCTCTGCCACGCTCTGCAAGTATCCCGGAGGCGGCACTACCGCGCCCAACGTCGCTCCGCTCACAGGCTCAAAAATGAACGCAGCTGCGTGGCCATTCGCACCCTCAATCGCCTTTTCGAGGTCCGCTGCGTATTTCTGTCCGCAGTTACGGCAGCCATCGGCACAGTCATACGTACAGCGATAACAGTAAGGAAACGCTACATGCGCGAACTCCCGAAGCATCGGCAGATACATCTCGCGCCGCCGCTTGTTCCCTGAAACCGCTACTGCGCCCAACGTCGACCCGTGATAGCTCTGGCTGCGGCTGAGTATCTGAAACCGTTTGTCCTGTCCAATCTCGACCTGGTACTGCCGCGCCATTTTCAGCGCAGCCTCAATCGCTTCCGACCCGCCGCTGGTAAAGTACACACAGCCACCCGCAAAATTCTTCCCAGCAAAATCCAGCAGTTCCTGTGCGTATTCTTCGGCAACCGGCGTGGTGAACTGGCTGCTATGGACAAACTCCAACTGCTTCGCCTGCGCAGTCATTGCGGCGGCAATTTCCTGAACTCCATGACCGATGAAGTTCACCACCGCCGAACTGGAGAAATCCAGGTAACGCTTTCCGTCAGCATCCCACACGTACACGCCCTCGGCACGCACCGCAGAGGGGACCCTCTTAAGAAATGACCGTCGCAACAAAGCATTCACGCCACGATTATAGCCGCTGATTTTCGCAGATGAACGCTGGTCTTCGTGCCCGAGCCATCTTCATGGAGATCGCTGCTTCTTGCTGAAGCGAACCGATCTGCGCTTTTCTGCGCAATCTGCGGCTCAAAATGGGAATGCCAACCCCACTTTTTCTTATATCAACGCTCAGGTTGGGGCTGTATCTGTTAGCGTCGGAGACGTGGCTGGGGAGCCTTATGCATTGGGACCCGGCAAACTACAAACATCAAGAATTGACCGAGGCAATCATCCGCGTTTTCTATGAAATCTCTAACGAACTCGGCCACGGTTTCCTCGAATCAGTGTATGAAGAAGCAATGTTTCGAGTGTTGAACCAAAACGGAGTCAGCGTAAAGCGGCAGTATCCTCTACCGGTTTGGTTTCGGGGAGAACAGATCGGCGATTTTCGAGCCGACCTGGTTGTCGCCGACAACGTAATCGTCGAGCTTAAAGCAGTCAAAGCTCTGGAACCTTTCCACGAAGCCCAACTCCTGAATTACCTACGAGCATCCGACCTCGAGGTGGGCCTGTTGCTCAACTTCGGCCCCGCCCCCAAACTCAGGCGCTTGGTGTTTGCCCACGAAACGAAGCATCTGCGTCGCTCTGCGTAATCTGCGGCTCCCATTCTGTTCTGATAATCTCAGACTGCGTTTTCTGCGAAAATCTGCGGCTATGAATCGTTGGCTCCGCCATCTACGTCCTTCGCATCAGCACAGCGCCTTCTCGGCAACCTTGCTGTTGATGTCGGCCGTCATGGCGTCGCGGGTTATCGGATACGTCCGCGAAGCCTACATCGCCTGGGCCTTCGGCGCCGGTCCGCAGACCGATGCCTACGTCGCCGGATTCACCATTCCCGACTGGCTGAACTACCTGGTCGCCGGTGGCACTGCCTCCATCACCTTCGTTTCCATCTACACCCGTTTTTTGGCGCAAGAAAAAGAAGAAGAAGCGCAAAAAACCTTTTCCATCATTATCAGTGTCATGACGGTGGTGCTGGGAATCGGTACCCTGCTGGCCGAAATCTTCACTCCTCAGATTGAGCGCCACCTGTTCAGCGGCTTCAACCCCGACCAACTCGCGCTCTGCGTTCATCTCACTCGTATTCTGCTGCCTGCTCAAATTTTCTTCTACGTCGGAGGAGTGGTCTCGGCAGTTCTGCTGTCCCGCCGTTTGTTCCTGTTTCCGGCTTTCGGGCCGCTGCTCTACAACGTAGCCATCATCATGGGCGGAGTCTTGTTTTCCCATCAGTTGGGGATTTCCTCCCTCGCCTACGGAGCCCTTGCCGGCGCCATTCTTGGCCCATTCCTTGTCAACGCGATTGGCGCCGCGCGTATCGGAACCGGTTACCGCATCTCTTTTGACATTCGCAATCCTGCTTTCCGCGAGTGGGTTCGCATGTCCATTCCACTGATGATCGGGGTCTCGCTGGTTACCGCCGACGACTGGATTCTCCGCTACTTCGCTTCCGGCAGTGTGGGAGACATCACTCGCTTGAACTATGCCAAGCGCCTGTTCGCCGTCCCCATTGCCGTGTTAGGGCAGGCTACCGGTCAAGCTTCCCTGCCGTTTTTCGCACGTTTGTTCGGCGAAAGGCGCATACCGGAATTCGCTGCCACGGTGAACGCGTCGATCTCCCGCATTATGGCGGCATCGCTCTTAACCACCAGTCTGATGACTGCCACTGCGCTGCCTCTGATGGACCTGGTCTATCGCCGGGGACGCTTCAGCTTTTCTGATTCCGAGGCCACCGCGGTTTATTTCTTTTGGTTTTCGTTGTCACTGGCGTTCTGGGCGGCGCAATCGCTCTATTCCCGAGCTTTCTATGCCGCCGGCAACACGCTCACCCCCATGATCGCCAGTACGCTCATCACGCTGGCCTCGCTTCCCATGTACGCCACGCTCTACCACGCCTTTTCCACCGCCGGCCTCGCCATCGCCTCTGACCTGGGTATTCTGGCGAATACAGTGGCCGTGGCGCTGCTGTTACACCAGCGCAAGCTCGTGCCCATCGATGGGCTGCGGTGGGCAGAATTAGGTAAAGCAGGAGCCACGGCTGTGGTTGCGGGATGGCTCAGCTATTGGGTTGCCAGTGGAGTGGTGGTTCGGGGCAGCCGGATGGCCGACTTTAAGTCACTGGCGTTGACTGCGGTCACCTGGGCGGGAGCGGTAGCCGCCGGACTTTGGCTTACACGCTCGCAGTTGCTTCACGACCTGCGCCACCGGAAAGGAACGAGCTATTCTCGGGTAGCGGAAAAAAGTGTAGAAGAGCTCAGTCGTGGCGCCGAGCCGTAGGTTCTCTCCTTACGGAAACACGCGAAACAAGTCCTTGAGATCGGTTTCCTTGGCAGCATCGCCCAGAAGCGGCGTCACCCCGAAAATCTCCTGCAGGGTCCGCAAGGTAGATCCGTGAGTGTAGTGAATCTGGTTCGAATAACCTCCGCCTTTGGCGAAAGGCGAAAGAACAATCATCCCAATCGGCCCATCTCCCTCATTGGCTTCGTCCCAAACAATGAACAGTGCGCCATTCTTTTTATAAGCGGCTGAGTTGAGGATTGACGGAACATTTTGGGCAAGCCAGTTGTCCCCGTCTACGATGTTTCCACCCGCACAGCTGTCATGCATGTCGTCGCACAGATTTGGTGTTATGAAGTTGTAGCTGGCCACATTACCGTTTCGCAGGTCGGCCACCAGCTCCGTGTAGGGGCGTACGTGCGCGATGCAGTATGCAGAGTTGGGATCTTGATTGCCAGTCACGTCGTCGAAATAAACGAAGGGGTCATGTTTTGGCGCGTAGAGCTGGCTGCCGTTGGGATCTTTCGGTCCCTCGTTCGTCAGTGGGCAACTGGAGCCGTCGCTATCTTCCTGATACGCCTTCCACGAGATACCGGCGTTCTTGAGCAGCGTAACCAGATGTTGGGTGGTGGGCTGCGAATTCTGGCTGGGGAGGCCATCATTCAGGATCCCAAAATTGGTTCCTGCCTCCAGCCATAAATAGTTGGGTAGACTCGGATGAATCTCCGGCGGGTTGTAATAACTCTCAGCGTGGGAAG
Organism: uncultured Acidobacteriota bacterium; assembly: GCA_963734415.1. Classification (GTDB taxonomy): domain Bacteria; phylum Acidobacteriota; class Terriglobia; order Terriglobales; family Acidobacteriaceae; genus JABCZH01. The sequence continues at coordinate 390,964 of CAVTHF010000002.1, read as the reverse complement.
CGATGGGGATGAGCGTCTTGTTAATATACGGCGCCTCTGGATTGCCTTTGATGTCCAGATTTCCGTTTCCCGTCCAATTGTGGTTCTCCATGAGAATGACAAAAACGGTCTGAACGTAGTGAGAGCCCGTGCCCGTCGGCCCAGTCGGCGTAGTTGGTGCGCCCGGACCGCCCGACCCGCCCGGCGCATTCGTGCCACTCGGACTACCCGGCACGGTCGCCACGCCCGGCTCCGCAGCCGGTGAGCCGCAAGCTAGAGCTGTCATCAAGAAAGCCGCGGCCAACAGCGTTAGAGGGATTCGCGAACCAGTGTGGCCCATCCAGGTTCTCCTTGCAGCCGTGCCGCGTTCCTCCGCGGCAGGAATTGTGGCGAGCAGTGAAGACAGAACAGCGCTCCTTGTCTGAGCAAAGAGCGCCGGCGTGCGGTTGTGTCCGGAGATCTTAAGCGCGTGCCGCTACTGCTTCGGTCGAACTCGCGGGCTTCACTTCCTCGCCGTTGGGCTTTTGTCCGGCCTTGCGGATATCAATTCCGCCCTTGAAGAACGCGCCGTCTTCAATCGAAATGCGGGCAGCCACGACATCACCAGTCAGTGAACCGTCGCTGCGGATGTCTACCCGGTCACTAGCGGTCAGGTTGCCGCGAACCTTGCCCAGCACCACAATCTCACGGGCGTTGATATTGGCGGAGACCACGCCATTGCGTCCCACCGTCACCCGATTGCCAGCCAAGTTGATCGATCCTTCTACCCGCCCATCGATGTAGAGCGACTCCGAACCGCTCACCTCGCCCTTAATGACCAGGGACTTGCCGATCGTGGCCTGGTCCGCCGCTGTCGCTGTAACCGGACGCACTGCGGGCTCGGGAGTCGAAGTCATGGGCGTAGGCATCGCCGGACGCTCGGGTTCGCCGGGCCGGATAGGAGTGGTAGGAGTCTGAGTCGTGGGCTTCCACATGGCGCTAAAATTCCTTTCCTGAGGATCGATAGAAGGATTTGACTGGCATTTCAATCACCAAACCGCATTTTACTCCGCAAAGCCTGTGCCGTCTTGTGGAAATTGGTTGATTAACGCGCCACCTGCCCATCCTGGACTGCGCAATTTCTCCCTACCCAAAGGCAGTTCTTGCCCCCTTCCGGTATCCTGACTGAGAATCGCTTTCGCCAAAATGCTCTCGGATTCCATCGTCCTCAAGAAGCTCGAACGCCTGCCCAAGCAGACCGCCGGGTTCAAGCAATTGGTCCGCGAGCTAGGCCTCCACGGCGATGCCCGCCGCGAACTCTCCGATCGCCTCGAACGCCTGGTCGCCAGCGGCCAGATCGTTCAGATCGATTCCGACCGCTACGCCCTTCCCCAGCCCATCGGCGGAAAGAACGTCGTGGTCGGAAAGCTCAGCATGCATCGTGATGGCTTCGGCTTCGTAATTCCCGACCCTACTTCGCTCAACGAGTCTCTGAAATCCCGGCTCTCGGGAGACATCTTTCATCCCGCCGCCATTTGTCGGCACCGCCATGCACGGGGACATCGTGCTGGTCGAAATCACCAACGTGCGGCCTGATGGCCGCGCCGAAGGCCGCATCATTCGTCCCGTAAACCGCGCGCATTCCACAGTCGTCGGCATATTCCACTACGGCCAGCGCCGCAACTACGTCACCCCCATCGACCAGAAAATCTCCCAGGAAATCGTCATTCCTCCCGGCCTGGAGCGCCCCGAGCCAACTCCCCCCGTGATCTCTGTGCCCCCTGTGGTTAATTCACATTCCAAATCACAGGGGACACAGAGAGCACAGAGGCAAAACGATCCTAATCGCGTCCTCGGCGATGAAGTCGCTCGCCGCGCCAACTGGGATGATCTCGAAAATGTTGTCGTCGACGTCGAAATCACTGACTGGCCCAGCGCCACGCAAAACCCCCGCGGCAAAGTGGTCGAGATTCTCGGCTACCAGGACGACTTCGGCGTTGATGTCGAAGTCATCATCCGCAAATTTCATCTCCCCCATCGCTTTCCACCCGAAGTCCTGGCGGCGGCTCAAGCCGTCGAACCTATCGTTCACGCCTCGGAAATCAACACTCGGCACGAGTTCCGCGACTTTCCCATCGTGACCATCGACGGCGAAACCGCCCGTGACTTCGACGACGCCGTCACCGTCCGCCGCCTCGACAACGGCAACTTCGAGCTGCAAGTCCACATCGCCGATGTCGCCCACTACGTCACTCCCGGGTCCGCACTCGATCACGAGGCCCGACTGCGCGGCACCAGCGTGTATTTCCCTGATCGCGCTGTGCCCATGCTTCCGCTCGAACTGTCCACAGATGTTTGCAGCCTGCGCCCACAAGTGGACCGCCTGGTCCTTTCTTGCGTCATGGAGATTGACCATCATGGGGAAATTGTCGGCTACGATTTGTCAGAAGGCATCATTCGCTCCGCAGAACGCATGACTTACACGGATGTAAGCGCTGTCCTGGATGGCGACGTTGGGTTGCGCAGGCGCTACGCCCCCTTGGTGGGCACGTTCGAGATGATGCGCGACCTCGCCCTCATCCTCAACCGCAAACGCGAGCGCCGCGGCTCCATCGACTTTGATTTGCCCGAACCGATCATCGAATTCGACGAGCACGGACTGATGAAGAGCATCACTCGCTCCGAGCGTAATATCGCGCACCGTCTCATTGAAGAATTCATGCTCTCTGCTAATGAATGTGTCGCTGGGTACCTCGAAAGCCGCCGCATCGCTTCGATCTACCGCATCCACGAGAAGCCCGACGCCAAACGGGTTTACGACTTTGAAGTTATCGCCGCTACTTTCGGCTATTCGCTCGGTGTCGGGCCGCTGCCCATCCAGCGCATGCAGTTCAAGTCCGACCGCCGCTCCAGCTACGGTACAGGCAAACGCCCGCGTGAAATCGAGATCCCGAAGGAAGTCCACATAACCCCGCGCATGTACCAGAAACTGACGGAAAAGATCGCCGGCAAGCCCGAAGAACGCATCCTTTCTTACCTGATGCTGCGCTCTCTAAAACAAGCCCGCTACTCGGAAGAAAATCTAGGACACTTCGCCCTGGCCGCACCCACTTACACCCACTTCACTTCGCCCATCCGCCGCTACCCCGACCTGATAGTCCATCGCATACTGAAAGAAGTCTTAAAAGAAGTGCGGCGTCGCGGCGCCCTCGTCCGCGGAAGCAGACTCGCACGATCACGATCAGCCCAGAGGCGATGCTCCGTCCCCCTGGTCCAAACGCCGCGACCACAGCGCGCACCGCGAGGCGCTCGTTCCGGTCAGCGGCCCCATCCCGCTCGACGAACTACACGACATCGCCGAAGAATCAAGCCACGCCGAGCGCCGCGCCGACGACGCCGAGCGCGATCTCATGGAATGGAAGAAAGTAAAGTTCATGCAGGACCGGGTGGGCGAAGACTTCGACGGCCTCATCATCAGCGTCACCAAATTCGGCTTCTTCGTCGAACTCACCGATCTCTTCGTCGAAGGCCTGGTCCCTCTGGCATCTCTCACCGACGACCGCTACACCTACCACGAAAACACCCGCGAAATCATCGGCCAGCGCGGCCGCCGCATCTTCAGCCTCGGCGAAAAGATCCACGTACTCGTAGACCGCATCGACCCGGTTGAGAAGAAGATTCAGTTTGCGATCGTCGAAGAAAAGCCCCCGACCCGCCAGAAGGGAGGGAGGAAGAAGACGAAAAGACGCTGAAATCACCCGCCCATCGTCAGCACTACCCGGAACCTGGCCTTCCCGCTCATCATCTGCTCATAGCCCTCAGCGGCTTTTTCCAACGGATACCGTTCGATCATGGGGCGCACTCCAGTCAGAACACTGAAGCTCAACGTATCCTCGGAGTCCTTCGCCGTCCCCGACGGCCAACCCTGAATAGTGCGGCGGGGAACGACGAATTGTATCGGCATGACACTTACCGGCTCCGTCCCGACCCCGACTACCAGCAGCTTTCCACCCGCGCGACCCCGTCCACCAAGAGCGAGATGGCTTTCGAATCCGGAGCCGTTGCCAGTGCCACCCGGGCCCCTCCCAGCTCTTGCAGGGCCGCAGCCGGCGCTCCGGCATCGCTATCGACGTATTCATGCGCGCCCAGTTTCCTCGCCAGAGCCTCCTTGTCCCGGCCTCGTCCAATCGCCACCGTGCGGAATCCCATCTGCCGCGCGTACTGAACCCCCAAGTGCCCCAATCCCGCCAATTCCCTGCACTGCAACCAGGTCTCCTGCCCTCGCGCCCGCGTTACGTAGCGCGTTGTACACCGTAATTCCAGCGCACATCAGCGGTGCGGCCTGGTCCGCTGGCAATTCGTCAGGTATGGCGGCCACCGCTTCTGCCGGGACCACGACGTATTCGGCGTATCCACCGTCGAAATGAATAGCACGTGATTTTTTCAACCTGGCAGATGATGAAATCGCCCCGCCGACAGGGATCGCACACAAAGCAGTGACCGCCATGCCAACCCACACCCACACGCTGGCCGGGTTTCCACTGGGTGACGTCAGAGCCGACTGCGTCAATTCGCCCAGCGATCTCGTGGCCGGGTATGCGCGGATACTGCAATCCTGGCCATAGTCCTTCTTTCACCAGCACGTCGCTGTGGCAGATGCCGCAGGCTTCCACCTTAATCCTCACTTGTGCTCGCCCCGGTTCAGGGATGGGGCGTTCCACCAACTCGAAATCACCTCCCGGTTTGCTGACTTGCACAGCTTTCATTTGGGCCACAATTTCACCTTCGAGAAATAGAATTTTGGAAGAGTTTCAGAAACATAGATGAGAGCGGAGCCATTGTCGATGCAACCGAGCTACTCGTATCTCAACGACACCATGGGATCCACTCGGGCCGCGCGCTGGGCAGGAATATAACTGGCGAGCAAGGCAATGAAAATCAGCAGCAAGGAAATGATCGCAAACGTAGCCGGGTCGGTCGTCCTGCACTCCAAAAAGCAGCTTGCTCATCAGCCGGGTGAAGGCGAAAGCTCCCACCAATCCCACCGCCAGCCCGGAAAATGCCATGGTCATTCCTTTGGACACAACCAGACTCAAGATTCGACCCTGAGTCGCCCCCAACGCAATCCTGATTCCGATCTCACGAGTTCCCTGGCTGACCAGATACGCCATCACGCCATACGTTCCGATTGCTGCAAGCGCCAGGGCAAGACACGCGAACAGCGTCAGCAGTAACATGGAAAACCTGCGGCGTGCCAATGAATCACCAACGCGTTCCTCCATGGTCAACACGTTGTAGAGCGGGAGATCGGCATCGAGCTCGTGGATCTCGTGTTTGACCGCTGCCGCCAGGGACGCAGCATCACCCCCGCTCCGCACAACCACGTTCATGTCACGCGTGACGTATTGCGTCTGCGGCAGGTAGAACGCAATGCGAGAGTCGGTGTCCAGCGTGTACTGTTTCACGCGTCCTACTACCCCAACGATGGTAATCCAGGGCGCAGCAGTATCGCTCACTCCCCCCAAATGGATTCGCCTGCCCACTGGGTCCTGATCAGGCCAAAGTTGCTGCGCCATGTATTCATCAACGAGGGCGACGCGGGGATTGGCGACAGTGTCCTGCTCGTTGAAGAAGCGGCCTTCGTGCAAAGGAATCTGCATCGCCGCGAAGTAGTTCCCGCTCACCATGCGTTCATCTGCATTGATGAAATTCTCGCCTGGGGGTGGCACCCGGCCTTCCACCGTGACCGGACCCCAGGCAAACATTTGGCTCAGCGGAAGCGAAGTAACCGCTCCAGCGGCAGTGACACCGGGCAGCCGTTCCAGCCGGTCGCGGAGCTGACGATAGGTGCTCAACACCACTTGCGGGTCCTTGTATTTCGGGCCACTCATGGTCAGTTCGAACGTGAGCAGGTTCTGGGGATTGAAGCCTGGCGGCACATCTTGCACTCGGGCAAAGCTGCGGATGAGCAGTCCGGCTCCAATGAGTAACATGGCACAAAGCGCCAACTCGGAGACCACCAGTAGCCGGCGCAGATTGTTTCCCCGCCCCCAAACAGCACTCGCGCCGGACGAACCACGGCCTTCTTCCTTCAGTGTGGCGTAGACGTTCAACAGACAAACTCGCAACGCCGGCGCCAGGCCAAACAGAATCCCTGACAGCATGGAAATCAGCGCAGTGAACAGAAGTGCCATTCCATCCACAGCGATGTCGTTCAAGCGGGGCACACTCTTTGGCCCCAGCACGTGTACCCAGTGAAGACTCGCAAAGGCTAATAGCACGCCGAGCACGCCGCCACCCAGAGCGAGGACTACGCTCTCAGTCAGCAGTTGGCGCACGATGCGCACCGGGCTGGCGCCCACCGCCGTTCGAATGGCGATTTCCTTTTGCCGGGCTACAGCGCGGGAAAGCGACAGATTGGCCACGTTCGCGCACGCGATCAGAAGGACAAAACCGACCGCGCCCAGCAGCACGAACAGCGTCGGGCGGACGTCACCCACCACCTGCTCCAGCAGGGGTACGATTCCGAACGTCAAGCCACCATTGGGCGGGTACACCGCGGGATAGTCGCGGCGTAACCGGGCAGTAATGGTGTCCATCTCAGCCTGCGCTTGCTTGACCGAGACGCCCGGCCTCAGTTTGCCCACGATGTTGTAGTCTTCGTGATCCCGATTTCGCGAAGCTTCAGGACCCAGTGGCAGCGGCAGAAGAATGTCGGCCTTTTCGGCGCCGTCAAGGGTCGGCATGACTTCTCGCGGCAGGGCAAAACTCCGCGCCATGATTCCTACGACTTCGTAAGGCACTCCGTTGACCATGATCGACCTGCCAACCATGTCCGGATCCGATCCATAGTGTCGCGTCCACATTCCATAGCTGAGAATGGCGGTCGCCGGCCGGCCGGGAGAATCTTCTTCGGCGACAAACAGCCTGCCCAAGACTGGTTTCTGCCCGAGCATGGGCAACAAGCTCGAGGAAACTCTGATCGTTCCCACCCGTTCGGGCTCGCCCTTGCCGGTCAGGTTGTAATTTCCGCCGATGGCGATCGCCACCTGCTCAAAGCCCTGATGTCCATTCTTAATGTCGAAGTACTGCGCGGTGGAGAACCAGTCTTCGGTGATGTCTAGACCCGGCGAGCGATTCCATAGGATCACCAGCCGCTCGGCATCTTTATACGGAAGGGGACGCAGCAGCAGGGCATTCGTGATGCTGAAAAGGGCCGTGTTGGCCCCAATGCCAATGGCCAGTGACAACACTGCCGCAACGGTAAACCCGGGACTCTTCGCGAATACACGGAATGCGTACCGGAGGTCCTGAAGCAGTGTGCTCATGAGAAACCGAGAATGGCAGAGCCAGCATCGTAGTGGCTGGTTCTAGGGCAAGTCAAAGTATTGGACGGGCTTGCTGCGGGAAGGTTTGCGGGCTATTCTCCCCGCTATACTGATTGGACTCTTTGCACGGCCTGCTCAATTCTCGCCAGCGTCGTCTCTTTCCCCAATACTTCCAGCGTCTCAAACAGCGGCGGCGCATTCTTGCGCCCACAAACCGCCACCCGAATGGGCTGAAACATCTGCCCAGCCTTAACCCCTAGCTCCTGCGCCGCGGCCCGAAGGGCGGCGTCCAAGGGATCGTGCTTGAACTCCGTCTTCTCCAGAACCTCTCGGCCCCGCTCCAAGACCTTCAACGCCATAGCCGCATCGCCCTTTTGTGGGATGAGTTCGGCGGGATCGTAGAGCGGCAACGGATCCAAGAAAAAGAAGTCGGCGACGGTTAGCACGTCTCGCAGCAGCTTGATGCGCTCGCGAATCAGTGGCGTGACCCGCAACATCTTGGCAGCATCAACTTGCCATCCTTTTTCCTGCACAATTGGCAGCAACCGGGCACTCAAATCATCCACGCTCAAACCCCGAATGTGCTCAGCATTCAGCCATATCGCTTTGGCATCGAATGGATCTTCCTGGGTGAAATTAACCACTGCGTTCGCCCGGTTGATGCCTTCGAGCGAAAATACCTGAGTCAGCTCCGCCACGCTCATCTGCTCGCGGTCGTTCTTGGGCGACCATCCTAGCAGGCAGAGAAAGTTAATGAACGCCTCCGGCAAGAACCCGGCATCCCGGTAAGTAGTCACGCTGACCACCGGCCCGTGGCGCCGTTTCGACAGCTTGGTCCCATCCGGCGCGACCAGGAGTGGCAGATGGGCAAATTGCGGCGGCTTCACGCCCGCAGCTTCGAAGATCAAAACGTGCTTGAAGGTGTTGGTCAGGTGGTCCTGGCCGCGAATGATGTGGCTGATCCCCAGATCGGCGTCATCCGCGCACGATGCCAGGTGATAGGTCGGCATTCCGTCACTGCGCAGCAACGCAAAGTCCTCGATGTCCGCCGCCGACTTTACCTGCTCGCCGTACACTGCATCCAGAAAGCTAACCGGCTGGGCGCCTTCGCGGGGCACTCGAAAGCGCAGAGCGAAGGTCTCTCCGGCGGAAGCCCGGCGGTCGCTCTCGGCGCTGGAAAGCTCCCGCATTCCGGGGTTGAACAACCACGCCGCTTGCGTTCCAGTTCGTTCGCTGTCCCCCGCGTGCGCCGGGGTGAAGTCGCGATAAGCCAGGCCCTTGTCGAAAATCGCCCAGGCTATCTTGCGATGCAATTCCAGCCGCTCCGACTGTTTGTATTCCTCATCCCAACCCAGACCCAGCCACTTCAGACCCTCGAAAATCGAATTCACCGAGGCTTCGGTGTTGCGCTCCAGGTCGGTATCGTCGAGCCGCAGGATCATGGTTCCGGCATTGTGGCGAGCATATAGCCAGTTAAAGATGAACGTGCGGGCGCTGCCGACGTGCAAAAAGCCCGTGGGAGACGGGGCAAAGCGCACACGGGGACTGCTGCCTGGGACTGCTGGATGCGAAAGATCGCTCATGGAAACGTAGTCACATGCGATGTTACGGGCCAGCGAAAAGTACCGTCAAGCCGGCCACTCCTTGGTAACCGGCCCCCGGTTACGCCAAGGGAACCATCCTGGCTTCTGTGCCATCCAAAACTGTTGTGTTGTCTCGGATCGTATGAAAACATAGCATCATTCACCGAATCGGCATCCCGATCTTCCGGCCGCTGGAAGATCAAGGAGAGACTTCCGTCTATCATGAACAGTTTTGCCCTCAGCGTGGTGATCGTCCCCGGGGTTGTCGCCCTGCTGATGGTATTGTTATTTACCTATCTCTACGAACAAAGCCGGCAGCAGTATTTCCGCGCCTGGCAGCTGGCTTGGGCGTTCTACACCCTGCACTACGGCCTCGAAGCCTGGGAAGCTTTCAATCATCCCTGGGCGCCGGTTTCCTTTCTCGGGTCCTTACTTCTGGTGGCCATGGCTATCTGCATCTATGTCTCCACCCGGCTGATGCGCGAGAAGTACCATCTACGCTGGGATGACATTGCACTCGCCGTGGCCGGTCTCGGCCTCGCCTGGTGGACCCTGCAAGTGGATGCTGCATTTCGGCCTGAGGGCTCCCCAACTCCACATCTGCCTTTGAATATCGGCATCGGAGTGGTGCTTCTCTACTGTTCCGCCTATTTTTACCGTCACGCTCATCGCAAGAATTCACTGGCTTTCACGCTTCTGGCCGTGTCGCTGGCCTTGTGGGCCGTGCTGCTGGTCTTTGGTGAGCTTCACGATCCGTTTGTCGTCATTTTCGGAAGCGCCGGCCATTTTCTCGGGCCCATCCCGCAAATGCTGCTTGGTATAGCAATGGTGATGGTGCTCTTTGAGAACGAACGCAATGCCGTCCAGGAGAATGCGCTCGCCTTCTCCACGCTTGGGGTTGATCCCACGCGGTTGCTGTCCGCCGAGGACCTGGTCCCCAGTTTACAGAGCATCCTCGACCGCCTGGTGGCGCCACTGCCCACGGCGCGGGCTATGATTTACATCTCGGAACGCTGGCGTGCCGTTCTTCCCCCGGTGCAGCGGGGCTTCTCGCCCGAACTGGTCAGCAACATGAAGAAGACTGGCGCGGGGGAATACATTGCCGAACTCGCCTACCGGCGCGGAGGATTTGTCACCTTCCGCAACGTGGCGGAAATCTCGGAGCCGCTCCCCGCCTTTCCTGGCGCGAAATTTGAGCAGTTCCGCGAAGTCATGAAGCAGGAGAATGTTCGTAACATTACTGCGGTCAGTCTGCAAACTCGCGAGCACAATTTCGGTGTTATCTTCTTTCCTGACGCCGCGCGCCACATGTTCGGCTCCTCCAACCTGCGCCTGCTGATCGGCCTCGCCTTGCAAATCGGATTGACCCTGGAAAACTACGTGGTCATGCACGACGCTCAGCGCCGCACCAAGGAGTACGAACTGCTCACCCAGATCGGCCAGGCCATCAGTTCCCGTCTCGACCAGGACGAGATCCTGCGCACCGTGCACAAGGAACTGGGCCAGATTTTCGATACTGGAAACTTTTATGTCGCGTTCGAAGAAGGCGACGAGATTCGCTTTGAATTCGACGTGGAGAACGGCCAGATGATGGCTAAGCGCTCACGCCGCGTCGACAATGGTCTAACCGAGTACATTATGCGTACTGGACAACCGTTGCTCATCCGTTCCGATCTCGAAAAAACCCGGGAACGCCTGGGTGTCACTTATATCCCTCCACGACCCGCCAAATGCTTCTGCGGTGCTCCCATCCTGCTGGGTGGGAAACCCGCCGGCGTCATGGCCGCGATGAGCATGGACCGTGAGCACGTCTTCGAGCAGCGCGACCTCGAAGTAATGCAGACTGCCGCGGGCCAGGTCTCGGTCGCAGTCGAGAACGCCCGCTTGTTTGCCGAAGAACAACACCGCTCCCGTCAGTTGGCCTTTCTCAACAGTATTTCCAAGACTGCCATCTCCAGCCAGGATGCCGAGCAGATGCTGCTCGAGATCGTCGGCCATCTCCAGAAGAACTTCCGCTTCGACCACATCGGCGTTGGAATCTTCGACTACATCCGCAAAGACGTGGAGATCAAGGCAGAAGCCGGAATCACCGCCAAAGCGCTGGGGAAGCGAATTCCGCTCGGGGTGGGCATCCTGGGCCGTGTCGCCCGCAGTGGCGAGAGCGCATTGGTGCAGACCGCCGGCGAAGAAAATTTGCAGGGCGTACTGCCTGACTCTCGTTCTGTGCTCTGTATCCCTATCGCATTTGGGGAAACCCTGTTGGGCATACTTAATATCGAGAGCCATGAGGAAGACGCGTTTTCGCCCGACGATGTCCTGATCATGAACACCCTGGCTGACCTGTTGGCCACGGCGCTGCACAATTCCTTCGTTTTCCAGAAGCTGCAGCAGCAATCCATCACCGACGGTCTCACTGGCATCAAGACCCGCCGCTTCTTCTGGGAGGCCCTGACTTCAGAGTGGAAGCGCGCCTCGCGCTCCGGCCGTCCCTTCTCGGTGGTACTGATCGATCTGGACAAATTTAAGGAAGTAAATGACAGTCTGGGTCACCTGGAGGGCGATCTGGTTCTGGCTCGGGTTGGCCGTCTACTGGAACAGAAGTGCCGGCAATCCAATGTGGTCGCGCGTTACGGAGGCGACGAATTTGTCATCCTCATGCCCGAAACCGGCATGGATCAAGCCCACAGCCTGGCAGAGCGCCTGCGGCAATGGCTCTCGTCCGACCCTATGCTGCAGGAGCATCACATCACCGGCAGCTTCGGTGTCGCCAGTTTCCCTGTGCATGGTCTCTCCGTCGAGGACATTATTCGGGTAGCCGACTCCGGCATGTATGTATCCAAGCACCAGGGCGGCGATCGGGTCTCCATCTCCGATGAGTTTGCCTCCGACGAAACCGGCGCGCTCCAGCGGCAGCAGATCTCCGCTTTCATTGAGGGGTTTCTGCAGCGGGAGCACAACGGTCCCGAGCACCTGGAGGAACTGCTCAGCACCTTGAAAAAGCTGTGCATCCGGGAGGATGGAGAAGAAGATTTCAATACCCAGGTGTTGCGCGAGGCCATCGAGGCCCTGGCCCGCGCCGCGGAACTGCGTGAACTGAACAGCACCGGCCACGGAGAACTGGTATCGCGCTACTCCCAACTGATCGGCCGGGCTCTGGGCCTGTCTCCGGAGGACCTGGATGACTTGGTCTACGCCGCCCGCATCCATGACGTGGGGAAAATCTTCGTTCCCGATCGCATTCTGAACAAATCCGGTCGACTCACCGAGGATGAGTATTATCTGGTGAAGCTGCACGCACACGTCGGAGCGGAGATTGTAGCCACCATCCCAGGCAGCGAAAAGCTGCGAGACGCCATCGAGCACCATCATGAGGCTTTCGACGGAAGTGGCTACCCCGGAAAGCTTCGCGGCGAACAGATCCCGCTTTGGGGACGCATCCTCGCCATCGCAGACGCCTATGTCAATATGACCACCGAGCGTTCGTTCGCGGACGCCAAGAGCAACGAACAAGCCCTGGCTGAGTTGGAAAAATTGAGTGGCGTTCGCTATGACGGAATGCTGGTCCGCGTCCTATTCCACGAATTAAAAGGCGAACGCACCCATCCCAGCGTGGGGGACTGACCCCGCCTCGCGTGAGTCTGGTCTAGGAACAGCTTCTATTTCGCTCTGTGCTGGGCGTCTCAGCGGGCTCTGCGGCTGTTCTCAGCGCTCTCTGCATCTTAGGTTTCTAACCTGGGGATATCCCTTGCAACTCGCCTCCAAAAACTGGAAACTGTCCTTCCATGCCAGTCTCGCTTTCGCTGACCAATAAAGTCGCACTCATCACCGGTGGCTCTCGTGGCATTGGTGCAGCCACAGTTCGCATGTTCGTGGCCGCCGGGGCCAAGGTGGCATTTAATTTTCAGAGGGCCCAGGGGCCAGCCCACGAACTGGTCAAGGAGCTCGGCGAACAGCGTTGTTGCGCTTTCCGCGCCGATCTTTCGCGGCCGGAGGGTGCTTCGGGCCTGGTCTCTGCCGCCATCGACACTTTCCGCCGTCTCGACATTCTGATTGCCAATCACGGCGTCTGGGAATCCGCCGACGTCCCCGTTGACCAGATGTCCGAAGCGCAATGGCGCCGCACTCTAACCGTCAACCTGGAGAGCGTATTCGTTCTGATCAAACACTCCGTGGCACAAATGAAAAAGCAGGGAGAGTCCGGACACATCGTGCTGGTGAGTTCCACCGCCGGACAACGGGGCGAAGCCTTTCACTGTGACTATGCCGCCAGCAAAGGCGCTTTGATCAGCATGGTGAAGGGGTTGTCCACAGAACTGGCGCCAGACGGTATCTATGTGAATTGTGTAGCGCCGGGATGGGTGGAGACTGATATGTCCGCGCCCGCCCTGGCGGACCCCAAGACCCGGGCCGCAATCTTTGCAACCATTCCGATTGGCCGTGTGGCCAAGCCCGAGGAGATCGCCGCACCCATTCTGTTCCTGTGTACGCCGCAAGCCGGCTTCATCACCGGCGAGATTTTCAACGTCAACGGCGGGGCAGTGTTGGTGGGATAACGACGGAACATAGGCCCAGACCCCGCTAGGCAGCTACAATAGATTCTCAAGCGTCTTACCAGAGAATGAAGCATTTTCTTCTCATCCTGCTTTTCGCCACGCTGGCCGCCGCGCAGACCGCTCCCCCAGCCGCTCCCGCTATCCCTATTGACCAGCAAAACGCAGCCAAAGCTCGCGCTCTAATCGACCAGGCCATCGAGGCCCTCGGCGGCAACGCTTATCTCAACATCGAGGACATGACCCAGGAAGGCCGCACTTATAGTTTCCATCATGGTGAACCCAGCGGCGCTGGCCTCCTTTTCTGGCGGCTCTACCGCTTTCCGGACCGGGAGCGGATTGAACTCACGAAAAAGCGCGACGTGGCCTACGTCTATCGCGGAAATGAAGGCTTTGAAATCACCTACAAAGGCGTTCGTACAGACGACCCCAAAGTGGTCGCGGATGTCATTCGCCGTCGCAACTATTCGCTGGAATGGGTCTTGCGTAAATGGATTCATGAACCCGGAGTCGCCCTGTTCTACGACGGCGCCAGCGTGGCCGCCCAAAAAGACGCGCAGCAGGTCACCCTGGTAAACGTCCGCAACGAGTCGGTAACCCTCTACTTCGACACCACCACTCACCTTCCAGTGAAGAAGACCTTTTCCTGGCGCGATCCTACCGACAAAGAGCGCAACCTCGAAGAAGACATCTATGACAACTACCGCCCCGTCGAAGGCGTCATGACTCCCTTCAGCGTCTCTCACTTTTACAACGGGGACATGGCGGGGCAGCGCTTCCTGAACTCCGTCCGCTACAACACCGGGTTAAGCGATTCGTTGTTCAACGTCAGCGTGACCTACGATCCCAATAAGCCAGCCCCACGGAAGTAATTATCAGGTCAGCGGGAACCAGTCTTTGGCGGGTTGGCCGAAGGAGGCGTGCCAGGTTTCTTGAGCCGGCCAGCCTTAAGTTCTCGGCGAATGTCTGCGAGGTCGAGTCCGGCTGCCGGTTGATCCGCACTCAACGGCGTAGAGATTGTTGAATCTTCGCCGACGATCTTCGCGCCGCTCGCAAAGACCTCCTTCCACTTTCGTCCTTTGTAGGAATAGTCTTCCTGGCCGAGCCATTCTTGAAACTCTAAGAGGTCCGCGAGCGTCCAGCGGAATTCATCAAGGATGCGATCCTTGAACTTCGCAAAACGACCTTTAAAGCTGGCTTTGTCGATCCGAACCAACTCATCACCGGGAGCCGTGGATTCTGGATCGGGATTACTTGGCGTGAACGAAGAGGGCATCGACGAGTTCTTCCCAAGCCTTGTCGTGTTCAGGCGCCCCTTTTTGCGTTTGTGTGAACTTGGCGTGGGCCGATGTGAGCCGAGCTTGCGGAGATGTAGAGGCGTGTGTGCGAGTAGAAGTGGATGAACCCGCAACGACACGGGTCTTGCTATGTCGCTGACGTTTTTGTTTTGCCGTAGCCATACCCCGCACTTTTTACTTTACTGTCGCCTCCTTTCACCGTCAAGAGTACGGTAGCTGCCGTGAACGCTTCGCTATAAAGTCTTCGTGGTCAATGGCTTCTGATCCGGCATAGGCGCCGGCCATCGACTTTTCGGGTAGGAATGCGGAACCTCACGGGCAAACGGGGCTTTTCGCCAAAGCCACGAACTGTGGCTAATTTGCCACAGCCAGCATTCGCCCCTCGCTGCTAATCTACTCATACCGCCATAGATAGCGAAGTCTGACTCTGAAACACGAGCAAACAATTCGTGCCGTCGTGGAGTGCGCCGGTGTGGGTCTACACAGCGGCGCCCCGGTTAATCTGCGCATTCTGCCGGCCCCAGCTGGTTCCGGCATCGTCTTCCGCCGGACCGATCTGGATGGCTTTGATGTGGAGGCCATCGGCCGCAATGTGGCCCGCGTCAGCTACGCCACCAGCTTGATGAAAAAGGGCGTGCTGATCTCCACCACCGAGCATCTGCTCTCCGCCTTCATCGGCACCGGCATCGATAACGCTCTTATCGAGCTCGATAACCTGGAGCTTCCCATCCTCGACGGCAGCGCCCGGCCATTCGTGGAACTGATCAAGAAAGCTGGCATCCGCAAACAGCGCCGTGCCCGCACTTATCTTCGCATCCGCCGGGAGCTGGAGCTGCGTGAAGGTGACAAGTTCATCGCCGTATATCCCGCCGATACGCTATTCGGTGTCCTACACCATCAATTTTCCGCATCCGCTGATCGGGAAGGAAAGTTTCCGGGTTGATTTGCAGGACGGCGACTACCTGCGCGAGATCGCGCCCGCCCGCACCTTTGGTTCGCGGGAAGATGAACAAGCCATGCGCAACATGGGATTGATCCGCGGCGCCTCACGCGACAACTGCATTGTCTTGACCCGCACCGGAATCGAAAATCCGCCGCTGCGCTACGCCGACGAATTCGTGCGCCACAAAGTCCTTGACCTGATTGGCGATCTGGCACTGCTGGGTAAGCAAATTCTGGGTAATGTCGTCGCCGACCGCGCCGGCCACGCCATGCACACTGCGTTGGTTTCCCGCCTCTTACGCGACCGGTCTCTGTGGGAAGAAACTACCCTGGAAGAGGACGTGAGAGCGGT
This sequence comes from uncultured Acidobacteriota bacterium, assembly GCA_963734415.1. Taxonomy (GTDB): domain Bacteria; phylum Acidobacteriota; class Terriglobia; order Terriglobales; family Acidobacteriaceae; genus JABCZH01. The sequence goes on along the minus strand of CAVTHF010000002.1, from coordinate 374,953 downwards.
TCCCGTTCCCCTGCGTGCCGCTGCCGGGCAAATGGCCTGAGCGAGAATTCCTTATCCACTTCTCATTCCGAAGGACTTTGGCCCGTAGGAATCTGCTGTCCCGCAGTCTGAGAACTGTTCCACGCCGAGTGGCACAAAGGCCCGTTAATCTGCAGCTTGCGGAGTCCGATCGTTGGAATCCCACAACGAAACCTGCTCGATCAGCTTTTCCAACTCTTCCCGCGTCCGGGCCCGCAACTGGGCGGCATACTCTTTTGCCGTCCGCTGACGCTCCACAGTCAGCGGCGCCACCCGCACCGCCAGCAGCGGCGCATCTTCCTCCAACATGCGAAGCAGTCGCTGGGTGCGATCGATTCTGGTATGTATAGAAAGCATAGAATAAAAGCTTCCGTCGTCGGCCGTCTTACCGCAAGTCCAAAACTGGATACCTTGTGCACACCACCGTCTATCTCTCGCTCGGCTCGAATGTGGGCGACCGTGCCGCCAACTTGAATGATGCCATCAGGAGGCTTCAGGCCCTCGGAAAGGTCCTGCAGGTTTCGTCCCTGTATGAAACCGAGCCAGTCGAAGTCACTGCTCAGCCCTGGTTCCTGAACTGTGCCGTCGAACTGGATACGGAACAGACACCGCAACAACTGATGACCGTAATTCTTGAAATCGAAAGAAAAATGGGACGAAAGCGGACCCAGGAAAAAGGCCCACGCAGCATCGACATTGACATCCTGTTGTTTGGGGATTCGACGGTCGAAGCAAAAGGGCTGACCATCCCTCATCCAGCCCTGCCCGAGCGGCGCTTCGTTCTGGAACCGCTGGCGGAAATTGCTCCCGGCGTTCGTCACCCGGGATTGAAGCGCACCATGAGTCAACTGCGGGACGAGTTGCCTCCTGGCCAGGCAGTGCGCAAAATCTAGCCGCCGACCAACCCGGACAGTTCATTCATTTCTGTTGGTTTGATCAGTGAGAATCCGTGCAAATCCGTGGCTCAGGCTTTTATGGTTAGGGCACAATCAGCCGGCTACCCGCTTCTTCCGGCGCAACAATCGCTGGCTGTTCGGGAAACTGTGCCAGCACGAAATCCACAAACGCCCGCGCCTTCGGCCGGCCGGACGTGCGCGCGTGCCCCATGCGCACCAGAAACACCAGAGCTTTCAGCACATCGGAATCCCGCAGCCGTGAATAACCCAGGTGTTTCTCTTCTGCCTCGCGGTATTCCTTCAGCATCTTCTGCACTTCCGCCGCCATCGCTTGCTGGCTGAGGCTGGTGGTCGGCGCCTCATAGTGCAATCCTGAACTCGCCAGAGTCTCCTGCGTCTTGGTGATTGCCGCCAGGGCCGCAATCATATCTGCGTCATTGATTCCGTGATCTGAACGCGCGCACTTGGCCAGCGCGAACGTCAATCCCAAAATCAGATGTTCATGTTCATAAAGAAACTGATCCCCGACTTCGATCTGCGAGAACAGCGCACCCTGGTCCAAATCCCGCAACTCGCGCGGCTTTTCGTGTTCCCGCGCCTGCTGCAGATAGACGCAGTCACTCGGACAGTCGAGCGTCACCTCGCGCTGCTCACCGCAACATTGGGCGCATATGCGGCCATGCACCGCCGGACAGAAACGCTTCTCCTTGCGTTTTTCGCAGATCGCGCAACTCACAAATAAGTCTCCGTGACGCCATTATCCCATGCGACAGCGCCCTTCCCGGAACTTCCAGAGAACGCCACCACCCCACTGAAAACAGGGGTTCCGAAGCTCAGTCAAGGCGAAAGGAGCGATTCTTGTGGGCTTTTGTGGTTCCTATTTGAAAAAAACCGCATAAAAGGCGGCGAAAACGCTGTTTTTCCACAGGAAGCCTGATGTAAGATTGCAGTCACCGCAGGAAATCTAAACGTTGTTATAGGAGGAAGCATGGCTTCAGGTATGACCAAGACCCAACTCGTCCGCCATCTGGCCGAGAAACTAGAGACCAACAATAAGACCGCCGCGTCGTTCATTGAGCATCTGGTTGACACCGCCGTGAAAGAAACAAAAAAGAACGGCGTATTCGTTGTGCCCGGACTCGGCCGCCTGGTAAAGGCCCACCGCAAGGCCCGCATGGGACGCAACCCGCAGACCGGCGAACCGATTCAGATCAAGGCCAAGACGGTAGTGAAATTCCGCGTGGCAAAGGCTACGAAAGACGCAATTGCCCCCTCGCCCAAGAAATAGTGACGAGGTTTGTTCCTTCAAAGGCCGGCTCCACGCCGGCCTTTTGCTTTTGAGATAGAGAGATTAATCGTGCAAATCCGTGGCCGAGCCTGTCTCTTACTTCCCCCACTCATTCTTCACTACCACGCCGCCCTTCATTACGAACTTCACCCGCTCCAGAGTGGTCACGTCCTGCAGCGGATCGCCGTCCACCGCAATGATGTCCGCCCATTTGCCGGCTTCCAGCGTTCCAACCTTGTCAGACCAGCCCAGCAAATCTGAGGCATTCACAGTCGCCGCCTGGATAGCGTGCAGCGGACTCAGTCCCATCTTCACCATCACCGCAAACTCGTGTGCGTTCATGCCGTGGGGATAGACACCCGCATCCGTTCCAAAAGCCACTTTGACGCCACTCGCGAACGCATGAGCAAGGTTCTTGCGCGCAACCGGCATGACCTCACGGGCCTTACTCAGCATGTTGGCGGTCAGGTGCATACGCTCGGCGTTGTCAACCACCCATTCGGCCACGTAAAGCGTAGGCACCAGGTAGGTGCCATTCTTGTTCATCATCGCGATGCCGGCATCGTCAATGTAAGAACCGTGTTCCACCGAATCCACTCCCGCCTCGGACGCCCACAGAATTCCCTGCGCTCCGTGTGCATGTGCTGCCACTCTTCGCCCCAAGCGATGCGCATCGGCCACAATTGCCTTCATCTCCTCCAGCGTGTACTGCGAGGCTTGCGGATCGTCGCCTTGCGACAGCACTCCCCCGGTGGCGCACACCTTGATCAGGTCAGCTCCATACTTGATGTTCTCCCTGACCTTGTGTTGCACGGCTGCGATGCCATCGGCCACCCCGTCTTCTGTGGCGTGATACTCGAACGGCAACAGATTGTTGTCGCAGTGACCGCCTGTAATGCTCAGCGCCGGGCCACTCACCAGCATGCGCGGCCCGGGAATCTCGCCCGCGTTGATGGCATCGCGCAGGGCCACGTCGCTGAAGCCACTTGCACCCACATTTCGTATGGTGGTGAAGCCGGCCTCCAACGTAACCCGGGCATTACGCGCGCCAATCAGCGCATGCCGCGGCACCGACACTGCAAGGCGCGGGTAGCCATGGTTTTCGGGACCCTCATCAAGGTGAGTGTGCGCGTCAATCAACCCGGGCAGTACCGTGGCCTGCGGAAGCTCAAGAATCTGGTCGCCAACCGATGTCTTCACCTCAGCCAGCGGGCCAACGCTGACAATCTTCCCGTTCTCGATCACAATCGCCTGGTTGACCAGCGTCTTCCCACTCTTCACATCAAGTAAATGCCCTGCCCGTACCACAACCCGGGAAGTGGGTTGCTGGGCCAACATCGGCGGACATAGGATCCACAGTGCAAAGCCTATCAACCACGCGCCAGCGCACAATCTCCTCATCATTGTCTCCTTAGGCTTTTTCTCCGCGTTCTCTGCGCGCACCTCTCAGCGGCCTCTGCGTTTTAGGATTTTAGCCGTCGCCCATCCAGTCCCCATACCCTTCCCGCGTCAGACGCATAGAAGATCACAAACAGAAACAGCATCGGCAGATGATCCAGCTCGGCGCCAAAGTATCGCCACACCGGAACATTGTGTCCGACCTCCCACCACGTGGCCAGGGTCAAGCTCAACATGTGCAGCACTCCCAGCACCGACGCCGCTCGCACCCAGATACCCAGCAGCAATGACAGGCCAATGAACATCTCCACCGCGCCAACCACATATCCCAAAAACACCGCGTGAGGCAACACTACCTGCGCCAGAATTGGCCGGTAAAAACCGACTGCCGCACCCTCAATGTAGCCTCGCAAATATTCCTGGAAGCCGCCGTGCGAGAATCCCGTTCCGAACAGCTTGTACTCTCCGAAAAGTATGAAGAAGACGGCCGTGGCCATTCGCACCACTGCAATAGTCCTGGCCAAGCTCCGAGGATGGGTGGTCACGGATTAACCTTGCCACCGCTCTTGAACACCTTGCCGCCTTTCATTACGAACTGCACATTTTCCAGGATCTTGATGTCGCGTACGGGATCGCCTTCGACCGCGACGATATCGGCCAGCGCTCCCGGAGCGATTGCCCCGATCTGCCCCTGCATCTCCAGCATCTCCGCCGGACGCGAGGTTGCGCTTTTGATCGCGTCCATCGGTGACATGCCCAGGCCAACCATGCGCGAGAACTCCTGTGCAATAGGCTCACTCCACGGGATGCCGCCCATGTCGGTGCCGAAAACGATCTTGATTCCTGCATGCAAGGCTTTGGGAAACGACACCTCGTGCACCGCAGCTCGCTTGCGATCCCGTTGTCCGGTGGGCGTGTCCGCCGCCGCCCAATCCGTGTAGTACACGCCGATGGTCGGGCAATACCAGGTCCCCTGCTTCAGCATTTGCGCAATGGCCGCATCGTCGAGGTCAAGTCCATGCTCGATCGAGTCGCAGCCACCGTCCAGCGCCCGGTGCAGCCCGATTCCCCCATAGGCATGACAAGCAACTTTCTTGCCCCAGCCGTGGGTCTCATCCACAATCGCCTTTAGCTCTTCCAGCGTAAGCGTCGGCTGCGAGACCAGGCCGCCGTCCTTCCCCAACCAGGATCGGTGCGTCATGTAGACCTTGATCCAATCCGCTCCGTGATCCAGTTGCTCGCGCGCCGCCCTGCGGGCTTCGACAGGCCCATCCACGATCTGCGCTCCTTTCGGCATCGCGAGTTCCGGAGCATAATCTTCCAGCATGTATCCGCCCGTGGTCGAAATCGCACGCGTCGCCACGAACAGCCTGGGCCCTGGAATGTAGCCCTCTTCGATGGCCATCTTGATTCCCACATCTCCGTAGCCTGCACCCTCAGTCTCCACGTCCCGCAGGGTGGTGAAACCTTGCTCAAGTGCACGGCGCGCTGCCGCTGCCGCCCGGACCGCCCGGTACGCCAGCGGATATTTCAGGATGTTAGCGTCATATCCGCCCTGTGCCGGATCTTCGCCTTGCAGAAAAATGTGAGTGTGGGAATCGATCAGACCGGGCAAAACCGTGGCGTGAGAAAGGTCGATGACTTCAGCCCCGGTCGGGATCTTCGCCGTGGCGCTATCCGCGATGCTTTCAATCCGGTCGCCGCGAATCACAATCACCTGGTCGCGGCGAGGCGCATCCGACTTCCCATCGATTAGCGTTCCCGCCCTGATCACCGTGAACGAATGCAGCGCCGGAGGGTTCTGTTGAGCCAGGAGTGGCATCACCACCGCAACCACGAAGAGCAACATCCGTAAGCATGCTTTCATTCCAGCCCCCGGACTCGACATTTACCCCTGTGTGCTTCCAGTCACCGCAACCGCCTCGATCTCCACCAGCATCTCTGGGGAGATCAGTTTGCTCACTTCCACCATCGAAGTGGCCGGCCGGATGTCACGAAAGAACTCTCCATGCGCTTTGCCGATCTTTTCCCAGTCCGCAATATTGGTCACGAACATGCGCGTCCGTACCACATCTTTCATGCTGGCCCCGGCTTTCTGCAGGGCTGACTCGATGTTCTTCAGGGTTTGGATGGTTTGCGCGTAAGGATCTCCAACTCCAACGATGGTTCCGTCAGGTGCGGTCGCCGTCGTTCCTGCGACAAAGACCGTAGTCCCGACCTTGACCGCACGAGAATATCCCACAATCGGTTCCCAAGGTGCACCGCTCGATATGTTCTTCCGTTCCACAGTTCGCTGTCCCTCCGTGGCCGATATTGTACTGGACAGGCAAGGCTGGCAGCCGATGGGGGCGACTGCCAACAGAAAGACGGTAAAACCTTTGCGCATTATCACACCTTCTAATCACCTGGCACGAACGTGGGGTGCTGAAACACAAAAGTCACTTGCGTTCGCGTCGAAGGTGAGATAAGTAATCACTCAACGTGGTGGCGTTGCCCCGCGCCGCCAGCGGGTTTTACGGAGGTGAGCCCCGCATGATTCCAGAATCGCATCCCTTACAAAAGCTCTTCCTTGAGCTGGTAGGACGCCACTACGCCGAAGAGATTGGCATCCGTGATCCGCAGATCGTCAACTACGTCGCCCACTTGCTGGCGGAGTTTTGCGAGGTCGAACAGCTATTCAAGATTCGCAGCACCGCAGCCGGGCGACCGCTGACCGACGTCGGCGAGATGCTGCTTGAGACCGATCCTGTGTTCGGGCCGGCGCCCTCCTTCGATCGCGAACGCCAGGTGCGCAAACACGTCGGCGACTACACGCTGTTCTTCACCGGCATGTTCCCCGAGAGCATCAACCAATTCCGCCTGCGCCGCAACCGCCTGGAGAATTTCGTGGATTGGATGAAGGCCGGCAAGGAGAGTTATTACATCGTCTCCAAGTTCGATTGCTTCGAATACACCAAGGTCGCACCTCTATTCGCCAACCTGTCCAGCCACTTCGAGCAGTGCGTGTATGGGTTGAATCGGGTGAAGAATGATCTGCAGGATATGCAGCATCCCATCGTGCGCCGGGTCAATGAAATCGTGATGTAGGCAGTTTCAGCGCAAATGCGGCGAGTATCCCTTGAACTCAAACTGCAGCAGCATCCCCGGCAAGAGCTCTACAGCCTTCTCGATATCGATGCTCACCAGACGCCGGGCTGCGCGGAATTCCGCAATCTGTGGCCCTTCCCAGATGATGCTCGCCGCTCCCGTAATTTGCAGCGTCGCTCCTGACTTGAAATCTGGGAACAGCAGTCCCGCCCGCGGATAAGAATTGATGTTGCCGAGCGAATTGAACATATTGTTGCCGGCATAATCGGGAAACACCAACCGTTTCTCATTCTCCACCCGCACAAACCCCGGCTTGCCGCCCCGGTGCGACGCGTCCAAGCCCGACTCCGGGTGGGCGGTCGCCAGAAAGAACGTATCCGCACTCTCCACCCACCGCCGCAATCGCTCGTCCAGTCCCTCTGCTCGGCGGCTCTCTCCTGACGCGGCTTCCCGCTCGCCATTCACCTCGCGCGCCTGAATATATTGCGGACAGTTCCCATACACCTGATTCAATCTCACACGGATGTTCCCGTTGGACTCGATCTGTCCCTCTCCGTTTAATCGCACGCGATGGCGCGCACCCAGATTGATGGCCAGTACCCCAAGCGGTCCTGTCTTGGCCAGATTTGTAATCAAGGGATCGTCCGGATGCCCATATCCGCCGATCTCCAGCGTGTGCTCATCCAAGGCCCGCAGAAATCCGGGTTGGCCCGTACGCAGCGACGCCCACGGGCGCCCTTCCGTATCCAGCGTGGAAACGACCGCGACTTGCTGGGCGGCAAGAAAATGCTGCACGCCCGTCGCCATCGCCGGACGATACATCTCCCCCGCGCCCAGTCCGTCCGCGCCGACTCCGACCCTCGTCTGCACCGCCAATTCGCCTTCGTGATAGCTGCGATGATCGGTCATCATGCCCTGCGATAGAAACTCAACGCCGCGTCTCCCTGCTTGAGCAGCCGGTATCGCTGTAAAGATGCAACCTGGTCACCAGGGTCGAATTTCTTTTGATGCTCGACGATCAAAATAGTCTCGGGAAGCAGCAGCGTTGAGTTCGAGAGAGCCGTCAGAGCCTGAGCGTAAGCGGTTTCCAGGCTGTAGGGCGGGTCCATGAAGACAAAATTGACCTTGATTCCACTCTTATCCCAGGCCTGCAAGGCCTGCACTGCATCCTGCCTGAGAACCTGGAATCCGCTGGTGATCGCCAGCGAAAGCAGGTTTTTCCGGATCAACTCGGCGGCATCTGGCGCCGACTCCACAAAGTAAGCCTTGGCCGCGCCTCGGCTCAGCGCCTCGATCCCCACCGCTCCCGTTCCCGCATAGAGATCAATCCAGACGGTTCCCTCCAGTGCCGATGGATTGCCCGCCGTGAGTATGTCGAACAGCGTCTCCCGCAGCCGGTCGCTGGTGGGACGCACCTCCATCCCGGGCAGTGACTGTATCCGCCGCCTGCGAAATTGTCCTGCAATCACTCGCATAGGTTCTATGGCCACCCTCGCGGCCCAGCACTTCCGACTGGCAGGGCCGAATCCTGCCGCCCGCCTCGGAGTCTAAAACTATATAGAATAGAAGGGCGGGTATTACGAATGAGAAATTGGTCCATCCCGGCGGGACGGGTTTTCGGAGTCGAGCTCCGCATTCATCTGACTTTTTTCTTTCTGCTGCTTTTCGTGTGGCTGACCGAGTCGGCGTCGCATGGGCCCGCCAACGCGGGCCGTGGACTGGCACTGGTGGGAATCGTCTTCGCTTCTGTCGTGCTGCACGAACTGGGACACGCCTTGGTCTCAACCCACGCTGGTATTCCCGCCAAGGCCATCATCCTGCTCCCCATTGGTGGGATCACGCTTCTTGATGAAACTCAGCAACCCGTCGAGCCCGGAATCCTGACCTGGAAGCGCGACATCCGCATCGCAATCGCCGGACCCGTGGTGAATCTTGCAATCGCTTTTGCCGCCGCCAGCATTCTGTCGGCGGTCGCCCCTGAAATCCACCTCTGGACCAAGCCCTGGGACCTCCAATCCGGCAATCTGCCTCGAGCCCTGGTTTGGTCGAACCTGTGGCTGGGTCTGTTCAACTTGTTGCCCGCCTATCCGCTGGACGGCGGCAAGATCCTACGCGCGTTCTTCAGCCGCCGCATGGATCCTGTCCGCGCCACCCGTCGCGCCATCGCCATCGGTCAGGCCTTCGCCACCCTGTTCATGCTGACTGGCATGTTGTGGAACATCTGGCTGACCATGATCGGCTTCTTCCTGTTCATCGCGGCGCAACTGGAGGAGCGCTCCGCGGTGTTCCAATCAGTGCTCGAAACCGTGCGCCTGGAAGACATCATGCTGACCGACTTCGCCACCCTCTCCCCGGCCGATACTCTGGAAGACGCACTGGACAAGGCCGTACACTCCCTGCAGGATGATTTCCCCGTCATCCGCGGCAGTGACATGGTAGGGGTCATCTCCAAGCAGAGAATCCTGCAGGCCCTGCGCGCCGAAGGCAACGGCTACGTGCAGGCCGTCATGAACCGCATCTTCGAGGTAGCACAGAAAAAGGAATCACTGGCTTCAGCGTTTCGTAAGTTGACAGCCCGCAACCTAAGCATCATTCCGGTTGTTGAGGACCAGCGACTGGTGGGGATTGTGACCTTGCAAAACCTGATGCACTCCATGGCTCTGCTGGCCGAGAGCCGCAAACTCCGCAAAGCCGCACTCAATTCCTAGAACTCCAGCCACGGATTCACACGGATCAACCAAAAGAGAAGAAAAAGAACTATCCGTGTTGATCCGCGAAAATCCGTGGCCAGGTTTCCTAAAACCTAAAGACCAACCCAATCGACGGCTCAGCCATATGTCCCCTGGCGCCGGTAAAAAAGCTCACCGCGCTGCCCGAGTTCTGATCCACCTTGAAGTCCGGGGCTTTGTAGAGAAGACCTCGGTATTGCAGGCGCAGTGCGAGCCTTGAAAATACCGGCAGCCGGTAATCCACTCCCAGACCATAGAGAAATGCCAGTTCAGTCTGCTTCACCGCGCCAAAGTTGACCTGGACCCGGTTCGGCACGTTGTTTGGCAAGTCAGGAAAAAAGTCCCAGGTACTGCTGGGATCGAATGTCAGCGCGCCGCCGCCCGCTAAAAAGAAAGGTTCGAACTTGCCCCCCTTGCGAAAGGGACTGAACACGTAAGCTCCGGTAATCTCTGAAATCGTGTTCAGAACATGAAAGTTGTCACCGGACTGGTAGGTCTGCGAGTTCTTCGAGCGCCCGTAGTTAACCACTACCGAGTGCTTGGGGTTGAACTTGAAACGCAAAGTCCCAAAGACATTCAAGCCTATGGTGGCGCTCTGCACTACCAAATTCCCGCTGGCTGTATTGGTAAACCCCGCTCCGCCGTTGATGCTGGCATCGAAATGCCCGTCTTGACAGAAGGCGATTGGAGTCCAAAGAAGTATTGCCGCTAGCGCAATCCCTGCCCACTTGAGCATCCCTGATCCTCTTTCATGTTTGATGCAGAATTGTGCCACATTCGCAGCTTGCTGTGGTTAACCAGAGGAAATGCTATGCCAGGTGGATCGCCTTCGCCCGGGCGATGGCCGGGACCTTCCTCAGCGCCGCCAGTACGCGATCCGGCACGACCCCATCCACGTGCACTACCGCGATCGCCTCCCGCGTTTCATCCGGCTTCCCCCCTCCTACACGCCGCCCCAGAGAGAAATCCGCAATATTGATCTTGTGGTCCCCCAGAATCGTCCCGATCTTGCCGATTACGCCGGGCACATCGCGGTTATTGAGGAAAATCAGGTTCCGCTCCAGTGGGGCCTCTACTTCAATGCCGTCGACGTGCAGTAGGCGGGGCGTTTGCCCGTGTAATACAGCCCCTTTAACCAGATGTTCCTCGACTTGGGTTTTCATAAGAATCGAAAGCACGCTGCCCGCGCCCCCGGTCGAGCCTTTGGTCTGACGCGCCTCATGGACTCGCAGCCCTCGCGAATCCGCGATCGCAGCTGCATTCACCAGGTTGGCTTTTTCTTCCAGCGCCTCATTCAGAATGCCTTTGATCGCGGCATTGCGGATCAGTTCTGTTTTCCACTCCGCGATATGCCCGCTGTAGCGCAACGAGATCTCTTCCAACGCACCCTCGCTGACCTGGGCCAGAAATGAACCCAGCTTCTCCGCCAGCACGATGTAAGGTTGCAGCTCGACAAACTCGTCGTGCGACACCGAGGGAACATTGACCGCGTTCTGGATCACGCCACTCTTCAAGTACTCCTTCACCTGCAGCGCAATCTGATAACCCACTGCTTCCTGTGCCTCGAAAGTCGACCCACCGATGTGCGGCGTGAGAATCACGTTGTCTAACGAAGCCAGCGGCGAATCCTTCAGCGGCTCTTGCACGAACACATCGAGCGCCGCTGCCGCTACCTGCCCCTGCTTCAACGCCTGCGCCAGCGCTGCTTCGTCAATCAGTTCGCCCCGCGCGCAGTTCACCAGCCGTACGCCCCGCTTCATCTTCTTGAGCGTTTCAGCATTGATCATCCCCGTGGTTTGCGGGGTAAGGCCGACATGCAGGGTCAGATAGTCCGCAGCCGCGTAGAGTTCGTCCAAACTCGCCATCTGGATCCCCTGCTCCTTGGCGACCACCACCGACACGAAGGGATCATGCGCCACAATTTCCATGCCGAACGCCCGCGCCCGGCGCGCGACCTCCATTCCTACTCGACCCAGACCAACGATGCCCAGCGTCTTCCCGCGTAGTTCGGTTCCCTGCAGCGATTTCTTCTCCCACTTGCCGGCATGCATCAGCTCATTGGCGCGGCACAGGTGGCGCGCCATGGCCAGCATCATGGCCAGCGTGTGCTCAGCCACAGCCACGGCATTGGCGCCGGGAGTGTTCATCACCGCGATGCCCTGCGGGTGGCGGGATCGAGCTCAATATTGTCCACGCCCACTCCCGCGCGGCCAATCACCCGCAGTTTGCGCGCATTGCTCCAGCAACTCCGCATTCACCTGCACGGCCGAGCGCACGATCAGCGCATCCGCCGACTCGCAGTTGCGCCGCCAGGCCTCCCTCCATGTTGTCGGCGTGACCACCACCCAGCGCGGCTCACGCAGCAAGTCCACAGCCGAGGCCGATATTTTTTCAGCGACGACAATCTTCATAGTTGGCTAATGCAGCCATGTTGATCTTGATCTGCGTTGATCAGCGGAATTCCGTCACGCGTCTTGGAGTCTCAACTGTGAGCAACCGCCGGAATTCTCGACTTTGTTCCCAGATGCTTGGCATACACCTCTTGAGCAGCTCGCACCGCGGTTCCGTACTCGACCGCCCGACCGGCCACGCTCGCCATCACATGCTCCAGCGCCGCCAGAATTCCAATCGTATCCAGATAGTCGTAGTAGCCGAGGTGCGCGATGCGGAACAGCTTGCCTTTCATCTCTCCTTGCCCATTCGCCACCACCGCGCCGAAGTCCTCGCGAAATTGCCTCACCAGCGCGCCGGAGTCCACTCCATCGGGCGATTGGATGGCCGTGAGCGCTGCTGCCGGACAGGTTGGAGCAAACAGCTCAAGTCCCAGCGCCTTCGCCGCCGCTCGGGTCATTTCCGCCGCCAACTCTGCGTTCTCGATCAGCGCAATGCGCCCCGCGACCACATCCACGTTCCCCATCTCCCGAATGAAGTCCAGAGCGGCACCCAGGGCCGCGAACAACGACGTCGCCGGCGTGAACGCTGACTCGCCCTTGGCGGCGGCCTTTCTCTCTTTGCGGAAATCGAAATAGTAACGCGGGGACGCCGTTGTCTCCATTCGCTTCCAGGCGCGTTCACTGACGGCGCAATACGCCAGCCCCGGCGGGATCATCAACGCCTTCTGCGAACCTCCGATGATCACATCAATTCCCCAGCCATCCACATCGAAGCGTGTCGTGCCCAGGCCAGTGATGCCATCCACTACCAGCAGGGTGTCGGTGCCACTCTCCCGCACCAGCCGGGCAATGCCTTCCACGTCATGCCGCGCTCCGGTCGAACTCTCCGTTGCCTGCATATATATGGCACGAACATCTGGAGTCAGTTTCTTGCGAATTTCGTCGAGCGCGAAGGTTTCGCCATATGGGGCACTGGCCATCTCCACGACGCATCCAAAGGCTTTGGCTAAATCGCGCCATCGCTCGCCAAACTTGCCCGCGCTGAGCACCAGGACCTTGTCGCCGGGGGAAGTCAGGTTCGAGACCGTGCCTTCCATCACGCCGGTCCCGGAGGATGCCAGCACCAGCACATCGTTTTTTGTGCCGATGAATTCCTTCATGTCGGCCAACACGCGCGAGTACAGTTCCCGAAAATCAGCGGTGCGATGGTGCATGGCAAACGAGGCCATGGCGGTCTGGGCCGCGGGGAGAATGGGCGTTGGGCCGGGAGTAAACAGACGGTTCTTACGCAGCATGAGGATGAGTCCTGGCGAAAAGATACGGAGTTAGTTTACCCCACGAACTGCGGTGCAATCTGTGATGGGGCGCACGTCTCTACGTTTGCCGTCGCGAGGCAAGACTATAATTCCCGCATGAGCATGATCGAGCAAATTCAGAAAGACATCACCACAGCCATGAAGGCCCGTGAGGAACAGCGCCTGTCCACCTTGCGCATGGTGAAAACCGCGCTCAAGAACCGCGAAATTGAAAAGATGGCTCCGCTCGACGACAAAGAGTCCCAGCAGGTGCTGAGCACGCTTATCAAACAGCGCAAGGAATCCGTCGAGCAGTTCCTTAAAGGCGGACGTAAAGAGATGGCCGACAAAGAGGCCGCCGAAATCGTTCTGATCGAGGCCTACCTGCCCAAGGCCGCTACTGAAGAACACATTGCCGCAGGGGTCAAAGCTGTCATCGCAGAAATGGGTTCACCCACGATGAAAGACATGGGGACCGTCATGAAGAATGTGATGGCCCGCTTCGCCGCGGAAGGCATCCGCGTGGATGGAAAGGTAGTAAGTGAGGCCGTCAAGCGCGAGTTAACTCCGAAATAGTAAGGGAACAACTTGGCCCAATCGCGATTGCACAACCAAGACCGTCTGAGAATTCTGCTCTGCTTCATCACTTGCGCTTTGTTCTTCGCCTCCGCTCCTCCACCTGCAGCCGCCCAGTTCAAGGCCTGGGTCATGGCCAAACTCCCCGACACACCAGAGGGTCTGGGAGTCGATTCGCAAGGCAACATCTACGCGACCCTGATGCACATTGGGGAAGTCGTCATGCTCAAGGAGGACGGTAGCTACGATCACATCGCCTGGGTACCGTCGAAGGAAGAAAGCGGGAAGGGAGATCTGATCGGGCTCGACCTCGACCAGTCGGGCAACATCTACGTCGCCTACACCGCCCACTCGAAACATGACTTCAGGAAGGACTTGGGAAATCCCTTTCATCCGGCGTGCCGGGACGCGACGGTCACCCGCTCGGGGGTTTATAAGATCGACGCCAAGACGCGCAAGGTGACGGCCCTCGCGACCAAAGCGGAAGGTTGGCCATTCTGCTATCCCGACGATGTAGCCATCGACTCGAACGGCAACGTCTACATGACGGACCTCACCTACGCCGGGATCTGGAAAATCTCTCCCGATGGCAAGAAGGTGGACTTGTGGTCGGCGCACCCCCTGCTCAATTGGTCCCCCAAGCCTTATTCGGGATTCCCCTTGGGCGTCAACGATCTCGTGCTCGACAAGCAAGAGAAGAACATCTACGCCGTCACCGACGGCGACCCCCTGGTACTCAGGATCCCGATCAAGGACGACGGGACGGCCGGTGAACCCGTGGCGCTGCCTTACGGGTTTTCGGCATTCGATGGCATCGAACTGGACAGCAAAGGCAACATCTACGTCTCCGAGATTTTGCTAAACCAGATCTGGGTCCTGTCGCCCGACGGTTCCCAGCGCATCCTGATCGCTACCAAGGCAAACGCGCCGCTCGACAACAACACCAGCCTGGTTTTGAAAGGAGATGTTCTCTGTACCGCCAACCTCGGCTTCACCCACGCCACGCCCGAGGAGGCTGACCGTACCGTGGTTTGCATGAAGGGATTCCCGCTGCCGAAGTAGGACGCGGGCTAACGCCGTAAGTTGGATTTCCCGGTGGGCAGCATCTCAGGCCAAATTGGCGTGAATGCCAAGACCTTCGGCGGCCATGCGGAGCCGCCTATCTTTTGTCCACAAAAGCGTCGGCGGATTGAGAATCACAGAAGCGATAAGGTGCGCGTCGGTCAAGCCGATACCCAGGTTGTAGAGCCGACGCGCCTCGATCGTTACCCGCACTTCGCTCAGCCGTGCCATTCTCACCTGCGGCATAAGGTCCAGCAATGCGAGCGTCTTGGTTCTTTCCCGCAATGACCCCAACGCGAGCTCGGCAATGATGAAGGGATGGATCACGATGTCCCCCTGCTCAAGATGCCTACGCATTTCCGTGTTTCTCAAACGCAGATGGTCGATCCAAACCGAGGTGTCGGCGAGGATCAATCCGGCCGCACCCGGCGGCGCGGAATGTTCTTCAGCCCGGGCATCGTCCCGACGAGGGATGCCAATCTTCGAGCGCTCTCCCGCTCAATGAGCGCTTTCAGAGCTTCACGAATCAGTGTGGTTTTTTCCTCCACCCCGGTGAGCTCCTGGGCGATGCGTATGAGCTCGTCATCCAGCGCAAGGGTCGTTCTCATGAGAACTCTAGGCACCGATTATAGCATCATATGATGTCGCATGTCGTGCCTATTGGATTCCGTAGCCTTGTTCTTCACTTACTCCTCTGCAACTCGCGGTAGGCCTCGCTCTTCGACACTCCCATCTCCTTCGCAATCTTCTTGAGCGCAGCCTTTTCGTCCAGCTTCTCGTCCTTCATCACCTGCTCCAGCCTTTGCCGGACGCTCACCCGTGAAGGCGCCGCCTTTTTCTCCGACTCTTCCGCCTTCCCGATTAGCAGCGTGATCTCGCCCTTGACCTCGCCGCGCGCCTTCAACGTCTCGAGCACGCCAGCCGCATGCCCGCGCAGAAATTCTTCGTGAAGCTTGGTCACTTCCCGAGCCACCACTACGTACCGCCCCGCCCCCAAGACTTCAACAATGTCCTGCAGCGCCTCGTTCACCCGATGCGGCGCTTCGTAGAAGACCTGAGTCCGGGGCGACTCGCGCACACTCTCCAGCAGTGCCCGGCGCTGGCCCTGCTTGGCGGGAAGAAATCCGCTGAAGCGAAACGAATCCGTCGGTAGCCCACTCGCCACCAACGCCGCCAGAAATGCCGATGCGCCCGGAATCGGCACCACCGGCACGTGATGCCGAATCGCCAGCCCAATCAGCCGGAATCCCGGATCAGAGATTCCCGGCATGCCCGCGTCCGTCACCAGCGCGATGCGGGCGCCCTGCTCCAGTTCGAGTACCAACTCCGGCGCTCGCGTCAACTCATTGTGCTCGTGATAGCTCGTGGTCCGCGTGGCAATGCCGTAGTGATTGAGCAGTTTCTGCGTCTGGCGGGTGTCCTCGCAGGCAATCACGTCGCATTCCTTCAGCACTCGTACCGCCCGCAGCGTGATGTCCTCGAGATTCCCGATCGGCGTCGCCACCAGGTAGAGTCCAGGAGCCAGAGGACTTGCGCCCGCATAACCTTTTTCCGCTGTCATGAGGCCGAGTCTACCACCCAGCGATTACACAAGCAGTTGCCTTCCCCTGTGTTCCCTGTGCCCCCTGTGGTTGAGTCTTCGATTTTTGTTAGAAAATAGTCCGCATGACCACTGTCATCCTGCTCACCATTTCCAACATCTTCATGACCTTCGCCTGGTACGGCCACCTGAAATATCGCCAGGCGCCCCTGTTCAAAGTAATTCTGATCAGCTGGGCGATCGCCTTCGCAGAATACTGTTTTCAGGTCCCGGCCAACCGCATCGGTTCCTACGAGTTCACCGCCGCTCAGCTCAAGACCATTCAGGAAGTAATCACCCTGACCGTCTTCTCGGTCTTCTCG
The DNA here is from genome assembly GCA_963734415.1 of uncultured Acidobacteriota bacterium. GTDB lineage: Bacteria > Acidobacteriota > Terriglobia > Terriglobales > Acidobacteriaceae > JABCZH01. Next base: position 358,309 of record CAVTHF010000002.1, on the reverse strand, counting down.
ATTCTGTATCTCAAGGAACCAATGCGCTGGAACTACGCCGTGGGTTTTGGCATGATCGTGGCCGCAGTCTTCGTCATTTTCAAGAAATGGTAATCTAGGAGTCCATGCCGCTCTACGAATACGAGTGCAAGAAGTGCCATCACCGCTTCGAACGGATCCAGAAGTTTTCTGACAAGCACGTCAAGAAATGCCCGGAATGCGGCGGTCCAATCGAGCAAATGGTCTCCGCCCCTGCCGTACAGTTCAAAGGCTCAGGATGGTATGTGACCGACTACCCTAAGAAATCGTCGGGCGGGCCAGCATCCTCTGACTCCAGTTCGAAGTCCGACTCCAAGTCGGAATCCAAATCCGAATCGAAGTCGGAGTCCAAGAAGGACGAGAAAACGAAGTCCGAATCATCCAGCAAGAAAGGCGAGAAAAAGTAAACTCTCGTCTCTGCGCTCCACCTTGCAGGCGGTCTATCCGTGCGAATCCGTGGCCGGTTTGTTACAAAGCTCTATCTGCGTTCTTCTGCGAAATCAGCGGCTAGAATTTCACCCCCCCAATGTCGGTAAACTCCGCTTCCTGCCAGCCGTCCGAAGGAAAATACCAGTTGCTGGCCCCCGCCTCGTGACTGTCACCCGGGCCGTAAATGACCGTCGGATTCCGCCAGTAATCCATTCCCATTTGCAACAATGCTCCGGCAGAAATCTTCACCCGGGCTTTCACTGTGCAACCATCCAAGTGGCCTGCCGGCAAAGTCTGCCGCGGCGACGGCGGCCAGAAGTGCCAGACTTTGTCAGGACGCTGCCCCACCCGCAGAACCACCGCATGATTCTGAGGATCAAGCGCCATCGGCATGGCTTCGTGATCATTGATTCCAAACCACGGATTGCGCCGATAAAGCCCACCGCGCACGGCCCCGCGGTCGTCGTTGAGCACGGTTTCGTGGCCCTCCGCACGGCAGGAAAGCCGGGTCCACGCCACTTCAATCGTCGCCGACGCGTATCCCGGCACCCGCGTATCGGCAATCGCAATTCCCCACAGCAACACCGAAGAGAATCCCTCCGGTGCCGGAGTCGAATTCACGTACCCAGACTTGTAGCTAGCCTCCGGCGGCACTCGCGGGTCGCTGGACACTACGAAGGAAAACGGACTCGCTGCCCGTGCGTGCGCCGTGATCACTGTAATAGCCGACGTTGCCGTCCGATGCGGCACAATCGCGATTAATTCCTCGGCGGAAATCATCCTGAAATCCGCTCCGCTCGTGCCAAAGACAACGCGGCTGACTTCTTTAAAGTTTCGCCCGGTGATTTCAACCCGGGTGCCTTCCGGTCCGCTGGTGGGCGAGATTCTTGTGATCTCAGGCGCCTCGCCGGGCTCGGACAGGCAAAGCCGGGAAGCCAGCAAGCACATAATTAAGAAGAAGCGCGATTTCATCAGAGTTCTCTTTGCGTCCTCCGCAGGAGGTTCTCAGCGTCCTCTGCGTTGAGCTTTTGATGGTGACTTCCATTATTCTCCGAATCGCACGCTTTCTTACCCCCTCCCCCGCACAATATCCGAACCAATTCCCAAAACAGAATTCCAGCCCTGCCGGTTGCCACACCGCTCCGCGCCTCGTATATTGTTTCTTTCCGGAGGCCGCAATGAATAGCATCGAATTCTTCCAGCAGCTCGAGGCGCGCATCGCCAAATACGATCTGCTTTGCCATCCCTTCTACCAAGCCTGGACCGCGGGCAAACTTACGTGTGACGACCTGCGGGAGTACGCCCAGGACTATTACCATCACGTCGAGGCTTTTCCAACCTACTTGGCAGAGTTGGGAGTGCGCTTGGACGAAGGCGAACTCCGCCGCGCCATTCTGGCTAACCTGGCCGACGAAAAAGGCGGAGAAGATCTTTTCGGCGAGCCTGCACCTGCCCATTCCGAGCTGTGGCTGGATTTCGCCGAAGGCATGGGTTCCGGCCGTAATCTGCGCGGCCATTCGCCTTTGCCGGAAATCAAGCAGCTCACCGCCTTTTTCCATCGTGTAGCGAGCGAAGGCACGCCGGAAGAGGCTCTCGCAGCTTTCTACGCCTACGAATCGCAGGTGCCCCGTGTGGCCAAGGAAAAAGCCCGCGGACTGCAGGAAATGTACGGCGCCGATCAGCGCGCGGTTACCTATTTCACCCTGCACACCACTGCCGATGTTCATCACTCCCGCGTCTGGCGCGAGCAACTGGCCAAGCGAGTGGCGGCACACCCGGAAAATGCCGAGAAGGCCCTCGCAGCCGCGGAGAATGCCGCCAAGTCGCTCTGGCAAGCGTTGGATGGAATCGAAGCCAGGCGGGCGTCAAAAGTAGCGGCGTAGCTCGCATAACCGCACGTTTAGATCAGGGCCGGTGATTCGATGAAATCATTGGCTCTTTCTTTTGAGGCTGCTCTGATCATGGCCAAACCCATTCCCATCGGTGCTCAAGCCAGCGCCGAAGAAACCGTCGCCTTCGAGCACACCCTAACAGCGCGGCATCCCAACCTGCCGCCCGTCTACTCCACTCCCGACATGGTCCGCCTTATGGAGATTGCGGCCTTCCACGCACTCCAGCCCTTTTGTGAGGGCGACGAGATCACCGTGGGCACCGCCATCAATATTGAACACCGCGCGGCCAGCGGCATTGGGGCGAGAGTTCGCGCCGATGCTACCCTCGAATCCTTCGATGGCCGCTTCTACACCGTCCGGGTCGTCGCCCGCGACGATACCCAAGAAATTGGCCGCGGCACCGTTAGCCGCGCCGTCGTCAGCGTGGGTAAGTTCTTGGAGAGGGTGAAGGCAAAGAAGCCATAGTGGCCGGCTTGGTATGGAGGATGGGCACCCGCTCTCGTCTTTTCTCTTTTAGAATCGACTCATGCCCGACCTCTCCCAAAAAGCCAACGCGCTCCGCGCCCTGCATCACACCGGCAAAGCCCTGCTCCTGCCCAACATCTGGGACGTTGCCAGCGCCCGCATGATCGAAGAAGCTGGCTTTCCCGCCCTCGCCACTACCAGCGCCGGGATCGCCTTCTCGCTCGGCTATCCCGACGGGCAGAAAATCCCGCGCCACGAAATGCTGGCCCGGGTGGCTCGCATCGCACGAGCCGTGAAGGTCCCCTTAACTGCCGATGTCGAGGCCGGTTACGGCGAGCGCCCCGAGGATGCCGCCCAGACAGCCCGCGAAGTGATCGAAGCAGGTGCCGTCGGCATGAACTTCGAAGATGGCACCGATGACCCGCAGCATCCTCTGTTCGACTTGCCACTGCAGTTGGAGAGGATTCGCGCCATTCGTGAAGCCGCCTTGAAGTCCCGCGTACTCCTGGTGCTGAACGCCCGCACGGACGTTTACCTGGCTCAAGTAGGCCCACTGGAAACGCGATATGACCATACTGTTCGGCGGCTGCGAGCCTACCGCGATGCCGGGGCGGATTGTGTCTTCGCCCCCGGATTGGGCGATTCAGAAACGATTGCCCGACTGGCCAAGGATGTCCAGTGTCCATTGAACATTCTGGCTGGGCCTGGTTCACCCTCCGTGACCGAACTGGAGAAGCTGGGTGTTGCGCGAGTCAGCTTGGGCTCGACCCCCATGCGAGCTACGCTTGGCTTGCTGAGCAGGATGGCGGAAGAGTTAAAGGCTTCGGGCACCTATGGGGCTCTTGAGGGCGCGCCCGCCCACGGCGATGTGAACAAGATGCTGGGCTAGAGATGACGCCGGATCTGATGCTGCAAACTTCACATGGCTATCCAAGCAAGCCCGTGCGCCTGATCGAGCCGTTTGGGGCGGGTGGTGGACCCGACCTGGTGAGCCGCGCACTCGCCCAAAAGCTCACTGAGTTGTGGGGCCGACCCGTGACCGTAGAGAACGTCCCCAGTGCGGGAGCAACGGCCGGCCCGGCGCGGGTCGCGAAGTCGCCGCCCGATGGGTACACATTGCTCGTGAACACCAGCGCCCAGGCGTACAGCGCTGCGCTGCTGAAGGATCTGCCCTATGACCCGTTGAAGGATTTCATCCCCGTCGCTCCACTCACCAGCCAGCCCTACGTGCTGGTTACGGGCAAGCGGACTGGTATCACTACCGTCAGCGAGCTGGTTGCGGCGGCGAAAGCGAAACCTGGTCAGCTGAGGTTTGGCTCCACGGGACTCGGCACCGGCTCACACTTGGGAATCGAGAAATTCAATCTAGCAGCGGACATTAAAGGAGTGCACGTGCCCGCACAACCGGGCGACGCGATCGCCGACACGATCGCCAACACGGTCGCTGGGCGTACGGATTACCTGCTGGCACCCATCCAGCTCGCCCTGGTCGATATCCGTGCGGGCAGGCTGCGTCCGCTAGGCGTTAGCACCAGGAAGCGCTCATCCTTGCTACCGGAAGTACCGGCCGTAGCAGACGCCGGCGTTCCTGGCTTCGACTATCCGATTTGGTATGGAGTGTGGATGCCGGCTGGCGCTCCTGCCGGAGTGGTGGACAAACTCTCGAAGGACATCGCCAGCGTGCTCGCTGCACCCGATTTGCGTGAGTGGCTTGCGAAGCATGGGGCCGATCCGATGAGCATGTCCCAGCCTGAATTCGCGCGGTTCGTGTTGAGCGAGAGTGAAAGCGCGGCGCGTGTCATCGAAGCCGCAGCCATCAGACCTCGCTAAGCGGTGGCATCTGGCGTCGCAGGTGCCAATCCGAACGTTGGAACTCGGACGAGCCGGAGGTAATTCTGCCTGCTCAGATGTACCATGTTTCCGTGCAGCTCGCCGCAGCCGTCCTCGCCTACATCCGCAAGCACGCTCTGCTGAAGGCCGGGGACCGCGTGGGTGTGGCTGTCTCCGGCGGGGCCGACTCAGTCGCGCTGCTTCGCTTGCTGCTCGAATTTCGCTCGAAATTGGGATTGTTCTCTCTGTCGTCCACTTCAACCACCAGTTGCGCGGAACCGATTCCGACGCCGACGAGCAATTCGTCGCAGATCTTGCTGGGCACCATAAATTGGAATTGCACCTCGAAAACGGCGACACCGCCACATACGCGAAACAAAAGCGCCTCAGTATCGAAACCGCTGCTCGCGAACTGCGCTACCAGTACCTCCGGCGCTTGCTCGCGGAGGCCCGTCTGAACCGGATCGCCACCGCCCACACTCTGGACGACCAGGCCGAAACCGTTCTGCTCCGAATCGTACGCGGAGCAGGCAGCCGCGGATTGGCGGGAATCTATCCCCAGTTATCAGTCACTGAATCCACGACCATCGTCCGCCCACTCCTGGCAACTAAACGCAAAGACCTGGAGAGATACCTGAAGGGCCTCAACCAACCCTGGCGCGAAGATGCCAGCAATCGCGACCTGCGCCACGCCCGCAACCGGGTGCGGCACGGCATTCTCCCGCGCCTGGAGCGCTTCCTGAATCCGGCAGTCCGCGACGCCTTGGCCGACACCGCCGACATCGCGCGCGCCGAGGAAGACTATTGGCAAGCAGGAAGTCGCACGCCTGCTGCCGCAAGTCTGGACCCAGCAAGCCGGCACCCTCAAGTCCGCGGCCCTGGTGGCCTTGCCTCTTGCTCTGCAACGTCGCGTGGTCCGAGCCGCATGCGAATCCGTGGGCTTGCGCCTCGAGTTCCATCACGCAGAGGGAGTCCTGGCCCTGGCTTCCTCCACCGTGGCCAAAACGATCGAATTGCCGGAAGGCTGGGTCGTGTCTCGAAAGAGACAAAATCTTTGCCTGCAACGCCAACCTGCGGCCACACCATTCGGCTACGAGTATCGTCTGCCCGTGCCGGGATCGATCCTGGTCCCCGAGCTCCAATCCCGTTTCGAAGCGGTCTTGGTTCCAAGAAACCGTGTCGAGGCATATAATCCCGATCATTTACTGAACCGCGCTTTGTTGGGCAAGGAATTGTGCCTGCGCAATTGGCATCCGGGAGATCGCTTCTGGCCGGCTCATTCCAAGGCTCCCAGGAAGATCAAGGAGCTATTGACCAGCCAATCCGGTCCCGAGCGCAGGCTTTGGCCAATCGTAGTTAGCGGAAGCGAAGTGGTCTGGGTTCGCGGATTCCCAACGCCTGCAAAGTTTCGTCCGGAGACTGAAGCTGATGAGGTAACTGTGATTCAGGAGGCGGCACCGGGATAACCCAAGCCCTGCTCCTCACAAATCTGAGAAGATGGTACGTCACCCATGAATCCCGTCGCAAAATCCGAGCAGCTTCGAATCGTGATCTCCGCCGAGCAGATTCAAAAGCGGGTGCGCGAGATCGCGCGGCAGGTCTCCGACGACTACCAGGGCAATACCATTCACGCTCTGGCGTTGCTGGAAAATGGTTTTATGTTCATGACCGACCTGGTCCGCGCCTTGGAGCCTCCAGTCATCTGCCAGTTCATAAAGCCCCGCTACCGCCGGGAAAAAGAGGGCAAGCCGGAGGGCTTTCTCGAAATCTTTTTCAGCCACGATGCCGACATTCGCGACCAGCACATCTTGCTGGTGGAGGGCCTGATCCATTCCGGCGTCACTACAGAATTCCTGATGAGCGACCTGCGCGGGCGGGGCGCGGCTTCCGTGAAGGTAGCTACTTTGCTCGACCGACAATCGGCCCGGCGGGTGCAGTTGCAGCCCGATTATTTCGGCTTTCTGGTGGATGAGGCCTTCCTTGTCGGCTATGGCCTGGGATCTGCCGGCCAGACCCAACGCAACCTGCCTTATCTGGCCTCCGCAAGCTGAAGCGTGTCCGTGACTTAAGTCATTGCGAGAACATCCTCCTTTTTCGCCCAAGAAGCGGTAAAATGTGTCAGGCATCGGAATTTCGCTAATCGAAATGCAGCGAAGGACATCTAATACTGCAGTGCCCAGTTGGTTGGCTTCAGAACGACACGCTGCTTCCTCAGGAGTTGTTAGGTGAACTCAACAGTTAAAACGGTGGTTTTCTGGCTGGTAATCGTGGTTTCCGCTTTCCTTCTGTGGACGGTGGTAAAGCAGGGCGGTGCCGGACAAAAGGACAAAGAAGTCAACTTCTCTGAGTTTATGTCCCGAGTTGACCAAGGCGATGTCACCGAAGTCACGGTCATTGGCATGGAGGTCCGGGGCAAGCTCCGGAATGATAATTCGCTGTTCCACACCACCGTGCCCGCCAACTATCCTGACATGATCAAGACGTTGCGCGACAAGAACGTCAACATCACCATCAAGGACATCAGCAACGGAAGTTGGCCCAGTTGGCTGCTGAACCTCGCCCCGCTGGTCCTGCTCGCGGCCCTGTGGTTCTTCATGATCCGCCAGATGCAAACCGGTGGAAACAAAGCACTTTCTTTCGGCAAGAGCCGGGCACGCCTGCTCTCCATGCAGCAGAAGAAAGTCACTTTCAAGGATGTCGCCGGCGTTGAAGAAGCCAAGGAAGAGCTGAAAGAAATTATCGAATTCCTGCGCGAGGCGCAAAAATTCCAGAAACTTGGTGGACGAATTCCCAAGGGGGTGCTGCTGGTCGGCCCTCCAGGAACCGGCAAGACGCTGTTGGCACGAGCTGTTGCCGGCGAAGCCAACGTTCCATTCTTCTCGATCTCCGGCTCGGACTTCGTTGAGATGTTCGTCGGCGTGGGCGCCAGCCGGGTTCGCGATCTTTTCGAGCAAGGCAAGAAAAACGCACCCTGCATCATCTTCATCGACGAAATCGACGCCGTCGGGCGTCACCGCGGCGCAGGCCTCGGCGGCGGTCACGACGAGCGCGAACAGACTCTGAACCAGCTGCTGGTCGAGATGGATGGCTTCGAATCGAACGAAGGCGTCATCCTGATGGCCGCCACCAACCGGCCCGACGTGCTCGATCCGGCGCTGCTGCGCCCCGGACGTTTTGACCGCCGCGTGGTAGTAAGCCGTCCCGACGTGCGCGGACGCGAAGAGATTCTCCGAGTGCACACCCGCAAGATTCCACTGGCAGACGATGTCGATCTTTCCGTCCTGGCCCGTGGCACACCCGGCTTTTCAGGCGCTGACCTGGCCAACATGGTCAACGAAGCCGCTCTGGCTGCAGCCCGCCAGAACCGCAAAGCCGTGCTCATGTACGACTTTGAGCTGGCCAAAGACAAAGTCCTGATGGGCGTGGAACGTAAGTCGCTCCTGCTCTCCGAAGACGAAAAGAAAGTGACTGCCTATCACGAGGCCGGACACGCCTTGGTCGCGGCCAAGCTGCCGAATTCCGATCCTCTGCACAAGGTCACGATCATCCCGCGCGGCATGGCGCTGGGCGTGACCATGCAGCTGCCCATCGACGACAAGCACAACTACACCAAGGAATATCTCGAGACCGAAATCGCCATCATGATGGGCGGCCGCATTGCCGAAGAAATGTTCCTCAACCAGATGAGCACCGGCGCCGGCAACGACATCGAACGTGCCACCGAAATGGCCCGCAAGATGGTCTGCGAGTTCGGCATGAGCGACCTCGGCCCGCTGACCTTCGGCAAGAAAGAAGAGCAGATCTTCCTGGGCCGCGAAATTGCCCAGCACCGCGACTACAGCGAAGCCACCGCCGTCAAGATTGACGAAGAAGTACGGCGCATGATCGGCCAGGGCTACGACACCGCCAAGAGCATTCTGGGCGGAAACCACGATGCTCTGGTTCGAATCGCGCTTGGCGCTGCTGGAGCGCGAAGTGCTCGACGCCAACGAAATCAAGCTGATCATCGAAGGCAAAGAACTGCCCAAGATCACCCCGCCACCCCGCCAGGACGATGGCGTCCAGCAGGTACTGAAACCCGAGCCCGGACGCCCCGGAATCGCCAAGGGCGGCGAAAGCCCGGCACGAGCTTAGTTCCCAGGCTTCTATCCTCAAACGGGCGGACCCCGAAAGGCCGCCCTTAGTTTCTTGCTGTGAGTGTCGACGGAACCGTCCGTCAAAACAAGAATCGCTCTACCCCTGCACCTGCGCTGCCGCCTGCAATCCCCGATAGATCGCAAACAACGCATAAGCATGGAACCCCACGCCCAGGTAATCCTTCGCTCCCAGCAGCAACAGGCCATCCAGAGCGTAAAGCCCCATGCCGACCAGGAACGCCCACTTCTGGGCCTTCGCTGCGAAGTAACCAAACAGCACAAACACTCCCGACACAAAGCCATTAATCACGATGTCCAACACACTGCCCAAGCTACCCGCCTGACGGGCCATCGCGTCCACAACTGAGGTAATACCGAGCCCCACAACGAAGTGGAAGTTGCTGCCCGACATGACCGCCAGCGAATTGATCATCGAGAGCCCGGCGATCCAGTAGAACCACTTGGCGCCCGCCCGAGCCCGGGCCGCGATCACCATTTTTGCAACTGCCATCCGCTGGTCAACCTGCTGGGAACGCTCACTGGCCTGTACCGGGGCCATCCCTGGACTTGCCATAGTTCCTCCTTAGATTTCGGAAATTCCAAGCGAGGGAGGGCCGTCCAGGCTGGCGACGGAAAAGGCTGGAATTGAGAAAAGGGTAAATTTAGGGAGGCTGGGGCACTAGATATCCGCCGGACATGGCCCGGCGGCACACTCGTAGAAAGCAGCGCCGGCAGCCCGCCCTGAGCGAAGTCGAAGGGTCCCAGCGGCTTTCCCGAGGGCGACGTGGCCTCACAGTGCGAGGACTTGCGCGGCTTTGATTGCTGCTGGAGAGAAAAATAGAACCGTGAACGGTCCTCACTAGATCACATGAACCCATAGATACCTGTACCTGGTATAGGACCACCGAAATCCATGACTCAAGTCCCCGTCTGGTTCGAGCGCAAATTCGAGTTTAGTTTTCCCATAGAGCAATATCCCAACCTATCCATTCGCTTACGGGGAACACCGGCGCGGCTGGAGGAAATGCTGCGCGGCCGCTCTCGTGACCTTCTGATCGAGAAGCCAGACAACAAGTGGTCGGCCCAGGAGCACGCCGGGCATTTGCTCGACCTCGAACCCCTATGGCTGGCTCGCGTCGACGATTTCCTTAAGGGCGGAGACACACTCACCACCGCCGACCTCAGCAACCGCAAAACTCACGACGCCAACCACAACGCTCACCCGTTGAACGACATTCTCACCGACTTCCGCAAGGCCCGACTCCGTCTGGTTGATCGCGTAGCAGAATTTCAGCCTGAGATTTTTGCTCACTCCATGCTGCACCCCCGCCTGAAACAGCCCATGCGACTGGTAGACCACCTCTACTTCGTCGCCGAACACGACGACCATCATCTGGCCAACATCTGGGAACTGATCAAATAGGAATGTAGGCGCGGGCGTCCTCGCCCCTGCGGAGCGCCCGTGCCCCGTCAACTCAGGGCGTAACCGTAATCAACGGCTTCCGATCCACCAGCACCTCTCCCATCTCAACCGCTGGAACCCCCGCCTTGTTTAACGCCCTCAACAATTCCACGCTATCTTCCGCCGCCACCGAGATCAGTAACCCTCCTGCGGTCTGCGGATCAAATAGCATCGTCTTGATCTCTTCGCGGATTCCATCCTCGTAACCGACCACGCACTCGGCGAACTCCCGATTTGCCTTCAGTCCGCCAGGTATATGCCCGGCCCGCACGCAGTCCAGCGCGCCCTCGAGCAGTGGAATCCTTCCCGCGCGCAACCCCAGCGAAACCTTCGAGGCCAGCGCCATCTCACGTGCATGCCCAATAAGACCGAAGCCCGTGACATCGGTAAGAGCATGCACTGCGAATGGTGCGCTGGTAACCACTTCCGCCGCCCTCTTGTTCAACGTCGTCATCGACGTCACCGCCGCATCAATCCACGCCTGCTCGGCCACACCCTTCTTGATCGCCGTCGAAATCACTCCCGTCCCCAGCGCTTTGGTGAACAACAACCGATCGCCCACCCGCGCGCCGCCATTCGTCAACACCTTTCCAGGATCAACCACTCCGGTGACCGCGTAGCCGAACTTGGTTTCGTCATCCCGGATGCTATGCCCGCCGATCACCGTGCAGGCTGCCTCCATCATCTTCGAAAGTCCGCCCGCCAGAATGCGCTCCAAAATCGCCAGATCCCCCTTTTCGGGAAAACACACCATGGCCAGCGAAGTGAGTGGCTTTCCACCCATGGCATACACGTCGCTCAGCGCGTTGGTAGCCGCAATCTGCCCGAACGTGTAGGGATCGTCAACAATCGGAGTGAAGAAATCTACCGTTTGCACCAGGGCCGTGTCAGGCCCCAGTCGATACACCCCGGCGTCGTCGGCGTGGTCAAAGCCGACCAGCACATTCGGGTCCTGTTGCCGGGCTAATTTCCCAAGCACCGTGTCCAGCGCCGCCGGACTCAGCTTGGAAGCTCAACCCGCAGCTTTTACCGACTCCGTCAGCCGAAACGGCTTTGCATCAGACATGAGCCATTCTAACCACAAACACCGGCCACGGATTTGCGCGCATTAAGAAACTAGAAAATTTGTCCGGGGGGAATCCGTGGCGTTTTTATCTTGGTTAGTCCGCTAAAATCTTCGGCGTTTTTTCGTCTATCTGGGTAGTATTGGAAACGGAGCTGACTCGCTCATGAGTAACCCAGGCGAAACCCCCAAAGACAATCGGGCCTTGGTCTGGGTAAACGACGCCATCTTCCACGGCTGGGTTTGCTCCCGGTGTGAATGGAACTCCCCTTTGCCCACCCTTCTGAGCGACCCGGGCGCCAAAACTGCCTACGATCGTCTCGCCGCAGGGAAGTTTCGTCAGCACGCCTGCAAGGACTATCAGACTCGCCTGCCATCCGGCCAGGGCAGCGGCTTCACCACCCGGCTCAAGAAACTGGTTGAGCAGGGATTCAAGCCAAAAGACGCCGTCGAAATTCTCTTGCAGGAAGTCGCCTTCGAAACCCGTGGTGATCCCAAGGTCCTGGAACAGGTCCGCGCCGACGGAGAGGATTTCCTACGCCGCGTCCGCGAAGGGCTGCACTAAAGGCGGACCGCGGATTTTTCACACATATCTTCACGGATTAAAAAGCAATTGATCTATCCGTGAGAATCCGCGTAAATCCGTGGCCGCTCTTTCTTACCTATCTGAAAGTAACGTCCGTCACCTGCAACTCGGGATAGGCATGGTTCCAGTCAGTGCTGATGTGCTCGAAGGTCAGTCGAAATGGCTTACTCTGGCCGGGCGACAGGGGTGAAGCGCTAAGATCGACTGCGTCCGGATACGGTCCGCTGGTCTGTAGCACGTGCAACGGAACGTCCTCCGCCTGTGCGATCTGATCCAGAGAGTTCTTGAAGTTCACGTGTACCACCGTGTGGCTCACCGTTTTGTCACCGGCGTTAGTGACAATACCGTCGATGTAAGTCACACTGGCGCCGACAAAATTCTCTGCCGCGCTCATTTTCAGATCGGACAACTTAACGCTGGAAGCGTAAGGATGGGGCGCAACCGGAGTTCTTGGACTTCCACGGGTCAATAAGGCGATAACGCCAACCACAAGCACCACTGCGGCCACTCCAATCACAATGGCCCGAACGTTGGAATCAGGTTGTGACGCTTGCAACGGAGATGGCTCGATCAGCCCGCCCATGAGCCGATTGTATCAGCGTGATCTGCGCAGATCTGCGGCTTTACTCGCCCCCGACCGTCAGCCCCTCAATCCTGATCGTCGGACACGCCATTGCTCCGCGAAACTCCAGATCGTTCCCGATCTCCGCGATGTTGAAGAAGATATCCTTCAAATTGCCTGCAACCGTGATCTCTTCCACCGGATACGCCAGCTCTCCGCCCGAAATCCACATTCCCGACGCACCCCTCGAGTAATCGCCAGTGACCAGATTCGCGCCGTGGCCCAGGAATTCGGTAATGTACAAGCCTTCCTTGATCTCACCGATAATCTGCTGCGGCGTCTTCGTCCCCGGCTGCAGGAAGTAATTCCCCGGTCCAATCCCCGGAGTTCCCGCCAACCCGCGCGACGCATTGGCGGTAGTCTGCAGACCTAGCTTCTTGGCGGTATAAGTGTTGAGCAGATAAGACTTCAAGACTCCATTTTCGATCACCAGCGTCCGCCGCGTGGGAATCCCTTCTCCATCAAACGGGCTGGTCCCGAAACCCCCGACCATGGTTCCATCGTCAATTACCGTCACCCGGTCGCTGGCAATCTTTTCGCCCAGCTTTCCGGCGAGAAACGAAGCCCCGCGATACACCGAGTCTCCATTCACTCCCTCGAAAATGTGGTCGAGCATCGAGGCCGCCACCAGCGGATCGAGCACCACCGGCACATGCGCTGTCTTCCCCTTGCGCGCTCCCAACCGCCGTAACGTGCGCTGTGCCGCTACCGTTCCCACATGCTCAGGTGATTCCAGCCGGCCCAGGTTCCGCGCCACTGAAAACCAATAGTCGCGTTGCATGGAACCGTTCTCGTTCTGCGCAATGGGAACCGCCGCCACCGAACAATATGAACGCCGGTATTCACCTACGAATCCGTGCGAATTAGCCAACACTTTGTGGCCAGTAGCCGCGTCGAACGACCCGCCTTCAGAATTCTTGATGCGAGGATCGTAGTCGAGCGCCGCCTTTTCCGCCCGCCGCGCGTAGCTGATGCGCTCTTCTCCGGGCAACGAGTAAACATCCGCCGAATACAGGTCCAGATCGCCGGCAATCGACCCCAGTTCCGACGCCTCGGGGATGCCCCCGAATGGATCTTCCGAGGTGATCTTCGAAAGCTCAAGCGCCGATTTCACCATCCGGTCGAGCCCTTCGCGCGAGAAATCGCTCGAATACGTGCTGGCGGCGCGCTTTCCGTTGAACACTCGCACCCCAATAGCCTTCGAACCTGACTCTTTCAGTGTCTCGACTTGCCCCAGGCGCACCAGGGTCGAGAATTCATCCCCTTCGCGCACCACGCACTCCGTCGCTGTCGCGCCCCCCGCCATGGCACGGCGGACGATGTCCTGGGCAAGCGTCTTAAGATCGGTTTCCAGTTTCTGGTTGCTAGTTTCTAGTTGAGTAGAAGACATGGGTTTGAGAACAATCCGTGTTGATCCGTGCAAATCCGTGGCGCTGTTGACTTACTGCATGAACCCGCCGGTCTCTTTCTTTCCCGTCCCGCCCACCGTAAGGCGGTCTACCTTGATCGTCGGAATGCCCACGCCCACCGGCACCGCCTGACCGTCTTTTCCGCAGGTGCCAATCCCCTCGTCGAGCTTGAGATCATTACCGACCATCGAAACCCGGGTCAGCACGTCCGGCCCATTTCCAATTAAAGTGGCCCCCTTGATTGGCGCCGTGATCTGTCCGTCCTCGATCAAATACGCTTCCGAGGCGGAGAACACGAACTTGCCGTTGGTAATGTCCACCTGTCCGCCGCCAAAGTTCACCGCATACACCCCGCGTTTCACCGAACGCACAATGTCATGGGGATCATCCTGCCCCGCTAGCATGTAAGTGTTGGTCATGCGTGGCATGGGAATGTGCTCGTAACTCTCGCGCCGGCCATTGCCGGTATTGGCCATTCCCATCAGCTTCGCCGACAGCTTGTCGCTCAAATAACCCTTCAGAATTCCTTTTTCGATCAATACCGTGTCCTGTGTGGTATTGCCTTCGTCATCCACATTCAGCGACCCGCGCCGCCACGGCATGGTGCCGTTGTCCACCACCGTGCACTTCTCGCTGGCCACGCGCTTGCCGATCAGTCCGGCAAAGGCCGAGGTCTGCTTTCGATTAAAGTCTGCTTCCAGCCCATGCCCGACGGCTTCGTGCAGCAGCACGCCAGGCCAGCCCGGGCCCAGCACAACCTCCATCTCGCCCGCCGGTGCTTCGCGTGCGTCCAGTTGCAAGATCGCCTGCCGTGACGCCTCTTTGGCAAAGTACTCTGGCGTTTTCTCTCCGAAGAAGAAGTCCAGTGCCACCCGCCCCCCACCGCCCGCGCTCCCTCGCGCCGAGTTACCCTCAGTCTTCGCGATGCAAGCCACGTTCAACCGCGCCAACGGCTGCGAGTCTTCGGCGAAAGTTCCATCTGACCCGACCACTAAGATGTTTCGCAATTCATCGCCATAACTCGCTCGCACTTCTCTGATCCGCGGATCGTATGCCCGCGCCGCCTGGTCCGCGCGCATCACCAACTCAACTTTGGCCGTGATCTCGGCGTCCACCGAGGGTAACGTCACCGGATACAGGCTGCGCGCCGCTTTTTCCTGGAAGCCCACACTGGGAGTCTTGGCTGGGCCGCTGGCAATCAGAGCGGCCGTGCGCGCAGCATGCAGAATGCGTTCGGCGGACAGATCGTCCGTGTAGGCGTATCCCGTACGCTCCCCCGAAATCACTCGCACTCCGCATCCGGCAGAAATGCCCTGGGAAGCCGACTTCACCATGGACTCATCTACCATCAGCGAAGTCGACGAAAGGTATTCGAAGTACAGGTCCGCATAGTCGCCGCCCGCCGACAATGCTGCCGCCAGATAGCGCTCCAGATCATGCTCGGTCAGCCCATAGTGCTCGAAAAAGAACCGATTCTTGTCCATATTGATTTATTTATTAGATGCCCCGGAGTCGGGAACGGCTCCGCTGGACACTCTCATTATCCCATAGCCTGCGAAACCACTTCGGGACTCAGCCGATGGTCACTCGTCACAGACGCCGGTTTGTCGCCCCTGAAACAATCTGCGCCATGACCCCAGAACAGCTCGCCCGGATCCTCGAGGACTTCCTTGCCAGTGCCCAAAATGCCGTAATCCTCGAAGACAATACCGTTCTGTTCGATCTGGCCCAATCGAAATACTCCGTCTCCGGAGAACACAACAAGTGCCTGTTGCACGTCTGGTCCTCAGAGCGCAATGTGGTCCGGCGGGTCATCGAAGCCGAGATCAAAAACGAAACCCTCCGCCTCGCCGTGCAACGCCTCGGACAACCCCGGCCCAGTAGGCTTGAAATCTGCCGCCAGCGCGACCGCCGCACGCCCACGGCAAAGCGCCTGGCTCGTCTCACTTACCAGCGTATCTTGCAGCGAGCTCTGCAACGTTGGTTTCCCTCATTCCAGGCGGCTCCCCTGCGCACTTCGATGGACCTAGAACGCTCCTTCGGTCCCATCTACTCCCGCGGATTGCTGCATCACGGACAATCAGCCTTCGCGGTCCTGGGCGTGAATGCTCAGGAGACTCAGGCCTCCATCGACGCCGCCCTGACATTCGCGATCTTATGGCTCGACATCTGTCGCCAAAGCCACGCGGGGAAGTTCGCCGTCGAAGGACTAAAACTATTTCTGCCTGCCGATACCGCGTCCTTGACCCGTGGGCGGATCGCACATCTGAACTCTCAGGCCTCCAAATGGCATCTCTACGAACTCGAGGAACGCGACGACAGTCTAAAAGAGATGGACACCTCCGATTGCGGCAACGTTGCGACTCGCTTGGTGCACTGCACTGACGAATCCAGCGCCCGCAACCGTTTTGCGGCCCCCATTGCACAGATTCAGGCTCTGATGCCCGAGGGCGAAATCGCAGTTTTGTCGCCCGCAGAAGTCGCCTTCCGCTGCCACGGCCTGGAGTTTGCCCGCGCCCGCCTCGCCCACGAACCCGGATCCTTTCGCAGCACGACCGAAATCGTATTTGGAGTCGGATCCCGCGAGACCGTCCTCTGCGAGGCTAACCTTGCCCGCTTCACTCAACTCGTACACAGTATCGGCGAAGTACGCCATCCCCAGGGCCCACGCGACCACCCGCTCTGGCGACTGCATCCCGAACGCTGGCTGGAATCCCTGGTGGTGCAAAATGTCGTCGCCGTGGATGAAGTCCTTGACCCGGTTTGTTTCTATTCCCAGGTGCCCGCATTTTCCGCCGCCGATCGCGCCATGATCGATGTCTTGGGCGTCACCCGCGCAGGTCGGCTCACCGTCATCGAGTTGAAGGCGGACGAAGACATCCATCTGCCCTTGCAGGGCCTGGATTACTGGTCGCGCGTGGCCTGGCACCACGCTCGCGGCGAGTTCCAACGCTTCGGATACTTTCCCAGCTGCGAACTCAGCTCGGCCGAGCCACTGTTGTTTCTGGTCGCGCCCGCCTTGCACGTCCATCCCGCGGCCGACACTTTATTGCATTATTTTTCGCCCAAGATACAGTGGGAATTGTTGGGGATTGATGAAAGATGGCGGCAGGGTGTCAAAATCGTTTTTCGGAAAAGGCCCCACAAGAACCTGGCGACCCATCAGCACGCCGCCTGATCAGCCTGACACTACTTCTCCATAAATTCCCCGAATGCTCCCGTCTTGCCGTAGTAAAACCGGATGCTGCACTGTTTGGGACCGACGTGGGCAAAGGAAACCTGCAACTGTCCCGGGGGCGAGTCCACTTCGCCCAATTCCATAGGCCCGCGGGCCACATCCTGGGTTTGATCGTAGGCGGCGCCGGGGCTCACGTTCTTGTTCACAATCAGCGTCCATTCTTTCTTATTGGGGACTATGTAAATGCTGTACGCGCCGGTCGGGATCGAGGCGTTGTTGAAGGTGATTGGAACTCCGGCGAAAAGAGTCAGCGGCTTGCCCCCCGGCAGCCACACCCTTCCGTTGTGTGGTTCATCCTTGGATGCACCATTGTTGTAGCGAACGCTGATCTCTTGGTTGTCGTCAAAGTCACAGAAAGCGGTCGCGGAATTCGCATCTGCATCCGGCTGTTGCGCGAAAGCTGCGTTGGCAACAAGCAGTTGCCCGAGCACGACAATACAGATTGCCGGCGCACGCATGTAGAGCCCCCCTGGGTACATTCCCCGTCGACAAGTCATTGTACGTCGTAGTTTTCCCCCCGTGAGGGAAAAAGCGCATGAACGTGTTACCCACGCTAACCACAGCAGGCTTGCTGCTCCCACGCTACGTGACGGTAGTCCCGTACTCTGCTTGGTCTTCGGTGACGTTCTCTTACCCTTCCGCCGTTGTTACCGTGACAGAGCACGGCGAAAGGCTGGGCTGACCACATGGCGAGCATGACGAAACCTGTCTCCAAACTGAAACTTCTTTACAGCGAAGGCGATGCCGAAACCCTGGCCGCACAAGCCGTTTCCTTTCAAAAAGCTGGTTACCATGTGGAAACCGCTGCCGACCGCAAGTCGGTGCAGGCGGCGCTGCGACAGGGTGCTTTTGATCTCGTGATTCTCGGCCCCACCCTCAGCAAGAACGATCGCCACCATCTCGCTTACATGATCAAGAAAGCGAGCCAGACCACTCGAGTGCTGGTGATGCATACCGACGGCGAGCGCCACCCCGCCGTTGACGCCAATCTCGACACCGGTTGCAGCATGGAAGCCGTTCTGGCCAAGGTCGCCGCTCTTTGGCCAACTTCTGAACCCGCACTCACCCGCGCCGCTGCTGCGGGAAAATAGGCCTTCTGAAAAAGGCCGATTAGGACGCCACGCGAATTCAGCGCCAGAAATACGCCCGCGTGGCACCTTTTTTGTCACGAATCAAACCTCTAAATTGTGGGACAACCACCCGCTTTTTGACCTCCTTAACCCTCATCCCACCGTCTTTCCGGTAGAATATGCGCCAAACTCCTCCATGACGAAGCATAAGACTATCTACGTGACCCTTGCCGGTTTGCCGCTCTCTTTCCACCTGGAGTGGCCCTTCCGCAAGTCCACCTCAGGCGCCGACTTTTTCTTTTTGCACGCCGACGTCTTTCTCGAGAACTCCGCCGGACTGCATGCGCCCGTGGCCGTGAACCTCTCCGCCACCGTGCGTGAAATCATGCCCTCGCTCGAGCCGCAAGACGCCGAAGGCCCTGTGATCAACTCCCTGCGTAAAGAAGTCGACCGCAGGCAACTGGAGTTTGTGAAGTCCGGCAAGCTGGTTCCGGTGAATTTCTCCAGCCGCCATTGGGATTTTAAGCGCGGCAAGTGGGTTTTTGGCCGCGCCAGCGACGAAGACATACTGCAAATGTTGGCCCGAAAGGTGTACTGGCAGGCCCGATTAGTGGGTGGAACGGTCTGGCTCGGCGATCCCACTGAGGCGCTCTACCTGGAAACCACTCCCGCCCATGTTTTGGAAGTTGCCCGCAAACTGCAAGACCAGAAGCTGATCAAACTGGAGAACGACTCCGCCGTGGCCGAACCCGCCCTGATGGATCGCGCTGGGCAATTCGAGTCTGACATGCGCACTGCCCTGGATCAACTGGAGAAGAAACACGCCTTCGAAAGAGGCTGACAGATTCAGCAGCTCTTTCCTCACTCGCCCCGTTTCATAGCGTCGATCAGCTGGAACAGCTGCGTATTCGGTTCCTTCACCTCGACGAAGGACTGGCCCTTCGGATTGTTACTGACCACATAGATTGTCGGAGTATGGTCAAGACGCAGGGCCTTTCCCAAGTCTCGCTCCGCGTTGACCTCAGCCGCGAACTTACCTTGGGGATCCACCACGAAAGGTAAATCCACCTTGTGATCGGCGGCAAACTTCTGGGCGAACTGTTGCAAATTCGAAGGGAATATCTCCGGCTGGTGTTCGAAGATGTAATCGCGGAAGTCGACACCCAACTGCTTGGAGTGGCTGTCGAAATAATGTGCGATCACCGCCGCCTGGTATGACCAGTTGTGCATGGGCAGAGGGAAGTCGTGCCGCACCACGGGAATCTTGTACGTCTTCGCTGCTTGCGCCACTAACGGGGCCTGGCGTTTGCACTGCGGGCATTGCAAGTCTTCGAAAACCACCAGGGCGAGTTGAGCGCCCTTCGGCGGACGAAGAGCAGTTCCAGCCGCCACGGGATCGACACCCTCCTGCGCAGAGACCAGGGAAACCAAAGCAACCGCCAGGAATGCAAATCGGAGAAAAAGTCTTCATCATAGTTAGCTCGCTACGGGGCGCCTCGGGCGCGAAATCATGATTGTTCCAAAGGTCAGCAAGGTTAGCAAGGAAATCGCTCCCAGCGATGCGACGCAATAAACACACCACACCCCCAGAATGTCTTTTTCCACGTGTGCCAGATACAGCGAAAATGCTAGTCCGACCAGGGCTGAGGCCAACAGTAGTCGATAGGACGCGCCTTATTGCCAGCGTCCCCATCAGCAAATATCCGGCCATGCCAATTATGGCGACCGGAACCCCTGCCATCACCGCAAACGGGCTGTGATTTACGATCCCACAGTCCCAGTGCTCATTGATACTGCAAGGGGATGTGTCGGTTCGGTAGTGTTCGCGGAGGGCGAGACCGGAGGCCGTGAAGCCAAGAAGCGCAATGAAAGCCAGAAAGAACCGCATCAGACCAGGACGACCCCCAACCTCCATTTTACAGCAGCCGCAACTGCTTCCTCTCCAACGCCAGCAATTTCTCTTTGATCGGCAATCCGCCACCATACCCGGTCAGCTTGCCATTGCTGCCAATCACGCGATGGCAGGGAATCACAATCGGGATGGGATTCGACCCATTCGCCAAACCCACCGCCCGCGAGGCCTGCGGATTTCCGATGCGCCGCGCCAGCTCCCCGTAAGATATTGTCTCGCCGTATGGAATCGCGCACAGTCGCCGCCAGACTTCCTGCTGAAACGGAGTTCCCTCCGGCGCCAGCGGCAAATCAAATTCCTCCCGCTCGCCCGCAAAATAGAGCGCAACTGGCTCGATTGTTTTCTTGAACGGTGCAGGCATCGTCTTTCCACGAAGGGTCTCGGGCGTGGATGATGGCTGCCGTCTACAAAGAGAATCTCCCGCAGGCCGGCGTCATCCGCCACCAACAACAGCGGCCCCACCGGACTCTCGATCTGGGATTAGCTCATCATGGTCCAGACAGTCCAACCCACGGTTTTCTCTGCGTCTCTCCGGGTTTCTCCGCGACCTCTGCGATGAAAGTTCTGTGGCTTTTAAAACCCTGGCGAATCACTTACAACGCCGCCGCCTGCTCCCGCCGCCGCCCCTGAATCTCAATGTAAACATTCACCAGCGACACCGCCGCCGGAGTCACTCCCGGAATGCGTGACGCATGGCGCGATGGTGCGCGGCCGGATCTTCACCAGCTTCTCCTGCATCTCGCGCGAAAGGCCGCTCACCGAGCCGTAATCGAACCACTCCGGGAATCGTCCGCTGCTCCGCCTTCTTCAAGCGATCGATGGCGCGTTGCTGTTGCTGCAAATAGCCTTCGTACTTGATTTCCGTCTCCACCGACTTCAGTTCATTTCTGACCTCAGAAGAAAGCCAGCCGCGGATTCGCGAGGATTCTCTGCCATTCCTCTCGCTCGAAAGAACGCCGCATCCAATTCCGCGAAGAATCGGAACCAACTGTTCAATCGTAATCTCCGGTCGCTTCAGCAACTGCGCCAGGGTCTGACCCGACCACTCCCTCGGCCACCGACGGGAGCTTCCGCCATCCCGCTCGTCAACCTGGTTCCTCTCCAGCAACCGCCTCATGCCCTCCAGCCGCACCTGCTTGGCCTCGAAATCACGCCCACGCTCCATCCGATATCAACCCCACCCGCCGCCCATGCGGCGTCAGCCGCCGGTCCGCATTGTCGATCCGCAGATGCAGCCGGAACTCCGCCCGCGAAGTAAACATCCGATACGGCTCATTCGTCCCCTTCGAAATCAAATCATCAATCAGGATCGCCGTATAAGCCTCGGTCCGATCCAGCACCAACGCCGGCTCCTGCTTCACCTTCAGCGCCGCATTGATTCCCGCCATCAACCCCTGGCAGGCCGCTTCCTCGTACCCGCTGGTCCCATTGATCTGCCCCGCCAAAAATAATCCCGCGATCTTCTTGACCTCAAGCGTCCGCTCCAGTTCCGTCGGATCAATCGAGTCATACTCAATCGCATAGCCGGGGCGCAGCATCTCCGCCGTCTCCAATCCCGGAATCGACTTCAAAATCTCCAGCTGCACTTCGACTGGCAAAGACGTACTCATGCCGTTGACATAAATCTCGTGCGTGTTCAGCCCCTCCGGCTCAAGAAAGAGCTGGTGCGTTGTCTTGTCCGGAAACTTGACGATCTTGTCTTCAATCGACGGACAATACCGCGGCCCAATCGACTGGATCTGCCCGCTGTACATCGGCGACCGGTGCACGTTCTCGCGAATGATGCGCTGCGTCTCCGGCGTGGTCCAGGCAATGTAGCAGGGAACCTGCGAGTCGTGGTGCGCCACCCGTCGGGTACGAAAACTGAACGGCGTAGGGTCCACGTCGCCTGGCTGCAGCTGAAACCGCGACCAGTCAATGCGTCCGTCCATCCAGCCGCGGCGGCGTCCCCGTCTTCAACCGGCAGCCCCGCAGCCCAAGCTGCTTGAGGGCTTCTCCCAGCAGCACCGCCGCCGGCTCACCCGAGCGTCCCGCCGGATACTGCTGCTCACCGCAATGAATCAGCCCATTAAGAAACGTTCCCGTAGTGACAATGACCGCTGCAGCCCCCACGGTGCGGCCATCGCGCAGCTTGACGCCACTGCAGACCGCGGTCGTTGCTCGGTAGCCCGTGGTCGTTGGCAAAACCCGGGTGCTTTGCTGCCTTCAGCCAACGACGAACGACCTACGGCCAACGACTCCACTTCCGCCTGCTTGATCTTCAAGTTCGGCTGCGACTCCAGCACCTCTCGCATCTTCAGCCGATAAGCCTGCTTGTCGCACTGCGCCCGGGGCGACCACACCGCGGGCCCGCGCGAGGTATTCAGCAGCCGAAACTGGATGCCGACCGCGTCGGTAATCTCGCCCATAATCCCGCCGAGCGCATCCACTTCCCGCACCAGATGTCCCTTGGCGATCCCGCCAATCGCCGGATTGCACGACATCTGCGCGATCAAATCGACGTTCAGGGTGTAAAGCGCAGTCTTCAGCCCCATGCGCGCCGCCGCCATCGCGGCCTCGCAGCCGGCATGGCCAGCACCCACTACCACTACATCGAAATGTTCAGTGAATTGCGGCACAGACCTATTCTAAATCAGCGTTGATCCGCGTTAATCAGCGGCGGTAGGGTTTGCCTTTCCGTGCTGATCCGTGAAAATCCGTGGCCCGAATTTAAGCTTTGGCTTTCGCCGTCTCTTTCGCCCCATGCCGGCTGACCTGGATAGCCATCTTCCCCGCCCGCTTGTCGGCATCCACGATCACGTGGTCCCCGTGGAGAACCTCGCCATCCAGGATCTTCAACGCCAGTGGGTCCTGCACCAGCTTCTGAATGGCCCGCTTCAGCGGCCGCGCTCCGAAGTTCGGATCGAACCCCTCGGTAAACAGCAGTTCCCGTGCCGCATCCGTCAGTTCCAGCGAAATCTTGCGGTCCGCCAGCAACCGCCGCACATCTTCCAGCCGCAGCTCGATAATCTTCACCAACTGCTCTTTCCCCAGCGGCCTGAAGATGATGATGTCGTCCACCCGGTTCAGAAACTCCGGCTTGAAATGCCCGTGCAGCGCGTTCATCACCTGCTTCGAAGCCTCTTCGAACTCCTTCTCGGAGCGCAGGCCCTCCGCTTGCAAGAACGCCGACCCCAAGTTCGACGTCATGATGATGACCGTGTTCTTGAAGTCCACCGTGCGGCCCTTGCCATCCGTCAGCCGTCCGTCATCCATCATCTGCAGCAGCACGTTGAACACATCCGGATGCGCCTTCTCGATCTCATCAAACAGCACCACCGCATAAGGCCGCCGCCGAATCTGCTCGGTCAACTGCCCGCCCTCTTCGTAGCCCACATATCCCGGAGGCGCGCCAATCAGCCGCGACACCGCATGCTTCTCCATGTATTCGGACATGTCGATGCGCACCAGCGCATGCTCATCGTCAAACAGAAACTCCGCCAGTGCCCGCGCCAGCTCGGTCTTGCCCACGCCAGTCGGCCCCAGGAAGATGAACGACCCAATCGGCCGCTTGGGATCGCTCAACCCCGCCCGCGACCGCCGAATCGCATTCGCCACCCGCTCCAGCGCCGCATCCTGCCCCACCACCCGCTGCCGCAGCCGGTCCTCCATGCTGACCAGCTTCTTGACCTCGCCCTCCAGCATCTTCGACACCGGAATCCCCGTCCACTTCGACACGATTCGGGCAATGTCCTCCTCGTCCACTTCTTCTTTCAGCATGCGCGCTTGCCCTTGCCTCCATTTGCGCGCTGAGCTTGGCCAGCTCCTCTTCCGTCTGCCGCAACAGGCCATAGCGGATTTCCGCCACGCGTTGCAAATTCCCCTTGCGCTCTTCCGCCTGCTCCTCGATCTTCAACTGCTCAATCTTTTCCTTCACCGCCCGCGCACGCGCGATCAGGTCCTTTTCCTTCTTCCAGTTCGCCTTCAGCGCAGTCGACTTCTCCCGAATCTCCGCCAGCTCTTTGTCGATTACCTTGAGCCGGTCTTTCGAGTTCGGATCGTCTTCTTTCTTCAGCGCCTGCTTTTCGATCTCGAGCTGCGTAGCCCGCCGCTCCAGTTGATCAATTTCCGTCGGCAGGGAATCAATCTGGATGCGCAACGACGCCGCTGCCTCATCCACCAGATCGATCGCCTTGTCCGGCAGAAACCGGTCCGAAATATACCGATGCGACAGAGTTGCCGCCGCCACAATCGCCGAGTCCTTGATCCGCACCCCATGGTGGACTTCATACCGCTCCTTCAACCCGCGCAGGATCGCGATCGTGTCCTCGACGTTCGGCTCGCCCACAAACACAATCTGAAAACGACGTTCCAGCGCCGCATCTTTCTCGATGTACTTGCGATATTCGTTCAGAGTAGTCGCGCCAATGGCGCGCAGTTCGCCGCGAGCCAGCGCCGGCTTCAGCATGTTGGAGGCATCAATCGCCCCCTCAGCCGCGCCCGCGCCCACCAGCGTGTGCAACTCGTCGATGAACAGAATGATCTGACCCGCCGAATCTTCGATCTCCTTCAGCACCGCCTTCAGGCGGTCTTCAAACTCCCCGCGATACTTTGCTCCCGCCAGCATCGCCCCCAAATCGAGCGCCACCACGCGCTTGTTCTTCAGCCCCTCCGGCACATCGCCCGAAATAATCCGCTGCGCCAGCCCTTCGACAATCGCCGTCTTGCCCACGCCCGGCTCTCCAATCAGCACCGGATTGTTCTTCGTCCGCCGCGAGAGCACCTGCACCACCCGGCGAATCTCCTCGTCCCGCCCAATCACCGGATCCAGCTTTCCCGCGCCGCGCCTGCTCCGTCAGATCACGCGCATACCGCTCCAGTGCCTGATACTTCGCCTCCGGATTCTGGTCTGTGACCTTCTGCGAGCCGCGCACTGCCGTCAGCGCCTTCAGGATCGCATCATAGGTCGCTCCATGCCGCGCCAGGATCTCCTGGGCCGCACTGCGCTTGGTCTGCGTGGCCGCCAGGAGCAAGTGCTCGGTCGACACGTATTCATCCTTGAAGTTGGCAGCCTCTTTGAAGGCCCGCTCCAGGAGTTGATTCACCGCCGGTGACATCGTCGCCTGCGCGCTGTCCCCTGAAACCTTGGGCAGGCGGTCGATCTCCCCATAAAGATCATTCAGTACAGCCTGCGGGCCGATGCCAATCTTCTCCAGCACCGGCGGCACAATGCCTTCCTTGTCTTCGATCAGCGCCGCCAGCAGATGCAGTGGCAACAGCTCCGCATTGCCGTGCTCCGAGGCCAGTTCATTGGCTCGCTGCACCGCTTCCTGCGCCTTTACCGTAAATTTGTCCCAACGAATTGCCATATTTGCCTTCCTATACAGCTATTGTCAGCCTGAGCGAAGCCAAGGACCTATGTATTTTTTCTGAGTGAGAATGTACGCTGTCCTTCGCGTCGCTCACCGCGACCAGTCACAAAAATGGGAGGCGGTCGGCCGCCTCCCCATTGAAGCTTCTGCCCAAGAAGACTTACGCCGCCTGGCCCTTGCCTTGCCAGCGTCTTCTCGCTGCCGACGCTGATCTTGATCTGCTTCGGCTTGGCTTCCGCCTTCTTGGCCAGCTTGATCTTCAACACGCCCTTGTCGTACTGGGCACTGAACGCTTTCCGCGTCCACCGTGTTGGGCAGAGTGAACGACCGGGTGAAGCTGCCATACTGCCGCTCCACGCGCCGATAGTTCTCTTCCTTCTCTTCCTTTTCCAGCTTGCGCTCGCCATGCACGGTCAGCGTGTTGTTCTCGAGCCGGACATCAATGTCCTTCTCGTCGATTCCCGGCACTTCAATCTTCAGGGTGACATGCTGTGCTCGTCTTCGTAGACATCGACCGCCGGAGCGAAGCTGCTGGTGGTCAGAGCCTCCTCGCGGCCATCGCCCACCGACTGCTGAAACAGCCGGTTCAGCCGGTCCTGCAGGGTGCTGAACTCACGGAACGGATCCCAACGGGTAATTACGGTCATGACTAGATTCCTCCTAAGAATTCTCGACGGTTTCACTTCTAAGCGATTGGATGCCGTCATTAGTATGAAAGAATCATAAAATATGAGTGTGTTATTGTCAATATATAATATGTATTGTTATTTCAATTGCTTACATGAGCAATAAGGCACTTCAAGTAGCCCGTTTCCGGCACATTCGCCAGAACCGGATGGTCCTTGGCCTGAGTCCGGCTCTCCAGGATTCGCAGCTCCCGATGCGCGTCCCGTCCGCCTCCGCCACCACCGCCAGGAACTCCGCCGCGCTCACGTGATACGAGCATGAGCAGGTCACCAGAATCCCTCCCGGCCGCAGCATCTTCAGCGCCCGCAGATTCAGCTCCTTGTACCCGCGCAGCGCTGTTTCCAGATCGCGCTTGCTCTTGGCGAAGGCCGGAGGATCGAGCACCACTGCGTCATACCGCTGCCCGCTCTTCGCATAGTCCCGCAACACATCAAACGCATTGCCCTCGACCCACTCGATCTCCCTGCCATTCAGCGTTGCGTTGCGGTCTGCGACCTCAAGCGCCGGCCGCGAGCTGTCCACGCCGGACACCTTGCAACCAGCCTTGCGCCAGATGCAGAGCAAATCCTCCCTGGTAGCAAAAAACGTCCAGCGCCTCACCCCGCGCATACTGCGCTGCCGCGGCATAATTCTCCCGCTGGTCCAGAAACGCCCCTGTCTTCTGCCCTTCCTTGACGTCATAGTGAAACTGCACGCCATTCATGGAAAAGACAGTACTGCCCTTGTCACCCTGCACCAGACCAGAATTGCGCCCCGGCAACTGCTCCAGCTCCCGAATTTTCGCTTCCACTTTCTCCGCAATCGCCGCGGGATGGAGTTGCTCGGTCAGTTCGGCAAGAACCGTCTCGCGCACCGATTCTGCGTCCGTCGCCTGCGTCAATACCTGAAACGACAGCAAATCGTTGTAGCGATCCACGATCAGCCCCGGCAGAAAGTCGGCCTCGCTGAACACTACTCGATAAGCATCCGTGTCGCGTACGAAGCGCTCGCGGTACGCGATCGCGCTCCGCACACGCTCCCGCAGCAAGGTATTTACATCCTTAACCATCTCCCGAGAAATCAGCCGGATTGCGATTTGCGAAGCACTGCTGTAGAACGCCGTGCCCAGAAACTTTCCCCGCTCGTCACACACTTGCACTACGGCTCCGGGTGCAACGCCGTCCGCCGCCGCCACATCCGATCGGTAGACCCAGACGTGACCATCCTTGATCCGCTTGGCGCCGCGAGACGAAATCTTGATCTTGGGAAATTCCGCCAATTTGCCGGGCTTTAAAAGGGGGGATGGCATGAAGAGATACTAACCGACAGCAGGGTAGGAGTTGCTGGGTAGGTCTAACTCGCCGCTGGATGTTCGGCGGTGATCGCTTCCTCTTTCGCGTGCTTGGGAGGCGCCGCTGCTTCCACCCGCGCCAGATTCAGGTCCCGGTGCAGCGCATCCAGCGTCGCCGTGGGCAACTCGATGCCCCATTCATCGATCTCCGGCTCCGGCCAACTCCCATTCAGGCGAATGGTGTCGTTCAGCTCTTCGGGAAATGCCAGCCGGTACGCGCCCTCGCGAAGCAGCGTCTCTCCAACTTTTCGCCCGCTGGCTGCGTCGTAAATTCGGCGGCTCGACTCCGCACCGTGATTGAGGAAGACCACAAATACTTCGCCCTCTTCTCCGTGCACCGCCCGGTAATACCACGCCTGGCTAGCCTCGATCTTGGGATGCGCCCGGCGCTTTCGGGTCGCCATCGCGGGGTGGTCATGGCTGGGATCGTAGTAAAGAATTCGCTGGCAGGACTCGCAGTTGACCAGCTTGTCCGATCGCACTTCGTTGTAGGTCTGCGGCCGCAGCATCACCTGGCAAGCCATGCATTTCTGGTCTTTGACTTCAGAAATGCCGGTGCCCCGGTACTTAGCCACCCGATCATACTGACGCAGCACATCGGCGTCCACCCCGCTGCGCATCGTCTCCCGCTTCGCATTCCACTCCGCCATTTGTTTTTCATCTTCGGCGGTGCGCTGACGGGCCTGGATCTTTTCCTTTTCAATCTCAGCCGTCTCGGTTTTCAACTCCGCCTCGGCCGCCCTGACTTGCTTCTCCCGCGCCTCTGCATTCACCATCAATTCCAGGATCTTATCTTCATTCGTGCGAATGTCCTGTTCGGCGAACTGGATCTCGTGCATCAACGCCTTGTATTGCTCGTTGGTTTTAACCTCGAGCGACTGGTCGCGGTACTTGGAAATCTTCTGCTGCCGGTCCTGGATCGTACTCTCGAAGGTCCGCCGCGCCGCTTCATCGGCCTTTACCGCAGCCTTGGCCTTTTCCAGCCCCCCCTTGGTTCCGGCCAGGCGCTCCTCAATGACGGCCACCCGCTTGGGTAGGGCAGCGATCTCCTCTTTCAGACGCAGGATCTCCCGGTCGGCGCGCTGCAATTCGATGAGGTTCTGGATGTCGGGGACCATCTCGCTAAGCCCGATTTTACCACGCTTGGCCCACCGTCCTCCGCGTTCAGTGTCTCTGCTTAGCATTAAGGTTTTCCTTTGTGTACCTTAGTGTCCTTTGTGGTTAAAGCTGTTGGGTTCTCCTTTGTGCCGGTGCCCCTGCAGCGAACAGTCTTGCAGGCCAGCGCGCCAAACCTCCCTGCCGTTGTACACTTTTGACCCAGTCACAATGCTCATTCGGAGACCCCTCGTGAAAGCCTTTTTTTCCTGGATGCTTGCCATCTCGCTTCTGGTCCCACTCGTCCTCGCCCAGTCCACCACTTCTTCGCAGAAACCTCTGACCATTGAAACCGCATTCGCCGATGGCGGCCTCACCGGCCGCGTGCCGGAATCCTTTCAATGGAGTCCCGACAACAACACTCTGTCCTTCATCCAGCGCGACGACTCTGGCGAACACGGTGAACTCTGGACGCTCAACGCTGCCACCGGCGACAAAAATGTCCTGGTTAACCAGGCCAGACTCGCCCCCCTGTCCCCTCCCCTCAGCCGTCTGAAGGATGATCGCGAGCGCGACCGCATCACCCGTTACCACGTCGAGCCCTATCAATGGTCCCCTGATTCCAAGCACTTGCTCTTCAACTCCCTCGGACAACTTTGGCTCTATACCATCGCCAACGGGACTGCCGTCCAATTCAGTTCCTCTCCCCACCCCGCCGGCGACCCTAAGTTTTCTCCCGACGGAAAACGCCTCGCCTTTGTGCGAAATCACGACCTTTACGTCCATCCAGTCGGCGATGAGGACGGCTTACAACTCACCCAAAATGGCGGTGAAAATTTGTTTAACGGCGAAGTCGACTGGGTCTATGCCGAAGAACTGTCGGTCCGCAGCAACTACTTCTGGTCTCCCGACGGCCGCGACATCGTCTTCCTGCAGATGGATGAGACCAAAGTGCCCGCCTATCCCATCGTCAACTGGATGCCGACTCACCCCGGCGTTGACATGGAGAAATACCCCAAAGCCGGCGATCCCAATCCGGTAGTTCGGCTGGGTGTTGTTAGTTCCTCTGGTGGCAAGACGAAATGGATCTCACTGACCCGCGATACCAACACCTACATCCCACGTTTCGGCTGGGTGCGAGATGGAGTCCTATGGGCCCAGGTGCTCAACCGCGCACAGGACAAGCTCGACCTCTATTTCGTGGACGCACGCTCCGGCCAGTCACGCAAGATATTGACCGAGACTGCCCCCGACGCCTGGGTTTACGTCAACGACGATTTCCGCGTCCTTAAATCAGGAGACCGTTTCCTCTGGTCAAGCTGGCGCGACGGCACCACACAGCTCTATCTGTACAGTTTCGACAAAGACAAGCCACTCGCTTCTGACGCCCGCCTGGAGCGCCAGCTCACCCAGGGAGACTTCGAAATGCTCGGCGTCGTCGGCCTCGAGGAGACCGCCGGTCTCGTCTATTTCATCTGCAACAAAGACGATCCTCGCCAGCGCCAGCTCTACGCGGTGAAGCTCGACGGCTCGGGATTGCAGCGTATCTCGCGCGAAGACGGCACTCACGCCGCAACTTTCGCCGACGACGGCAAGCACTATTTCGACGAATTCTCTGCCCTCATGACGCCGCCGCGTCTTTCCGCGTGCACCTCCGCAGGCATATGCAACCAGGTTTGGAATTCACGAAACATCGATGCCTACGGCCTCACTCCGCCCAGGTTTCTCGACTTTAAGGCTGACGACGGTACCACGCTGTACGGCCAGCTACTGCTTCCACCTGACGCCGCCAGTACCGGCCAGATTCCGCTGATCGTGAACATCTACGGCGGCCCCGCAGCCCAACTGGTTCAGAACACCTGGATCGAAAACTGGTCCGGTTCCTCCGGACTCTTCCATCAAATTCTCTCCCGCGAAGGCTTCGCTGTCTTCACCGTGGACAATCGCGGCACCCCCGCCCGCAATCGCAAATTCCAGACCGCCGTGCGCCACCAGTTCGGCGCCATCGAACTGCAAGACCAACTAGCCGCCCTCGACCAACTCATGGCGCAATATCCGCAACTCGACCGCAACCGCGTCGGCATGTGGGGATGGAGCAACGGCGCCTCCATGACCATCTACGCCATGACCCACTCCGACGTTTTCAAGGCCGGCGCCGCGGTTTCTCCCGTCACCAACTGGCGCAACTACGATTCCATCTACACCGAACGCAACAACGGCCTGCCCACAGACAAGACCAGCACCAGCTACAACGACCTCGATCTCCCCAAAGTCGCCGACAAACTGCACGGGGCGTTGCTGCTAATGCACGGCACCAGCGACGATAACGTCCACTTCCAGAACAGCATCCAGATGGTGGAAGCGCTGGTCGAAGCTGGAAAGCAATTCCGCTTCATGGCCTATCCCAATAAAACCCACAGCATCGCCGGCGCCACAGACCAGACGCATCTTTTTCATCTGATCGAAGACCACTTCCTGCGCGAGTTGAAATAAGACCATGGCGGATGCAGGGTCTCGAGATGTGGCTCTGTGAACCCCTGTGTTCCCTGTGGTGGAAGGTGTAGACGCGCCGAATATGCCACACTAGCTCTATGCACCGTATTTCCCTCGGCAACTTCGAACTAACCGCCGTTTCCGACGGCACCTACAGCCTGGACGGCGGCGCTTTCTTCGGCGTCGTCCCCAAATCGCTATGGCAAAAGAAGGTCACTCCCGACGATCGCAACCTCGTGCCCACCGGGCTAAACTCGATCGTGGTGCGCACCGGCGACAGGACCATCCTGATCGAAACCGGCATCGGCAACAAGCTGACCGAAAAGATGATCAAAATCTATGGCCAGCCCGCCAAGCTGCTTTCGAATCTCTCTGCTGCCGGCATCTCGCCCGACGATATCGACATCGTCATCAACACTCACCTGCACTTCGACCATTGCGGATGGAACACCGTCCTGCATGGCTCAACCGTCGTGCCGACGTTCCCTCGTGCAAAGTACTACGCTCCGGAAGGCGAGTGGCAGTACTCCCGCCAGCCCAGCGAGCGCGACGCCATCAGCTACATCAGCGCCAACTACGACCCGCTCGTCACCAGCGGCCAAATGCAGCTACTCAAGGGCGATCAGGAGATCGTTCCCGGCGTCTCCGTCGCTGTCTACCCTGGCCACACTCGCCACATGCAAGCCGTAATTCTCCGCAGCGCCGGAAAAACCGCGTGCTACATCTCCGACCTGATCCCTACCACCTGGCACCTCGACCTCACCTGGGGCATGTCCTTCGATCTGTTTCCACTCGAAACCATCGCCAACAAGAAGCGCTACTACGCCCAGGCGATTCCCGAGAAGTGGCTGACGCTGTTCACCCACGATCCAAATACGCCTTGGGCTTACGTCGAGAAAGATGAGAAGGAAAAGATGGTGGCGAGAGCGGCGCAGTAAGAGTACGGCCGCGCGATTGCCGTTGAAAGGGCGACGCTTAGGCCAACAACTGCTACGTCTCGAGCTGCAAACAACCGGGACTCATCATCTTTGCGCTCCTAACCACCGCCACTGACCGTACCCACTGGCAGCCATGTACCATCGTTCGCGCGTTTGTGACCAGGATCACAGTGTGTCGCGGTGCCTCGTCGCAAACTACGTCATGAGAAGCGGTGCCCCCACACTGGCTACTCAGTTGTCGGCCCTCCCCATTTGTAACTAGTAGCCGAGGAGACCTATGAAAGCGAGATCGTCCCGCCACCTTCAAATCGATGTAGCGATTGCAGACGATGATCCCCTGCGAATGATTGGATTCCGCGCTCTCCTCGAACAGGAGCACGCTGATCTTGACGTCGCGCCCATCCGCCTCATGGAAATGAAGGCCTCTCTTCACGCCAGCGTAGTTCTGTTGCGGGACCGCGCAGGTCACAACTTGGCTGACGAGATCGACAAACTCAAAGCCGCCCTTCCCGGTACCCGCATCCTCGTGACCGGACCAAGTCCGGACGAAAATGCCATTCTTGAATCGCTTTCACTGGGCGCCAGAGGATACCTCAGCGAGACAGCCTCAAGTGCCGACTTCGTAAAGGCGATCCGGATCGTCCACCAAGGGCTGATCTGGGCGCCCCGACTTGCGCTTGCGACTTTTATTGGCCGGGCTGCTGGTTCCCTTCTCGATGCTCGGTACAAGCGTGCAATTCTCACCGACCGGCAAAAGGAAGTCTTGCAGATGTTAGTAGCGGGACGGTCAAACAAAGAGATTGCTGCTCCGCTCGGAATAGAGGAGCGTACCGTTAAAGCTCATGTTGCCCAGTTGATGCGGAAACTCGGGGCAAGGAACCGGATTTCCCTGTCCGTCCACGCAGTCACTCACTCAATTGTCGCGGTTTGATTGAAACGGTGCGCCGCGGGCCGCTCAGTGTCTAGCGCTAGTAAGCACGCCCACTCCAACCGGCTGCATCCTGGCCTCAAAAAACTCCTCCACCCGCCCCAAAATCTCCGGCGCGCTCTTCGACTCATAGATCGCCTTACGCAACCCCGCCCCGCCGGGCACGCCATGCGTGAACCACGAAGCAAACTGCTTCATCTTGCCCACCGCATCCGGCAGCTCTTCCTCAATCAGCATGCTGAAGTAAGTCCGAATCATCTGATACCGGTCCGCCTCGCTAGGCTCGTCATATCGCCTGCTCGCACAATACTGCTCGATCTGCCGGAAGATCCACGGATTCGACGGCGCCGTCCGCCCGATCATTACCGCATCGCATCCCGTTTGGCCGACCATGGCGCAAGCATCTTCCGGCGTGCGGATGTCCCCGTTGCCAATCACCGGAATCTTCACCGCGTCCTTTACCGCCGCAATCCACTCCCAGCGCGCCTGCCCGCTGTAACCCATTTCTCGAGTTCGGGCATGCAAGGCCACCGCGCACAACCCGCATTCTTCCGCCAGCTTGGCCAGTTCAACGCAAACAATCTCTTCGTCATTCCACCCCGCGCGGAACTTCACGGTGAAGGGAATCGTCACCGCGCCACGAACCGCTTCAAAGATTCGCCCAATCGCCGGCAAATCCCGCAGCAATCCCGAGCCGCCATTGCATTTAACCACCTTCTTCGCCGGACACCCCAGGTTCAAATCCACCAAATCGAACCCCAGCCCTTCCACAATCCGCGCCGCCTCCGCCATCACTTTAGGATCGCTCCCGAAAAGCTGCGCCGAGATAGGATGCTCGTCCTCGTAGAAGTGCAGATACCGCTTGGCCTTCTGATCCTTAGCCGCGGAGCACGCCGTCAGCCGAGGTGAACTCGGTCATGATCAGCCCGCACCCGCCCAGGTTGCGAATAAACCGGCGAAACACCGTATCCGTGACGCCTGCCATAGGGGCCAGAACGGTGGCAGGACTAATCTCGACCCCGCCAATCAGCAAGCCAGCCGGGACCGGAAGGGCCCGTGCGGCGCGGGCGCCCTCGCCCGCCGCTTCGCCCGAAGTGTCCCAGAACTTACGCACCGATTCAATTCTACCGGAGCCACCAAAGAAAAGAGCCTCCGAAAGGAGGCTCCGTAAAATCCGTGATGATCCGTGTAAATCCGCGGCGAAACTCTTACTTCTTGACCGTCTCCACCTTGGCATACTTGCGCCGGAACCGCTCCACCCGGCCGGCCGTATCCAGCAGTTTCTGCTTGCCAGTAAAGAACGGATGGCAATTCGAGCAGATTTCTACGTGGATGTCGCCCCGATGGGTCGAGCGGGTGGCAAAGCTGTGACCGCACGCGCACAGTACGCGGATGTCGTTGTAAGCGGGATGTATGGCTGTTTTCATGGTTTCCTGACCTCTACCGAAACCATTTGATTCTAAAGGATGCCCCCAGGATTCAGCAACCGTACCCCGCTCCCCAGCCCTCATCCTACGTTTGACAACTGACCGTACTTGGCCTTAGGAAGGAGTAGCCATGCCATTGACCCTCCGCCAGTTGGAATTTGTTCCCTGGTACGCGTTTCTTGTTTACTGGATCGTCAGCGCGGTCAAGCTGAAACAAGTAAAGACCGAAGAAGCCCCCAACGACCGCCTACTACACATTGGCATCATGGCGGTCGCTTTCTATCTCCTCTTTCGCACTGACTTTGGCATCACCATTCTGGACATCCGCTTTGTTCCCTACACGCCAGGAATCCAATATGCCGGAGTCGGCCTGACCTGGCTCGGGATCGCCTTCGCCATCTGGGCTCGCTATTCCATCGGTGCGAATTGGAGCGGTCGGGTAACACTCAAGATCGACCATCAACTCATTCAATCCGGCCCCTACGCCTTCGTTCGTCACCCGATTTACTCCGGACTCCTGGTGGCCAATACCGGCGCCGCACTGTTCATCGGGAAATGGCGGTGCGTCGCTGCGCTTGTCATCTTCCTGGCAGAAATGTCGCGCAAGGCCCTCAAGGAAGAGAAACTAATGCGCTCAGCCTTCGGCGATCAATACACGGAATATCGCCACCGAAGCGGCTTCCTGGTGCCGAGGTTTTAGAAGGAAAGATCAGCGTTGATCCGCGTAAATCTGCGGCGAAAAAGGGGTCCAAAACAAAAAACGGCAGGGCCGACCCCCTGCCGTATTCGATGTAGAATCGGTCCCTTTACTTACTTGGTGCGGTTTACTGTTTTTCTCAGTTCAGCTCCCGGGGTAAACTTCGCGACCTTCCGGGCAGCAATCTTGATGGTGGCGCCCGTCTGTGGATTACGTCCATTGCGGGCCTTTCTCTGCGATACCGAGAAGGTGCCAAATCCAATCAATGCTACCCGATCACCTTTCTTCAATGCACCGGTAATGCTCTCCACAGCGGTGTCTATTGCGGTCCCGGCTTGCGCTTTACTGATACCGGTACCGGCTGCGATGCGGTCAATGAGATCGGCTTTATTCATCGTCTCTCCTGGCAGGTCTCTTTGTCCTCAAAAAGCGCGGGGGAGGGAAGCACTCCCTGAGTTTAGAAACCCGGCGGCATTATTTAGCCCCCGATAGAGAAGAAAGTCAACTGTGGAAATCTTGGAAATCGGCGTCCAATCGGGTCTTTGGCGTAGCCTCGGACCTCTTGGGCGCCGCAATCGCCTGCTGGAGGGCAAAAAATTGCCGTCCTCCGCGCCGGGTTAGCTGCGGAGAACGGCTTTAACTAGGAGATAAGGCCCTCCAATAAAAAATTCTTACGTAGCCCTAATCGCCAGAGGGCTGCAACATCTCCTCGCGCGACTCGCCCGGCGCAGCCTGGGAAGGACACTCACCCAGAATCGGCTGGCACGCCGCATCCGGACCGCTCTTCGGATGCACCTGAAGCTTGATCCCGGCGAATTGTTCCGCTTCCGTCGATCCTGCAAGTGCCGTCACCGAAGAAGTTCCTCCGGCAATCACCTGCGTAACTGCGTCGAAGTACCCAGTTCCCACAAAGCGCTGATGTTTCACCGCCTCGTAGCCATGCTGCGCTTCGCGGCTGAACTCTTTCTCCTGCAGGCGGCAGTACGCCGTCATGCCCGCAATCTTGTAGCCCCGCGCCAGTTCAAACATGCTCAAGTTCAGAGCGTGGAAGCCAGCCAGGGTAATGAACTGGAACTTGTATCCCATGGCTCCCAGTTCCTTTTGGAACTTGGCAATGGTCGCGTCGTCCAGGTTTTTCCTCCAGTTAAACGACGGCGAGCAGTTGTACGCCAGCATTTTGCCCGGATACTTCGCGTGCACCGCCTCGGCGAATTCCCGCGCCTCTTCCAGATCTGGATGCGAGGTTTCGCACCAGATCAGGTCGGCATAAGGAGCATAAGCAATGGCTCGGGCAATCGCGGATTTGATTCCACCCCGGATGCCGAAAAAGCCTTCCGCCGTCCGTTCCCCGGTCAGAAATTCACGATCGCGCGGATCCACGTCGCTGGTCAGCAGATGCGCGCTGTCAGCATCGGTGCGCGCCATGATCAACGTCGGAACACCCATCACATCGGCCGCCAGCCGCGCCGCCACCAGCTTCTGGATTGCTTCGACTGTGGGAACCAGCACCTTGCCGCCCAGGTGTCCGCACTTCTTGGCGGACGAAAGCTGATCTTCAAAATGCACGCAGGCCGCGCCGGCCTCAATCATCGCCTTCATCAACTCAAACGCATTCAGGTTGCCGCCAAAGCCGGCTTCCGCATCCGCGATGAGCGGAGCGAACCAGCGTACGCCGTTCTTGTTTTCCGAATGATGAATCTGGTCGGCTCGGGTCAGCGCCTGATTGATGCGCCGGCAAAGGTTGGGAACGCTATCGGCCGGATACAAACTCTGGTCGGGATACATCTGACCTGCGTCATTGGCATCCGCCGCCACCTGCCAACCGCTCACATAAATGGCCTGCAGACCCGCCTTCACCTGCTGCACCGCCTGGTTGCCGGTCATAGCTCCCAGCGCGGGCACGTAAGCTTCGCTCTGCAACAGCTCCCACAGCCGCTCCGCGCCCAGCTGGGCCAGGGTGTGCTCTATGTGCACGGAGCCGCGCAGCCGCTCCACATCCTGCTGCGTATAGGGACGGGTAATTCCCTGCCAGCGGGGATTGGTGTTCCAGTCGTTCTGCGTGGGTTTTCCGTTACTTGCCATTTTTTGTCATTCCTCTCGCTGGCTTGACTTCTCAGCAAGTTGGGCCATTGCCGATCCCGCTTGCCCTGTTCGTCCGGGGCGCTCCAGCAGCCACGATTCTGTTGCACCCGGACCGCCGGGTCAAACGGAACCTTTCTATCGCTCTGATAGATATAATTTATTAGACTACCAAATGTGATAATACTATGTTGTTAGGGCTGGTTCTACAGGGTTGGCCTTGCCCTCCTTACGAGAAAGAACTTATGGAGATCTCTCAGGTTGAGACTTTTATGGCTGTGGCCACCTTTGGCGGCTTCCACCGCGCCGCCGAGGCCCTGCACATCAGCCAGCCTGCCGTTAGTGCCCGCATCAAGGCCCTGGAGGAGTCTTTAGGAGTGAGACTTTTTTCTCGGTCCCGCGGCGGCCTGGTGGTCTCCGACGCTGGCCGCACCTTCCGCCCCCACGCCGAGTTACTGCTGCGCACCGCTTCTCTCGCCCGCCAGGCCGTGCATGAGGCGCAACCCGCCAGCGGCATGCCCCTGAAAATCGCTGCCGCACTATCCATCTCCGTCTACTTCCTGCCCGACGTTCTACAGCGTTTCCAGGAGGCCCACCCCACCGTCAACATCAGCATCCGCCCCGGACATTCCAAAGAGGTCCTGGAAATGGTGCTCAACGAAGAAGCCGAAATCGGCCTTGCCCGTTCCCTTCAGCATCCTGAAGTTGAAACCATCAGCTTGCGCGAAGATCCATTGCTCTTGATCGCTCATCCCCGCCGCGGTCCCGCTCATTCCCGCCGCGCCAACCTGGAAACGGTTGCCAGCTGGCCGCTGATCTTCTACGACCACGGCTCCAGCGACTGGACCCTCACCCACAGCCTGTTCCGCCGTGCCGGTCTCATGCCCAACGTCGCGCTCGAGGTTGACTCCATCGAGACGGCTAAGCGTATGGTGGAACGTGGTCTCGGCCTGTCTTTCCTGCCCCAGCTTTCTGTAGGACGCGAGATCCGTCTGCGCAAACTCACCACCGTAAAACTTCTCGATGCCGAACCCTTGCAGCGCAGCCTCGACGTAATTCATCCCCGCCGCCGTCCCCTGCGCCCCGAAGCCCGCGTCTTCCTGCAAATGGTCAAAGACGCCGCCGCCCAGGAACCCTTCGGCTCCGACACCCCCCGCAAAACCAAAACATGATCGTTGGTCTTTCTCCGCGCTCTCCGTAGATGTTCTCCGCGATCTCTGCGATTAAGAGCTTTTCTATATCCGTGCCCATCCGTGAAAATCCGTGGCTAGTTTTCCTCTGTGTATATCTGTGTCCCCTGTGGTTAGGCCTTCGGTGGTCGCGATCCGGCCCTTTTTCCTCCACCCTCCACAACATCTACACAGATGCCTAGCCTTTTACACTTGCGCAACACCCATCAAAGAGGCAAAGTCTTTACTATGAAAGTAGCAGCGGAGGTTTGCCCCAAATGCGAAGGCACCGGCTGGCGCCCGATCACCAACGGCTCCGACCGACGCGTGACCCGCTGCGACTGCCGCCTGCAGGATCGCGTCCAAGCCCTGCTCACCGCCGCTCGCATCCCCAAGCGCTATGAGCATTGCGAACTCTCGGAATTCGACACTCACTTTCATCCTTCGCTCGGTCCTGCCTTGCTGGCTGCCACCAAGTTCGTCGAGGAATATCCATTAGAAAAGACCGGCCTGATGTTCGTGGGAAGCCTCGGCGTGGGAAAGACTCATCTCGCCGTAGGCGTCGCCAAAGCCCTGATTCTGAAAAAAGGCATCCCCTGTTTATTCGTCGACTACCGCGAACTCCTGAAACAAATTCAGAATTCCTATAACGATTCCGTCCAAGTCACGGAATTGGAAGTGCTGCGCCCGGTTTTTGAAACCGAAGTTCTGGTGTTGGATGAACTCGGCGTCATGAAACCCACCGAATGGGTCTGGGATACGGTCAGCTTGATCCTCAACGCCCGCTTCAATGACAATCGCACTACGGTTATCACAACCAACTTCGAAGATGCACCCGCCGCCGGCGCAGTCCGGTCGATATCTCCAGCCAGAGCTGCTGCCCGCTCCGAAACTCTGGGAGACCGCATTACCGAGCGCATGCGCTCCCGCCTCCATGAAATGTGCCGCATCGTAAGAATGGAAGGCGAGGACTTCCGCCAAAAGTTCCGCAGCGCCAGCTTCCGCTAGGCTTTTCTTTGTGGTTCAAGCCTTGGATCTTTTCTCTGTGCCTCTGTGTCTCTGTGGTGAATGGTTTGCGCTCTTTACGCCTCGCAGCGCTAGCGTCGGCTAAGCTTTCCTTTGTGTACCTTCGTGTCCTCTGTGGTTCAAGCCTTGGAGCTTTTCTCTGTGCCTCTGTGTCTCTGTGGTGAATGGTTTGCGCTCTTTACGCCTCGCAGCGCTAGCGTCGGCTAAGCTTTCCTTTGTGTACCTTCGTGTCCTCTGTGGTTCAAGCCTTGGAGCTTTTCTCTGTGCCTCTGTGTCTCTGTGGTGAATGGTTTGCGCTCTTTACGCCTCGCAGCGCTAGCGTCGGCTAAGCTTTCCTTTGTGTACCTTCGTGTCCTCTGTGGTTCAAGCCTTGGAGCTTTTCTCTGTGCCTCTGTGTCTCTGTGGTGAATGACTTGCGCTCTTTTATCCGTGCAAATCCGTGGCCAAGCCTTTGCCGCTAAAATAACCTCGTGCTAACCCATCTCGACTTCGTCGCCGCCCACGACGCCGAGCTCTTCGCCTCAGTCCCCGCCGCCCCCGCCGTCTTTCTTCTCCGCAGCAGCGACCCCCACGCCGAACCCTACATCACCAAGACCGCCAACCTCCGCCGCCGCCTACAGCGTCTGCTAGGCCCGCCCGCGGAACACAGCAAGCGACTCAACCTCCGCGACCGCGTCCATCACATCGAATTCACTCTGACCGGGTCCGACTTCGAATCCGGCTTCTTGCTCTACCAACTCCTCCGCACTTCACTACCGAAAACCTACGCCGATCGCCTCCGTCTTCGCTTCGCTCCCCTGGTCAAGCTTCACCTTGAGAACCAGTACCCCCGCGCTTCAGTCACCACGCGCCTGGGCCGCCTGCACGGCAACTCCATCTTCTACGGACCATTCCCCTCCCGTGCCGCTGCCGAGAAATACGCCAACGACTCTCTCGATTTCTTCAAGATGCGCCGCTGCGTCGATGACCTCAAGCCCGACCCCAAGTTTCCCGGCTGCATCTATTCCGAAATGAAAATGTGTCTCGCCCCCTGTTTCAAAGGCTGCACCGACGACGAGTACCGCACCGAAGTGTCCCGCGTGCAATCCTATTTCGACTCCGGCGGCACGTCGCTACTCCACGAAATCTCCGCTCAGCGAGATGCCGCTTCAACCGATCTGGATTTTGAAACCGCCGCCGTTCTCCACGCCCGTCTGGAGAAGCTCCAGCCGACTCTGAGCCAGCTCCCGGAAATTGTCCGCCGCATCGACCGCCTATCCGCCCTGATGGTGCAACCCAGCGCCAGCACGCAGTCCGTCAATTTTTTTCGTATCCACTCCGCCTCCATTGACGGCCCTCTGGTCTTCCCCATCCAATCCGCGGAACACACTAAATCTCAATCGATCGAATCGCGAATCCAGGAGGCCCTTGCCGCTTGTCCCCCTGCTGCCGCGAACACCGCTCTCGAAACCATGGAGCATCTCGCCCTGCTCAAGCGCTGGTATTATCGCAGCCACCGCCTGGGTGAAATCTTCTTTGCAGACGCAAAGGGCATATTCCCCTTCCGCCGCATCGTCCGAGGCATCTCCCGCGTCTATCGTGGCGAGACGCCGGAACCCGAACCTGTCCCGCCCGCCATGACTCGACCGGAGGAAAATAGATCATGACCTCCGTCCGAATGGACAAATGGCTCTGGGCCGCCAGGTTTTTCAAAACCAGATCACTGGCCGCAAAGGCCTGCGAACTAGGCAGGATTCAGTCCAACGGCCAACCCGCCAAACCCGCTCGCGACGTCCATATCGGAGATATGCTGCGCATCACCAATACCGGCGGCG
Source organism: uncultured Acidobacteriota bacterium (assembly GCA_963734415.1). Classification (GTDB taxonomy): domain Bacteria; phylum Acidobacteriota; class Terriglobia; order Terriglobales; family Acidobacteriaceae; genus JABCZH01. The sequence continues at coordinate 317,143 of CAVTHF010000002.1, read as the reverse complement.
ATGATTTTCAAGTGGAAGTCATACTGCTCGCTGACCTCCGGGGCCCGGCTGCGGTTGCGCAAACCCTTTACCGCGAGACCAATGAAAGCCGCGAGCTGCGCGCCAAAGCTTCGGCCGAGCGCAAAGCCATGCGAGAGTTCGAACAGCTACCCGCAGGCAGACCGTCAAAACGCGATCGCCGCAGAATCATTCAGTTTCGGGGAAGAGTGTGACCGGCGGCGGAGCTCTATTTGAACTCCGGCCGCAGCGGATAGTCCACGATAATCGCCTGGCCATCGGTTATGGCCTTCACCGAATGACGCACATTCGCCGGCACAATCGCGACCATGCCCGGCCGCGCAACCTCAGCCAAGCCATCAATGGTCAGTTCCAGTTCGCCCTCGATCACCTCATACACCTCTTCCTGAGGATGAAAGTGCTCATGAATGGTCGAGCCGCGCTTGAAGTCATAGTGCGCGAATGTCATACTCGGCGAATGAAAATAGCGCCCACGCCAGCCCGGCAGGCGTTCAACAACAGCTAGGCTGCTGATATCAATAAATGGCATAAAGCCTCTCCTTCAGCGAATGCTAGCACGCTACAATTCAACTAGAGGTCCCATGCCTGACCACGACAATTCCCTCCGCAAGCATCTTCTCGAACTGCTCCAAGGCGGCCACGCTCACGCCACCTTTGACGACATCGTCGCCAACATCCCCGCCAAACTCCGCGGCAAGAAACCCGCAGCGTTCCCCCACTCCCTCTGGACGCTGCTCGAACACCTGCGCCTCGCGCAATGGGACATCCTTGAATTCAGTCGCAACTCCAAACACGTCTCTCCCGCCTGGCCCGAGGGCTACTGGCCGAAGACTCCAGCTCCCCCCAGCCCCGCTGCCTGGAACGCCAGCATCAAGAAATTCCGCGCCGATCTCAAGGCCATGCAGAATCTGGTGAAGGATCCGAAGACCGACCTCTTCGCCCCTATCCCATGGGGAGACGGCCAGACCGTCCTCCGCGAAGCCCTGCTCCTCGCCGATCATACCTCCCATCACTTAGGCCAAATGCTCGACATTCGCCGCCTGCTCGGCGCCTGGAAAAAATAAGAACCCGTCATCCCTGGCGCAGATTTAGCCGCGGAGCGGCGTCAGAATAAAGCCCACGGCGCAAGCCGTGGGAGCAGAGCGCCAGATGATGAAGCCCCAGAGGGGCGAAAGAATGTCGCGAGACGCGCTACCCGCGCAGTCTTTCGCCAATCTTCCGCACTAACTTCGCATCCGTCACTTCATACCGATCCTCCGGCGGATGCAGCGCCCCTCCAAACGTCACCTCTGGACGCGCCCGCGTCGAAGAGTCCCTGACGGTACACCAAGCAGTCATATGCACCTGCCGACAACCAGTCCGCTCCACCATTTCGCGCACATTAAACGGGCGAATCCCACCCCCTGGCAGAATCTCGATCCGCTTCCCTGCGCGCTCGATCAACTCAGCGATCAACTCCGCTCCTTCCGGCACAGTATCTTTTTGCCCGCTGGTAAGAATCCGTGTGATCCCCAAATCCACTAGCTCCTCCAGCGCTCTGAACGGATCCGGCGTAACGTCGAACGCCCGATGAAACACCGCCTGCCGTTTCCCAATCAACTTCCGTATCCGCTTCGTCCGACCCATATCAATCTTGCCGTCAGCCTGCAGCACCCCAAACACCACGCCATCCGCCCCACTATCGATCGCCGCTTCTACGTCCCGCTCCATCGTGGCCATCTCCGCCTCGGTGTAACAAAACCCGCCTCCTCGCGGACGCACCATGACCATCACCGGAATCTTCAACCTCCGCTTCGCCTCTTGAATCGTGCCGATCGACGGCGTCAACCCGCCCAGAAACAGTGCCGAGCACAACTCCACCCGGTCCGCTCCACCCTTCTCAGCCTGGATCGCGTCATCAATCGACCCACAACAAATCTCCAAAAGAATGTTTTTCATCGAAATCACCGGACTCTCTTCGCGACCTTTGCGATCTCCCTTTGTGCCCTTTGCGGTTATAGCTGGTAAACCAGCCCGCAAAACAAGCCCCAACTCGCTATCATGTCAGCAAACCCATGCGCCCCTGCATCTTCATCTTTCTCTCCACCGCCCTCTTCGCCCAAACTCCCAACATCCAGAACTCCCACACCACCGAAAATCTCCGCGGCCTCAGCACACCCGCGCCTAACGTCGCCTGGGCCAGCGGCACCCACGGCACTTACCTCCGTACCACCGACGCCGGCAGCACCTGGCAAGCAGCCCAAGTCCCCGGCGCCGACTCTCTCGATTTCCGCGACGTAGAAGCCTTCAGCTCAGATCTCGCCTATCTGCTCGCAGCCGGCCCCGGCGACCAATCCCGCATCTACAAAACCACCGACGCCGGCAAAACCTGGTCGCTGCAATTCACCAACCAGGATCCTAAAGGCTTCTTCGATTGCATGGCCTTCTGGAACCCCGACCGCGGCATCGCCCTCGGCGACCCCATAGACAATAAGTTTGAGTTGATCTCGACCGCAGACGGCGGTAAGCACTGGAATCCCATCGGCAACGTCCCGCCCGCCGTCGCCGGTGAAGGCGCCTTCGCCGCCAGCGGAACCTGTATCGCCGTCCAGGGAAAGAACAATGTCTGGTTTGCTACCGGAGGGAAAACCGCCCGCGTATTTCGCTCCGCCGACGCCGGCAAGAGCTGGACTGTCGCCGAAACTCCCATCGTCCACGGAGCCGACTCCGCTGGCATCTTCTCCATCGCTTTCCGCGACTCGAAACACGGCGTCATCGCCGGTGGCGACTACCAGCATCCCGAGAAAGACGGCCCCAACCTCGCCTTCGCTAGCGATGGCGGCCGCACTTGGACCCTCGCACACATCTCCCCGCAGTTTTACTTTTCTGCCGTCGCCTTCGCCCCGAACTGCGCGGGAACACCCGCAGTCTTCGCCCTCGGCACCGCCCACGCCGCCTGCGCCGACACTGCCGCCACCAAGTGGCAGAAAATCTGGGACCTCAACGTCAACACCCTCAGCGTAAGCCCCTCAGGAGAAGTTTTCGCCGCCGGCCCCAAAGGCCTGATCGTCCGACTTGCCCCTCCTCGCTGATCCGCGGCAAGCTTCCCCGTTGTGCCCCTGTGTCCTCTGTGGTTATGCTCTTCCCTCTCCTCAGTAGGTCGCTGCGTAGCCAGTATTGAGCTGGCTCCCGGTCGGCCGATACGACCCCACAATCACGTGGTGATCATTGATCCCGTACGCGAACGTTCTATCCCCGTTGCTGTTGTCAAAGTTGTAAAACGTGCCCGCGTGCAGCAATGCACCGTGATAACCGTCATTGGAGTCTTCCCAGGAAAAGACAATGTCATTGCCATTACTGATCGCTCCCGCCGAAGAGCTTTCCGCTCCGGGAACATTAACCGTGATGAACCTCGTGCCGGTGTAAACCGACGATTCCGCATCGAAGTTCGAATCCAGCCACACCTCGGTCATAATGCCCGCATTGTTGATCCCGCCCCCCAGTGTAAACAAAGCACCCGGCACATCGATCGTGGTATATGTGCCGCCCTTTAACAGAAATCCGTGCCCGCCGCCGTTCGCGTCGCTGTAGTTGCCGTTGATCCATCCGTTGTCGTTGATCCCCAGCGCCTGCGATCCCAGCGACCCCGCCGGTCCGATGTCGCTGAAAGTTCCGTTCTGATACAAAAATGCCTGCGCGCTAAAGCTTGCGGTTGTGTAATAGCCTACGATCGCACCCAGATTGTTTATCCCTAAGCAGTAGGTGTTGGTGCCATTCGGGTCGTCAATGTTGGTGACTTTCCCGCCGCTGGCCATGAAACCGTGGCGGACGCCTTGGCTGTCCAGGTAGCTTCCCACTCCCACCAGGGAATTGTTGACGCCAAAAACATCTGTCGCAGTCGACCCTGGAACACTCTCAGTCCTGAACTTGAAGGTTATCGTGGGCGCGGTTGCCGCCGTCGCCACCGACACTGACAACATCAGCACAAGCAAACGTCCAACTCCTGAGCAGCAGTTTTTCATGGGCTCTTCTCCACAAGGGGATTCTTCCCCGTGCCGCCCGCGTCAAAACTGGCTTCTGTGGCGGGTCCGCAGGTAAGGGGAAGTCAAACGCACGAACTATATAGCAATTTTGTGTGCTGTCAAGAGCAGGTGTCAGCCGCGACGCCGCGACAGAATAAAGCCCACGGTGTGGGCCGTGGGCCAATCAGCAAAAAATATGACACGATCAACCGCGGTTATTGCACTGTCACGCTAACCAGATTCGATCGGATGCCATTGGTCACTACTACAATCAGACTCGCTCCCGTCTCCGTATTGGACGGCACATCGAAATGCGTGCTCACCGGGTTCGGATTCTGCACCGCCATTGAGCTGTGGTCATGGGTTCGTGCCCGGAAGATGTGCTTGGTCGCCTTGTTATAGATCACCACAATGGGATAGTTAGTTGCCATCTGCGCATCATCCCCGTAGGCAGCTCCCTGGGACACTCCGTTGAACAGCGTCCCCGTGATCGTGTAGGACTGCCCGCGTGCGATCGTCCGCGGAACCGACGTGATCTTCGGTGCCCAGGCTGGATTCGGCTTTCCGGGCGAGGTGTACACCTCTACGTCATTGGTCTGGTCCGTCATCAGAATCTGTCCCGTAGGCAGGACCAGCATGGTGTCGTTGTAGGAGGCATCGTTCGGCGAGTTTGGCGTCTCCGGAACCTCCGTCAGCTTGGCGCCGTCGAACTCGAAAATGTGGACCGGAGGGAAAAAGTTGTCCCCGGGGCTGGCCGCGCATAACACGTTGCCATCGGGCAGCAGCGCTGCCGGTCCATCGGCGATGTCGAGTTGCTGGCCGCCCAGCGTCGGAAAGTCCGGACCTACAGCCCACGTGCCCTGCTGCATGGGATCGCTTGGCGGAGTGTAGATGGCGTTGTGCCCGGTCGCTCCCGTGGCGAACACCGTACCGTCAGGCCGCAACACCGCCGGTCCGATTTCTTCTGAGCTTGGATCCTCCAGCCGTACGATGGTGTTCCCAGCGCTGATCCACTGTCCAGTGCTCGGAACGTACTTTTCCGCGTTAGGAGCGTTTTCAGCATCGACCGTCAGGACGGTCCCGTCAGGCAGCAGCGTCCAGCCTTCTTCGTCGAACCGGTCTTGCTTGCCCGTCCCCGTCGCAGTCCAGGTAAGGGTTGCGGAATTGAAGAGCGCCTGCTGGGTGTTGAGGGTGTTGGACTGCATGTAGGTGCCATCCGCTAGAACTATGCTCGGCGCGTCCCCGATGTTGGCCCAGCCGCTCGGCGGCGTCACCGACGTCCACTGGTTGGTGAGGGGATCGTAAATCGCACCCAGATTCGTCCATGCGAAATTCAAGAAATTGTATTCCCCACCCTCTACGATCACCCGGCCGTCGGGCAGTACCGCGGAAGAAAAATAGAGCGGGCTGTACCCTGCCGGCAATGACGCCAACTGCGTCCAGGTGCCATTGACGTAACTGCCGTGAATGTCCGGCGTCAGTTTCCACCAGTCCTGGGCTCCCGCATCCTGCACCATGACCGTCCCATCCGTAAGCAGCAGGGCCACCCCCGCGGCAAAACTGGGTTGGTGCTTCAGCGGTTGCCATGACTGGGAAAGGGCAATATTGGCCCAGAGCAGCAGTACCACCAGCGCCTTGCAAAGTGTTCTGAACACCCTCATTGGTTCTCCTTATTTCATGCTGTCTGAAAAGGTGAGCCGGGAAGCAGAAAAGGCAAAAAGACCCACAAATTTCGCGCCCAAACTATACGAGACAACCGAGTGGTTTCAATAGAGTCTATCTTCCCTAACCGCTACTAGCCTCTCCGTTGTCCCACTTGGAGGGTAACAAACAGCCTGAAAGAGGGCTCTCCACTCCACACATTAATGATCCAGATTCGTCCCTCTTCTGATGCTGGTGGGTGGGCAACCGTTAGAAGTGACGACATCAGAACGCCGCGACCCATTCACAACGCCCAGGTAACCCGATTTCTGATCGGGTCCGCCCAGGTTCGCGTTATGAGTCCATCCGTTCGACCCATTGAGCGCGCCACGCGGGAGCCACGAATGGATCCGCAAAGTACTGCGTTTCCCGCGCTACCTTGTCGCCCCTGAACTCCATGATGCTTACGGTGTAGGACGGCTTGCCGTCATAGGTCAGAATGAATTCGGTGACCCAAAGATCACCACCGCCAATGATTCGTCGGACGGCGAACCGCTTTTTGCTCGGCTGACTGGCGCGTTGGTTCTGTATGTTGCGTCGACCGCGGGTTCGCTCGCCTGACTGCGGGTATTCCAGCACCGCGTCCTCGCGATAGATGCGGTGCTCCGTTTCAAAATCGTTGGCATCGGACGCCGCCCAATGCTGATCCAGTGCCGCACGGATCTCCTGATCTCGCGCTCCAGAATACTGCTCCCTCTTTTGTTGATCGTTCATCGCGAGCCTTCAATCTTCGGTGCAAGCGAGGCACTCTCCACACCGGCCCGCTTGTTCCACCCATGGAAACGCGAGAAGTCACCCGCATTCCATGCCTCGCGGAGTCCGGGAGTACTCAGGTCCCAGTCTGGGCGGATTTCGCTGGTCACAGCGCGCAGGTCGTGCCAAAGATCGACGACCGACGGACGGCCCCAGAACCAATAGCCGTTATAGATGCTGTGGATCACCAGACCCGGCTTGAGCACGAGCGTATGCGGAATCATCGGATTATGCTCGGGGTCGGTGTATTCCTGTATGTCGAGATCCTTCTGAACCGTTCGGTCTGGATCCGAAAGGAAGGTCCACTGGGCTCCGACCGACGCCCGGAATTCCTGAAGAGTGTGGTGATCGTCGGTAGCAATCGTGGCGATCTGCGTGTACGCCACTGCGATCTTCGGGTAGAACGCGGCCAGTTCCAAATGCTGCTGGTGCTCCTTGGGGCAATAATGGCCGCGCGCGAGCGTAAGGATCAGCGGATCCTCGCCCTGTAGCTCGCTGAGCTTGCGCAGCTTGCCCGTGTGATCGGGCAGTTCGTAGTTGGGGAAAATGCCTCCGGGCACAATATCAGAACGCATAATTCGACTCCTCCCACAGTTTCGATTGTCATCCTGAACAAGCGTTTTTTGCGCAGTGAAGAGCTTGCCCTGAGCGAACTCCGAGTGCCAACGAGGAGGAGTCGAACGGGATCTGGGCGAGCCGCGCGAAGCGTCGCGTTTTTCGCGACGCCATAATCGCGCGTTTGGCTCGCTTCCTTATCAAACTGCACCACGACCCGTTTCCCTCAAAGATCCAGCGTGACACCCGCGGTTGGCTGGGAGCAGCATACCAGCAAGTTCCCGGGCGCCGGCCTCTCCAGCGGCTCAGGGCTATAAGTAATCGATCCGGCAATCAGACCAGTCATGCAGGTATGACAAACGCCAGTCCGGCACGACCATCTGACCGGAACACCGCACGCTTCCGCTAGTTCAAGCAAACTCGCGAATTTCGGATCCCAAGCGGCGGTAATGCCGCTACGCGCGAATGAGACCGGCGGGCCAGATCCGGCCGGCCCTTGTGGGAGGTGAGGAGTGTGAACAACCTGCGCCATACCAGGCGTAATGCTCTCAAGCGCACCGAAGATTTCCGTGTGCACATTCCCGGCGAGCACACCCCAGTTTCCGAGGCCATCCCGCATGTTCTGCAAGAATGAAGAAGGGCCACACAGATAGAAGTCACCACCCTGTGGCACGCCAATTCTCTCCAGCAAAGCTGTATCAATGTGCCCGGGAGCATCGAAGTCCGTCCCGACTTGGTCGCTTGCATCGGGCCTGCTGTACACGACGTATCCTCGTCCGCGAGGGAGCTGTTTCAGTAATGAACGCGATTCTTCCGCAAATGGATGGTCGACGCGATTGCGCGCTCCATAGACCCACCAGATCTCTCGTTGCGATCTTTCCGCAGCCAGCGAGTGCAGCATCGCCATCACGGGGGTTGCGCCCACTCCAGCGCTCAGGAGAACCACGGGACTCTGGCTGGGACGCAGTGTAAAACTTCCGCGCGGCGCACTCACGTCCAAAAGATCGCCTTCTCGCGCACGGCTGCACAGAAATGAACTTCCAACTCCATTCACTTCGTTCTTGACGCTGATGCGGAAATGGTCGGCTGCCGGCAGATCAGACAACGAATAGGAGCGAAGGACCGGCGGTTTGCCGGGATCGACAAGCAGCCGCAAGACAATAAATTGCCCCGCTTGGCAGACAGGAAAAGGCTGCCCATCGATCGGCGCCAGAACGAAAGAAGTTACGCTGTCACTTTCCTTGTGAATCCGCGCGACTCGCATCTGTCGAAATCCCGGCCATGCTGGTGCTTGTTCCTCGTTCGCGAGCCCCGGATTCCCCGCCGTAGATTTGGAACTGGACTCCTGTTCGAGCATTGCCTGGAACGAACTCTGCCAACCCTTGCTAAGTGCAGGAATCCGTAGCGCGCGTTCCAGTTGCTCGCTGGAATGTCCTGGCAAATAGAGGAGGGCGTCAACCTCGGCCACGGTGATTCTCTCTGGACCGTCAGCAATCTTTACAATGTCATCGCCTGCACCAACTTCCCCCTCCTCCAACACGCGAAAGTAAAACCCAGGTCGGTGATTTGCTACCAGCAGCGCTGGCATACGAGGCTCATTCATGCGGATGCCGACGCGGTAACAGGTTACACGCGGCTGCGTCACTTCGAATTCAGCATCACCAATGCGGTAGTGATCGCCGATGCACACCTCGCTATCAGGAAGACCCTCAACGGTGAAGTTTTCCCCGAACTGGCCAAACGTAAAATCGTTGCGGCCCAGAAAGCGCTCCCAGTAATAATACGAATCCATCTGGTAGACGAATACGGCGCGGTGCTCCCCCCCGTGACCCGCCAGATCGGCTTGCGCATCACCATCGATATCGAGCTTGCGCACCATTCGCCGTCCCGTCACTGGAGATTTCCAGACCGACGTTCGGACCGTTTTGCCGTTCCATGTCACGTCGCGTGGAAGGCCGACATTTACTGAAAGCAGGCGGGGCAGACCGATCACCTCCCCAACTGGCCGGCGAGCCAGTAATCGACACTGAACTTTCCCGGACCAGAGCAGATCAGCCAGACAAAGAAGAGCACGTACAAGACTTCCGGAAGGTAGAGGAAATCGTCCAGCCAGCTAAGCGGCGAGAGTCCTTTAGGCAAGGTGGAAATCGCGCTGGTCAGGGTGGCGACAATCATATCGATCAATAAAGCCACGCTGGCCGGACTCGAAAGAAACCCCGCGGTCACCAAGGATCCGCCAACAAACTCGACACTCGCCACGAAATAAGCCGTCTGGCGGGGAAACGGGACTTTGGCCTGAACCAGCGTGTCATAAACAGGTTTCGTGCCTCCGGCAACAAACAACTTGTTTGCCCCGGAGATGGCGAAGAACAGCCCGATCGAAACCCGTACCAGAAGAATGGCATATTGTTCCAAATCACCGCTACCCAGCAGCGCAAACTGGACCAACCGTTTCCAATCCATATTATGTGTCCATCCGTTCTACCCATTGAGCGCGCGATGCGGGAGCCACGAATGGGTTCGCAAAAAACTGGGTTTCGGCATCGGACGCCGCCCAATGCTGATCCAGTGCCGCGCGGATCGCTTGATCTCGCACTCCAGAATAATCCTGCTTTAGCTGATCGTTCATCGTGAGCCAATTTGACAAAAAGCTATGAGTGGTTGTTTCGCGGATCGTCTTTCGCGCTGAGGTATTCCAGTCCCAGCGGCCCCATGGCGGTGATTTGCGTGACGTACTCGCCGGATTTCGCCCAGTGGAAATGGTGCGTGTTGCCAGGAAGAATGATCACCGCGCCGGGCGGATAGGCTTCCAATTTGCTCGCGTCGAATTCATCACCCAGTCCGATATAGAACACCCCGGAAATCACGGTATAGACTCGATCCTCCGGGTGCTTGTGAGGCATCAGCTTCGCGCCGTCGAGTGCTTTGACCCTGATGGTGTAAGGGCCGGGCTGCGAGGGCTGACCGACGACGACGGCCAGCCGGACCGAAGGCGGAAATGCCAGGAACGGTTTCCAATCGACATCTTCGGGCAAGATCGCTTTGAAAACTTCCTGCCCGAGTTGGTGACGCTGAATTTCGCTTTGCTGGGAAGCCTTCTGAGACATACGAACCCCCTCGTGCAGAAAAGTAGAACATTCGGGCGGGTGGCCCGGGCCTTATAGGCAGTGAGTATACGCCGGGCGAAGCAACCCATCTCTCAAAACGGGGTGCTCCGTTCCTTGGGCCTTTTTTACAGGGGGCGGACCGGATCGCCCGTCATCTTTCGCAACGAGGAATCGTGCCGGCCTTCGCAAACCCACCATCCACGCTCTACAATCTCTCTGACCGTGGAGACCGCCCGCATCTCCGAACTGCTGCAGCCGTTCCTGACTGCACCCCTTCCCGCCGACCAACTCAATTATATATCGATGTATATCGATCTATTGCTGCGCTGGAATGCCCGCATCAATCTCACTTCCGTCCGCCAGCCCGAAGCCATCGTAACCCGACACTTCGGCGAATCTCTGTTCGCCGCGCGGCACCTTTTCCCCGACCCAGCCCTGGCAGCTTCCCTGATCGACATCGGCTCCGGCGCCGGCTTCCCCGGAGTCCCCATCAAACTCTGGGCGCCCCAGCTTCATCTCACCCTGATCGAATCAAGCCAAAAGAAGGTAGCCTTCCTCCGCCAACTGTCTCGCACCCTTACATTGACGGACATCAATATATTTCCCGGCCGCGCCGAGGCCTACTCCGGCCCCCTGGCCGATGTCGTGACTCTCCGCGCCGTCGAGCGCTTTTCGTTAGCCCTTCCCGCTGCCGCCCGCCTCGTCGCTCCCGCAGGCCGCCTCGCCCTTCTGATCGGCCAAGCTCAAATCCCCCAAGCCACCGAAACCCTCCCCTCCGCCGTCTGGAACTCTGCCCTCCCGCTCCCGCTCTCCTCCAGCCGGGTTCTTCTGATCGGCAGCTCCCGCCAGGAAATACCAAGTTAGCCACGAATTCACTTGTGCAACATGTGGGATGGCTATTCCAAGAGACGGCACAAAATGATCCCGACAACCTTGGCGGAAGCAATATTGGATGGCGAAGTGGGAACGAGCAGCCAGACCTGAGCAGTTATTGGTTCCCTCTCGATCAGGTCACGAGAAGTGTTCCATGCGGAACATTCTCTAGAGCGACTCTTTTCGCCACGCCATTCAGGAACGCTCAAATTGTTCCACGTGGAACATTCGTTAGCGCCAGTCTTAGCGTCCGCTGTGGAAAGTTGGTCGTCCGCTTCCGCCAACTCATTCTTCTTGCGACGCAATCTCTCTCCGCAACCTTGCACCGAAATCCGTCATTGCAATTCGAACCCACTTCGAACTATTCTGCGAGGAAGCTCTCGGCTTCTCCGAAAAAATTGAATGGGACGCGTTCTCGCTATAGCCAATCAGAAGGGCGGCGTGGGCAAGACGACGACTGCCATCAATCTGGCCGCTTCCATTGCTGCCGCCGAGGTCAACACTTTACTTCTTGATTCCGATCCCCAGGCGAACGCCACCAGCGGCCTGGGCTTTTCCAAAGATCCTGAACGAATCAGCACCTACGACCTATTGATGGGTTCGGCGCGCGCCGAAGACGCGCTGCAGAAGACTGAGCTTGAGCAGCTCTGGCTCATTCCGTCGCACAAGAACCTGATCGGGGCGAATCTGGAATTGGTGCAGGCGGAGCGGCGAGAGTTTCGCTTGCGCGATGCCCTGGCCCCGATTCGCGATCGCTTCCAATATGTGGTGATGGACTGTCCGCCGGCGCTGGATCTGCTCACGCTCAACGCTCTAGTTGCTGCTGACGCGGTTCTGATTCCCATGCAGGCCGAGTATTTTGCCCTTGAGGGGATTTCGGAGTTGCTCGACACGATCGAACGGATTCGCTCGGGACTGAATCCTGGGCTCTCGGTTGAGGGCGTCGTGCTTACGATGTTCGACGACCGGACCAACCTGGCGCAACAGGTGACGGCGGAGTTGAGCCGCTACTTCGGCGACAAGTTGTGCAAGACCACGATTCCGCGGAACGTCCGACTGGCGGAAGCGCCGAGCCACGGCAAGCCAGTCCTTATTTATGACGTGCGCTCGCGGGGTGCGGAAAGTTACATCCAGTTGGCTAAAGAGATCCTGGGGCACACGATGAATGTGCAGGAGATGCCGGCGGCGCCGGAGGCGGCCGAGGAGAAGGAAGTGGTCAACGCCCCGCGCTGGAAGCGGTGGATGAAGGAGCGGAATAAATTGATCACCATCAATATACAAGATCGATGACGGTCGATGTATTAAGGCGGCGCCCGGGGAGAAGGAGATCCTTCGCTTCGCTCAGGATGACAAAAGTGGGGGTGCTCAGGATGACGAAGGCAGGGGAATGAGAATGGCTACGACGGAAAAGATTGCGGACAATATTGTTGAGAAGCCGGTGGAGAAGCGGCGGGCGCTGGGGCGGGGGCTGGATTCGCTGCTGCCGGTGGGGCCGCGCGTGGTTGCGGCGAGTGCAGTTGCGGCCGAGCCGGAGCCGATCGTCTTGCCGGAGTTGCACGCTGCGGTGGGGTTGAAGCGCGAACCGGGGGATGCGGTCGTCCATATCAAGCTGGACCAGATTGATGAGAACCCTTATCAGACACGGCGGGCGTTTGAAGCGGCGGCGCTGCAGGAGCTGGCGGATTCGATCCGGGTGAATGGGGTGGTGCAGCCGATTGTGGTACGGCTGTCGTCGGCGGGGCGGTTCACGCTGGTGCTGGGGGAGCGGCGATGCCGGGCGGCCAAGCTGGCGGGCGAACTGAGCATTCCCGCGATCGTACGGCAGGTTTCGAACCAACAAGCGGCCGAGATGACGGTGGTCGAAAACCTGCAGCGCCAGGATCTTAACTGCCTGGAGCAGGCGAATGCGTTTGCACGTCTAAGCCGCGACTTTGGGCTGACGCAGGAGCAGATTGGGCAACGCACTGGGTGTTCAAGGGCGTCGGTTGCCAATTACATGCGTCTGCTGCGCTTGCCGTCTGAGGTACAGGAATATCTGACCGACGGAAGGCTGGGGTTCAGCGAGGCGCGGGTGCTGTTGCAGTTGACAGATACGCACTCGGTTCCGTTTATCGCGAAGGAAGCAATCGACGGAAAAATGTCGGTGGCGCAGTTGATCGAGCGCGTGGACCACGCCAACCTGCCACAAGAAGCTTTTCCGCCGACACAGGTTTACAAGGAGCAGGATCCTAATGTGCGCGCGATCCAGACGGAGATGGAGCGAGTTTTGGGTTGCCGAGTGCGGATCAGCGACCGCAAGGGACGAGGGAAGATTGTGATTGAGTACGCCACGCTCGAGGATTTTGACCGAGTGGTGGAGATGTTGAAGGGGGAGAAGTAGCTAGTACCTGGCACCAAAGTGGCGAGTGAACCAGGGCAGGCACGAATCAGGAAAGTTAGCGGTGGGAGATTGGTAGGCCCATTGCCACCGTGCTCAGGTCAATAGACGAAATGAGCGTGGCGAAGTGGTACGGAGTCGTTGTCTTCGACCACTCTGCAGGGTGCCCCGCTCCTTGCGGTTTTGCAAAGGGCGGACGCAGTGAATCGTGATCGCCGTGAAGTTTTTTTCGATTCATACCCATCACTGCATGCAGCACTGCCTCCCACTCTCTCGCAAAGAGCACGAAAGAGTGGGGCACCCCTTTTCGTTGTGGTGCAGGCAGTGAAAGACATAAAGGGTGGGGCCACCCGCCAATCCTTATCCTGACTGCATCTTCTGTTAGCACGCTCTATCTGAGGATGTGGTCAAACTTCATCATTGCGGGGACTGCGCTTGCCGTCGAGCTAGGGCTCTCGTATCGCTGGCTGAGATTGGAGAAAAGCCGGGAGCATCTATGATGAGAAATAATGCGGGAATAATGCATGGATGTCCCCGCATTTCCGAGGTCGAAACATTACCTGGGCGTGGTGAAGCGGGAAGGAGTCGTTGTTTTCGACCACTCTGCGACACCCGCCAGCCCTTTCGCTTCATTTCGGCTGTAGTTCGACCGGATCAGGCAAGCGAACGGAACTCTTATCCAGACCTCCGACCGTCAAGGCTTGCCCGCGCTGGCAATAGCGCGCGATTACTCCCGGCGACGACCAATCCAGGTCCCAACCATCTTCAATTGCCACGATGGTGTAGGAGCCGGGAATCACACCTTGCAGCGAAAAGCTTCCATCCTGGTCGCTCTGATCCCGGCGGAATTAGCTTTGGCACGGACCCCGGCGGAGCGACGGCAAGGAAAGACTCTGCGAATATGCCTGGTACTTCGTCACACGACTACTCCGAACCCAACGGATCCGACGGCAGGAAATTTGTCTTAATGCAAAGACGCCACGGCCTTCTCGGCCAACTCCAACTGTTTCTTAGCGGTCACGGGATCACCCACCTGGAAGCTGTTGGGAGCGGTGTGATTGGGATGTTCAAAACGGTGCCAGGTGTTCAAACTCAATTGGTACCAGGATCGGGCCTCGGCCCAGTTTGATTTCCGTTCGTCAGTGGTTTGACCTTTTCGCTGAGCTTTCCTGATGCTGATGTCGCCGAGCCCCGAATATGCATCGGCAGCCACATAAAGCGCGTCGAGGTCAGGGTTCTCGGTGGAGATCAAAGGCTCAACGATCAACAAGGCCTGATGATAAGAGTCAGCGGCCGCCTGATCATTCTGCTTCCGAGCGGCCGCTTCGCCTATCTTGACGTCGCACGCCGCCACATTGGTACGTTTATAGGTCGTGCCTTCCATATTACGAGACTCATAGAGGGACCTTGCGCTCTCAAAGTCCGCGATGGCAGCTTCGGGCCGGTTCGCAGAAATCAGGATGGTGCCGCGCGTGACCAGCGTGCCCGCAAATTTACCCTGGTTGTAGGCCTTCTGCGGTTCGGATGCCACAAGCGTCCGCATAATGTCCACACTCTTGTCCGAATACTCGAGAGCCAACTCAATCTTGTTCGCTCTCACAAACGCGGCGGCGGTGTTGCTGTATGCGATGGCGAGTCCGCGCCGCAACAATGCGTTCTTGGGGTCCGCCCGTGTCAGGTCCTGGAAAATTGCCAGGTCCCTCACGTCGTAGTCGGCGGCACGTGCATAGTCACCGACGTCGTCATAGACGCTGGCAATCGAACCATAGTCAACTGCTACACGACGCTGATAGCGGGGTTCCGGCGACATCTGGGACAGCTTGCGATCGATTTCCAGCGCTTTTTCGTAGTTAGCGAGACCCGCTTGTGGATCTGATTCTGTCAGAACAAAGCCGAGGCCACTCAAGTCCAGAGAGTAGCCGTACAGCACGGTAACGTCGTCTGGCTTGAGTTTGAGCAGGATTTCATCTGCCGCTAGGGCCCGGCGATAATCGCCGGCGATCTTCTGGCGCGCCGCGCGATCCTCGGGATAGCCAAGCCTTGCCGAGGCTCCGTAGTCGAAACCCAGTTCGGAGAGAATTTTCGCGTTTTCGGGCTGCGCCTGGTTGAGATTCTCGCTGATTGCAATCGCGCGATCGATATGTTCGCGCGCCCCGTGCAGATCGCCGTTGGCCCATTGCTGATGGCCTACCAGACGATAATTCTGCGCTAGCGCCAGGTGGTCGTTCCAATCCCGGGAGCCGGCGTCGACCTGTTTCCGGATTTCAAGCGCCTTCTGGTAGCTGGCCAGCGCGCCCTGCGAATCGCCTAAATTGTTTTCGGTATAGTCTCCCTCCACGGTCCCTACTCTCTCGTAGGCGGCCGCCAGTTCCCGCTGCAGTCCCATGTCACCATTTGATTCCTGGGCCAGCACATTTAGATATCGAAGAGCGCGGTCGACGATTATTTTTCTGGCGGGCGTCGACCCCGGCAGGTCTTTGATGGAGTCGTGCACATCAAAAATGAGGGAATTAGCCAGACCGCGAACATCGTTGAAACGACGGTTTGCAAGCCGGGCCTCTCGCATCGTGATCAGGAGTCCTGCAACCAGAGCCAACGCAACCGTTACCGCCGCCAGAACTCCCGCCCGGTGCCGCGCGACGAACTTCGATATGCGGTAACGAGCTGTATCTCTCTGCGCGACCACGGGCAGCGTTGCCAGATTGCGGCGAATGTCCCCGGCAAACTGCTCCACCGAGGAATAGCGGCGGGACGGCTCCTTGCGCAACGCCATCAGAACAATGTTGTCGAGATCTCCGCGCAACCGTTTTTGCAGCTTTTCTGGTGAGCCGCCGCGAGCCGCACTAAATTCCTCGCAGGTGCGCGGCGTGGAAAGGCCGTTGCCTTCGGCATCGACTCTGCGAATGGAGGCGCTCGGCCTTTCCGGCTCATCGTCGCAAACCGCGCGGGCGACTTCATGCGAGCTTCGGGTTGCGACCCGGTAAGGGGTGCGTCCGGTCAGCAACTCGTACAACACCACTCCCAGCGAATAGACGTCACTGGAGGTAGTCATGGGCTGACCCTTGATCTGTTCCGGACTGGCGTACCCGGGAGTCAGGACCCGAAATGCGGTCAGGGTGGGGTCGTTCGCTGGGGCCAGGGTGTCGAGACCGAGAATCTTGGCGATGCCGAAGTCCAGCAACTTGGGTGTGCCTTGGGAGGTGACGAGGATGTTGCCGGGTTTGATGTCGCGATGAATGATCAGCCGTTGGTGGGCGTACTGCACCGCCGAACACACTTGGGTAAAAAGCGCCAAGCGATCTGAGATCGATAGCCGATGAGCGTCGCAGTATTCGCCAATAGGCTGGCCTTCAATCAACTCCATCACAAAATACGGAGTGCCTTCTTGCGTCGTCCCCCCATCGAGCAGGCGGGCGATGTTGGGATGATCGAGGGTGGCCAGGATCTGGCGCTCGTTTTTGAAACGAGTGATTACGAAACCGCAATCCTGGCCGGCACGAACGACCTTCAACGCGACTTGCTGGTGGTACTCGTCGTCATCGCGGACAGCGGAATACACTTCGCCCATGCCGCCCGCCCCAATCTGCTCAAGAATTCTATAGACCCCGATGCGACGCCCGATCCAACGGCTGGGCTCTTCGGGAAGGACCTCGGCGGTGGCAACGGCCAGGGCGGTGTCGCTGAGAAATCGCGGATTGAGCTTTTCCTCGTCGAGGAGCAGGAGGTCGACATCGTGGCGAAGCGAGGCATCGGCGGAACAAGAGCGGTCAAGGTAAGAAGCACGCTCGGCGGGCACAATTTCTAAAGCGGTCGCGAGCACATCTTTAATCTGCTGCCAGCGCTCGGGCGTCATGCCACGGCACCGCTGTTCATCGCACGATATAGCCAGAGTCGTGCCGTAGCCCACTCTCGTTTGGTGGTTGCAGGCGAGATATTAATGACTTCCGCAGTTTCGTCGATAGAAAGGCCGCCGAAGAAACGCAGTTCCACAATCTGGCACTGACGCGCGTCCAGAATTGCGAGTCGTTTCATGGCATGGTCGAGGGCGATTAAGTCCAGACTGGCCGTCTTAGGCAGGGCCACAGCGTCGTCCAAAACCACGGTGATGGCGCCGCCCCCTCGCTTGGCAGCGGCGCGCATGCGGGCATGGTCAACCAGGATTTGCCGCATCATCTGTGCGGCGGCGGCAAAAAAATGGGCACGGTCTTGCCACGGGGTGGAATGGCTTTTCACCAGCCGCAAATAGGCCTCGTGCACCAGGGCGGTGGGCTGCAAAGTATGGCCGCTACGTTGTCCGGCAAGGCACTTGCGAGCGATGCGACGCAGCTCGTCGTAAACCAGCGGAACCAGCGCATCGCGAGCGGCGGCATCCCCTTCGCTCCAGCGGGACAGCAGATCGGTCACAGGGTAAGACGAAGCGGACCGCACACAATACTCCACGCCAAGGAGGAAGCCTCCAACTTGGGGATAGAAGGTATCCCGGTTCCGATTCAAAGTCAACGCGCCCGTAACGTATTGATATTAAATATGTTACACGGGCGCGCTGTGGCCCGGCCAGAAAAATCAGGGTGCGGTGAGCCGATTTCTCGTTTTTTTTCGTTTTTCCTAAATAGAACGCGAATTTAGAGCAAACGCTCGGGGGCGAAAAAATGTTGAGCCTATTCACCATTCATGCGCGGCAGATTCGTCTTGCCGTCGCTTTGGCCGTCATTCTCATCGCGGCGATGTCGCTGCCACTCTTGGCCCAGGCACCGCCGAGTGTCGGTCAAACCTCGGTGGTCCCTGAGCTGATCAAGTTCAACGGCAGTCGTCAAGGATGCCGCGGGCAAGCCGCAGAGCGGGACGGTCGGCGTCACGTTCGCTCTTTATAAGGATGAACAAGGCGGTTCGCCGCTGTGGCTGGAGACGCAGAACGTGCAGGCCGATACCCAGGGACACTATTCCGTCTATTTGGGAGCGAGTAAGTCGGGTGGCCTGCCGCAGGGGTTGTTCGTTTCTGGCGAGGCCCGCTGGCTGGGAGTACAGCCGGAAGGTCAAGCGGAACAGGGGCGCACTTTGTTGCTGAGCGTGCCCTATGCATTGAAGGCCGGCGACGCGGAGACCGTGGGGGGACTTCCGGCGTCGGCCTTTGTGCTGGCCGCGCCGGGAAACGCGACCGTGCCGGGGCCGAGCGGTTCGCCGGCTGGCGACAACATGACGCCGGCACTCGGAGGCAGCGGTACGGTCAACTTCATTCCCTTGTGGACTCCAGACGGAAACACGCTGGGCAACTCGGTGCTGTTTCAGTCGGGAACGGGGGCCAGCGCCAAGACCGGTATCAACACGACCACGCCGGCGGCCACGCTGGATGTGAATGGTGGGGTCATCGCACGGGGCGCGGTGCAGTTACCCAGCACCGGCACGGCGACGGCGGCGGGTGGATTCAGCTCGCAGCCTTTTTCGCTGCAAGGATCATCGTTCAACAGCACCAGTCAGAAAGCCATTGGGCCGGTGTTTCAGTGGCAGACTGAGGCCAGCGGGAATAACAGCGCAAGTCCTGCGGGAACGTTAAATCTTCTCTACGGCAATGGCTCGGGTTCGCCGGGAGAGACGGGCCTGAATATTGCCAGCAATGGGAAGATCACGTTTGCCACCGGGCAGACGTTCCCGGGGACCGGCACGATCACCGGAATTACTGCAGGAACGGGTCTCACCGGCGGGGGCACCAGTGGCAACGTCACGTTGAGTATCAACATTCCGTTTGCCAATCAGAACTTCGCCAATCTGAAGAACGCAAATACTTTCACCAAGAACCAGACGATCAACGGCACTATGACGGCGCAGCAGTTGATCTCCACCGCCGCCCAAGGAACCGCTCCGTTACAGGTGAGTTCGACGACGCAGGTGCCGAACCTGAATGCGAGCCTACTTGGTGGATTGTCGGCCAGCGCATTTCAACCCGCAGGCAGCTACGCGACGCTCGGCGGCAACTCGTTCAACGGCGACCAGAACGTAACCGGCAACACTACCGCCACCGGAACGGTCACGGGGGGAGTGGTCAACGCGGTCACTAGTTTCAACCTCGGGGGCAGTGCGTTTGGATTTGGATCGCGGTCGAGTGGTAGCGTTTTTCTCGGTTTTTCCGGCAGTTTTACGTCCACCGGCGCGGGCAATACCGCGAATGGTATGAACGCACTGGTCTCGAACGGCACCGGCGCTTACAACTCCGCCGAGGGATACTATGCGCTTGGGTCGAATGCCACTGGCAGCTACAACACCGCCAGTGGAGACCATGCGCTCTATTCCAACACCGCGGGTTCCCTCAATAGCGCTGTCGGCGACTCGGCGCTCTACCAGAGCACTGGCTCGAACAACAGCGCCGTCGGCGCGAGCGCGCTTATCTACAACACCAGCGGATCCAACAACAGCGCCTTGGGCATCAATGCTGGTCCGGACTCCAACTCTCCCAACCTCACCAATAGCACCGCCCTTGGGGCCAATGCTGTAGTCAGCAAGAGTAACGCCCTGGTCCTGGGTGGCACTGGGTCGAACGCAGTCAGCGTCGGCATCGGCACGGCGACGCCCGCTTCAACCTTGGATGTGCACGGCACCGGCAACTTCACCGGGCTGATCACGTTCGCTCCCGGACAGACTTTTCCGGGTACGGGTGCGGGCACCATCACCGGCGTGACTGCGGGCACGGATTTGAGCGGCGGCGGCTCCACCGGCAACGTGACCCTCAATGTCGACACGACCAAGGTGGTTACGGGAGTGGTTGCAGGGAGCGACCTGACCGGCGGCGGCACCGGCGGGGTGCAGACATTAAACCTTGACACCACCAAGGTGCCACAACTGAACGTGGCGAATACGTTCACCGGCGATCAGACGGTAAACGGCAATCTGGCCGCGAGTGGCACAGTGACTGCCGGGGTCGTCAATGTGACCACCAGCTTCAACCTGGGAGGGAGTCCTATTGCATTCGGATCTCCGTCAGGAAATAACCCCAATGCGTACTTGGGATTTGCAGGGAACCAAACCAGCACCGGCATCAATAACTTCGGCGGTGGGTTCACCGCCCTTGTCAGCAACACCAGTGGAAGCGGCAACACGGCCACGGGCACAAGCGCTCTCGCGAGGAATACGACTGGCTCCGGGAATTCCGCCTCGGGTCTATCCGCTCTGGCCAGCAATACTAGCGGTTCCGGCAATACTGCCCTTGGTGAGCTGGCAATGGGCTACAACTCCACTGGGTCAGAGAATACCGCCGTCGGCGATACTGCCGGCGTACCTACGAGCTTTGTTAACTCCACCGGATCGAATAACACCTTTTTGGGAGCAAAGTCCAACCCCGGTACGCAAACCAGTCTCAACAACGCCACAGCAATTGGGGCCAACGCCCAGGTCACGGCCAGCAATGCCATGGTCCTGGGCAGCATTAACGGCGTGAATGGCGCCACTGCCGATACCCTGGTGGGCATCGGGACCACCGCTCCGGTCGCCAAGCTCGACGTTCATGGTAGCGGCAACTTCACGGGTCTGATCACTTTCGCAGCGGGGCAAACCTTTCCGGGTGCGGGGACGATCAGCGGCGTCACGGCTGGAACCGATTTACTCGGAGGTGGCAGCAGCGGCGTAGTCACCCTGAGTGTGGACACGACCAAGGTCGTCACCGGCGTGACCGCGGGTACCGATCTCACCGGCGGTGGTACAGGCGGGGTGCAGACGCTGAACCTCGACACCACGAAAGTGCCGCAACTAAACGCTACGAACACTTTTACGGCAGATCAGACGATACTCGGAAATATCAATTCCTCAGGTAATTTTTCCGGAGCAGGTGTCAATGTAAGCGCTTATTATCTGGGCGGCACTCTATTCGCATTCGGCTCGAGCGGGAGCGCCAACGCCTTTCTGGGATTCGCTGGAAATACTACCGGTACAGGTGGGGGTAACACGGGCAGCGGATTCCTGGCGCTGGCGAGGAACACGCTCGGATCCAGTAACACCGCCAGCGGAGAACTCGCGCTCGAGAACAACACCGAAGGAGCTTTCAACTCCGCCTTCGGCGGGGCGCTGATCAACAATTCCAAGGGTTCGTTCAACACTGGTCTGGGCGCGGACGCGCTCTGGCACAATGTCACCGGCTCCAACAATACTGGTGTAGGTTATCTAGCGGGGCCGGACATCTCCCAACCCAGTCTCAGCAACACCACTGCCGTTGGCTCCAATGCCGATGTTACTCAAAGCAATAGCATGGTGCTCGGCAGCATCAACGGCATCAACAGCGCGACGGCCGACACTTTCGTTGGCATTGGCACCACGGCTCCGCAAACGCTTCTGCACATCGATCACAAGCCGCCAGCCGGCGTCGGGCAGGACCTGTTGCTGATCACGAGTGGACAAACCGGCGATGTGGCCTCGCTTTTATTGCAAAATACCGGGCCGGGACTGCGTTTGCGGGTGGGAGCTGGGACAGACAGCACGTATCTGGCGAGTTCAGGGCCCCTGGAATTCGTCACCGGGGATACCGGCAATCCGGACCACCCCGCGGCTCCAGCCATATTCATTGATGCGACCGGGAAGGTGGGCATCGGAGAGTCAGGGCCGGGGCGCATTCTTGAAGTTGCACGAGGTAGCGGCCACGCCATTGCGGACGGTTGGGACGTCTACAGCTCGCGTCGCTGGAAAATCAACATCCAAACCCTTCCCGACGCGCTGGGCAAGGTCGAGCAGCTACGCGGTGTCTCCTACGATCTCAAGGCCTCCGGCAAGCATGAGATTGGAGTCATCGCGGAAGAAGTCGGCGCCGTGGTACCGGAAGTGGTCAGTTTTGAAGCCAACGGCAAAGACGCTCAAGGCGTCGACTACAGCCGCTTGACGGCGCTGTTGATCGAGGCGGTCAAGCAGCAGCAAAAACAGATCCGGCAACAGGCAAAGCAAATCCATCTGCAGCAGGATGAGGCCCAGAACCAGCAACGCGCGGTAGCCAGCTTGCGCATGCAACTGCGCCAGCAGACTATGAAAGATGCACTTCTAGAGGCGAGATTGGTGCAGCTCGAAAAGGCTCGAGGAAATGCCGGTTCGTCGAGTCTGGCCGCGGTTCGAACTCCGGTCGCACCTGGTAGCGAGCACAAGGCACGCTAGGACGTGGGTCAAGGGAATAGCGGAAGACCAGGTGGGCTCGTCAGGCTGGAACGCGCGAGAGCCCGCCCGCGGGACAGGCTGCAGAAAGTCTGGCTAGAGCATGCCGCCGGTCTTTACCGTGAGGATACTCAAAGCCATTTCCAGCTTGGTGATGGCTTCCTGCAGCTCCGGATGATCATCCTCGAGTTTCTTGCGCAACTCGGTCAGCAGGTGACGGGCACCGGCGACGTGCTTTGCGGCTTCAGCGGGGCGAACTTCTTCTTCGTAAGCGGTAGCCTGAGAGGTCTTCATTTCTATCCTCGTGTTCTTGTTCTGCACAATGTACATTCTACCGCCGAACCGTCAGTACCGGACACTGGGCTTTGCAGATGACGTCGTGGGTAAGGGCCCAAGGGATGTGTGCGGCCACGCGAGCCGCGGCCACCGGATTCGCTCCCATGACTATCAGGTCAACATTGCGCGACGCCGCAGCTTCCAGGATTCCGTCCGGCAGTGGATCCAAACCCACCAGGTACTCGGGTTCATATCTGAGGTTCGCGTGCAACGGAACTAATTCCTTCAACCTGCGCAGGCTCTCTTTTCTCTTTGCCTCCTGCCATTCAATCAATTCCTGGGCGAGATAGATTCCGGGGCCATACACGCCGGGACCAACGTCGGCTACCAGCGTAGGTGGCACGATGTGGAGAAGGATGAGCTGCGCCTGGCAGTCTTCTGCCAGGAACAAAGCATAGGGAAAAGCCTTGGTGGAAGCGGGTCCGAAGTCGGTCGCGAAGAGAATTGTCTTGAACTCGGCTTTGCCTACTTCTGCTGGCGGGACATCGGGGCCGATGGTGAGCACTGGGCAGGCGGCCCGATGCAACACTTCTTCTGCCACCGATCCGAGCGCGAGCTTCTTCAGACCGCCGCGTCCGCGAGTGCCCAGGACGAGCAGATCCGTTTTCTCATCTGGAATGACCGAGGAAAGCACCTGCCACACGCTGCCTCTCTCGAGCAGCATATGAGGGTTGAGGTCGGTAATGCGCGCTTCGTGGGCGAGGCGTCCCATTTCTGTTTCTGCTTTAGCCCGCCCACGGTCGAGTACCCGGGGTAGTGGGTCAAATGTGAGTGGCTCTCTGCTCTCGGGGAGAATGGCATGCACGATCGACACTTTGGAGCCGTACCGCCGCACAATCGGAAGAGCGTGGGCGAGGGCGCGCTCGGAACACGGGGAGAAGTCGGTAGCAATGAGAACATGCTTGAAACCGACAACTGGTTTCTGCTCTTTTATCTGATCTTGGATGAGGGAGATGGCTGACATAGAGCACCTCCATGCCACACTTCCAAGGTAGTACCAGGATCAACATAATGATGTGATCAGCCTTACCGGAGGGTGTGATTTTAGTCACACGCCGTGGTCAACTTGGAATCTGTGCGCAAAGATGTCCGCACCGAGAAAGGTATGCGCTGCCAGGCACGTAATTGTGGGCGTTTGCCAGAAGACGAGCCGCTACGCCGGGTTCTACGTGATTACTGAAAGCGCGTTCGCCGCTCAAGATACGTGATCATCTGCCATCCCCCGGTTGGCGCCAAGACACTGAATGCAAGGAGTTTTCGAGGGGTAACTGGGTAACCAACGCCATGCACATGGCTGAAAGGCAGGGATCGGGATGGACTTCGGGTATCTGAGCGAAGCCGGGAGTGGCTGCTAGACTGCCGTTCATGCCCGGCTTCATCGCGAAGGACCAGGAAACCGAGACAGTTCAGGCTTTGGTGCAGTTGCTGCGGACGCGGTCCTACGAGGAGATCCGGCAACGAATGTACGACAACCCTCCGGGGAGTGCGTGGTGGTCGGCGTGCAAGACGGAGCTGGATATCCGCAATGGGGAGCAGATGGCGGCAGCGCTCTCAGCGACTTCGCGGGTGCTGGAACGGCTGCGGGCTTCGACTGAGCATTTCGAGCAATTGGCGGACACACTCTACAACGCTACCAGCGAAATCGCAGGGCAGATGAGGAGTGCCAAGGATGCGTCGCGGCGGCTGGAGATTGCGGTTTATGTGACCATCGGGATTACGCTGGTGCAATTGTTTAATTTGGTGTTTGAGGTGTTCCGGCGGCGGTAGGAGAACCTTAACCACAGAGGACACAGAGCTCACAGAGGAAAATCGGCCACGGATTTTCACGGATCATCACTGGTACCACCTAGAAAAAGCTTAAACGCAGAGATCGCTGAGAACACCGCAGAGACCGCAGAGAAAACCGCGCGGGCGAGGGCGCCCGCGCCACACACGACCTACATCTACAGCGCTTTTTCTATCGCGGCGCGGAGATCGTCGTAAGACATTGCTCCGGGATGGTAGAGGACTACGCGGCCTTTGCGGTCGATCAAGACCAGAGTTGGAGTAGTACTGGCGCCGTAGCGGTCGAAGTTCGATTTGCCCACAGGAACCGGCACCGATTGCAGGCCGGGATAGAATTGCTTCCACACCTGCTCGGCATAAGCCAATTCATCTTTCGGTTTGGCGTCTTCTCCACGGGCGACGTAGCCGTAGAGTTGAGTGGGCGCGACCACCGCCAATCCACGCGAGGAAAATTCCGAACTCAATTGCGTGATGATGGGGGCTTCGTGTTTGCAGTCGATGCACCAGTGCGCCCAGAAGAAAAGAAGCACGGGAGATCCCTTTAAGTTCGCGAGCGATTTTGGCGGAGGGCCAAGGTGCTCAGTGGTGTTCAATACCGGCGCGGGCTGGCCGGCCAGCCCAAGCAAGTTGAGATTCTTTTGCAAGCGGGCGCGCAGCGAAGTGCTGGCGTAGGTAGCCAGACTGCGGCGAAGCAATGCGACTGCCTGGGGCTGCTGACCACGGGCGGCGAGGACTTGGGACTGGACCTCAATGGCAGCTCCGAGGGCAAGAGGCAGGTGGGGTTCGGCGTCGAGGGGGCGATGCCGCAGCTGCTCGCGGGCCAGAGCTTCTGTCTGCTTCGCATAAGTTGCGGCCTGGTCGAGCTGGTTGGCAGAGAGTGAGGCCCGGGCCATCCAGGAAAGTGCCTCGAGATAGTCGGGATCGACGCCGTGAGCGGTGCGGTAAGTCTCGAGTTGGGTGGTGGCAGCAGTGAAGTTGCCTTGGGCAAGGGCGGTTCGAACGTCGGCGGTGATGCTGGCGAAAGAGAAAGTAGAAAGAAGGATCAGGACGGCAAAAGGTCGGACGGTCATTTGATTTGGACGCTGGAGGGCGGCTGAAAGTTTCTAGGCTTTTGTAAAATGCGGCCTCGTCTGATCGGCGCTGGTTGCTGGCAAGCGATTGCAAGCCAGAGACTTACAGCCGACTTGCCGAATAATTATGGTCATCACAACAGCCGTAGGTTAAAATATGGCTGCGTTTGAGCTTGTACGGCACTATGCAGTTTCCAGTACTTCCCGCTAACCAGCGTGACCTGCCTGCAGAAGTCCAGCGAGTAAATCAGCGCAACATCTAACAGAAAAAGGAACAAAGCAACACCATGGAAACAGGAACAGTAAAGTGGTTTAACGACGCCAAGGGTTATGGTTTCATCAGCCGTCAGAACGGCGAGGACGTGTTTGTGCACTTCTCGGCCATCCAGGCCAGCGGATTCCGCAGCCTGCAGGAAGGCCAGCAAGTGCAGTTTGACGTAGTCAAGGGGCCCAAGGGGTGGCAAGCCGAGAATGTAAAACCGGCGTAAACCACAGAAAAGTTCGCACAGAGGGCGGCTCACCAGAGCCGCCCTTTATATTTGTCGTAGAATGCCAGCGACGGGAGAGATGCGATGGCTTTGCAGGTGGGAGATGTGGCGCCGGATTTCGAACTGCCAGCCGTGCAAGATGGGACCCAGGTCAAGATCCGATTGAGCGATTTTCGCGGCAGGAAGCATGTGGTGGTAACGTTTCATCCGCTGGACTGGACCCCGACTTGAGGGGAGCAAGTGCCGGCGCTCAACTCCGATCGCGAGAAGTTCGCCGCACTCGATGCCCAGGTCCTGGACATAAGCGTTGATTCGATTTACAGCCACAAAGCTTGGCAAAAGTTTGAAATCGGCAACATCCAGCTGCCCATGTGCTCGGATTTCTTTCCTCATGGAGAAGTCACGAAGGCCTTCGGCATCATGCGCGACGGAGCGCCACTGGCGGGAATCAGCGAGCGGGCGGTGTTCATTGTAGACAAGAGCGGGAAAATCGTGTTTGCCAAGGTGTATCCGCTGGATCAGACACCGAAAAATGAGGAGTTGCTGGAGGCGTTGCGGAAGATCAGAAGTTAGGACGGGTCGCGGACACCCGACTACGGCGGGCTCACGGATGTCGGGATCGGCAAACGGTCGATGGTGTGGTTAGTTTTGAAAGTGCCGGGGGCGGGGTGCTGGCACGCTTGTGACCGGGACATGCGAAGGCGGGGCGACGCTCTGTGCTTTCTTGTCCTTAAGATCAAGACCGAACGATGGTTTCTCGAATGTTCCGGAAATTCGCACGGGTATGATTTCTCCCTTTTTTCGTTTCTTGAAAAATGGATCGATCATTTTCAAAAGGAGCGCTTTGGCCCCGCTCTGAGTGTTCGATATTTTCGAGTCCAACTGCATCTGGCCGTGCAAGTCAATCTTGTAATTCAACAAGTTGTAGGTTCCATGCATACGGGAAACTGCTCCCGGCACCTGGAAAGAAAGATCTTCAAGCCTTGCAATGCCATTCTCGACAGCCACCTGTCCGGTGAGGTCGGTAAGCACGGTCTCGGGATCAGAAATATCTTTTTCTCCACGCGCACCGGAGCTCAATTTGTTAACTTCCGCTTGGGTAGAAGGTTGGGAGAATTCGGCGCCGCCGATTCCAAAGCCGCCACGCAGGCTTACTCTTTCCAGAAAAGGCCGCTCGCCGGAAGGAATCTTCACCTTTGTCCGAAAGGTGACCGCGCCTGACATCGGCGCCGGCTCGTTCTTGACGAACAGTCCCACAAGGTCTTCGATTCGTGCACTCCCGGTTCTGAGATCAAGCGATGCGGTCTTGCCTTTGCCGTTTCCGGGTTTTGCAATGTCGCCGGTGACCACTACATGTGTGTTTCGGAAGTTTGCGTCTACGCGCTCAAGGAAAGTATCGCCACGCGTGCCATCAATGTAGGCACTGAATTCCGTTACTAAGCGGACGGGATGCCCCCCCGACTTGACTTCGAAATCAGCGGTGTCGGTAGTACCTGAGATGTCGATGTGTCCCAGCCTACCGCCGAATTTTCCCGTCGAGGACAGTATTCCGGCGATGCCGAGGTAAACGCTTAGATCGGCCTGCTCAAGCCTATATTCGCCGGAAAGCGGCGTCCGTGCAGGATCGTCGTGATTCCAGGCACCGAACTGGCCATTGGTTACGATCTCCCCCGGCGGCTCGGGATTATGCACTCTCAGGCGGTAGGTAAATGCACTTTCCCAGCCCAGGTCGTGCAGTAAAGCTTGGCGAATATCGAAGCGCAGCGGCGGTTTGACCGGGTTGTGCAAGGCGAACTCGACGGTCGCGCCGTCGGCTACGATCTCGCCGATCGTAATTTCCGACCGTTGGGCGTGGAACACCTGTCCGCTGCCGAAAGGCGGAATAAATACATGCATGCCTTCGGCTGTAATGCGGCTAACGTGGCGGACCAGCATACCCCAGTACGTGCCTCGCATTGTCACCTTGTCAATTGAGACCAGCGGCTGTGTGGCAGTGCCGTGGATGAACACCACTCCCTGGAGCGTGCAACCGGGATAAGGAAAATACTTAGAGTGGAAAACCCTCACCTGTACGCGGCTGTCAGTGACCTCCTGCAAATCCTGTATTACGGCCTGCTCTGCGAACGGCCAAAAGTGCATGCACAAGAATGCTGTAAGGCCAACAACGGCTGCTATCGACGCCAATACGAGGGTCCTCGTGGAGAACGTGGCTTTCACGGGTTGGTCGCCTTTCGTAACTCCAGGGGGAGGAGGGGCAGTAGCGGGAGGCATGGGGTTTGGACTCCCCGCACGCCCGCCTGGTTGCTCGACATCAAAGTCGGCTACGGTTGCATGTCGTGGATGAGGACGACGTCGGAGTCGGTGTGGCCGCGGATCAAGCCGAGCTGTTTGCCGTCGAAGGACCAGTGGAAGTCGATGATGTGCTCTGCGGGGAAGTTGGTGATCTGCTTTCCCTTGGAACCATCTAGGGGCTGCGACCAGAGATTGTCGACTCCTGCGGTACGAATCGGATACACGACCGCCTTTCCGTCCGGCGAATAGCGCAGGGCGCCGCTGCGTGGCCGCTCGAAGGCGAGCTTTCTGGGCGGCTGGCCCGGATCGAGAGAGACCAGGGTCAATTCTTCGATGTGCTCACCCAGGTGGCCGAAGCTGGCGAAAGCCACGGTTGTGGAATCGGGAGAAATGTCGTAGCCATTGGCTACCAGCTCCGGCGACAGCCGGACCGACTCGCCGCCGTCGATGGAGACTTTCATCAACTGGCCGCCGCCGATCGCATCTTCGTACACCACCCAGCGTCCATCCCGTGAGCAGACGGAAAAGTCCTGGATCTTACCCGAGGACAGCTGCTTAAGGTTGCCGCCAGTGGCATCCATGCGCCAAATATTCAGAGTGCGAGTGGCGGGACTCAGCACCGTGAATACGATGTAACGTCCGTCGCCGCAGGCTGAAGGACCGAAATGAAAGCCGCTGGCCGGCGAGGAAAGCGTGCTCATGGCGCCCGAGGACGAATTTACCAGCCTGAGGCCAGCTTCCCCGGAATCGCGAACGAAGTCCGAATTGCTGGTCCAAGCGAATCGGTTCCCTCCCGCGCCGGAGGTGACCTGGCGCAGCTGAGTAGTTCCGTTGCTTCCGGCAGGCATGGTGAATAGGTTGAAGTGGCCCTCGCTCATTACGGTAGCCACACTGCGACCATCGCGAGCGACACTGGGATCGGAGTAGTTGTTGGTGTCGCGGGTAATGGCGTGCGAGGTGCCATCCGGGTAAGAAACGTAAATGATCTGGTTGCCGTTCATCTGCGAAAGTGCGGCCAGACCACTGCCGTCCGGCATCCAGACGGGCCGTTGCAGGATGCTGTCAGAAGTAAAAAAGACGTAGCGCTTGTGGGTGGCAAGATCGATGGCTTCGAGGCCGCTGAAAGCATTGCCCGGCTGTAGAACCACGCCGACCATGGTTTTGCCATCGGGAGACCAAGCCGGGTCATTAATGCCTTCGCGGATAGGGGTGGTTTCCAAAATCTTCTCGTCGCCGCCTTCAGAAGGAATGGCGATCAGGCGTCCTTTCCCGGCGTCGGGATTATTGAAGCGCAGAAAGGCAAGCTGTTTGCCGTCGGGTGAAAAGGTTACGTTGGTATCGATATCGGTGACCAGCTTTTGCGGCGCCCCGCCGAGAAGCGGCGCACGATACAGATAATGCAATTCCTCGCTGCCTGGATCGGTGCGGTTGAAATAGAGATAGTTGCCGTCAGGCGAAAACCGCAAGTGGCTGTAAGCAACGTCGGCGCCCGCCACCACCTGAGTGACGCTGTTGGTGGGCAGATTGCGTAACCACAGGCTTTGTTGGCCGTTCTCCTCGACCACGTTCAGGATGTATTTTCCGTCGGGGGAGATGGCCACTTCCCGGGCATTGCCGGTGTTGGTGATCTTGGTGATGGAGATGTTCTGGAACGGCATCGGCCGGGCGCGGTTAAGGAAAGCGTAGATGCCGTAGCCGGCAGCGGCGAGGACCACCACTGCAATTACCGCGGCCGCGCTGGCTCCGAATTTATGCTGCCGCGCAGCAGCGACCGCCGCAGAACCGGACGAAGGATTGGAAAGAGAGACGTGTGCACTCGTATGACGGGAGTGGACACCCGTCGCTCCCTCGGCGCGTGCCGCTGCACTTCCGGATCCGCTGTCGCGCTTCAAGCGTTTGAGATCGCCGCGCAGGTCAGCCGCCGACTGGTAGCGCAGGTCGCGATCTTTCTCCAATAACTTGTCGATACTCTCCTGCAACTTGAGAGGAAGCGCAGGGTTGAGTTGCGTGACCGGAGCGGGGTCACGATCCAAGATGGCGTTAAAGATCACGGCGGAGGTGTTGCCGGGGAAGGGCAAAGCGCCGGTGGCCATCTGGTATATGACGGTACCGAGTGAGAACAGGTCGGTGCGGGCATCGAGGATTTCTCCGCGGGCCTGCTCGGGCGACATATAGGAAACGGTGCCAACAGTGGATCCGGCGGTGGTGAGGTGTGCCGGAGCGTCCATGGTTGCACCGATGGTTTCCATGTCGAGGGTACGGGTCAGTTTGGCGAGACCGAAGTCGAGAATCTTCACCGGGCCGCGGTGGGTGACGAAGATGTTCGCCGGCTTAATGTCACGATGGACGATACCCTTGGCGTGGGCGGCGTCGAGGGCGTCGGCGAGCTGTATGGCAATGTCGAGCACGCGATCCAAGGGCAGCGGGCCGCCGGCCACCACGGGGTCGAGGGTACCGCCTTCGAGCAGTTCCATGGCGATGAACGACTGGCCGGCATCGTTTTCGACGGCGTAAATGGTGCAGATGTTGGGATGATTGAGGGCCGAGGCAGCCCGGGCTTCGAGCATGAAACGCTCAAGCGCGGCAGGATCGCTGGAGACGTCGTCAGGCAGAAACTTGAGCGCGACGCGGCGTCCGAGAGTAAGATCCTGGGCTTCGTAGACAACGCCCATTCCACCGCTGCCGAGTCGGCCAGTGATGCGGTAGTGCGAGATGGTTTGGCCGATCATAAGGGCAGGACGGTGGCTTTTTATCTTAGGATGCAGCGAGTGAGCAGTCAAACCCCAGCGCCTGCAAGAAGAGTACGCGCGACCGCAAGAAGGAGGAATCTCGGGGTTAAGGCACTAGGCTACAGCACTCTCGGCTTCCGCCAGAGTGGGGAAAAAGCGGAAGAACTGCTCCACCTGGGTGACCTGCAAGGCATTGCGCACGCGCTGGCTGACACCTACCAACGCCAGCGTGCGGCCGTCTTTTTGATGAGTCACATAGGCGCCGACCAGGGCTCCGATGCCGGCGGAATCGACGTAGGGCACGTGGGTAAAGTCCAAGATGAGAGCGCGGGAGGTGTCCCCGCGGACTTTTGCCTGAAAGTCAAAGAGGTTGGTCATTACCAGCGGCCCGGTGAGGCGGAGGATACGCTGGCCGGGGCTGGGGCCGGCCAAATCTTCAATGGTGAGCGGGTCTTGGGGCATCGCGTGATTTTAGTGACTGGCGCGCGACCGGAGTGTTAAAAGAAGGTTAATTCTCGGGGGAATCGTGGCGGCGCCCCTAGTGCTCGGAATTGCCCCACTTTCGTGAGGCTGGCGGCCGCGATGCAGCCGAGCTCTGCTAGGATTTCGGCGTGACCCCACTCCGACAGCGGTATCGCACGTCAGCGGCGATCCGGTTGCAAACCATCCTGCAGAATGAATTCTCGCGGCGGAGGCTGGTCAATCCGCGCTACTCGCTGCGGGCGTTCGCGCGGTCGGTCGAGATCGAGCACTCGACACTGTCGCAACTGCTGCGCGGTAAGCGGACGATGACCTGGAAGTCCATCCAGCAAATCGCCCGCACGATGCGCTGGCTGGGTGGCTCGATTAACTTGCAGCTTCAAGCGCAACCTCAGAGGCCGTTCGATTCCCGGTTGATTGCACACTCTCTCAAGGTTTCCGTGGACGAGGTCAACGTAGCGCTGACGGATTTGTGTCTGTTCGGCCTGATGCAATTGAAGGGAGAATGATTCATGGGCGACCCCGTGGTGCAGTGGCAGGTGATCAGTAAGGAACCGGACAAACATGCGGCGTTCTATGCCGCGGTGTTCGGATGGAAGATTGCGTCCGACAATCCGCTCGGGTATCGCATGGCGGATACGGGCTCGAGCAAAGGCATTCCTGGAGGATTCTGGCCGGCGCCGCCGGAAGCGCAGGCGTTTGTGCAACTGTTTGTGGAAGTGGGCGATATTGAGGTGACTATCAAGAAAGTGACCACGCAGGGAGGGACGGTGTTGATTCCGCCACAGACTCTGCCCCAGGGTGAGCAGATGGCGATTTTGCGGGATCCGATGGGAGTGACGTTTGGAGTGATGGTGCCCGCGAAGAAGTGAAGGTTGCGTGAAAGGAAGAAGGTAAACCAGTTCTCGGTTCTCAGATTCCGGTTCTCAGATTCCCTTGAGCGGCTGGATCCCAACTTCTGATAGCCCCCATAAATACTTTGAATTTCCACTGAAGCGGCGGATGGGGTAGGTTATGCGCATTGGGGACAGGGGGTGCCAGATGAAAAGGTGGACCGTTACTTCCATTGCACTGGTGTTATTGCTTTCCGCGGGTGCCGTCGGCCAGGAAGCCAAGGCGCAAGCGGCATCGCGAAAGACCATCAGCGTCAGCGGCAGAATGAGTGATGACGGGCGAGTGTTGCTGCGCGATGCCGACAGCGACGTTTGGACCGTCAGCAATCCGGAAGCCTTGCAGGGTTATGCCGGTCGAGAGATTGTGATCCGTTGCCAACTTGTGCCGGACAAGAAGGAGCTTCGCGTGGTTTCCGTCAAGCCGGTAAAGGGCGAAACAGCTTACGTAGCGAAGTGGGGCGACTCAGCGTTTCGGCGATGACGAGCGCTGAAGCGCTCCCCCTGGGCTCGGCACGGGCGGGGACGCCCGCGCCTACACTAGTAGTGGAAGCGGTAACGGACCTCCACGAAAATCTCCCGCGGATTGTTCCAGTGAAAGCCGCCGAATGTCACACTGTTGTCGAGCTCGACGCGGCGATTGGCAACATTCAGCGCGCTCAGCGCGGCTGAGAAACGTTCGCCGAAGTCTTTCCCCAGTGACAAATCAAAAGTGGTGTGCGCGGGTAGGTAGTTGCCGGGGAACGGCTGGCCGGGAAAGCCATTGGCAAAGCCCGATCCGTAGCTGACATTGGTGGACGCGAAGCTGCGCCAGGGAAGCGTGACGTCGCCACCTACGCTCAGCGTATTACGCTGATCGTGGTCAAGTGGGCTCAGGCCGGGGTCGAAGGAAAAGTCGGTGAGGCCGCCGGTGATGGTGCCACTGCCCTCGGCAATCTGGTTGGAATAGGCCAGGTGGAGTTGGGCACGATGGGCGATTCGCGGCGAGCGCAAGGTCAGCTCCCAGCCTCGAATCACGGCCTTCGAGATAGTGAGTGGAAAGAAGATATTGGAAGCGCCAATGTTGCCGTGGTCGAAGAAATTCCTGGCGTTGGTGCGGAAATTGTCGGCATCGAGCACCCAGCCATGGTAGGGAATACTGACGCCGAACTGGTGTTCCTCGTCGAACTCACCGTGGAGCGGGACGAAGCCCAGGCCCTCGCCCTGGGCGAAGTCGATCAGTGCGGGCCCGCTCACCGTCACCAGCGGAGGCGCCTGGTAGTACTGACCGTAGAAGCCGCGGAAGGTCCAGCGCAGACGCGGAATGGTCACGGTGGCTCCGAAGCGCGGGCTGATGGCACTTTCCGAAACTCCGCCGGAGAAGCGCGTCGGCCGCATGCCGGCAATCAGGGTCAGCCAGGGAACCGGAGTGAATTTGTCGTCGATGAAGAAGGTTTCCTGGTTTCCGGTGGGGTGCTGAATGTCGGTGATCGGCAAATTGCTGCTGCCATCGTTGAAAATGGCCCCGAAGGTCTGGCTGTCGTGCTGATAGAAGCTGAAAAAGCCCGCCTGTAGGTTGTTCCGGGCAAAACTGGCGGAGACGCTGGCTTGGCCGCCAGCATAAGTGGAACCGCGTTCCTGAGTGGTGGCAATCGGTATGTCTCCGGTCAGGCTGTTGTAGTCGCCGCTGTTGAAATGGAAAAGCGGCGATACGGTCATGGCAATCTTGGAGTTGAAAGTGTGGACCCAGGAGAAATTCACGACCGCATCGGACTCGTGCTCCCCGTCGCGCAGACCAAGACTGGGGTATTGCGGGCTGAAACCGTTGGCCGGGATCGAACCGTTTTCAATGTCATTCGGGTTGGGATCGAAGGGAACCTGGTAATAGTCGCGGCGGAGGGAAGTCACCAGGCGAAGCTGGTTTGAGGGATCGACATTAAAGATAAGCGTCCCGAAACCGCCGTAGCCGTTGGCAGCGTCGTGCACCACTTCGGGGACCGGCGGCTGAAGTCCGAGATTGCTGCGGTTGCCATTGAGGCTGGCATAGTAGGCGAAACGCTCGGTATGGCTGCCAAAGCTGAGCGAGTCGTTGGTCTGGTAGAAATTTCCGAGACTCATGACCAGTTCGGCCTCGTTGTTGCGCTCAAAACCGGTGCGTGGAACCACATTGAAGACACCGTAGGTACGATCGCCGAATTCGGCGCCGTAGCTGCCCCGGTTGACTTCGAGGTAGTCGATGTCCTTGGGGTCGAACTGGGGACCGATATTGGCGGCGATGTTGGTGTTGGGGACAGGCACACCATCGACCAACCAGGTGGTTTGGTGGCCGCCGCGAATGTGGAGCTGATCGTGGGTGACCCACGAGCCCGGCACGTAATTGGTGATCATGGCCATGCTGTTAGTGCGGTCGGCGCCGGGGGTGCGCTGGATGTCCTGGCGGCTAACCAGAGTCGTAGGCGTGGCGGTGTCGGTGGGCACCGTCGCCGGCGCGGCGGAGACGTTCACGGTTTCGCCCTTGACCGCCACTTTCAGCTGAAAGTGCACGACCGGCTCGGTTCCCGAAATAACCGTAACCGCTTCTGTCGCCTGCTCGAAGCCTGGATTGACGACGGAGACAGAATATTCGCCTAAAGGCACGGTGCTGAACTCGAACTCACCACTGGAGTTGGTGTTGGTGGTCTTGCTCCAGTCTGAGGATTTGGCCTTGATCATCACCATCGCGCTTTGGATCGGGCGATGTTGAGGATCATGAATAATGCCGCGGACAGAGCCGAAAATGGTGGCGAGAGCGGTGGAGGCGAAGACGAGTACCATCAGCAGACATGCGATACGAATGTAGCCCATGAAAATTCTCCTGGTCCTGAGACAAATGCGGCGCGGCCATGCGCGAGGCGGCTATTGAGCGCCGTCCATGCGTGGACAGTGGTAATACGGGCGTGCAATGGATCAGGCGATGGAGAACTGAGGCGGGGCGCGGCCGGAATGTGAGGACTCGATAAGGCGATTGCGGTTTACGGCTGTCCGCTCCACCGCCAGTGGGGTCGAGGAAGTGGCGGTCTGCGAACCCACTGATGGCAGGAGATGCGGGAACTGGGACACTGTCAGGGCATGGCAGCAGTCGTGGTTGCAGCCGGCGGGAACGGTCTCAAATTCAGCGCCGTTCGAGCCATGATCGTGCATCGGCTTGCGCATGCAACAGGCGTGCGGCGCTGGAGCAGAGATCGCCAGAGCTACGGGGGCAAGAAAGCCCACGAGCGTGAGGGTCAGCAGAAGCCTGGCGGTCAGACGGTGCATAAGAACTGGGTAGGAGACACCCCACGAATATTCAGACGATGGGAAACAGCATAAGGGTAGCACCCGGCGGAACGCAAGCGTCATCGGCAAAGACAGTGTAGGAAGACAGGGAATCCTACTTCATCAGGACCCAGCGGCCGCCGTCGGTGAACAGGATGACCAGGTTCATCACGATCATGATCAGCTCATAGTGCCAGCCGTAAGTCTTCTCTCCCCAGAAGCCGATATGCCAGACGAAGATCTTTTTCTGGATGGCGCCCAACATGATGAGAATCAGGCCGATGGCGGCAAGTTGAGTCAGAACGCCGAAAGCCACGCCGAGGCCTCCGGCCAATTCCCCGACTCCGAGAAAGATGGTGAAACCCTGGCTCATCCCGATGCTCTGGCTGCGTTCCTGGGATTTGGTGACATGACTCCAGCCGCTGGTGATGAAGATGGCGGCCACCATAAGCCGGAGCAGGAAGATTCCGAGGTCGGTGAATTGAGCGAGTTGTGGGAACATGGCTCGATTCTCAGGCTTTGCCCTGAATTTTAGCCCACCACCAGCGCATGCCGACAAACAGGAAACGCCAGTCGTGGAAAAACTCAGGCTGTTTGCGCTCGAAGGCATGTCCGATGAACTGGAAGGTCCATCCCACAAGGAAGAGCCCAAGCGCATAAGGCCACAGCCGGTGAAGGAAGATTGCGGCGAGGAACAGAATGAGTGAAAAAACAATTGCCGGTATCCCCAGAGTGTGGCAGACGCGGTTCACGGGGTGCTGATGACTGGTCGCATACTGCGCCACCCACTGCTCGTTGGTGCGGCCGCCAAGCATGGCGAGTTGATGATACACGGGGGGATTGATAGGTGGTAGGTCCATTGCTGACTACGGCAGCTTGCATGCGCGAGATATGTGGTAGCGGTTGCGCGCAAACCAACGGTAGCCAGCATGAATCAACCAGTTGAATCCGGGAAGACTAAACACGGCATAAAACGGCCATGCCCACCAGATTTTCTTAGTTACTTGCAGGTATACATCTGCTCCAGAGGCGGTCTGTCCGTCATGCGTGAGCAGGCGAAGATCGTGCACCAGTTCCTCCATGGGAAGCTGGAAACGTGCCACCACCCACGGTTCTTGCAGGGCAGCTATGGCCAATCCTCGCTTGGCCAATGTAGGCTGCCAAAACCTCAGCCAGCGGGAACAAAATCCGCATTGGCCGTCATAAAAGACCCAGCCGCGGGTGGGCTGCTCAAGGTCCGACATCTATTTTTAACCTCACGCCGCGGTGGACGGAGACCCCCGATCCCTCGGCAAGAAATGCCGACTGAGGGGGGCGCTTCAGCACAGCGTTCAACTCTCCGCCGTAGAATTCTTCCGTATCACCTTCAAAGTTGGCATCCGCTACTGTCCACACCTTCCATGGCGGATGCTGGACCTGGTATTCGACGCACCCGCCATCCCTTTGAGCGGCGTAACCCCAATAGTGCTCCGTAATGAATTGTTCGAGCGACCCGTTTGCGGGCAGCACCGGACTTCCCTTTCTCGTCACCATTATTCTGTTCCGCGAAGTCCTGAATTTCCAGCTGTACTCAACCGTGAGTGCAGAAACGTCTAACCGTATCTCGTGGGACATAGGGAGAGCGACATAGCGCTCGTTATAGACAACCCGCGCCACGGCAGCGATCAACCAGCGGGGGACAATCTCTCGAATGAACACCACGCCACGCCTGACCTGGTTGCCATCGAACCGCCGCACGTAGAAGCGCAGATTGACTTCATCGAAATTGCTGTGAAAAGGCACAGAAATGCCCCACACTCTGGTCTTCACGAACCGGAAGCCCACAAGGCTAACAAAGGTTTTGTTGTTCCAACGGTCGAGTTCTGTTCCCTTGGGCACGTATCCAAGTAACAGGTCTGGGGCCACCTCGTAGTTCAAGATGGCGAGATCCCTCCATTCGGCGGTGAGGAATGTGCCAGCTGATTGCCCGATTTTCGACTTTTCGGGGGCCATGCAGGCCTCAATATACCCCGATTATCTGAAGTTCCGCCGATCCGCCTTTAACCCAGTTGTTCCGCGAATTTCTGCTGTGTTAGCATCCTAGGCTTTGGCAGGGTGTTCGACGTTGGCCTATAGACTGTCCTCTTCTCTAGGTTGGTATGGGCCCGCCGTGGTGAAGCTCCAAACAGTGAAATCTGCCGAGCTCCGCTCGGCTGGACAGCCGAGAGCGGCTGTCCCACGCGATCTGATCATTTAAGGAGTAACCCGTGAAGGCTTACGAAGGCGCAAACATCAGGAATGTCGCGGTGGTTGGCCATGGCCATGCCGGCAAGACCTCGCTGGTTTCAGCCATGCTGTACACCTCGGGAGCCACCCAGCGGCTGGGCCGGGTGGACGATGGCTCGGCGACCACCGATTACGACGACGAGGAAATCGCCCGGAAGATGTCGATCGCGGCCGGAATGGCATACGTGGAGTGGGGGAAAACGAAGATCAATCTGATCGATACGCCCGGGTTCAACATGTTCGTCCACGAAGCCAAGATGGTGTTACCGGTGGTGGATGCTGCAATCGTGGTGGTGGATGGGGTGGCGGGAGTAGAAGTTGTCACTCAACGAGTGTGGAACTACTGCGAAGAGTACAAGACGCCGAGATTGATCATTGCCAGCCGCATGGATCGCGAGCGCGCCGACGCCGGACGGGTGCTGGAGTCGCTGACCAAAGCGTTCGGCCGGACTGTGATTCCTCTGGAGCTGCCCATCGGCAGCGAGAAGAATTTCACCGGCGTGGTGGACCTGGTCAATATGAAGGCCTACACCTACGAATTGGGAGGGAACGGCAAAGGCAAAGAAGGCGAGATTCCCGCGAACCTGAAAGAGCAGGCGCAGGAGGCTCACGAACGGCTGGTCGAAATGGTTGCCGAAGGTGACGATGCCTTGATGGAAGAGTTCTTCGAGAAGGGAACCATTCCCGAGGAACATTTGGTGAAAGCGCTGCACGAAGCCATTCGCGAAGACAAGATTTTCCCGGTCATTTTTGGTTCAGGGCTGGGTAACGTGGGCGCGGACCGGGTGATGGATTTCATTGTGGACTACACGCCAGCGCCGTCGGAGCATGAGTGGGTGCAAGGTGAGGCGGCAGCCTCGGGAAACGGAGATGCCCCCAAGCGGCATGAGACCGACGCCGAGCCGGTTTCACTCTATGTTTTCAAGACAGTCTCGGATGCGTTTGCCGGAAGAATCTCATATTTCAAAGTCTTCTCCGGGGTATTGAAGAACGATGCAACGCTGCAGAACTACCCCAAGAACTCGGCGGAGAAGCTGGCTCACATTTCCATCATCCAGGGCAAAACAGCGGTGCCGGTGACCGAGTTGCATGCCGGCGACATTGGAGCGGTGGCCAAGCTGAAAGACACTTTGACGGGCGACACGCTGGGCGACAAGAACGCGCCCATCCAATATCCCAAAGTGCAACTGCCGGAGCCGGCGATTACGTTTGCCATCGAACCCAAGAGCCGTGCCGATGAAGACAAGCTGGGGCCGAGCATCCACAAGCTGATGGAAGAAGATGCCATGTTGCGCTTCTTCCGTGATGAGCAGACCAAGGAATTCTTAATTGCGGGAACCGGGCAGCAGCATATTGAAGTGGTGGTGGCAAAGATGAAGAAGCGCTACCACGCGGAAGTGATCCTGAAAGCGCCCAAGGTACCGTATCGCGAGACGATTCGCGGCAAAGCGGACGTGCAAGGACGCCACAAGAAACAAACCGGCGGACACGGCCAGTATGGCGACTGCAAGATCAAGATGGAGCCGCTGCCGCGTGGCGGCGAGTTTGAGTTCGTCAATGACATTTTCGGCGGCTCGATTCCGCGGAACTTCATTCCGGCGGTTGAAAAGGGAATCAGAACGGCGGCAGCGCGTGGGTATCTGGCTGGATTTCCGGTGGTGGATTTCAGAGTGATCCTGTACGACGGGTCTTACCATGACGTGGACTCGAACGACCTGTCCTTCCAGATGGCCGGACGCATTGCGTTCAAGAAAGCGATGGAAGTAGCCAAGCCCACGCTACTGGAGCCGATCATGAATGTGGAAATTACAGTGCCGGATGAATTCGCGGGCTCGATCATGGGCGACTTGAACAGCCGGCGCGGGCGCATCCAGGGCATGGACAACAAGGGTGGAAACACCATTGTGAAGGCCGAAGTGCCCATGTCGGAAATGCTGACCTATGGTGTGGATCTGACCGCCATGACCCAGGGCCGCGGCAGCTTCAACATGGAAATGCATCATTACGATATGGTGCCGGGGCAGTTGCAGGAAAAGATCATTGAGAAGGCAAAGGCGGCGCGGGGAGACGTGAAGGAAGAAGAAGAATAACTGTCTATGTCGGATGTGTCTGACGACTTCACAAGGCATGCTTCTCAGGCGCGCAGAGAGCATCGACCAGAAGATGCCAAGCGGGACCTAGTCGAAGCGGTTGATCTCTGTCGCAGGGCTGGCGCGCGGATTGAGTTGGCGAAGGCGCTTACAGGTCTGGGTCAGATTGAAAGAGACCTGCACGAGATTGATGCCGCGCGTGGACACTACGAGGAAGCCGTCGCCATTTACCGCGAGGAAGGCGATGCCCTCAAGCTGGCACATACGATTCGCCATCTGGGGGACATCCTCCGGCATGAGGAGCAGCGGGAGCTGGCCGAATCCTGTTATCGCGAAGCGCTGAGTCTCTATCGCACCCATGAGCAAACCCTACCTCTAGATTTAGCTAATGCGATTCGGGGCTGGGCCATCCTCAAAGGCGACGCCGGTGAAGTCCGTGAAGCGCGACTGCTCTGGGAGGAAGCCAGGGAGTTGTACTCTGCAGTCAAGGTAGAGGCGGGCGTCGCTGAAAGTTCCCGCCGACTGGCGCTGCTGGAACGGCGGGCAAGTGGGAGTGAAGTCAAAGGCGGGACGGGGTAACGGTGAGAGGCGCTGGGAGTGGCCAAGGTTCGAGTCGCGGAGAGGGCTTCTGGCATCCAGCATGGTGGAAGTGGTTGGTATTCCTCTTGCTCGTCGGCGTTTCTGTCGGGCTTTTCCGCTATCGCCCTGCGCCGAAGCCGGTCAAAGTCGAACTGCTGGCTCTTAACTATCCAACTCCAACCTGGGACGGATCTTATCCATCGGTTGTGATTCCCCTGGCTGCTGATTCTGGTCAGGCAAGTTCCAAGGGAGCTATTTCGCTCATCAGGCCCACCGCAAAGCATGACTCGCCTGTGAACCAAGCTGAGGTCGCACTAGATTCGGGAATGTTCAAGCTCCGCCAGACGGACTTCTTCATCTCCGACGTCATGCCGTTGACGTTGACCCGCACGTATCGCGTCTGGGATGACCACAAGAGGGCGTTTGGGGTTGGAACCAATCATCCGTATGACATTTGTCCGACGGGGACGCGGTATCCGTATACCTACATGAACCTTAATCTCGAAGACGACCGCCCAGTCTATTTTCCGCGAATCTCAAAAGGGACGGGTTACGCGGACGCGGTTTTCGGACACTATGCGACGCTTTCCGAGTTCTACCAGGCGCAGTATCGCATGGAACGGCAACGGCTGGACACTCGATTTCCGCGATGGTCGCAAGTTCGTCTTCCCCGAGGCCTACTACTCCAAGAGTTACGCGCAGGGTGCTCCTACTGAGATGCAAGACGCAGCGGGGAATCGCATTCAGTTGAAGCGTGATAAAGTGCGCAACCTGGAAGAACTGATTTCTCCGTCAGGGCACAAGATCACTTTCAAGTATGACGGTGCGGATCGGATTCTCGAAGCGGGAGACAATGAGGGACATGTCCGTAGGTATACCTACAATTCCTCGGGGCACTTGGAGACTGTAGCCGATGCGTCGCAACTGCTTTATCGTTTCGAATACGATCCGCTTCTCCATGCCCGCGGTTATGACCCGTATTTGATGACGACGATCACCGACGGGCGCGGAAGAGTACTGCTGACGAATATCTACAAAGATAACAGCCGGGTTTCAGAACAGCGCCTGGCGAATGGGGAGAGCTATCGGTACGACTATCTGTTCGACAAGAATCACAACGTCGTGGAGACGACGGTGACGTTGCCGTCCGGAGAGGTAAAGCGGTTCTTCTTCCGCGATGGAGTTGTCGACAAGGCTAAGTGACGGGCTGCATTTCCACATCGGTGCGCGCGAAGTCTCGACCCTTGGCCAGCAGCGGTTCGCCAGAGAATTTGGCGAGAGCGTAAGCGAAGCAATCTCCGAAGTTCAAACCCGCAGGGTGCCGGCCTTTGCCGTATTTGCGCCAGGCGGAACGTGCGATCTCGATTTGTTCGCTATCGACGGGGACAATTTCGATGTTGAGGCGAACCACAAAGAGATCAAATTCGCGGCCGGCCGCCTCACCACGGCGCGCTTCCAACACGATTCCCGTTTCAAACAGGTTGGCTGCGGAAATGCCGCGCCTCTCCGCCTGCATCAGCTGACCGAGGAATGAAGTGCGCTCGGGTTCCGCCAGGAAAATTGCGAGAAGCGCAGACGTATCAATGATCATTCAGCGCGGCATTCCATTCTCGTCGTACCCGAGGATTTCATCGTCGGGCCGGGAGTCGAGGTTGGGGAGGGCATCCACCCGGCGTAAGAGGTCTTCCACTTGGTCGGTCAAGGCACGCCTGCGCCGATTTGCCCGGAGGCGCTCCCAGCGTTCCTCCAGAGCCTTCTGGATGGCCTCAGTCAGTGACTCTCCGGTTTCATTCGCGACCTGGCGGGCCAGCCGTTCTGCGGCGGCGTTCTTGATGCTCATTCCCACTTGTAGATTATAGCATTGCATATAGCCTTCTATATCAATAGTAACGTGTTTGTTTACAGATTGTTACGCTATTGCGAGAGAGCGGGCAGTCGATCTTGCGATGGATCGTACGCACGAATATCACTGGCAGCGGTGTTATAGTATGCCTCCAGTGGCTACGCTCAGGAATATTCCCAAGCTTCCGCAGGAGCGCGAACGGATCGTCTCAGCGGCGCCGGTCGAGGATGATTCTTCGTTTGAACTGAAGCTTCGCCCGCAGCGGCTGGCGGAGTTCATCGGGCAATCTAAAGTTAAAGAAATTCTGGCCGTGGCAATCGAGGCCACGCGTTCGCGCCGCGAAGCTTTGGACCACGTGTTGCTTTATGGGCCGCCGGGGCTGGGGAAAACTACGCTGGCCACCATCATCGCCAATGAACTGGGCGTGGCGTTTCAGCAGACTTCGGGGCCGACGTTACAGATCAAGGGCGACCTGACGGCCATTTTGACCAATGTGCGCGAAAAGCAGGTTTTGTTCATTGATGAAGTTCACCGCCTGCAACCTGCGCTCGAGGAAATCCTCTATTCCGCGCTCGAGGATTACAAGCTCGACATCATGATCGGGCAGGGTCCGGCGGCACGCACGCACACCATGGACGTGAAGCCGTTTACGTTTATTGGCGCGACCACGCGGGCGGGGTTGCTGTCGTCCCCGTTGCGGTCACGGTTTGGCATTGTTCTGCGGCTGGAGTTCTACAGCCACGACGACTTGCAGATAATTGTGGAGCGCTCGGCGGACATTCTGGGCGTGGAGGTCGACAAAGCAGGAGCTCAGGAAATTGCCAGCCGGTCACGAGGCACGCCGCGAATTGCCAACCGGCTGCTGCGGCGGGTGCGGGACTACGCGCAGGTACGAGGCGGCGGCAAGATTGATCTGCCGACCGCCCAGGCAGCATTGCAGATGCTGGAAGTAGATCGCTATGGATTCGACGAGGTTGACCGAAAGCTATTGCTGACAATTATTGAGAAGTATCAGGGTGGGCCGGTAGGCGTGAATACATTGGCTGCGGCGCTGGCCGAAGAACCGGACGCGATTGAAGAAATCTACGAGCCGTTCCTGATCCAGATTGGGTTCTTGAACCGAACGCCGCGCGGGCGAGTCGCAACTCAGTTGGCGTACGAGCATTTCGGAATCACGCCGAATCGCCGGCAAAGCTCGCTATTCTAGATCGATTCCCTGGGTGCAATCCGGAATCGGAGGTGCACGCTGCCCACGCCGCCACTACGAATAGGCCGTCCGAGCAAGGTTGTTGTCGGGTTGCTGGATGGGCAGCGGTTGAAGGGGTACATCTTCAATTTCTCGGCCTCGCGCACCCAGTTCCGTCTGTTCCCGGAGGAGATGTCCCCGCATGAAGCGGGTAAGGAGATAAGGCTGGAGACCGTTAAGGCGGTTTTCTTTGTGAAAGACTTTGACGGGCACCCCGAGCACCATGACCACTATGAGTTGAAAGCCGGAACCCATGGCCGCAAACTCGAAGTCACTTTCCAGGATGGAGAAAAAATCGCCGGCACCACCGAAGCCTACCGTGCCGAGCATGTCGGTTTTTTCATATTTCCGGCCGATCCTGGATCGAATAATAGCCGCGTCTTTGTTGTGAATAAGAGCGTGCGGGAAGTGAACCCGTTGTAAGACTCGCCATGCTTGTCCGCACCTGGCCTTTTGGAGAGCACAGACCTCATCTTCCTTTTCATGTGCGGGTACAATGTCGGCAGCATGATTGCCCATCTGCGCGGACGACTGCTGGCGAAGCATCCCAATCAAGCCATTGTGGAAACTGGCGGGGTGGGTTACGACGTGACCATCAGCGTACCCACCTTCACTGATCTCCCCGGTGTGGGCAGCGAGGTTGGGCTGCACATCCATACGCATGTTCGGGAAGATGTGATCGCGCTGTACGGATTTTTGCGGACCGGGGAGAAGCAGCTCTTTGAGAAACTGATCACGGTGAGCGGAATTGGGCCAAAGCTGGCGATCACGATTCTGAGCGGGATGGCGGCGGACGAGATGGCAGCGGCGATTCGCGGGAATGACTTGGCGCGGTTGACGCGCATTCCGGGGATCGGAAAGAAGACCGCCGAGCGGTTGGTGCTGGAGTTGCGCGATAAGTTGCCGGTTGCTGGGGGAGAAGCTCCGACGGTTTCTGGGCGGAGCGCGGTCGAGGAGGATGTGCTGTCAGCATTGGTGAATCTGGGATATCAGCGGGCGGC
Source organism: uncultured Acidobacteriota bacterium (assembly GCA_963734415.1). Taxonomy (GTDB): domain Bacteria; phylum Acidobacteriota; class Terriglobia; order Terriglobales; family Acidobacteriaceae; genus JABCZH01. The sequence continues at coordinate 272,274 of CAVTHF010000002.1, read as the reverse complement.
GGCGGAGAAGGCGGTGGGAGCGGCTGGTAAGAATGGCTCGTTTGAGGTGATGTTTCGGGAGGCGTTAGGGGTCTTGTCGAAGTAGGAAAAATATTCACCAAAGAGACACTGAGACACCCAACCCCTTGAAACGCAGAGTAGGCAGAGAGATCACCAGAGAACGCGGAGAAAATCGCGCCCTATGAGAATGCCGCCGGGGTGAATGTTCCGCGATGGTCCGGGTAAAGACCGGGACGGCAACATATCGAGAACGGCTTTCTGGTCCAATATGGTTCGGCTTAGGGCCGTACTAGAGTTGGCTGGAGTTGTGTACCGCGGTTGTACAGCTTGAGAAGGGCGTTCCTCCACGGTATTTCTTGGCCTTCCTCATGAACGCCACGGGAATCTAGCGCATCAGAGAGCATTGTGTTGTCCCCCAATGACCATGTCACCAAGAACCAAAGCTCGAGTCCTTTTCGCTTCAGCTCTGATCCTGGTCTTCCTCAGTGGAGCCTTGGCTTTTATCGCGATCTCCCGCCTGGTCCAGGCCCAAGAATGGGTGGGACATACGCGGGAGGTCCAAGTTGCTCTCTCGCAGGTGAACACCGTGGTGTCGCGGGCGGGACGTACGCGCGCCCAGTATATCGACTCCGGCGATCCTCACCACTTGCAGGATCACGAAGGCGCACTTGCTCAGATTCCAACTGCACTCGCAGACTTGAAGCGTCTGGTCAGCGACAACCCGTCCCAGCTGAATCGCTTTGCGGAGCTCCAGAAGATCGTCGAGCAACGGCTGAGCCTGATGCACGAATCCGTCACCCTCAAGCAAAGCGGCCAATCCACTGCGGCGGCACAGTCTGCCCTTTCGCAAAACATAGTCTCCGTCGCTGGCCAAATGGACTCGATCATTCAGGCGATGCAAGATCAAGAACAGGACTTGCTCGAAGTCCGAAGCTTGCGATTACGAACTGGCGAGCGCTGGGCTGCGGTTTTCTTCTGCTCGGCATTCGCTATCTCGATTGTGCTTTTCATCCTCCACTATCGCTTGCTCAACATTGAACTCGAAGGGCGTCAGCAGGCAGAAGTGTCATTGCGAAAGCTGAGCGCTCACATCCTACAAATCCAGGACGAAGAACGGCGCAAGTTCTCACGTGAACTGCACGATAGCCTGGGTCAATATCTGGTGGCGGCGAAGATGAACGTCGATATGCTGGGCCGCTCTCTGCCCGGCAATAACTTGATTGCAGACTGCAGTCACCTTCTACAGGATGCCCTGACCGAAACCCGCACCATTTCCCACCTGCTTCACCCTCCGTTGCTGGATGAAGCCGGATTCGCGTCCGCCGCCCGGTGGTACGTAGACGGGTTCGCGGAACGTAGTGGGATAGCCACGAGGCTCGATATCCCTGAACATTTCGATCGTCTATCCGACCTGGTCGAAATTGCAATGTTCAGGATCTTGCAAGAGGGTCTCACCAACATCCATCGCCATTCTCGAAGCTCGCAGGCAACCATCTCAGTGACGGTTGGGCGCAAGACTGTATGTTTGACCATCGGCGACAATGGGAAGGGGATTTCGTCCACTGTTTTGCAGCGTCTGCGTAGCGATGGCACTTATCTCGGAGTGGGCCTGGCCGGCATGCGGGAACGGATTCGTGAGCTTGGTGGTTCATTGGACATTCGATCCGACTTAACCGGAACCTTGATCACCGCGACGCTACCAAAGTCCGAGAGGCTTGCCAGCAACGACCCGCAGCAGCCGAAGCAAGAAACCGGCGCCTAACGAATCGGGCCCAAACACCCCAGGGTGCAGAACCGTCTTCCCAATCCGCGAGTGGCGGGCGCGAGCATCGACTCTACTTGCCGATGCAGAACGTGCTGAAGATCAGGTTGAGAATGTCGTCGGCGGTGGTGGCACCAGTGATTTCGTCGAGTGGGCGGAGGGCGCTGTAGAGATCGAGTAGAAGCATTTCGTGGGGAATGCGACTGCCAACAGCAGAGGTTGCGGCCGAGAGGCGGGCCAGCGATTCGTGGACGAGGTTTTGATGGCGCAGGTTGGTGAGCAATCCAGACTCAGCCTGGGCGCCAGCATCTCCACCAACGTGGCGAAGAATCTCCCGGCGTAGCTCGGGGATGCCAGCCCCGGTGATGGCAGAAGTCCGGACGGTTTCCGGAACATCAGACCCCTGGGGAGCTGAAGCGCCTTCGGAATGACAAGTCAAAGACGGAACCAAGTCGCACTTATTCTCAACTGCGATCGCGGGGCGCCCCTCGACTTGCTTTAACAGTTGGGCGTCTTCCGGGGCGCGGGGTTGCGAAGCGTCAACCACCACCAGCACCAGATCGGCGTCGGCAAGGGCTTCCTGGGATTTGCGAATGCCGATGCTTTCGGCCTCGTCGAGTGCGGGCCGGATGCCGGCAGTATCCACTAGTTTCACAGGAATTCCACCGATGGCAACGGTTTCGCTCACCAGGTCACGTGTGGTGCCAGGGATGGCGGTCACGATCGCGCGTTCCCGTTCGACCAGACAATTAAACAGGCTGGACTTGCCCACGTTGGGGCGGCCAACAATGGCGAGCGTCAGACCCTCGTGCACGAGCTTGCCGTAAGCGAAGGTCGAGGCGAGTTGCTCAAGCGGTAGGCGAATAGCGGCTATGCGCTGAAGAATTTGGTCTGGGGGCAGGACAGAAACGTCGTCTTCAGCAAAATCAACACCCGCTTCGAGCGTAGCGATCAGCTTTACCAACTCTTGCTTGATGGGCTGAAGGCGGCGGGACAGTGCTCCCTCCAGTTGCTGGGCAGCCACTTTCGCCTGGTAGAGCGTTTGTGATTCGATCAGGTCGCGGACGGCTTCGGCCTGAGTGAGGTCGATGCGGCCGTTGAGGAAGGCGCGCATGGTGAACTCACCGGGCTCGGCCAGGCGGGCGCCGCGGGCGAGAGCTAGTTCGACAATGTGGCGAAGAACCACGGGCGATCCGTGGGCAGAGATTTCGATGATGTCATCAGTGGTGTAGGAGTGCGGCTTGGCGAAGTGGGTGACGACGACTTCGTCGATCTTTTGTGAATGCTCCGCGTCCGGCTCTACCAATTCGCCGAAAACGGCGAGGCCGGGATCGAGATCGTGCTTCAGTCGCAGCATGGGGAGAGCGATCTGGCGGGCTTCCGGACCGGCGAGCCGGACCACACCAATGCCGCCGCGTCCGAGGGGGGTGGCGATGGCGACGATGGTGTCGTCAAGATTCACGACTGGATTGTAGCGGGTGTAGGACCAAAACCTTCAACGCGGAGGCCGCGGAGAACCCCCACCAAGGATGCTGAGAAAACCGAACTATGGAATCGTCCTCCTCGTCGGTCTGGCGGCGGGCTTGTAATTCTTGGGATAGACGACCAGGCAGCGGCGGCCGCCTTCGCCCTGACTCTCGGTGTGCAGATCGGCCTGATCACGCAGCGCCAAGTGCACGATGCGGCGCTCACGTGACGACATGGGCGCGAACTCGTAAGGCGCACCGGTTTGGCGGACTCGATCGGCGGCGACGCTGGCGGCCATGCGAAGCTCCTCGAGCCGCAGCTTGCGTTGATTCATGCAATCGAAACAGATTTTCTCGTGCTCGTTGCCGGGAAGCCGGAGCATCTCAATGGCGAGCAACTCAACCGCACGCAACAATTCGCCGCCTCGCTCCAGCAGCAAGGTGGAATCGGGGCCGGCGAATTCCACCAAAATCTCCGGGCGCTCCCAGTCGCGTTCGTCGGGAAGCGGTGGATCGACCGTGATGCGGTACTTAAGGTGAAGACCTCCCTGGGTGACTACACCGCGAAGGAAGTCGTTAATCTTGTTGGCGGCGGCGATTTTGTCGGGAATCGGCATAAAGCAGCTCTTGGCTTTTAGCTCTTGGCTTTTGGCTACCCCTGCATGCTTGAGGTCTCAAGCTAACAGCCAAAAGCCAACGGCTAAGAGCTATTTTTTCTCCTTCTTCCTGGCCCGCTTCAACGCGATCTCGCGCATTTCGCGGCCCAAACTGGTACGGTTCATGATGGCCTGTTGCACGATGGCGATGATGCTACCTTCACACCAATAGAGACACAAGCCGGCAGCGAGCCGGTAGCTGATGAAACCGAACATCACCGGCATCATCACATTCATCATTTTCTGCTGCGAAGGATCCATGCCCGCCTGCGGCGTCATGCGCTGCGTGGCCAGCCCGGTAATGATAATCAAGATGGGAAGAATCAGGTAAGGGTCAGCCGACGACAGATCCTTGATCCAAAGCCAGGACGCCTGACGCAAATCGAGAGCGGAACCTAGCATGGCATAGTAAGCGAACAGGAAAGGCATCTGGATCAGCATGGGCAGACAGCCGCCCACCGGACTGACTCCCTGCTCCTTCATCAGGGCGCCGATTTCGGTGTTCATTTCCTGGCGCCGCGGATCGCGCATGCCGTACTTCTTGTATTTCTCCTTGATGGCGTTCATCTGCGGCTGGATCTTCTGCATCTTTAGCGCCGACTTCATACTGGAAACGCGCAATGGCAGCAGCGCCAGATTGATGATCAGGGTCTGGATCACGATCGCCCAACCCCAGTTGCCGACGTACTTGTAGGTCCACTGGAGCCAAAGGAACAGTGGCCGTGCGATCACGCCGAAAAAGCCGAAGTTAACCAGACCGCGCAAGTCTGGGGGAGCGCCGAGGATGGTTGTGACGGGAACGGTTTCGAGCGTGTGCAGCTGTTTGGGGCCAACGTACATGCGCTCCAGGGTGGGGCCCTTGGGATTTCCCACGGCCACACCCAAAACGTCGGCCTTGATGGTTTCTTGCGAGTTGCCCTTTGGGTCTTTGGCAACGTCGATGGCATTGTGCAGTGTGACGGTGACAGTGCTTTGGGGGTCGTCGGGAATAAAGACGGCGGCGAAGTACTGGTCGACCACACCGGTCCAGTTGAAAGGCCCGGGCACAGTGTTCCCGCCACTGACGGCCTTGATCGCGAGGCGCTTGATGTCGCTATTGACCTGGTATTCGACACGGCTGGCAGCGTATCCCGCGAGCGTGATCTCATCTCCGAACCCGGCGGGCCAGGCAGGGAAAGCTGGGACCGGCGCGCCTTTAGAGGTCACGGAGGTTTCGACCTGAACAAGATAGGTGTGATCAAAGCGGAAGGTCTTGCGGACGGTCAGGTCCCGATCGACGTATTCGAAGGTGACTTCTGCGGGGGCCGTCAAAGTACCCGAAGCTGAGGTTACGTAGAGTGCCGAGTTCAGCTGGTTGCGGAGGCCCTCGTCGTATGTCCAGAGATTGAGCGGGTAACCGTATTTCTCCGCGGCCGCTCGGTTGACCAGTTCCAGCGGCGAGCCTTTGTCATCCTTGAACTTTTTGAGGATCCAGGACTTCACCTGGCCACCGCGGTTGGTGAAGGTAACGCGATACAGGTCGTTCTCAACGGTGGTTTCTGATTCGGTGGAGGCTTGCTTGGTAGCAGCCGTCGCCGCTCCGGCGGCTCTTGGCCGCTCGACCTCAGCGGTGTTGGGGATAGGCAACGCTGGTGGCGGCGCCTGGGCTTGAGTCTGGGGTTGGGTCTGCGGCGCAGGCGGCTGGGGATAATATTTCTTCAGCAACGGCTGGAAGAGAACAATCACCAGAAAGGTGAGCGCGAAAACCAGGAGCAGACGGCGCTCCATGCCGGGTTCCTGCTGCGGATTCTGAAATTCTGCCAATGGCTTTCTCAGTGACTGCACGAACTCTTTACGACGGGGTCAAGACCGCCCCGGGTAAAGGGATGACAGCGTAGAACCCGCCAAATCGCCTTCGCCGAACCTCGAACAACGCCGTAACGTTCCACTGCCTCCATCGCGTACTCGGAGCAGGTGGGCACATAGCGGCAGGCGGGCGGCAGTAGCGGCGAGATGGCCCAGCGATAGGTACGCGAGCAAAGCCAGCACGACGTTTTGTGAAATGCTATTCATTGGGCTGCCTCTGCTTCCCGGCAAATTTCCGGACTACCTCGAATACCTGGCCGATCTCTTTGCCCAGTTCCACAAAATCAACCGTTAGCAGAGATTTCTTCGGATTGATCACAATGTCGATGGGCGCCTGGCACTCCGGCCAATGCAGCCGGACCGTTTCCCGCAATCGGCGCCGCATTCGATTGCGTTGCACCGCGCCACCCAGCAGCCGGCTCACGGTGAAGCCGATGCGAAGCCCCTGCCCGTGTTCACGCCTGCGGTAAAACGCGGTCAGGTGAGTTGCGAACTGCCGCCGTCCCTGTTTGTAAACCCGCTCGAAATCGGCGCGTCGCAGCAGGCGGAAATCGCGGGGAAATCTCGCACGCTGGCCCGAATCAGACACGTTGAGACGGCTCCTGGGAGCGGCACCGCTCACGATTCACGGTCCAAACTCAAGTTGCAGAATTCCCGCCAATTCCGGAAAGGAGAAACGCTACTCACGAAAGCCGGGTTTTACCGACACCCGCTTGCGCCCCTTGGCGCGCCGGCGCGAAATCACCGCCTGCCCCGCCTTGGTCTTCATACGCGTGCGAAAGCCGTGCGTCTTCGAGCGGTGACGGCGGTTGGGTTGGAACGTGCGCTTGGGCATGAAACTTGGCTGCTCCTGACTGGATTAGTAGATGCTATGAACGCTGGGTGAAACGTAGAGTATAAATGACCCGTGGCAGAGCGGGCAAACGGCGGGGCCGGGCGCGAACCAGCCTTCTGCACCAAACGCGCAGCAGTTATAAAGTCGCCACTTGACAGAAATTTCGTTTAGCAGTTTGAATCCGCTGTCGCAGAAAAAACTCCGGTGAATGATTTCCACAAAGCGGGAAAAATTGTGCTAGTATGCCGCCTGTTCCTGCTCAATGGATAATTTTGTTGGCTCCAGCGAAACCGCTCACCGTCGGGCGGTCTGAGCGGGGGTGATTTCCAGCATTCATTTGAATCGTGGGCGCTGATGGCGGCAAGGCACCCGTCAGAACTTGATATGTCAGTTCCAACTTCCAGTCTCGCTCCGAATCCGTGGTTGCGCGTCCTTGAGGCGCTCGAAAAAAAGATCAACCGGCACTCCTACGACACCTGGTTGAAGCCGACCCGCTACAGTCACTCGAGCGGAGGAATTCTTTTTGTGCGGGTGCCTACAGTGGAATTTCGCCACGTCGGCGATAAATACAACGACCTGATCCAGGAAGCACTGGACAATCTCGGCCTGGAATACCAGGACGTGCAGTTCGTGACCCCGGAAGATGATCCGGCATCGACGCCGGTGCGCCACGATGGCGGCCTTACGCCGCATGCTGCGCCAGTGTCGCATCATCCCTCGCAAGCGCGATTCGATTGGGATGGAGCGGCGCAACTTAATCCCCGCTACACCTTCGACGCCTTTGTGATTGGCAGCGGCAATCAATTTGCTCACGCGGCTTGCCAAGCGGTAGCAGAGCGCCCTTCGAAGGCCTACAACCCGTTGTTCTTGTACGGCGGCGTCGGAATGGGCAAGACCCACCTGATGCAGGCGATTGGCCACGAGATTGCGAAGCGGATGCCGCAATGTGCCATCTGTTACGTATCCAGCGAGAAGTTCACGAACGAGATGATCAACTCGCTGCGCTACGACAAGATGACCAGCTTCCGCGACAAGTTTCGCAACGTGGATGTTCTCCTGGTGGACGACATTCAGTTCCTGGCGCAGAAAGAACGCACGCAGGAGGAGTTCTTCCATACCTTTAATGCGCTCCACGAGTCGATGAAGCAGATCGTGATTGCCAGCGACCGTCCGCCCAAGGAGTTGGCTGAAGTGGAAGATCGTTTACGCAGCCGCTTTGAGTGGGGACTGATTGCTGACATCCAACCGCCGGATCTCGAAACCAAGGTCGCCATCCTACAGAAGAAGTCGGAGCAGGAAAAGGTCACGCTGCCTACAGACGTGGCGTTGTACATCGCATCGAACATCCGATCCAATGTTCGGGAGCTCGAAGGAGCCCTGATCCGGCTGGTGGCGCACTCTTCGCTGATCGGCGCCGAAATTACCCTCCCCTACACCCAGCAGGTATTGAAGAACTTCATCGACTCGCAGGCGCGCAAGGTCACGATTGAGTCCATCCAGAAGGCGGTGGCGGAGCAGTTTGGGTTGCGCCTGGTGGAAATCAAGGCCAAGAACAACTCACGGGCGATTGTGTATCCGCGGCAGATTGCCATGTACCTGGCGAAGCACATGACTGAAGCTTCGCTTCCGGAAATTGGGCGGCAGTTTGGCGGCAAGCACCACACCACCGTCTTACATTCAGTTGAGAAGATCGATGAAGTAAGAAAGACGGACAAGGATTTGAACAGGCTGCTCAATAAGCTGACTGAGCAGTTGGGCGGATGAATCGCGGTTTCCGCACCGATTTCCACTTCTCGCAGGTGTCTTCTCCAGCCAACCCTGTGAACCTGGTGTGGAAGCTGTGTACGAATTGGGCGTGTCGTTTTCCCAGACCGGGATTTAGTCTCTGGCGCGCCCCATCCGGTGCTAAGTTTGGACATCAAGGGAGTAGCCGGAAGGTGATAATGGGAAGGTAGTTGGACGGAATTTCCACTTTTCCCTAGCACCTACTGTTACTGCTGTTTTATAGTTTTTTATCTTGATGTTAGAGAAGTATTCAAAGTAGCGCCACAACCGGGGGGCTCAGGTTATGCCGGTAGAAGCGATTGCAACCGCCGCGGGAACCACCACGATGGAGATTACAGTCAGCAAGTTTGAACTGTTGCGTGAGCTGACGGCAACTCAAGGTGTGGTCGAGCGCAAGACCACGATTCCAATCCTGTCAAATTATCTTTTTGAGGCTGCGGGCGACAAATTGTCCCTGACGGCAACCGATCTCGATCTGAGCCTGCGGACTTCCTGTGCAGCGAAAGTGAAAAAAGAGGGCTCTTGCACCATCCCGGCGCGCAAACTTCATGACTACGTCAAACTGCTGCCCGATGCCGATATCACCATCAAGCTGCTGGAAAATCATTGGGTCAGCATTCGCTGCGGACGGTCGAACACCAAGATGGTGGGGATGGCGAAGTCGAACTTTCCTACCCTGCCGACGTTTCCGACCGCTGGCGTGGTAAAGATTCCCGCGCAGGTTCTGCGCAGCATGATCGCGAAGACCGGATTTGCCATTGCCAGTGAAGAGTCGCGCTACACGTTGAATGGCGCGCTGATGGTGCTGAAACCGGAATCGATCACCATGGTTGCCACCGACGGCCACCGGCTGTCGCACATTGAACGCGCTGGAACGAAGTTTGAAGGCGTCTCCGGCGAGATGAAGACCTTGGTCCCGAAGAAAGCCATGGACGAGTTGAAGTCGCTGCTGGATGCGACGGACGCCGAGGACATTGAGTTTGCGAAGGATGAATCAACGCTGTACTTCCGCATCGGCAACCGGCTCTTGACTTCGCGCCAGCTCACCGGCCAGTTCCCCAATTTTGAAGCGGTGCTGCCGAAAGACAATACCAAGTCGATCGCGGTTCACGGAGACGAGCTCGGGCAGGCCATCTCGCGCGTGGCCCAGTTTGCTGACGAGCGCTCACGGGCAGTGAAGATGCGCCTGGAAAAGGGTGAACTGAAGCTGTCGGCGTCGTCAACCGAGATGGGCGAGTCGGAAGACACCATTGAGATCGACTATCAGGGAGAGTTGCTGGCCATCGGCTTCAACGCACAATATCTGCTGGACTTCCTCAAGGCCACCGGCGGTGGCGAGATCAAGCTCGAGTTCAAGGATTCCCAGTCGGCAGGCCAGATGCGGCCGGCGGAGGGTGAGGAGTACAAGTACCGGTATATTGTGATGCCAATGCGGATTTGAGGGGCTCTTGCTCATCCAGAGCCAAACGTTGGATTCTTGAGAGGGCACGGTTTCCCAGCCGTGCCTTCAGTCTTTCAAAATGATGTACGGCGGCGGCTCGAAGCCGCGCCCTTTCAAAGCTTCATCGCCGCAACGCCCAGATTTTGGCGGTCTTGACGTTGTCACCCTCCCCGCCGTACATTTGCGTCCATCTCAGGAGGGGCTCCCATGCTCAGCGGATTCAAGCAATTCGTGCTTCGCGGCAATGTGGTGGATTTGGCGGTGGGCGTCGTGATCGGGGCGGCGTTCGGATCGGTGGTGACGGCGTTGACCAAAGACCTGCTGACGCCGTTGATTGCAGCGCTAGTGGGTAAGCCGGACTTTTCCGCCATCAGCTTCACCGTCAACGGCTCGCTATTCCCGGTAGGTGACTTCATCAATGCCGTGGTTTCGTTCCTGCTGATTGCGGCGGCGGTGTATTTCTTTGTGGTGACGCCGATCAATCACCTCATAGCTCGGATGCGCAAGGCCCCGGCACCGGCGGATCCGACGACCAAGAAGTGTCCGGAATGCCTGAGCGAGATTCCGCTGGACGCCAAGCGCTGCGCGTTTTGTGCGCAGCCGGTGATGGGCAGAGCGGCGTAGCGTCGCGCACAGATTTCTTACGCCGCTCCGCGGCTAGCCTCATATGCACAACCTTACCCACGGCTTGCGCCCCTTCGACAGGGCTCAGGGCAAGCGTGGGCTTTATTCTTGCGCCGCTTCGCGGCTAACATGGGAGCATGAGCCGACTCTGTGTTTTGGTGTGGCTGATGGCGGCCGCACTGCCTCTGTGTGGACAGTCGAAGCCGGTACCCAATGCGACGGCGAGGGCAACGGCTGAACCGGGCGAGATTACATCTGGCGTCTATCGCAACAATTCCTTCGGATTTAGCTACAAGCTGCCTTACGGCTGGGTGGACCGCACATCCGAAATGCGCGAAGCTACGACGGATCCCGCGAAAGAGGTTGTGCTGCTAGGTGTGTTTGAGCGGCCTCCAGAAGCGAATGGCGAGGGCGTGAATTCAGGGGTGGTGATTGCGGCAGAAAGCGTGGCTGCCTATCCTGGGTTGAAGGACGCTGCCCAGTATTTTGGCCCACTGGGCGAGGTGACCACAGCCAAGGGGCTGACCGCCACCGACGAGCCCTATGAGTTTCCGGTAGATGCAAAGCCGATCGTGCGCCGCGATTACATCAAGAAATTCGGCGGTGGCGCAAGCATGCATCAGAGCACGCTAGCGTGGCTGGCGAGGGGCTACTTGGTGTCGTTTACGTTTATCGCCGGTAATGATGACGAAGTGGTGGAGTTGATCGAGGGATTGACTTTCGTCAAGAAGCCAGCGCACAAATAGCTGTTGCTTTCAGCGACGGCGAGTCCGTAGCCCACCTTTCTTCCGCCCCTTCGGGGCTGCCTCAATTGTCTCCGCTTTCCCACGTCTTACGCCGCTCCGCGGCTGCGGTCGGGCTAGTAACTGGAAGCCAGAAAAGTTGAGGCTGAATGCAGGTTCTTCGGGCGAAAACGACCGTTCCAGTCGAACCCAAGAACTACCCTCCGGCCCCCCTCCCTAAATGGCACCAAAATCAGGGTTTACCGCTGCGGTTCAGGGCTGAAAAATCGTCTAAAACATGATAGAATCAATATCAATATTCAGAGCCGTAAGTGCTAGTTATTTCAGTAATTTGCCTCTTTTTCGAGGCACTGGAAAAACACCCCCGGCCTGAGCTGAAAATCGGGCAATTCTCCAGGGAGCAAAATGGCCACAAAAGGGATCAGCGCACCCGTCGAAGTGAAAGACAAAAAAGCCTCGACAAGCAACGGAGGCAACGGCGACTACACTGCCGATTCCATCAAGGTGTTGGGCGGGATGGAAGCGGTGCGCAAACGCCCCGCGATGTACATCGGATCCACCGGTGAGTTGGGGCTGCACCATCTTGTCTACGAAGTCGTGGACAATTCGGTAGACGAAGCACTTGCCGGATATGCCGACAAGATTGAAGTCACCATCCATCTGGACAATTCAATCACTGTCATCGACAACGGCCGCGGCATTCCCGTGGACGCGATGGACATCGACGGCGAGAAGATTCCCGCCGCCCAGGTGGTAATGACCACGCTGCACGCCGGCGGAAAGTTCGATGCGTCTTCGTACAAAGTCTCCGGCGGTCTGCACGGCGTGGGCGTCTCCTGCGTAAACGCTCTGAGCGAAGAACTCGATCTGGAAATCTGGCGCGACGGGTTTACCTGGGAGCAGACGTACTCCAAAGGCGAGCCTACGAGCAAGCTGAAGAAGGCGGGCGCCAGCAAGAAGCGTGGAACCAAGGTTCACTTTGTTCCCGATAAGGGAATCTTCACCGCCATAGAATTCAACTATGACACGCTGGCGCAACGCCTGCGCGAACTGGCCTTTCTGAACAAAGGCCTGCTGATTACGCTGACGGATGAGCGCACCACCGATCCCAAGACTGGCGAGCCCAAGACCACGGATTTCAAGTACACCGGCGGGATTGCGGAATTCATCAAGCATTTGAATCGCGGCAAGCAGACGCTGCACGACAAGCCCATCTACATGGAAGCCGAGCGCGACGGGGTAGTGATGGAGATTGGGCTGCAGTACAACGACGGTTATTCGGAGACGGTTTTTAGTTTTGCCAATAACATCAATACCGTCGATGGCGGCTCGCATCTTTCTGGTTTCCGTACCTCGCTGACTCGGACGATCAACTACGCCGGCCAGCAGATGGGCCTGTTCAAGGACGTGAAAGAGAACTTGACGGGGGACGACGTGCGCGAGGGTTTGGTGGCGGTGATCAGCGTGAAGCTGTCGCAGCCGCAGTTCGAAGGCCAGACCAAGGGCAAACTAAATTCTGATATCGCCGGAATCGTGCAGGCGTTTGTGAATGAGCGCCTGGGTGCGTATCTGGAACAAAACCCCCCGGTCGGACGAAAGATCATCAATAAAGCCATCGAAGCTGCGCGTGCCCGGGAAGCCGCCCGCAAGGCCCGCGACCTGACGCGACGTAAAGGCGCGCTCGACGGCGGCGGTTTGCCGGGCAAACTGGCCGACTGTTCCGAACGCCAGCCGGAACGCTGCGAGCTGTTTCTGGTAGAGGGCGAATCCGCCGGCGGCACCGCGAAGCAAGGACGCGACCGGCGTTTTCAGGCGATCCTGCCGCTGAAAGGCAAGATTCTCAACGTGGAAAAAGCACGCTACGACAAGATGCTGGCCCACGAAGAAATCCGCGCCATGATTACGGCGCTGGGCACCGGCATTTCAAAAGAAGACTTCGACGCGGGCAAATTGCGCTACGGAAAAATCATTCTGATGACCGACGCCGACGTGGATGGAAGCCATATCCGCACGCTGCTGCTGACGTTCTTCTTCCGCCATATGCAGGAGTTGATCAAGCGCAGCCATGTGTATATCGCCCAGCCCCCGCTGTACTCAATCAAGAAAGGCAAGTCGCTGCAGTACATCAAGGATGACAAGGAATATGTGAAGGTCATGGTGAAGCGCGCTTCCGAGGGCTTGAGCGTGCGCTACGGCGAGGGAGCGGCAAAGATCGAAGGCGCGACTCTGGCCAAGTTCATCACCGTGCTGGATGAGTATCTGAAGCTGTTCGAGAAAGTGGACAAGCGCTTGCGCGACGAAAAGGTGACGGAGCTCTTGCCGAAGCTCGATTTGTCCAAGCGCGCAGATTTCGAGGGCGACAAAAAGACGCCGCCGAAGAAGATCGAACGGCTGGAGAAGGAACTGAAGAAGCTACAAAAAGAGCGACAGTTCAAAGAGATCGAGATGCGCTTCGATGAAGAGCACACACTGTGGGAAGTGCGCTGCGTCAATTCGCAGGGTGCCGAACATCTGATTAACTGGGAACTGGCATCGACGGCGGAATTTCGTCAACTGCTGTCGAAGTACAAGCAGATTGAGCCCTACATGGAGCCACCGTTTGTGGTGGAGAGCATCGCCAAGGCAGCTCCGAAGAACGGCGATGCAGCCGAGGAACTCAGCGACGCCGAGCGCGAGGACGCGGAGAAGACCCAGAAGAAGACCAGTAAAGAAGTTCCGGCGAAGTCAGTTGCCAAAAGGAAAGACGCAGCAACCGTTGTGGAGAAAAACACTCCGCGCGAGCTGCGCGACCACGTGCTGGCAGAAGGAAAGAAAGATTTTGTGACCCAGCGCTATAAGGGCCTGGGCGAAATGAATTCATCCCAGCTGTGGGAGACCACGATGGATCCGGAGCGGCGCACGCTGCTTTCGGTGAAGCTGGAAGACATCGCCGAGACGGACCACATTTTTACCACGCTGATGGGCGAAGACGTGGAGGCGCGGCGCAAGTTCATCGAAGAGAATGCGCTGGACGTGAAGAATTTAGATATTTAGTCGTTCGCCGCTGATTTACGCGGATGAACGCGGATATAGGCGGCCTAGTGGCCGCCATTTTTTTGTAGAAAAGCAATCACCACAGGGAGCACAGAGTTCACAGAGCTTTGATCCAATGAAAAGTATTCTCTGCGCCACTTGCGAATCGATTCCCAACCTGACTGAGGATGACCAAACTCTGATCGCTCCCCTCGCCGAGCGCGGTGTTGAGGCGCGGGCGGCAGTGTGGAGCGACCCGAGCGTTCCCTGGCGCGCCGTTGATGCTGTGGTCATCCGCTCGTGCTGGGACTATCACTTGCGGCTTGAGGAATTCCTGGGATGGATCGCCGCGCTCGAACGAGCCGAGGTACGAGTGTGGAATCCGCCGTCGATGCTGCGAGGGAACGCGGACAAGATCTATCTGCGTCAGTTGGAGCGGAAGGGTGTTCCGATTGTGCCTACTCTTTGGCCCGAGGCAGGATTTCGGCTGCAGCAGGAGCTACGCCAACGTGGATGGAAAAAAGCGGTGGTGAAGCCGAGGGTTTCGGCGACTGCCTATCGCACCGTGCTTATTACCGCCGAGGAAACCAATAACGCGCAGGCTCTGGTGGATGATCTGTTGCGCGGGCCAGGCGTGATGGTGCAGGAGTTCCTGGAAGAAGTAAGCACGCGGGGGGAATGGTCGTTGATCTTTTTCTCGGGTAAGTTCAGTCACGCTGTAATCAAGATTCCGAAAGCCGGAGATTTCCGAGTACAGCATGATTTTGGCGGCAGCGAACGTATCGCCGACGCGCCTGCTTCGCTCATTCAGGCAGCCAGCCGGGTAATTGCAGCTGCCGAGAGCACTCCACTCTATGCTCGCATCGATGGCATGGAAAGCGGCGGCCAGTTTCTGCTTATGGAATTGGAATTGATCGAGCCGGCGCTGTTTTTGAGGCAGGCAGAGGGCGCCGCAGAACGATTGGCAGACGCAATCGCAATTTCCTTGAGATAGACGACCCTCCCGTAGTCGTTGACTGCAAGCTCCTCTACACGCCGCGTTCATGTTTTGCCGGAACAAAACTCTTACCGGGATGGTCTAAGTAAGTGTTTAAGGGAGCGCAGAATGACGATCGCATGGGGTTCGCTATGGCAACAACACAAAAATCGGCTCAAGATCGTCTGGCTGATCGCCGCGGGCATCGCCTCGGTTTACTGCGGGACGATTCTGCCGATGCAGGGCTTTCGCGGCGTCTCCGCGCAACGAGCGAGTGCTCTCGCGGTTTTCGAGGACAGCCGTCATGAGCACTGGTTTCTGCCAGCTGCTCGTGCGGAAGGAGTTGTGGGAGGAGTCCCGGGAGGAACTTATCAGCTCCAGAGAGGGGTCACATTAGAGGCCAAGGACGAGACTGAGCGCAAAGTCGTGCGCACCAGTTCCTTCACTTTAATCGTAGAAAAACCCGCTGAAACTGGGGAAAAGATCCAGCAACTGGCGGAACAGGCGGGCGGTTTTCTGGTGAGCTGGGACGCCAACGGCAGCCAGGAGGCCACCAACGCTTCTCTTGCGATTCGTGTTCCGGCCGCCAAGTTTGGGCCGGCGCGCGCCGGCATTCTGAAACTGGCGCAGCGGGTGGAAAATGAACGAGTGCAATCGGAGGATGTAACCACCCGATATGTGGACGAGGGCGCGCGGCTGCGCAATCTGTACGCGCAGGAGGCCCAATACCTGGCGATTCTCAAGCTGGCCCGCAACGTGAAAGACACGCTCGAAGTGAGCGAAAAACTGAACCAGGTTCGCGGCGAGATTGAGCAGCAGCAGTCTGAGTACCGGACGCTGTCCAAACAAGTTGAACTGGTCGCAATTTCGATCTCTCTGCGCAAAGAAAGCGATGCCCAGGTTTTCGGACTGCCGTGGCGTCCATTGTACGAAGCAAAATTCGCCGCCCGGCAGGGACTGGAAGGGCTGATCGATTATTCCACCTCGGTCATGGCGTTTATTTGCTACCTGCCGGCGATTGTTCTCTGGATGGCAACAATTCTCATCTGCGCCGCGACGGCCTGGCGAGTCGTTCGCTGGGCGGCGCTCCGGCTTCGTCCAGTGGTCGGAAGGACGCTGGCGCCAAATCGCTAAGCGGGGCCACGCGCAGATTACCCCCGGTTACCTCTGTGCCATTCTGTGTCCTCTGTGGTTAAGTCTTGCCTGCAAGTTCCTCCCCAGCCCCCGTTCTCTGATCAAGGCCGGGAGTTCTCCCTCGTTCCGGCCGCAGAGACAAAAGGGGGATTCACAATGGACAACAAGAAACTGATCAACCGCGCTTGGGGCGTGATCCTGGTGCTGTTTTTCTGCACCATCGGCGCGGTCGCCCAAAACGCGCCGGCGGACGATGCTCCCGCACTTACCATCTACAACCAGAATTTCTTTGTGGCACGAGAGCGCCTGCCAATGGATTTGAAAGCTGGCGTCAACCATGTGGAATTTGCGGGCATCGCGGCCCACCTGGAGCCGGATTCGGTGATCCTGCGCGATCCCAACGGACGGGCGCTGCAGATTCTGGAACAGAACTATCGCAACGATCCTATTTCCCAGGAATTGCTGCTCTCGTTCTATGAGGGCAAGGCCATTGATTTTCTCGTGCAACGCGGCGAGAAGCAGGAAACCATACGTGGCAAGATCATCCGCAGCGGGTACGTCCCCAGCGTCAATTACAGCAACGGCTATCCCCAGCCGGGTTTTGGGCAGCCGCTGATCGAAGTCGACGGCGTGTTGCGCTTCGGGCTGCCGGGCCAGCCTCTCTTTCCCGCGCTGACCGGCGATTCAATTCTGAAGCCGACCTTGAGCTGGGAAATCCAGACCAATGATCCCGGCAAGTTTGATGGCGAGGTCTCCTACGTCAGCGGCGGAATGAGCTGGCAGGCGGACTACAACCTGGTGGTCTCTGATAAATCCAATAGCAAGTTCGATGTGCTCGACATGGTGGGCTGGGTCACCATGAGCAACCAGAGCGGCAAGACCTTCGAGAATGCAACCATCAAGCTGCTCGCCGGGGACGTAAGCAAAATCCAGGCCGGCAGCGCCGGTGGACGGGTGTATGCTGCGGCCAAGATGGCGGACGAAGCCTCGAATATGGCGCCGGTGGTTCGCGAGAAATCGTTTGACGAGTTTCATCTCTACACCCTGCAAAGGCCCACGACCTTGCGCGACCAACAGACCAAGCAGGTGGAATTCGTGCGCGCCACCAACATTCATGGCCAGAGAATTTACTTGTATGACGGCGCCAAGACCGATCAGTACGGCTATTACAACGCAGAGCAAGTCCGCAACGAACCCAACTATGGGACGCTGTCGAATCCCAAGGTGTGGGTGATGGAGGAATTCAAGAACGCGGATGCCAACCATCTTGGAGTTCCCCTGCCCAAAGGCAAGCTGCGTTTCTATCGTCGCGACACCGACGGGCACCTCGAGTTCGTCGGAGAAAATACGATTGACCACACGCCGAAGGATGAAACCATCCGGGTGTACACGGGCAATGCCTTCGATGTGGTGGGTGAACGCAAGCGCACCAGTTTCCACGTAGATTCGGGCCAAAAATGGATGGAGGAATCGTTTGAGATCAGGGTACGAAATCACAAGAAGGAAGCGGTGAATGTGCGCGTGGTTGAGCACTTGTATCGCTGGACCAACTGGAAGCTGATCGAGCAGTCGCAGCCTTCGCGCAAGAGTGACGCGCAGACGGCGGAATTCCCCATCACCATCGCGCCCGACGGAGAAGAAGTGGTGACGTACACGGTGCATTATTCGTGGTGAGTTTCTCTCAGGACGGGCGTCCCCGCCCGTCCTGCACCGAAGGCCTGGGATACAGACGATCAAACAGCAGCCACGAGGCCCCAATCACCACGAACACCAGCACGCTGCCTTCGGGTCCGACTGAGCCTCCAGTCAACCAGCGGGCGCCATGGAACCCAGAATTAAGCAAATGGCCGGTGACCATACCGCCGCTGTCTGGAACCGAGTACAGGTAGCTTTCGCCCCAGTCCCAGGAAGCGTGCATTCCGACGGCGAACCAGAGGCTGCCGGTGCGGCGCAAAGTGAAGCAAAAAAACAAACCGATGAGTCCGGCGGCGAGTGCGCCCACCCAGGCCTCCCCGGGATTCTGAAGGTGGATGGCACCAAAGACAAACGAGAGCAGCGCCGCCGCCGGCCAGAATCCCATACCCCGGGTCAGAGTGAACTGGGTGAAGCCGCGGAAAGTAAACTCCTCGAAAAACCCCACCAGCAAGAAGTAGGCTCCCCAAAACGCGGCAAACCTCAGGGCGCGTGTGCCGTGCAGGGCCAGGCTGCCGAAGGAAAACACTCCAACGCTGCGCATAAGCAGCATCAAGACCGAGAGCGCGGCGATACCCCAGGCCAATCCCAGCCAGAACGGTTTGCTGAAGATTCCCTTCCAGGGGAGACCGTAGGCGCCGAACGGTCTTTTTTCAACCGTACCCATAATTCGGGCGGGCAAGAGCGAGGATGTGACCAACACGATGTAAATGAAGAAGGACTGCCACAGCGCCCCTGCCCCGTTCGAAGGGATGAAACGGCCGAAGCTTGAGAGCAGGAGGAAGATAACCGTTCCCATTCCCAGATACAGAAACAGACTCCAGCCCGGACGCAGGCCCTCGGGGCCAAGAAAGAGGTCGTGCATGCTGTCGAGAGGAGCGGCATTCAGAGACGGCAACGGCGGGTCGGACGGGGCCGCAGGCGGTTCCGGCAGTGGAGCAGCTGCGCCTCGTTCGGGTACGTCCATAGCAGAAGTTTCCCTAACTGTCCCTGGACATGGTAAAACACTCGCCGTTGCCTCATGGGTGAATTTTTCACGCGCGAACGCTTTGGGCGGCCGCAGGTCCTGGCCGGATTTCTGCTGCTGGCATTCATGGGGCAGTGTTTCTGGCTGCTGCTCGGACATGCTCAGCGGATGACGGTGGATTCCGCGCAGCTTTTTCGGGTGCAAGAGGGACTGCTGCAGTGGCGAGGGGAGTCGATCGCGGGAACAGCCCTGACGAATCGAATCGAGGCGGGGACGTTTCCCCCTCCCGAGGTCGAACAGAATGAGGGCTACGATCCTGACCACTCACCGCTCTGGTACCTGTTGGCATCGGCCGCATTGCTGGGTTGGCATCCGCCGGACGTGAATACTCCGCTCTACTGGGGGTGGTTGGAGCGTCTGCCCTACATCGTGTTTGGAGTGCTGCTGGGCGCTTCGGTATGGTATGTGGCCCGCAGGCTCTACGGAAATGCCGGTGGCTACATCGCACTTACCCTCTATTGCTTCTCTCCCGCTATTCTCCGCAGCAGCACCCTGTGGTTTGCTGAACCTGAGATGGGGGCGGCTTGGGGAACTTTCGGCGCGATCTTCACCGCGATTGCCGTAGCCCACACTCTGTATGCGCCGCGCGAAGTGGTGGTGTGGAACTGGCGGCGCATTCTGCTGCTGGGATTGTCACTGGCACTGGCGGTGGGATGCCAGTTTTCACTGGTCGTCCTGGCACCGGTGGCGTTGGGATTTATGTTGTACGTTGCTCCCACTCGGCGAAAGGCAGCCATCGTTATATGGGTGGCGGCTTGTGTCGTGGCGTTGCTTTTGTTGGACGCAGCGTACGCGTTTCGTTGGGGATGGATGTGGCAGGGAATTCGCCATGCACGCTTGTTCCAAATCACCTGGCAGGCATTTACGACCAAGTGGGCGTATCAAAAGATGCTGGGGCAGATTGGGCAAGCTGGGCCCGCGTTGCTGGTCACATTTCCGGCGGCATTGATCGTGTATTTTGTCTGGCCGCGGTCGAGATACTTCGGCAACACTGCGCCCCTCTTGGTCGCTGTGGTGTTCTTGGTTTTGGGTATGGGGATGCCGCACTACTCGGGATCTGGGTTTCTGCTGCTGATGGTGCCATTTCTGTTTGTATTTGTAGCGGGAATAGCGGCGGATCTGCTGGAAAGCCGGCAGCGGGGGGCGGTGCTGGCCTGTATCTGGGGATTACTGGTAGCGAATGCCTTATGGAATCTGATGGAGCTGGCACGGGTGGGGAGGGGTTGATCCCATACTGTTAGGTTGGAAGCAAGCGGCCCTCTCTGAGGACAACATTTCCCCGCAACCTTTGGCGCCCGGTGAGGTTCTAATTCAGTAAGGGAGTGTGCGCCATGGCTGTGCAACGGGAGTATGATGGGGGTATGAGTCGGCTGAATCGAGCGACTGTCGCGGGATTTGGCTTAATCCTGGCTGGGCTGCTCAGCACTGGCGTGGGGCTGGCGCAAATCCACGGTGCGCCGCCTTCGGTTACCTCGATGGGGTTCGGCGGGCATGCCGTCAGCGGCATCTCGCCCAGCGTCACCTCCCTCGGACCACGAGGATTCGCCTTCAATCCGGCGCTTCCCAGCAGTCGACCCTGGTTTGGAATCCCACGGAACCAGCCGTTTGGCAACCGCCCTCATCACCACCCGCGCGCGAGCGGTATTTATTACGGGGTGCCGTACTACGGCTATTACGGCAACGGTTATTACGACAATGACACCGAGGCCGAGAGCTACGCGCCGGAGCAAGAGAACAACGTTGGGCCCACGATCTTTGAACGCCGAGGCGGATATGTTGCGCCCCCAGCTCCCGAGCGTCAGGCTGAGGTGAGCGCCGCGGCCCCACCGCCGGAGGATGCGGCCGAACCCACGCCAACGGTGCTGGTTTTCAAAGACGGTCACCAGCTCGAGGTGGAAAACTATGCGATTGTCGGAGCCACGCTCTACGACCTGACAGAAGGGCACCGACGCAAGGTTGCCTTGAGCGACCTCGATTTGACTGCGACTGCGAAGCAGAACGACGACCGCGGAATCGACTTTCACCTGCCAGCCGGGACCGAAGCCAACTAGAGCTATGCCTAAGATTGTCATCATCGCGCTGCTGGCGGCAGTTCTGTCGCCGATGTCAGCGGCGCAGATGCGAGGGCGGCCAGGGATGGCAGTTCCAGGGGCAGGGTTGAGGCATTTCCGCAGCAGCGGCTTCGCTTACCCGTTCTTCTATTCGGATTATGGCGCAGAATCGACAGCGCCTCCTCCAGCCCCGGCGGTTGTCATCGAAAGAAAAGTTATCCAGCCAGAGCGACCGGTCGAACCTCTTCTGATTGAGTGGCAAGGCGACCGTTTTGTGCGCTACGGAGACACGCGGAAGACGGAGGCCCCCGACTATGCGGCGGTCGCGTCTGCCCGGGGCACGAGTTATGCAAGCAGCCACGAAATGCCAGCGGCGGTGCTGGTTTATCGCGACGGCCGTCGCGAACGCGTCAGCGATTACGTGATTGCGCGCGGCGTTCTGTACGCGCGTGGCGATGGATACGGTCAACCGTCGCGGAACATTCAGTTGTCCGCGCTCGACATGTCCGCAACATTCAAAGCCAACCAAGACAGTGGCGTCAACTTCGTTCTCCCCGCTGGGCCCAACGAAGTAGTGACTAGGCCCTGACTGCTTTCTGTTCCCCGCCAAGACGGTGCCGGAGTTGACATCCCTCAAGCCTGGCCTTCAGACCCTCCTAAGGTCTCATTTCATGGTATAATCTGAAACACGCGAAGCATACTTAACGTCCTGTAAATGCAATCAGTTACGCTCATTGCTGACAGCTGAAAGCTGGCAGCGAATAGCTAGGAGCCAATAGCCCTCATGGCAGACGATAAGAACCCCGAACTTCCCCTAACTCCTCCGCCTGGCGGAGATGGCACTGGCATTCCCGGCGCGGCCAACATTCAGCCTGTCAACATTGAAGACGAGATGCGGCGGTCGTATCTCGACTATTCGATGTCGGTGATCATTGGCCGTGCGCTGCCCGACGTACGCGACGGATTGAAGCCGGTGCATCGGCGAATTCTGTATGCCATGCACGATATGGGCATTCTTCACAATCGCAAGTATGTGAAGTGCGCCAAGGTGGTCGGCGAATGCTTGGGAAAATATCATCCTCACGGCGACACCGCGCTTTACGACGCGCTGGTGCGTATGGCGCAGACTTTTTCTTTGCGCTACCCGTTGGTGGATGGGCAGGGGAATTTCGGCTCGGTCGACGGCGATCCGCCGGCGGCTTACCGTTACACCGAATGCCGCATGACCCGCATCTCGGAAGAGATGCTGAGCGACATCGACAAAGACACTGCGGATTTCGTCACTAACTTTGACGAATCCACGCTGGAACCTACAGTTCTGCCCGCGCGCGTACCGAACCTGCTGGTTAATGGATCAAACGGAATCGCTGTCGGAATGGCGACCAACATTCCGCCGCATAATCTGACGGAAATTGTCGATGCGACCATCACGCTGGTGAACAATCCCAACGCGACATTGCCAGAGATTCTGAAATTCGTGCAAGGCCCGGACTTCCCAACCGCCGGAATCATTCATGGCAAGAGCGGGATCCTCGAGGCTTACCGCACCGGCCGCGGGCGCTTCATGATGCGCGCTAAGGCGGCAATCGAGAACATCACCAAGGAACGGCAAGCGATCGTCATCACCGAAATTCCTTATCAAGTGAATAAAGCCCGGCTGATCGAGCGCATCGCCGACCTCGTCAACAACAAAATCATCGACGATGTCGCCGACGTGAACGACTTCAGCGATCGCGACGGCATGCGTATTGTGGTGGAGTTGAAGCGCGGCGGTGAACCGCAGCTGGTGCTGAATCAGCTCTTCAAGCACACCTCGATGCAGGAAAGTTTCAGCATGATCCTGCTGGCGGTGGTCAACGGCGCGCCCAAGGAAATGGGCCTGATCCAGGCTATTAAGCATTTCATTGACCATCGCGTCGATGTCGTGCGGCGCCGGACTGCCTTCCTGCTGGGCAAGGCGAAAGACCGCGAACATATTCTGGAAGGCTATCTCACTGCGCTCGATCACCTGGACAACGTGATCACAATCATCCGTGCCAGTGCCAATCGCGGGGATGCGCGTGAGAACCTGGTAGCCTTTTTCGGCGGCAAGAAAATTGACATCAACGTCACCGGCCGCGCGCCCAAGCCGAATGCGGACAAGCCGTTTACCGCGATCCAGGCGGAAGCGATCCTCGAACTGCAGTTGCACCGCCTGACCAAGCTCTCGATCGACGAAATCACCAAAGAACTAAATCTGACCCGCGAAAACATTGCCGAATTCGAATCGATCCTCGGATCAGAAAAGAAGTTGCGCGGCGTGATCATCAAAGAGCTCGAAGAAGTCAAGAAGCTCTACGGCGACGAGCGCCGCACGCGCATTGAAGACGAAGCGGCGGAGATCATGCTTGAAGATCTGATCGCCGACGAGCAGGTCGCGGTGACGGTGAGCCATGGCGGCTACCTGAAGCGCACGCCGATTTCCACCTACCGCATGCAACGCCGCGGCGGCACCGGCCGCACCGGCATGAAGACGCGCGACGAGGATTTCGTCGAGCATCTGTTCATTGCCTCCACCCACGCCTACATTCTGATTTTCACCAACACCGGGCGGGTGTACTGGCTGAAGGTGTATGAGATTCCCGACGTCAGCGCCGCCGGCAAGGGCAAACACGTGGGCAACCTGGTGGCGTTGCAGCCGGGCGAAACCGTGCGCACCATGCTGGTAGTGCGCCATCTTGACGAAGAGGGCCGTCACATTTTCTTTGCCACGCGCAATGGCACGGTGAAGAAGACCGAACTGAAAGACTTTTCGCACGTCATGTCTCGCGGGATTATCGCCATCGGCATCGAGAAGGAAGACGAACTGGTGGGCGTTACTCTGACCGACGGCAATCAGATCATCTTCCTGGCTTCGCACGATGGCCAGGCCATCCGCTTCGAGGAAGAAGATGTGCGCTCCATGGGACGGCCTGCGTACGGCGTCCGTGGCATGAACCTCGACAAGGGAGATTACATTGTCGGCATGGCGGTGACTACGAAACCGGGTGTGGCGCCGGTGAAGAAAGCAGGAGATGCTGAAGGGGAAGACTTGATCCCGGAAAAAGGCTCGCTAATTCTTTCCGTCACCGAGGGCGGTTACGGCAAGCGCACTCCGGCTGACGAATACCGCCTGCAAGGCCGCGGCGGGTCTGGTGTCATAAATGTGAAAACCACCGAACGTAACGGCAAAGTCGTAGGCATTGCGCAGGTGACGGAGAATTCCGAAGTGATGCTGATCAGCCACTACGGCAAGATCATCCGCATGGATTCAAGCACGATTCGCGAATCCGGCCGAGCCGCGCAGGGCGTGCGGCTGTTGCAGCTTGAGCCGGGCGACCGCGTGGCGGCGGCAGTCGTCATCCCGCCAGATGAGGCGCCGGCCAATGGGGGAACGCTGATTCAGTAGGTGGAGGGAGAAGATCCGATTGTGGGATATCCGACATTCTATGTCGACGACTCTGCCTGTGACATCGCAGGCAAGAAACACGTCATCCTCGCAGCATTAACGTTCCCTGATGAGGAGAAAGCAATCGCTGACTGGCTAGCCAAGAAGCAAGAGTTCAAAATTTACCCCTACGATGAAGTCAAGTGGAACGACAAGTCACTTCCGTTAGAGCAACGCAGGGCATTCGTCCCACTGCTGAATAGAGCCATCGGAATTGTGGTTCTCGATGGTTCCACCAAGCAATCTGCCGCTGAACGGCTTTGTACACAAGTTTGGCAGTACTGTCATGAGGAGAAGAAGGATGGATTCCGTCTCCGATTTGACAAGGACATAGTTGAGGACCGGCAGGCACTGAAGGGTCACTTGCGAGGCTTCTACCCTCCTTGTGTCGGGCTCAGTGAGCATGATTCTGACCACGAGCAACTCATTCAATATGCCGACTTTCTTGCCGGTGCGATCAAGCTGAAGATCGACTTCGGCTTAGGCACGCGAGATCCAAATGTCAAAGTCAAAGTCGACGGCGAGAGTCCAGGATCGAGGGAAGAAGTGGAGTTGAGCTTCTATTTCTTTGCAACGCTGCGCTACTGCCTGTGGGGCCATGTCCGCGACTTTGGCGACGGCGTGAATACCCACGATCCAAGAAAAATGGTTATGGGGCGAGGCTTTGTAGTGAGCTCTTCCGCAGGGGCTGAGCTCGTCGACAAAGCGATTAGTTTCATTGATGGAGACTACATGGGTTGCATTCACTGAACAGCAAGATTCCTACCCAATTAAGGCAATGACACATTCTCGCCGATGCTCTATTCTTGGGCTGGAGTAGGAGCACCATGAAGAGTCCCACCAACGGCATGATGGAAACCCCAATCTACGGAATCGCCGAGACAGCGCAGTACCTCCGCGTGCCGCAGAATACCCTCGTCTACTGGGTCAAGGGCGGAGGGTCGGTTCCTCCCCTGATCAGGCTGGCCAGCACCGAGCCGCCGCGCTTGTCGTTCAGCAATCTGCTCGAATGCTACATGCTGAGCAGCATGCGGGCCATTTACGATGTCCGTATTCCTAGAGTGCGCAAGGCGCTCATCACGCTTGCCAAGTACGTCCAACACAAACACCCACTCATCGAGCAGGCTTTCCAGACTGACCGCCGCGACCTCTTCATCAAGCATTTGGACCAAGTCGTCAACTTATCCAAAGATCAACAGATCCTACTTCCCGGCGTGATGGAGCTTTACCTGGAACGCATCGAGCGCGATCCCAAGGGGCTTTTCAAGCTGTATCCGTTTGTGATGGAACGAAAGCCCGGCGAGCCGCGGCTGATCCTAATCAATCCAGCGGTCGGTTTTGGCAAGCCGGTGATTGCCGGGACGGGTATCTCCACGGCAGTCGTCGCTTCCCGGTTCAATGCCCGCGAATCCATAGGCGATCTGGCTTCTGAATATGGCGTCGAGCCACGAAAGATCGAAGAAGCAATCCGCTGGGAGCAGACGACGGCCGCTAGGGCTGCCTGAAGACTTCGTTCTCTACCTCGACGAAAATCTTCACAACTGCAAACCCATCCTCGACGCGCTCGCCCAGCACCGCGTCAAGTACGAGCGCCACGGGCAGCACTTTGATTCCGGCACCGAAGACACGGAATGGCTTCCCGTCGTTGGTGAAAAGGGCTGGGTGCTGCTCACGAAAGACAAACGCATCCGGTACAACGAATTGGAAAAGGCAGCAGTCCGGCAACACAAGATTCGTGAGTTCTATTTCAGTTCAGGCAACTACAGCGGCGCCGAAATGGCCGAGATGCTGGTCGACGCCCTGCGTGACATGGTTCGCATCTTCCGGAAGCAGAAGCCTCCCTTCATCGCGAGTATCAGCAAGTCCGGCAAAGCCGAGATTCGGCTGAAATAGCTGGCGCTCATCCCGCTAATCCGCCCTCGTCTGCCGTCTATACCCAATCTCCACGCTCCCGGTGTCTAACATCCCTTGATGGAGGACTCGATGAAATCCCAATCACCCCGAAACGTCGTTTTGATCTGCGCCATCGCTACTTCCCTGATTGCCACGGCTTCCCCTCTTCCTCAGCCGCAGCCCGAAACCACAGACCCCCAAGTTGCGGCCCGCATTGAGCGTGTCGAGAACGGCATTTCCCCGATCTCGCTGGGAGCAAATGAAGCACCGATTCAGCTCAATGTGCAAGAGCTGATGAAAATCTACAAAGTCCCCGGTTTTAGCGTGGTAGTGATCGACAACTTCAAGATCGCCTGGGCCAAGGCATACGGAGTCACGGAAGCTGGCTCGGCGACACCGGTCACCATTCATACTCTTTTTCAAGCGGGCTCGATCAGCAAGCCGGTCGCGGCAACGGGCGCGTTGTATCTGGTCGAGCAGGGAAAACTGTCTCTGGACGAAAACGTGAATCAGAGGCTAAAGACGTGGCAGGTTCCCGACAATGAATTCACCAAAGAGCAGAAAGTCACGCTGCGACGCATCCAGAGCCATTGTGCAGGTCTGACGGTTCATGGTTTTCCTGGCTACGAAGTGGGCACGCCGATTCCGACTCTGGTGCAGATATTCAACGGCGAGAAACCAGCCAATACCGAGCCCATTCGTGTGGATTTTGTTCCCGGCACCCAGGCCCGCTATTCGGGCGGGGGCGTGACTATTGAACAACAACTCATGGTCGACGTGACCGGCAAGGCGTTTCCTCAATTCATGCGCGAAACCGTCCTCGACAAAATTGGCATGAGCGAAAGCACCTACGAGCAACCTCTGCCGCCGGCTCGCGCGACCATGGCTGCTAGTGGAACGCGGGGCGACGGTACAGTGATTCCAGGCAAATGGCACGTTTATCCCGAAATGGCAGCGGCGGGCTTGTGGACCACTCCCACCGATCTCGCAAAATTCGGTATTGAGATTGCTTTGTCGAAGCAGGGCAAAGCCAACCATGTGCTGTCAGAAGCCATGACCCGCCAGATGCTGAAGCCGCAGATCGAGCAGATAGGACTGGGGTTCTTTCTCAAGGAAGGTAACAATCCCGAGGAGTTCGGCCACGACGGCGCCGATGAAGGTTTTCAGGCGAGATTGATCATGTTTGCAGACTCCGGCAAGGGGTTTGCTTTCACGGCGAATTCGGACAGTGGCCTGGCAATGGCCAGCTTCCTGCTGCCCAGCCTTGCCAAAGAGTACGGCTGGAACTATGCCATACGAGAAAACCCAACAGCCATTTTATGGTTGGTGGCCAATGCCCGCGGCACCACAGCTGCGCTGCAGAAGTACGCGCAGCTCAAGGAGTCTGCTCCCAGAGACTTGAATGAAAACATTCTGATCCAACTCGCTTACCAGCTTCTATTCGCGGGGAAAACTGACGATGCCATCCGGGTCTTCAAGCTGGAAGTGCAGGACTACCCAAAATACTGGAATGCCTATGACAGTCTTGGCGAAGCCTATATGAAAGCCGGGCAGAAAGACCTGGCGATCCGGAATTACGAGAAGTCCGTTGAGCTGAAGCCGGACAATCAGAGCGGGATCGATGCACTGAAAAAGCTGAAGCAGCAGTGATTCTAAATCGAGCCCGATTACCTTCGTAAGCTTCCGCCCTCCCAGTGAAGTCTGCTGCAATTGTTAAATCGCAGACCTTGCGGGGGGTTGGTCATGAACTTCTCAACACTGATTCCAATCGCGATCCTTGTGGTTGCGTTCGTACTCATCAAGCTGCTGCCGAAGCTGATTGTGCGGCAGGTGGCGCGTGTGGCCCTTTCGGCGGTAGGTGAGCACGCCATGGCCAAGGTACCGGAGCAAATTCAACTGGCGCGCGTAGACTCGCCGCAGTGGAAAAATGAGGCGGCCATGCAGCAGCAGTCGGCTGCGCTGGTGCGGGCGGGATTCAACGATCTCGGCGCCTACAGCGTGGACAAAATGCCGGGTGTGCTGATGCGCATCCTGTTTCAGCCGCAGACTTATGTCTCCGCCCAGATTTGCGAGCATCCCAAAGCTGGGGGCTGGACCGAATTTGCCACTCGCTATGCCGATGGCGGCAGCGACTTTCTGACTACGCTGCCCGACCAGGGAATCGCTCCGCCACCGTTCGTTCGTACCAGTCGTGCCGACAAGAACACACCCACCGACCGCCTCTACCAGCAGCATCTGAAGTTGAGGAAAGCGAGCGGAATCAAGCCGGTGAGCCAGAACGACGTCATTCATGAGTTCGAAGACGCCTACATGCGCTACATGATCTGGAAGAACAACAAAGGATTGAAGGCAGAAGAAGTGGCACAGGTTGCGCTCAAGTGGGCAAAGGCCAAGCAGCAGGCCGCTGGACAGTCCTGATTCCTCACGCGCTTACGATTTGCGTTTGTAGTGGATGGGCCATTGCACGGTCCAAGTCTTGCCGCCATCGGTCGAGGCTTCCCAACTCCAGTCGAAATCATTGGCGGAGATGTTCTTGTACACCATGCGCTGCAGTGATTTCGCTCCGCCCGGGCCGATGGCTTCGCGAGACAGAATCATCTGACCATCTTTCCATTCGCCTGTGAAGTCGAGGTAGCCGCCTTGATTGTCGACCCAGGTCTGTTTCCACTTACCTGATTGGGTCACGAAAATTGAGACACTCTTGCCACGCAGAGGGGCGGAAGCGCCACCGGAAAAGTTCTCCTCCACCACGCAACCGTCCAGGATCCGGGTAATGTTGTTGGTTCCGTGGCCGACTTCGCCTGACTTGGCGCCGGGCCAGGTCGCGTCCCAGCTTCCCACCCAGAAGTCGAACTGTTTCTGCTCTGGGGCGGCGCAGGGGTTGGGAGTCTGTTGGGCAAAAGCCAGTGAGGTGGAGAGCAGGGTGGTGATGAGTGCAAGATGTCTGAGCATTTTTCCCTCTACAACATACAGACGTAGGGACCGCGCAAACGTTTGCATCTCGAGACAGGACAGTTAGGGGGTGTGAGTCTGTGGGTGATCCGGCGGCGGCTGTGATACACCTTTAGCTTGGCCATTCAGCAGGCAATCTTTCTATTCGTCGCGGGAGTTTTAGGCGGCGCGCTCAACGCCGTCGCCGGTGGCGGCAGCTTTGTGGCCTTCCCGGCGCTGCTATTCGTGGGGGTGCCACCCATCCCCGCCAATGCCACCAACGCACTGGCATTGTGGACTGGGGTCACGGCGAGCGGCGGAGCTTATCGCAACCGGCTGGATGTTCCACAGCGCGTGCTGATCCCTCTTCTGGCCACCAGCGTTGCCGGGGGGCTGATGGGCGCCTGGCTGTTGCTCAAAACACCTGCTCATACTTTCATGCGAGTGCTGCCCTGGCTGATGCTGGGTGCGACGCTGTTATTTGTATTTGGCAAGCAGCTTTCCGGCGGGCGGAAGTCGAGCGTTGGGCACGACGCAACCACGGCGGCGATTGTGGGAGCGTCAGTGTTTGAACTGGCAGTAGCGGTTTACGGTGGCTACTTCGGCGGTGGTGTGGGAATTGTGAATCTGGCCATGCTGGCGGCCGTGGGCATGACTGACATCCACGCCATGAATGCGCTCAAGAGTGTGCTCGGGATCGCCATCAATGGGGTGGCGACCGTGGCTTTTGTCGTGGCTCGCGCAATTTATTGGCCGCAGGCGGTTGTGATGATCGCTGGTGCGGTCGTAGGCGGATACTTCGGAGCGCACTATGCTCAGCGGTTGCCCCAGGCCTGGGTGCGGCGGTTCGTCATTCTGGTGGGAGCGGGGATGACGGTGTATTTCTTTGTGAAGGCTTACTGAAACCTGGCCACGGATTTCTACGGATTAACACGAACAAAACTTTTTTTGTTGATCCGTGAAAATCCGTGTTAATCCGTGGCGTTGTTGACCTTAGGGGAGCGGCGCGGACACGTGCTCATGCACGGTAAGCCACTTGCCATCTTCCTTCTGCCAGATTACAGTCCAGCGAAACTCGCCCATATCATGCTTGCCCGTCTTGTGGACCATGTCGTACTTCACGGTGGCCGTGCCCCAGACGATCTGGCCGGAGTTATGGATCTGGGCATCGTCGTTGACGGTGAATGTGGATGACTTATAGTCGGCCTCAAGTGCGGTCGCACCCTTCTGGTACTCGTCCCAACTGCCATATTTAAGCGGAGCAATGTCGAAGAAAACGCGGTCGCCCTTGGCGTAGAACTGGGCGGCATTGGCCGGGTTGCCCGTTGCCCAGGCGTTCCATATTTTCTGCATGTAAGCTCTGTCGGGGACCGCGGTGGGCGGCGTTTTGGTTGAGGTCTTCTGGGCGAAACTGGAAAGAGCGAGAGCGAGAATGCACAGAAGCAGCGTAAGACTGCGACGGATCATTGAGTTCCCCTCCGGGCGGGGAGGATTGTCGCATGCTGAGGGGGAAACTGCAAAGCGAACGCTTGTTGGAGGTCGCGGTGCTGTCTTTTTTGTCGCGTGAAAGTCTCTAGACGCATGAGAAAGCAGACTGCCTTCTTCATTGTTTTCGCTCTTTGGACTGTGGCGTCGCAGGGACAGGCCACCGCCCCACAGGTCGCGGTTCAGAAGGTCCAGATCGCCGACGGTATCTACCAGTTCAGCACCGCGCCTGACGGATACGTGCCCAACGGCAACTCCGTGGTAATCGTGAACGAAAGTGACGTTCTGGTGTTCGACACTTTTACGCGGCCCTCCACGGCGCGCACCGTCCTCGCCGAGATCCGCAAGATCACCGACAAGCCGGTCCGCTATGTGGTGAATTCGCACCACCATCCGGATCATTGGTCGGGCAATGAGATTTATGCCGAGGCGTTCCCCAATCTGGAAATCATTTCCAGCGAGGAGTCGCGGCAATTCATGCTCAACATCGCGAATGCATGGCCAACGGTGTTCGCAAATAATCTCCGTAAGGACCAGGCCGATCTCGACAAAGAGGTAAGCACGGCCAAGAATTCTGACGGAACTGCGTTGACGGCCGAGCAACGCCGCAAGGATGAAGACGACGTGCGCCTGGAGCGGGAATTCGTCGCCGAAGCAATGAAGGTGAAGCGCACATATCCCACCCTTACCTACAGCGACAAGCTCACCCTGCGCCACGGTGGGCGCGAGTTTCGCTTCATGAGCATGGTGGGGGACGCGGACGGCACCACAGTCCTCTATCTCCCAAAGGAGAAGATATTGGTGACCGCGGACGTGATCTCGTATCCCATACCCTACGTCCACTTCAATGTGAGTCAGCACGCCAAGAGTCTGAGGGCGCTCGCCCAGTTCGATGCCGATGTGATCATCCCCAGCCACGGCCCGGCGTGGCGCGACAAGGACTTCCTCAACCTTGAGGCAGACCTGCTCGACTCGATAGTTAGCCAGGTGAGGGAGGCAGTACAACAAGGCATGGTGACGGTGGAGGAAATGCAGAAAGTGGTCAATGTGGAGCCTCTACGGCTGAAATTTACTCACGATGACAAGGAGTTGAACGCGAAGTTTCAAAGGTATGTCGGTCGGATAGTGGAGAATGCGTCGCGGGAGGCTAGGGACGGGAGGAAGTTTGAGCAGTAGGCTGGAGCGAGAACTTAAGCCTCCCGGTTTGACCCTTTCCTACGCCACAAGCTAGAATAGTTGAGTTTGCCTGTACTTGCGGCTCCGTTCTGGGGCCGTCCGCTACGTTCGCGAAGAGCGCCGACGCGGAAAGCAGCAAGCAAGGAAATCCAGCAGAATCCACGCCTTGCACCAGGGTGCGAGGAGATGTTTTTGACGGAGGCATGAGTATGTACGCGGTCATCCGCGCCGGTGGCAAGCAGTACCGGGTGGCGCCCGGCGATGTCATTCGAGTGGAGAGCCAGGGCACCGGCACCGACGGCAAGATTGAATTCAGCGACGTGCTCGCAGTCTCGGCCGAGGCCGGCCAGATCGGCGTGCCGAAGTCGGGCGCGCAGGTGACCGGCGAAATCGTGGAGCAGGGCCGCGAGAAGAAGATCCTGGTCTTCCATTACAAACGCAAGAAACAGTACAAGAAGCTGCGCGGACACCGCCAGAACTACACTGCGGTGCGGATTGTCGAGATCGCATTCGATGGGCAGAAGTTCAAGGCTCCTGAGCTGGAGAAGAAGCAGCCGAAGGTGAAGAAGGCGGCTCCGGTGGAGACGGCAGAAGTGAAGACGGGAAGAACTAAGGCGGCGCACAAGAAAGCCGCAGCGAAGAAGCCGGCGCATGCCAAAGCACATAAGAAGGCCGCACCGAAGAAAAAGAAGTAGTTGAGGTTTCCAACTCAAAACTGGAAACCAGAAACTGGAAACTAGCATATGGCACATAAAAAAGGGCAGGGCACATCACGCAATGGCCGCGATTCGAATTCGCAGCGGCTGGGATTCAAGGCTTTTGGCGGACAACTAGTTCCGGGCGGGACCATCATTGTGCGGCAGCGGGGCACGCGGGTGAAGCCGGGCCTGAACGTCGGTCGCGGCAAGGACGACACTCTGTTCGCCAAGATCACTGGCCGCATCAAGTTCATGGACCGCGGTCAGATGGGCAAGTTTGTCATGATCGAGCCGGTGGCAGCGAAATAGAGGCGGGCAAGGGTGCCCGCGCCACACTAGCCTCGCGTTGCGAGGCTTTTGTTTTTGGGGTTTCTGTGCGCCCCTGTGACCTCTGTGGTTAGCGGCTTTCGAAATATTAACCACAGGGAGCACAGAGGATCACAGGGTCTTAAGCTAGCTAAGAGCTGAAAGCTAGAAGCCGATGTTCATTGATGAAGCCACAATTCGGGTGAAAGCGGGCGATGGCGGCAACGGCTGTATGGCGTTCCGGCGGGAGAAGTTCGTCCCGCGCGGAGGCCCTTCGGGCGGCGACGGCGGCAATGGCGGCGACGTCATCATGGAATCGAGTGAACGTCACAACACCCTGGTGCACTTCCGCTTCAATCCTGAATATAAGGCGCAACGCGGACGGCACGGCGAAGGATCGAACAAGACCGGCAAGGAAGGCGAAGATGTGCTGCTGAAAGTTCCGGTGGGGACGATTGTGTATGACGCTGACACCGGCGAAAAAGTCCACGATTTCTCGCGCGTGGACGAGCGCGTGGTGATCGCCCGTGGCGGCCGTGGTGGGCGGGGCAATGCCAGGTTTGCGACTTCTACTCATCAGGCGCCGCGCGAGCACGAAGAGGGCCGGCCTGGAGAAGAGCGCACCTTCCGCCTGGAGTTAAAACTGCTGGCCGATGTGGGGCTGGTGGGATATCCCAACGTCGGCAAGTCCACGTTGATTTCGCGGATATCGGCAGCGCGGCCGAAGATTGCCGACTATCCCTTCACTACGCTACAGCCGAATCTGGGAGTCGTGGCGGTGGGAGAGATATCTGGAGAACGCAGCTTTGTAGTGGCGGACATTCCTGGATTGATCGAGGGGGCGCACACGGGAGCGGGCTTGGGCACGCAGTTTCTAAGGCATATTGAGCGGACGCGACTGCTGGTGCATATGGTGGATGTGTCGGACGCCAGCGGACGACCGGATCCGGTGAAGGATGTGGAAGTAATCCAGGGTGAACTGAAGAGCTTTGGGGCGAAGCTGGAGGAGAAGCCGACGATCATGGTAGCGTCGAAGATCGATGTCGCCAACAAAGACAAGTTGACCAAGCTGAAGGCATATTGCAAAAAAAAGAAGCTGGATCTGTTTCCGGTCTCGGCCGTCACAGGAAAGGGAATTGAGGAATTGAAGTTCGCCATGGCGGACAAAGTGGATGAGGCCAGGCTGCAAGCCGCAGACTCCGGGCTTCACAACAAAGTCTTAACCACAGGGCACACAGAAAGCACAGAGTAGTCCGTCTAGGCCTGCGGCATCTGTCCACCATGGTGGAAGTGATACTGCAGAATCTTCGCCGCGAGCGCCGGACTCATAGAGGGTGTTTCCCCCGCGACCGAACGTACCACCTCGCCACGGCAGACCACCTCGGCGGGCGCCAGCCCAGCAATCTCAGGCGGCAACACCAGGTTGATCTCCACTTGCACGCTGGGTGAAATCTCTTCCTCGCCGCGGAACAGCATCCCCGAGCGGCTGATGTTTTCTGTGGTTCCATCCCGCCAATCAGGCTCTCCCAGCGGCCGATACTTCAACGGCAGGTGAAGATTGAAACGCTGCGCCCGGAACGGGGACAGCCTTCCGCGAGCAGCCGACTTCTGAGTCGAACGACCTGACATAGCAACCTCCGCAATTGGGGTATCCAGCGCCTCGCGCACTTTGGTTTTCAGCGCAGGGAGACTGAAGGGTTTCTGCAGCAAGTTCACGTTAACGTCCAAGGTGCCGTTGTGGCCGATGACGTTCTCGGTGTAGCCCGACATGTAGAGCACTCGAGTCTCGGGCCGGGCTTTCAAGATGGATTGGGCCAGTTGACGACCATTCATCCCGGGCATGACGACATCGGTGAGAAGCAAGTGAATCGGGCCGGCATGCGCATCAGAAATCTGGATGGCGGTGGCGGGGTCGGCGGCTTCGAGTACGGTGTATCCCTGGCCCTGCAGGTAGTGGCGGGTGAGCTGGCGCACGTTGGTTTCGTCTTCCACCAGAAGAATGGTTTCGTGTCCCGGAGAAACTTCGACGACGGGGACAGACGCCTCAGCAGCGATGAGTTCTCCTGCCGCCGTCACTCGGGGCAGGTAAATCTTGAACGAGGTTCCCCGGCCAGGCTCGCTGTACACCCAGATGTAGCCGCCGCTTTGTTTGACGATTCCGTAAACGGTGGAGAGACCGAGACCAGTACCCTTGATTCCCTTGGTCGTGAAAAATGGTTCGAAGATATGGCTTTGGGTTTCGGCGTCCATGCCCATGCCGGTGTCGCTGATCGCCAGCATCACGTACTCTCCGGGTTCGGCGGGCGCGTGCAGGCGGGCGTAACTTTCGTCGAGGGAGACGTTGGTGGTCTCGAGCGTGAGTTTGCCGCCCTGCGGCATGGCATCGCGGGCATTGACCGCGAGATTCATGATCACCTGTTCGATCTGGCTGGGATCGGCGCGGACCGCGCCTAGTTCCGTTCCCGGAATCATTACCAGATCAATGTCTTCACCGATCAGGCGGGTCAGCAATTTGAGGTTTTCCGTGACTATGGCGTTCAGGTCAAGAACCTTGGGGGCGAGCATTTGCTTGCGACTGAAGGCCAGAAGCTGCCGGGTGAGAGCGGTGGCGCGGTTGGCGGCATTGGCAATTTCCTGGGCCGGCGTGCGCACACTGGGGTCAGGCCCGATGCGATCCAGCAGAAACTCAGCGTAGCCGGAGATGACCATCAGCAGATTGTTGAAGTCATGGGCAATGCCGCCGGCGAGGCGACCCACGGCTTCCATCTTTTGCGCCTGGCGGAGCTGCTGCTCGAGGGTGCGATGCTCAGTTACATCTTCAGCGAAGAGCTCAAAGAAGATCTTGTTGTCTTCGTCACGAATGGTGCGTCCCGACAGGCGTACGGTCACGGTGCTGCGGTTCTTCCGCATCCAGTCCGAAGACAGTCCGTGGAAATCCCGGGCAGCTCGAAAATAGTCAGAGATGGTAAACCACTGCTGCGGATCGGCGTGCATGGTCACCAGGTTGCTTCCCACCAACTCATACTCCGAGGTGTAACCCAGCAGGCTGACCAGGGCGGGATTGGCGCTGAGCAACACGCCAGCCGCGTCACAACGGCAAATTCCATAGGGGGCGTTGGTGACCAATGACCGGAAGTTGACCTCGGAGCGGCGGAGGCCTTCCTGTGCAGAACGCAGTGCGGCATTGAAGGAACAGATCAGCAGGGCGACGAAAACAAACAATACGAGATGTATGATGGCCTTGCGATATTCCGATGGGGATTGTCCCGCAGCCAGCGAGAAATAGGCACTTACGGTGAGGGCGAAAGAGGTCGCCACCAGGCCCGGTTTCCAGCCCCCGTACCAGGCGCTGACCATGATGGCGACGGCGAATACCACCAGCCGGCTCTCTACGACGTCGGAAAGCATCAAGGCTGGTATCAGGGCAAGGGTAATACTAAGGACGGCGACGCCGTAGCGGAGAATAGGCGCCCGTGCCGGGGGGATATAGCGCGCGCGTAGAAGGGGGAGCTTCAATCGCATCCATCCAAATCTAGTTCCGAAATGGGAACTCTGCGAGTTACAGGAGTACACGGCTTGGACGATGCGGCGCTACAGAAACGTTGGCCAAGAGGACATAGGTAGCATATATGAACGTCGGCCTTTTCAGTGGGACATTTGACCCTATCCATCGTGGCCACCTGGCCCTGGCCCGGGCCGCGCAGGAACGCTTTGAGTTGGGCCGGATCTACTTTGCGCCGACGGGTAATCCGCCGCACAAGCAAAAGCAGCCATTGGCTGCGTTTGATGATCGCTATGCCATGGTGGTGCTGGCCACCATGGGGGAGAAGACGTTTGTCCCCTCGCTTCTGGAGGAGCCAAGAGCGTCAATACCACCGCAGCTAATCGTAAAGAAGAGCGCCTCGGCACCGGATGTGAATTACAGCATCGACACAGTTCAACGCCTGAAGCAGATGTTGAAAAAGGCGGACCGCCTGTTTTTCCTGATTGGGATCGACGCCTTTATCGACATTGCGAAATGGCACCAGGCGGAAGCTCTATTTCGAGAGTGTCCATTCATTGTCGCCAGCCGTCCGGGATATTCTTTGGCTGATGTAGCGAATGCCTTGCCCGAAAAGCTGCGGCCAAAGGCGGCGGTGACCAAGCCGTTTGCCAAGCAACCGGCGAAGGGAGACCTGGTATTGCCCGGGGCCACGGTTCACCTGCTGGACGGGGTGCAGCAAAATGTTTCAGCCACAGCGATCCGGGAAGCGGTCAGCGGCAAGAAATCGTTGGCCAAGTTTGTGGATCCGGCGGTGGGCGAGTACATCAGGAAAATGGGGTTGTATCAATCGGGCCGGTCGTAGGCAGTCGCTAGGTGATGTATCAGCTAGAATAGGTGTACGGACGGGCAATCCCGATCCACTCAGACTGCATGAAGAAATCCAGCCTCAAACAGCAAGTCGCCGAAGCCATTTCCGCCTGCCAGGACAAGAAGGCGGACGAAATCACAATTCTGGAACTGGAAAAGGGATCGGGCGCGTTCACCGATTATTTTGTCGTGTGCAGCGGGACCAATCCGCGACAGATCCAGGCGATCGCCGACGAAGTGGAACTCCGGCTAAAGAAGGCTGGGATGCATCCCCACAACATCGAAGGCTACAAACTGGCCGAGTGGGTGCTGATGGATTACTTTGATTTCGTGGTGCACGTGTTCTCCGAGAAGTCACGCCGGTTCTACGACCTGGAGCGGCTATGGAAGTCGGCCAAGAAGTTGGAACCGGCAGAGTTGATGGGGCGAGCAAAGAGCAAACGCGCGCCCGCGAGAGGTCTGGCTCGCAAGGGAGCATAAGCGCGGATTTTTTCTATGAGCACTTCGACCAAACCCGATTGGGGATCATCCTATCGGATGATCGCCGCCGAGAAATGGAAGGCGAAGTCGGCCGCCATGGGGCGCGACGTCACCGAAGCGATCGTGGATTACGCGCGGCTTCGCGCCGGCATGAAGGTACTGGACTTGGCCAGCGGCACCGGCGAGCCTGCGATCAGCCTGGCGTCGCGAGTGGAGCCGGGCGGGCAGGTCACCGCGCTCGATCTCAGCGCCGAGCTTCTGGAAATTGCCGCTGAGCGGGCGCGCGAGCGGAAGCTAGCCAATTTCGTAACCAAACAGGCCGATGCCCACGAGCTTCCTTTTCCGGACAACAGCTTTGATCTGATTACTTCGCGATTTGGGGTGATGTTCTTTGGGACTAAGGCGCTGCACGAGGCGCGGCGCGTGTTGAAACCCGGTTCCAGAGCATGTTTTCTGGCTTGGGGACCGTTCGAACAGCCGTTTTGGTCCAGCATGCTGGGTGTGGCGCACAAGTATGCTGGCGGAGAACGGACGCCGCCGGGGCAAGATCCTTGCCGATACGGACAGCCCGGCAGCCTCTCCGCAGTGCTTCGAGAAGCAGGGTTTCAGCAGATTGAAGAAGCGACCAAGACGCTGCCCTGGACCTGGAACGGTCCGGCGGAAGAAGTCTGGGAGCAGACGCAGGTCATGGCGACGCCGTTCCTGCCCATGCTCAAGCGGGTTCCGGCTGAGAAAAGGGAGCAAGTTAACCGCGAAGTGATTCAGTCGGTTTCGCGATACGCCGACGGCGGGAGCATCAAGTTTGGGGCGGTCGTCGTTTTTGCTTCAGGGACCAAAATCTAAACCACAGAGGGCACAGAGACACACAGGGAGAGCGAGATTCCTCCGTGTCCTCTGTGCCCCCTGTGGTTAAATTTCTTCCTGTGAAAATCAAGATTGCATGGATCGGCAAGACTAAAGCCGCGGCGATCCAATCCCTTACCGAGGAATATCTGAACCGGCTGAGGCACTATGCCGAGGTCGAAGGCGTTTCGTTCAAGGATGAATCCAGCCTACTGAAATTGTGCGGACCGGAGGCGCGGCCAGTGAGGCATGCTCTGGTATTGCTCGACAGCCACGGAAAACAGCTTTCCTCGGACGAGTTCGCCAAGTGGTTGGGAGACTATCAGGACCGCAGTTCGGCACCGCTGTTGTTCGCCGTCGGCGCTGCAGATGGCTTTAGCGAAGAAGCCCGCCGCGCTGCTACTCTGGTGCTGTCACTGGGTAAAATGACCCTGGCGCATGAATTGGCCCGGGTGGTGTTGCTGGAGCAAATCTACCGTGCATTCACCATCCTTAAGGGGCACCCCTACCACCTGGGGCACTGATCGTCCTGCGAACAGGTACAATCGAGATTCGCCTAAATGACAGACGTTCGCCGAGGTTTGATCATCGTCAATACCGGTCCCGGCAAGGGCAAGACGACCGCCGCCATGGGGACCGCGTTGCGGGCGGTGGGACAGGGCATGCGGGTGCTAATGCTCCAGTTCCTGAAAGGGTCATGGCATTACGGCGAACTGGACGCGGTGCAGGCCTTCGGCGACAAGTTCGTCATTAAGCAACTTGGCCGCGGTTTTGTGAAAGTGGGTACCGAGAAGCCTGACCCGGAAGATGTGCGCATGGTCGAGGAGGCCTGGGCCGAGAGCGACCAGGCCATTCAGTCGGGAGCCTGGGACTTGGTTGTGCTCGACGAGATCAATTACGCCATCAGCTACGGTATGCTTGATCCCGCGAAGGTGGTCGAGAGCCTTAAGAAAAAGCCGGAAATGGTGCATGTGATCTTGACGGGGCGGAACGCGCACCCGACAATTGTGGAACTGGCGGATACCGTGACTGAGATGCGTCAGGTTAAGCACGCCTACGAGAAGGGCGTGATGGCGCAGAGAGGCATCGAATACTAGAAAGTCGTCGGTCGCTGGTCGTCGGCCATTCTCTTTGCCGGTGCGAGTTAACGACCAACGACTAGGGACGGACGACGATTTTATGGCTTGGTTCAAGCGACAATCCGGCGAACTGGATCCCACGGGCGAGAAAAAGGTCCGTACCGAAGGGCTGTGGGTGAAGTGTGAGGGTTGCCGGCAAATCATCTGGAAGAAGGACCTGGAAGATAATCTTCAGGTTTGCCCCAAATGCAACAAGCACTTTCGCATTGACGCCCGCACCCGGTTGGCGCAACTTCTGGATAACGATCAATACGACACCTTTGCGGACAACTTAAGCTCGACCGATCCGTTGCAATTCTCTGATCTGAAGTCCTACTCCTCGCGCCTGGAGGCAGCGCAGGCGGAAACCGGCCTGACCGATGCCGTCATCAATGCCCGAGGCAAGCTTGCCGGGCGACCGGTGATTGTGAGCTCCATGGAGTATGCGTTCATTGGAGGCAGTATGGGCGCGGTGGTAGGCGAAGTGATCACGCGAGCCATTGAAGAGGCCCTAAAGACCAGGACACCACTCATCATTGTTTCTGCCTCCGGCGGGGCACGCATGATGGAGGGCGTGGTCAGTCTGATGCAATTGGCAAAAATATCAGCCGCATTGGCGCGCTTAGACGAGGCGCGGGTCCCCTATATCTCGGTGCTGACTGATCCTACGACCGGTGGCGTAACCGCATCGTTTGCCATGTTGGGCGACCTGAATGTTGCAGAGCCGGGGGCGTTGATTGGATTCGCCGGCCCGCGCGTGATTGAGCAAACCATCCGGCAGAAACTGCCTGCCGGCTTCCAGCGCAGCGAATTTCTGCTGGAACACGGCATGCTCGATGCGGTGGTGTCGCGGAAAGATTTGAAGTCGTACATCGGGCGGGCGTTAGAGTTCATGGCGGCCTGAAGACGCTGTTAGCTCTTGGCTTTTAGCTTTTGGCCGACCCGGTTCGAAGGCCTGAAATCCCCATCTAGTACAACATCCTGGAAAATCCAAAGCCTACAGCTGAAACTGGTAAGCTGACATCTGATGGCCAAGAGTCTGACCAACGACCAACGACGAACGACCGACGACCGATCTGCGTCCTACGAGACTGCGGTTGCGCGCATGTATGCGCTGGGCCACGAACTGGCCAACACGCCCTCACACAAGTTCGATTTGGCCCATATGCGGACGTTGCTAAGGGCGCTGGACCACCCGGAGCGGCGATTCCCCAGCGTCCTTATCGCCGGCACCAACGGTAAGGGCTCCACGGCGGCCA
Organism: uncultured Acidobacteriota bacterium; assembly: GCA_963734415.1. Classification (GTDB taxonomy): domain Bacteria; phylum Acidobacteriota; class Terriglobia; order Terriglobales; family Acidobacteriaceae; genus JABCZH01. The sequence continues at coordinate 231,219 of CAVTHF010000002.1, read as the reverse complement.
CCTTGGCATCAATCCTGCGGGCTTCGGGATTGCGCACGGGGCTATACACGTCGCCCCACCTGGTGCGCATCAATGAGCGGATTCGGATCGGAGGCAGCGAAATCTGCGACGACGAGTTTGCCCTGATTCACGACTTGGTGGACCGTACCGCAGAACGCCTGGTCGAAGAGGAGGAATTGCCGTGGCATCCCAGCTTTTTCGAGATGTTGACTGCCATCGCTTTCGAATACTTTGCACAGAACAAAGTGGACATCGCAGTGTTGGAAGTAGGCATGGGGGGACGGCTGGACGCCACCAACGTGGTTGAGCCGCGAATCAGCGTTATTACTGACATTGCGCTTGATCACCAGAAATTCCTGGGGAATACAGTGGCGGAAATCGCCCGCGAAAAAGCAGGGATCATCCGGCGGGGCGGTGTAGTGGTGACGCTGCCACAGCAGCCACAAGCCAACGATGTGATCGGCAACACGATTCTGGCTCTGGAAGCCCGAGGAGTAAGTGCTGTGCCCTTTGTGCCGCCAGTGAGCCCCGGAAGTGCGGATTACCTTGACAAGAGCAGCTCGACTCTCCGCTACCCGCTGCAAGTCTTGGGCAAGCAAATTCAGGTGGAAACCCCACTGATCGGGCGGCATCAGCTAAGAAATGTTGCCCTCGCAGTAGGGGCGGCGGAGGAACTGAACAAGCAGGGCTTTGCCATCACGCCGGAATCGATCGAACGCGGAATCCGGGAGACGCGTTGGCCGGGGCGTTTCCAGATGGTTCCCGCCGGGGATGACGCGCCGGAATATGTCTTTGATGTGGCGCACAATCCGGCGGGAGCGTGGGCCTTGCGTTCGACGCTTTCCACCTGCTACCAGGACCGGCGCATGATTTTTGTGTTTGGGGCGATGCGCGACAAGGCGATTGCCGAGATGACTGAGATTCTCTTTCCGCTGGCGGAGCGGGTTATCGCGACCCAGGCGGACAACCCGCGATCCGCCACCGCAGAAGAGGTTCGCCAGGCTTCGGCCCGCACTGCGACCGAGATTGAGGCCGCGCCCGATGTGGCCTCCGCGCTGGAGCGAGCCGGCAAACTGGCCGGCCGGCGCGGGGTGGTGGTTATTACGGGTTCCATATACATTGTGGGAGCAGCCATGCGACGGCTGGGAGTGAGGGTCTGAGTGCCCGAAGTGAAGACATCCGTGGATGACGAAGTTAAGTCCGATCGCGGGGATCGTGCGTCGTTGTCCTCAGGCCGACCGGCGACATCTACACAGATCGAAGAACGCAAGTACGGATGGGGAAGCCGTCTGCGTTCATATTTTATCTTTGATCCACTAATTTGGGCATACACGGTCTTCTTTGGTTTTACTTCGATTCCCGCATCCTGGTTTGGTAATCGAGAACGCATTCTGCATGCCTTCGCGCGGGTATGGACCAAGTGCATCATGGCGACGATTGCGTCTCCCGTGAAGGTGACGGGATTGGACAAGATCGACACCTCTAAGACCCATGTTTATGCCGTAAGCCATGCTTCAGCGCTGGACATTCCTGTCCTCTATGCCAATCTGCCATTCCAGTTCCGTATCGTTTTCAAGAAGGAACTGCTGTCGTACCCGCTGATTGGTGGACACCTGAGACGTTCCGGGCAGGTCTGCATTAACCAGCAAAACCCGACACGATCGATCGCCGATATTCGCTCTGCAGTGAAAAGCCTGAGGGCAGGCATGCCACTGGTGATTTTCCCTGAGGGTGGCCGCACGCCGGACGGCGAGATCAAACCCTTCCTGCCGGGGGCTTTCTACCTGGCCATCAAAGCGCAGGTGGACATTGTGCCGGTCGCGCTCATTGGCACGTTTGAGCTGCTGCCGATGAATACTTACCACATCAAGAGCCGTCCACTGGAGATGCGGGTCGGTCAGCCCATCTCGACTGCAGGCTACGGCCCGCGGGAGATGGAGCAATTGTCGGCGAAGGTCAAGAAAGCCATGGAAGAGTTGCACTACTCCTGAGGTTTCTCCTCCTCACTGACAATTTCCGCGCTGTGGTTCATAATTTCGACCGGAGGTTTTCATGAAATTCCGCTGCCTGCTACTGGTGTTGTGTTTCGCGGTGTCGATGGATGCTCAGAGTGCCTCAAGGCCCACAGTGGCAGAGGCGGAAAAGTTTATGACTCAGGCGGAAGCGCGTCTGAATGAAATGAACACGAAAGCGGCACGCGCCGGTTGGGTGCAGGAGAATTTCATTACCGACGATACCGAGGCGGTCGCGGCCGATGCCAACGACCAAGCCACGGCGTTGGTTACGGAATTGGTGGAGCAAGCGAAGCGGTTCGACGGACTGCAACTGCCGCCCGCCCTGGCCAGGAAGTTCTTGTTGCTGAAATTGGGTCTGACCGCTCCCGCTCCCAAGGATCCTGCGCTGCGCAAAGAAATGACCCAGATCGCATCGTCGCTCGACGGTGATTATGGCAAAGGCAAGTATTGCCGCAAACCGGATGACTGCATCGACATCACGGCCATTGAAAAGATCATGGAAGAGAGCCGGGATCCCAATGAGTTGAAGGATGTGTGGCTGGGGTGGCACAAGGTGGGGGCTCCCATGCGCCAGCGCTACTCGCGGTTCGTCGAACTCTCGAACCAAGGGGCGCGCGAGATGGGCTTCAAGGACGTGGGGGCGATGTGGCGTGCCGGGTACGACATGACCCCAGAGCAGTTCAGCGCCGAGTTAGAAAGGCTCTGGCAGCAGGTGAGGCCGTTGTATCTGTCACTTCATACTTATGTGCGAGCGCGACTGGCCCAGCATTACGGAGCGAACGTCGTGCCACCCGGCGGGCCGATTCCCGCGGATCTCTTGGGCAATCCCTGGGCCCAGGAGTGGGGCGGCATCTTCTCCCTGCTGGGTTTGCCGGAGAACAGCCGCGGCTACGATCTCACCGAGCTATTGAAGGCCAAAAACCTCGATGCCAAGGGTATGGTGCGCGACGGCGAAGGTTTCTACAAGTCGCTGGGTTTTGCGCCACTGCCCGAGACCTTCTGGGAGCGGTCGCTCTTTATCAAACCCCGCGATCGCGACGTGGTATGCCATGCCAGCGCATGGGACATCGACAACCAGGACGACCTGCGGATCAAAATGTGCATTCAAGTCCGTGACGTGGATTTCGTGACCATCCATCACGAACTGGGGCACAATTTTTATCAGAGAGCGTACAAGGGCCAGCCCTTTCTCTTCGAAAGTGGGGCCAATGACGGTTTTCACGAAGCCATCGGCGACACGATTGCGTTGGCTGTTACGCCGGAATACCTGCAACAGATTGGGTTGCTCGACAAAGTGCCGTCCGCCGATGCCGACATTCCGCTGCTGCTGAAGAAGGCGCTCGACAAAGTGGCATTTCTGCCCTTTGGCTTGCTGATTGATCAGTGGCGCTGGAAGGTGTTCTCGGGGGAAATTACGCCCGCCAATTACAACCAGGCATGGTGGGACCTGCGGCTGAAGTATCAGGGAGTGGCACCGCCGGTGGCGCGCAGTGAAGCGGACTTTGATCCGGGAGCCAAATATCACGTTGCCGGCAACGTGCCGTACATGCGGTATTTTCTCGCTGACATTTTGCAATTCCAGTTCTACCGCGCCATGTGCAAAGAAGCCGGATTCAACGGTCCCCTGCATCGTTGCACCTTCTACAATTCGAAGCAGGCGGGAGAGAAGCTGAATAAGATGCTGGCGATGGGGCAGAGCCAGCCATGGCCGGATGCTTTGGAAGCTCTTACCGGCCAGCGGCAGATGGACGCCAGCGCGATTCTGGACTACTTTGCCCCCCTGCAGAAGTGGTTGGATGAGCAGAACAAGGGGCAAAAGGCGGGCTGGTAGAAGGGCTGATTTTTGTGAATTGTCCGCAGCCTGCCCAGCCTGAGTCAGGGTCGGCAGGGTCTTTCTTACCTATAGAACTAGGACCGCCCGGTGTGTTTTACTGGGCGGTCAAAATTTTTGCGGTACGGAGAGCGAACGATGACGCTTCGAACGAAGGGTTTGACTAGCGTAGTGATGCTTGGCTTGCTGCTGTGCAATGCCTTCGGGCAGGAAGGGCGCATCAAGCGGGACGCTCCGCGTCCGCAGCGTTTCACGACGGAGGACGTACTGGCAGGCACCGGGCTACCCACTTGGACAGGATCATTCACGCACAGCGGGACAACCTACACCTACGTGATGGTGGGCACAGATCCTTCGCAAGGCTCGGCCACTACTACGGTCCCGGTCGCGATCATCCCGTTGAAGCTGACCTTTTCGGATGGCACGGTATTCGATGCCAGCGGCCCCTTGTATCACAAGAGCGCGTCGGCGACTCAGGCGGTGCTGCATTCGCCCATTTTCAAGACGGTAGATTTCACGGCCGGCTCGGTAGACTTGGGGGTCACGCAGTTCATCGATGCTTTCCAGCGTGGCAACTTCTGGTCGTCGGTGTCGACTGTATCCCCGGGTTATCACGTGCTCCTGCGACCGGTAGTCGGGCCGGTGCAATCGTTCAACGTGCCTGCCAGCGGTGGACACACGATTCCCGGTCCACTTCCGGGAACCAAGCGCGCAATCCTGAACGGATCGTACCTCGACCAGAACATTACCGGGCCGTTGTTCACCAAGTTTCAGCAGATCACCCCCGGAGTATTCACAATCTTCCTTACCTATAACGTGTTTCCTGCGGGCGCATACGGGTTTCACGATGTTTTCGGAAATTCGCCCCTCACGGGCAAAACCTACAGCTATGTGTCCTACCTGGATCCCTACACGCAGCTGATTGACGCCGACATCAGCACTCTGGCACACGAAGTGGCGGAGTGGATGGACGACGCTTACATCAACAACAACACGCCGTGCGGACTTCTGGAAGTGGGAGATCCTCTCAGTGACGTCATTTTTGAGGTCAACGAGGGAGGCTTCGTCTGGCATCCTCAGGATCTAGCGTTCCTGGGCTATTTCTCCTTTGAACCGTCACAGTCAGTCAACGGCTGGCTCACTTTCCGTAACACCTTTAATCAGCCCTGCGAGTAGCTGGAGATCGGGACACCATCGAGGATTGTGATTGGGTGATAGTGTCTTCGAAGGGGGGCCTGTCTCTCCATGTTTTATACTAAGAGTTACTGACCCCATGGCAGATAACATTCACATCAAGCTCCCTGACGGGAGCGTGAAGGAGCTACCCAAGGGTAGCACTGCGCTCGACGTCGCCAAATCCGTTGGGCCGCGGTTGGCGGATGCGGCCCTTGCCGCCAAGACGAACGGCGATCTCATCGATCTCACGCGGCCGTTGGAAAAAGACACGAGCTTGCGCATTCTCACCGAGAAAGATCCCGAGGCGCTGGAAGTGTACCGGCATTCGTCTGCTCACCTGCTGGCAGCAGCGGTGCTGGAATTGTTCCCAGAAACCAAGCTGGGCCACGGTCCGCCAACCGAGAGCGGATTCTTTTACGACTTCTACCGGCCCACGCCGTTTACGCCCGAGGACCTGGAGAAGATCGAAAAGAAAATGCAGGAATTGGTGCAGCAGAACATTCCTTACGCGCGCGAGTTTCTGCCTCGGGATCAGGGACTAGCCGCGTTCAAGAATGAAGGCGACTTTATGAAATGTCACTTCATCGAGCAATTTACCAAGCCCGATGAAAAGATTTCGATCTATCGCACGGGAAAATTCACCGACTTTTGCCGCGGGCCGCACATTCCTTCGACCGGCCGGATCAAGGCCTTCAAGTTGCTGAACATTGCCGGGGCTTATTGGCTGGGCGATGAGAAGAATCCGCAACTGCAGCGCATTTACGGGACTTCTTTTTTTTCGAAGAAGGATCTGGAAGACTTCATCCACAAACAGGAGGAAGCCAAGAAGCGCGACCATCGGGTGCTGGGGCAGCAGCTCGACTTGTTTTCGATTCAGGAGTTGGCCGGGCCGGGGCTGATTTTCTGGCATCCCAAGGGCGGAATCATCCGCAAAGAGATGGAGGACTGGATGCGCAACGAGTACATCAAGCGCGGCTACTCGCTGGTGTACACGCCCCACGTGATGCGCCGCCAGCTTTGGCAAACCTCCGGCCACGAAGGTTACTACTCGCAGAACATGTTCGACGTCATGGAGCTTGACGATGCCGAATACCGGCTGAAGCCGATGAACTGCCCCGGCCACATTTTGATTTACCGGGACTCGCTGAAGTCCTATCGCGATTTGCCGGTGCGGCTGGGGGAGCTGGGGACGGTGTATCGCTATGAGCGCTCCGGAGTGATGCACGGGCTGTTGCGGGTCCGCGGATTCACTCAGGATGACGCGCACATTTTCTGCACGCCAGAGCAGATTGAGAGCGAAATCGAAGCCTGTCTCGACTTTGCTCTGGATGTGCTGAAAGACTTTGGCTTCGACCAGTTTCAGACTGAGCTTTCGACCTGGGACCCGAACCAACGCGCAAGTTTTGTCGGCAGCGAGGAGCAATGGAACTACGCTACCGCCTCACTCGAGAAAGTATTGAAGCGGCGCAAGATCGAATACAAAACCATCCCCGGAGAGGCCGCGTTTTATGGGCCGAAGATTGACATTAAGTTAGTGGACGCGATTGGGCGGCTGTGGCAACTTTCAACCATCCAATTCGATTTCAATCTGCCTGCCCGCTTCGGTTTGGAGTATGTGGCTGAGGACGGCACCCGCAAGCAGCCGGTGATGGTGCATCGTGCGCTGTATGGGTCGATCGAGCGCTTCTTCGGTGTGCTGATCGAGCATTATGCCGGTGCATTTCCGGTATGGCTCTCGCCGGTTCAGGCCGTGATGATTCCGATCGCTGAGCGCCACGTGGAGTACGCCAACAAAGTTGCGGAGCAACTCAAAGCCGCCGGCGTGCGGGTCGAGGTTGACGGTCGCAATGAAAAGATGAATGCCAAGATCCGCGAACACGCCATGCAGAAAGTGCCGTTCCTGCTAGTGGTAGGGGATAAAGAAGCCGAAGCCGGCAAAGGTGAATGTCCGTACCCGCGGAAGCGAAAAGACCGAAGACATGCCGGCGGCGGATTTCGTGGAGAAGATCAGGAAGCTGATCGCAGAAAAAACTCCGACCTTGCAATGAACCACTTGGTTCAGGGCTGCTCCGCTAAGACTCGCGCCTTGTCCTGGCCGCTTCGACCAATGCCCGAAAAATCGCGCGCGACGGTTCGTCGTCATCTACAGACCTTTCGGGATGCCATTGCACGGCCAGCACAAAATGGTCAGGTGACGTGCCTTCGACAGCTTCGATGATGCCATCTTCAGGGCAGCGGGCCACAATGCGAAGGCCGTCTCCGATCACATCGGCGGACTGATGATGGCTGGAGTTGACAGGCACTTTACCTGAGCCGCCCAGAATTCCGGCCAGACTTGATGCAGGCTCCACCTCCACCGTGTGCGCCACTGCGACCTTCCGTCCCACCTCATGATTGATTGCCGATTGGATGTGCTGGACCAGAGTTCCCGTGCGATACACATTCAACATCTGCATGCCATAACAGATGCCGAGCACCGGCTTCTTCATGTTGTAAGCGTCCTGAAGCAGAAGTTCATCCACAGTGTCGCGACTTGGATCAGAAGCGACGGTGTGTGGGTTGCGGGGCGCGTCGTATTTCGCTGGATCCACGTCGGCACGGCTTCCTGGTAACAGCACGGCGTCGCACTGCTCGATCAGCTTCATGACCTCGGCGGGAGTCTTGTCCAGCGGAATGGGAACTGGTTCCCCTCCCGCTTTCTCAACCGCACGCTCGTATTGCGGCAGAGACCGGCTGGCGTATTCGGGATCGCCAGAGTGTGGCACGGGAATGGCAATGCGAGGCCGCATAATTTCATTTAACCACAGAGGGTACCCTTCGACGTTCAGCGGGGGCAGGTTCCAGAACACAGGGGCTAGCGGCTGGCGCGCGCGATCTGAGCCAAGGTGCGGGCTTGGCGGTAGTTGCGGACTTCGAGAATGGTGACAACAATCAAAGCTATTGCACCCGAAGCCAGCGCAATCGGCAAAGCGATGTGACGATAAGCCACCGTCATGTTGGGATGAAGTCCACGCAGGGTAGCACCCACAACGATCCCCACAATGCCGAGCAGCAGACTGACGGCGAAGGCCAGCAGAGTGAGCAGAAACGTCAACAGCAACACCCGCAAGGGGATGACGAACCAGCGTGGCTGGAGGGTTGGGGGCATGAGGTGATTGTAGCGCCAGCGCCCACGTACGATAGAATACAGTTCATGTCGCAAGCTGCGCCCGCCATTACGCGTTCTCCGGCCGAAGTGGTCCGCCAGACTCCGGTTTCGCAGTCGCCGAATGGTATCTGCTATGCCGTCGCCGGCGAGGTCACGGTCGCCGCTTCTGATTTGGAGCGGATGGTTGCCGCAGTGCCTGACTCCGCCGCCGCTGCGCTACATCGCAAAGCCTATTATTTCGTTCCACTCACCGTGAACCAGGGTGATGAAACGGTCATTGCTGACCGCTACGATGTCGCGCTCAGCGACAACGCGGTGTGCCATCGCAATCTCGAACTGGGTGATTCGCAGTGCGTGTTCATTTCGACCCGGCTCATGGATGACAAGTTTTCCGTCGCCTTCGAGTTCTACATCAATGTGGGACATGCGGTGGTGGAACGGGCCGGAGTGTCGCAGGCTTTTGCCGACCTTGTCTGGAAACAAGTGGAAGCGAACGCGAAGGGCGAGACTTCGCTGGATGCCTGGGAGTCGCGCAAGCTGGCGACTTCGCATGAGCCGGACGCGGAGAAGCATAAGAACGAGTATTTCGCGGCGACGTTCTCGGACGCGATTTCGATTTATCTGCTGTCGCTATACATTGACGTAGACTATTACGATCTGCGGGAGCGTGACTATCCGCTGCTGGCGCCGGGGGCGATGGCGGAACGGTTGCGGAAGGTGGCGGAGTTGTTTCCGGCGAATCCGGGCTTCGAGTTCGCGATTTACTATAAGCGAAGAAGCTAGGATTCGGTTTGGGTGTACCTATGTATCACCACTGGTGTCGAGGTCTTGTCCTCATCCTCCTCGGTGGAATCCTGGCATCCGCCCACGTGAAGCCGGAATCCTGGCTGCAGATCAGCAGCCAGCATTTCAGTGTATTTTGCAACGGAAGCGAAAAACAGGCCCGGCACATCGCCGATCAGCTCGAACGCATGCGCCTGGTCTTTCACGTCGGGTTCCCCGACATGCAGGTCGATCCCGCCGCGCCAATTGTCGTGATTGCCGTGAAGGAAGCCAGGGATTTTCGCTTACTTGAGCCGGAAGCCTACCTGGCGAAGGGACAACTGCAACTTGCAGGACTCTTCCAGCGAACGCCTGACAAGAACTATGTCATTCTTCGAATGGATGTCGGCGGCGAGCACCCGTATGCCACCATATACCATGAATATACGCACTTAATGTTCAGCAGGGCGGAGGAATGGCTTCCGGTATGGCTGAACGAGGGTATGGCGGACTTCTATGAGAACACCGACATTCGTGAGAGAGATACGATCCTGGGACAGGCCAGCGCCGAGGATATTCTCAGGCTGCGTCAGAATCGGTTGCTTCCGCTGACCACACTGCTCGTGGTTGATCACAATTCCCCTTACTACCATGAGGAACAAAAGGGCTCGATCTTCTATGCCGAGTCTTGGGCGCTCACTCATTATCTCCAGGTGAGAGACGCGCAAAACAATACCCACAAAATCAAAGACTACTTAGTTCTCGTCAGCCATCATGTTGACTCGGTGACGGCAGCCAGCCAAGCCTTCGGAGATCTGAAACAACTGCAATCCGCGCTCGAAACCTACATAGAACAGTCCAATTTCAAAGTGTTCAAATTAACCAAATCGCTTGAACTGGATGTCACAAGCTTCAAAGTGCAGCCCGTCACTGAGGCGCAAGCTGATGCTGTACGCGCTGACTTTCTGGCATACATCCATCGGGAGAAGGATGCCCGTAGCTTGCTGGAACAGGTACTCCACGACGATCCCAACAATACGCTGGCACACGAGACCATGGGATACCTTGAATTTCGCGCGGGGCACATGGAGCAGGCGCAGAATTGGTATGCACAGGCAGTGAAGCTGGATTCGCAAAGCTATCTGGCGAACTACTATTTTGCCTCGATCGCCATGAGCCGAGGAGAGTCCGGCGGCAACTGGGACGGACAAATCGAAAACAGTCTGCAGAAAGCAATCAAACTGAACCCATCCTTTGCGCCCTCCTATGACCGGTTGGCAGTGTTCTATGGCATGCACCATAGAGACCTTGATCGGGCTCGCGTGCTGCTTCTGCAGGCGGTGGAGCTCGATCCAGAGAACGTGTTCTTCCGTGTGAATGCCGCCAACATTCTGTCAACCATGCAGCGTGACACTGATGCGATCAATGTGTTGCAGTCAGCCATGAAGCTGGCGAAGACTCCGGAAGAAGTCGCGGCAGTTCAGAACGCCCTCGAGACAGTCCAGCTGTCGCGATCCGTGCGTGGACAAGAACAACAGCAGAAACGCGAACGCGAGCAGGAAGAAGCTCGCCAGTTCCACGATGACATGGAAGCTTCGGCGAAACAGTCCGTGGGGGAGGAAGCGCAGCCGCGCGTGCCGAAGAAGAAGGAAATCGTCTTGAAAGGTCCACGCCGCAGCGTCACTGGAACCATAAAGAGTGTTCACTGCTCCGCGCCGGCGGTTATGGATTTGGACGTGGATACCGACTCGCGAATGATCACCTTGCACACTTCCAATTACTATAAGGTCGAGTTCAGCGGGCTGGGTTTCACCCCCACCGCAGAACTCAAGCCGTGTACCGACCTCAGGGGCGTGCATGCCAAAGTGGAATATATCGAAGCGAGCGACACTAAGACCAACGGCGTGCTTGCGATTGAGTTGCACAAGTAAAGCCCTCGCGGCGGATTCGCGCAATCCGCTGCTACGCTCCAAAGAGGCCGCTGCCTTCCAGAGTTCTGCCCTGAGCGTAGTCGAAGGGTGCCCTCTGTGGTTAGAATCAACTCTCCATGGCTGTCACCGTCCGCTCCTTCGCCAAGATCAACCTCGGGCTGCGCATAGGTGTGCCCCGCGCCGACGGATTCCATGAGCTGCTGACGGTCTATCAGACCATCGCCCTGCACGACATCATCCGAGTCGAGGTGGGGCGCGGCGCTGGGATCGAGATTCACTCGGAAGATTCACGGGTGCCGAGAGATGAATCGAACACCTGCCATCGGATCGTAGAGCGCGCAATGACTGCGCTGAAAGCCCGCGGGCGGGTAGTCATTGAAATCGAAAAGCGGCTGCCAATCCAAGGCGGGCTGGGCGGGGCGTCGGGGAACGCGGTGGCCGCGCTGTTGGCGCTGGAACGGGTGCTGAAGAAAGAGTTGCAGGGAGCGGAGAGACTTCGGATTGCAGCAGAAGTCGGCTCGGACCTGCCGCTGTTCCTGGTCGGCGGAACAGTTCTTGGCGTCGGTCGCGGAGAGGAAGTCTATCCCCTGCCAGATTTGCCGCCGGTCGCGTGTGTGGTTGTCATTCCGGAGGTCGGCGTATCGACTCCGAAGGCGTTTGCCGACTGGGATGCTACGCAGGCCGGTGAATTGACGGCTGTCGACGCGTCCGATAGAATGGGTGAGTTCAGTCGCGTGCTTTCTGCGGGGCTGGGCGTCCCAGGGAGAACCAAAGACAAAGCCAAGTCTGGGAAGGGTTTATCCGGTGTCTCTGCCAGAGGCAGGGGCCGGGCCGAGACCCCGCTTCTCGACCTCGTCCGTACCGGGATAGAAAACGACTTTGAACGAGTCGTCTTTCCGCAATATCCCGAATTGCTTGAGGTCAAGCGTGTGGTCGAGCGAGCAGGCGCATTTTATGCCTCGCTTTCGGGCTCGGGATCAGCCATTTATGGTTTGTTTGCAACTCGCTTGGCGGCGCAGAAGGCCGCAGCCAAGTTGCAGAAAATGGGTGTGACGGCGCTGGCAACCACCACCCTGACGCGACGGCAGTATTGGAAGAAGTTTCTAGTTTCCGGTTTCTAGTTTCGAGTATCCTTGGAGAGCAACTACTTTCCATCCGAAACAGAGTTCTGGGCCGTCGACTAATGGTAGGTCAAGTGCCTTTGGAGCACTTTGTCTAGGTTCGAATCCTAGCGGCCCAGCCAGAAAAAGCAGCTCTTGGCCATTAGCTTTTGGCTTTTGGCTAACCGTAAAGTTGAGGCAGTTGGGTTGAGCTAAAGGCTAAGAGCCAAAAGCTAAAGGCTGAACACATGGCCACTCTTGCGACAGCAACGGAAAAGACGGAAAAGAAACCGCAGATGAGCGCCGAGGAAAAGCCGGAGCGCAAGACACCGCAACGCGGCCGCGTAGATGACAAGTTCAAGATCTTCAGCGGCACTGCCAATGCGCGGTTGGCGGATGATGTCTGTGAGTTTCTGGGACTGACGCGCAATCAGGCCCTGGTCACGCGATTTAAAGATGGAGAAGCTTACGTCCAGATCCAGGAGAATGTGCGGGGCGCAGATGTATTCGTCATTCAGCCCACATCGCGTCCGGTGGACGAGCACCTGATGGAACTGCTGTTGATGATCGACGCGTTGAAGCGAGCGTCGGCACGGCGCATTACGGCGGTGGTGCCGTACTACGGTTATTCCCGGCAGGACCGCAAGGATAAGCCGCGGGCGCCGATCTCGGCGAAGCTGGTGGCAGATTTGCTGACCACGGCCGGCGCTGACCGGGCGTTGATTATTGATCCGCATGCGGCCCAGATTCAGGGCTTCTTTAATATTCCTGTGGATCCGCTGTTCGCTTCGCCGGTGCTGGTGGATCATTTCAGAAAGTTGAACCTGCCCAATTTAACGGTGGTTTCACCGGATGCGGGCGGCGTGGAGCGGGCGCGGTTTTTCGCCAAGAAGATGGACTGCGCGCTGGCCATTGTCGATAAACGGCGGGTGGAAGCCAACGTGGCAGAAGTCATGCACGTGATCGGAGACGTACAAGGGCGTACCTGCCTGGTGATCGACGACTTGATTGACACGGCGGGCACGCTGGTCAAGACCGCCAGTGCGCTGATGGAGAATGGCGCGACTGCGGTCTACGCGTGCTGCTCCCACCCTGTGCTTTCTGGGACTGCGGTGGAGATCATTGGACAGTCCTGCATTAAGGAAGTCGTGGTTACCGATACCATCCCGCTCTCGGAAGAGGCGAAGAAGGAACCGAAGATTGTGGTTCGTTCGGTTGCGGGCTTGATCGGACGCGCCATCCAGTCAATTCACGAAGAAACATCCGTAAGCAAGTTATTTTTGTAGACAGGAATCAAAATTATGGCGACAGCAAGCGAAACCACAGTTCTGGAAGCACAGTCGCGGACGGCAGGCTCCAAAAATGATGCCCGCCGGGTACGCCGCGAAGGAAAAGTCCCCGGAATTCTGTACGGCGCGGGAAAGCAGGCATTGTCGGTCAGCGTGGACCCACGGCAGATTGCGCGCATACTGCACTCTGCCTCTGGCCACAACACCATTTTCGAGCTGGCTCTGAGCGGAAGTGAGCGCACCCAGGCGATGATCGTGGACTGGCAATACGAACCCATTAAAGGGGCGTTGCTGCATATTGACCTGAAACGCATTGCCATGGACCAGAAGTTGCGCGTCCGTGTCCCGATCATGCTGAAGGGCGAGCCCGAAGGCGTGAAGACGCAGGGCGGCATTCTGGAGCCGGTGACTCGCGAAGTGGAGATCGAATGCTTACCCGGTGATATTCCGGCTTCGATTGATGCGGATGTCAGCGAGCTGGTTTTCGGGAAGGTCTTGCGGGTTTCTGACCTGCCGCACGACCCGAAGTGGAAGTACCTCTCTGATTCCAACTTGCCGGTAGCGCACATCACTTCTGTGAAGGAAGAAGAAGCGCCAACTCCGGAAGCGGTTGCCGCCGAAGCTGCCGCCGCCCCAGCCGAGCCAGAGGTCATCAAGAAGGGCAAGCAGGAGACCGAGGAAGAAGGCGCGGAGGCTGCTCCCGCCGAGAAAGCCGAGAAGAAGGCAGAGAAGAAAGAGAAGAAGTAACGCGCCGTCGGTCGTTCGTTGCCGGCTGTTGGTTGGCAGGCGCGAATGGCCCAGTGCGATGGTTGTGGTGCGAGCTAGGAGCCAAGAGCTAGAAGCTAAGAGCTGGATGCGTGAAGCTGATCGTTGGTCTCGGCAATCCGGGAATCGAGTATCAGTTCACGCCGCATAACTTGGGCTTTCTCGTCGTCGACAGAATTGCCGAGCAATGCCAGGTCGAGGTGCGAAACCGCCAGTGCCGGGCACTGACCGCAAGAGCGGTGATCGGTTCAGAGACGGTGCTGCTGGCCAAACCGGAGACCTTCATGAATTTGAGTGGTCTCTCGGTGCGAGAGCTGATCTCTGAGCACGGCGCGAAGCCGGAAGCCGACTTGATTGTCATTCAGGACGAGCTGGATTTTCCGCTGGGTACGGTACGGATCCACCGGAACCGCAGCTCGGCAGGGCACAATGGGATCGAGTCGGTGATAGGAGCACTGGGCACGCAGGATTTCTTGCGCATCCGGATGGGAGTTGCGCCGGATCGCGAGGTGGAAGACGGGATGACCTATCTGCTCTCGCCCTTCCGTAAAGCGCAGCTCAAGCTTGTGGATCCGATGCTTGACGTCGCGGCTGAAGCAGTGGAAGCGATTTTGAAAGAAGGGCCGGCGGCGGCAATGAACCGGTATAACCGAAAAGAAGATAAAGAATAGCCGCGGATGGTCGTGGCCAGATTTGGAGAAATTGAATGAATCGCACTTATGAACTGATGTTTATCGTCCGCCCGGACATGCCGGAAGAGGAACAGGACAAGCTGATCTCGACTCTGGAGACCGCGGTAACCACGTCGGGCGGTCAGATGAAGAACGTGGAAAAGATGGGCAAGCGCCATCTCGCCTACTCGGTCCGCAGGTTCCGTGATGGCATGTACATCCTGCTCACGCTCGAGGGCAGCGGCGGCTTGATTCATGAATTGGAGCGCCGTCTGCGTGTGACTGAGCCGGTGATCAAGTTCTTGACCGTGCGCATTGATGAAGAACAGAAGCGGTTAGACAAGATCAAGGCGATCCGGGACGCGCGCCGAAAAGTTTCGGCGACGCCGGCCCCCGCACCTGCGGAATCCGCAGGGGAAGCGCCGGCAGCAACGGCGTAGTAAAACCGTCGTTAGTCGTTGGTCTCAGGTCGTTGGCCAGCGATGCCCGAGCGCGGCACTCTTTTGCTGGCACAGCAACGGAAAGCCAACGACGAACGGCCAATGACGAATGACAGATCTTAAGGAGCATCATGGCTGACGAAACTAGAGCAACAGCAACCGCACCTTCCGGGGATCGACCCTCGGGTGGTGATCGACCTTCCGGCGGCGACCGGCCCGATCGCGGCGAACGCCGTCCACCGCGTCCGGGCGGACGTGGCGAAGGTGGCCCCGGTGGCCGAAAGTTTTTCCGGCGCAAGAAGGTTTGCAAGTTCTGCGTGGAGAAAATCGAGGCTATCAATTACAAAGACGTGCGTCTGCTGGCCCAATTTGTGGCAGAGAGCGGGAAGATCGTGCCGCGGCGCTTGACGGGCGTGTGCACGCCGCATCAGCGGCGCCTTTCCTGTGCTATCAAACAGGCGCGTAATATCGCGCTGCTGCCGTTTGCCGGCCGGGCGTCATAGATTCGCCGCTGATTACGCAGATCAACGCTGATCTTTAAGTTTGATCTGCGAAAGTCAGTGTGAGTCTACGGCAAACAGATTCTTAAGAACGGGAGTCATAATTATGGAAGTCATACTGAAAGAAGATGTGACCAAGCTGGGATCGCGCGGAGACGTAGTGAGAGTCGCCGAAGGGTATGGGCGCAACTACCTGCTGCCGCGCAAGCTGGCGATTGAGGCCTCCAAAGGGAACAAGGCGGTCATTGAACAAATGAAGGCGGCGTCGGTACGCCGCTCGGCCAAAGAAAAGATCCAGGCCGAAGAGTTGGCCAAGCAATTCGACGGGCTTTCGGTTTCCTTCCAGCGCAAGTCCGGGGAGCATGACCAGTTGTTCGGTTCGGTCACCTCTGGAGATGTGGCGGATGCTCTGGAAAAGAAGAGCTTCAACGTAGATCGCCGCAAGATTCAGCTCCACGAGCCGCTGCGGACTTTGGGCGAATTCACCATCCCGATCAAGCTGCACAAGGAAGTGACGGCGCACTTGAAAGTTGTCATCGAGAAGGAAGCGGGGGAGTAAGCCAGCGAATTCTTTTAACCACAAAGGACACAAAGGTTCACAAAGGAGATCCTTTGAACTGGAACCTTTGTGTCCTTTGTGCTTATTGGTTTTTCTGGCGCTCTCGCACTACGTTACTTTGGCTAGCTACGTCACAAAAACAAGCTAAAACCTTTCCTGACAATACAATGCGTCAGCAAAAATCCCGCTCCTCCCCTATAATCCTGCTCACGGTTCTGATCCTGACACGTCCATAGCTATGCAACCGGGAAGGGACGGCAAAGGCACCCGGAGCAGTCGAGGACAGAGAAAAGTATGCCGGCCGATGCACTGGCTATACCATTTACGGTTGGCGATTGTTCCCAGCGGGAACGGGACTCAAGGGACGAGGCTGGTAGCACCCAGGACCCCAAGCGACGGGGGCACATGGCTGGGCAAAGTCTAGGCCGCATTGACGACACATTGCTGGTCCGCGAGGCGCAGCGTGGCAACCGCGCAGCCTTCGAGGAGCTGGTGCGGCACTATGATCAGGCAGTGCTTCGGCTGGCCATTCACCTCACCGGGAACGAACACGAAGCCCAGGACATTTACCAGGAAGCCTTCCTCAAGGCCTACAAAAGTGTGGCCAACTTCCGGTTCGAGTGCTCTTTTTACACGTGGATTTACCGGATTGTGACCAACCTCTGCCTCGATCACCTGCGGCGAAGGCAAGTTCGCAAGGAAGACGCTCCGGTGGCAACGGATTCATCGGGAGAGCAGTACGATGTGCTGGAGCAAGTCCCTGATGCCCGTGCCGGCGCGAACCCCGAGCGGGACCTGATGAGCCGGGAGTTGGGCGGGCGCATCAACCGGGCGCTGGACAGACTGACGCCTCGCGAGCGCATGGTCTTTGAGTTAAAGCACTATCACGGCCTCAAATTGCGGACGGTGGGCGAGGTACTGAATACCACCGAAGAGACTGCGAAGAACACATTGTTCCGCGCGACCCAGAAATTACGTGGCGCGTTGGCGGACATGAGATGAGATCAAGCAAGGGAGATTCCCCGATGAGGGGGTGCAATTATGAAATGTGATTGGGTCAAGGAAAACGTTCTGCTGTACGTCTACAACGAGTTGCCCGACGATGCCCGGTACGAACTGGAGCAGCATCTGGCACGCTGCACGGATTGCGCGGCTGAGCTGAAGACAACGCGCAAGTTTCACGCCGTGCTCTCTGAGTTGCAGGTGGAAGAGCCCAGCCCCAACCTGGTGGCGTCCTCGCGCATGCGCTTGCAGGAAGCGCTCGAAACCACCAGCCAGGGCAGCTTCTGGCACCGCCTGGTGTTCGACCCGGCGATGTGGTTGCGGCAAATGCGTTTTTCTCCTGCCCTCTCCGCCGCCATCTTCATTATCGGCTTTGCCAGCGGCATTGGGGCCACCTACAAGATTGTGAATGGCGGCGGCACCGGTTCAATTTCCGTCAGTTCACTCACTCAGCCGGCTGAGTCTTCGGTAGCCGGCATTCGTTCTATCTCGCAAGAGCCGGGATCCGACCAGATCAGCATTAAGTACGACACGGTTTCCACCCAACAGACGCAAGGGTCTTTGAACGATCAACGCATCCAGCAACTGCTGCTGTTCGCAGCCCGCAACAATTACAACTCCGGGGTGCGCATGGATTCGGTGGATCTTCTAACGCAGCAACCGAATGCGACCCATGTTCGAGAGGCCCTGATCTATGCCCTGCGTTACGACTCGAATCCGGGAGTGCGGCTGAAAGCACTGGGTGGACTGGGAGCCTATGTGAAGAGCGATCCGCGGGTGCGGGATGCTGTGCTCGAAGCTTTGATGAACGATTCCAATCCCGGAGTCCGCACCGAAGCTTTGCATTTGCTCGAACCGGTACGGGCCGACGGCAGTGTGCGCGCCGTCCTGCAAAGGCTGGCAGAGAACGACCAGAATCAGTACATCAAGACACAGGCGCGCAACATGCTGGCCCAGATGCCGGAATTTGATTGATAGTTAGTGAAAATGGTGTTCAGGAAGATGAATCGGAAGGTGGAATTTTGAAAAGGTTATTCAAACTCGTTGCGGTTCTGCTGCTGGTACTGCCGGTTGCCACGGCGCAACAGACCCGGGTTTTCGGTGATGGTGGCAACTGGACCCAGGAGATCACGGGATCGCTGACAGCAGTGCGAAATCTTAGGGTCAAAGTAGATGTTGGAACAGTGAAGGTAGAAGGCGGTTCTCAACAAGGCATTAATTACGTCATTCGCAACCATTCTTACAGCTCCTCAGAAAGCAAGGCTCGTCGCGAATTCGATTCTTACAAGATCAGCACCTACGTACGGGGAGACACCGCGTGGATTGTTGGTGACTGGGAGGGGGGCAGACCGCACAAGTTCTCCGGAGATTTTTCCATCACCGTGCCCCGCGAGATGGATGAAGTCAAAGTGGAGACTGACGGCGGCAACGTAACCACGACCGGGGTCACGGGCCGCGTGGATGCGCAGAGTGGCGGCGGCAATATCCGTTTCGATGATATTGGCGGTGTTATCAACGCTGAAACCGGCGGCGGCGGCATCGATGTCGGAAATGTGGCCTCCGATGTCAGCCTGCACACCGGCGGCGGTTCCATCAAAGTAAATTCGGCCAAAGGAAAGATTGTTGCTGAGAGCGGCGGCGGCAGCGTGATTGTGGTTTCGGGCCTGCAGGGCGCAGAGCTGGAAACCGGTGGGGGCAGCATTCGAGTAGACCGTTGCAACGGGAAGGTAACAGCGACAACTGGCGGTGGAAGTATTGATCTAGGGGAGATTGGCGGTCCGGCGGAGATTGAAACCGGCGGCGGCAGCATCCGATTGGCCTCTGCCAAGGGCCCGGTCAAGGCAGAAACCGGCGGCGGCAGCATTGAGTTGTTGGGCGTCCCGTCCGCGCGGGCTGAGACCGGCGCAGGTGGCATCGAGGCCAAGTTCATTGCCGCCGGCGGGGAGCGCAACGACTCCGTGCTCGAGACTTCGGCCGGCGACATCACCGTTTATGTGGCTGCGAATGTAAACCTGAGCATTCGCGCGTCCATCGAAGTCGCCAACGGCCACCGCATTGAGTCGGATTTCTCCGAAATCCGGGTTACCACCGAAGGCGGGGACTACGGCCCGAAGACGGTGACTGCCGAGGGTGATTTGAACGGCGGCGGCCCGGTGCTGAAGGTTCGAACGACCACCGGAGACATCACTTTTCGCCGTAGTGGTCATTAAGAGAAAATCATGAGGTGCAATATGCGAAGCGCCATTCTTATCACGTTGCTGTCCGTACCCTTGGTGTCGGTCGTGGCCCGAGCCGGAGAATTGACACTTGACTCAAGAAGCGAAATCTTCGGAATCTCCAGCGAGGACGTAGGCGGCAGTTCGTACCTGGGTGTAGATACGCGAGATATCACTCCCGACCGTCTGGGCGCCCTCAAACTAAAGGAAGAGAAGGGCGTGGAAGTCACCATGGTCGACCAGGACGCGCCTGCAGGTAAAGCCGGGCTCAAAGAGCACGATGTCATCCTCACGGTAAACGGCGCGGAGGTGGAAAGCGTGGAACAACTGCGGCGCATGATCCGCGAAACCCCGCCCGGACGCGTCGTGACCATCGGCCTCAGCCGTGACGGCCAGCCCATGACTATCAAAGTGCAACTCGCCGACCGCAAGAACAGCTACGCCTACAGCTATTCCTACAGTGGCAAAGGCAAAGATCTCCATTTCGTGATGCCGGCCATTCCCCCCATTCCGCCTATCCCGGATATTGATATTGATGTTCCCGTGTCCATCGTAGTGGTGCATTCCTCGGCGCGCAGCGGATTGATGGTCGAGAACCTCACCCCGCAGCTCGGGGATTTTTTCGGGACCAAGAACGGTCAGGGAGTGCTGGTGCGTTCCGTGGAGAAGGGAAGCCGCGCAGACAAAGCCGGGTTCCATGCCGGAGATGTAATCGTCAAGATCAACGGCGAACCGATTCACGACAGCAGCGACTTCAGCCACGCTCTGCGCTCGCGCAAGGACAATACCGCGAACGTCGGCGTGATTCGTGACAAGAAAGATGTCAACATTACCATCACCCTGCCCGAGCGCAAACAGTCAGACCTGGAGCGCGAGAGCTGGGTGATGCCCGAGGTAGACGCAAAGACCCGCGAGGAGTGGAGCCAAATGCAATCGGCAATGGCCCATCTCCAGCCGGAGATGGAAGAAGCCGTCAACCGGGCGATGGAGCAGGTGGGGCCTGAAGTGGAGCGGCAGACCCGAGACGTGCTCCGCCAGAACCAGGAGCTTAAGCGGTCGATGCGTGATATGAAGCGGTCGTTCCGAGATCACCAGCGGGAAATCGAGAGAGAGTTTCGAGAAAAGTTCCGGGACCAAAGCAACCTGTTTTAGACGTGCCGTCTTCCAGCAACCCAACCGACGACTACTTCCCGCCGGCCTGGGCCAACCCACGTTGGGGATCGGGCGCGAGGCAGACGCGGTTTCGACCTGATTGCTTGGCCGCGTAGAGGCCGGCATCGGCTGCTTTTACCAGTTCATCCCGGGTGGTGCCGTGATCGGGGTAGTTCGCGGTTCCTGCGCTGATGGTGACAGGGCGAGGCACGCCTGGAAATTGCCAGGTTTCGACCATCCTCCGCAATTTCTCGGCTACTGCCAGGGAATGCTGCGGGCTGGTTTGCGAGAGCAGGATGGCGAACTCCTCTCCGCCATAGCGGCACACCACGTCAATCTTGCGCAGTTGCTGATGGAGAATGGACGACACCTGGCGCAGCACCTCGTCGCCCAGCAGGTGACCAAATTCGTCGTTCAAGCGCTTGAATTGGTCGATGTCGATCATGATCACGCCCAGGCCGGAATCGTACCGCCGGGCCCGCTCGATCTCCTCCGCCATGCGTAGCTCGAAGAACCTGCGGTTAAAGATCCCGGTCAATCCATCCAGATACGCCAGCTGCTTCACTCGTTCCACATAGTGAGCGTTCTGAATGGCGTTGGCACAGATATCGGCCACGGATTCGAGCGGCTGCGTGTCATTGCTCTGGAAAGCGCCTGCATATTCGCTGTCCAGCACCAGCACGCCCAAAGTTTGTCCGAATGACACCAGAGGTATGCACATGCGCGAATCGGTTTCGTGATAGAGACCACTGTCGGAGCTGGCCTTGGCATTATTTTCTACCAGCGTCTTACCGGCCTCGAGCGCGCGTCCCCATGGGCCTGCCACGGAAGGTAGGCGGCCGCCTTCGGGAACCCGGGGGGTCAGCTTGCCATGACTTGCGCGCAAGACCAGGTCTTCTTCGTCCTTTAAAAGCACAGAGACGTGCGATACATGGAAGGCCTGCTCAATCAACAGGCAGACCTTGGAGAGCAGTTCTTTCAGGTCGAGCACCGCCGTCGTCTGCTGCGCGATGGCGTTGATGGCTTCCAGCTGCGAGGCCCTCCGCCGCTCCAGGGAATACAGCCGCGCATTCTGCAGGGCCATCGACGCCTGGGTGGAAAACAACGTCAGCATGTCGGAGGTTTCCGAATCAAAGTGATTGAGGTTGGCGCTCTGGCAATCCAGGACTCCCGACCACCTGGTCGCGCACCATGAGCGGGACGGCCAGTTCTGAGCGGGTGGTTTTGGCCGCCATGATGTATCGCGGATCCTTGCTTACGTCGGGCGCATACACCGGCCGCTTTTGCTGGGCTGCGGCTCCGGTAATTCCTTTTCCCAGCTTCACCCGGGATTTGTCCTGACCCTCATCCCACCCCACCTGGCGGCGGACATACAGTTCCCCATTCTCCTTGTCCAGCAATAGGATAGCCACGTTCTGCAGGTGGAAGTAATCACGTGCGATGACCAGAATCTGTTGCAGTACTTCGTCCAGGTCGAAGGTAGACAGCACCGCCTGGCTGGCATCGTAGAGGATGGCGATCTTTTGCATAGTGCTGGCCGGATTCTATCGGGTTCCGCGCCGGTCACCGAGGTTCCGAAAGTAACCTGGCCGGGAAGAGGCCAGGGTCAGTTTTTGGTCTCCCTGGAGCGTTCTCGCCGAGCGGCGACGCTCTTAATGGCCCCAAACAACACAGGCACAGAAAGAAATCAACCAGGGTTCCAAGGTCGGTGCGAAAGCTGACATGCCGGGCTTGTACGGGGAGATGCGGTTCGAGCAGAAAGTATGCGACATTCCCCGCTAGAACCGCCGCCAGCGCATGTACGAAATTGGTTCCTGACTTAGACATGATTCCTTGCGGCCCCGCCTTCAACTTCAAAACCGAGGCATGTGCCTCCTGCTACCATCTCTCAGATGCTTGATCCTTCCACTTCCGTGCAATATGTGAAGGGTATTGGACCGCGCCTCGCTGAGGTGCTGGCGGGCAAGGGCATCCACAGCGTTGACGACCTCCTGCATTATCTTCCCTTCCGCTATGAAGACCGTCTGAATCCGCGCACGATTGCCGAACTGCGGGCGGGGGAAATGGCGACCGTCGTTGCCGAGGTCCGCAATTCCGGCCTGTTCCGCACCCGCCGCATGCCTATTTTCCAAATGACCGCCGGACAGGGGCGGACACGGCTGAAGTGCCTGTGGTTCAACGCAACCTATCTTCGCGACAAGTTCAAGCCCGGACAGGTCGTCGCCTTGTACGGAAAGGTGGAGGCGGACAATCGGAGCGGTGAATTGCAGATCGTGCAGCCACAGTTCGAGATTCTGGAAGAGCCTTCCGACAACGGGTCGGATTCCACCGAAAAGAAGCTGGCCGAGTCACTGGAGATTGGCCGCATCGTGCCCATTTATGAGGGCATTGGACAAGGCCGTCTGACTTCGCGATGGTTCCGCCGCATCATCCATACAGCTCTGGAAAACCTCGCGCCGGCCTTGCCCGACGTCCTCCCTGAGATGGTGCGGCGGCGACTAGATCTGATCTCGCCGCAGGAGGCATTGCGCAGAGTGCACTGGCCAGAGGCCGGGGAGAGCATGGAAGACCTGCAGTCTTCGCGCACACCGGCTCACGTCCGGCTGATTTTTGAGGAGTTGTTTTTCATAGAGCTTGGACTTGAGCTCAAGCGCCGCGAGCAGAAAGCCCAGACCGGCATCCGTTTTCAGCTGGATGAGCGCGTGCGTTCTGCCATCAAGAAGATTCTTCCCTTCCATCCCACCGCTGCTCAGAAGCGGGTGCTGAAGGACATCGCGACCGACATGGAAAAGCCATTTCCCATGCGCCGGCTGCTACAGGGTGACGTGGGATCGGGTAAGACCATCGTCGCTTTCGAGGCCGCCATTATCGCCATGGAGAACGGCTATCAGGTGGCGCTGATGGCGCCCACCGAAATCTTGGCCCAACAGCATTACTTCTCAGCCAGACGCATTCTGGAGCCCGTCGGCTACCGCATCGTATTGCTCACAGGCTCGCTCGAAGACGACCGCAAGCGCGAGATCCGCCGCCACATCGGGCAGGGCAGTGCGCAACTGGTGATTGGCACGCACGCGTTGATCGAACAGAAAGTGGAGTTCGACAAGCTTGGACTGGTCATCGTGGACGAGCAACACCGCTTTGGGGTGCTACAGCGGTTTAAGTTGATGAGAAAATCCGGAGATGCAGGTGCCTCTAGCGGTTCAGAAGCCGAACCCGACGTCCTGGTAATGACAGCGACGCCCATTCCCCGGACCCTGGCTCTTACTCTGTATGGCGATCTTGATGTCAGCGTGATCGATGAAATGCCGCCCGGACGCACCCCAATCATCACCCGGCGAGTAGCGGACGACCGCGCTCCGGAAGTCTGGGATTTTGTGCGCAAGCAAGCTGCGGCAGGGCACCAGACTTACATTGTGTATCCGGTGATCGAGGAAAACGAAGAGCGCGAGCTCAAGGCCGCGATCAAAATGTACAAAGAACTGAGTCAGCGAGAGTTTGCCAGTCTGCGCGTCGGCCTGTTGCACGGCCGCATGGAAACCGACTTGAAAGACCACGTCATGCGCCTATTCCAAAAGGGTGAGATCGACATCCTGGTCTCGACTACGGTGATTGAAGTGGGCGTCGATGTGGCTAATGCGACCATGATGGTGATCGAACATGCCGAGCGCTTCGGCCTGGCACAGTTGCACCAGCTACGGGGGCGTATCGGACGGGGCGCCGCCAAGTCGTATTGCGTACTGATGACTGGCGGGAAGGTCTCTGAGGACGGTGAACGCCGTCTCGATGCCATGGTCCGCACCAGCGACGGATTCCAGATTGCCGAGCTGGATCTCGAACTCCGCGGCCCGGGAGAATTCTTCGGTACGCGCCAGGCCGGAATGCCGAGCTTCCAAGTAGCCAACTTGATTCGCGACCGTCAACTACTGGAGATCGCCAAGCGCGAGGCGGCTGCAGTTCTGGAGGGCCCCAATGCCGAAGTTTCACAGGAAGAGATCAACAAGGCATTGCGCCACATGCGCACTCGTTGGCAGAAAAGTTATGGCCTGGTGGAAGTGGGATGAAAATCGCGATTGCGCCCGTCCCTAAGCCACTGTCCCGAGTCCGGGCGCAATCGCCACACCACTGCATTTCCCAAGGTTGTCCCTCAGGTCCTGATTACACAGGGTGAGTAATCTGCAGGGTGAGTAGCTGCCGCTCGTCCCGACGGAAACTGTCTGGACCAGGTGCTGGTCTGTCTTAAGGGTTTATGAGTTTGAAATCCGAGCCGCCCCGGCCCGGATCAAGCCTTATAGGCAAAGCCAACGCCTGTTCGCGGCAGAATGCCGCTTCCGGGAACAGCTAACAGCGAAGGCAATGAGTGAGGTCGGAGATAAATCTGTGGGTTGCGCGCCCGGTAAAGTCTGTGTGCCCGTGAAACTTCCCGCCTGTGCTGAAAACCGAGACTAGGTGGAACAAAGATGCGGACATGGCCCCGGAAGGCGCGGAAGTGCCGCTGGCATGGATCACCAAAGGGGAAGTATTGCTGTGGAAAGCGGTGTCCAGCAGGTCAACATCCGGCAACACCACGATCAGCAGCATGATCGCGAAGGTGCTGAGCAGAACTGTCCAGGCAAACGAACTGATCTTTCTATGGCGCACAACACTAGAAAGCTACTTCTGACAGGCAGTGCCTGTCAACCGGTTTCTGGGGCTGAGGGCGGCGGCATGGTGTCGGAAAACCGGAAAATCGTACAATCCAAAGCGCCGTTTAATCCCGTACCAGGTAGTAAGTCCAATTCACCCTGCAGACTAAGGAGACGATACAACTATGTCACAAAGGCTTAAACATTCTGTTTTACTGGCGTTAGTGTTGGGACTTCCGGCAGGCGCACTCAGAGGCTTCGCCACCCCGGTTCCCGCGCCCCAGTCCGCCTCCGCTCAGGACTCGCTCTATAAGCGCCTGGGGGGCTATGACGCACTGGCGGCAGTCACCGACGACTTCCTCAACCGCCTGGCTACTGACCCCAAAGAGGGCCGCTTCTTTGTCGGCTTGAGCACCGATTCGAAGACCCGCGTTCGACAACATGTTGTGGATTTTCTCTGTGTGGCCACCGGTGGCCCCTGCAAGTACACCGGACGCGATATGGTGACTGCGCATAGCGGCCTGGGAATTACCGAAGAAGACTGGAACATCGCAGTGAAGTCTCTGGGCGACACCCTGAATAAATTCAAAGTGCCGGCTCGCGAGCAGCAAGACGTGGTTAGCGCGATTGCGCCGCTCAAGGGCCAGATCGTAGGCCACTGAAGTGATCCAGAACAGGCCGCCTTTGGAAACCCGCTCTGTGGGTGTCATAATCTTGGCGGGTGAAAACCGAAACCAAGGCCGGCCTGTACCGCAAGCTGCCGTCGGTGGATGATGTTGTCCGCGGGCCCGGCTTGGAGTCATTGGTCTCCCAAGA
Source organism: uncultured Acidobacteriota bacterium (assembly GCA_963734415.1). Taxonomy (GTDB): domain Bacteria; phylum Acidobacteriota; class Terriglobia; order Terriglobales; family Acidobacteriaceae; genus JABCZH01. Next base: position 205,224 of record CAVTHF010000002.1, on the reverse strand, counting down.
GGGAGCCACCACGGTGACCGACGCGGCACGTGCCGTGCTGACATTCTTGCGTGAGGAAATTGGAACTGGCCTGCTCGACGAGAATGGCGTCGACCTGGCTCTTTCCGGACTTGAGCGCGAGGTGGAACGCCGGGTGCATCAAGCCTCGAGCTATTCCTTGCGCTCGGTCATAAACGCAACAGGAGTCATTCTCCACACCAACCTCGGACGCGCGCCGCTGGCGGCTTCTGCGCTGGCCCACATTCGTGAGACCGGAGGCGGTTACTCTAATCTCGAGTTCGATATCGAAGCCGGTGGACGTGGCAAACGCGATGTTCATGTTGATCGCCTGTTCCGCAAGCTTTTGCAGGACGCTCGCGCGAGGACCGAACAAGCGGCCGAGACCACCTCGCCTGAAGTCTCAACTATCGTGGTCAACAACAATGCCGCTGCCGTACTGCTGGCCCTGAACACGGTGGGAGAAGGCGGAGAAGTCATCGTTTCGCGCGGGGAGTTGGTCGAGATCGGTGGTTCGTTCCGCATTCCGGATGTAATGACGAAGTCGAACGCCGTCCTGCGGGAAGTGGGGACTACCAACCGCACCCGCGTCAGTGATTACGAGCGTGCCATCTCTGATAAAACGCGGCTGCTACTACGGGTGCATCGCTCCAATTTCGAGATCACCGGATTTACCGAGCAGCCCCGGCTTGACGAGTTGGTGGATCTTTCCCGCACGCGAGACATTCCGCTCATGGAAGACCTGGGCAGCGGCGCGCTGATCAATCTGCATTCGCTCGGCGTGGCTGGCGAAGCCAGCGTACTCGACAGTCTGCGCACCGGCGTAGACGTCGTCACGTATAGCGGCGACAAACTGCTGGGCGGCCCACAGGCCGGCATACTGAGTGGGCGCAGCGACCTGATCACCCGTATGCGGTCGAATTCGCTGTTTCGTGCCCTGCGTGTGGACAAGTTGACATACGCCGCGCTCGAGGCAACTCTCCTGGCTTATATAAAGGGCGAGCATGACGCCATCCCGGCCATCCGCATGATGCGCTTGTCGCAGGAAGACATCGGGAAGCGTGCCGAGGTCGTCGCCGGGAAGGCCCAATCTTCAAGGCTTTCGGTGAAAGTGATCGATGGCGAATCGGTGATTGGCGGGGGAGCCGCTCCCTCAGCGGTCCTGCCCAGTCGCCTGCTCGCGGTCCGTGTTGAAGGTCTCACTGCGGATGAAGTAGCTGAGGGTTTGCGGCTTTCAATTCCGCCGATTATTGCCCGGGTGGAAGAAGGGCACGTTTTGCTGGATCTGAGGACGGTGTTTCCCGAGCAAGACGACGCTGTGATCCATGCCCTCAGTCAGATCGCGCTATGATCGTCGGCACCGGAATTGACATCGCGGAGGTACCTCGCATCGCGGCCTCTATCGCGCGTTTCGGAGAGCGCTTCCTGCATCGCATCTTTACCGAGGGCGAGATTCGTTACTGTGATGCGAAGGCCAACCGCGTGGAGCGGTACGCGGCCCGCTTTGCTGCCAAAGAAGCGGCGATGAAGGCCATTGGCACGGGATGGAACCACGGCGTGACCTGGCGGGATGTGGAAGTCAGCCGCATGCCGGGAGGGCGGCCGACGATCACCTTCCACGGAAAAGCAGCCGAATTCGCCGCCAAACTGGGAACGAAGCATGTGGCGCTGTCGTTGACCCACACCGCTGAGCACGCCATTGCACAGGTGATTCTGGAGGATTGAAGTGTAGTGCCGCTGCCGCTACTTGTTTACAGCGGCAGCCAGGTTCCCACACCCTTTTCCAGAGCGCGCTTGTAAATCAGCGGCGCGGTGGCGATGTCGTCAAGCGCCAGGCCCAGATTGCATGCAAAGGTACGCTCTGAGGGCCTTTGTCTGCCGGGTTTCCGCCCGGTCACCAGTTCGCCAAGATCAGCGTGGATAGGTGGAAGGCTCTGAAAATACCCGATCTGGCGATAGTGCTCGAGTTGGGGCACATCGTCGGTGCAGAACTTGTCAGCTTGGCGGAGCGCGTCGGGATGCCAGTAGGAATCGAAATCCACCAGCGATGCGAACCCACCTTCGGACAGCCACCCAGCCTGAATCGTAGCGTGAGGCTTGCGCAGAATGGGCCCGGCCGTGACCACGATGTCGCACGCTTCTACTGCCTCGCGAGCAATGGCAACTGGCACAGCTTCAATCCCCAGTTCTGCGCTTACTTTGTGCGCGTACGTTTCGCTGCGTTCGGGATGTACGTCGTAGGCTCGGACCTTCTTAACGGGAAACAAAACCTTCAATGCTTCCAGATTGCTGCGGCCTTGCACTCCGCATCCCAGGATGCCGACGGTCTCGGATTCTTTGCGGGCCAGATATTTGGCGGCAACCGCAGTCGCCGCTCCCGTACGCTGGGCCGTGATCCAGGTGCAATCCATCACCGCGAGTGGCATGCCGGTTTCCGCCTCGTTCAGTATCAGCAGTCCGGCAATATAAGGCAGGCCGCGTTTGCTGTTTTCGGGGTACCCACTAACCCACTTCATCCCCACCGCCTTCTGCGCCGCAATGTAAGCCGGCATGGCATGAATGAAAGCGTCGGGCAAGGTGTGGACCCCGATCTTTGGCGGCATCTCAACCCGGCCTTTACCCTTCTCGTGAAACATAGATTCGAGCGCCTGGATGATTTCGGCCATGCTCGGTCCGATGCTCTGTACGTCGGCGTGGGACAAGTAGAGTAGCTGGTTCACACGATTGGAATTCATGCGTCCAGAAGTATAACTTGCGCGGTGGCGAGGGCGGTGGCGGTGCGCGCCTTCTGTTAGACTGTCGCGTTCTCACGAAGCCTCAAATGTCTGCCACCAGCGAAACTCTTGCCGCGCCACTGATCAGCCTCCCCGCAAAGAGACTTCCGCGGGCTCTTTTGATCGGCGTGGCGGCCAGCAGTTGTGGGGCGCTGCTGCTCGAACTGGCTCTGACCCGTTTGTTCTCGGTCGTGCTCTTCTATCACTTTGCCTTCTTGGCAATTTCGATTGCGCTGCTGGGGCTGGGCACCGGCGGAGTAGTTGCTCATCTTGGCAAGCGCTGGCTCAATTACTTTGAGACCCGCAAATTACTCTCCGCGCTTTGTGCCGCCAACGCCATAGTGGTGCCAGCCGTGCTGGAACTTTGCCTGCATCTCGGGGTTTCGCTCGAACTTTCAGGTGAGAACCTTCTCCGGCTCAGCGCAATCTACCTGTTCTCGGCGGTTCCATTTTTTATCACGGGCATTGAATTTTCGATTCTCTTTGCCCGCGAGGCCGAGCACATTCCCCAGCTCTATGGCGCCGACCTTGCCGGAGGCGCACTGGCCTGCCTGTTGCTGGTCCCGCTGCTGAACTGGCTGGGCGGGCCTAACACCGTCTTATTCGCCGCTGCTTTGGCCGCCGCTGCGAGTGCGGTATGGGCAGTTAGGCCGGGGGCAAGAAAACTCACCGGCTCACTCACCGCGGCACTGCTGCTTCTGATTGGGGCTAATTATTCCGGCAGGCTGATCGACATCACTCAAGCCAAAGGAAAAGCTCGTGATCCGGCATGGGTGGAATTCGCCCGCTGGAACGCGATTTCTCGAGTGGAAGTCGATCGACAGGGTGATGCCAAAGCCATCGTCATTGACGCCGACGCCTCCACCTACATCATGAACGACGCCCCTGGCCAGTGGAAGGGAACGGAGTGGGAGCAGAACCTGATGTCCGCACCTCCGGCGGTCGCCAATGTGCTGCGCCCCCGCGGGGAGTACGCGATTATCGGACCGGGCGGTGGGGTGGACGTCCTCCGCGCTGTGGCCAATGGCAGTCCCAGCGTCACCGGGATCGAGATCAATTCCATCATTGCCAACACCATCATGCGTGGCCGCTACGCGGATTACGCCTTCCACCTCTATGAACGCCCGGAGGTGCACATTCATGTGGGAGACGGCCGTTCGTTTATTCGGAATTCCAAGCAGACGTTCGATGTTGTGCAAATGACGCTGGTGGATACCTGGGCCTCGACCGGGGCCGGGGCCTTCGCCCTCAGCGAGAACAGTCTGTATACCGTGGAAGCGTTTCGCGAGTATTTCGAGCATTTGAAGCCGGATGGCATGATCGCCATCACGCGCTGGGAGTTCCACCAGCCGCGCGAGGCCTTGCGCGTCGTCGCAGTCGCGATGCAGGCGTTGCACGAACTTGGAGTCAGAGATCCCCTGCGGAATTTCATGGTGGTCTCGCAGGGCCAGCTCGATGAAGATGGGATTCCAGTAGCGGTGTTGGCCAAGAAGGGCGCGTTTACTGCCGAAGAAGAGGCAGCGGTGCGTACCCACATGGAGGCTTACCGGGCGCTTTCGCCGATCTATCTGCCATCGAAGTTTGCGGAGACACCGTTTTCCGCGCTGATCCGGAGCAACGATCCTTATGCCTTCGCCCGGCAATATGCCTACAACGTCGCCCCGGTTCGTGACAACGCGCCATTCTTCTTCTTCACCCTGAAGTTGGGGCAGATTCTTGGCCGGCACGCGGGACTGGACCAGGGAATCGACTGGAAGGTGAATGTCGGCGTGGCCGTGTTGGCAATGGTGCTGGTGATTTCGGTGGCTGGGGTGTTTGTGTTCCTTATCGTTCCCCTGGCACTGCGCGGCCAGCGAAGACGCCAAAGCCCCGTTCCCTTGGTTTATTTTATAGCCGTGGGATTGGGATACATTCTCGTGGAGATTGCCTTTATCCAGCGGTTCGTGCTGTTTCTCGGGCACCCCACTTACGCTCTGACCGTGGTGGTGTTTCTGCTGTTGCTCTCAAGCGGTATAGGCAGTCTGGCTTCCCGCAGCTGGCTCGATAAAGCTGGGCGAAGCCTGCTCCCGCTGTCCCTGATTGTGGGCGTAGTTTTGCTCTACGTCTTTGTGTTGCCGTGGATTCTGAATGCGCTGGTTGGCCTGCCTTTCGCAGTTAAACTGGTGGTGAGTACGGTCCTGCTGGCCCCTTTGGGATTCGTTATGGGTATGCCATTTCCCAGCGGATTGCGGGCCTTGGCCCGTACCCAGACCGGCGAGGCCAAGGACAATGCCGTGGAGTGGGCCTGGGCCATGAACGCGGGTTCCAGCGTGCTGGGTTCGGTGCTGGCCATGGTCATCGCCATTCAGTTCGGCCTCAATGTCACTCTGGCTTTTGGGGCGGGAGCCTATCTGACTGCCCTGCTGGTCTCGGGGGCCCTGCGCCCGCAGTACATGGAAGCACATGAAAGATGACCCGTGGCTCTGCTATGATGCAGGGCATTGTCCGGGGCTGTTGACCACGCTGGAATGTTGGAATGACGTTGTTACGGAGAACCTTTGCCTAGTCAAAAGCAGTTGAAGTGGTCTCAACTGAAGGTCGGAATCACCGTGCTCGCGGCCAGCATCACGCTGGCCATCCTCATCCTGCTGATGAGCGGCACCGGCGGCATCTTCACCCACAAGATGACCCTGGTTTCGTATTTCGACAATGCCGGTGGTCTGCGCGAGGGCGCTCCCGTGCGTCTGCAAGGGGTGGACATTGGCAACGTCACCAAAATCATGGTCGTGCCTGACCCCTCCCGCCAGCTAGCCCCGGTCCAGGTGACGATGAAGATCATCACCAAGTATCACAAGAGCATCCGCAAGGATTCCGTAACCACCCTCGCGACCGCCGGAGTGCTGGGCGAAACCTATATCGATATTGATAGTGCCCGGGCGAAGGGCCCGGAAGCGCAAGAAGGCAACGAGATGGTCACGCGCGAGTCGCCACAAATTGAAGATGTGGTGCGCGCCAGCCAAAGCACGCTGCAGAACATGGACGGCCTGCTCAAGCGCGTGGACCGCATTGTTGCCTTCGTGGAAAGCGGCCAGGGCTCGATTGGCAAGGTGATCTACGATCCCGCCCTTTACAACCAGTTGAACGCGACCGTGGCGCAATTCCAGAGCCTGGTAGCTGACGTATCCAATGGCAAGGGCAGCATCGGCAAGTTGCTGGTTGACGACAAGCTCTATAACAGCGCCAACGACACCGTCGACAAGTTGAACAAAATCATCGACGATCTGAGGGCCGGCAAAGGCACTGCCGGCAAGTTCCTGAGCGATTCCACGCTCTACGACAACGCCAACAAAACCATGGCCAGCGTAAAGCAGATGACCGACGACATTAATGCCGGCAAAGGCGCGATCGGCGTGATGGCCCGCGACCAGGAGTTCGCCGAAAAGCTGAAGAAGACCATGGCCAACGTTTCCGAGCTAAGCGCCGAGCTTAACAATCCTAACGGTTCGGTAGGCAAGCTGATCCACGATCCCGCGTTGTATAACAACACCAACGACCTGATTCTGGAAGCGCGCAGTCTGATCAAAGCCATGCGCGAGAATCCCAAGAAATACCTAACCATCCACGTCAAGATTTTCTAAGAGGGTTAACTCGTGGGGCGGGCACTCTTGTCCGCCGCCTTTGAGTTTACCTATTTCCCTCGACATCCTTTGACAATCAATTGACACTCCCGCCGCATCGCCGCTAGCTGATTAACAGTCCAATTCTGTAGCAGTATCGAAAGGGTTTGACGGGGGTCCACCAGTGCGCTGTTTGCAAAGGCGGGGTAATTCAGGAGAAGACTTATGTGGATGCGATCTTGTGCGTCATGCCGTCGGCTTCTGATGAAGCTTCGGCTGTGTGATCCAATGCGCTGCGAGTGCGGCTGGGAGTGGTAACTGTCATGGCAAAAATAATTGAGTTCTACATACCGGATAGGTACCGCAAAGCGCGCCCCTGGATTCCTGCCGAGCAACGCGGCAAGGTGATCGAGTTTCCTGCGAAGGAGAAGAAATCTGCTTGAGGAGGCGGCCCGGGTTATAGAGCGGCTTAAGCAAAGGGCGGAGTGGGTGGGGGGTATATCGCCTAAACTCTCGCAGCCGCGTCCGCGTGCTCATGCGCGTGGTAGCTGGAGCGCACCAGCGGGCCGGACTCCACATGGCGGAAGCCGTATTCGAGCGCGGCGTCTTTCAGGGTGCGGAATTCGTCGGGAGTGTAGAAGCGTGCAATGGGCAAGTGGTCGCGCGAGGGCCGCAGATATTGGCCGACGGTGAGAATGTCCACGCCGCGCGAACCCAGGTCGCGGAAGACTTCGACTAACTCCGTGATGGTTTCTCCCAGCCCGACCATCACGCCGGACTTGGTCACCATCCCGGGTGCGAATTTCTTCGCATTCTCCAGCAGGCGCAGCGTGCGCTCGTAGCGCGCACCGGAGCGGACCACACGATAGAGCCGCGGCACGGTTTCGGTGTTGTGATTGAGGATGTCAGGTTGGGCGTCGAGCACGACTTGCAGAGGTTCATCCAAACCCTGAAAGTCGGGGATCAGGACTTCAACACGGCAGCCGGGAGTCAGCTCGCGAATCTGGCGAATGGTTTCGGCAAACACGCGCGCACCGCCCAGGTTGTCGTCGTCGCGATTGACGCTGGTCACGACGGCGTGCCGCAAGCCGAGAGTCGCAACCGCTTCGGCGACTCTCGCCGGCTCCTGCCAGTCGATCGCCTCGGGCTTGCCCTTGGGGACGGCGCAGAAGCCGCAGCGGCGGGTGCAAATGTCGCCCAACAGCATGAACGTGGCAGTGCGGTGGTTCCAACACTCGCCAATATTGGGACATTGGGCGGATTCGCAGACGGTGTGCAGACCCAGTCCGCGGGCCAGCTTCTTCAGATTATGGAAGTTGTCGCCGACTGGAGCTTTGGCGCGGAGCCAGTCCGGCTTGGGCTGCCGGATCGGGGGACTGACATCAATTTGCACGAGTTGGGCAGCGCCCGCCATGTGTCTTCAATTATAGATTTTACACGCTGGCTTCCCGGCCTGTGAAACCGGGCTATGGAGAGGATCACTGATGGTCTACGTACGCATCGATCCACTGCTTGATCTTGTGACGGCGTTCGTCCTGGGCATCAAAGCGGATCCCGAGAGTCTTTCCCGGCGCATTGCGCCAACTGATAGAGCCACGGACCCAAACTCGGGGCAGAGTGAGCAAGGCAAAGGAAATCTCGACCGACTGTCCGGGCGATACGTCCTCGGCGCTGCGCATGGACATACCGCCGGAACTGACCTCGATGCTGGTGGCAGTGAGGCGGCGATTGTCGCCCGCCAAGCTCACCGAGATTTCGGTGATTACCGGAATGCGGACATAGCGGCGCAGCTCGTGCAGCACCAGCATTTGGGTTGAGCGCACCAGTTTCAAAGCCGCAGGGCGTTCCAGCGGTTCCTGAAAAACCGCGTTGATGCCATATTTCGAAAAGCGCATGGCATCCTGAGCGCTGCCGCCAAGGCCGTAGATGACCATCCGGCTATTGGACAGCGAGGTACGGGCCGCTTCCATCATGGGCTGGGCGGCGGGACCCAGCTTCAAAACGCAGGCGTCAAATTTTTCCTTTTGCAGGCGCTCCACGGCAGTTGCGGGCAGCACCACGGTCTCAATCCCAAACTGCCGGAAACACTCGGAAAGCATGGCTCGAACCGGTTCCTTGAGGTCAACCAGGGCCGCCCGAGCCGAAGTCTTCTTGGCGGTAGGCAGGGGAGCAACGGCCGTTCCGATGGCTTTGTGCATAGGCAATCTTTGAAATCTTGCCGGTTGACCCTATTGTGGCCCCCATCCCTAGGCTTGGCAAAAGGTTAGAAGGACAATCCCTGAGTACCAAGGTCGCATTACCCCGAATGTCCTGGTGCGCGGCATTAGGCACTTGCCAAATACATCGGCCTTTGTTGGGGAAGGCTTTACGCCAGATACAGAGGTTATTCGCTCCAGCGGCGGAAGAGCAAAGCGCCATTGGTGCCGCCAAAGCCGAAGGAATTAGACATGGCGTACTCGAGCGGGGCTTTGCGGGAGTGGTTGGGCACGTAGTCCAGATCACATTCTGGATCGGGATTCTCCAGGTTGATGGTCGGAGGCAGGATCTGGTCACGAAGCGCCAACACTGTGATGCCCGCTTCCAGGCCTCCGGCGCCGCCCAGCAAGTGCCCAGTCATCGACTTGGTGGAACTGACTGCGAGCTTGTAGGCATGGTCCCCGAAGGCGCGCTTGATGGCGGTGGTTTCAATGCGGTCCCCAAGCGGTGTCGAGGTGCCGTGAGCGTTGATGTAGCCCACCTGCTGCGGCTGCACCTTCGCGTCCTGTAAGGTATTCTGCATGACGCGGTAGGCGCCGTCGCCGTCTTCTGCGGGCGCGGTGATGTGGTGAGCATCGCCGCTCATTCCGTAACCCACAATTTCAGCCAGAATCTTGGCGCCGCGTCGGCGGGCGAATTCCAGTTCTTCCAGAATCAGAATCCCGGCGCCCTCGCCGATCACGAATCCGTCGCGCCCTGAATCCCAGGGACGGCTGGCCTTTTCCGGCGCATCGTTGCGGGTGGAGAGCGCTCGCATGGCGGCGAATCCGCCCACGGAGAGCGGTGTGATCGCGGCCTCAGTTCCGCCCGCAATCATGGCATCGGCATCACAGCGCGCGATGATCTTGTAGGAATCTCCCACGGAGTGGGCGCTGCTGGTGCAAGCGGTGCAGGTGGCTTCGTTAGGGCCCCTCGCGTTGTAGCGGATGCTGACCTGTCCAGCCGCCAGGTTGATGATAGTGGCGGGAATATAAAACGGGGAGATCTTGCGAGGGCCGCCACTCAACAGGTTCGAATGTTCCCTCTCGGTGACATCCAGCCCGCCAATGCCCGATCCAATATGCACTCCGACCCGGGTGGAAGTCTCGGGGGTAACCTGAAGACCGGAGGCCTTCATGGCATCTTCCGCGGCCGCCATGGACAACTGGATAAAGCGGCCCATCTTCTTGACGTCTTTCTTCTCGATGAATTTTAGCGGATCAAAATTCTTGACCTCACCGGCAATCTGGCAGGCGTGCTGTGAGGCGTCGAATGAAGTAATAGAAGCGATGCCGGACTTCCCGGCCAGCAGGGTTGCCCAGCTCTCTTCGGCGGTGTGGCCCACCGCTGAAACCAGACCTACACCGGTAACTACGACGCGTCGCGCCAATTACTTCCCGCCCTTCGCGTGCTTGCCGATGTAGTCCACCGCGTCCTGCACGGTGCGGATTTTTTCCGCGTCCTCATCGGGGATCTCCAGTTCAAACGCCTCCTCGAACGCCATGACCAGCTCCACGGTATCCAGCGAGTCGGCGCCCAAGTCGTCCACGAAGGAGGCGGTGGCGGTCACTTCGCCCTCTTCTACACCCAGTTGCTCCACAATGATCTGTTTTACCTTCTCATCAACGGCTGCCATGAGTTCTCCTTAAGGTAGATTGCTACGGATTTTGCTTCCCAGATGTCTGGATTGCGCGAGTCCACCGCGTTTGGTATTACCTGCCCTTCGCGTGCTTTTCCACGTAATCGATGGCGCTCTGGACGGTGAGCATCTTTTCTGCGTCCTCGTCGCCGACCTGCAGATTGAAGGCTTCCTCCAGGGCCATGACCAGTTCCACCTGATCGAGAGAATCAGCTCCCAGATCATCGACAAAGGATGCACTGGGGGTCACTTCGGCTTCATCCACTCCCAGTTGTTCGCTGACAATCTGCCTGACCTTCTCGACAAACTCTTTTTTTGTGGCAACGGCCATGATCGTCCCACCTTCCTGAAGTCAAAGAAAAGGGAAGAAGTAGTGTAACGGCCAGCACGAATCGCTGTAAAGAAGGGGTCCCGCCGGGAGCAAACAAAACGCTGGCGGCTCATGCCCATCTGCATCGTAACTGCTGGCCGTTGGCGCGGTCAAACTGCGGGCCGAAGCCGCTTACTGTCCCGAGTACTGGTCCCGCAAACGCGTCTGGCGGCTGGTCATGGGAACTTCCTGCCCAGCGATGAAAACTTGTTTCACGTCGGTCCGCAGGTCCAGAGGATCTCCGTTGGCCACGACTACGTTGGCGGTCTTTCCGGTGTCGAGCGATCCCAACTGGTCGGCCACGCCCCAGGTTTCAGCGGCATTCAGGGTGATGGCCTTGAGTGCCTCGTCATAGGGCAGACCGAAGGCGGTCGCAAAGCCGGCCTGGTAGGGCAGGTTGCGCACATTGTGGGCGTCGTAAGAGGCGAAGACGATCTTCACTCCTCGTTTGTAGAGCTGTGCCGGCAGACTATAGACCGCGTCGAAACGCTCGTAGGGCTTTGGCTCCTCGTAGATGGGGCCCACAATGACCGGGACTTTGAGCCCTGCCACATAGTCGAGGATGGACTGCGAATGGCTGATGTGGTTGACCACGAACTTTAAATTGAACTCGTGCGCCAGAGACACCGCAGTTTGCAGGTCATTGGCTTCCTCGGCGGCAAGAACGATGGGCTTCTTGCCCTGGAGGTACGGCAGCAGCGCTTCCAGCTTCAGATCTCGCTTCGGCGCAGTCGGAGTTTTCTTGTCTTTGTCGTCAGGTTTCTGTGCGGCTTCGCTCTTCTTCTTCTCGTAATCGGCCCAGTGCTGGGCATAGTCCTGCGCATCGAGGAAGGCCTGACGAAGCTGGGCTGCCATGCCCATGCGGGTTTGCGGGAACTTTCGTTTCTCCCATTCGTTGTGGCGCTGGTCGCCGGTGAAATTCAGCGGCATGGCGATGTCGCGGATCAGCACCATATCTGGGGAGGACTTGCCTGCAAGCTGAACGAATGAGTCCTGGCCGGGCAGCGTATCTTTGCTGTCGGGCGCAATGACGGCGTTGGTGACGCCATTCAGGCGGGTGACGGGAATCAGTTCTGACTCCGCGTGAAAGGCATCATAGACGTGCATGTGCGGCATGATCTCATCGCTGGGTTCGATGAGATCGTTGGTCATCTGCTCGGCGGAGATTTCGGTGAGGCCGAGATTGTCTTCCGAGTCGATCAGTCCGGGATAGACGGTCATGCCGGTGGCGTCAATGATGCGGGCGTCCTTCGGTATCTTGATTGAGGATGCCACGCCGACGGCCGTGATCTTGCCGTTCTGCATCACCACCACGCCGTTCTCGATGGTCCCGTGCGAGACGGTCAGCAGTTTGCCGCCTTTGAGCGCGATAGGTTTCTGCTGGGCAACGAGCGGGAAAGCCGCAGCAAATGAAGCAGGCCAACGACCGACAGGACCAACGACCGACGACATGCTCCTGGTTCTTCATTGTCCCTCCGAGTAGTGCGGCATGCCGAAGCCGGGCAGCGAGCGGTCGAAGTACACATCACCGTCAATGAACACTTTGTTAGGAACCCCGTAACTGGAGAGCGGGTAACCATCCCAAATCACGAGATCCGCGTCTTTGCCGACGTCAATCGATCCCACTTTGTCATCCACACCGATGATCCAGGCCGGGTTGAGGGTAATCATTTTCAGCGCTTCTTCGTCGGTGGCGCCGCCGTAGCGGATACTCTTGGCGGCTTCCTGATTCAAGCGGCGGGCAAAGTCGCCGGAGTCGCTTTTGATGGCCACCCGCACCCCCTTGCGCATGGACAACACTGCGTTCCAGGGGATGGCGTCCCAGGCCTCCTGCTTGTAGCCCCACCAGTCGGAAAAAGTGGCGATGGCAACGTTGTTCGCCGCCAGTTGGTCGGCGACTTTGTAGGCTTCGAGAGCGTGGTGAAACGCACGTACCTTGTAGCCGAATTCCTTGGCGATGGCCATTTCGGTGAGGAGTTCGTCGGCGCGGTAGCAGTGGATCTGCACCAGCAGATTTCCCCGCAGCACGTCGGCCAAGGCTTCAAGTTTCAGATCGTGCTTGGGTGGGCTGGCGTCCTTGTCGCCTTTCTTGACTTTGGCGTTGTAGTCGTCCCACTCGCGCATGTAGTCCTGTGCTTGGACCAGTGCTTCGCGCTGCACCGCGAAGTTGCCCATGCGGGTGGACGGAAGCTCTCCCTTGGTTCCGTAAACGCGCTTGGGGTTCTCACCGCTGGCGAACTTGATGGAGCGCGGTGCTCCGGGGAATAGCATGGCGTCACGGTTCAGCCCGTACTTATGCTTGATGACCACGGCCTGGCCGCCGATCATGTTGGCCGATCCATGCAGCAGCAGAGAGGTGGTCACGCCGCCCGCCAATCCGCGGTAGATGGCTTTGTCCTGGTAGTCGAAGGCATCGATCATCATCATCTGCGGAGTCACCGGGCTGGTGGCTTCGTTGACGTCGTCATCGAGCGCAATGTGAGAATGGGAGTCGATGATCCCAGGGGTCAGATACTTCCCTCCGGCATCGATGACGGTGGCGGAGGACGGCGCGCTCACGTCCTTGCCGACCGCCGCGATCTTCCCGTCTTTGATGTAGACGCTGCCGTTCTGAACAATGCCGTGGGTGACGGTCATGACCACAGCATTCTTGATGACAACGTCGTTGTGGGCTGCGGGAGACTGTTGAGCTGCAGCAAACGGGGCGAACAGCGCCAGAAGTGAGAGAGCCAAACGGATCGCGATGCGATTCATGCTTGCGTCCTTGCCTGGAATCAGAAACCTGCGGAAAGCGGAAATTGTAGGGGGGAACGGCGGCGGCGTCAATAAAAACACGATGTGAGACCATGGATGGCGATTTGTCTTGTTGAGGAGGATTTCGATGCGGGCGGTGGTGCAGCGCGTAAGCCGAGCGGAAGTCAGGGTACGCGGTGAGGTGGTGGGCAGGATTGGGGGCGGCCTACTAGTGTTGCTCGGAGTGGCGGGAACCGATAACGAGGCGGATGCCGACTATCTGGCCGAGAAGGTTGTCGGCCTGCGGGTGTTCGAGGATGACGCGGGAAAAATGAACCGCGCGGTGGGAGAGGCCGGTGGCGCGGTGCTCGTAGTCTCGCAGTTCACGCTGTATGGAGATGTGCGCCGAGGGAAGCGGCCGTCGTTCGACGCCGCCGCTCCGCCTGAACAAGCCCGCCAGCAGTATGAGTATTTTGTGGGACGCATTCGGGCTGCCGGGCTGCGCTGCGAAACGGGGCGTTTCCAGGAAATGATGCAGGTGGAGCTGGTGAACGACGGGCCGGTGACGATATTGCTGGATTCGGGAAAGGCGTTTTAGGCAGTTGCTGAAAGACCTATGCCGTAACCGCCTGCGGCTTTCCCGCGAGCAACTGCCTCAGCACAAATTGCAGAATGCCGCCGTGGGCATAGTACTGTGCTTCCTGGGGAGTATCGATTCGCAGTAAGGCCTCGAAGTCCTTGCTCTTGCCCTTCACCGTCGCCCGGACTTTCACTTGTCGGCCAGCAGCGAAGTGCTCGACCACTTCGCGAACCCCGCCGATCTCGAATGTCTCTTCGCCGGTCAGGCCCAAGGACTGGGCGCTCTCACCCTCGCGGAATTGCAGCGGCAGGATGCCCATCCCGACCAGGTTCGAGCGATGAATGCGCTCGTAGCTCTCAGCGATCACAGCCCGCACTCCCAGCAGCCGCGGGCCTTTGGCGGCCCAATCGCGCGAGGAGCCTGATCCGTATTCTTTGCCGGCCAGAATCACCAGCGGCACGCCCTCGGCAATGTATTTTTCCGAAGCTTCATAGATCGTCATCTCGGCGCCATCGGGCAGGTGACGGGTGAATCCGCCTTCGAGATTGGGAACCATCTTGTTGCGCAGGCGCACATTGGCAAATGTCCCGCGCACCATGACTTCATGATTGCCTCGGCGTGATCCGTAAGAATTGAATTCTGCCGGCTTGACGCCGTGTTCAATCAAATACTTTCCCGCCGGGCTGTCTTTCTTGATGGAACCGGCGGGCGAAATGTGGTCGGTCGTCACGCTGTCGCCGAGAACGGCGAGCACACGCGCCTTCTTGATATCGGTAATTGCGCCCGGCGTTACACTCATGCCGTCAAAGTAAGGCGCCTGGCGAATGTAGGTGGAGTCTTTTTCCCAGGCGTAGGTTTCGCCCTTGGGGACGGCCAACGCGCGCCAGCGATCGTCACCGTGATAGACCTCGCCGTAGCTGCGGCGAAACATGTCCGGCGTAATCGACTTGCTGATGGCCTCTTCCACTTCACTGCGCGAGGGCCAGAGATCAGCCAGATAAACCGGGTTGCCGGCTTTGTCCTGCGCGACAGCATCTTTTCGTAGGTCGAGATCAATACGTCCGGCCAGCGCGAAAGCTACTACCAGCGGCGGCGACATCAGATAGTTCGCTCTAACTTCGCCGTTGATGCGGCCCTCAAAGTTGCGATTGCCGGAAAGCACCGAGGCCACCACCAGATTCTTTTCGTCGATGGCGCGCGAAATTTCCTCCGGCAGCGGGCCGGAGTTTCCAATGCAGGTGGTACAGCCGTAGCCGACGATGTGGAATTTCAACTTCTCCAGGTATCCGGTGAGGCCGGCGCGTTCGAGATAATCGCGGACCACTTTCGAGCCCGGGGCGAGAGATGTTTTTACCCAGCCTGGAACTTGCAGGCCGCGCTCGACGGCCTTTTTCGCCACCAAGCCGGCGGCGATCATCACCGACGGGTTCGAAGTGTTGGTACAACTGGTGATGGCGGCGATCACCACGCTGCCATGATGAAGATGCCCATTGCCGGAAGCCGCCGGAGCAGCGCCCTTTCCAGGTTTGATCAGCGAGGGCAGCGCCTTGTCGAATGATTCCTTAGCTTGGGAGAGCGGTACGCGGTCCTGCGGCCGCTTGGGGCCGGCAAGGCTGGATTCCACGCTGGCGAGATCAAGCGCGAGCAGTTCGGAATATTGTGCTTCTGGCGTCTTCTCGTCGTGAAACAGACCTTGTTCGCGCGAATACGCTTCAACCAGTGCGATCTGTTCTTCAGTGCGCCCGGTCAGGCGCAGATAGGCGAGGGTTTCTTTATCCACGGGGAAGATGCCGCAAGTGGCGCCGTATTCGGGCGACATGTTGGCGATGGTGGCGCGATCGGCCAGCGGCAATTCCTGCAAACCGGGGCCGAAGTACTCGACGAATTTTCCCACCACGCCGTGCTTGCGCAGCATCTCGGTGATGGTGAGGACGAGATCGGTGGCGGTGGCGCCTTCTTTCAATTTTCCCGTGAGCTTCACACCAACGACTTGCGGAATCAGCATGGAAACCGGCTGGCCGAGCATCGCTGCCTCGGCCTCGATTCCTCCCACGCCCCAGCCCAGAACGCCCAGGCCGTTGATCATGGTGGTGTGCGAGTCGGTGCCGACGAGGGTGTCTGGATATGCGGTTTTCTTTCCGTTGGCGTCGTAGACAAAAACCACGCGGGCCAGGAATTCAAGATTGACCTGATGGACGATGCCCGTGTCCGGCGGAACGATGGCCAGATTGCGGAAAGCAGTTTGTCCCCAGCGCAGGAATCCGTAACGCTCTTTGTTGCGGATGAACTCAAGCTCGGCGTTGAACTGGAACGCGTTGGGAGTGCCGAACTGGTCGACTTGTACCGAGTGATCGATCACCAGTTCTACCGGCTGAAGGGGATTGATCAACCTTGGGTCGCCACCTAGTTGCTTCATGGCGTCGCGCATGGCAGCGAGATCGACCACACAAGGCACGCCGGTGAAGTCCTGCAAGAGCACGCGGCTGGGGGTGAAGGCAATCTCTTTGTCCGGCTTCGATTTGCTATTCCAGCTGGCCAGCGCGCGGATGTCTTCTTTGGTTACACTGCGGCCATCCTCGGTGCGCAGCAGGTTCTCCAGCAGAATGCGCAGTGAAAACGGCAGATGTTTGGTGGAAATGCCCTGTTTGTCGAGAGCGTCGAGGCGATAGATCTCGTAATCGTGTCCGTCAACGCGGAGAGAAGAACGGCTGCCAAAGCTATTCATGATGATGGCCTTCCCTCTCTAGTTTAGTCGTTCAAGATGGGTTGCGCCAGAAACCAAAGGCGGGCGCGGGCTTCAAGTTCTCCGCGTACTCTGCGGACGTTTACTGCGATCTCTGCGTTTTGAGACTTTGCTTTCTGACAGGCCGGTCAAACCTCGAAACGCCGAGATCGCAGAGTGCGGGCAGAGATCGCGGAGGAAATTGTCTTAAAGAGCCGCGGGAAGCGTGTATTCGAAATCGTAGGAATGTTTTCCGGCGTTGATGATGATCTCCATCTTGCCGGTGAGACCTACAAGTTGGCCAGTGCCGGAATCGGGCACGACAGTGACACTCAGTTGCGGGACGCCGCGTGTCATGGTGGCGCTGTGTTGCAAGAAAAAGGTGCCACTCCGGCCATTCAGTGTACCGGTGACTCGTTCTACGGCAACGTAACCCGCTGATCCCTTGGTCTCAGTCATGGCCGTGAGCATCTGGCCCTTGCTGGTAGCTTCAAGATCGCCGTGGAACTGTTTGTCGATGGTCATACGGCCCATGGTGGCGTCTTCAAATTTGCCATCCGGCGTCTGCGGAGTGATCTTCACTTCAAACGTTCCTTTTGCATGAACGGTCATCGGGGCGCCTTTCTGTGTGTTCAGAACGGAGGACTGTGGCTGCGCATACGCCGATAGGATGAGGAATAGACCGATAGCGGTAATGACACCGGCGGCAGTGGGAAGGCGCTTGTTGATCATTACTTCATTATGCCCGTTGCAACCGGAGGGCGTTTCCTCAGCACAGAGGTGGCTCAGTGGGCAGCAATCCACACCTGGTATCCGACAACGGCCATCATGAACAAAAGGTAGATACGGAGTCCCCAGAGCACGACCAGTTCAGGGCCTCTGAGATGCCGTCTCGGAATAAAGTGTTTCTTTGCCTTAACCAGCTGATCGTGCTCGAGCGACGATAAAGCCAGTTGTTGGTCTGCGCTGGAGATCAAAGCCGGCGAAAGTTCTTTTGGCGTCATAATGTTGGTTTCTCTTATTTTCCGCCCAACGCCGCGAAGATGCTGGGCGCAATAATGCTGATTCCGAAGAGCACACCCGCACCGGTCAAGACAAATACGACTCCACTGGACAAGACGTTTGCCCACAGCGGACTGACCAGGTCACCCATAACTTCTTTGTCATTCACCAGCATGAACAGGAACACGAGTGCGGGCGGCATAGCCAGAACGGCGACCACGTTTACTATTAAAACCACGTACACCAGCGGCAACCCAGGGATGAGAACGATTGCGGCTGCAGCTACGGCACACAGGGTCAGCACTGAATAAAAGGCCTTGCCTTGTCCCATGGGGAGATTCAGGCTGTGGGGTTTGTGCGTCACCTCTCCGAAAGCGTAAGCCGAAGAAGTTGAGATCGTTATCGAGGCCACGATTCCAGCTTCCACCATGCCGAGGGCAAACAGCGACGCGCCAAAACGGCCAATCAGGGGCTGGAGAGCTTGCGCAAATTCGGCCGCCTGGAAGGTGTCAGCGGTCATCTGATGGGCGAACAACGGCGCCGTCGCCAGAATGGTGGCCACTGCAGCCGCAGTAGCTAGCGCCGCACCCAGCACCGTGTCAATGCGGCCGAAGCGAATGTCTTTCGTCGTCATTCCCTTATCAACCGTTGCGCTCTGCTGGAAGAAAAGCATCCAGGGTGTGACCGTCGCTCCGATGTCGGCGAGCACAATCAGCAGAGTGTCTTTATTGAAGCCGGGAAGCGGTTGCCAGGTGATGAATGCATGGCCCACCGAGTGCCAACTCGGGTGGGTCATGAGCGCAACTGGAATAAACACCAGGTTGAATGCGGCGGCGGCGAGAGTGATCCGTTCCCAGGTCCAGTAACGATGGCTGACCAGCGCTCCGTAGAGGATGACGAGTGCAATCAGAATTGCCATCCACGCGGGAACGCCAAAGAAACCCAGGCCCGCGCGAATGGCAATGAATTCGGTGATGAGCGTGAGAAAGTTGCCGATTCCCAGGTCGATCATGGAAAACCAGCCCCAAAAAGGTCCGAAGCGCTCGAAGATCAGCTCAGCGTGACCGCGATGGGTTGCAGCGCCCAGGCGCACCGTCATCTCCTGCACCACAATCGCCATGCAAAAGGTCAGGGCAACGAAAGGAAGGAAGAATCCAATTCCGAACTTCGCGCCCGTGGCCGCGTAGGACAGCATGCTGGGTCCGTCATTCTCCCCCAGCATGACCAGAACACCCGGCCCAACCAGCAGCCACAACAGCTTCGCTCTAGAGGAAAAGCCGCGCCGGGCGCGCGCGGCCGACACACGAACGCGATCATGCGCCCGATCTACGTCTTCGTGAGTGATGACGACGGCTTCGTCGTTGGCAATCCGGGCCGCGAGAGGTTTGGTTTGTGGAGATTGGGAACCTACGCTCATGGTCGAAGTTAGCGTCAGTATACATCAACGGGTAAACTACGGTTAATTACTTTGGAGCGGTACGGGGCGACGCCAAAGTAGGCTGATTCGGCGCGCGCTTGGCGCCGCGGGCATCGCCGGTGACCCAGACACGCTCCGCCGCTGAGCGGCCCAGGGCGACGGTGCCGGCGTCGGTGGCAAGAGTCAAAGTTTGATCGTAATTTCGGCCGGAAACATGCAGCCGGGCGCCGGGACGCACACCCCGGGCTTCGAGGAATTCCAGCAGGCGGCGGTCACGTTCATAGATGCCGCTGACCACATAGTGTTTCCCGGCTTCCGCCTGGGCGAGAAGCAGCAGTCCACGGCGGCGGCGGCTGGCGGGGCTCTCCAGTTCGCTGAGATTCCCGTGCGGACAGGCGCCTCCACGGCCTAGACGCGCCAGCAGTTTGGCTTCGAAATCGGGTGACACCGCATGTTCCAGCCTCTCGGCCTCATCGTGTACCTTGTACCACTCCATGCCGAACATCTCCGCCAGCATGCGTTCGATGAGGTGGTGCCGCAAGGTGAGCTTACGGGCAATCTTGCGCCCGGCGGGAGTCAAGGCAACATGGCCGTCAGCCTGTACCCGCACCAGGCCATCTTTCTTCAGGCGGCGCAGGGCCATAGTGACCGCGGGGGGAGAGACGGCCAGCCAGTGGGCGAGCGTAGCCGAGATCACAGTCTCGCCTTCGCTCTCGGCTTCCAAAATCGCCTTGAGATAATCTTCCTTGGAGCCGGTGATCATCTGGGAAGATTATACGCAGTTAAGCATGGTTAAATGCAAAACCCACCACAGAGACACAGTGTCACAGAGGAAATCTGGGCTACCTGCCAACACTCCAATCAGGAACAACCGTTTTTCTCTGAGACTCTGTGCCTCTGTGGTAGGGTTTGCCCTGGTTTGACATCACACTCAGGGCGCACCTACCCTTAATGCTCCCAAACTTATGAAGGTTCTTGTCATCGGAGGCGGCGGACGCGAGCACGCGCTAGTGTGGAAACTGCGCCAGTCGCCGCGCGTTTCGAAGGTTTACTGCGCCCCGGGCAACGGCGGGATAGCAGCCCAGGCGGAGTGCCTTCCGGCTGACATGAAGAGCGTGCCTTCTCTGTTGGCGTTGGCTGGGCAGATCAAGCCTGATCTCACCGTTGTTGGCCCTGAATTGCCTCTGACCCTCGGCGTGGTGGACGAATTCAGCCGCCAGGGCTGGAAGACATTCGGCCCGACGAAAACCGCGGCGCAGCTGGAGTCGAGCAAAAGCTTCGCCAAGGAATTCATGCAGCGGCACCACATTCCCACGGCGCATTACGCCATTTGCGATTCGCTTGATCAAATCCGCGAGGCGTTGCCACACTTTCACATGCCCATCGTGGTCAAGGCCGACGGCCTGGCGGCGGGCAAAGGTGTGGTGAT
Source organism: uncultured Acidobacteriota bacterium (assembly GCA_963734415.1). Lineage (GTDB taxonomy): Bacteria > Acidobacteriota > Terriglobia > Terriglobales > Acidobacteriaceae > JABCZH01. The sequence continues at coordinate 184,730 of CAVTHF010000002.1, read as the reverse complement.
TTGCAAAACGAAAGACGAGGCCAGCGAAGTCGCATCCGAGATGCTCAGTGGCAAGATGCTGGGGACCGCGGGAGCTCGTGTGGTGCTGGAAGAATGCCTGAAAGGCGAGGAACTGTCTTTTCTCGTGCTGAGCGATGGCGAGCGTGTGGCGCCGCTGGTGGCAGCTCAAGACCACAAGCGCGTCGGCGATGGCGATACCGGCCCGAATACGGGCGGCATGGGAGCCTACTCGACATCGGCCATGCTCGACGAGCAAATGCAGAACTGGCTCATCCAGCATGTTGCCCAGCCGGTAGTGGACGGCATGAAGGCTGAGGGCGCAGAGTACAAGGGCGTTCTTTACTGTGGCCTTATGATGACCGCGCGCGGCCCTATGGTACTGGAGTTCAACTGCCGCTTTGGCGATCCCGAGACCCAGCCGATCCTGATGCGCCTGGAGAGCGATTTGGTGGAAGCACTGGAAGCTTCGATCGAAGGACGAGTCAGCGCGGGCGATTTCCGCTGGTCACCGGAAGCATCGGTGTGCGTCGTGATGGCATCCGGCGGTTATCCGGGGGCGATCGAAGTCGGTCGACGCATCACCGGGCTGGCGGATGCGGAAAAAGTCGACGGCGTGCAGGTCTTTCACGCCGGAACCACGCAGCGTGACCACTCGTTCTTCACCGCTGGCGGGCGAGTGTTGGGAGTGACGGCCAGGGCTGCGGACCTCAAAACCGCGGTGGAACGCGCGTATCAGGCCGTCGCTAGGATTGGATTTGAAGGCGCACACTATCGGAAGGATATTGCGGCGCGGGCACTTGAAACCGGGAAAAGGAGTTTATGAGCAAACCACAAGTTTCTATCGTAATGGGCAGTGATTCTGATCTCGACATCATGCGCGAGGCGGCCAAGGCGCTGGAGGAGTTCGGCATTGCTTATGAGATTGATGTGACTTCGGCGCACCGCTCACCTGACCGAACCGCGGAGTTCGCGCGCAAAGCTGCGGGCCGCGGCATTCGGGTGATCATCGCGGGTGCAGGCGGCGCGGCACACCTGGCCGGCGTGATTGCCGCTCACACCACTCTGCCGGTGATCGGAGTCCCCATTCCTTCGACTGCATTGAACGGCCTGGACTCGCTGCTGGCGACGGTTCAAATGCCCGCAGGCATTCCAGTGGCGACGGTCGCGATCGGCAAGCCGGGAGCCACCAACGCCGGCATTCTGGCGGCGCAAATTCTGGGGCTCTCCAGCGCCGCCGTGGAAAAGAAATTGGGCGCGCACAAAGAGCAACTGGCCAACGGCGTAGAAGAGAAATCAAAGAAGTTGAAGATCACACTAGGGATGTGAGAGATCCGCCCTGCCTACAGCTTCAGGCTCTTCAGATATTCGCGCATCTGCTGCCCCAGATCCGGCCGCTTCAATGCGAACTCCACCGTGGCTTTTAGGAAGCCCAGTTTGTCGCCGGTGTCGTGGCGTTTGCCTTCGAAGACGTAGGCATACATCTTTTCCTTCTTCAGCAGCGCCCGCAGGCCGTCGGTGAGTTGCAGTTCGCCGCCGACGCCGGCCTTGGTCTCGGCAAGCGCGCCAAACACACCGGGAGTCAGAACGTAACGCCCAATCACCGCCAGGTTGGAAGGCGCGTCCTGCTGCTTCGGCTTCTCCACCATATCGACGATTTCATAGAGGCGACCATCGAATCTGCCGTCCGCAGGTTTGACTTTGAGCACGCCATACGACGAGATGGCCGGGCCTTCAATCACCTGTGCGGCCAGCACCGAGCCATTCACCTCGTCGAACACATCGATCATCTGCTTCAAGCACGGGACTTCGGCATCGATCACGTCATCGGCGAGCAGCACCGCGAACGGCTCGTTCCCAATCAATTCTTTCGCCATGAACACCGCATGACCCAGGCCAAGGGCTTCTTTCTGGCGGACATAGAAGACGTGAATCATGTCCGAAATATGACGGACAATTTCGAGCAAATCGGTTTTCTTGCGGTCTTCGAGCATGCGCTCCAGCTCGTAGCTGACGTCAAAGTGGTCCTCAATTGCCTGCTTGCCGCGGCCGGTGATGATGATGATCTGGTCGCAGCCCGAGGCCATGGCCTCTTCTACGCCGTACTGGATGATGGGCTTGTCTACCAGCGGGAGCATTTCTTTGGGTTGAGCCTTGGTGACGGGAAGAAAGCGGGTACCTAATCCGGCGGCGGGAAAAACGGCTTTGCGGACTCGCATAGTCAATTCCGATTGTACCTTTTGCGATTGTTGGCTGACCAATGACTGAGAAACTGGAGGAGGTTTCCTTTGTGTACCTTTGTGTCGTTTGAGGTTTTTCGCCGCTGTTTTTGCGATTCCCTGCAAGAGCGACAACCACAAAGGACACAAAGGTACACAAAGGAAAACCGGCGCTGCTTTGGTCTTGCATCAAACTGGAACGGAGCATTTCCCTAAGCGATGCGTGTTAGAATTTCCGGGAGCACACCTCTCTGGAGCCCAATTTGATTGAGCTGGCACCTTCGATTCTGTCGGCCGACTTCGGCCACCTGGCGGAGCAAGTCCGGGCGGCGGCCGAGGGTGGGGGCACGGTCGTCCACGTGGATGTCATGGACGGGCATTTCGTCCCCAACATTACGATTGGGCCACCGGTAGTGCGATCGCTACGCAAGGCCACAGACTTGCCACTGGATTGCCATCTGATGATTGAGAATCCCGACCAGTACATTGCCGAATTTGTGGAGGCGGGGGCAGATTGGATTTCGGTGCACCAGGAGGCCTGCCGTCATCTCAACCGTACGCTGCATCTGATTCGTAGCCACGGTGCCCAGGCGGGTGTGGTGATCAATCCGGCGACCCCAGTTGAGACCTTGAACGAGGTGCTGGACATCGCCGACTATGTGCTGGTGATGTCGGTGAATCCCGGCTTTGGTGGACAGAAATTCATTCCCGCAACCGTGCATAAGATCCGCAGATTGGCTGACTTGCGGACAGACCGCCGGCTCAATTACCGAATTGAAGTCGATGGCGGAATTGCCCTGGACACGGTAGCGGAGGTGGTGCGCGCGGGAGCCGAAATTCTGGTGGCAGGCAACGCCGTGTTCGGTGCCGGCGATCCAACTAGCAACGCCCGAAAGCTGCTGAAGGCAGCGACTGAAGCTACATTGCAGAAAGTATAGTTTCCAGTTTCTTGTTTCTTGTCCCGCTTCAGTCGGTTGGGGCAACCAGAGACTAGAAACTGATCTCCCGAGGTCCCATGTCACGTCGTATCGCGGTAATCGTGCTGCTGGCTGGGTTGGCGTTCACCGCCGCCTGCACCAACAAGAAGGCCACTAACCCTCTGGCCGATGTGAGTTCGAAGCAGCCGGACAAGGTGCTGTTCGACCGTGCCATGGATGCCCTGAAGCACAACCGCTACGACGTGGCCCGGTTGACGCTGCAAACTCTCATCAATACCTACCCGGATTCTGAATATATCGCCCGGGCCAAACTGGCGGTGGCCGACTCTTGGTACGACGAGGGCGGTTCCACGGCGCTGGCCCAAGCCGAGATCGAATACAAGGACTTTGAGACCTTCTTTCCCAACATGCCCGAGGCTGCGGAAGCCCAGCTGAAGATTGCCAACATCCACTTCCAGGAGATGGAGAAGCCTGATCGCGATTACACCCACGCCATGCGCGCCGAGGAAGAATACCGGCAACTCATCCAGCAGTGGCCGGACAGCAAGTTGATTCCCGAAGCCAAGCAACGTCTGCGGGAAGTGCAGGAGGTCATCGCTCAGCGCGAGTTTGGTGTGGGACGCTTTTACTATCTGCGAGAGTCTTATCCGGCGGCCATCGCCCGGCTAAAGTCGCTGGTCGACAAGTACCCGCTGTTCAGCAAAGCCGACGAGGCCCTATACCTGCTGGGGCAATCGTATGAAGGCGAGATCGCGATGTTGCGTACGCGCCCGCTGAACGAGGCCTACAAGGCTTACATGATCCAGGAGTTCACCAAGCACGCAACCGAGGCCTACTCCCGCATCCTCACTCGTTACCCGCTGATGGAGCGGGCTGATAGCGCTAAGGCCCGACTGGAGGCGTTGCATCAACCGGTGCCAAAGCCCACCAAGGCTGCGGTCGCACAGAACAAGGCGGAAGAAGACAGCCGTAAGGAACTCAGCACGCTGAACAAGGTGATGAGGACTTTTTCCAAGCATCCGGAGGTCCCCGAAGCAGCAAAGGTTGGTGAGCCGACGCTGATTGACCCAGCGCCCGTGAGCGCCACCGAGGTGGTTCAGCAAGCCGCCCGGACAGCAATAAGCAATGGTTCGGGCGGTGGTAAGGCGCTTTCGATAGAGACCGTAGGCGGCCCGCCCACGGCCAACGAAGCCATCCCACGATCCGATGCACCGCCAACGCCCGACACTGCCCCTGCCCCAGACGCTACGTCTGGGTCGAGTGCGAACACCGCCACGCCGCCTTCCGCCGATGCCAACGAATTGAAACCGATTGCGCCGGCAGATCCCAACGAATTGAAACCCAACGTAGCTGCAGATGCGAACCAGGCCTTGCCCCCGCCACAGCAGGTGAATGAGATCCAGACCGGGAGTCAGCCGGGTTCGACCCCGACCGCGTCCACGTCCTCATCAGGAGATCAGGAAGCTGCCGATGACTCCGCGGTAGCCTCCAGCAAGCATAAGAAAAAGAAGGGCATCCACAAGATTGTCCCCTTCTGAGGGGGCGATTCAGAAAGGATGCCAGCTTTCCTCTTCAGCCCGCGCTCGCCGCAGTGGATACTGTCCGCTCGTAACCTGCTTAATAGGTCTATTCTCATTGACTTAGAGTTCGGGACACGTTACCTTCGCCCTATCCTCCGGATACTCACAAGGACTTAGCTTTGGCGCGCAAAATCCTGTTGGCCGATGACAGTGTGACCGCCCAGAACATGGGCCGGAGAATCCTCAGCGATGCCGGCTACGAAGTCACCACGGTCAACAACGGGTCGGCCGCACTCAAGCGCATCGCTGAGTCGAAGCCTGATCTGATTGTTCTCGATGTCTACATGCCGGGGTACGGAGGGCTGGAAGTTTGCCAGCGGCTGCGTGAGTCCCGAGAAACCGCGCGCATTCCGATACTCCTGACGGTTGGAAAACTGGAGCCTTTCAAGCCGGAGGAGGCACGCCGGGTACGGGCCGATGCCTTCATTGTCAAACCCTTCGAAGCCAGCGAACTGCTCACCGCTCTCACCAAGCTGGAGGACCGGATCGTACCCCAGCCCGCTCCCTACAAGCCCGGCCGATTTGCCAAAGCCATGTCGGCAATCGACACCGATGTTCCTTCCAATGAATACGGCGACCTGGAAAGCGGATGGAAGAACCGCCTGAAGATTCCTGTGCCTCAAAGCCATGGTCCCGACGTGGAGGAAGAGCAGCCGGTTGAGCGAGCCGAGTCGCGCAAAGCCGACGTGCCGCCGTTGGTGCCACGTGACATTACGCCCGAAGAGATTGCGGCAATCAATGCCGCCGCAGCTGCGTTTGGATCCCAGGTAGCCGAACCTGAGAGCGGGCCGGAAGCCAATACGGCTCCGCCAGTCCCCGTCAGTGAGTCGGCTGTGAAAGCGGATGAGCCAAAACCCGAAGCGATTCCTGATGCGGATGATGAACAGGCCGCGACTTTCGCGTCTGCCGCGCCAGTTGTGGAAACTTTAACCGAACCCGAAAGCGTGGAGGCGGTGCAGAAATCCGAGCCAACGGTCGCGGAGGAAGTGAGGACGGAAGCCGCAGAGATCGCGACAAGTGCCATCCCTGAAACCCAGCCGGAGTTGTCGGCACCGGTGGAAGAAGTTGCGAGCGCAGCTCCAGTCGAGACGCCTGCGAAGGCAGAGGAGAGGGATGATTTTGCCGCGGCGCTGGAGTCGCTGTCACCAGCCAATGGGCATGGTGTGCCACCGCCATTCAACGTACCGCGCTGGACTGCCGAGTTGGTTGCGCTCACCGATGCGGAGTCTGCCCTGATCCTGGAGCAGGAGATGCAAAATGCCGTCGCGGCAATGGCGGCCGTGAATGCGTCAGAATCCGCCGCATCCGGCAGCATGCAGGACGTGCGTCAGGAAGCGGTTGCGTCGTCCCCCAGTCACGAAGAGACACGTGAAGCGTCTACTTCGTTGGTGGCGGCGATGATGAATGAGACCCTGCCAACTTTGTCGGACCTGGTTGATTCAGTTCTACCTCACGCCTCTGCTGAGACAGTGGCACCTGAGTCGCAAGGAGCCGCATTTGCGGCCGCGGCCGCGGTGGGCGGAGATGCAGTCTCCCAGTCGGCGGTGCCCTCCGAAGTTCAGCCGGCAGCGCCCTCTCCGAGTAGCGAGGAGGATCGCCAACGCGAATCAGAGCTGGCAGCAGCATGGGAGAGCTGGAAACATATCCGTGAATCGGTCGTCGAACCACAACTCAAATCGCAAGTGGCCGATGCCGCTGCCGAGCCGCAGGCGCTCCGAGCAGAACAGGTTCCGAGCGCGGTGGCTGAGCCAGATGGCGAGACTGGCAGCAATGAAGATTCTGTCGCCAGCATCGTGGACAGCGTACTGGCCGATCTCAAGCCCAAACTGATGGAAGAAATTTCCAGGAAGATGGGCAAAGAGAAGAAGCGACGATAAGTCCGCGTTACATCTTTTCTGCGCGCCCCACGGTTCGCCGCTAAAGCATCCCACCGGTCTTAACCGTCAGAATACTCAACGACATCTCCAGTCTGGTGATGGCATCCTCGAGTTCTGGATGCTTTCCGATTCTTTCTTGCAAAGCATTCAGAACTTGGTGAGCACTTGCAACATGTTCTGCCGCCTGATTTTGGTGCTCAGGCTTGCGTCCGTTAGTTTGGACGCTAGATCGGACATGGAGGGAGTATTCCTTGTCAGAAGCTCCGCGGTGGATAAGCTGCGACCGAAAGCAGGGAGGAGGTCGTTCCGGTGCTGAAAGGAGAGCCCGGCGCCTCCGTTGTTGTACCGTTGGAATTGATTTGCAATAACCCCACCAAGCCATCATTCCCACCAGGAAACTCGGCGACATAGATTCCTCCGCCACTGCCGACAGGCGATGCCGTTGTCAGCCCGCCGATGGAATCAATATTGCCGGAACCCTGCAGGGTGGTGATGCCAAGGTAAGAAATAGACAGGGGACTCTCGGTGAATCCGAGCGACGTAACTTGCTTTGAAAGATTGTTGGCGACAAAGAGAAACTTTTCGTTCGGGCTGATCCACACGCTGCTGGAATCCTGCCCCGTGCCCAGGCTGCCATCTCCTCCGAAGCTGCTTTCTGCGCCCAGCGTCCCGTTGGAATTGATGGGATAGACTTCAATCTGGGTGGAGCCGCCGGTAGCATCGCCAAAGATGGCGTACTTGCCATCGCTGGTAATGTCCACACCTGCCGCACCGTTCAGGGCGTGATAGGGGCCGTTCTCCGTCAGAACTCCCTTGGAGCTGACCGAAAAGGAGTCTACAAGATTTTCCCCAAAACCATAGCCTACAACAAGCGTTTTCCCGTCCGGAGTGGCTTTCAGGCCGGTCGCCGGCACGACGGTGTTGTACGTGCCAAGCAAAGACAGTTTGCAGCCGGCGCCAATTTCGAATACTCCGATGTTCGACGTTATACCGTACGCCGCAAACAGGAGATTGCCGCGCGCCGCCAATCCAAGGCTGGAACCAAAGCCGTTGCTGTTGCCGTCTGGGTCCGTATAATTGCCGGCTTTGATCAAGCCCGGAAGTTGGAACGCAGCAACGTCACTGCTGCCCGCATCACCGATGAAAAGGCACCGAGTTGAACCGGTCTGGTTCAGTATGACGCGGTTCAGCGCGAAGGGGCCGCCGCCCCCACCATTTCCATTAGTCCCCAGGTTTTTTACGATTTCGAGGCTTTTGTTTTGTAGCTTGAAAATGGTCGCGGAGTTACCAGTCGATGGTGGATCGTTGTTTACAACGACATAATTGCCACTTTGAGCAAGCGTGCAGGTGGAAGAAATGACGATTGCCATCGCTGCAGCGGCCAATGAAAGTAGTTGCTTCATGCTGGTCCCCTTTTAGCTCAAGTCGCCACAGGCCGGGATTGGACTACCAGAGCCGCATCCGCGAATCTGCTTCCGACTAGAACGGTGACCAGTCTACACTTGCTCGTCGTCTTACAACAGTGTGAAAAGACTTTCGTAGGAATTCGCCAAACCAGAAACTCACTAGAAGTCTGACTTCCCAACCCGCTCTCCGTTTGCCCGCTTTCCCTACCCGCCTGTAATATCGAAAGAAAGCTGCTAGCTCCTAGCTTCTAGCGAAAACTTGGCGCTGACGCCGCGCACTTCGCGGACCTGTCCTGCGAAGGTTCAAACTAGTAGCTAGGCGCTAGCAGCTAGAAGCTCATGCCCCACGACCTTCCTAAATCCTACGAACCGGGCGCGATTGAAAAGCGCTGGGCAGACTATTGGATCAACGAGAAGCTGTTCTCGGTGAAAACGCCCGCAGCGGGCGACACGCGGCCGGTGTTCACCCTTCTGTTGCCTCCGCCGAACGTCACCGGCCGCCTGCACATGGGCCACATGCTTAACCAGACGCAGATGGACATCATTGTCCGCTGGCACCGCATGAGAGGGTTTGTGACGTTATGGCTTCCTGGCACAGATCACGCGGGCATCGCCACGCAAATGATGGTTGAGCGGCAATTGGCGAGCGAAGGCAAAAAGCGCCGCGATCTCGGCCGCGAGAAGTTTATCGAGCGGGTCTGGGAATGGAAGCAGCTCTATGGCAACGCGATCCTCGACCAGATGAAGCGCCTGGGGGCATCGGTCGATTGGGATCGGGAATACTTCACCATGGACGAGAACCTCAATCGCGCGGTGCGCGAGGTGTTCGTCCGCCTGTATGAAGAGGGCTTGATCTATCGCGGGAAGTACATCGTCAACTGGTGTCCGCGATGCGAGACCGCGATCTCTGATCTTGAGGTCAAGCACGAGGAAGTGGCAGGCAAGCTGTATGAGATTCGCTATCCAGTGGTGGGCAGTTCGGAGTTCATCACGGTTGCGACCACGCGCCCGGAGACGATGCTAGGCGACACCGCCGTGGCCGTGAACGCGGCCGACGAACGTTACACGCATCTGCACGGCAAGAAAGTTCTGCTGCCGCTGATGAATCGTGAGATCCCCATCATCACCGACGATCTGGCCAAGCCGGAGTTCGGGACCGGCGCCGTGAAGGTCACTCCGGCGCACGATCCCAACGATTTTCAGGCGGGGCTGCGCCATCAACTGCCGCAGATCGAGGTAATGGACGAGCACGCGCACATGAACCAGAACGCGGGACCGTATGCCGGGCTCGACCGTTTCGCAGCTCGCAAGAAAGTTCTGGAAGATTTGCGCGAGCAAGGCTTTCTCGTGGGTGAGAAGGACTACACGATTCCTCTGGGCAAGTGCGATCGCTGCGGCGTGGTGGTTGAGCCCCGGCTTTCGACGCAATGGTTCATCAAGATCGCGCCGCTCGCCAAGCGCGCCGCGGAAGCCGTGGAGAACAGCGAGATCACCATTGTTCCCGACAACTACAAGACGATTTATCTGAACTGGATGAACAACATCTACGATTGGTGCATCTCGCGCCAGTTGTGGTGGGGACATCGGATTCCGGCGTGGCATTGCGGCTGCGGCGAAATCATTGTTGCCCGCGAAGCGCCCGCCAAGTGTGGCAAGTGCGGCGATTCGAGGCTGATGCAAGATACCGACGTGCTCGACACCTGGTTTTCCTCCGGCCTGCTGCCGTTCACGACGCTGGGCTGGCCGCAGAAGACTCGCGACCTGGCAGTTTTTTATCCCACCACGCTGTTGATTACGGCCTACGAAATTCTGTTTTTCTGGGTGGCGCGCATGATCATGTTCGGCTGCCACTTCATGGATGGCCACCAACAGGACCCGACGATCAAAGCCGCCAGTGGTTGGGCGGACAAGAAAGATGACAGCGTTCCCTTCCGCCAGGTTTACATTCACGCCCTGGTGCGTGATGCCGAGCGCCAGAAGATGTCCAAGACCAAGGGCAATGTGGTTGATCCCCTCGATGTTATCGAGCGCTTCGGAACCGACGCTACCCGCTTTACCCTGGCAGCCATGGCCGCGCCGGGAACGGACATTGCTTTTAATGAGAGCCGTACCGAGGGCTATCGGGCATTCGCCAACAAGATTTGGAACGCCGCACGCTTCATGTTCATGAATGTGGACAAAGTGGGCATTGCCGGCGTTGGCGCCTTTAAGGCCGTCACACTTGAGGACCGCTGGATTTTGTCGCGATTCAATCGCGTGACTCAGGGGGTGAACGAAGCGCTCACGACCTATCGATTTCATGAGGCCGCGAACCAGATCTATGACTTTTTCTGGGGTGAGTTTTGCGACTGGTATCTGGAATTGGTCAAACCGCGGATGGCAGACGGGGCCAGCGAAGACATCGCCCGAACCGCTTGCCAGAATTTGGTCAATCTTTTCGAGGCGGCTTTGCGGTTGTTGCACCCGGTCATGCCGTTTATCACGGAAGAAATCTGGCAGGCAATTTATGATGGAAAGCCGCCGTCGCAATCTATTGCGCTGGCGGCGTATCCGCAATCGGACGAGAAGCAGTTCGACTTGAACGCTGAGACCGAAATGGCAATCCTTCAGGATTTGATCGTCAGCGTGCGTAATCTGCGGGCGGAATTGAAAGTCGAGCCGAAAGTCAAAGTGCCGATTGAGTTGTTCGCGCACGATTCCCAGACTAAGAGCATGATTGAACAGAATCGAGAGGCGATTGAGCGGCTGGGGAGCGTGTCCACGATTGCTGAAGTGACACAGGCACAGGCGAGCCAGGCACCTTCACGCGCCACCGCCCGTTTTGATGTGCGTGTAATCTACGAGAAGAAGATCGACGTCGCAGCCGAGCGCGAGCGCCTGGCGAAAGAACTAGAGAAGATGGAAAAAGAAATCGCCAACGGGCAGCGCCAGTTGAGCAATGAAGGGTTTCTGGCGAAGGCCCCGGCGAATGTGGTTGAAGGACTAAGAAAGCGCGCTGGGGAATTGGCAGAATTGCGAGAAAAAGCAAAGCGCAAGCTGGAAGAGCTGAAATAACCCTGGTCCTGGCTGGCGACCAACAGCCTGCCCTGAGCCGAAGGGCTAAGGGACGAACGACCAACGACTGACTCATGGACTGGAATAGCCGACGCATCACCGCCGTCATCGAAAACGCGCTGCAGGAGGACCGGGCCACGCGCGATGCCACCAGCTACGCCTGTGTGGACCCGAATCAGCGCGCCACCGGCACCATCCTGGCCAAGCAGGATTGCATTCTGGCCGGGATTGGTTGCGTGGCCCGCATTCTCGACGTTTACGCCGAGTTGGACGGCGCCGTCACTTCGCACTACGAAGTCACCACTCACCCCGAGATTTTTGACGGGATTCGGCTGCACAAAGGCCAGTCGGTTGCCGTGATCCGGCACAATGCCCGGGTAGTACTCTCCTGTGAGCGGGTGATCCTGAATTTCATGCAGCGGCTGAGTGGCATTGCCACGCTGACCCGCAAGTTCGTAGACGCAGTAACTGGAACTCCGGCGCGAATTCTGGATACTCGAAAAACCGTTCCCGGACTGCGCACCCTGGATAAATACGCTGTGCGTTGCGGCGGCGGACACAACCACCGCCTGGATTTGTCGGACGGCGTGCTGATCAAGAACAACCACATCGCTCTCGCAGGCGGGGTTGGGCCGGCGCTGGAACGCGCTCACCAGAACCGCCGTGGCGAGCAGGTCATCGAGATCGAAGTGCGCGCCTTAGACGAACTGGAACAAGCGTTGACCCACGGAGCCGAAGCGATTCTGCTCGACAATATGCCAGTGGAAATGGTGAAGCGCGCTGTGGAGCGGTGTTCCCAAGCGAGCCGGCATATTCCCTTGGAGGTCTCGGGCGGCATCAATCTGGAGAATGTTCGTTCTTACGCCGAGACCGGAGTGAATTTTATTTCCGTGGGCGCGCTCACCCATTCAGCGCCAGCCGTTGACATGAGCCTGCGGGTCGGGCCGGCGTAACGCGAAGATGCGCTCTATTTGTGATTTTGGCTCACAGCGCTCATAATTCCCCCATCAAGAAATCGGCCACAATCCGAAAGGCCCGGCTAAAACCGGTCACATCTCCCAAGCCTGGCCCGCAAACCGATGCCCGGCTGGGACGCATCGTACGGTTGCTGGCAGATCATGCGACCGTGGTGGTTAGCGGCACCAAGATCGCATCCGAGATCGGGACCGGGCGCTCAGAAGTGTGGCGATTGGTGCAGCAATTGCGCGACCTTGGAGTCAACATCGGCGGCCATCCCGCCACCGGCTACAGCTTGACCTCCATGCCTGACCTGCTGCTGCCGGATCTTCTGGCGCCATTGCTCCACGGGACCATCTTCGCCAAGAACATCCATCACTATTACAAGAACATCCATCACTATTACAAGATTGGCTCGACCAACAACGTTGCCATGGATGCCGCCAGCGCGAACGCGCCCGAAGGCAGCGTATTTCTTGCTGAGCAACAGACAGCAGGACGAGGCCGCGGCGCCAATCAGTGGCACTCGGCCCGCTCCGCGGGAATTTACTGCTCGATGGTGCTGCGTCCGGCGCTGCCGCCGTCGGATGTGCTGGTTCTTTCTCTTGCCGCGGGCCTGGCCGTCCAAGCTGCGATTCAGGATATTGACCCGCGAGTTAAGCCTGATCTGAAATGGCCCAATGATCTGCTGATCGAAGGCAAGAAATTCTGCGGCATTCTCACCGAGATGAACGCCGAGGTCACCCGAGTTCGGCACGTGGTGGTGGGCATTGGAATTAATGCCAATCAAGCCAGCTTTCCGCCCGATTTGAAGGATGTGGCGACGTCCCTGCGCATGGCGACAGGGAGCGAATGGTCGCGGGTCGACCTGTGCGCCGCATTGCTAAAGTCGCTCGACCGCGAATACCGAGAGCTGATGGGGAATGCAAACGCGCGTGAGTCAATTTTGACTCGTTTTTCCCAAGGGTCATCGTCGGTCCATGGCGCCCACGTCACGGTTGACCAAAATGGCGGATTCGAAGGTGTAACCGAAGGGCTGGATTCCCGTGGATTTCTGCAGGTGAGAACCGCGAAAGGGCTGCGCACCGTGCTCAGTGGGACGGTAAGAAAGCCCTAGGGCCACGCTTGTGGCTACATTATGCTCCTAGTCCTCGATGTTGGAAATACGAATACGGTCCTGGGCGTTTTCACCAGAGGCACCAAACCGGTTCCGCTGAAAAGCGGTACTGCTGCCCCCTACGAGCACCTGGCGGCTAACTGGCGAGTGGCCACGATTGCCACGCAGACTGTCGACGAGTATGGCGTCCTTTTCCGCAACCTGTTCGCCATGGACAACCTCGAGGTGAAAGAAATTCATGGCATCGTCATTTCCTCGGTGGTGCCACCGCTCGATTCCACGCTGCGTCAAGTGTGTGAGCACTACTTCAACACCAAGCCACTCTTCATCGGACCTGGCGTGAAGACTGGGATGCCAGTGCTTTACGAGAATCCGGCGGAAGTGGGCGCTGATCGCATCGTTAATTCGATAGCCGCCTTCGAAAAGTATGGCGGGCCGGTTATCGCGGTGGACTTTGGCACCGCCACGACCTTCGACTGCGTGACCGCCAAGGGGGAATATCAGGGCGGAATCATTTGTCCGGGAATCGGGATTTCCGCCGACGCTCTGTTCGGCCGTACCGCGCGTCTGCCGCGTGTAGACATCCGCAAGCCCGCGCGCATCATCGGCACCAATACTGTTGCCAGCCTGCAATCAGGGCTCTACTACGGATATTTGGGTCTGGTTGATGGCATCCTGGAACGGCTGCTGGTGGAGCTGGGTAAAGAAACCAAAGTGGTGGCGACCGGCGGCCTGGCCTCACTGATTGGCAAGGGATCGAAGTACATCGAACAAGTGGATGACTTTCTCACCTTGGAGGGTTTGCGGATCATCTGGGAGCGCAATCTGGCCTCCAAACCTACCAGCGAGAGCTCGCCCATCGCCGATCGGTCGCCCCGGGTTTCTTCTGGCAGCAGGGTCCGCTAGGTTGTCGTGGAAAACTACTTCAACTATTTCACTGAAATTGAAGAGCATTTTCAGCGCAGGCGTGGGAGCAGCCTGCTGTTATCCACGCTCGACTGGGCATTGATTGAGACCTGGAAAGATGCTGACATCCCTCTGGAAGCGGTGTTGCGCGGAATTGATGCCGCCTTTGACAAATATGACCAGCGACCCTTGAAGTCGCAGAAGATCAATAGCCTGGCGTATTGTGCGCAAGCCGTGATGGTGGCCGCGGAAGACATCAAAGAAGCCGCAGTAGGCACCGCAAGGCCCGAGCGGCAAACCGGCTTCGAGAAAACCGAGATCGCTGGCTTCCTGCGACGCAATGCTGGGTTGCTGGAAGAAGCGAGGTTGCCGGAGAGCGCCGGAGTTTCCGGACAAGTCGTGGCCAGGGAAACCGCGAACACACTGCGCCAGGTGGCTGCGGAGATCGATTCCGGGAAGACTCCTCCGCGGTTGGAGGATATTGAGCGAAGACTCGCGGTCGCGGAAGAAAAACTATTCGCCGTCCTGCTGGCGGCGACGCCGGATGACCAGATTGTAGCGGTGCGAACGGAGGCTGATCGCGAGTTGGCTCCCTATCGCAGCAAGATGTCGGGCACGCAGATCGAACAGTTGCAGAAGCAGTTCGTTCACAAACGGCTTCTGGAGAAATATCGCGTGCCACGGTTGAGTTTGTTTTATATGTAAACTCTGTGAACCCTGTGCTCCCTGTGGTTAGGATTCTTGGCTTGCAGCTCACCATCGAAAAACTCGTGTACGGCGGCGACGGGCTGGCGCGCCTGCCTGCGGATGACCATGGCCGAGGCAAGGCCGTTTTTCTGCCGTTTGTGCTGGAAGGCGAGACCGTCGAGGCTTCACTGCTGGAGCAGAAACGTGGCTTTGCCCGCGCCCGTGCCGACAATATCCTCCAAGTTTCGCCCCTGCGCATCGCGGCGAAGTGTCCGTACTTTGGCGAATGTGGAGGCTGCCATTACCAGCACTCCAGTTATGCGCATCAACTCGAGATCAAAGCCGCGATCCTAAAGGAAAATCTTCGTCGTATCGCCAAGCTGGAATTGGACACCGACCTCGTGCTTCATCCTTCACCGGAGTGGAACTACCGGAATCGTGTCAGGTTGCAGGTCAAGGCCGCGCCGGAGTTTGCACTCGGTTACTACAAATTCAACTCGCGCCAGATGTTGCCGGTTGAGCAATGCCCGATCAGTTCGCCGTTGATCAATCACGCTCTGGCGACGATATGGCAGCTGGGGCGAGCGAGCAAGCTCGGGCCGGGGATTCAGGAAATTGAATTCTTCGCCAACGCTGAGGACTCTGAGCTTCTGCTGCAACTTCACGTCGCGGACATTCGCCGCCAGTCGGCAATCCAGGTTGCGGAGGAGATAAAGTCGGTCTTGCCGGTGGCCACTGGGATCTCGGCACTGCGGAGCTTGCCCGGACGCAGTTCCGAACCGGAACAGATCGTGACCCTGGGAGCGGAACACCTTACCTACAACACGCGGCGGGTCTCTTACCGGGTCAGCAATGGGGCATTTTTCCAGGTGAACCGACACCTACTGGATGAATTGATCGAAACAGTCACGCACGGGTACTCCGGAGACATGGCGCTCGACCTCTATGCTGGAGCGGGGCTGTTTTCGACTGTTCTGGCCAGGAGTTTTGCACAGGTAATCGCAGTTGAGTCATCACCGACATCACACACCGATTTAATGCACAATTCCCCCTCCAACGTGAGAACTGTTTCCAAGACGACGGAGCAGTTCCTGGAGAGTGGGGCGGAAAAGTTGCGGCCCAATTTCGTCGTAGTTGATCCGCCGCGCCATGGGCTGGGGGAAACGGTGGTCCGCAGGCTGGCAGGTCTGGGAGCAGGTCGCATGGTCTATGTTTCCTGCGACCCCGCGACTATGAGTCGCGACCTGGCCGGTCTGCTTGGCGCTGGATATCGCATTCGGCAAGCCCATGTGGTGGACCTTTTCCCCCAAACCTATCACGTGGAGAGTGTGTTTCACCTGGTTCGCTAGCCCCGCCTCGGGTGGCATGAATTCCCCTCACAGCACGCTTGCTCTTTGTGGGCAGAAGTCAGCGCCGCGACAACCCCTGCTGTGGGCGGCGTTGTTCTACGCCGGCGGGATGTTCGTGGGCCGTTACGCTTGGCGGCCGCCGCTGTGGTGGCTGATTGCCGGATTGGTATTCGGCTGCTCCGCACTTTACTTCCTTCGTCGGCGGGCCCGCCTTGGGATCGCTCTGGCCTTGTCCTCCCTCCTTGTTTTTGGGGCACTCACCATTCAGGAAGGAGGCTCCACGAACCATGAGATCGCAGACCCGTCATTGGGCGACGGACAAGACGTCGTGGTTACGGCCCATGTGATTCGAGAAGGAAGCTTGCTGCGGAAAGGCCTTGACGACCTCCAGGAAAAGTTAGACCTGCAGGCCGAGCAGATCGACCTCGACGGACGAACACTAACCTCGCACCCCGGTATTCGTGCAAACTTCTACTCCAAAGGAGATTCGCCTGGCGTCGTACACGATTTTCGTTACGGCGAGAGACTCCGCTTTTCCACCAAACTCTATCGGCCGCACAATTTCCGCAACCCTGGGGCCTTCGACTACCAGGGCTACCTGGCCGACAACGGAATCTCACTGCTGGGGTCTGCCAAGGAGGCGGAGGTTGAACTACTTCCGGGATTTGCTGGCAGCCAATTCGAACTCTGGCGCACCCGCGCCCGCCACAGTGTCATTCAAAAGATTCACCGCCTGTGGCCGGAAAACGAGGCCGCACTGGCCGATGCCATGCTCATCGGAGAGAACGCCTTTATCGAACGCGACCTGCTCGCCGATTTTCAGCGGACCGGCACCTACCATGTGCTGGTGGTGTCGGGATTGAAGGTCAGCATACTGGCACTGGTCACATTTTGGCTATTGCGCCGCTTGCGCGCGAGCGACTTTACCTCTGGAGCGATCGCCCTCTTGCTCACCGTTGCCTATGCGGTTCTGACCGGCGTGGGCGCGCCGGTCTGGCGGGCAACACTGATGCTGGCTCTCTATTTCTGTACGAGGCTGCTCTACCGGAGGAAGTCAGTACTTAATGCCATTGGAATCGCCGCCCTGATCCTTCTGCTGATGGATCCGAGATCTCTCTTCGGTGCCAGCTTCCAACTCAGCTTCTTGTGCGTGCTAATCATCACAGCCATCGGAACGCCGATCCTGGAGCGAACTACGCAGCCGGTCCTATCCGCGGCGAAGAATCTGGATTCCGTTGGCTACGACTTCGCGCTTCCGCCCCCATTAGTCCAGTGGCGCCTCGACCTGCGAATGGTGGCAGGAAGGCTGCAACGTTTGCTGGGCCCACAGGTTCCATTGCCCCTGCTTGCCGTTGCCGCTCGCATGATGTTGCTGGGCGCTGAATTTATAGTGATTTCCCTGGTCCTGCAAGTGGGATTCACCTTGCCCATGGCTTATGACTTTCACCGCGCCACCATCGTCTCTTTGCCGGCCAACATCCTCACGGTGCCCCTGACCGAGGTTGCTCTGGTGGCTTGCCTGGGAGCCATTGCCATCAGCTATGCGTCGCTGCAGTTCGCCAGGATTCCGACGCTGATGGCGGGTTGGGCACTGCAAGCGATGGCGGGTGCGGTTCACTGGATCGGTCATTTCCGGATCGCCGATGCTCGCGTGGCGCCTCCCGCGTTGTGGCTGATCGTGGCCAGTCTGGCGGCGTTGGTGCTCGCAATGGTGCTGGCGCGGCGACGCTGGCCCTGGGCGGCCGCAGGGTGCGCCATCCTGACCGCCAGCGCTCTCTGGATTTGCACGGTCCCTCCGCAACTCCAGATGCGCCCGGGAGCGCTCGAGGTAACCAGTATCGATGTGGGTCAGGGAGATTCAATTCTGCTGATCTCGCCCCACGGCCGTACTTGGCTGGTGGACGCCGGTGGGATTCCACACTGGATGCACTCCGAACTTGATATCGGTGAAGACGTCGTCTCGCCGTACCTGTGGTCACGAGGAGTTCACCATCTGGACGTGGTCGCCATTACTCATGCCCACGCGGATCACATTGGAGGAATGAAGGCGGTCCTGGCAAACTTCCATCCTCGCGAACTCTGGATGGGCGCAACTTCACCCTCCACGGAATTGGACGCACTCATGCGAGAGGCACGAGAACTCAGGATTGCCATTGTGTTGCTCAAGGCGGGAGACGAATTTACAACCGACGATCTTTTCTTTCGCGTACTCGCACCATCGGCAAACACGGAAAGTCCTTCACGGAAAAGGAACGAGGATTCTTTGGTGATGAGTGTCAGATACGGCCACACCACAGCCTTGTTGGAAGGTGACGCGGAAAAGGAAAGTGAGAGGCGAATTGCAGAGCAGCAGCCGCAGGCCGATCTGCTCAAGGTGGCGCATCACGGCAGCGCCACGTCCACCATCCCGGAACTGCTGGAGGCAGTTCATCCTCGCTTTGCAGTGATTTCGGTGGGCGCGCGGAATGTGTACGGACATCCCCGAATGGAAGTGCTCGAACGGCTCGCGGAGTCCCACGTAAGGACCTATCGCACCGACCTGGACGGCGCCGTCACCATCTATCTCGACGGCAAGACGGTCACGCCTCGCTCGGATCTTCCGTGACGTCGATCTCAGCAGTCTCAAGGTTGTCAGGGGCCTGACGGTATTCATTAATCATGCGGCGCGCCTCCGCGGCGTCTTCCTCGCGCACCAGGATGACCGTGCCGCCCACTCCCGGCAAGATGTCCTGTGGTGCGTCCAGGGAGGTTATGTCGCTATCGATTCCCGCGGACTCGAGCAGGCCGCGGACCACCAAGGCTTCCGACTCCTGTTCGGTGTCGAATACCCGCACCAATTTCTCATTTGGGTTTGGGCGTTGTTCTTTGTTGGCGGAACCAGCCTCCGGCATCGTTTCTCCTCGAACTCTATTTTTTGCCGGGCGACCCTTGCAATGGTCTTGCCCGTATCGTGATTCTACCCCCAGAGGTGACTGAAGTCCTACACCTTGGGGCCATTGCACTCGGGCTAAATAGCCCCCAGAATAGCCTCATAGGCTGGCGCAACCCACCTGCGCTGGGCATGGGAAGTGGGGAGTCATGGAGAGCGTGCCGCGGGCCAGGCAGGCCGGCAGGAGCAGTGAGCAGGAACAGGAAGCCCGCAACATTCGCCGCCTGCAGGTCATGATCAGCATGGTGATGTCGGTGATCAGCCAGGACCCCAGCCTGACCGTGGAAGAAGCATCTGAACTGGCCGCCAACGCCAAGCGTGCCGCACTCGCCATGTTTCCTGACAAAGAACTTGCCTATGATCTGCTGTACAAACCCCGTCTGCAACGCCTCATGAACGAACGCTATCGGTTACATTAGCGCCGGGAGTCTCCGCAGCTGGCTGGAATTGACCCCTGCATCGCCTGCGAACTACACTCGATTTGCTGCGAGGTTGCTTCCATGAAGCGTCTGGTTCTGCTCCTCATCACCGTCTTGCTATGCGTCTGGACCGCGCCCGCCGATGACGAAACCCATCACCATGAAGACATGACTCCGGAACAACTCGGGACGGTGCATTTCCCGACCTCCTGCGTCATTGATGTTCAAGCGAAATTTGAACGCGGCGTTGCTCTGCTCCACTCATTCTGGTACGAGGAGGCGGAGAAGCAGTTTAACCAGATCGTCCAGGAGGACCCGCATTGTGCTATGGCACATTGGGGCGTAGCCATGAGTCACTGGCACCAGCTCTGGGACCAACCCGACCGCAAGACGATTAAGAGAGGTAAGGCAGAGGTAAGGAAGGCAATAGTGCTGCATTCCACCGATGATCGCGAGCGCGGATACATCTCGGCTATCGATGCGTTCTATGGCGGCTCCAAACATCGCGACTATCGCACTCGCGCTGAGGCTTATACGAAGGTCATGGCGACGAACTATCAGCGCCATCCTGAGGACCGCGAAGGAGCGGCGTTCTATGCGCTCGCATTGCTCGCCTCCGCTCCTGACCGGGACACGACCTTTACCAATGAAAAGAAGGCGGGCGCGATCCTGGAGACGCTTTTCGTGGAAGAGCCAAACCATCCCGGGGTGGCGCACTACATTATTCACAGCTACGACAGCCCGCAGCTCGCGGAAATGGGCCTGCCGGCGGCACGCGCCTACGCCAAGATCGCGCCCGCCGCTCCCCATGCGCTGCACATGCCTTCGCACATCTTTGCCCGGCTGGGACTCTGGCAGGACGACATTGATTCCAACCTTGCATCCGTCGCCGCCACGCGCAAGACAGCAGCCATGCATATGGGCGGTGAGAGTCATCAGTTCCATGCCATGGATTTCCTGGAATACGCGTATTTGCAATCTGGCCGCGAGGCTGACGCGCAGCGGTTGATCGACGAGATCAAGGCCATGCCGGAGATGAAGGACACCATGTACGGATCAGATTTTGATCCGCGCACTTATTCTCTGGTTGCGTTTCCCGCCCGCTATGACTTGGAGTTGCACCATTGGAGTGATGCCGCATCGCTGACCCTGGTACCGGGAGCCAGCGTCGGCGACAATTCCATTACCTACTGGGCCCGTGGCATTGGGGCAGCACGTAGCGGAAACCCAGCGGAGACGCGCAAGGATATCGCAGAAATCGTGCGCATCCGCAAGACCTTGCTGAAGCAGAAAAAGACCGACTTCGCTGCCTCCGTTGACACTGACAGAAAAGAGGCAGAAGCCTGGCTGGCCTATGCTGAAGGCAATCACGACCAGGCACTTAAGACTCTTCGTACGCTTGCCGAAAAACAGGAAGCCGAAGGTGCCGAGCCGCTGGCGATCCCCGCCCGTGAGATGCTCGCCGACATGTTAATGGAGATGAAAGAACCCGCGCAGGCGTTGGCGGAGTATGAGAGCGATCTGAAATTCAATCCCAATCGTTTTGACGGTCTGTATGGAGCCGCGCATGCAGCCGAACTGGCAGGCAAGAACGCCGAGGCCAATGGCTACTATGTTCAATTGCTCAAGGTTTGCAGCGAAACTGCTTCTGAGCGGCCGGAGCTCAGCCGGGCGAAGGCCTTGCTAGCGAAGAACAACTGACCCACTAACAACAGCCTACTGCTTTTCCACCCGCAACAAGCGGAACAGCAACGTTCCCCACCCCAACTTGGACCGCATCTGCACGGGCATGTGATTTTCGTCTGCTGTGTACCAGGTCCAGACCGTGCCTTTGCCCTTCAGGGCCCCGGAAGTGGGTTCGGCTCGTACTCGTAGAGTCTGAAATGCTCCTGCCGGGACTTTGACCTGCTCATGGGCTTCCACCCGGACAGAGACTTCGGTGGTCTTGCCGCCGTCGTTGATAGGGAAAGCATAGCTGTTGCCTTCCTGCAGTGGCAGCGACGACAAATAGTAAAAGCCGCTGACCACATCGGTGACGCATGCGGGGATGTCATTTTCAACGTACTTGGTCTCGCCGGTTTTCAGATTTTTCTCGTCGGTCAAGCCTTTGCCGCGGGAGTAATCGAAACGCAGTTCCACCTGCCGTGACCGCGAACCTTCCTCCGAATGCTTCGAGACCCGCAGGGAGCAGAACTTGTGAGGGTCGAAAAAGGCTTCGAAGTGATCATTCACTTTGTAGAGTGCGTTCACGAAGCCGGAGGAAACTGCCGTTGCCGTCACGTGCTGCTCGGCGCCGTTGGCTTGCAGCGTAACTCTCGCAGTTCCGGCAGTGAACATGTGCCATTCCACCGCGTACACGTACGTCTGGCCATCAGGAAAGCGATAGTTCGGCGGAGACGGGAGAATCTGTGCGGAGGGTGCGGCACTAATCGTAGGAAGACCGCTCTGACTCGATTGAGATTGTGCCCCCGTCTCCAGGGACAATGCCAGGCACACCGCGGCACACAGGATCCATGCCGTCTTGACTGTCAGGATACGCCCCATTTTCGACCCGATGACCGACTCTGTATCCGGTTAAGACGCTCACTCGTGCTTGCGAGATGCCTTCGTGCCGCGACTACCACAGCATCTTGATGACCAGGGCCGCCATGATCGCAACCGCGCCCAGCGAGGCATTGTACTCCCTATGCTTCTTATACAAATTCCAGGAAAACTCCCAGCGCTGTTTGCCGGGCAGGGTTGGCACCAGCCGCGGAACCCGGCGAGCATATTCGGCAAACTCGGGAAAGTGCTCGGAAAGAAACACCTCTTCCGCCCGAATCACTGGCAGATAGATCGCTACCAACATCACGATGAGAGTAGCAACCACCAACCAACTCCTGGCGGCGAACACAAAACCCAAGGCCATGATAAACGAGCCGAGGTATAGCGGGTTGCGGGTATAGGCATAGGGTCCGGTCGTCGCCAGGCGCTCGTTCTTTTGCACATGACCCGAGGCCACCGCGCGGATCAACAGACCGGGAATGACAAATAGAGCGCCGATGAGCAGGGATATCGGGATGGGATCGGCGAGCCCCAGATAGAGTGCTGCTACGGCGAAACCCAAAGGCACTCGGCTGCGGCGCGCAATTCGGGACCAACTAGCCACGCAGTCTCCTTCGCAGCTCTCGCGCTGCGGCAATGACTTGATCAACGCTGATCTCCAGGAGACCCGGATCGGCCTGCGCGTTGCGGGCATGTGTGGTGGGACTTAGTGAGCTTCGCAGAACGATACTCCGGGGTCCGAATGGTCCGTTGCGCGCCGGGTTAGTAGGGCCGAAAATCGCCACCACCGGGATGCCCAGCGCAGCCGCCAGATGCATGGGGCCCGTATCGCCGCCAACAAACAGCCGGGCGCGCCGGGTGAGCGAAATCAGTTCGGTTAAAGTGCAAGCAACCGTTTCGGCGGTGCCCGCGCTGGTTGATTCAACCGCCTGCGCCAGCCTTTCTTCGCCGGGGCCGAAGTTGATTAGAGCCTTAAGACCGTCTGCGGCTAGTTGTTTGGCTACCATTCCGTATCGCTCAGCAGGCCACTGCTTGGCGCCCCATCCCGCCCCAGGATTCAGCAAAACGAAATCGGAGATCCCCTCGACTCTCAGCCAATCGTCACATTTCTTTTCGGCGCTTTGGTCATAAGGAAGCTCCACCGCAGACATTTCTAATGGCTGCCCGGCCACTGCCTCTGCCAGCGACAGATTCTGTTCTACCACGTGAGCCCCGCGCGCAATCACCTGCCTCGTGTACAGCATGCTGGCTACATTTTCACGAGGCTGCATTTCTCCGTACACCACGGAAGCTTTTGACAATCGCGCCAGTGCTGCAGAACGTGCCGCTCCCTGGAAATCTATGGCAGCTTCATACTCAGGGGCGCGAAGCTCGCTAAGGCTGGCTCCGATTCGCTCCCACGTCTGTGGAGAAAATAACAATGACCGCCACTTCTTGGTATCGACGGTATGGACCTGATCTACCAAAGGCCGCCGTGGCGAAAGCGGACCCGAGCGAGGTTCTGACAGAGTGCACAGTAGCTCCGCCCAGCGCTCTTCCACAACCCAGCCGATGGTGGCTGCCGGCAAGGCTTTTCGAAGCGCGGTAGCTGCCGGTAAGGCGTGCAAGATGTCACCCATCGATCCGAGGCGAACGATCAGCAGTCGCCCCGGTGCAGGTAGCGAAGAGTGAGTCTCGGAGGCGAGCGGGGATTGCATGCTCAAAATCAAGGCTGCTGCGGTCGAAGACGCGTGCGAATGATTTCGCTGGCTGAATGGTCCTTGGGGTCGCCGACGATCTCCACTCGGCCGCCAGATTCGGCAACAACATCACGTTCGGGTACGCTATCAGCGGTGTAGTCCGTGCCCTTGGCTTGGACATCGGGCCGGATTTCGCGAATCAGCGCCCGCACGTCGCGCTCGGGAAATATGATTACAGCATCTACGTCTTCGAGGGCGGAAAGAATTTCGGCGCGCTCTTCCGCGGGCATTAGCGGACGTCCTTCTCCCTTCAAAGCCCGCACGGAATCGTCCGAGTTGACAGCCACAATCAAACGCCCACCCAGCGCTTTGGCTGCGCGCAGATAACGCACATGGCCAACATGCAACAGATCGAAACAACCATTGGCCAGCGTGATGGACTCGCCCGCGCCGCGCCACTCCACCGCAAGCTGTTTGAGCGCTTCCCGGGTCTGGATTTTAGTCGTGGGCATGAAGTTTCAGTGGGGCCGTGTCGCAGGCGGCGCCTGCTCGATGGCTTGCAGAAGCTCTCGCTGTGAAACTGTCGCCGTGCCACGCTTCATAACAACCAGCCCACCGGCATAGTTCGCCAGTTGGGCGGCTTCTTCGGTACTGGCACCAGCTGCAAAAGCGGCAGTAAACGTAGCGATGACGGTGTCTCCAGCACCGGTCACATCGGCGACCTGGTCCGACCCGAAAATAGGAATGTCGACCGGCCTGTGCTTGCCGGAGAACGCCACCATGCCATCGCGTCCGCGTGTGATGATCAGCGACTGCAGCTTCATGCGTGCGCGGATCTCCTCGCCGGCCAGGCACAAGCGCTGCCAGTCGTTTCCGATTCTGGCGCCCAAAGCCTGTTCGACTTCGGGCTCGTTGGGAGTGGCCGCGTCGACGCCGGAATACTGCAACATGCGGTAACGCGAATCCAGAACTACCGGAACACGGTCTAGTCGTCCGCGTTCGCGGATCGCATTCAGGATCGCGGGGCTGGCGGCTCCGTACCCGTAGTCCGAAATCAGTATGGCATCGGAAACCCGAGCATACTGGCGCGCGGCGAGAATCAGTTCGCGTTTCAGATGAGGCGTGGGCTCGGCCTCGGGTTCGCGATCCACGCGCACTACCTGCTGCCGCGCGGTGTGGGTCATGCCCGCAAGAATGCGCGTCTTGGTGACGGTAGTGTAAGCCTTGTCCTTCAGTACTCCGGTGAGGGCAATGTGTTTGTGCCGGAACGCCTTGATCAGCAGGCGTCCGGGCTCGTCCTCACCCACCACTCCGACCGGTAGAACGTTCACTCCGAGATCCGCGAGATTGCTGATTGCGTTGGCCCCGCCGCCCGGCACCACCGTACGCTCACGATGCTTCAAAATGAGCACCGGCGCCTCGCGCGAGACACGCGAGATTTCTCCGTAGATGAATTCGTCGGCTACCAGGTCGCCCACCACAGTAACGGTAATGTTGGGGAATGACTCGACGATCCTTCTTCAGCCGATCGGATTCATGGGGATGTTTTTTCATGTCTGACTGCAATCCAAACGCGAAGACAACCACGTCACAAAATGAATTCTCTCACGACTGCCGGGTTCGCTCGGTGATCAGACGCAGCATGGTATCCACGGCGTTAGCCGCGTCCACCAGCTCCATCTTGACGGGTATCACCGCCAGCGGATCAAGGGCGGCTGACAGTCCGCCCAGGTTAATGGCATCTTTCTCAGTGGTGACAAAGCCGCCCGCCTCGCTCTTCTCGCGTAGCGCCAGCAAATCACGGATGTCGCGCTCGCTGTATGCATGGTGGTCGCCGTAGAAGGCCTCCGCCGCCGGTTCAATCCCCGCCGTCCGCAATTGCAGGACAAAATTCTTGGGCCGGGCAATGCCACAAAAAACCACCGGGCGACTAGGAACATTCCTAGGCTCGATGCCCCGGCGCACTCGCCAAAGCAGCTTCCCTTTCAATGGAAAGGAGTCGGGTGCAGCGCCGCTGGTGAGCACCACGGCGTCGGCCCGGGCCAAAGAAGCCAGGGGTTCGCGCAAGCGCCCGGAGGGAAGCAGGCGGTCACGTGCGTCTTCGGGCGTAACCAACACGATGTCAAAGTCACGCGCCAGGGCGCGATGCTGAAAGCCGTCGTCGAGCAAATGGAGTTGACGGCCAAACTTGCTCTCAGCCATGATTCCGGCTTGGTGCCGCTCTTCACCCACGATCACGGGGACGCCTAGCCGGCGGGCAATCAGCAGCGGCTCATCCCCGAAATCGCGAGCTGAACCGCCGGGGTCAACTAAGGCGACACCACGCGACTGACGGCCATAGCCTCGCGACAAAACGTCAAATTTCACCCCGCGACTCTTCAGTAACTCGCCGAGGAGTAGCACAAAGGGTGTCTTGCCGGAACCTCCGACCGACAGGTTCCCGATACTGACAACCGGTCCTGCCAGCCTTTTCTGCTTGAGGATGTCCCGTTCATAGAATCCATTTCGGAGACGGACGACCGCGCCGTAGATGGCGGCAAGGGGGTTCATGGTATAGGGCGGGCCCCTTTTCCCACCACTTGCCCGCCTGACGCAGACTCGAGCAGTCTGTCCAATCCGTCTGCGGTCCTCTGGGTCGCGCCGGTTTGCGAACGCAGGGTCTCAGCACCCCGCCGGCCGAGGTCGGCGCGGGCGGCCGGGTTCGAAATCAGTTCCATAAAAACCAACGGAAGCTCAGCCAGACCAACCACGCGTATCGCGTCACGGCTTTGAAACAGCCCCACGATGTCACGAAAATTCTCGGTGTGGTTGCCCACTACAATGGCGACGCCATGTTTTGCCGGCTCAATGATATTGTGTCCGCCGCGTGGCACCAGGCTTCCACCGACGAAGGCAATGTCAGCTAGAGAGTAAAGCGCCGCGAGCTCGCCGATGGTATCCACCAGCAATACCCCACCGGTGAGGGTGCCTCCGCTCCACAACGACCGTTTCCAGAAGTGGATGCCCAGCGACTCCAGCAGCCGCGCCACTTCAGCAAAGCGTTCCGGGTGCCGTGGCGCCAGAATCATCGCCGCCTGCGGATGGCTGGCAAGGATATTTTCGAAGGCACGCAGCAGCAGTGGTTCTTCTCCCTCGACCGTGCTGCCGCAGACAATCACCGGTCCTGACTCTCGCATGGCAGCACGCACACTGGCAACGATAGGCGGCATCGGCGGTGGGGGTACATCGAATTTCAGGTTGCCGCTCACCTGCACCCGCTCGGCGGGTGCGCCGATCCCTCGCAAGCGGCGCGCGTCCTCTTCGCTCTGCGCGAGGAACAGGTCAACCGCCTGCAACACTCCCGTCAGCAAGAAACGCCACCGCCGATAGCGCGGAAAAGATCGGTCCGAAATACGTGCATTGACCACGGCGATCCGTGCCCCACTGGCGTGCACCAGACGCAAGAAATTCGGCCAGAATTCGGTCTCTGCTATCACCATCAACTCCGGTCGCAGCTGCCGCAGGTAGGGCCGAATCGCGAAGCCAAAATCCATGGGGAAGTAGAAGACGTTGTCTTCGCCGAACTGCCTGCGTGCCAGCTTTTGTCCGGTATCGGTCGTAGTCGAGACCAATATCCGACGCTCAGGGTGACGCCGCCGCAATTCCGACACGAGTCCACTGACCGCCCGCACTTCCCCGACTGAAACCGCGTGAATCCAGATCACCGGCCGGCCCGCCAGCGATGCCAGACGTTCTGGGACCTTGCCTAGCCGCTCGCCCAGCCCCGCATGGTACTTGCCGTGCCGCGACATCTGCCACAGCCAGTAGGGGAGGGTCACCAGCAGTCCGGCTGCCAGCAGCGCGCTGTAAAGCAGATACATGCAGGAAGGGACATTCTAACTGCACAGGAGCTACGCTGGCACCGCTTCGCGGGCCGGCTGCATCCTATAATCAAAACCATGCCGAGTTTTGCCGCTTATCTTTCACTTGGGCGCAGGATGCTCGTGGTCGCCGTGCTGATGCTCCCAACGCTGTGTCTGGCCGGAAAACACTTTGTAATGCCGATAGCGCAAGCTGCCAAGACCTATCCCGCGCACGACGAACATGCCAATGAAGGGGTCACCCTGGCGCTTGATCCCTATGACATGGCTGACAAAGCCAGCATCTTCTCGGTTCGATACAGTGATGTCGGCTTCGTGCCGATTTTTGTGGTCATTACTAACGACGGTGATCAGCCCGTGTCGCTTACCGAAGCCACAGCTCAGTTGGTCACGGTGAATCGAAGCAAGATTTCTGCGGCGACTGAGGACGACATCTACCGACGTATCACCCGACCTCCCTCGACCGGACCTTCTTCCAATCCGCTGCCCTGGCCCAAGAAGAAAGGCGGCGTGGCCAAAGATGCGCAGGATGAGATTCTAAACTCGCGTTTTGCCGCGCGCGCAGTCGAGCCCCACAGCACGCAGTGCGGATTTATGTTCTTCGATGTGTCAGGTATCTCGACCCCCCTGGCAGGCGCGCACTTCTACTTAAACCGGGTGCTCGACGCGAAAGGCCACGAGCTGATGTACTTCGAAGTGCCGTTAGAAAAGTATCTGAGCGCACCCAGCAAGCCGTAACAGGTCCCACCGAGCCTCTATAATCGCTGGTTATGGTCACCACGCCCGAGATTTCGGTCGCGGCTCGCGCCAAGTATGAGCCGGTCATTGGCCTTGAGGTCCACGTTCAGCTCCTGACTGTGACCAAAATCTTCTGCTCCTGCTCGGCTCGTTTTGGCGCCCCGCCGAACACGAATGTCTGCCCGGTGTGTCTGGGTCTTCCAGGAGCGCTTCCCGTGTTGAATCGAAAAGCAGTCGAGTTCGCGGTGCTGGCAGCGATGGCGCTGAACTGCCGCATCAATCAGACTTCGATCTTCGCCCGCAAGAATTATTTCTATCCTGACCTACCCAAGGGCTACCAGATTTCGCAATATGACAAGCCACTGGCCGAGTTCGGCGCGATCAACATCGGAGCGAAGAAAATCGGCATCACCCGCCTGCACCTCGAAGAAGATGCCGGCAAGAGCTTGCACGAAGGGTTTTCTGACTC
Source organism: uncultured Acidobacteriota bacterium (assembly GCA_963734415.1). Classification (GTDB taxonomy): domain Bacteria; phylum Acidobacteriota; class Terriglobia; order Terriglobales; family Acidobacteriaceae; genus JABCZH01. Next base: position 156,005 of record CAVTHF010000002.1, on the reverse strand, counting down.
TGCCGACAAGACCGCCATCGATCTCAATCGCAGCGGGGTGCCGCTGATTGAAATCGTCAGCGAGCCTGAAATTGCCTCGCCCGACGAAGCCTACGAGTACCTCACGCGCATGAAAGAAATCATCCTGTACACCGGGGTCAGCGATTGCAACATGGAAGAAGGCTCACTGCGTTGCGATGCCAACGTCAGCGTGCGTCCTCGCGGCCAGTCGCAATTCGGCACCAAGACTGAAATCAAGAACGTCAATTCTTTTCGCTTCATCCGGGACGCGCTGGAATATGAAATTGGCCGCCAGATCGGAGTTCTCGATTCCGGCGGCAAGATCACGCAGGAGACCCGCCTCTACAACTCCGCCGAAGGGAAGACCTACAGCATGCGCTCCAAGGAAGAGGCGCACGATTACCGCTATTTCCCCGAGCCTGACCTGTTGCCCTTGGTTGTCGACGAGAAGTGGCAGGCCGAAATCCGCCGCAGCCTGCCAGAACTGCCGGCGACCCGGCGCAAGCGCATGGTCGCTGACTACGGAATCACCGATTACGATGCCGAAGTGTTGACGGCATCGAAAGGATTGGCGGACGAGTTCGAACTCGCCGCCAAGGCTGCGAAGAACCCCAAGCGCGTGGCCAATCTGGTGCAAAGTGAACTGGCGGGACGGCTCAAAGCCAAGAATCTCGATATTGCAAACTCGCCCATTTCGATGAAGGGTGTGGCCCTGTCCGCTGACTTGGTGGAGAGCGGCACCATCTCTGGCAAGATGCTTAAAGACTTGTACGACTTGTGCTTTGAGCGCAACCAGGATTTTCCGGCAGTCTACGAAAGAGAAAAACCGCAACAGATCAGCGACCCGGAGGCTATCGAGAAGATCATCGACGAAATTATCGCCGCCAATCCCAAACAGGTCGAGCAATTCCGAGCCGGCAAGAAGACCGTCATAGGTTTCTTCGTCGGCCAGGTGATGAAGGCTTCCAAGGGCCAGGCCAATCCGCAGATGGTGAATGAGCTACTGGCAAAAAAACTTGAGCCGACGGCTTAGGTTGGAATCAAATATCCCATCCGACTCAGCCAAAAACCCATGCAAACCCAAACTGTCGATGCTTTCCTCGAATACCTGGACAAAGTCCATCTGCGCACTCTGCGCGTGGTGCGCTGCATTCCGGCTGACAAGCTGGATTGGTCCTATGCTCCGGGCAAGTTCACTCTTGGCGACCTCGTACGACACATTGCGGCCATCGAGCGCTATATGTTTGCGGAAAATGTGCAAGGCAAACCCAGCCGCTATCCTGGTTGCGGAAAAGAACTGGCTGATGGCTACGAGCAGGTGGTGCAGTTCATGGAGCGCATGCATCGCGAGTCAGTCGAAATCTTTTCCCGGCTCAGTCCAGATGATCTGAATCGCAAGTGCGAAACTCCCGGCGGGGCTGCCATCACTGTCTGGAAATGGCTGCGGTCCATGATTGAACATGAGATCCACCATCGCGGCCAGATCTACCTCTATCTCGCCCTGTTGGGTGTTAGCCACTCCCCCGCTTTATGGCCTTACATCAGAACAGGTTAAGGATCGCAGCCTGGCTGCCGACTAACCTCCGGACTATGCCTTCCGTCACCTAAGCAGCTCGCGTTCCGCCCATTAACATTGCCATATGAAGAAGTGGAAATGGGACCGTATTATCAGTGTGGCCACGCTGGCCAGTTCTCTGATCGCCATCGTCCTGGTGCTGAAGAAGCCGCATCCGGTTGCGCAGCCGTTGCCCGCCGCGGTCGCCGCTGCCAAAGCAGAATCTTTCCAGCAAAAGGTCGAGCAGTTCGAGCAACCCAAGCAACCGGGCCAAGCTCCGGCGGAAGTACATCTGAGTTCAGAGGAAATCAGCGCCGCATTCGCCCAGGCCGCTGGAGCTATCCCAATGACCCAGGCGCAGCCCCAGGCACAGCAGTCTGCAGCATCAGGCACCAGCCTACCCAGCACTCCGCCGGCCTCCGCGGACGCTCCCATTGCCCCGGGACAGCCCGAAGTGAAGGACTACCAGGTCAGCTTTGACGGAGACGTGGCTCGCGGCCAGTTCGTGACCCAGATCGGCGGCAAAGATGTCTATGTCACCCTCGCCGGGCACCTGGGCTCGAAAGATGGCTACGCTACGTTTGATCCCACCGAGTTCAAAGTGGGCGACCTCAATATTCCGGTTTCTTTGGTGAATGATGCCTTGCAGAAACGGCTCACCGAGCAGCGCGATCGCATGAAGCTACCCGACAACGTCGATGGCATCAAAGTGGAAAACGGCGAACTCGTGATGACCGGGAAGTAGTTGCTCAGGGGGTCCCCTGAAACAACGCGTAGAGCGTATTCCCAATCACGCGATACACCACATAAGCGGTACCCGCATCGGAAACCTGGCGAAAGAGCAGTTCGCCAGGTCCATCACCATCGACATCGACGGCATCGATTAACTCCATCTGCGGGATGACATCGAGGTGCCGGGTGTCGGTCACAGTTGAAAATACTTTGTGAAAGTCGGCGTTGACGTCCTGACGGGCTACCAGGGTCACGATGTATTGCAAATCGCCCGAGCCGGTTTCCTTATCCTTGGAACTCTGGGGAAGGCGCGCCTTCGCACTCAATATCAGCACCGGCTCGTTGCTGCTGTTGAGATCGAAGACATGAAACTGTACATCTTCAAAGTCGAGCTGTGCAGGCTTAACAGAAGCTGATCTTCGCGGCGGAGGTGCCTTGGCTGGCGCGGGCGCCTGAATGGTTTGCCCCGCCACCAGCCGCGCACGGGCGCGGATCTCATCAGCAGCCATGGCCAATACTTTCTTGCGGTACTGCTGCTCCTCCTCCGGTTTCATGGAGTAGCTGTAAGGACGCGGTTCCGCTCCGTCTTCCGCTGAAATTGCCGGGATCAGCTGGGTTTGCGAGGACGACGCTGCCGGCTTTGACGCACTCCCGTGCTTGGCGTCGTTGACGGGCGTGACCGTCAACGGCTCCGGCGGTTTGGGCGCCGGGATGCCGCGCTTCAGGGCGGGTGCGTCTTTGTCCGGTTCGGGAGAGGCTGTCGGCGCCGCAGGCTTGGTTTCGCTTGCCGGTGGTTCTGCCGCTGGTTTCGTGGCAGGCGCCGGCTGCGCCGGCGGTGGACTTGGTGGCGTTGGGGCCGCCGCGGGGCCGGCATCGGGAGCTGTAGGCTTCTTGGCCCCTGCGTGTCTCAACACCGGTGGCCCTTCGTCCTCGTTCATGCCCCGGGGAATGGCTGGAGCAGACTTGCTGGCAACCTTCGGCCGGATTTCGCTGGCCGGCAGCCACGTCCCTTCCCCCAGCCACTGATGGGTCTCCGGCTTTTCGAGCGCACTCTTGACCGTAAACAGTCCTTGCGAGACGCCCGTGCGTATGCCTTCGTAGACCGTGTCGCCCCACAACGCCATGGGTACCGGAGACGCTTTGTAGGCGCTGGCGTCGAAGTATTGCCCGTCGATCAGAATCACGATGGGAATCAGGCGCGCCTTGCCGTTGGTCATCTCGATCAGGCCGAGCGCGCGCGGGCCCTTGCTGGCCTTCGCACCGCGGGAAGCTTGAGCCGAGGCTCCTGACGCCATCATCAAAAACAGAATGGCCGAGATGACGAGCCACCCGGCGGTGCGGTATAACCTTGATCGAGAGGGAGAGACAGCCATGGATATCAATGATAAAGCCCCGGAGTTTACTTTGCCTGACCAGAATGGCGAAAGCGTCTCATTGAAGAGTTTTAGGGGTAAATACGTGGTGCTTTATTTCTACCCGCGGGCGGACACGCCAGGATGCACCATTGAGGCATGCAGCTTCCGCGACTCCTACAAGAAAGTCGAGAAGGCAGGAGCCGTGGTGCTGGGTGTATCTCCCGACGAGCCCAAAGCCTTGAAGAAATTTGAAGACAAATTCGGTCTTCCCTTCACCTTGCTCGGCGATGCCGATAAGAAGGTCTGCAATGCTTATGGCGTCATCCAGGAAAAGAACATGTACGGGAAGAAAGTCATGGGTGTGGCGCGGACCACGTTCATCATCGGTCCGGATGGGAAGATTAAACACATCTTCCACAAGGTGAAGCCTGAGGGCCACGCCGACGAAGTGCTGGCGTGGTTGAAAGAAGCTGCCAAAGGCGCCGCGTAGATTCGTGGCCGGTGATAGATGGCGACTGCGACCATTTCTACGGAACGCCTGCGTAGGACGTTGCCGCGTGAGTTTTACGGACGCGATCCCCGCCGCGCGTGCCGCGAACTGCTGGGCAAGGTGTTGGTTCGCAATGACGCCCGGAACTATTTGGCCGCTCGAATTGTCGAAGTGGAAGCCTATTTCGGCAAGAGTGACGGCGCGGCACACTCCTTCGCCGGGCGCACCGCCCGCAACGCGGTGTTGTTCGGCCCTCCCGGCTACGCTTATGTCTATTTCATTTATGGCAATCACTACTGCCTGAATGTTTCCTGCTTGCCGGATGGAGTCGCTGGCGGAATCCTGTTTCGCGCGGCAGAACCGCTGGTGGGAATTGAGGCAATGGCGAAGGCTCGCGGGCTGCAACTCACTGGCATGCGTGATTTGCGCAATTTGACCAGCGGCCCCGGCCGCCTTGCCGAGGCTTTCGGCATCACCCGCGAACGGGACAACGGGAAAGATCTGACCTCGGCGGACTCCGACCTGTTCATCGCCGACGATGGCTACCGCGTGAAGAAGGTTCTTGCCACGCCGCGGATTGGCATCACCAAGGCCGCCGAGCGGCTGTGGCGATATGTGATCGCTGGGAATTCATTCGTGTCGGGCCCGAGAAACTTGCGCCCGTAGGCTTTCCTTCGTGTACCTTTGTGTCTTTTGTGGTTTAAGGTTTTAGTCGCCATGACCCAGACCGCCAGACCCGACTACGGCATCGACGCTCCGGGAGTAGTTCGCAACCTGTTCGTGATCGGAGCGTTGCTGCTCGTCCTGGGCTCGCTGTTCCCGGTTCTTCGGATCGGCCCGGTCATATTGTTGTGGAAGTCGGGGGCACTCGTGACCGGACTTCTGTGCCTGATCGAGGGCGTCCTGATGGTGGTTTACGCCAAGCACGGAAAGTTCCTCCACCGCGACCGCATGCTAGGGATGGTGAATTGGAAGGGCAACGAATCTGTGCTCGACGTCGGCACGGGCCGCGGATTGCTTATGATCGGCGCGGCCAAGAAACTGACCACGGGCGGGTGCGTAGGCATCGACATCTGGAGCACCAAGGACCTTTCTGGAAACGCGATGGAAAAGACGCTCCAGAATGCCGATCTCGAGGGAGTCTGCAACAAAGTCGATATCCAAAGTGGCGACGCTTCTGCTATGAAGTTTCCCGACGCCAGCTTTGATGTAGTGGTATCGAACCTGTGCATTCACAACATTCCGACCAGAGAAGGCCGCGACCAAGCCTGTCGCGAAATTGTCCGAGTGCTGAAACCAGGCGGGAAGGCCATTATTTCTGACTTCATCAAGACCGGAGACTACGTGAAGGCCTTCAACGCCGCCGGCAACACCACCTCGCGGACGGGACTCGACTTTCTGCGAACCTTCCCGCCGCTGAGGATTATTGAAGTGCAAAAGCCGGAGAGCTGAAACCAGACCGGCCTGAGTTCGTCTGATTGACTGAGGTTGAATTTATCCGGAGGCAAGCATGAACGTCGAAAGTAAAACCGACACCAAAACCAACGTCAAGCAGGCGGTGCCGTTCTTCAGGGTATCGAACATGGAAGAGTCAGTCCGCTATTACGTCGACGGCCTCGGCTTCGAAATGACCAAGAAGTGGATCGACGATGGCAAGCTCCGCTGGTGCTGGCTTGAGCACGGCGACGCAGCCCTGATGCTGCAAGAGTTTCGCAAAGAGGGGCTCAATTCATGGAAGCCTGAAGGAAAAGTAGGCGTGGGTGTTTCCATCTGCTTCATCTGCGAAGACGCGCTGGCGATTTACCGCGAAGTCACCTCACGAGGAATCAAGGCTGCCAGGCCCTTCGTCGGAAACGGCATGTGGGTCACGTCGATGAACGATCCGGACGGCTACAGAATCGAGTTCGAAAGCTACACTGACGTGCCGGAGGAAACGATACTTTCAGACTAAGCGGCCTGCTCCGCGCGCTCTGCGATACAAAACTGTTTGCCGCAACCTGGAAAAGCTCATTTGGGTGAGAGTAGAACGTTGTCGATCAGCCGTGTATTTCCCACAAACGCCGCCACGGCAGCGAGCGCAGTCTTCTCGACGGTCCTCACGGGATCCAGGCTGTCCGGATCCACAATCTCCAGATAGTCCAAACTCGCCCCAGGTTCCTGCAACATCACCTGCTTTCCCGTTTCCGCAAGCTTGCCAGCACTGCGTTCACCCTGATCAAAGCATTCCTTCACTGCGGTCAGGGCACGGTAGAGCACCAACGCTGACTCGCGTTCCGGTGGGCCGAGGTAGGCGTTACGCGAGCTCATCGCCAAGCCATCCGGCTCACGCACAATCGGGGCGATAACAATTTCGACCGGCAGATTCAAATCGCGCACCATGCGCCGAATGATCGCACATTGGGCAGCATCCTTTTGTCCAAAGAATGCGATTTCCGGTTCGACGATGTGAAAGAGCTTCGCCACCACCGTAGTTACACCGCGAAAATGCCCAAGACGCGAACTGCCGCACAGACGTTCGCTCATTCCCTCAACCGTCACGTAGGTGACGGCGTTCTTCGGGTACATGTCTTCAACCGATGGCGCGAAGAGAATGTCGACCTTCTCGCGCTCCAGCAATTCGCAATCCCTTTCGAAGGTGCGGGGATACCTGGCGAGGTCTTCGTTGGGTCCGAACTGCAAGGGATTTACAAAGATGGACACTACAACCGAATCGCATTGCGCCCGGGCGGCACGCACCAATGACAGATGGCCCTCATGCAGCGCGCCCATGGTAGGCACCAAGCCCACACGCCGGTCCTGGCGCATGAGAACACGCGCCTTGCGCATCTGCTCGATGCTGTCGCAGATGCTCATGGGAAGCGAGTGGTCACGCGGAGGGGACCCAGTTGATGACCACATGTAAACTCTCCAGGGTCCCCGCGACCAAGGCACGGTTCCTGCGTAACTGCGCCTTGTCAGCTTCCGACGAACCCACCGGAGCACTTTCCGCCACCGCTACCACTCGACCGTAGGGCCACGCTGAAGTTGGCAACTCGGCCAGCGCCGCCAGGAGCTGGTCGGTGGTTAGAATCCTTTGCTCATTGTTGGCTGGATCCAGCAGCCCGACGCCGTCCACTCGGACGATCAGATAGGGATTTTTCCAGTTCTTCATGTCCCGCACGGCGCTGAGCTTCTTCGCGTCGGCGGGAGGCAGAGATTCAATCCGCAGCAGCGGGTTGACAGAGGAACCGGTGCTGCTCGAGGAGTTGGAACTGGAGCAGGCCGCCAGCACAGCCAGGCAGATCGCCAGCGGAATCAGGGAACGACATTTCATCTCGCTAATTCTATCGCCGCAGCCCGCGTTTGCGCTCTAGCACAGTGTCCAGTGCCTGCTGCGTTTCTTTGGGCAGGTGATACGACTCGGTGTCCGAAGGATACTGGCGCGACGTCACATCAGCGCGAAAAGCCTGCACCGCATCGCTAATCAACGCCGCCGCGTCGCCGTAACGGCGAACGAACTTGGCCGCCGGACCGAATGTCAGATTCAGGATGTCGTGAAACACGAGCACCTGGCCGTCGCACTCCGGGCCGGCGCCGATGCCAATGGTCGGAGTAGCGACCTCGGCGGTGATCATCGCCGCCACTTCCCGTGGTATGCCTTCCAGATAAATGCAGGCCACACCGGCGCGGTCGAGGGCCACGGCATCCCGCATGAGCTGTTCTATGGCGCCGAGCGACTTGCCTTGCACCTTATATCCACCCATGACGTTCACCGACTGCGGCGTCAGTCCAATGTGACCGGCCACAGGAATCTCGGCGTCAATGATGCGGCGAATCAGGTCAGCGCGTTTCTCGCCGCCTTCCATCTTGACCGCCTCCGCGCCGCCTTCTTTCATGAATCGAGTGGCATTCTTGACGGCTTCGTCCGCGCCCACGTGATAAGACCCGTAGGGCATGTCGGCGATCAAGAACGCGTGCTTCACTCCCCGATGTACTGCGCGAGTGTGATGCAGCATCTCATCCACGGTGACCGAGAGTGTGTTTTCGTAACCCAGCATGGTCTGGGCGAGCGAATCCCCGACCAGGATGATGTCGATGGCGCCTTCATCCACCAGGCGGGCGCTGGCGTAGTCGTAGGCGGTCAGGCAGGTGATGGGATGATGTTGGAGTTTCTTCTCGCGAAGCGAAGCTACAGTGATTTTCTGGCGAGGTTCGCCAACCGGTGTGAGACTCACGATATCCTCCAGTGCCCCTCCGGCTTCGCCGGATAGAGCCTGTCTAATGCTCAGGGTATTGTAGCCGGTGGAGGAGCGCGTGGCTAGTGGGCGGGTTAGTCGAGCGCAATCAAGGAGTTAGGGGCTATCGCCTGGGTTTACTGTTTGCCCGCAACCAGGCATTGAATGACTTGTAATAACTTCGGCGAAATAGAGCAAGCGAAAGCCAGAGACGGTTTCTACGCGCTGGCCGCTTCTTCTCTTCCCAGCGGCAGGAAGTATTGTGTCCCCTTGATGGGCGCGGAGACTTTTCGCAGCAATTCCTGCAGGTCCTGGTTGCGCTCCACGAAGTCAATCTCAGAAGTATTGACGATCAGTAGGTCGGACGATGTGTAGTGAAAAAAGAAGTGCTCGTAGGCTTTGATCACTTCTTCCAAATACTCCTCGTTGATCGCCTTTTCGCCCGGTGCATTCTTTTTCTTCAGCCGTTTCTTCAGCACTTCCGGCGTGGCCTGCAAATAAATAACCAGATCAGGCGTAGGAAGCTGCTCACGAAAATAGTTGTAGTAGCGATTGTAGGTGTCGAGTTCCTGGTCGGTTAGGTTCAGGCAGGCGAAGAGCTTGTCCTTCTCGAAGATGAAGTCAGCGACCACCATCTTTTGTGAGCCCGCGCCCAGGTCCAGGTTCTGGAGTTGCTCGAACCGGCGGATCAGAAATGCGAATTGTGCCTGGAAACCGGCTCCGCGCTCGCCCTCATAAAATGGGCGCAGAAATGGGTTGTCCTCCACCTCCGTTACCCGCTGGGCGTTAAGGCGCTCGGCCAGAATCCGCGCCAGCGTGCTCTTTCCCACGCGTATGGGACCCTCTACTGCAATGTAGCGGGGAAGCTCGAAAAGCTTTGCCATGGGGTTTTGAGGAATCGTGCTTCGCATGGCAGCATAACGCGAGTGTGCGCCGCTGGCAATTGAGCAAAAGGTTAACCCCACTTCTCTCTGTGGCTTTTGTGGTGGATTTATGTGAGCGCAGTTACAATCGGCGCAACATGCTTGCTGCTGTTGCGAGTGCCGCTGGCTTGGCGGTAGCCACATCCGCCGGCTATCAGTCGATGTCCCCGACCGGCCAGTGGTATGGCCGGACTTTCACAGGGCTGCCGCCCGGATCAAAGAAACTGGCGCTGACCTACGACGATGGCCCCAACGATCCCCACACGCTACGCCTGCTGGAAGTCCTGGCCAAGCACGAGGTCCATGCCACATTTTTCCTGATCGGGCGTTACGTTAAACAACGGCCTGACATTGCGCGAGCCATCACCCAGGCCGGTCACGCGATTGGCAACCACACCTTCAGCCATCCGAATTTGATCTTCTCTTCTGCCCGGCAGGCTCGCAACGAACTGCAACATTGTGAGCAGGTTCTATACGACGCAGTGGGGCAGCATTCCCGGATATTCCGTCCGCCCTTTGGAGCACGCAGGCCTGCCACCTTGCGCGTCGCTCGTCGTCTCGGGCTTGAGCCCGTCATGTGGAATGTCACCGGGTGGGACTGGAGTGGAAAGCCGGCGGAATACGTTGAAGGGAAGGTCCACAAGCAGGTCCGTGGTGGCGACGTGATCCTGTTACACGATGGTGGCCACGCAGCTCTCGGGGCGGATCGCTCTCAAACCATATTGGCGACGGATCGGCTGATCGCCCACTACAAGTCTGAGGGCTATGAGTTCGTGACCGTCCCCGAGATGATCGAAACCGCTCGCACAGCTTAGGTCGCAGTTCCAGACCTAAGCGTGTACCAGTGTAAATGCCTGTTTTGCGGCCGCGATGGTCCGCTGAATGTCGTCCTCAGTGTGTGCTGCGCTCAAAAATGCCGCCTCGAATTGCGAGGGCGGCAGGTACACACCGCTGTCCAGCATAGAGCGGAAGAAGCGGGCAAACGCCTCAGTGTCGGATTTTGCGGCGGAAGTCCAGTTGGTCACCGGGCCAGCCTGGAAGAACCAGGTGAACATTGATCCCACGCGATTGTGGCAAATCGGCACGCCGGCGCTTTTTGCCGCGCCGGAAACTCCAGTCACGAGTTCTCCGCTCAGCTTTTCCAGGCGCGGGTAGATTTCCTGCTTATGTTCCCGCAGATGCCGCAATGTCGCCAGACCTGCGGCCATGGTCACCGGGTTGCCTGAGAGTGTTCCCGCCTGGTACATCGGCCCCAGGGGGGCAACCAAATCCATGATCTCTGACGGACCTCCATAGGCTCCGACCGGAAGCCCTCCGCCGATGATTTTGCCCAGAGTCGTCAGGTCGGGCTGAATGCCATAAAGTTCCTGCGCGCCCCCGAAAGCCACGCGGAAACCGGTCATCACTTCATCGAAAATCAGAATGGTCTTTTCCTGGCGAGTCATCAGACGCAAGGCCGCCAGATACTCGCCGGACGCCGGCACGCAACCCATGTTGCCCACCACCGGTTCGACAATCACGCAGGCGATCTGGTGCTTCAGGTTCTTGAATGCCTGCTCCAGTGGCTGCAAGTCGCCAAAGGGCAATGCCAATGTGAACTGCGCGAATTCCTCGGGAACGCCGGCTGAGCCTGGAATGCCGAGCGTGGCCACACCTGACCCAGCCTTCACCAGCAGGGCATCGGCGTGTCCGTGATAACAGCCTTCAAACTTGATCACATACTTGCGCTTGGTGTAGGCCCGGGCCAGACGGATGGCGGACATTGTGGCTTCGGTGCCGGAACTGACGAACCGTATTTTTTGAACGTGAGGAAGCGCGGAAATCACAACTTCGGCCAGATCCGCTTCGCTCGGGGTGGAGGCACCGAAGCTGGTGCCGTTGTGCGTCGCGGCGATCACCGCGTCCACCACTGCCGGCGCGCAGTGTCCGAGAATTAGCGGCCCCCAGGATCCGACGTAGTCGATGTATTCGTTGCCGTCGGCGTCAAACATGCGCGAACCTTCGCCGCGCACGACAAAGGGTGGATCTCCGCCCACCGCTCGAAACGCGCGCACCGGGGAATTGACGCCGCCGGGAATCATCTTTTCGGCGCGTTTCTGTAACGCGCGAGAAATCTCCGTCTTGCGGGCCATGGCTCTCCTTGGAATAGCTGGCAAACATGTTAACAGGCGGCCCCGAGCCCGGGTTCAATCCTGACGGCCACAGCTCGTTCGTGGAAAGTCAGCCAGTGCCAAAACAGACAATGGAATTCACCGGAATTTTACAATTCAGCAACAGTGCTGAAACACGTGGTCGGTAGGCTGGGTTTCATTACACGCCCTTCTAACCGGGAGGGTCTTAAGGACGGCCTCGGGGGGCTCCGGGCCGTCCTGATTTTTTGTGGCGCAATCTTGGCGCGTACCCGCCCTGTCTTCAGGTCCCGGAATCACTTCAAATAGGAACGAATGATGTCCATCAGCTCATCCGCCGCCAGGGCCTGTTCGGATGTCGGCTTTTGCTTCGGATCCAGGACATGAAAGCGCACATGGTCCTCGACCAGTTCCGCCATCAATCCGTTTAGCGCTCCTCGCGCGGCCGTAATTAACTGCAAGACTTCCGAGCATTCGACTTCTTCGTTGGTAAGGGCGCGCTCCAGCGCTTCGATCTGGCCGCGAATGCGGCGGACCCGAAGAACCTGTTTTTCTTTTTCACGGACGGTATGCGGCATTTTTCACTTGACAATACTATAGGGGGGTATGCTACAAGCAGTCAAGAGCGTATGAAACACGATAACGACAGACCTCCGGGTACGGTCGGCTGTCCGGTGTAGAAGCAATAGAACTGAACCGATAGACTCTGATTTCCCGCCTATCGTCACCTCTGCTGCTTCCACTCCGCAAACCAAAGTGAATATACGTGGGCGCTTGGGCCGCTGGCTCAGCCGCGTGGGCTCGCCATTTGCCGTCATGGCACAGCGGCCAACGTGTGCTGCCGCCTGCGTTCCGGGCAACCTTTGGAAAAGGGAGAAGAACAATGAAGCCGGAGGTGCTTTCAATTTCGACGGCCGGAGTTGCGGCCGGGTCCCCGATTCGGGGCCGTGTGGTGCGCAGCAAGTGGCTGTACAACCTGCTGACTTTCTTGATGGTCTTCGGTCCGGGCTTGATCGTCATGGAGGCCGACAACGACGCTGGCGCAGTCTCGACGTACGTGCAGGCTGGGGCTCAGTACGGCACCAAACTGCTATGGCTGTTGCTGCTCTTGTTGCCGGTCACATACTTCATTCAGGAAATGGTGGTGCGCCTAGGGATCGCAACGGGCAAGGGTCACGCCGCCATGATCTATCAGCGTTTCGGGAAATGGTGGGGACTGTTCTCGCTGGTTGATTTGCAACTCGTGAACTTCCTGACACTGGTCACCGAATTCGCCGCCATTGCTTTAGCACTCAGCCACATGAATATCAAGCCAACGGTCGGCGTCCCGGTCGCGGCGGTTGGCCTGGTGTTCATGGTGCTCACCGGCAGTTACCGGCGCTGGGAACGGATCACGGTCTTCCTGTGTCTGCTTGATATTGCGTGGCTGGTGATTGCATTCAGGCTGCGTCCCGGTTTTGGCGAGGTCTTGCATGACACTTTTGTGCCCGGCATGCCTGCGGGCGGACTAACCGCCAGCCTGGTGTTTCTGGTGATCGCAATTGTGGGCACGACCATCGCACCCTGGCAGCTGTTTTTCCAGCAGAGTTGCATTGCCGACAAGCGATTGCGCTTTGCGGATTTGAAGTGGTCGCGCCTGGATACATTCCTGGGGGCGGTCTTCACCATCGTCGTAGCGGGCTGCATGATGATCGTGGGCAACGCTGCCAGAGTGCACGGGATTCAGTTTTCCGATCCGGCGCAGATGGCGAACGACCTCCGCTGGTTCTCCGGCGAAGCGATCCGTGGCGGCATTCTGCTCTTGATGATGAATGCCGCAGTGCTGGGAACGACGGCTATCTCGCTCTCGAGTGCGTGGGCCTACGGCGAGGTCAAAGGCTGGCCGCATAGTCTGGAAATGCCGATAAGCAAGGCCAAAGACTTTTACACGACCTACCTGGCTTGTGTGGCGCTGGCAGCGGCGATCGTATTAATTCCAAGTGCGCCCTTGCAATTGATCATCATCGGCGTGCAGGTGCTGGCCGGCATCATGTTGCCTTCGGCCATTATTTTTCTGCAGTTATTGCTGAATGACAAAGAGGTGCTGGGCGAGCAATTCGTCAACCGGCGTTGGAATAACTGGGTCAACTGGACAATCATCACTGTCCTCTTCGCCCTTTCCCTAGTTCTGGCGGCACAGGTGGTCGCCCCCGGACTTTTCCCCAATTCCTAGCAAGACAGGAGGGGCAATATGAGTGTAATGGGTTTCCTGAGACCATCCATCGTCAACAAAGTGCCGCCAGATCATTTTCTGGTGGTTCATCCGCTCGACGACATCGTGGAGGAGAAAGTTGATACCTCCACGCTCGGGCCGATGCCCATCACAATCAGCGTAAGGCTGTCCCTGATGGCGCTGCGCGGCTATCTGATCCTCATGATGTTGTTGGTGCTTTATCACGTGCTGGATCTCGCCGGAGTCGCGGTTCAGTCGGGACGGTGAGGATGGAGGCTGAATCTTTTGTGATTAACTATGGTTTATTTAATTATGTATACTTAGGTTAATCATCATTGGCAGAGGACGAGATTCGTCACGAAAGACTGCGGCTGGTGCGAGACTTTTTAATGTTCTATTAGTCCGCGACGTGTAGGCTCAGTGCCCGGGTTTGCTGCACATGGAGTCTGAGGCAGTGTGGATTTCCAGAATACTTGGATTCGCGTCACATGAAGAACCAATTCCAACTCGGCGTTGTTGGCATTCGCTCCCTGCTCCTCCTGTGCTCGGTGGCAGCCTTTGGCCGGGCACCTCTCGCAATCGCCCAACAGACGTCTGTGATCCAGCAGACGCCTGCCGGACCTGCTCAAGCTGCGGATACCACCTCCGATCCCTCAGCCAACACCGCCCCGGAGAGCATGTTGCCACATTTGCAGGACGATCATTTCTGGCTTTCCGGGCAGGCAAACTTCATTTTTCAGGCGAACCCCGCGTTCTTCGCCAAGTACACTGGCCCGCACAGCCTCGGCCCCAACTACCAGAAAGCGACCTCCCGCGTCCTGACCTTCTACACGGGTGTGCGCTTGACTGCTTCCACCGAGATACTTGTCGACATTGAGGAAGCCGGAGGCGCGGCCCTCAGCACGGGCTTTGGCCTGGCTGGCTTTACCAATCTGGACATCGTGCGCAACCCATCGTTGAGCAAAGCGCCATACCTAGCTCGCGCCATGATTCACCAGGTCTTCGCGTTGAGCAAGGAAAGGATCGAGAACGAACGCAATCCCTTGTCGTTATTTGGCGAGCTTCCTAAGCGGCGGCTTGAGGTTCGGTTCGGGAAGTTCAGCATGCCGGATTTTTTTGACCAGAACTCGGCGGGCTCGGACACGCACCTGCAATTCCTTAATTGGACGGTGGACAATAACGGCGCCTACGACTATGCCGCGGACACCCGAGGCTACACCGTCGGTGCTGTGGCAGATTATGAAGACCCTAAGTCCAGCTTCCGCTTTGCCGAGGCCTTGATGCCCAAAGTTGCCAATGGCATCGACCTGGATTGGAAGTTTTGGGAAGCGCACGCTGAGAATTTCGAATTCGACTGGCAGCAGGGCATACTCCCGAAGAGGCCAGGCGTGATTCGGCTGATCGGTTACAGCAATCACGCCAACATGGGTATTTACCGCCAGGCGGTTGCTCAGTTTGAAGCGGGCGTCGTGCCCGTTCCAGACATCACCAATCATCCCTGGCACATCACGCTCAAGTATGGCTTTGGAATAAACCTGGAGCAAAATCTCTCCCCGAGTTTCGTGGCCTTCGCGCGCTGGGGCTGGGACAACGGCCGGACCGAGTCATTTGCCTACACCGAAGTTGACTCGACCGTTCTGGCAGGCCTGGGCGTCTACGGCGCCAAGTGGCATCGCCGGCAGGACCGTGCCGGAATGGCGTTCGTTTCCAATGGCATCTGTCAGGACCATCAGACCTACCTGGGGCATGGAGGGCTGGGTTTTCTCCTCGGGGACGGCGCGTTGACCTACGGCCGCGAAAATATCTTGGAAGCCTACTACACGGCCCACGTATGGCGCGGCATCTATGTTGCCCCGGGGGTACAGCACATCAACAATCCCGGATACAACCAGGATCGTGGGCCAGTCACGGTGCCCAGCTTCCGCGCCCACGTCGAATTCTAGAGAGACCCTACTTCTCCACCTTCACCCCCTTCCAAAATGCGACATAGCCCTCGATTTGCTTTGCCGCAGGCTTTGGCTCTGGGTAAAACCAGGCCGCGTCTTGATTCTTCTTACCGTTGACCTCAACATCGTAATAACTCGCCGTGCCTTTCCACGGACATTCGCTGTGGTTCGCACTGGGCTTGAAAAACTCTTGCCGGATGGCGTCGGGCGGAAAATACTGATTGCCCTCCACCTCCACGCATTGATTCGATTCTGCCAACACTGCGCCGTCCCAAGTTGCTTTTGCCATGATGCCCATATAGATTGCTGAACGGAGCCGCAGGTGCAAACTTTGACGAAACCCGCAACCCTCAGTGCAAATTCCATGGTCGGAAGCCTGCGCCGCGTATTGGTCTGCTGGCCACGCTCGGCGGGTTGGGACACGCCCGGGCAGTCGAGCGAGTGGCAGAAACTGGGCTTCCTTCGCCGTCCAGATTTCGGCATGGCACAGGCCCAGCATCACGAGTTGTGCCGCCAGTTGCAGGAAGTCGCGGAGGTTGTGGAGCTTCCGCCCGCTTCTGATCTTTCCCTCGACGCTGTCTATGCGCACGATCCTTCACTGCCCACGGACTATGGCGTAGTGATGATGAACCCCGGCAAAGCAAGTCGTCGGCCGGAAGCACGCCGACAGGTGGAGCATTACAAAAAGCTGGGAGTGAAGGTGCTGGGAGAAATCCGCGATCCTGGGACCAGCGAAGCTGGCGACATCGTCTGGTTAGATCCGCGGACGCTGTTGGTCGGAAGCGGCTACCGCACCAATCCCGCCGGCGTCGTCCAGTTGCGGTCGCTGCTCGCACCAAAAGGTGTAGAAGTTCTCACCGCCCCCCTGCCCTATGGCCCGGGACCGAAAGCGTGCCTGCACTTGATGTCGCTGATCAGTCTTCTTGACGAACGGACAGCGCTAGTTGATTTGCCCTGGCTTGCGGTCGAGACCGTAGAATTGCTGAAAGCCCGCGGTTACAAGTTCATCGAGATTGACTACTCAGAGCGCGAAACGCTGGCCTGCAATGTACTGTCGCTGGGAAATCAACGGCTGCTCGCCCTCGGAGAAAATCCCAAAACCAACGCCAAAATGCACGCCGCCGGATTCGATGTCCGCACCTTCCCCGGCTCCGAGCTATGCATCAACGGCAACGGCGGGCCCACGTGTCTGACCAGGCCGCTGCTCAGGGGATAGCCACAGATCGTTGGGGGCCAGCCGCCCTCGGATGTCTCCACGAGCGCAGCTCGGCAACCTCCTGCTAAAATCAAATCACGATGGTTCTCCCCTTCGTCCGTGATCTGTTCGCGGACGTGGAAAAGCTGCCAGCCTTTCAGCGTGTTGCCTCCCACCTCCGCGAGGGCACGGGGCGGCTTGGTGTCTCTGGACTCACTCCCACCGCCAAAGCGCTATTTCTGGTTCTGTGGCAACGTGCTGTCGCCAGGCCACTCATCGTAGTTGTGCCCGATAATCGCACCGCCGAAGACCTGGTTCCGGTGCTGCAAGCTTTTCACGAGCTCACCGATGGCAACGATCCCGACTCCATCGTCTCGCTGCCCACGCGTGACGTTCTGCCCTTCCAGAATCTTTCCCCGCACCCAGAAATTCAGGAAGAGCGCGCGGTTGCCCTGTGGAAGATTGCCTCCGGAGCCGTCTCGATTTTGATGGTTCCCATTGCTGCCGCAGCGCTGCGTCTGCGATCTGGCGAATACTATGCCGACTTGGCGCGAGTGGTCCGCCGCAGTGAGACCCTGGACATCGTTCCGCTGCTGGCCCATCTCAACACGGTCGGCTATAGCTCGACCGACGTGGTCGAAATGCCCGGCGAGTATGCCTCCCGCGGCGGTATTCTCGACGTTTACTCGCCTGAGGCTGACCGTCCGCTGCGCATAGAGTTCTTTGGCGATGAAGTCGAATCTATCCGCAAGTTCGATCCCGCCACCCAGCGTTCTTCCACGCCGGTTGACGAAGCTTTACTCCTTCCTCTAACTGAGACTCCGGTCACCGAGGAACTGCTGGGTGCAATCCACGGCCGCCTTTCCGGCAGGCGCATAACTGGCGCGGAAGAAGTAGTGGAGCAAGCCGTCCGCTCGGGAGGAGTCACTGTATTTCCCGGCTGGGAGTTCTATGCACCTGTCGCCGGAGCCGACCGTACCGTGTTCGACCTGATGCCGCGCGCCCTGGTTCTGGTTGATGAACCGGACAGTCTACGGAGCGAGTTCGATCAAGTTTGGAGCCGGATCGAGGAAGCACACGAGCGCAGCGGCGTCGGCAAGCTGGTACAGCCGGCAGATCTCTACCTGCCTCCCGACAACTGGTGGGAGAAGCTCTCCAGCCTGCCGGGTGCCGAGGTCGAGCACCTTGAAGTAACCCGGCCCGGTGGCGTCGAATCAGTCAGCTTTCACTCTCAGCCCGCACCGCGTTTCCACGGCTCGATGAACACAATGCTGGAGGAGGCCAGGAAGCATGTAGCGGAGCAGAACCGCGTACTGATCGCCGTCCCCAACATCGGAGAGGTCGAGCGCCTGGCCGACGTCTTCAGCGAGAACAGCGTTTCTTTTCGCCTGGGGAGCCGCACTCGTGGCGGCGAAAGCTATGCCGACGAGACCGCATATTTTGCCGGCGAGGTCTTCACTTCCACTTTGGCCAAGGCCTACATTCCGGATGGGGTTGTGCTTCCCGAGGCGCATCTGGCAATTTTCGGCGCGCGTGACTTGTTTGACGAATCCGACGCCGTAATCTCCCGGCCGCAGCGATCAAAATCCAAGACGTCAGCGTTTCTCTCCGATTTTCGCGACCTCCAGGTCGGAGACTATGTGGTCCACGTCGAGCATGGGATCGGCCAGTACCAGGGCCTTAAGGAGATCAATCAAGGCGACGGCAATGCCGAATTCATGCTGCTCGAGTATGCCGAAGGCGCACGGCTCTATGTGCCACTGACGCGGCTTGACCTGATCCAAAAATACCGTTCTTCTGAAGGTGTCAAGCCTGCCCTAAATCACCTTGGCACTGCCGCCTGGGCCAAGACCAAAGCGCGAGTTCGGAAGGCCATGAAGGACATGGCTGACGAACTACTGAAGCTTTATGCCGAACGTCGAGCCGCAAAGGGGCACGCGTTCTCTGCCGACAGCCAGTTCATGCGCGAGTTCGAGGACTCCTTCGAATTCAGCGAAACCGAAGATCAGGACATGGCCATCGTTGACGTCAAGCGCGACATGGAATCCTCCCAGCCCATGGATCGCCTTTTGTGCGGCGACGTGGGTTACGGCAAGACGGAAATCGCCATGCGCGCGGCTTTCAAGGCTGTTGCCGACAACAAACAGGTGGCTGTCCTGGCGCCCACCACTGTGCTCGCCTTCCAGCATTTCGAAACCTTCAAGCAGCGCTTCGCGGCTTTTCCCGTGAGCATCGAGATGATCAGCCGCTTCCGTACCACCAGGCAACAGAAAGAAATCCTGCAAAAGGTAGATGCCGGCAAGATCGACGTTCTCATCGGCACCCATCGTCTCTTGTCCAAAGACATCAAGTTTCCCGATCTCGGTCTGTTGGTGGTGGATGAAGAACAGCGTTTCGGCGTGCGCCACAAAGAACGCCTGAAGCAGATGCGCAAAGAAGTGGACGTCCTCACCATGTCGGCCACCCCCATTCCGCGCACGCTGCACATGTCGCTGGTAGGACTGCGTGACATGAGCGTGATAGAAACACCGCCCAAGGACCGTATTGCCATCCAGACCGTGGTGGCCAGTTGGGACGAAAAGCTGATTCAGTCTTCGCTGGAGCAGGAACTCGCCCGCGGAGGCCAGATCTATTTTGTGCACAACCGCGTGGAAAGCATCTGGGAAATCGCCGCCAAGCTGCAGGCTTTGGTACCGAAGGCCCGGATCATTGTGGGTCACGGCCAGATGTCGGAAGGTGAACTGGAAAAGGTGATGCTGAAGTTCATGCATCACGAAGCCGACATTCTGGTGGCGACAACCATCATCGAAAACGGCCTCGACATTCCCCTCTGCAACACCATCATCATCAACCGCGCCGACCGCTTTGGACTGTCTGAGCTCTATCAACTTCGCGGACGTGTGGGCCGGTCGAATCGCCGCGCCTATGCCTATTTGCTGATCCCAGCAGACATCGAACTCACTCCCATTGCCCGGCGTCGCTTGGCAGCGCTGAAGGAATTTTCTGACCTGGGCGCAGGTTTTAAGATCGCCGCTCTCGATCTTGAACTCCGTGGCGCCGGCAATCTGCTGGGAGGTGAGCAGAGCGGACACATTGAAGCCGTCGGATTTGAGCTCTATACCCAGATGCTGGATCGTGCCGTGCGTGAGATGAAGGGTGAATCCACGGTGGAGGAAGCAGCCACGCAGCTCAACCTCGGTCTCAACATCCGCATACCGTTTGAGTACATTCCGGAAGAGAACCAACGGTTGCGGATGTACAAGCGGGTGGCCGGGGTGGAAACTGAATCGCAGTTGGTGGATGTCGGCGCGGAACTGCAGGACCGTTACGGGGACCCTCCGCCGGCCGTACGCAATTTGCTGGAGTACGCGTCCCTTAAGTTGATGGCGGTTAGGGTTGGTGTAACCGCCATCGACCGCAAACGTGATCTCATGACCATCAAGTTCCGCGAGAATGCAGGGATTGATCCCACCAAGCTGGCACGCTTTGTTTCTTCCCAACGCGGCGCCCAGTTCACTCCTGATGGAACCTTGAGGTTTGCCGCCAAGGCAGCGGCCGCTGCGGACGTGCTCGCCCTGTTGCACAAGCTTCTTGAAGAACTGGAGGCCGCAACTCCCGAAACTGCCTCGGCTTCTGGAACTGCATCGTAGTCCCACAAATTGTCCCGCAACCCCGCCGTGATAATCTCAAATACTTCGTCCCGCGATCATGACCCTGCCCCCACAATATCTGCCCGCTGGTTTCAGCTTGGGCGCGGTTTTTATCTGGGGTACCAGCGATTTTCTTGGCGGATACGCTGCCCGCCGTTCCAATGCATTCGTATTCGCGACAGTCGTGCACCTTAGCGGCATGCTCCTGATGTTGGGACTCGCCGTCGCCGGCCACTCCCCGTTTCCGTCGCGAGCCGGCGTCGCGTGGGCCCTGGCTGCGGGCTTGTCGGGCGGCGGAGGTCTGGCCATCTTCTATCGCGCACTGGCATCGGGCAGAATGGGGCTGACCGCGCCCGTTGCCGCCGTCCTGAGCGCGATCATTCCGACCGTGTTCGCCATCTTTACCGAGGGCGTTCCGCGTACCTTGCAGATCATAGGTTTTGTTTTCGCCGCGGGCGGAATCTGGCTCATTTCTCGCCCCGAAGATGGTAGCCGCCCGCAGGGTATTGGCACTGCAGTTTTCGCTGGCATCACCTTCGCGGGATACTATCTCTTTATCAAACAGGCCGGAGACAACTCCCCTATCTGGCTATCCGCTATTTCGCGTGCCGCTTCCTTCTTGCTGACTGCCCTGATCGTTCTGCTGGGACGCAATTATCAGATCACGCGAGAGGGCATGGGTATCGGCGTGGTGGCTGGA
Source organism: uncultured Acidobacteriota bacterium (assembly GCA_963734415.1). Taxonomy (GTDB): domain Bacteria; phylum Acidobacteriota; class Terriglobia; order Terriglobales; family Acidobacteriaceae; genus JABCZH01. Next base: position 134,904 of record CAVTHF010000002.1, on the reverse strand, counting down.
GTGCTCGACATTTCTGGCAGCGTGATGTTCATTCGTGCCACCCAGACCGGCCGTCTGGACGCGGCCGTCGTCATCAGTTCGCTGTACCCGGCAATTACAGTGTTGCTGGCCCGGTTGTTCCTCAGAGAACACTTTACGGGCTGGAAGATGGTGGGTATGTTCGCGGCCCTGCTGGCAGTACCGTTGATTGCGATCCGATGAGAAGCCAGGTCGCGTGGTTTCAACCCGCTTCCATTCCTGTTGATCCGGGGCTCCTCTTTCCTGTTAGCATCTGGCTGTGTTATTGGAAGTGCGCAATCTAGTCAAGGTCTTCCCGCTCGGCGAATCTGTTTTCGGCGGCGCCACCAAGGGTGAAGTCCGCGCCGTGGACGACGTTTCCTTCGACATCGCGTCCGGCGAGACTCTCGGCCTGGTCGGCGAATCAGGATCGGGTAAGAGCACGCTCGGCCGTCTGCTGCTGCGTCTGATCGAGCCCACCTCGGGCAGCATCTCGTTCGAAGGCCGCAGACCTGCTGGCCGCCAATTCCTCCGACATGCGCCAGCCTCCGCCGTGATATGCAGATCATCTTTCAGGACCCATTCGGCTCGCTCGATCCTCGCATGCGAGTCGAAGACGTAATTGCCGAACCTCTCATCATCCACGAATCGATGAGTGGCGCCCGCTCGCCGTCAGCGGGTTGAAGAGTTGCTGCGAGTGGTCGGACTCGACGAATCCGCCGCGCGCCGCTTTCCCCACGAGTTCAGTGGTGGGCAGCGGCAACGAATCGGTATTGCACGGGCTCTGGCTTTGCGCCCCAAGTTCATTGTGGCAGACGAACCCGTCTCAGCCCTCGATGTCAGCGTCGGCGCTCAAGTCGTAAATCTGATGGCCCGGTTGCAGCGCGAGTTCGGCTTGACCTACCTATTCATCTCACACTCCATGCCGGTGGTCCGCTACCTGGCCACCCGCATTGCGGTGATGTATCGCGGTAAGCTCGTTGAGATTGGGACGACACAACAGATTACAACCCAGCCACAGCATTCCTACACGCGTAGCCTGCTGGCAGCAACGCCTCAAGTTGTGGCCTAGGGCACCACGCGCTGGATGATGGTGTCGCTTGTGTCTTTCGAGCCACGGGACTAAAATCCGCTGCTCGGAGGTGTTTTATGGCTGCTGTACCCAACTTACCTGCGGCCGGCCCGGTTGCCGCTCCCGAGCTTGCGCGTCTCTCCGAGGGGGCGCGTATCGTCAATACTTTCATCGCTCCCAACAAGACTTTTAACGACCTTCGCCGCAGCGCCAGCTGGTGGGCGCCGTTTCTGCTGCTTTCCCTGATTGCGATGGGTTTCTTCTATGTGGTGAACCAGAAGATTGGCTATCGGAAGGTGGTCGAAAACCAGATCCAGACGTCTCCCAAGGCCTCGCGCCAAATGGAACAGCTTCCGCCGGATCAGCGCAGCCAAGCCATCACTCGGCAGGTCACCGGCATGCGCTACTTTCTGTACGCATATCCCGGCGTGATCCTGCTATGGAACCTGATTATCGCCGCTATACTGTTCGCGACTTTTAAGTTTGGAGTCGCCGCCGCAGTTAAGTTCAAGACTTCGCTGGCGATCGTGATGTACGCCAGCCTGCCGCTTCTGCTCAAGACCCTGCTCGCCACGATTTCGGTCGCGGCTGGCGCCGATCCCGACTCTTTCAACTTGCAAAATCCGGTGGCGACTAACCCGGGCTATTTCCTCTCGCCGGGGACCTCGCCCTTCTTATACAGCGTGGCGACAGCGTTCGACATGTTCCTGATTTGGACGCTGATCCTGACGGCCATCGGCTTCGCCTGCGTCAGCAAAGTCAAGCGCCCCACCGCGATGGTAATTGTGTTCGGCTGGTACATCCTGTTTACCTTGGGAGCCGCCGGATTCGGGGCGCTATTGTCTTAAGAGCTATTAACGAACGTATAGGAGGTTTTCATGAAGCGATTGTTTGTCGGTTGCCTGTTTCTGGCCTGGGCCGGAATTATGTTTGCCCAGACCAAGAGTCCCGTCACCGGCGTGGTCAAGGATGTGTTGGCCCGCCAGCAGAAAAACATTACCGCAGCCATCGAAGAGATGCCCGCCGACAAGTTCGGCTTTAAACCCACGCCTGACCAAATGAGCTTTGCTCACCTGGCACTGCACATTGTCGAGTCCAACAATTATTTTTGTGCGACTGCCGCGGGCGTTTCGGAACCGAAGTCGGACGTGAAAGACACAGACGGCAAAGACAAGCTGCTGGCTGCGGTGAAAGAGTCCTTCACCTTCTGCGGAACTGCTCTTGATAAAGTGGACGACTCGAAGCTGGGTGATACGGTCAAAGGCTTCGGAGGGAAAGACCAGCCGCGTGCCTGGGCCATGGTCGCCTTCGCCAGTTCTTGTGCCGACCACTATGGAGCTGCTGCAATGTATCTCCGGCTCAATGGCCTGGTGCCGCCGACCGCTCAGAAAAAATAAGAGATCCTACTCGATCTGTACCAACTCGTGGGTTCCGGCGGACGCCGCGGCATGCTGCGGCGCACGCCAGGAATCGAAAATTGAAACCTGATGCACACACGACACCGTGCAATGCGGCGCACAGGATTTTTCCGTTAGATACTCGCGCTGCAGGTCCTGAGCAGTGTACTCTTCCAGGGGAATCGCGGGATAGCCGCGCTGCTGCGAGCAATAATGTACCAGCCCGTCCTCGCAAATGTACAAGTAACGCGACCCGGCCCGGCAGCGCCACTGGTTAGGCCGACCCTGGGCAATGTTGTCCTGGAAAGCATTGACCCGGGTGAAGCTGCTTTTCTCGAGTGACTTCATTTCGTGATACACCCGCCGCTCTTCTCCGCCCAGGGGCTGCAATTGACCGCTGCCGTCGTGAATGATTCCGACCGTTGAGCTGAACCCCAACTCCAACGCACGTTTGCCAATCGTGAGCGCATCCTGCGGATTGCATACCCCGCCGCCGACCACCGAGTTGATGTTCACGTGAAAGTCGGCATGTTCAGCCAGATTTTCGAGCTTCTTGTCCAGAACCTTCAGGCTCTTCTTAGACACATCATCAGGAGTCACATTGTCGATTGAAATCTGCAGCCATTCCAGACCAGCCTGGTTTAACCGATGAATGCGCTCTGGAACCAGAAAATAACCGTTGGTGATTAGTCCGGCAATCATTCCGTTCTTGCGAATGCGGCGAATGATCTCGTCTAAGTCGGGATGCAGCAGCGGCTCCCCGCCGCTGATGGTGATAACCGCTGTGCCGAGGGACCCCAGTTTGTCAACCCGGCGGAACATTTCCGCGGTGGCTACCGGTTTCGAAAAGTCGTCGAATTCATTGCAATAGGTGCAGGAAAGATTGCAGCGGCGAACCGGAATGATATGCGCCAGCAGCGGATGCTCGGTTGAAGCCAGTGCCTTGGCCATCATGCGCGCCCCCCGAAGGTTTCGGTGGAGCGCCTTCAAACGTCGGCGCAGGATGGTGCGGTTAGAGGGCATGGAATAGGACTGTTTTCATTAAAGCATACACAACCAGTAAGTGCATCATTCTGCACAGCGTTTGGTATGTCGGGCGGGGTGAACAGTCAATTGCGCAGGTCGCTCCACGACCTCTCCTGTGATCTTCGCTTGGCGGATGGCTGGCACAATGGGACTAGCCTCATCGTAATGTCGCTCAGGCCTCCCGAGAGTTGCACAATACTTCCATGGGTCTCGGCCTGGTTTTTCTCGGTTTCCTTCAACTAATCGCGGTTGGGGCGGCCATGGTATTTGCTTTGCTCCTGGCCATTTGGCTCGGGATTCGCCCTCGTTCAGCCGTTGTCAGGCGCACCACAGAATAACCGCTACAGCCATAGCTATCTTTGCGTTTCTCCGAAGCCCGGCAGTGTGTTCTTGAACCACGGGAACCAACCGGGCGAGCAATGAATCGCGGATATCGTTCTCGTCTTCCATTTGCATGATTGTCTCGTGAGCCGTGGCGTCTGGTGCGACGTGGCGCCATTTGACTGGACTCAACGCCGCGTGAGATAGTGGCGTGCTTCGATCAACGCAACCGACTGTAAATACAAACACTATTGGAGTTTGTTGCTCCCTAAATGGTTCGCCTCACTCCGCAGGATAATAGCTTCTTCCGCATGTTTTCCGCGATGTCCGACAACCTCATTGCTGGGGCGCGGGCGCTGGTGGATCTGTTCGCCGACTACCAGGATGTAGAAAAGAAAATCGAAGAGATTCGCAGAATTGAACGAGACGGCGATGAACTTACCCATGCGATCCTGACCAAACTTAACCAGACATTCATCACTCCCATAGATCGTGAGGACATTCACCAGTTGGCCTCCAAGCTGGATGATGTTCTCGATTTCATCAATGCCGCCGGGGCTCGCCTCGGAATGTACCGCATCACGACTCCACCGCCCGCAGCCGCAGAGATGGCCAAGATAATCCTGATGCAGAGTCAGGAATTGCAGAAAGCGGTGTCTCTCATGCAGAAGAACGGCAATATCCTGGCCCATTGCGTCGAGATCAACCGCCTGGAGAATGAAGCCGACCTGGTGTCGCAACAGGCGATCGCCAGGCTTTTTGAATGCGAGAAGGATCCGATCAACCTGATTAAGATCAAGGAGTTGCTCGAATTCCTCGAGCGGGCAACCGACAAAGCCGAAGACGTCGCCAATGTGCTCGAAACGGTCGTATTGAAGAACACTTGAAGCCTCAATAATCTAGCCACACAGGAAAACTGGTGAAGCCCGATCTGCTCCTGCTGATCATCACAATACTGGTCGCGCTGACCTTTGACTTCCTGAACGGATTTCACGACGCCGCCAACAGCATTGCGACCGTGGTTTCGACGCGGGTCTTGTCGCCAAAGCTGGCAGTTGTGTGGGCAGCATTTTTCAATTTTGTGGCGGCGTTTCTGCTGGGCACGGCCGTAGCCAAAACCATTGGCGGGGGAATGATACGGATCGACTACGTGACTCAGTATGTTGTGATCACGGGACTGTTCGGCGCCATTGTCTGGGATCTGCTGACCTGGTGGTGGGGGCTGCCAACGTCCTCCTCGCACGCCTTGATCGGCGGCTATGCCGGAGCGGCGGTGATGCGCTCGGGATGGCATGTGATTATTGCGGAGGGTTGGTACAAAACCCTGATCTTCATCGTCGTGGCGCCGGTTATGGGGCTCATTCTGGGGCTGGCATTCATGGTGGCCGTGTATTGGCTGCTGCGAAATAAAGCTCCCCGGCCAATTGACGCCTGGTTTCGCAAGTTGCAACTCATCTCGGCTGCGGCCTACAGCCTTGGTCACGGTGGCAATGATGCCCAGAAGACCATGGGAATCGTGGCCAGCGCTCTGTACGGAGCGCACTATTTGAGCTCGAAGGAACTGGCGGGGAATTGGGGGAAATTTCACTGGCCTATCATCCTCGCGGCCCATGCGTCGATTGCACTGGGAACGTATTTCGGTGGTTGGCGGATTGTTCACACCATGGGATCGCGGATCACCAAGCTAAAGCCAGTGGGAGGATTCTGCGCCGAAGCCGCCGGGGCGATTACCTTGTTTTCCACCGCGCTGGCCGGAATCCCCGTGAGTACGACACACACCATCACCGGAGCCATCGTCGGAGTTGGAGCTACCCATCGCCTGTCTGCCGTGCGATGGGGGGTGGCAAGGCGCATCGTCTGGGCATGGGTTCTGACCATTCCGGCGGCGGCGTCGGTCGCCGCACTTGCGTTCTGGGTGGTGCGATTGATTCACCCTGGAGCGTAGAGAATCGGTGCTCGAGAGTCACCTCCGCGCGGTCTATGCCGACACTGCCTTCTTCACCGCCGCCTGGGCCAGTAGCCGGGTCGAGTCCAGCGTGGGAAGGGGAGAGTCTTCCGGAGTCACCAGCAGGGGGATCTCAGTGCATCCGAGCACCACTGCATCACAGCCTTCGTCGCCGAGTACGCTTATCACTTCCCTGAAGTAAGCCAGCGACTGCGGCAGAAATTTCCCATTCACCAGTTCGTCAAAAATAATCTGGTTGATCTTCTCGCGCTCCGGCACACCCGGAATCCGATAGTCCAAGCCTGCCGCCGTCAGCTTCCCCGGATACACAGGGCCTTCCATCAGATAGCGTGTGCCCAGCACTCCAATCCGTTTGTGGCCGCAACGTTTCGCCTCGTTTGCCACTTCCTCGGCAATGTGCAGCCACGGCCGCGGCGACCGATGCACTATCAAGTCAAATACCTGATGAATGGTATTGTCGGGGCAAATCAGAAAGTCGGCACCGATTTTGGCCAGATGATCCGCTGATGAGAGCATCAACTCGGCAACGCCGGGCCAGTCGTTGGCGTAAATGCAGTTCATATACCGCGCCAACGGGTGGGTGTGCATAGAGACTTCCGGATGATTGTGCTTGCCCATCAGGGCCGCGCCTTCCAGGCAGATCGTCCGATAGCAGAGCGCGGCGCCCTCGGCAGAGCACGCGACGATTCCTATGTGTTGCGGCATATGGTCTACGGTCTCCCCGCCAACTCTGCGACATGGGCAAGAATGCCGTCCAATTCGCTGCGAGAATGATACTTTCCTTCCAGCACGACCGCCGAAATCCTGCGGGTGTTGCGAATGTCCTGCAACGGATTCGCCTCCAGCAAAACGAGATCCGCCGCATGGCCGGATTCAACGACACCGTATTGATCAAGCTTGCCCAAAAACTCCGCCGGCCTTAACGTCGCCGCTTGAAGGGCCTCCGCCGGAGTGAACCCCACCTTCACCAGCCATTCCAGTTCATCATGCAAGCTGAACCCCGGATAAATGAACGGATCAGGCCCGTCACTGCCCGCCATGATCGGCACTCCGGCCGCATGCGCAGACCTCAGCAGTTCGAGATCGCGTGCCGCGGATGCCTTATTGACCTTCAGTTCTTCTGTGGAAGTATTTTGCCGCCGCTCCTTCGGATCCCAACCCGTGCGGATCGCCGTAGGCACATACTTGAGCCGAGAATCGGACAAGAGTTTCGGATCGTCAATCGCCGCATCGGTTTGTGTCCAGACTTGGGTCGGCACTTGCCAGGTGTGGTTCTTGATCAGCACCGCGAACAAACTCGCGGCCCTGGCGGGATCATACGAGTCCAGGGCCTGCTGGGTGAGCGGAATAAACGCTGCGAAATCGCGCCGGGCCCGCGCATCCACCAGCTTTTGCCGAATCTCCGCTTCCTGGGAAGAACAGGCCAGGGTGAATCCTGTCAGGTGCTCGATGCTGCGTTGCCCCGCCGTCGAAGCCTCGGCCACACTCACCGCGATGGGCACGTGCCCCACGAAATCAATCTTCTGCTTCGCTGACTCTTCAGCCACCGCGTAATAGACTTCGCGCGAGATGTTAGACAGAATCTTGATGAAGTCCACACCGCGAAGCTTCAGTGTGTCCACAGCGGCGCGAGCTTCCTCGGGAGTCGAGACGGCGATGGTCTGCTTGTCGCTCTTTCCTCCAGCGATAAAAGGTCCCGCCATAATCATGTGCGGTCCCAGCAACTCGCCACGGTTGATCCGTCCCCCCCGTTGTTCCAGCAGATCGGGATCGCCGCCCATGTCACGCACACCCGATACGCCATTGGCAACATAGAGGGGATAGATCGCGTTCTCATCCCAAACCGGCGTCAGCGCGCTGTGCACATGCATATCCCACAGGCCGGGAATCAGATATTTACCCTTCGCATCGATCACCGTGCCGGCACTTGCAGGGGCTGCAGACACGCTAATGATGAGGCCGTCCCTGATCACGACAGTCTGATTTGCCTGCAGCCGGCCGGATCGCGTATCGACCACGCTGGCATGCGTAATTGTCAGTTGTGTCGAAGCGGGCTTGGTTTGTGCGGGGAGAACGCTCGCAAACTCGAGAATCAATGACAGCAGGAAGGTCCTCATGGTGATTTGGACGAAAGCGGGCGGGAATGGTTTAGCGGGCTTTCCAACTTCTATGATCGCGCCGCCACCGAATCAAACAGGTTCAAAAACTCCAACTTCTTTTCCGGCGGCAGGAACGATGCCTCGAATGAATTTCTCGCCAACTCGCGCAAATGCTCGTCAGTAAAGCCGAATGCATCCTGGCCCAACTGATATTCCCCGGCCAGCGTGGTCCCAAACATGGCCGGATCATCGCTGTTCAGCGTGACCATGATGCCCTGGTCAAAATAACGGCGCACCGGATGCTCCGCCAGCGCCGAACATACTCCCGTACGCAGATTGCTGGTCATGCAGATTTCCACCGGAATTTGCCGCCGGGACAACTCCTCCACCAGTTCCGCGTCATGCCACGCGGTCAAGCCATGGCCAATGCGCTCGGCATGGAGGTTGAGCGCACCCCACACCGATTCCGGCCCTGCTGACTCGCCCGCATGGGCGGTTAGTCGCAAACCGTTTTCTGCAGCGTAGCCATAGACTTCACGAAACAGCTCCGGCCCGGCTTTGGCTTCATCGCCGCCAATTCCGAATCCCACGACGCCACGCCCTTTGTATTTGACGGCCAGTTCGGCCACCCTCTTCGACTGCTCCAGCCCAAAGTGGCGCACGGCGTCAAAGATCCACAGCAACGAAATCCCGAAGTCCCGTTCGCCACGCACACGGCCTCGTTCCAAACCTTCAAAAATTGCGGCGAAATCCTGCTTGCGCCACAGGCACACGCCGACTGATACATAAACCTCGGCGTGCAACACATTTTCCGCTTTGAGTTTTTCCATGAGACGGTAGGTGATCAGTTCGTAATCCGCTGGAGTTTGCAGATCTTCAGTGACCGCCTTGAACGCCATCAGGAAACTGGCGAAGTCTTGATACTGGTAGAGTTGTTGAACTTCCTCAAGAGTGCTCTCTTTGCCGTGCAATTTTCGCAGCTCAAGCAGAGTTGGCGGATCAATAGAACCCTCCAGATGCAAATGCAACTCAGCCTTAGGAAGGGAGAGAATGAAGGGGCTCGGGCGCGGAGATTCGAGGGGCAGCACGGCTAACCCTTTCCGGCAAACTCGCTGTGATGCCGGCTATAAATTGCATAGATGGTCAGGCCAATCACCAGCCAGGCAAAGAAGCGCAGCCAGGTTAGGATGGGCAAGCCCGACATCAGCAGCACACAAAACAACACGCTCAAGACCGGCGCCGCGATCCCGCCGGGGGCGCGAAAACCACGATGCCGGCCCGGATCACGATAACGCAAAATGATCACTCCCACCGATACCAGCACAAAAGCGAAGAGTGTTCCAATGTTGGAAAGATCGGAGAGTGTGCCGATGTCCAGGAATCCCGCCGGAATACCTACCAGAAATCCGGCAATCCAGGTTGCCGTCGCCGGCGTGCGAAATCGCGGATGCACCCGCCCGAATAGCTTGGGCAGCAGGCCATCCCGCGACATCGAGAACCATACCCGCGCCTGCCCGAGTTGAAATACCAGCAATGACGAAATCATTCCCATCATGGCGCCGAAAAGTACGCCCAGTTCGATCCAGTTGAGTGTGTGAGAGCCGGTCGTAGTGGCCAGCATCTTCATGCTGTTCACCACCGGCGCGGCATCGTCTCGCACCGCCTGCCACGGCACCAACCCGGTGAGCACCACGGCCACGCCAATGTACAACAGCGTGCAAACCACCAACGTGGCGATGATTCCAATGGGGAGGTCGCGTTGCGGATTGCGTGCCTCCTCCGCCGCGGTGGAGACGGAATCGAATCCAATGTAGGTGAAGAAGATAATTGAGCCGCCGGTCAAAATGCCCGACCAGCCTTCGGGCGCGAACGGGTGCCAGAGGGTGGGTTTGATGTACTGCGCGCCCACAATGACGAACGCCAGAATTGCGGCGATTTTCAGAATGACCATCACGTTGTTGGCTTCGGCGGATTCGCGGATGCCCCGCACCAGGACCACGGTCAGGATCATCACGATCAGAAATGCCGGAATATTGAAGCCGAAATGCAACCCTGGCGCGTACAGCATGTCGCCCTTGAGGTTGGTAAGTCCTCCCGGAAGATACGCCGGCGATATCCAACGCAAAGCAGGATGCCAGCCAAACCAGTCGAACATGCCGACCAGGTGGGCGGCAAAGCCCACGCTCACGGCCATGTTGCTGACTGCATACTCCAAAATCAAGTCCCAGCCAATGATCCAGGCCACCAGTTCACCCATGGTCGCGTAGGTGTAGGTGTAGGCGCTGCCAGCAATGGGGATCATTGACGCGAGTTCGGCATAGCACAAGCCGGTGAACGCACAGACAATGGCTACCAGGACAAGCGAGAGCGCAAGCGCAGGTCCCGCCCCCGGCCTGCCCTGAGTGGCGTGGTGTCTGACCAGAAAGTCCAGCAGCGGCGCGTTCAGGATGGAAGAGGTATCGAACTTCTGCCCGCCAATGGCGGTCCCAATGACGGTAAAAATGCCCGAGCCAATCACGGCGCCGATGCCGAGAGCGGTGAGGGAGACGGGCCCCAGAGTCTTCTTTAACCGGCGCTCGGGTTCTTCCGAGTCCGAGATCAGCTTGTCAATCGACTTGCAGCAAAAAAGCTGGTTGTCCGAGGTGCGAATGCTCTCGGTGGTTCGGTTGCTGGTTGGTAGTTGTGCCAAAGGGCCTCGTTGTCCGTCCGGCTCTATGAACTCGACACCTGGCACCGGCCGTGCGTGTGACCGGCCAAGTGCCAGGTGCCAAATGCCGCCTTTTTACCGCTTCGCCTGACCGCGCACCAGCTTCTTCACTTTGCGCTTCTTGGAACCACGTGCATATTCCCGTGGCTTCAGTGGCTTCTCCGCTTTGTGCTTCTTGCGCGAGGCGCGTTTGGCTTTCTTGCGTTCTTCTTTGGTTAACTTTGATGTGTTTGCCATGAGTGCTATCTATTTCTCCTAAGAATTCTTATCGTCAAATTCCTTCATCCCCGTTCCAACTGGGCATACTTCTCCACCAACTTCTTCAAACCGAAGCGAGGGAATTGTACCGTAATTTTAGCTTCCTCACCTTCTCCTTCTCGCTGATAGACCGTGCCTTCCCCATATTTCGGATGCCGCACCTTCTGCCCGGGTCGAAAGCCTTTCCTGCCTTTGGGCTCCTCGACCGGCAGCTTGGCCACGGTGAACTTCTTCCCTCGCGAGGCAAAAAACTCAGCGATGTTCTCGATGGAATTGTAGGATCGTCCGGAATACGCCGCCGGAGCGGCCTTCCGCTGGGTGCTGGCAGCCCAATTCGCGCTCTGATCTTCATCTTCGTAAGCGTAGTGAGTGTGATCTGAGTCATGAACTACGGAGCTTCGTCCCGTCGGACGGGCGAGAGCGCCCGTCCCCACACGAGTTCTGCGCGAAGCTCCTAACTCCTCCATCAACTGCGGCGGAATTTCTTCCAAAAACCGCGAGGGCACGCTGGCTTCCGGTAGATCCGTCCCATAGCGCCGCCGGTAGACCGCCCGGCTCAGAATGAGCGTGTCCATTGCCCGCGTCATGCCGACGTAGCACAGCCGCCTCTCTTCCTCGATATCATCCGGCTGAAGAAATGTCCGCGAGTGTGGAAACAGTCCCTCCTCGAGGCCACACAGGAACACCAGCGGAAACTCCAGCCCCTTGGCTGCGTGCAGGGTCATCAGCGTGATCTGCGCACGCTCATCATAGGCATCGGCATCGCTCACCAACGCCGCATGATCGAGAAACTGATCCAGCGTCTCGCCGCGGTCGCGCGAATCCATCGCCGCATTCACCAGCTCACGCAGGTTCTCAATGCGCGAATACGCCTCCGGGGTGTCTTCTTCCTCAAGCTGCTTGATGTAGCCCGTGCGATCGATCAAGAACTTGAGGATCTCGGCCGTATTGGCACCGCCAGGGTTTCGAAACGGTTCGGTAGCGCCGGCCTCCGGCTGGCTGTCGAGCGGGCGCCCCGCCGGCCCAGCGGTCGGCGTAGTCTCGGCTTGAGGGAAATCCAGGCTGAGATTGTCTGGGTCGAAATCAGTGTCATCGGCGGCTTGCGATTCTTCGGCGTTCTGGGGGGCTTTCGCCTGCGCCGTCTCCTCCAGTCTCTCCACGTAACTCCCCACCAGCATTGCCCGACCATCGCCAATCAATCCACGGAAGCTCTTGAGTGCCGCCAACGCCCGCTGTGGTAAAAGCTGCCGCCGGATCGCTTCCCCGATCGCGCCCCACAATGAAACTCCGGTCTCAAGCGCAATCTGCTCCACCGTCTCCATGGTGGTCTTTCCGATCCCGCGCACCGGCGTGTTGATCACCCGCAGCAGGGCGATTGAATCATCCACGTTGTGGATGACCTTCAGATACGAAATCATGTCCTTGATTTCAGAGCGCTCATAGAACGAAAAACCGCCCACCACGTGATACTTCAACTGGTAACGACGCATGGCTTCTTCAAACAGGCGCGACTGCGAATTGGTGCGATAGAGCACCGCAGCCCGCCCGTTCTCGCCTCGTTCCACCGTTTCCCGCAGATACTTGGCCACGTAGTCGGCCGCAAACAGCGCCTCGTTTTCACCATCCGGGGCTTCGTAGTAGCCAATCTTGGTGCCGCCCTGGCGCGAAGTCCACAGGTTCTTGCCTTTGCGCCTAATGTTGTTAGCCACCACTGCCGACGCTGCTTGCAGAATGTTCTGCGTGGAGCGGTAGTTTTCTTCCAGCCGCACAATCTTGGCCTCAGGGAAGTCCGCTTCAAACTCCAGAATGTTGCGAATGTCCGCGCCTCGCCAGGAATAGATCGACTGATCTTCATCGCCCACCGCGCACACGTTGTGGCGGTCGCCAGCCAGCAGCCGCATCAATTCGTATTGCGGCCGGTTCGTGTCCTGGTATTCATCCACCAGAATGTACTGAAATCGCCGGTTGTAATAGTCACGCACCGCCGGCACCGCCTTCAGCAGGCGCACCGCTTCGAGCAGCAGATCATCGAAGTCAAGAGCGTTGGCCTTGGCCAACTCTTTCTTGTACTCGGCATAAATATGCGCCACGCGTTCGGTCTTGGGGTCGGCTGACTGCAGGTAAGCCTCCTGCGGATCCAGCATGTGGTTCTTGGCCCACGAAATATGCCCAAGCACCGAGCGCGGCGTGGTCTGCTTGTCGTCAATGCCCAGGCGCTTCATTACCGATTTGACCAGTTGCTGCTGGTCGTTCTCGTCGTAGATCACAAAGCTCTTGGTGAGGCCGATCGGGGGAGCGCCGGGAATCGAAGAGGGAATCCGCAGCGCCTCAATGTCCCGCCGCAGCAACCGTACGCAGAAAGAATGAAACGTTGAGATGACCGGCTTGGCGATCGACAACCCGCCAACCAGTTTGTCCACACGCTCGACCATCTCCGAGGCAGCTTTGTTGGTGAAGGTCATCGCCAGAATGGACTCCGGCATCGCGCCCATATGTTCGATCAGGTAGGCAATGCGGTAGGTGATGACGCGCGTCTTGCCGCTGCCCGCGCCCGCGAGAATGAGCACCGGTCCCTCGGTGGTTTCCACCGCCTCGCGCTGCTGCGGGTTGAGTTGGGAGAGAAAAGACAATGCAGATACCTATGAAATTATGCCTTTACCGCCGATCTCGCCGCTTTACACTCCTCGCACGGACACCAGTCCCTCAAGAACTGCCAGGAATAAATGCCTAATTCGTGGCCGTCGTTCCAATGAAACTTGATGGCATATTTGCCCACCGCATCGGCTGACTCCGGCTTGGCCGAGGCCTTAAACATGGGCAGGGCCCCAGGCGCGGTTTTCGGAGGCATTCCCGGGTCCCGTCCGGCCTTGCCCCGCTCCTCATCACACAGAGCGCAAGGGCAGGCATCGCGTAGAAAAGGGAAGGCATAGTGCGACCGGTGCCCATCTTTCCACTCGATGTCCACACCTGTACCCGTGGTCAGGTTCACTTTCACGGATTTGGGGTCAGCGGAAGGCACTCAGGTCAGTATCGCATAGAGGAATGTGTGCCTTCTTGACGCGCCTCTGACGGCTGCCGTACCCAACTTGTAACCGCCGTCAGCCTCCATGGCATGGTATTAACCCAGAAGCCCCCCGCCTCAGTCATAATTGCTGAATGTCTACTTCTGCCGACATCGCGGAGATGCCGCCCCAGGTTCGCTCCGCGAACGACGCTTACCGTCTCGGAGACCCCATTGCCGATCAGCACGGCACGCTTACTTCGGCCGACGGCACCTGTCTCTTCTACCGCTTCTGGCCTGCCGAGGCCTGGAATGGCCGGGTGGTGATCGTGCTGCACGGCATCGGTTACCACAGCGGGCCCTACAAGGTCATTGCCGAGGCGCTCAACCCCCGTGGCATTGCTGTGTACGGTCTCGATGCCCGAGGCCACGGGCTCTCCTGCGGGCCCCGCGGCTACACCGGCAGCGCCAAGGCAGTCGCGCAAGATATCGCCGCCATCGTGGACTTCGTCAAGCGGCAGCAACCCCACTCCAAGGTCTTTCTCTTGGGTGACAGCATGGGATGCAACTACGCCCTGGACTATGCCAAAGATAGCAGTGCTCAACTCGCCGGCCTGATTCTGCTGGCCCCGGCGTTTTACGTCGACACTAGCCAACTCTTGAACCTCGAGAGCGCACTGCTCATGCCGTACTTCTTATTCGGACACCGCAAGCCGGTCATCGACCTGGTAGGGAAGCGGCTTGACGAGAGTTCCCGCGATCCGCAATGGATCGCCGCCCGCCGCGCCGATCCGCTGGCCTACAAGAAAGGCAATTTTGGATACCTGCTGGACATTCAGCGGCTCATCTTCGGATGGAGGCGCAAGATCGCCCCGCGGGTTCGGATACCGATCCTGATGATGAAAGGCGGAAAAGACCGCGTGGTGAGCCAGAAGGATTGCGAAGTGTTCGAACACCTCTCCGCCTCGCCTGACAAGCGTTTTGAAGTTTTTCCAGATGTGCGGCACACGACGCTCTGGGACCCGCAGACCCCGGAAATCCTAAGCCTAGCCGAAGAATGGATTCTCAAGCATTGAGCGGCCCGTGGTCTCCGCGACCTCTGCGCCTGTCCTCCGCGACCTCCGCGATTTAGGATTTCGTGTTGGAGAACTCAAAACCCTAAAACGCTGAGAGCGCTGAGCAAACCCGCGAAGTACGCAGAGAACCCCAACCGGAATGCCGACTGACGCCTTGCCGAAACTGCCTCAACTCCGGTAAAATCTATACTTTGCACATCGGATTTCTGATCCTACCCGGAGCAGTCATGGCACAAGTCTGTGATATTTGCGGCAAGAAGCCGCTATTTGGAAATACCATCAGCCACGCCCACAACGTGTCCCGCAGGCGCTGGAACGTGAACCTGCGTCCTGTGCACGCCAAAGTGAAGGGCGCCAACAAACGCATCCGCGTTTGCACGTCTTGCATACGCAGCGGCAAAGTGGTCAAAGCTTAACCCATCAACCACAAAGGACACGAAGGCTCACAAAGGACCCCCGCAGCCCGTAGGACTTCCTTTGTGATCCTTCGTGCCCTTTGTGGTTAGAGCTCTTACTCGATACCCAGCAATTCAATATCGAAGATCAGAGTCGAGTTCGGTGGAATCACTGGTGGATGGCCTTGCGGGCCATAGGCAAGATCCGGAGGAATCCGCAGTTGGCGCTTGCCGCCAATCTTCATGCCCGGAACCCCTTCGCCCCATCCCTTGATCACCTGGTCCAACCCAAAGGAAATAGGCTCTCCGCGGTCCACCGAACTGTCGAACTTCTTGCCACTGGTCAGCCATCCCGTGTAATGGACTTTGACCGTCTGGTGCGGCTGCGCTGTTGCCCCGGTGCCGACCTTAATATCCCAATATTGAAGGCCGTCAGGCAGCTTGGTGCCTTCGCCTGTGACTTTCGTGGGCGCGCTGGTATTCGGCTTCTTGGAACCACCTTGCCCCCATGCGGAGGCGGCGAAAAGCGTGACAATTGCCATAAGAATCGTGACCTTCAGCATCAATTGTTCTCCTGATTTGTCGATTAGAGCTCAGCTTGAATTCTAAATCGCCGGCGGCGAATCACCAATTCCTACGCCAGCGCGATCACATCAATCTCCACCAGCACATCTTTCGGTAAGCGTGCCACTTCCACCGTCGATCGCGCGGGCGGTGCCGAAGGAATATAGCGTCCGTAAACTTCGTTCATGGCGGCAAAGTCACCCATGTTCTTCAGGAACACAGTCGAGCGCACGATTTTCTCCAGTCCCGTCCCTGCCGCCTTCAGGATTGCAGTCAGGTTCTTGAACACACGGTCCGTCTGGGCCGCGACATCGCCGCTGATCACCTGCTGCGTCGCCGGATCAATCGCCACCTGCCCCGAGACAAACACAAACCCATTCCCCCGAATGGCCTGCGAATACGGCCCAATCGCCTGCGGCGCATCTTTGGTTGAAATGACATCACGCATGAAACCTCCAAAATCCTATCGCCGCTGATTTACGCGGATTAACGCTGATCCAAAAACCAATTAGGCCTCTAGGGTCTTGGCCAACGACCAACAGCCTGCCCTGAGCCGCACGGCGAAGGGACGAGTGACCAACGACTTGCGGTTAGATCTTCTGCAGCCTCTGCACATCATGCACCCCGGGGATCTTCCGCACGCCGGTGATGATGTTCTCCAGGTGCTTGAGATCAATGATGTCGAGAATAACATCGATGTTGCCCTGCCCGTTGGAGGTGCGCGCCTCCACATTGCGGATATTGGTTTTGGTGTCGCTGATGACGGCTGTGATCTGCTTCAGCATGCCGAACCGGTCATCACAAAACACTGTAATTTTCACCGGATACGAACCTGCCGCGGTCTCATCCCCCGCCCATTCCACGTCAATACGGCGCTCCGGTTCGTACATCAGGTTGACGACATTGGGACAGCTCTGGGCGTGTACAGCCACGCCCTTGCCGCGCGTGACGTAGCCGACGATGGCCTCGCCACGGATCGGGTTACAGCATCGCGCGCGATACACCAGGAGGTCGCCTTGGCCCTTCACCCGGATGGCGTTGTTGTTGCTGTCGCCTCCGAAGACCCTTCTCACCACGCTGGCCAGGCCGCCAGATTTGTCGCCGTCGACGGTGTCCACCGGCCCGCCGGCCGCAGGAGCCAGACGCGCCAGAATCTGCCGCGCCGAATACTTTCCATACCCGATTCCGGCCATCAGATCATCTGGGCCTCCGAGCCCGTAATCCGAGGCGATCTTCTGCAGTTCTTCGTCTTTGATTTCCTTCAGAGCCACGCGATACTTGCGGGCTTCTTTTTCGATCAGCTTGCGGCCGATTTCAATCGCGCGCTCTCGCTGATGGATATTCAGCCAGTGCTTGATTTTGTGCCGTGCGCGTGAGGACTTAACTACTCCCAGCCAGTCGCGGCTGGGCTTGTGACCGGGCTGGGTAATAATCTCGACAATGTCCCCGCTATGCAGCCGGTGGCGCAGTGGGACCATGCGTCCATTTACCTTGGAGCCCACGCAACTATGCCCCACCTCAGTGTGGATGGAATAGGCGAAATCGATGGGGGTTGATTCCCGCGGCAACACCACGACTTTGCCCTTGGGAGTGAACGTATAGACTTCCTCGGGATAGAGATCGATCTTCAGCGTGGACAGGAACTCGGTGGGATCAGAGACGTCCCGCTGCCACTCCACCACCTGCCTCAGCCATGCCAGACGCTGCTCGTCCTGCGCCGACACCGGGCCGTCTTTGTACTTCCAGTGGGCGGCGATGCCTTCCTCCGCCATACGGTGCATCTCTTCCGTGCGAATCTGCAACTCAAACGGCGTGCCGTCCTCGGTAATCACTGACGTGTGCAGCGATTGGTAGAAGTTGGGCCGCGGCATGGCGATGAAGTCCTTGATCCGGCCCGGCACCGGCCGCCACACGTTGTGGATGATCCCCAGCACTGCATAACAATCCTGCACCGACTGCGTGATCACTCGCATGGCATACAGGTCGTAGACTTGTTCGACGTTGATCTTCTGCCGCACCAGTTTCTTGTGAATGCTGAACAAACGCTTGATGCGGCTCTCGACCTGTGCGGTGATACCAGCCTCTTTCAACTTGTCGCGCAGCACTTGTCCTACCCGCGCCAGGAACTGCTCCCCCTTTTTCCGGCGCGATTCCACAGCCTCGTGCACCTGCTGGTAGGTGATGGGATCCATGTAGCGGAACCCCAGGTCTTCGAGTTCACCGCGAATCTTGCCCATGCCCAACCGGTGGGCGATAGGACCGTAGATCTCCAGGGTCTCTTTGGCAATCTTCTGCTGACGCCCCGGCTCCAGGTGCTCCAGGGTGCGCATGTTGTGCAGGCGGTCAGCCAACTTAATGAGCACTACTCGAATGTCGTCCACCATGGCCAGCATCATTTTGCGAAGGTTTTCCGCCTGCTGCTCTTCGCGGGTGGCGAAGTCGATCTGGCTGATCTTGGTGACGCCTTCGACAATGTGGGCCACCTGTTCACCGAACTCCTTGCGAATATCAACAATTGTGACCGAGGTGTCTTCCACGGAATCGTGCAGCAGACCGGCTGCGATCGCCACCGGATCCATCTTCATCTCCGCCAGCACCAACGCCACTCCGAGCGGGTGCACCAGGTAGGGCTCGCCAGAGGCGCGGGTTTGTCCGGCGTGGTGTTTTTGCGAATATTCGTAAGCTTTCCGCACCAACTCGAGGTCGTCATTGGGTCGGTTGGCACGCAAAGTACGCATCAGCTCACGGAACTTGGTCACCGTGAGAGTGGTGGTCGCGATCTGTTCGCGCAAAGTCGCCATGGTGGACCGGGGCCGCGGAAGGGGCAAGGGGACGCGGTGAGCGGCTGTCCTGCGATTGATTATACCGTCCTTACAACCCTTGTCCGGGCTTCGTCGTTGGCCGCAATCAAGAAAGCAAGTGATTCACGGCAAATCAGTTAGGCGCAAGCGTGCCAGCGCGTCGAGCGACCTGATAGAGTTAATTCAGGTGTTGCACCATGCCTCTTCGCGTTCTGCTGAGCGGTTCATCGGGCTTGGTCGGAAGCGCCTTGTTGTCAGCATTGCGGGCAAACGGCCACGAGGTGAAACGACTGGTCCGCGGCGCGGTAACCGTCTTGGACCAGATCCCCTGGAATCCTGCGGAGCCGCTGGCGCCGGAATCCGTCTCCGGTTTCGACGCTGTCGTTCACCTCGCAGGAGAATCCATCGTTGGCCGCTGGACGGAGGCGAAGAAGCGCCGCATCATGGACAGCCGTGTACCCGCCACGCGGTACCTGGCTGCGGCTCTCGCCAAAGCTCAGCGGCGCCCGCGAGTCTTCGTCTGCGCCTCAGCAATCGGTTATTACGGCGATCGCGGTGACGAGATCTTGCGCGAAGACAGTCCATCCGGCGAGGGCTTTGGCGCGGAGCTCTGCCGCCAATGGGAAGCGGCTGCGCAATCGGCGGCTGATGCTGGAATCCGGACCGTGCAGATTCGCGTTGGCATCGTCCTCAGCGCAGCCGGTGGCGCCTTACGGAAAATGCTGCCCCCGTTTCGTATGGGCGTCGGTGGGAACATGGGAAGCGGGCTCCAATGGATGTCATGGGTTGATCTTCGTGACGTGGTCGGCGCGATTCAGCATCTGATTGCTGCCGATGCCATCCACGGCCCAGTGAACATGGTCTCGCCGAATCCTGTCCGCAATGCGGAATTTACCAAGGCCCTGGCGTCAGTCCTGCACCGACCGGCAATCTTCCCCATGCCGGCGTTTGCCGCACGCCTGGCTTTTGGTCAAATGGCCGACGAACTCCTGCTGGCAAGCCAGAGAGTGCAACCGGAGAAGCTGACCGCAAGCGGATATAAGTTCCAGAACCCCGATTTGAGGAGTGCGCTGGAAAGCATCCTGGGGAATCGCTAGCGGCTGAGGAGCGGCCCGATTGCAGCTTGTGCCCTTCCCGGTGCCAATGCGAACCTCCTCAGCACTGCGGCAGATCCCGATGCATCTCATCCAGCAGCTTGGCCAGCAATTCGGCCCGCTGCTCGGTAGTCAGCTCGCGCCTCAATTCTTCCAACGCCAGCGCCACAATGTGGTAGTGATGCGCTCCGGCATACTTGGGGTCGGACGTGATCTCGCGCCACAGACTATGCATCAGCTCCAGATCCTGCGGACGCATCCTTGGAGCATGGGGTCCCAGCAGATACTCGTGGAGCTTTCCATTGGGCTCATGGACTTCCACAGTCAGCCGTGGCCGGGGCTCCGGCAGCCGTTCCCAGGCGTCCCCGGTGAGCTTGGCCTGCTCATCGGTGGTTAATTTGTTCGACAGCCCGCAAACGATGCGGCTTGAATCCAGCCGTTGCGCGGTCAGGACAATCGCCTCAAAGACGTCGCTGGCCGGTACTACCAAGAGGGAAACCGGCTTGCCCTCTTTCTCCGCCACCGCCACCGCTGCGGTGAACAGCTCCTGCTCGTAATGATCGAAGACTCGCGCTGCCTCCACCACGCTGGTTCCGCTGAACGTGTGTTCGCGATGATACAGGCGCGCCGTCATCACCACCACATCCTGCCGCAAGGTATCGGTGCTGCGGAGAACGTCGTGCAAGTAGTAGAGATTGCGTGGGTCGCGGACGGCCACCAGAACATTCCCCGGGCGAACTCCCAGCGCACCGCTGCCCAGTTCCTGGTTTCCGTACACCCGGAACTGGTCCAGAGTCTCCGGCTTGCCGTGCCGGGCTTTGGTCACCGCATGTTCCGAATAGGCAAAAATAGCAAAGAACACCACGCTAAATGTGACTCCAGCAATGGTGGCTTCGGTTTTGGTCAGCAGATTGACACAAGCTGTGGTGAGCAGCACGGCGGAGATCACGATCAGCCCGGCCGGCACCTCCTTGCCGAATAGGTGAAAATTCCCCGGCACTTTCCATTGCCGATTTTCAGGCTCGGTATAACGCAGCACCAGCACCGCGAGCGACTTCAGCGCAAAACTCCAGATCACTCCGAACGCATACAACCCTGCTAGCACATAGACATTGCCTTTGCTCAGGATGATGGTCAGCAATTGCATGCCAACAATCATGTTGATGATGCGGTAGCTGGTGCCATAGCGGGGCTGCGGCTTCTGGAACCAGTCGGTCAGCACACCGTCTTCGGCCACCCGGTTCAACACTCCGTTGGCGCCGACAATCGAGGTATTCTGCGCACCCGCCAGAATCAGAACGCCGACCACCACAACGAAGCCGTGAAACAGCAGTTTGAGTACCGTCGGGCCCGCCAGGTACATGGCGATGCCGCCGATCAGGTTGGCGAAGTAAGCGGGCCTGACCTGGTCCGGAATCATCATGACCGCGAAGAATGAGACCAGAGACGTGAACAGCAGGCTGTAGACGAAAATCACCAGCCCAGTCTTCTCCAGGTTCTTGAGCTTGGGGTGCTCGATTTCACGGTTAACCTGTGCCAGCGTCTCCTCGCCGCTCATGGCCAGGACCGAGTGTCCGAATCCCACAAACAAAATGATCCAGGTGAGATGGCTGATCCAGGTGCCATGCAACCAGCCCATCGATTCCCGGGTAATGGGCACTACCCCCGGCTGGAGTGGATTCGGCGGCAAGTGGACGGGGCCGCGGAGAATGGTGATGGTGCACCAGACGATGAGGATCACTACCATCACCGTGGTGATGATCATGATCTGCAGCGCCTTCTGGCTCGACTCGTGGATGCCCTGGATGTTCTTCCACCAGAAGTAGCAAACCACGATGCAGGCAAAGGCGGCCGCGAAAGTATTATCGGGAAAGGATTGCAAAGGATGACCGAGGTAGCGGGCGATGTCCCCAATAAAGCCGGCCAGGTACTGTCCCGCGGACACCGCGCTGATGGGGCCGGTCAAAACATAATCGAAAAGCAGGGCGGAAACTGAGATCTTGGCCAGTGTGCCGCCCATGGCTTCCTTGACCACGCGGTATACGCCGCCACGCACAAACATGCTGCTGGACTCGATGTAAAGCGCCCGTACGGCATAGCTGAACAGCATGACCGCCAGGATGAACCAGGGAGCGCTCTTGCCAATGACTTTTTCGGCATCGCCGCCGGCGTAATAGGCGGAAGAGGCCAGGTCGGCGAGTACGATGGCCGCCGCCCGCCAAAAAGAAATAAACGTCAGCATCACCGTAGTGGCGACGAAGACTTTGACCGCCGGACGGCCGACATTTTGGATGGGAGACGACATGCCCGTAGGCTGGAACGAACGCAAACTTAAAAATCTAACACAATGGAGTGGGGCTTATCAGTGTCAAGCGGGCCCCGAGGTCGGTTTTGCTGGTTTCGGCGCCATATAGGTGTGGGTAATCCGGTCATGCCAGCACAGTTCGTCCTCATCTAAAAAGCACCACGCATATCCCAGGGCCAGCGACAGCCCGGAAAGGACCGACGTAAGTACCCGCCACCGGCGGAGCTTGCGGGGAACGCCGCGCCCGTCGAACCGGCTCAATTCCAGCTTGGCCAATTTCAGGCCCGGCGTGCTGCCGGTATGTACCAGCAGAAGATATTGGTAAGCGGCCCAGAATAGTGCCAGCAGCCCTGCGCCAACGCTCAGTCCTTGCCGCAGTGGCGGGACGGTGGACGTGATCCGAAAGAATATATAAGCGAAGGCCGTGAATGCCGCCGCAACCACCACCGCATCCGTTATTCCCGCCAGGACTCGTCGTGATAGCGGCGCCGGCTTCAGGGGCAGCTCGAAACCTGGCCGACGCTCATCCGCAGGCTCTTCCGATGACTCAATTAAAATCCCTCCCAAGGCAGGGGGAGGAGGAAGCACCTCCGGCACTTCCAGAATGCGCGGGCGATCGAACACCGGTTCCGCCAGTTCTTCCACGGCAACCGGCGGCATGAACGAAGAACGGGGAAAGGCGAGAATATTGCTGGCGCCTTCGGTCTGTGCGGCCGGGATATTGTGCACCGGCTGCGCGGCTTGCGAATCCAGCGCCAGGGCCGGTTCAGGGTCCATGGTGATTGCCAATTGTCCGACGCTGGTGACGGCCGCGGTGTTACTCGGCTGCGCCATCATCGTCGGTTCACTAGGCTCGAATTTCAATTGCAATGAGGGATACCGCGGCGCCCGCGGCCGCTTTCCCCGATAATGATTGACCCGGGCGGCCACTTCCTGTCGCCAAGAATCAGGGTCGGTCGGTTCGCTCGGACTCTCGAACCCAATCGTCGCGCTTTCCGGTGTTTCTGCTCCGAAGTGCGCGGCCTCAACTGCGACTGCACTCTCCTCATGCGCTGCCGCCAGCGAATCGCCATCGGCCTCTAGCACCCTCGTCGGCGCTTTGACACCATCCACCTCAAATCGAGCACCGGGTTGATCTAGTTTTTCTTCCACACTGGCGGCAAATCGCTGCTCGCTAACATCGAATGCTTCAGGATCAATCAGTATCGCGGTCGGACCCGGCGCGGAGTCCGCATCTGGCTGGAATCTGGATTTCATCACAGGACCAAAATCAGCGGCAATGTATGCCAATCAACCTTGGCGGAAAAAGGAAGCCTTCCATCTTTGCCTGTCAGGCCGTCCCCGTGCTAACGTCACCGTACCCCCGAGTGCAGTTGGCTCCGGGGAAGTTCGTGCGCTTCCGATGAGTTCCCGCACACGATTTCTTATCACGGCGACGTTCGTCTGTCACCTGATACTCGCTCCTCCGCTAGTAACCAGCCAGTTGCTTTCCCCATCGCCTACCGCTGAGGATCTTCCAAATACGCCCTCAACCCTGCACGAGGAAGACGTTACCATCACTGCCCTTCAGCAGGAGAAGCAGGGCGCGATTTACCAGTTGCACGGGAACGCCGAAATTCACTACGGAACCTACATCCTGCGCGCCGACGAAATCTCCTACGATTCCACGACGGGCGATGCCAAGGCCGAAGGTCATGTGGTCCTTGAAGGCGGACCCAACGATGAGCACGTACAAGCCAGCCGCGCAACCTACAACCTGCATTCCGAGTCCGGAAGGTTCGAGGATGTGACGGGAAGCATCGGCGTGCGCTTGCGTGGCCGTCGGCTCATGCTCACGTCCGCAAGTCCTTTTATTTTCACCGGTAAGGCCGTCGAAAAAGCCGGGCCAGATCACTACAAGGTATACGACGGCATTGTCACCACGTGTGAGTTGCCCCGCCCCAAGTGGGACTTTCGCGCCCAGAAGGTAATCGTGGAAGTCGGTGGTACCGCGAAGATCTACCACAGCACCTTCGGGATCAAGGGAGTCCCGATTTTCTATTTTCCATTTGCCACGCTGCCCGCCCAGTCCTTGCCTCGGCAATCCGGCTTCCTTATTCCCAACTTCGGGGTCTCCTCGGTAAAAGGCACCATCTTTGGAGAATCACTGTTCTGGGCAATCAATCGCAGCATGGATGCGCACATCGGAGCTGACTACTTCTCGAAGCGGGGCTGGGCGCCACAAGGAGAGTTTCGGGCCCGCCCCAGGGATACTTCCTTCGTAGACCTGAACTTTTTCAGCGTTCTCGATCGCGGAATTGGCAATCCCCACGTGAATCAGGGGGGTGAGGAAGTACGTCTGACCGCAGAGGCTGAGTTTGGCCATAACTTCCGCGGCGTCGCCGACATAGACTATCTCAGTTCATTCGTTTTCCGACTGGCCTTCAGCGAGGTTTTCACCCAAGCCGTCAACTCTGAAGTCAAGTCCGATGCCTTTCTTTCCAACGCCACTCGAGGCTTTTTTTACAACCTCTCCATGCACCGCTACCAGGATTTCGAGAGCTCGACTTCCGGCGATGTGATCACCATCCTCCACGCCCCCGGCGTGCAGTTGTCGAGTGTTGACCAGCCGCTGGGAAGATCCCCGTTCTACTGGTCGTATGATGCATCGTTTGAAGGCCTTTCCCGCAGTGAACCCACCTTCAGCACTGCCCCCTTGATCGGACGCTTCGATCTCAGTCCCACTCTTTCCATTCCGGTGCAGTTCAAAGGATGGTCGCTCCGCCCGCAACTGTCTTTCCGGGACTCTTCCTACACCCAGCAACTCGGCGTGCTTGCCAACCGAGAGAGGGAGGCGGTGTCGGATACGATCAACCGCAAGTCCCTGGATGCTTCGCTGGAGGTGCGTCCTCCAGCCGTAAGCCGGGTCTTCGACCATGAGTTCCTGGGGCGCAAGTGGAAGCACGTAATTGAGCCGCGTGTGGTCTATGACTACGTCACCGGGGTCAATAACTTCGCCGAGATTCTGCGCTTTGATGAGCGCGACATTCTCAGTAACACCAACGAAGTGGAATATGGGGTTGTGCAGCGCCTCTATGCCAAGCGCACCTCGAAACAGAAAAACTGTGGCCAACCCGGGATGCCGGCCTTGTTCCTGGGAGGCGCGGTTCCTCATAGCGCGGTTCCCTGGGAGCGGCAACAGCAACCTGTCGAGTCCCTGTGTGACGACAGCTTGCAGGCCAGGGAGGTGGTCACCTGGGAGCTGTCCCAGAAATATTTCCTCGACCCAACCTTCGGAGGTGCATTGTTCCCCGGTCGAAGCAATGTATTGACCAGCACCGTTGACTTGACCGGAATTGCTTTTCTGAGCTCTGCGCGCCGTCTTTCACCGCTGGTCTCGCGGCTGCGTATCCAGACCAGCTCAAAAACCGACATCGAGTGGGACCTGGACTACGATTTCACGCTGCGCCACATGACCGCCAGCACGGTGCTGGTCAACTACCGCTTGGGTCCATTCACCATTGGTGGGGGGGATGCGTATCTGCAAGTGCCCCCGGAGAGCCCAAGCAGCAGTTCGGCGCCTTCTCCTCAATCGTTTAACCAGTTCCGGCTCTTGCTGGGCTATGGCCACACCAATAAACCGGGGCTCAGCGCTGCCACCAACATTGGCTTCGACGCCGATCTGGGATTCTTGCAGTACGCCGCGGTGCAAACCACCTATAACTGGGACTGTTGTGGAATCAACGTTGAATTCCGCCGCTTTGCTCTAGGTTCAGTGCGCAACGAGAATCAATATCGCTTCACCTTCGCGCTGGCCAATCTGGGGTCGCTGGGGAATTTGAGGCGAGTAGAAAGACTGTTTTGAAGTAAGAACCAGTCAGGCAGCTGCCATTCAGATTTGCTTGCTGTCAAACCCGGTTCGACATGCACGGCGGTCACGATGGCCTCCCGCGTATTAAGATACCAGCGTGCCCCTGTCCACCGACCTAACCGCCAAACGCGCCGCTCTGGACGACCACCTTCGCGCCCTGGGCCGCACTCTGGTCGCTTATTCCGGCGGGGTAGATTCCGCGTTTCTCGCCTGGTCGGCTCATCAGGTGCTTGGCCGGGACATGCTGGCAGCCATCGCCGACTCGTCCAGTCTCGCTCGCGCCCAACTGGCCGACGCCATTGCCTTCGCCCGCGAAGAGAGATTTCCGCTGGAGATTATCGCCACCGCCGAGTTCGACCGTCCCGAATATGTTCGCAACGACGGCGCGCGCTGCTTCCATTGTAAAGACGAGCTTTTCACCGTGATGGAGGAATTTGGCCGGCAACGCGGATTCAACTCCATTGCTTACGGCGTTAATTTGGACGATCAAGGCGATTTCCGGCCCGGACAGATTGCTGCCGAGCGCCATGAAGTGGCCGCTCCGCTGCTCAACGCCGGTTTGACCAAGCAGGAGATTCGAGACCTGGCCCGCGAGGCCGGCCTGCGTATTTGGGACAAACCCGCATCCGCCTGTCTGTCGTCCCGCGTTGAGTACGGCCGCGCCGTGACCCGCGAGGTCCTCGCCGTGGTCGAGCAGGGTGAGGATGCGCTCCGCGCACTCGGGTTCCATCAGTTCCGCGTCCGTCATCACGGAGACATCGTCCGCATCGAGATTGCCGCCGACGAGATGCCCCGCGCTCTGGCTGGCGAAATGGTGGCGGAATTCACCCGGGTCTTTAAGGCCCTGGGCTTCAAATTCGTGACTCTTGACCTGGAAGGCTTTCGCTCGGGCTCAATGAACTCGCTCCTGCCCGCCAACCAGTTGGTGCGCAAGTCTGGTCCCTCATCCTGAGCAAAGCCTTCATGCCGCGGACGATCGCGTGTTTAGCTGGCCTCCTTACCAAAGTGCACTACTGCCTAAGGCCACGGCCCGCGCCACTGCGGTCGCGTATGAGATAATCAGGGTTTACACCCAATGTATAGGCGGTTTCTAGCGATGTTCGTACGGCGATCGATTTTTGTCTTGGTGCTGGTTTGCCTGGGTTGCTCGGCGCAATCGGTGCCTTCTGACCAAGCACAGCGTATTGAGCGTCAGGTGCGTAGCTACTACTCCATACCTGCCGCGGTGAAGATCACGGTGGGGACGCTTCGGCCGAGCGATTTCGCCAACTATGACGCCCTCACGGTCCACATGGACAGTCCCGAGAAGAAGGCCGATTACGATTTCCTGCTCTCCAGGGACGGTAAGACTCTTTTGCGGATGACCAAACTGGACTTGACCAAGGATCCTTATGCGGAGAACGTCAAGAAAATCAGCGTCGGCGGCCGCCCGGTTCGCGGCAATAAGGACGCCAAGGTGGTGGTGGTCAACTACGACGACTTCCAGTGTCCGTTCTGCTCCCGCATGCATCAGACCCTGTTTCCCGAGATACTGAAGGAATACGGAGATCGGGTGCAATTCATTTATAAGGATTATCCCCTGGTGGAAATCCATCCCTGGGCAATGCATGCTGCGGTCGATGCCAACTGTTTGGCCACGCAGAACGGCGACGCCTACTGGGACCTGGCCGATTACCTTCACGCCAATCAGCGGGAGATAAGCTCTGAGAAGACGCGGGACCTGCAGTTCGCGGCCCTGGATCGCCTGACTACCGAGCAAGGCCAGAAACACAACCTGGACCAGGCTAAGTTGCAGGCCTGCATCAAAGCGCAGAACGATGATGCCGTCAAGGCCTCCGTGCACGAGGGTGACAGTCTGGGCGTGAACGCGACTCCCACTGTTTTCGTCAACGGGCAGGAAATGGATGGGGCGGTTCCGCCGGCAGAATTCCGTGCGGTGCTGGATGCCGCCTTGCAGCAGGCGGGCGTTCCCGTGCCTGCACATGCTGCCCAGGCAACTCCCGGCGCGGCTCCCACGTCCAGCAAGTAGCGGGATAAGACACCTGCGGAACCGTAGTGCGTTAGTGAACACACGGAGAAGTGTGGAGAAAATCGAGTGAAAACTAACTGGCCTCGTCAAAAGCTGACCACAGCCGCAATCGCCTTGCTGCTCGCCGCCGGTCTCGGCTGCGGGAACAAACAGGTGGGGGACGACGTCGCCGCCTCCGTGGATGGCCGCAAAATCTATCGAACCGACGTCGAGAAGTACTACCAGAACCAGACTTCTGGTTCGCAACAGGCGCCCGTGGGTGAGCAAGCCACCAGCCTGCGGCTCAGCATCCTGCGCGAGCTGATTGACAACGAGATCCTCATGCGCCGTGCCGAGAAGCTCGGCCTGCTGGCGACCGACGATGAAGTCGAACGCAAGCTCAACGAGATCAAGTCGCCCTATACCAAAGAGGAATTTGACGCCCGCCTGGTAGAAAAGAAACTTACGTTGGACGATTTTAAGCGCGATCTTCGCCGTTCCTTGACCGTTGATAAAGTGCTCAACAAAGAAGTGACTTCGAAGATCAACATTTCCGACCAGGACGTCACCGGCTACTACAACGCTCACAAGGCGGAATTTAATCTGATCGAGCCCCAGTACCACCTGGCCCACATCTTTGTCACTACCGCCCCCAATCCGCAGGTACACAACCTGAAGAATGACAAGGCCCAGAACGAACCCGACGCCCGCAAGAAGATTCAGATGATTCTGAACCGGCTCGACAGCGGCGACGACTTTGCCACTCTGGCCATGAATTTCTCCGAAGACCCGGAGACTTCAGGCAATGGCGGCGATCTGGGTTTCGCTCCTGAGTCGTCCCTGAAGAGCACCGATCCCGTGACTCGTGACACCGTGATGCGACTTAAACCGGGGCAGTACAGCCAGATCATCACCGTGATGAACCCCATGGCGAAACAGCTGGTCGGGTTCCGGGTGGTGAAGCTGATAGCCAAGGAACCCGCCGGACAGCGCGAGCTGGCCGATCCCCGGGTGCAGGAGGCCGTTCGCTCTCAACTCCGCGACCGCCGCGAACAGCTGCTCAAATCGGCGTACTACGAGGTCCTGCGTGATCAAGCCAAGGTGGAGAATTATTTCGCCGAAAAGATTCTGCAGGGCAACGGCGTGCAGTAGTTGGGTTAGGGCCTTTCCCTGTGGCCCTCTGTGCCCCCTGTGGTGAAGGTGTGTTCGACTACTCCACAATCGCCAGCACATCCCCGGCATTCACATTAGCGCCTTCAGCCGCCAGGATCTTCTGAATCGTGCCTTTCCTGGGCGACTTGATCTCATTCTGCATTTTCATGGCTTCCATCACCAGGATGCCTTGCCCCGCCTCGACCTTGGCCTTTTCCTCCAGCAGAATGCGAATCACTTTGCCGGGCATGGGCGCAATCAATTTTCTCGGCCCGCTCTCATCCCCAGGCCCGCCACGCCGGCTCTGCAGCGAACGGGGATCGCGTAACTCCGCCGCATAACGCACCCCGCCCACCCACAAATGCAAGTCAGTCGCCGTGCGCTCGCGCTTGATCTCATAGGCCTTGCCCTCGATGAGAACCGAAAGCACATCGCGCCGCGCCAGCACAGCATCCACAGGCACTTCGCGGCCATCAAGTTGGCATCGCCAGCCTGTGTCCGTTCGGTCCAACTCCAGACGGTAATTCTTGCCGTCGATCTGAACAATTGCATCCACCGTAACAGTTTAGTGCGGAGCCGCCATTCTTGCCCGCAAATCTGGATGCAATCGCGCACCGGGTCGCGAAAGCCGGTCATCGCAGGGGAACAGCCAATCGAAGCCATTCCTCCCGCTTTTTCAATGACACGCTCTACCCAGGCCGAAGATATAGAACGTTCCCGTACCGTCGTTCGTGCAGTTTGAACCGTTGCAGGTAAGGTGCTGAGTGCCCAAGTACACGTTCCCGTTCGCGACCGTCGGCACCGAGAACTTCGTGGCTGGCGCGATCTTGTCGGGTGCGCAGGCCGCGTTCGTGCTCGCATACAACTGGTTCATGGTTAGGGCGTCGTATGCCAAAAGGATGCCGTTGGTCGTGCTTTCCGGGGAGGCATCGTTCCAGATCGCCCACACCACCGCGTCGGTCGCAGCCGCGCTGGCGGCGGAAACCGCCGGAGTGCTGCCGTTGAAGCCACCCGCCGGCAAAGTCGCCGCCACGCCAGTATTGTCGCAGAAGGGAAGGGCCGTGTTGCAGATCTTGTACTGGGTGAGCGTTCCTCCTCTCGCGGCCAGGTAGATATAGTTGTATTGGCCACCGGTGCCGCCTCCCCAATACGCCGGCGTGTTGTGGATTTCCAGGCCGCCGGCCGAAATTGTCTGCTTATTGCCGTTGCCCTGGTCCTGCAAGGAACAAAGCCTAGGATTCATGCAGTCGGTGTGGCAGTTATTGTTGCTGTTGTACCCGCTAGGCGCGCCCCGGTCCATCGCCCAGATGTAGCCCTCTTTTTCGCCGCTGATCGCAAGGTACGGCCAATACGAAGTCGACGGTGTCAGGATCGGCCCTCCGGAGCCGAAATCAGCATCAGTATAGTTCGGGGCCGGACAGTTACGGTATATCTGGTCCCCTGGTGTGAACCATGCCGCTGGCGGTGGCCCAGAGAGGTTCACGCTCACCTTCAGGAAGCTGTCGCCGAAATTCGAGGCTCCATCGTAAAGCCCGTTTCCGGTATTGAAGTAGAGGAAGTTGGTTCCGTTTTCGTCGGGGCCGTACGCTAAACCTGCGCTGTCCTGCCACACCCCGCCGCCTTGTTCTACCTGCTGGTCCGGTGTCGTCGGGAAGTACAGCGGTTGCAGCGTCCCCGGAGGGTTGTATTGCGCGAGCGCCGAAGTGTCGTAGCGGAAGACTGAGCCAT
Organism: uncultured Acidobacteriota bacterium; assembly: GCA_963734415.1. GTDB lineage: Bacteria > Acidobacteriota > Terriglobia > Terriglobales > Acidobacteriaceae > JABCZH01. The sequence continues at coordinate 104,087 of CAVTHF010000002.1, read as the reverse complement.
TCGGTAACGGAGAGTTCCCATCCATCATCGAGAAGGCAATGTATAGATAGTCGTCTGGTGTAAGCAGGAGGCCGGGGCGTTGGATATGCTGGAGCGACCAGAGGCCTGCCTGGTTGGAGTTGAATGTTGGCGGAAAGACTCGCACGGCAGCTGTGATCTCTGCAAGACTCTGTATGTCTACTGCGTGGAGATAGTGGAAGTAATTGCCCGGCGAACATGGCGTTTGGCAGTCTTGGGTTTCCGTCACTACATAGAGCGGCCATTTCGCATGGGGTTGGTCGGGGATAAACGGCCCGATGACAGGGGTGCCCAGAACACCGACGTACGGCGCAATCGTGTTCTGGCAGGCCTTTCCATTTCCGTGGCCTAGTTTGTTGCAATCCGCCGGGTATTGACCACTGGGCGCCAGAGAAAGGGGCGTGCCAATCAGCGTGCAAGGCCCACTCGCGGGGGCGGCCCCGCTAAACGCATACAACATGTTCGTCTCAGTGACCACAAGAACGACTGAAGGATAGTTCTGCCCTTGTATTGTTACATTGGTGACGACCAGAGGCTGCGCGTAGACTTGGCCGTCCACATGGAAAGAGCATAGCTGGCCAAAAGTGCTTGGCAGACTGCTCGGGGTGAGCGTGGTCTCGTTCAGGTTTTGTCCCGTGCGAAGGTTGTCGTTGTGCCATGTCGTGACAGAGACCGTTTGCGCTTTGGATTCCGACTGCCATTCCAATGCCATCAGCCAAACAACAGAAAGGAGAAACAACTTTCTCCAACCCCGCATGAGCCCTCCGCTTTGGCTATATAAATAAGGTTTATTCCTGGCGATCAAGTCCTGAGTTTCACTTTCTTACATTTTCAAAACCGAATTCAGGCCGGTGACGGCGATCCAAACGTTCCCGCCATCAAAAGCAGTTCCAGTTGTTCCGCCAACAGGGTACTTGCCTACTACGGCTCCGTCGCGGGCGCGCAACTCGGCCATCTCGATGTCGCTCGTCACCCATATATTGGTTCCGTCGAAGGCCAATCCATACGGCGCAAGCGGAACGTTGAACGTTCCCACTACCGTGCCGTCGCTCGTGCGTAGCTTGCTAACGGAGGATCCACCCCGATTAGCGACCCAGATGTTGGCTCCATCAAACGCTATCCCAAGGGGGTTTGGACCCACGGTGAACGTCCCCAAAGGCTTGCCGTCCGTGGCTCGGAGCTCGCTGACGGTACTATTCCCCCCTCCGCCGTAATTGGTGACCCAAACGTTCGCTCCGTCAAAAGCGACGGCGATAGGTCCGTTGCCGACGGGATACGTTCCCAGAGTCTTTCCATCACTCGCTCGGAGCTTGGTAACCGCGCTCACCCCGTCGGGCACCCAGATATTTGCGCCATCAAACGCCATCCACCAAGGGGTCTTACCCACCGGAAACACGCCGAGACTCTTGCCATCGCTGGCCCGCAGCTTGCTAACCGTTCCGTCAAAGCTGTTTGAGACCCAGATGTTGGCCCCATCGAATAGAACTCCAACCGGTGAGAGACCCACCTTGAACGTGCCCAACACCGTGCCATCATTTGCTTGCAGCTTGGTCACGGTCGCACTGGCATAGTTCGCCGTCCAGATGTTGGCCCCGTCAAATGCGATCCCATAGGGCTGCTGGCCAACACTGAAGCTGGTAGGCACACGGTTCGCCGGATACCACTTCAGCAGCGCCACCTTCAGCGGGTTCGACAGCGGCGGCGCGCCGTTGGCCGCAGGCTGCTCTTCTGGCGCGCCAGTGCCTTGCTGCGCATGGCTCACAAACAGATTCGCCATCGCCAGAAATACCACGATCAAAGACACGCCAACCGCTACGCGAGTTTTCATGGTCCTCTACTCCCCCGGGGTCTGATGCTGTCGAACTTAGAATAACTTGTAACTATGAAGTGAACTTGCAACCACGCGGAAATCCATGTGCCACCCTGGCCATGGCGCCCGGATTGGCGGGCGCACGTACTGTACTTCGCATCCCCCGGGAGATCAAGTGAATTTTCGATGAAACAAACTAAAGAGGAGTGTTCGCTACACGCTTGACTAGTCCCCGCCCCGCAGCCCTTCCGCCCTGGCCGCCTGTTTCCAGCCAGACGAGGCCGTTGTTGGCTGACGGGTGTCTGCGGTCTCGGAGTCGAGGCTCGCGAATATACCGGCTGCGATGGCCGCAATGCCCGCATCTTTGCGTGCGGCCTCGGGAGGGCCTGCCTTCAGCAGCCGGTCAAGGTAGCCGGTATCGATCCTTCCCGCCACAAACTCAGGGTCTTGCAGGATGCGTTGGAACAGTGAAATGTTGGTCTTGATCCCGCCCACAAAATATTCGTTCATGGCGCGCACCAGCCGCGAAATCGCTTGTGTGCGGTCGCTGCCATAACCGATCAGCTTGGCCAGCAGCGGATCGTATTCGACCGGCACCGTCCAGCCCTCATACATGCCGCTGTCCCGGCGGATTCCCGGCCCCGCGGGCGCCAGCAAGAGCGTGATCTTCCCGGGGCTGGGAAAATAATTGTTGTCCGGATCTTCGGCATAGATGCGGCACTCCATCGCATGGCCGCGAATGAGAACGTCATCCTGGGTAAATGGCAGCTTCTCTCCCGCTGCAATACGAATCTGCAAGTGAACCAGGTCCAGCCCGGTGATCAGTTCCGTTACCGGATGCTCCACCTGCAACCGTGTGTTCATTTCAAGGAAATAGAAATTCCTCTCCCGATCCACCAGAAACTCGACGGTGCCGGCGTTGGTATAGCCCGCAGCTTTTGCAACCCGCACTGCCACTTCCCCCATGCGCCGCCGCATGTCGGCGTCCACAATGACGGAAGGGGACTCTTCCAGCACTTTCTGGTGCCGCCGCTGGATGGAGCACTCGCGCTCCCCCAAATACACTGTGCTCCCGTATTCATCAGCCAGCACCTGCATCTCGATGTGGCGAGGATTCACAATTGCTTTTTCGATGTAAACCTCTCCGTCACCAAAGGCGCTCTGGGCCTCGCTTTTGGCCGATTCAAGCGCTGACTCCAGCTCTTCCGGCTTAAGTACCAGCCGCATTCCTTTGCCGCCGCCGCCAGCTGCGGCCTTCAGCATGACGGGATAGCCGATCTTTTCCGCGACTTGCCGCGCTTGCTCCGCCGAATCCAACCCGCGCGAGGTCCCAGGCACAAATGGAACGCCGGCTACCTCCATGTGTTGCCGCGCCCGCGTTTTTGATCCCATCAGTTCCATCGCGGCTGCCGTCGGGCCAATGAACTTCACACCGGCATCGGCACAGGCCTGCGCAAAATGTGCATTCTCTGAAAGGAAACCATAACCGGGATGGATGGCATCGGCGCCGCTCCGCTTTGCCACCTCGATCAGTTTGGCAATGTTGAGGTACGATTCGGAAGCGCTGGGCGGACCGATGTGGTAGGCCTCGTCGGCCTTGCGCACGTGCATCGCAGCCCGGTCGACGTCGGAATACACTGCCACCGACGCAATCCCCATCTCGCGGCAGGCACGCATCACCCGCACTGCAATTTCTCCGCGATTGGCAATCAGGATCTTCTTGAACATGTGCCTCAAGCTTTCAATTGCACAAAAAATAAACCCCTTCCGACACGGAAGGGGTCGTCTTGTACCTGGAGCAGCCTACTTGGGCTGGTCCACGGTGATGCCCTGCTGTCCCGGTTGTTTCTCCGCCTTGGCCTTCTTGGTGGCCATAGTCTTGTCCACCCATTCGTCGGCCGCCTTCAGGTCAGCAGCGCGGGCCGCCGGGTCGTCACATTCCACGTCTGCTTTCTCACGGTACATCAGGTTCATGTACGCCATGGCATCGTCGTAGTCCGGGCGCAACTGCATGGCCTTCCCCAGCGCATCGATCCCGTCCGTGATGTTTGCCCAGTTCTTGTCTTTAAGCTCGGCGCACACCTTCTTGTCTTTCAGAGGTTCTTCCGGCTTCAGCCCAAGCTTGGCGCGCTCTTCCATGCGCGGCGCGTAGGTCTGCGTCCAGTCAATCACGCCGATCGAGTAGTACGCCTCCGGGTCGTTGGGATCCAGTTCCGCGACTTTATGGTTGTAATCTTTCGCCATGTCCAGTTTTTTCATATTGAAATAGAGCGAGGCGATGCCCTTGAGGCTGGTCACTTTCTGGTCATGGCCGGGATTCGTCTCCAACACCGCCTTGAACACGTCCACCGCCTGCTGGCCAGTCCGGTTGTTGTCGTCGGTATCCACGCCGGGAATATATTGATTGGCCAGCGCGGTTGCCAGGTAGAGACGCGCGTTCAGCAGCTTGGGATCCAGGTTCACGGCTTGCTGGAAGTGGTCAATGGCCTCTTCATATCTTGCGTTCTTGTACGAGGTCACACCCTTGTTGAGCTGGTCGCGCGCCTTCAATTTGTCGCAACCAACACCGGAGAACAACATCAGGCCAACCGCCGCGAGCGCCAGCACTCGTATGCAGTTTTTCATTGCGTTATAAGTCTCCCTTGCCAGGAATGCCGAAGAACTGCTTCACCGCGAACGCGAAAAAGCGGCTGTATGCAGCGAACTCTGGGAACAACCTCCCGAGCTATCCCCCAGCTTCAATCTTGGCGGTAATCAACCCTACCTTGTCGACTCCCGAGGCATGTGCGATATCAATGACATTGGCCACATCAGCGAAGGGCACACTGTCATCACCTTTGACGAACATCACCTTCTCGGCGCGGGTCTTAAAGATATCGGTCAGTCGAGCCTGCAGCCCGTCCCAAGTCGTGTCTTCGTTGTTGATCTTTACGCCAGGTTCCTGTCCTGGACCGCGATCAATCAACTGCACCACGATGGTGCGGTCGGGAGTGTTGTTCTTCGGTGCATTCGGCGGTGGCGGCTGAGGAACCAGGGCCTCCAGGCCTTTCGGCGTCAGAGGCGTGATCACCATGAAAATGATTAGCAACACCAGAAGCACATCGATGAGGGGCGTTACGTTGATATTTGCGCTTTGGCCCCCGCCAGCACTAACTCCCATACTCATAAGAATTCTCCTCTATTGCCCGCCCGTCGGTGGTGCCTGGGTCCCGGTCTGCTTTCTTTGATCAGTCAACAATCCCAACTGGTCCACGCCGGCAGCGCGGACGTTGTCCACCACCGCTACCACCGACCCAAACTTGGCCCGGGCATCGGCGCGGACAAACACGCGCTTATCAAGGCGATTGGCCAGGCGATCTTTCACCTTCTGGGTGAGCTGGTCGGGAGGAGTCTGGTCGTTGCCGAAAAAGACCTTTCCGTCTCGCATAACCGCCACAATGAGTGCGTCTTCCTTGTCGGCGTCCGGCATCTGCTCCGGATTATTTACTTTCGCCAGGTCCACGCTGACGCCCTTTTGCAACATGGGCGTGATCACCATGAAGATGATGAGCAGCACCAGCATCACGTCCACCATGGGGGTGACGTTGATGTCGGAGTTGACTTTAGCGCCTTCATTCCGCTTGTTCATTGCCATATGGCTGTTCCCCTGCACTCACAACTCAATCTCGTCCGCGGTGGCCCTCGGTTGAAGAGCCCGGCGCTGGAGCGATCACTCCAGCGCCAAGCCGCAACTCATGGTCGAGAGATCCTGCCGCTTGCGCCGTTAAAACTAGGACCGGCGCATGCCCCGTCGCTTCAGGAAGTAGTCGATCAGTTCGCTCGAGGAGTTGTCCATCTCCACGTCGAACGCTTCCACGCGGCCGGTCAGGTAGTTGAACATCATTACGGCTGGGATCGCCACGAACAGGCCGACAGCCGTCGTGACCAGCGCTTCCGCGATGCCGCCCGCAACCGCGCCCAGACCGGTGGCCTTCTGCTCCGAGATGCCTTTAAAGGCATTCAGAATACCCATCACGGTGCCAAACAGTCCCACGAACGGGGCTGTCGAGCCAATGGTGGCCAGTCCGCCCAAGCCACGCTTCAGTTCGGCGTGGACAATGGCTTCGGTCCGCTCCAAGGCGCGCTTGGAGGCTTCGATGGTCTCGCCCGGGATATCGGCGCTGTCCTGGTGAGCGCGGAACTCCATCAGGCCGGCCGTTACCACCTTGGCCAGGTGGCTTTTCTTGTTGCGCTCCGCGACTTTGATGGCCTCGTCAATCTTGCCGTCGCGCAGCGCCCCTGCTACCGCGGGAGCAAACGCCCGTGACTGCTTGCGGGCCGCGCTGAATGCCATCCAGCGGTCAATCATCACGCCGATCGACCAACCGGACATGACGAATAGAATGACGACCACGGTCCTGGCGATGAATCCCATCTGTTTCCACAGAGAGATCGGGTCCCAGGCCACGGGCTGATCCTGGAAAAGCCAGAATGCCATGGTGGATACGTGACTCAGAGTATGGGTTGCTAAATTGGCTACGAACATGAGTTGCTTTTCCTCCTGGAACTTGGTCTATTCACCCCCGCCGGAAATTACCCTCCCGACAGCGTGAAATTAAACGTGATCGTGGTCTCTACTTCCACTGGCTCACCATTCAAAATATAAGGCTTGTACTTCCACTGTTTAATGGCTTCAATCGCCGCCGGCGCCAGCATCGGATGCCCGCTGATCAGCCGCAGGTTCTGAATGGACCCATCCTTGCCGATCTCGGCTTGCAGTACCACAGGTCCTTGGATGCGCGCTTGGCGTGCCAGGGGTGGATAGGCCGGCTGTACGCGGCGAATAATCATACCCTGGGTCACACCTTGGGATACGCGGATCCGTTGTGGGGTGGCTACTTTGGGCACGACCGGCGTCGAACTGATAATACCGCCGATTACGCCGCCCATCTGGCCGCCCGGGACGCCGCCGGGCACGCCACCGACTACGCCGGCCGCCGACATTACCGGCGGTGGGGCCTCGTCCTCCTTAATCATCTGTACTTTCTCTGGAATCTTGGTGGGCGTCCGCAACTGCCCGTTTATGATGTCGGTCTGGATCTGTTTCACTATCTTGACGGGGGCGGCGGCCGGGGGCGGAGGCGGAGGAGGCGGAGGGGGTGGAGCTACCAGAAATGTCATCAACTGCGTCTTAGGAAGGGCCTCGGTAAACAGCAGCGGAATCAACACCAGAATCCCGACCAACACCATCTGAAAAACAAACGAAATCGTGGTCGTCATTCCCCGCTTGGTTCTTAGCTTGCCGCCCGATTCGATGAGGCTGTCTTCAAACATAAGAGTCCCTCCTGCCCCTAACTAATCCTTAGACACCGACTGCCTCCTGTTTGCTCCCAGACCCACTTTACAAAGCCTGAATTGAAGGCCGCAGAATACTACCTCAAATGCCCGTCAATCACAAACTTGTGAACCTATGCCTCATCGAGGAGGGGCTCAGACCTTGGCCTTCACCTTCTCGCCGCGGTTGCTTTCCTTGCGGATGGCCGTTCCCGCGGCCGACTTGCCGCGATTGCTGCGCCAATCCTGGTAGGCCACCAGGATCGGTGCCGCGATGGCAATCGAAGAATAGGTACCGATAAGGATACCGATCACCAGCGCGAACGAGAACCCATGCAACACCTCGCCGCCGAACAGGAACAACGCCAGCACCGTGAGGAACGTCAGCCCAGCCGTCAGGATGGTCCGGCTCAGGGTCTGGTTGATGCTGCGGTTCACTATGTCGGAAAGCTTCTCGCGCCGCATCAGCTTGAGGTTTTCACGGATGCGGTCGAATACCACGATGGTGTCGTTGTTCGAATAACCGATCAGGGTCAAAATAGCGGCGATCACGGTCAGCGAGATTTCCTTGTTCATGAGCGAAAATGCTCCGACGGTGATCAACGTATCGTGGAAGACCGTGACCACGGCGGCCACGCCGTAGATCCACTCGAAGCGCACCGCCAGGTAGATCAGCATGCCCGCCAACGAGTAAGCCGTAGCCAACAGCGCCTGCTTACGTAGCTGTGCTCCAACCTGCGGTCCCACGATCTCCACATTGCGTACAGCAAAATTGGAAAGAAAGAAGCCGTCTTGCAGGGAAGCCGCCACTGCTGGATCGGCCGCACCTCTTAGTTCGTCCAGCGAGGTCAGCACGCCCCCTTTGGTCTTGTCGCGATAGTCCACGATGGCCTGGGCCTGCGCCCCATAGCGCTGGTCGGCGTCGGTGCCGGCTCGAAGCGGGTCCTTCTGCAGCAGATAGGTCTTCAGGGCCAGAACGCTGGCATTGTTCAAGTCCTGCTTGCCAGCCGGAGCATTGGTCTCCAAGGCATTGATGATCAGTAGCTTGCTGCGGTCGAGAGCTTGTTCGTTAGTCTCTTCTTCGGAGACTCCGATCAAGACCTCATTTCCGCTGACTTGCCCGTAGCGCTGAATGCGTACGTTGCGCAGTCCGGCATGGTCCATGGCCGCGCGAATGGCATTATCATCGGGCGTCTGGGCGAACTTCACATACACCAGCGTACCGCCGCGGAAGTCCACGCCATACGGAATGCCGTGCCAGAACAGCATGGAGAACAAGCCCGCCACGCTGAAGAGCAGAGAAAACGAAAGAAAGTACCACTTCTTTCCGAGAAAATCGATGTTAGCATTGCGAAAAAATTCCACCTAACCAGACCCCGTTTCTTGACTATTACAATTCCACAGGAGCGTCCGCGTTTGCTCCTACCCGATGCTCAACGCTTCTCCGCGTTCTTTGCGGCCCAGAACCCAGTCAAAAATCACGCGTGACACAAATACTGCCGTGAACAAATTGGCAAACAATCCGAAGCTGAGCGTCACCGCAAAACCGCGCACCGGGCCCGTGCCGAAGATGAACAGAATGATTGCCGAGACAATCGTGGTGACGTGCGTATCCACGATGGTGATCCAGGCGTGGCTGAATCCCTGCTCCACAGCCGAGGGCGGCGTCTTACCGCTTCTCAGTTCTTCGCGGATACGTTCGAAAATCAGCACATTCGAGTCTACGCCCATGCCGACTGTCAGAATCACCCCAGCGATCCCCGGCAGCGTGAGCGTTGCTCCACTGAAACCGAGGAACCCCAGCAGAATGATCAAGTTCAGAATCAGCGCCACGTCCGCGTTGATGCCGGCCGCGTGATAGTAAACCAGCATGAAAATCAGCACTGCGAGCATGCCGATCACCGCCGCCGTTACACCCGCGCGGATGGAATCAGTGCCAAGCGAAGGTCCCACGGTACGCTCTTCCAGATACTTGATGCCAGCAGGCAGCGCGCCAGACCGTAGAACCATGGCCAAATCCTTCGCTTCCTGCTCGCCAAAGCGCCCGTTAATCACACCGGTGTCATGAATCTGCTCTTTGATAACTGCAACTTCCTGGACCTTGTTGTCCAGCACCACCGCCAGATTGTCGCCGACGTGCGATCCGGTGAAAGCTCCGAACCGCCGCCCTCCCTCACCCGTCAGAGTGAAGGTTACCGACGGCTGACCGTTCTCATCCCTTGACGGCTCCGCAGACCGCAAATCGCGACCGGTGACTGCTGACGCCCGCGAAATCAGGTACCAGGCCGGGCCAGTGTCCCCAGAGGTTGCGCCGATGCTATGTCCTGGCATCAAAACCGTGTCCGGTGGCAGTACTCCATTATTCTGCTGCAACGCGGCTTGTTCGCTCGAATACGGACCGCCCATGGACTGGCGAATTTCCAGCATGGCGGTGGACTGCATGATGTCCTTCACCCGCGCCGGATCATCCACCCCGGGAAGCTGTACCAGGATCTGATACTGTCCCAGCCCGTGCTCTTCAATGATCGGTTCGCTTACACCCAGTTGATCGATACGGTTGCGAATGGTCTCGATGGCCTGGGTTACGGCGCGCTTCTTCAGTTCCGCCAGCGCCTGCGGTTTCATTGCGACCGTCCAGCTATTGTCCGCACCAGAGGTTAGTCCGTACTCGGGAAGGCGGTCCTGCACTATGGAGAGCAGGTCGGCCCTCGACTCCGGCGGTACGCCTTTCAGGACGACCTTTTCCGGCTGGTTGACTGGATCAGGTTTCGTGATCTCGGCATAGGCGATCTTGCGCGCCCGCAAGTCAGTCTTCAAACGCTCGATGGCATTGTCCGAATCGACCTTCACTGCGTCATTCACTTGCACTTGCAGGATCAAGTGGGTGCCGCCCTTGAGGTCCAGCCCCAGGTGAATGCGGTTCCCCACTGCCGCCAGCAAGCCCTTGCTCGACCAGCTGTCCGGTATGCCGATGATCCCGAACAGGAACACCACCAGAGTTGCCAGGATAACGATGATTTTCCAGCCCAAATTCTTGTTCATAATGATGAATTCACTAATAGATTCTGATGCATCCCGACCGTTCGCAGCTACGCTTTGTCGCCTGACTTTCCGGGATCGTCGGCGGTCGTTACCGACGAAACCGAGGCCCGGCTGACCTCAATCCGCAAGTTGTCGGGCGGAACTCGCAGGTGAACATAGTCGTCCTTGAGGGCTACAATCGTGCCTCGCAACCCGCCGCTGGTCATCACTTTATCCCCGGTCTTCAATTCGCCCAGCATCTGCTGCCACTTCTTCTGACGCCGCTGTTGCGGCATAATCAGCAAGAAGTAGAAGATAGCGAAAATGAAGATCAGCGGCGCGAACCCCAAGAGTCCCGCGGATCCGCCGCCAAACTGCAACGCCAATAAGTGCTGTACGTTCATCAAGATCAGAGTTCATCCCTTGCCGAGAATGGGCGTCAGCCCAACCCGCGCACTTGCTTTGCAATTTACCGCTGGAGCTCTCGCGTACCTGGGCGGAGATTCCTTATACTTCAGACACGAACAAGGGATGCCGGTCTATAGGTTTAGGCCGAGACCAGACCTCAGAGAAAGCGGGCCCCTCTCCCAAGTGCAATAGAATGACGCACCGCACGCATCGTGTCAAGGTAGAAGCTCAGGTTGTGGACGGTGTTTAAAACCTGGGCCAAAACCTCGTTCGACGCATACAAATGGCGGAGATACGCCCGCGAGTACCGGGAACACACTCGGCAGCTGCACTGGGGGTCGAGCGGACCCTCGTCTCCCGCGTAGCGCGCCTGCTTAATCGAGACTTTCCCCTCTGAAGTAAACAGCAGTCCGTGCCGCGCCGCCCGCGTTGGCAGCACACAATCCATCATATCAATGCCCAGCCCGGCATATTCCACAATTTCTTCCGGAGTTCCCACGCCCATCAAATATCGCGGCTTATCCGCAGGTAAATGCGCGACCGTGGACGCAACCACTTCTCTGGTCAGCTCTCGCGGCTCGCCGACGCTTAGGCCGCCAATGGCATAACCTGGAAATCCGATCTCAATCGTCCGCTCGGCGGATTCTTTTCTGAGTACCGCATCCATTCCGCCTTGGACAATGCCAAACAGTGCCTGGGTCTGGTCTGCTCGCGTGGAGCGGACACCGGCCTCCCGCGTGCCGATGTGCTCGCGCCAAGGTACCTCGTGTTTGTGCTCCTCAAAATACTTTTTGCTTCTCTCCGCCCAGCGCAAGGTCAGTTCCATCGACGCCCGCATCCGTGAAGCATCCGCCGGATACTCCGTGCACTCATCGAACGCCATAATAATGTCCGCACCCAGGCCAATCTGCGCCTCCATCGCACTTTCAGGACTGAAGAAGTGTGAAGACCCATCCAGATGGGAGCGAAACGTCACCCCATCTTCTGTGACTTTGCGCAGTTCGTTAAGGCTGAAGACCTGGAAGCCGCCTGAGTCCGTCAGAATCGCCCGCGGCCACGCCATGAAGCGATGCAGGCCGCCCAGCTTTCTGACTTGCTCGACCCCGGGCCGCAAGTACAAGTGGTAGGTATTGCCGAGCAGAATTTGAACGCCGAGCTCCTCAAGTACATCTTGAGCCACACCCTTGACCGAGGCCACGGTCCCTACCGGCATGAACACTGGCGTTTCGACATCTCCGTGCGGCGTGGTCAGGCGGCCGGCGCGCGCCTGGCCGGAAAGGTGCTCGATCTTGAACTGAATCGACACTGCGAGATTGTAACGGAGGAAGTCGCCCTAGACGTCCAATTCGACGATCTCGGCCTTCACTCGGCCGTGGCTGACGTTGATCCGCCCGACGCTAACCGGCAAACGAAACCTTCGCGGGCCGGCGCTCCCAGGATTGAAATAGAGCACGCCATTTTTCGTTTGTTGGTCGGGAATGTGGCTGTGCCCGGAAATCACCACCGCAAATCGAGCGGCTTCCGGTTTGAGGTCAAGCTGTTGCAGATCATGAAGAACGTAGATCGCAATGCCCCCGGCCTCCAGCACATTGGTCTCAGGAATCTGCTTCGCCCAGCTTTCGTGATCGACATTGCCACGCACCGCTGTCACCGGAGCAATGTCGCGCAGCCTGGCGAGTATTTCCGTGGACCCAATATCGCCGGCGTGAATAATGAAATCCGATCCCTGCAACGCGGCAACCGCTTCGGGACGCAGCAGTCCATGCGTATCCGAAATGACCCCAATTTTCATCGGCGATGTTCGTCGTCAGGGAAAATGGCGCCTGGGACTGTCCTTTGTGAACCTTAGTGTCCTTCGTGGTTAGCGCTTTTTCTCTAGCAGCACTACCGCATGCGCGATCGCAGCGTTATCAGTTCCCATACCCTCCGGAGTCTTTGCCTTAAGACCAACGCAATCCGCAGAAATACCAAGAAGCCCAGCGACGCTAGCCCGAATCGCGCCAGTGTGAGGTCCAATTTTGGGCGCAGCCAAAATCAAAGTGGAATCAACATTGACGATGGAATAACCTGCAGCGCTGGTTCGCTTCAGCCCTTCCCGCAAGAACACCGCCGAGTCTGCGCCTTTCCATTTCGGATCTGACGGCGGAAACAGCGTGCCAATGTCGGGGCCTGCGACTGCCCCTAGCAAGGCATCCGTCAAAGCATGGAGCAACACATCGCCATCCGAATGTCCTCCCAGTCCATGGGTATGCGGCAAGGTGACGCCGCCAATCCTCAGCGGAATGCCCGCCCTGAACTCATGCGAATCCCACCCATAGCCAATTCTCATGCAGAAACCCCGGCCACGGATTTACACGGATTCTCACGGATTTTCTTTCTTTCATTGTCGAACAACAACCGTCGAAACTGGGGGCGAACACCAAAATTCAGCAGCAGCCCAATCTCTACCTCGGTGCTTTTCAGATAGTGGAGCAATTGAGCCTCATGAGATGCCTCAAGCACCCGCACACTTTTCAGTTCCAGCATAACCGCCTGTTCCACCACTACGTCGGCTCTGAACTCACCAACTTTGTGCCGCCGAAACCAGACCGGCACGCTGATCTGGCTCTCCACTTTCAATCCCGCCTCTCGAAGAGCAATCAACAGCGATTCCTCGTAGACTGACTCCACAAATCCGTACCCGAGTTCGTTGTAAACATCATAGAAAATACCAATGATCTTCTCAGTGAGTTGCGCATGTTTCAAATCCAACTCCATGCCTGGAAGTCTAATGCCAAGAATTGGGTTTATCCGTGAAATCCGTGAAAATCCGTGGCGCTATTCTTCCTATTTCCCCAAATAGAACTCCGCCAACTCCAAGTCCGCCGGCGTCGTGATCTTGATATTCTTCACCGATCCCATCACCACCGCCACTTCATGTCCCGACCGTTCCACCAGCGACGCCTCATCCGTTCCCGTGAACCCATCGACCGCCGCTTCATCGAATGCTTTCTTCAGCACATCGTATCGGAAGCCCTGCGGCGTCTGTGCCAGCACGATCCGTTCGCGCGGAATGGTTGCCGTAATCACTGCGCCCTCCGCCGTGCGCTGCACTTCTTTGATGGTGTCCGTCGCGGGAACTCCAGCAATCGCCGCCCCATATTTCCCCGCCGCCGCAATCACCTCATGAATGATTTCCGCCGTCACAAAAGGCCGCACCGCGTCATGGACCAGAACAATATCATCCGGTGCCGCGGAAATCGCGGCTATGGCGTGGGCCACCGACTGCTGCCGGTGCTCGCCGCCTTCGACCAGACGAACTTGTTTCTTCAGAATGTCCTTGGCCTCTTTTTCTAAACGTGCGCGGAAGCCTTCGATTTCATTGGCTCGCAGTGCAATGCAGATCTCCGTCACCTCCGCGCTGGCGGCGAACTTGCGCAGCGTATGAATCAGAATCGGAGTACCGGCGAGTTCAGTGAATTGCTTGGAGGCGGCAGGCTTCTTGGTGCTCGCAGCCGAGGCCATACGCGTGCCCAGCCCTGCAGCTGGAATAATGGCGACTACTTTCATGGCGGGCTGTCAGTATACGAGGGTCGCTGGAGGGGTTTCAAATTAAGGTTCCATGTTCTTCGGTGGTTCCCACAGCCCAAACCTGTTTCGCTCTGGATTTATGATCCATGCGAAACAGCCGCCAGTGTAGCTTCACGGTCAGATTTTCCTACCCCTTCTACTAAGTTCGCCGTAGCCGCATTTTGCACCGCACCCGGCAGTTCCTACCGGGTAAGACAACATTCCGGGGCGGCGTTGCGCTGGCGCGATGCCGCAAAACCTATGGCCGCCCAGAACTTACCTCGGCGTTCGCTTGCGATAGCAACGTGGCACTCCGTTTGCGCAACCAAGGAATGGCTGCGGCATCCGGCTTCAGTCCAAGATGCCCTCGGAGGAAGCGTGAGCGCGAATCGTTCCTGCTTTTCATTACTGACTTTTTGTGCCAGCGCCTCGCTGGCGGCGGCGCTCGCCCTCGCGGCAGTGTTTACTGCCGCGTCGGTGGTTGTGGCCGCTGCTGCTCCCGCAACCGCCGTAGCAGAGGAACCTAACGCGCCGGCCCCGCAGCCCATTTTTTCTGGTCTCATTACTGACAATCAATGCGGCGCCCGTCATGACAAGCAATCAGGAAAGAGTCCCGCGGAGTGTACCCTCGCTTGCATACGAAACGGCGCCAAATATTCTTTGGTGAATGGAGATAAGAATTACGCGTTGGATGGCAATGCCGATGAACTCAGTCACTGGGCCGGTCAACGAGCGACGATTGCCGGCACTCGATCAGGAAACGTCATCCAGGTGGCCTCGGTCAACAATCCCGATTAAGCGCTTAGCGATCGCCGACGGTTACTCCGCCGGCCGGTCCACCATCACCGGCTTCTTAGGCTCGCCGTTTGGAACCGATGCTACCGTCGTCGTGACCACCACCGCCGGCCGTGATTCCCCGCGTGCACTTGCCCGCTCATCCCACTTCCCAAAGATCATTTTCCCCGCCGTGGTTTGCAGCACCGAGGTCACAGAGATGTCGATGGTCTTGCCAATCATCTTGCGGGCGTTGTCCACCACCACCATGGTCCCATCATCGAGATAAGCCACGCCCTGGTTGTATTCTTTGCCTTCCTTCAACACGAACACCTTCATGATCTCGCCCGGCAAAACGATCGGCTTCAGCGAATTGGCCAGTTCGTTGATGTTGAGCACATCCACGCCCTGCAATTGCGCCACTTTGTTGAGATTGAAATCGTTGGTGATGATCTTGCCTTCATACAATTTCGCCAGTTCGATCAGCTTGAGATCCACTTCGCGCACCGCGGGGAAATCGTCCTCCACAATTTGGATCTGAACCGACGCGACTTTTTGCAGGCGTTGCAGGATGTCCAAGCCACGCCGTCCACGGTTGCGCTTCAACGAATCAGCCGAATCGGCCACCAGTTGCAATTCCCGCAGTACGAACTGCGGAATCACGATGGTGCCATCCAGAAAACCGGTCTCTGCAATGTCGGCGATGCGGCCGTCAATAATGACGCTGGTATCGAGAATCTTGTAGCTGTGGCGGGATTGCTTCTCCCCGCCAAAGATTCCCCCCAACGCAGCCAGGTTCAGCAAGTCGCCTTTGTTGGCGCCCACGATCAGCCCGACATAGGCCATCAGCAACATCACCATGATTTGCAGGAAGCTCTGGGTGTGTCCGGCAGGAATACTGCTGCGGATCACCAGGGCAAAAAGGTAGGCACCGAGAATTCCTAGAATGCTGCCGATCGCTGCCCCAATCAGCCGCGTCAGTCGCATCAGCCGCAGTCGCCATTCAAAACCTACGATGGCGACACCAAGCAATGCCCCGACTGCCGCGTCCATCCGCGGATCCAGGCCGAACGGCTGAATCAGAAAGCATGTAATCGCAACGAAAACAACAAATAAGAGACGAACCAATATCAAGTCCACTTGCACTTCCTCCCGGGACCGTAAGGCCAGGCGAACCAGTCCCGCACCAGCCGCCACTATCGAAAAGCCATCGGCGAACCAGTGATCTATTCGCGGAGCATATGAGGGAAACTGCTATGAAACCGCGCTCCGCCCCTGCCGTTACGTCCAGCAGGAAACCAGCATTATTCCCCTGAAGTATATACCCGGGGTAAAGCCGTCATAATTACGCAGGTCACAACTTCATGTGATCAGCTGCCGCCGCCAAGCCTGGGACTGCATGCTGGTAGACTTCTCAGCATGAAGGCGATCGTCATTGGCCGCCTGGGCGGCCCGGAGGTACTCGAAGTCCGCGACATGCCAGAGCCTGTCCCAAGTTCTGGTCAAGCCTTGGTACGGGTCGAAGCTGGCGGGCTGAATTTCGCCGATACCATGACCGCGAGTGGCGGCTACCCGGGAACGCCCAAGCCGCCGCTGATTGCCGGTCGTGAATTCTGCGGCGCCAGAGAAGACGACGGCCAGCGTGTTATGGGTTACACGCAGTGGGGCGCCTTCGGCGAGCGCGTTGCCGCTCCGCTGCAGTTGCTGTGGCCAGTGCCGCAAGCATGGAGTGCGGAGGAAGGCGCCGCGTTTCCGGTCAATTACTTCACCGCCTACCTCGCGTACTGGAAGGCGGCGTTGCTTGTCCCCGTGAGGCATAGCCCTGCGCCTCGGGTTCTGATTCACGCCGTTGCCGGCGGCGTGGGCACTGCGGCAGTGCAAATCGGTAGATTGCTGGGCATTGAGATGTACGGGACTTCGTCTTCAGATGAGAAACTCGCGCACGCAGCCGAACTCGGCTTACAGCATTGCATTAACTACAAGCGGGATGACTACGAAGAAGCCATTCGAGATCTCACCCATGGCGAAGGTGTCGATGCTGTTTTCGAAATGTTGGGCGGCGAACACACCAATAAAAGCGCGCGCTGCTTGCGAGACTTCGGCCGCCTGATCGTCTATGGCAGCGCCACCGGAGAGAAATCGACCCTCGATACCCGCCTGCTCTACGCCAAAGGTAGCAGTGTGCACGGATTGTGGCTGACTTACCTCTCAGCCAATCGCGAATTGATGAGCGAGGCCTGGAAGCAGCTTTCGGCCTGGACTTCGCAAGGGCACCTGCATCCTGTAATCGGGAGAGTTTTTCCCATGGAGAAAGCTGCTGATGCCTACCGCCTGCTCAGCGAAGGAAAAAACTTCGGTAAAGTTGTTCTGCAGATCGCGCAGCCGTAGCGCAGAAGATCCCGCTCTGTAGCGCCGGCATCCTGCCGGCTGTCGCGAAAGCGTCTCCCCCTCGTTGTTGTCCGTTTGTGAACGCCACAGTTTCGCTAACGGTCACATCCGCCGCTCCGTACCTTGCACTTTTCCGCAAGGAATCAGCAATCGCGCGTTCCATTCTCTTGGCATCAGGCGTGCACTCCCACTCTTCTGTTACAGAAGCGTGAAAACTTGTCACAATCTGTCACGATTGCAGTTCTGGCAAATAGACAAAACAAACGGCCGCTGTATGCGGTTACAAATTGCTAACGACGCGTGGGGCAGGCCGTCCAACGCAGTGTTGCAATTAAGTCGAAAGGAACTTTTGGGCATCTAAAAACGTATTAGCCCAAGAAGAGGAAAGCCGGGCAGACTAACCAGCCCGCCCGGCCCAAGAAAAAGTTTCAGGGGTCGAGGGACTGGCTCACACTCGGTTTGGCGGCCCAGGTGAGCGCAATCCCTGTAGCAGAGAGCATCAGGACCTTGCGGCCCGGTTGCTTTCTCCTTAACCCCGCCGCTGCATTGTAGGCCTTTGGCGGAGAAACGCAAGTTTTTTTGCAGGAGGCAAGTCCAAGCCGCCCAGAACCGGTTCCCGACGTTCGGGAAAGAAAAAGGAGAATTGCATGAAGTTCGCAAATATTTCCAAGGGCTTGCTGCTGGGCTTGACGTTGCTGCTGGCAACAAGCGTATTCGCAGCTCCCGCCCACAGCAACAAGGGATCCCTTCAACTCATGGATTCCGTGAACGTGAGCGGAACTACCGTTCCTGCCGGCGAGTACTCGCTGAAGTGGGAAGGCACGGGCTCCACCGTGCAGTTGAACATTCTCAAAGGCAGCAAAGTGGTCGTCTCAACTCCGGCGCACATTGTGGACCTCAACCAGGCTACCGGGTCAGACTCGGCCGTGCTCAAGAACAATGGTGACGGCAGCAAATCGCTGGCTGAGATCCGCTTCGGTGGCAAGAAGTACGCGATCGCTGTCGGTAATGAATCCGCCAATGCGGAAATGGGCGGAAGCTCGAAGTAAGGCAACTGCAAAAAACAGGGGAGCGCAAGCTCCCCTGTCCTATTTTTGCGCTCAATTGGCCGATGCCAGCACGTCATCGTAGTAGTTCACCAGAAGGCGGTGCGGTTTGTCCTTTAGCCCCTTCAACGGAATCTTCTGCTCCAAAGCAGTGTTCCCGGTCAAGCGCGCGCGGCCGAGAAAACGCATGCTGCCATCCGCCATCTCCATATAAAGCGGCACCAGCATGCGGAAATTCGCGTCCACGTTGCTCTGAGTCAGCTTGAATGTGCACTCCATGTCCCCAGCGGCGTTGTTGGCGAATGCGTATTGCATGTTATAGCTGGGCAACTGCGTGCCATAGACGTACTCATCGAAAAACCAGTCCATTTTCCCGGCGCCGAACGCAGCCATTTCCGGGGACATGTGTTTCTCCACCATCGCTTTGAAGTCTTCCGTGGTGGCGGCACGGCCGGCATACGTTTTCACGAAATCCTGCATGGTGGCTTTGAAGTTCTGGTCGCCGGTCTGCCGGTCCCACATCATCATGCGCACCATGTGCAGAATGTAGGCGCCCTTGGGGTAGATCAGATCCCGGGTTAGATTCGAGCCAGTGCGGGTGTTGCTTAGCCTGTATCCCAGCGTCACCGGGCCGGCATCGATGGCGCGGAACCCTTCCCGGTTCTTCATGGTCAACAGCTCTCGCTCGTCATTCCAGAAATCAATAAATTTCTTTGGATTCTTCTCCACCAACTGGAGAAACAGTGAGGCCGACATGTCGGCAAAGCCTTCACTCATCCACTGATCACGATAAGAACTAAAGCCCACCTCATGCCCCCACCACTGGTGGGCAACCTCGTGCGGAGCTACGGTCTTCCAATAGCCGCGGTCGCCAAAATCCAGTCCGAGCTGATGCCGGACAGTGCCGTCGAAGAAGGAACAGATCGGCAGCCAGACCAGCGTCGGCCATGATTGTCCAAAGTTACACGCGGTTTGCTGAGTCATAGCCAGTCGCTTGAAGGGAATCGGCCCAAAATAGTCGGTGTAAAGCTGAATCGAGATTTCGCCGTCAGCCAGGGCTTTCTTCCCCATCATGGTGGTATTCATGTTGCCGAGCGCAACATCAGGCCGACCACCGATTGCATCATGCTGCAGTTGCATGGCGCCCCCATCTGCGGCCCGCTGCAATTGCTGTACCCACATCGGAGGTTCTTTATTCGCATACGACTGCACCACATAATCCGGTTTGGCGATCTTGACTTCTTCGATCTTGAAGTTTCCGAAATTGAAGCCGGCTACAGTTTGCGGTACCTCGCTTTTCCATATCGAAACTTCGTGATCACCTTCCGTGCTCTCGCTCACCAGCGTCCCCGTCGCCGTGATCTTCATCCCTTTAGGAATTCGGAAGGTCAGGTCATAGCTGCTAAACCCGCCGAACGCTTCCCCGGTGCTGCTGGGATACCAGTCGTCCCGCGCCATGGGAAAGTAGTTGCCATTGCCTTCGTTTGAGATGGCCTCCTTCCCGCTGTACGTGGTGACGATGGTGAACCTTTCGCCTGCCGCCAATGGCTTCGGCAGGATGACCGAAAAAAACTCCGCATCGTCATCTTTGCCCTCCTGAATAAAGGAAAGCGGCTGGCCGCCTTCGGCAGTCACGCTCTGCACTCTCAATCTCGGATAGAGGTCGAAGGGCACGACTTTTAAACCATTCACCTGGGAAACGAAAGTCGTCGTCGCCTTGCCATTCAGGTTCGCATTCCTTTCGATGGTCGTGTCCAGTTGCTGATGCTCGATGTGAGTCAGCGCATTATTCTGGGAGCCGGACGCAATGCCCTGTTTGTATTCATTGGAAAGATGAAACGCCGCCCAGATCCCCATCTTGCTATCGTCGTAGGTGATAAATTCCACTTCTTCCGGCGCCACATTGAACAGTAGCGGGGGTGCGCCGTGAGGATCAATTGCAAACACTTCCTTGTCGTTATAGCGTTGGCCTTGAATGAAGGCGACAAACAAACCGCCCGGCCCTGTGGCCTCTGCATCTTGCAGGATGCGCGCATCCAAATTGAAACGCAGTACACGGTTGTGATGAAGAGCGTTCTGGCTGTCACGCAACAGTCCGGCGTCACAAGACGCGGTCGCAACTCCACCGGCTTTCTTGATCTCGCCATAGGTGTCGTCGGTAAAGCGCATCACCAATTGGCTAAACTTCTCGCTGAATTCGTCTTCCTTGGTCAAAAGTTTCAGGGTGCTGTGCTCGACGGCCAGAGGCGGTTCCAAGACCATGTTCCCATCCCCAACAAAGACCGCGCCCGTGACCCTTCCCTGCACCGCGGTCACGAAGCACACATTGCCCGAGCGTAGATGGAAAGTCGCGGCATCGCGCGTCAGGGTAAGGTCCTTCACTGAAACCGCCTCTCCGCCCAGTGTGATGTTGCGCAGTTGCAGATAAGTCGGATCAGTGTTGGGGGCTTGCGCGGCGGGTGTTTGTGCAAAGAGACAGCTGGCGAAGAGAAGTACTGCCACGACCGAAGTCACAATGCGAGACGAAGATGGCATGGAGCCTCCTGTCAAGAATTCGGGGCCCAAGAACGAGGAACGTGCCATTATCCACAGACAGTGGCAAAAAACAAGGCTTTTTGAAAGAAAGAAACATTGGCGCCGGTCGGATGCCGGCGCCATACGGACTTGAGAGCCGCTACCTCGCTGGTTCCAACTCGGCGTTGATGTTGACGCTTCCGCCGCTGACCCTGAATTTCCTTTCCCAGGTCTTGAACCCAGCTTTACTGATGGCCAGAGTGTGGTCTCCTGGCGCAATGTCGATCTGCGAAGGCGTGCTACCCACGAAGCTTCCATCCACCGTAATGTCGGCATTCGCAGGGTTCGAAGCAACACTGATCATGTCACTTACTTGCGAATCCGCTGTTTTGTCTGACACGGTAACGATCTTCGCCTTCTGTGTGGACGCAGCCGCCGCCAAGTGGGCAGATCGGCCGGGCCAATCCTTGGTGATCGCTTCGCATGCGTCTTTCACGGAATTGCCCAACGACCGCGTGGAATGACTCACGAGCGAATCGCCATCGTTATTGAACACCGCCACTTTATTGTCATGCGCCAGAATGCTTTTGCCGCCTTCATGGTCGAGCAGCACCACGTAGTCGGACCGGTCCTGTTTGTTATTCACAACCACCTGGGGACACCGGTCGCCGAAGGTCTTGATGATTTCCGCGGTCTGTGGCCGGGCTCCGCCACGGGTGCTGCTGGCCCATGTGCCGTTGGAACCGCCCGAATTTCCGGCAATCTGCCAGGACTGGCTGTCGCTAATGAATACCCGGGCCCGCCCGTCCGTCGATGTCTGGGCCACGGCGGAAATCGCCAACGAAACACATACCGACACAAGAATGCGACGCATCTGACCTCCAGCTCTGTGATGAGTTTTGTAGGGGGAAGGGCTATTTTCGCATCGCTGCGCCGACGAGGGTGAAGTTACCGTCGGCCCTGTACGTAGGACAATGTAGGCGCGGGCGCCCCGCCTGCGCGGGAATCAAGAGATCAATGATTCTGCTTTATCCGTGAGACTCCGTGAAAATCCGTGGCGCAGGTTTAGTACTTAGGCATCTTGGGATCGATCCGGTCGGCCCAAGCCAGGATACCGCCCGCCAGGTTATGCACTTTCTTGAACCCGGCCTGCTGCAGGAAATCCACCGCTTTGGCGCTGCGCACACCGGATCGGCAATGGGCGACAATTTCCCGGCTGGAGTCGAGTTCGTTCACGCGCCGGGGAAGATCGCCCAGAGGAATGAGGTGACCGCCGATATTGCATATCTGATACTCATGCGGTTCGCGTACGTCCAGCACGAACAAGTCGTCCTTCGCATCCAGACGCCGCTTCAGTTCTTCGACCTGGATTTCAGAAATTCCTCCGGCCACAGGCTTCTCCTCACCACGAATTCCACAAAACTCATCGTAGTCTATCAGTTTTGTGATGGTGCGATGCCTGCCACAGGCTGGGCACTCGGGGTTCTTACGAAGTTTGAGTTCTCGGAATTTCATGCTCAGAGCATCCACCAGCAGCAGGCGGCCGATGAGCGAATCGCCCTTTCCGAGAATGAGTTTGATGACTTCCGTAGCCTGAATGATTCCCACTAACCCCGGCAGAATCCCCAGCACGCCGCCCTCAGCGCAGGAAGGAACCAGTCCCGGCGGTGGCGGTTCGGGATACAGGCAGCGGTAGCACGGCCCTTCTTCCGTCGCAAAAACGCTGGCCTGACCCTCGAAGCGAAAAATTGAACCGTAAACGTTGGGCTTACCGGTGAGCACACAAGCATCGTTGACCAGATAACGGGTAGGAAAGTTGTCAGTGCCATCGGCGACGATGTCGAACTGGCGGAACAGCTCAAGCGCGTTAGTGCTGCTCAGCCGGGTCTCAAACGTCCGGACATTCACAAAGGGATTGATCGCCTTCAGCTTCTCCGCCGCCGAATCCAGCTTCTTGCGTCCCACGTCAGCGGTGGCATGAATGATCTGGCGCTGCAGGTTGGTGTAGTCCACGACATCGAAGTCCACAATCCCCAGCGTGCCCACACCTGCTGCCGTCAGATACAACGCCAGCGGAGACCCCAATCCACCCGCACCGATGCACAACACTCGCGCGGCTTTGAGCTTCTGCTGTCCCTCCATCCCTACTTCGGGCATGATCAGGTGACGCGAATAGCGCAGAATCTCGTCGTTATTCAAAACAGCCGCTTCGGGTTTGATTTCGGGAGCGATGGTAGCCATATTAACCTCTGTGTTTGGGATTTCGGAGATTTGCGAACTGCTAGGGGCTAGCGACAACAGCAACAACAACAGCGGCGGGTTTGGCAGGTGGCGTTCATGCGAAAGCGATCCATCTATCTGCGGCCTCCGGCGATCGAAGGCACTATCGAAATGCTATCACCGTCCTTGACGGTGGTAGCTTCCTTCTGCAGGTAGCGCACATCATCGTCGTTGAGGTAAACATTCACAAACGAGCGCAGTTTGCCGTCTTCGGTATAGAGATGGCGGCGCAGGTCGGGATGCCTGGAGGTCAGATCAGACAAGGCATCGCCTACTGTGCCTCCCATGACCTGTACATCGGCCTGCTTGCCGGTGTACTGGCGTAGCGGTGTCGGGATATGGATTTTAGTCATGCCCTAGTTGATGCTCGCGCCCGCCATTGGATTCAAGCATTGCAGGGCCCTAAGCCTATTTCAACCCTCTCATCTGTCAAGCGCTTATCGCTCTCGTCGGTGCCCGCCAGCTCAAACGAATTAGTTACCGCCGCCTTACCCTTTTCCACGCTGGTGATCACATACGAACACCCGAACCAGTGGGCCTCGGCCAAATCAGTCGCCGACCAGCGTGCCGGATGGTCCGGATGCGAATGATAAAAGCCCACGATATCCTCGCCCCGTTCCCGTGCCTCGCGCTGAATGCGGACCAGTTCAGCCGGATCAATGTTGTAGCGATTCTGCGGCGAGTCTTTCCTGGTATTTCCGCAGCGCGCCACCGATGTCACCACCCGCGTGTCCCCCTCCATCTGCCCCAGCAGCACCCCGCAGCATTCATGCGGATAAGTCTCCTCGCCATGTCGCCGGAACGCATCGAACTCAGTTTTTCTGATCTTCAACATAGAATCTTCACCACAGAGAACACAGGGGAACACAGAAACAAGGTTCCCTCTGTGTTCCCCTGTGCCCTCTGTGGTAAAGGTTCACTCCTCTTCCCAGAACCTCTCACTCAAATACTTATCCCCAGAATCCGGCAAGATGGCTACTATCACCGCGTTCTCATTTTTCTTGAGCTGCCGCGCCACTTGCAGGCAGCCGACAATCGCACCGGCGGAAGAAACACCCACAAGCAAACCTTCTTCCCGCGCCAGGCGTCGGGCCATGGCGTGAGCGTCTTCGGTCGAAATCCCCAGGTTCGCATCGGCTAGCGACGCATCATAAATTTTCGGCACGATGGCACTGGCCATGTGCTTTGTGCCTTCAATCCCATGGAATGCTGAATCGGGTTGCAGCGAAATACAGCGCACTCGCGGGTTCAATTCTTTCAGCCGGCGCGTCGTGCCCATGAATGTTCCGCTGGTGCCCAGCATGGCTACGAAGTGGGTGATACGTCCTTCTGTTTGTTGCCAGATTTCGTTGGCCGTGCCATGGTAGTGTGCCTGCCAGTTAGCGTCGTTGGAGTACTGGTCGGCGTAGAAGTAGAGGTCGGGGTGTCCGGCAGCCAGTTCGCGGGCTTTACGAATGGCGCCATCGGAGCCCTCGGCCGGATCGGTATAAAGAATGTTGGCGCCGTAGGCTTGAAGGATGCGTTTGCGCTCCACGGAAACGTTTTCCGGCATGCACAGAGTTACCGGAAAACCTTGGGCGGCGGCGATCATGGCATAGGCAATGCCGGTATTTCCGCTAGTCGAGTCCAGCAGAATTTTGCCGGATGTTAGCTTGCCAGCGGTGCGGGCTTGGGCCACGATGTTGGCGGCGGCACGGTCTTTGACTGAGCCGCCGGGATTGAGCCACTCCGCCTTGCCGAGGATTTCGGCCGCGGGCAATTGCTGAGAAATCCGCGCCAGGCGCAGCAAAGGAGTGTTCCCGATGCGCTCCAGACTGGTATGACCAAGGGCCGCAGGTTCGCGGGAAATAGGGACTTCCGCCAGTTTTGATTGTGCTTTTTGCATGCAGTCCGAACTTTACCGTCGTGACCTACGTAACCTCGGTTAGACGCGAAAACGGGTACGAAGACTGCAGAATTAGATTATAAGGAAGGGGGGTTGGTTCCACATAAGATGCGTGTGGCTCCCTTTCGATGGAATCGGCATCTAACCACGGGAAGAACATAAGGAAGAAATGGCAACCCAGACAGAACATCGGACATATGACGAAGCCTTGAACTGGCTGCGTGAGCACGGCTTTGACCTGATCGAGGCTCCCGGAACCCAGGGACGCGTGTTCCTGAAGAAATACAATTGTTCCGCCGCTATCCAGAAGGACGGCGCAGATGGCGTGAAAATATTCGCCTATCCCGGCTACATGATCGGCAGCGAAATCTCGAAACTCGTCAACCGCGGATACCAGCAGTTTTTGAAGACCGCCAAGAACGAAATCGCCGCCACCGCCGACCATCTCAAGGCCTTGCAGCAGTTCACCGAAGAACTCAAAGAATGCCTCGGGCTGCCCAGTCTCTATAACGAATCGTTAGGTACGGTCAGCGAGTCCTACCAATACGATCGAATAAAGGACCGCGACAAGCCCGCTCCCGAGCGCCCCAAACGCCCCTGGGAAAAGGCTGGCGTAGCGATTGCGGCGATTGCTAAGAAGAGCCCCGCCTAGCGGTCGAGTGTTTAGTTTCGACGACCGGAATTACCCTCTCCCGGGCTAACCTCACCCACTTATCTGCGTCTCAACATTGATGGCTTTGATGAACCGAAGCGGCCGAATCTCCTTGGGCCTGCAGATGCTGGTCTTCGCAGCGTTAGCTGCCTGTGCAGCCAACGGCCAGGACGCCACTTCCCAGATCAAGACCGAAACTCAGCGACTGCAGCAATCGCTCAAAGACCATCCGATTTCTAATCCGGATTTGCCTGACCTTGGCAGCATGGTCGGCGACTCGCTCAAGACCGCCTCAGATGCGTTGAATGCCGGACACCTCTACTTCAGCCTGGAAACGCTTGGGCGGGCCAGCGACTTGCTCCAAGGCGCTCGCGTCCAAACTGACAAAGCTTCGGCCGTGAAAAACAACCTTCCCGCGTTTGACTCGGAATGGAACAAAGTCAGTCTGGACCTCACTGCGCGCGACCGCGAAGCCCGCGAGAGAGACTGGGACAAGTCGCCGGCCGCGCTCCGGGCGCTGTCTGAAAGTGCCCAAGGCAAGGCCATCCCACTGCTTGAAGGAGCTCGTGGGTTTGCCACCGCGACCAAGCCCGAAGACGGGCTTTTCTACATGGGGCAGGCCCAGGGCGAAGCCGAATTCGCCCGCTTCTGTGCTTCCGTGAACCTTCCCCGGAAGAACTCTCCGCTCCCGCTGCGTTCGTTCCTGCCGGAGTTGGCGAGTCTCCAGGAAAAGACCAATGCTGCCTTCCAGCCACCACGTTCCATCGACCAGCATCCCCGCTTCATTTCTCTGAACTCGACCATCAAGCTGGCGCAGGAACTTGATGCGTCGAAGTTTTATGCTGGGTCCCTCTATGAGTACCTCGAGGCGGTACGGCACTACGGGATGCTCGATGCTCCCGTCCTCGATGCCGCCAAGCAATCCGAACTAAAGGCCGCTCTCGCCGCCCAGCACCGGAAGCTCGAGCAGTCCGAGCGCGACGACTCCATTCCCTTGCTCTTCCTCGAACGTGCCCAGTCACAGATTGCTCATGCCGACGGCTCCGCTCCGACCGCCGACGAATGGCGAAGCGGGCAAGTCGTCCTCGACCAGGTTCTGCCCGCGTATTTCGCCACCCTGAAAGCACCGCCCGCACTTCAGCAGGCCTCCGGCAAAACCGTCGATATCACGCTGGTACGCTGGCCCTACACTTGAAACATCTCCGACCCAGCAAGTTTGCTGGTCCAGGAAGTAGCCGCCAAATACCCCCGCAGAGTGACCTTTGTCAGCGAGAATTTCGGCGCGTCCAAGCTGGCCGACCAGTTTGGAGTCAAGGGATATCCCGCGGTGTTTGTAGATGACGTGCTGGTTGCCAGCCCCAGGGATTTCGGTTATTTCGGGGAAAAGGAAGGCACTGGCCGCTACGCGCCCTGGCGCAACGCCGCCAACCAGGCAAAATTCAAGGCCGACCTGACCCGCATGATTGACCTCATCCTGGCGGGCCGGAAGGATATCGTCAGCCAGGAACATGCTGGTACCAACGCTGCCCAGACCGAGATTACTGCCATGCCCAAGTTCACTCTGTCTGACCTGTCAGGGCACTCCATCACCGCGGGGCAACTGTCCGGACGCGTAGTACTGGTTGAGTTCTGGGCCACCTGGTGTCCGCCTTGCCGCTCCACACTGGCGTGGCTGGGTGAACTCAAGAAGAAGTACGGCGACAACCTTGCCGTGCTGGCGCTGGCAGTCGAGTCGCCCGAAGATCAGATACGCTCCACCGTTGCCTCACTCAGCTCCTGAGCTGCACTGGGCCATCACCGACGCTCCCACGGCGCAGGCTTTCGGTGACATCACCTCGGTCCCCACCATGTTTCTGTTCGATCGTTCTGGGAAGACGGCGCGCGTGCTCTACGGAGCTCCTCCTGACCTTCACGCACAAGCGGAGAAGACCCTGGACGGGTTGGTGAAGTAGCCGGAACCCTCTCGCCCTCTTCCGCGATTCGCGCTCAGGCCTTATGCTTGCAGGGAAGGCCGTTGCTCTCGAATGACGGTTTCTTCCTGTACGTCATGAATCCATTTCGTCTTTATGCCTTAGCACTGGGCGGCTGCGGCGCGTTATTCGCTGCTTATCTTGTCCTGCGCCGCAAGCCCAAGGTCCCGGAGGACCTGGAACGTGAGCGCCGCGATTGGCTCGACCGCGTCGGACGTATCACCGACGGCACTGTCATCGACGTCCAGGAACTGCCGCGCGATGAGCAGAGACAGTCTGTTCTATTGATTTTCCATTACGACGTAGCCGGAGTATCCTACGAGGCCTCGCAGGACGTAACCTACCTGCGCCAGTTCATCAACCTTCATTCCTGCCGGCTCGGCCTGCCCACCTCGGTTCGTTACGACCCCCAGAATCCCGGTAACTCGATCGTGGTTTCGGAGAGATGGATGGGGCTAAGGCAGTAGGCTCTTACGCTATTAGCCTCTGGCTCTTGGCTCATACCTTCGAGGCCTTCCTGCGCAGACGCGCACAGCCAGCCGCATAGCTTGCAAGCCAAGAGCTAAAGGCCAAGAGCCAAAGGCTCCCTAGCTTCCCGCTGCAAACCCGCCGCTATGCGCGAAGGTGAGACGTAGGTATTTGTGGGGGTTAACCGGGGTGTCGTTAATGCGGACTTCGTAGTGCAGATGCGGGCCCGTACTGCGGCCGCTCAAGCCAACGTATCCGATGGTATCGCCGCGGTGGACGTATTGACCAATGGCGATCGCGAAGTTTGCCAGGTGCCCGTAGCGGGTGGTAATCCCGTGACCGTGATCCATCACAATTGCCTTGCCGTAGCCGCCCATGAAGTCGGCAAACAGCACCACGCCGTCGGCGGGGGCGATTACCGGTTGCCCGTAAGAGGCTGAAATATCGACGCCGCTGTGGAACGCACCCTCACCGTTGAACGGATCCGTGCGCTCGCCAAACGATCCCGTTACCGGACCTTCCACCGGCCACACACTGGGCGCGGAATTAGCCCTTAACCAATCCGCCGTGGTCACATCACGCGTAAGCCCGAGAGAGATGCCGGTAGCCGCCGCACCGCTCAAGGCTGTGTCCTTCAGGGTATATAGGCGGTCAAGCGAAGAACTGACTTGGGCATCCTGCAGGCCTTCCGCCGCCGGAATTGGATCGTTCTTCAAACCGTACAGCGAAGAAACCTCGCTGGCCAGCGATCCCAAGGAGGCCACCTGGATGTCCCGCTCCTTGGCCACCTGTTCCAGCCGGGTATAGCGGTTTTTCAGCTCATCTTTCTGGGCACGCAGCTCGTTGAAGTGAGAAACCTTCAGCAGCATGCGCAGGTAAGAACTGGCAATCCCCGTCAGACTCAAGCCACCAATGGCCGCCCCCACTACCAATACGTACAGGTAATGGACAGGGATGGGGATCTTCCGTAACTGTCCATCTTCACCGCGCGCTACGAAAAGAATGTAGAAACGCTTGCGCAATAGGCTCCTTCTGTTGTCGTCAGGACCGGCAAAATCCCCAGCATTTCGGGTTATTGACTCCCTGCGCCCTGATTCCGGCATCGTTCCCTTCGCGGGAAGCGACCAGATCGACCAACTTCTCCTACCAGAACCAGTCTCAGGTCCGAAAAAGCTGTACGCTGCAAATAAGCATCCATGCAACGCTTAGGCTCGGCCAAAGGTTTTTGGGAAACAGCATGGTCACGGTAACAAAGCAGGTCCATGTCTGTCAATGACATAGGGCACAACCTCCGGGTTACGGAAGGGCGGGTAATAATCATCGTCCCGGGGTAGGGTAACCCCCGGGCCGGTTACCGGGCCGTTCGGGGACTTGCCTCCCGGCTTGGGCCGAGCCCGACTGAGCCTGCCTCTTATATATTGAATTCGCTTGCCTCTCCGCGAAAAGTCGATCATCGAACGGATTCGGCTCCGCACGAAGCGTGGGTCCGCAGTGAGCCTCGGCATCGGCGACGATTGCGCCGCCCTGCGCATCCCGCACGGCCACGAAGTGCTCGTAACCACCGATTTCAGTTTGGAGGGGATCCACTTCCGGCGGGAGTGGCATACTCCCGAAGTAGTCGGCCATCGTTGTCTTACCCGGGGATTGAGCGACATAGCTGCCATGGGTGGCCGGCCCATCGCCGCCTTTCTCTCCCTTGCCTTGCCCCAAAGTCTGCCACAGAGCTGGGTTGACCGCTTTTTGGCGGGCCTGCTCCGGCTGGCCGACGCTTTTCAGATGACCCTTGCGGGTGGCGACGTTGCCCAGTCCCCCGGCGGAATTCTGGCAGATATTGCGGTGGTCGGCTCCGCCCCGAAGCAGAAGGCCGTACTGCGCTCCGGAGCAAAGCCGGGTGACCGTGTCTACGTGACGGGTGAGCTCGGTGGCTCCGCAGCCACCCTGAAATTGCTGTTCTCCGGACGCAAGCTTCGTCCCGCCGATTACTGCCAGCACTTTTGCCCTCAGCCCCGGGTCGCAGTCGGAGAGTTCCTGCGCCGGAAACGCCTGGCCTCCGCCATGATCGACCTTAGCGATGGCCTTTCCACCGACCTCGGTCATATCTGCGACGAAAGCGGCGTGGGGGCGGAGATTCAAGCCCAGGCCATACCGCTCGCCCGCATTGCGAAGCCCACCCGCCAAGTCGATCTGCAGATTCGCGTTGCACGGCGGCGAAGACTACGAACTGCTTTTCACGGCTCCTCGCCACAAGCCCATCCCTAAGCGAATCGCTGGCGTCCCGATAACCGAGATCGGTCAGATTCGGCGCAGCAAGCGCATAGTTCTGTTGCATGGGACGGCAAGGCGCGACCTAATTCCCCAAGGCTGGGAGCATTTCAGAACCCGCTAACGCATCAACGACCCGTGACCGGGCAACCGACTAGGACCCAGTGACTTTAGTGCTGTATCAACCTCGTCTTTCTCTATCGCCGCGCCCGACCGCGGTCTAAATTAGAAACATGTCATTCCCTCGATTTGCTTTCCTGATTCTTGCAATCGGCCTGTGTTTCGGCACTGGTGTCTCAGCCCAGCAATCCTCCGAACCCATTGTGGACAATGCCTTCGTTGAGCAGCAGTTTGGGTCCAACTGCAGGCTCATCGGCATGCCCTCGCTGCGCGGAGACCTCGACGGCGACGGCGTAGAAGACCTCGTCATCCCCGCCCACTGCAACAGTCCTTTGATGGACCAGGCCCAGAACAACTATGTCGTCATCGACCCCTACGATTCCTTTTTCGGATATGGCAACCCCAAAGTGACCACCGCTTTCGTCGCCGACGATCCGGCGCGCCGTGGTTTTTCGCTGCTGGTCATCCACGGGGCTGGACCCGATGCCTGGCACGCAGCCGTCCCCAAAGCCAAGTTCATGCTGGTGAATGTTCCCTTCCGCGACATCAAGATCCGAAAGTTGCTGGTAAAGAAGAAACAGCGCATGGCCATCTACGTAGCCGAGACCGGCGGCGACGCCATGACCTCAATGGTCTATTGGGACGGCAAGAAGTACCGCTACGACCCCATGGGCTCCAGTATGGAGTAGGCTGAGATCAGACAACCGTCTTTTCCCAGTGCTTCCTGTGTTTCCCTGTGCTCCCTGTGCTCCCTGTGGTTTTCCTTTGGGTACCTTCGTGTCCTTCGTGGTTTTGGCTTTTGCTTGATCCGCGAAGATCTGCGTTGATCCGCGGCGTATAGCCTTTCCCCGCTATAATCTCCTCTTCAATGAACCGCGAACAAAAGCTGGCCGAACTGCAGAAGCGTAATCAGCTTGCTGAAGACGGCGGCGGCGCGCAACGTCGCGAACGCCAGCACAAAGAAGGCAAGATGTCGGCCCGCGAGCGCATCGAGTTCCTGCTCGACGAAGGCACCTTCGAAGAAACCGACAAGCTGGTCACCCACCGCTCCACCGACTTCGGCATGGCCGAAACCAAGCCCTACGGCGACGGTTTCATCACCGGCCACGGCCGCATCGAGGGCCGCCTGGTCTTCGTCTTCGCCCAGGACTTCACCGTCTTCGGCGGATCTCTGTCCGAAGCCAATGCCGGCAAGATCGTCAAAATCATGGACCTCGCCGCCAAAATGGGCGCGCCCCTAATCGGCCTCAACGACTCCGGCGGCGCCCGCATTCAGGAAGGCGTCATGTCGCTGGCCGGATACGCCGACATTTTTCTGCGCAACACGCTCTACAGCGGAGTCATTCCGCAAATTTCCGCCATCATGGGCCCCTGCGCCGGTGGCGCCGTCTACTCGCCTGCCATCACCGACTTCATCCTCATGGTGGACAAGACTTCCTACATGTTCATCACCGGGCCGGACGTGATCAAGACCGTCACCCACGAGGAAGTCACCAAAGACCAGTTAGGCGGCGCCAGCACTCACAACGAAATTTCCGGCGTTGCCCACTTTCAGGCACATGACGATGCCGAATGCTTGTCGATGATTCGTGAGCTGCTAAGTTTCCTGCCGTCAAACAACGTCGATGATCCGCCGCGGAAACCCTGCAACGACCCGATCGACCGCGCCGATGTCGCCCTCGATACGCTGGTCCCCGACCAGTCGAACCTGCCATACGATATTAAGAACGTGATTCACGCCGTGGTCGACGACGGCTACTTCTTCGAAGTGCAGGAGCACTACGCCAAGAACATCGTGGTGGGATTCGCCCGCCTCAACGGACGCCCTGTGGGCATCGTGGCCAACCAGCCGGCCTTTCTCGCCGGCACGCTCGATATCAATGCCTCCATCAAGGGCGCGCGCTTTGTGCGCTTCTGCGACTGCTTCAACATTCCGCTGGTGACCTTCGAAGATGTCCCCGGATTTCTCCCCGGCACGAACCAGGAATACGGCGGCATCATCAAACACGGCGCCAAGCTACTATTCGCCTTTGCCGAAGCCACCGTTCCCAAAGTGACGGTCATCACCCGCAAAGCGTACGGCGGGGCCTATTGTGTCATGGCCTCTAAGCACATCCGCACCGACGTGAACTACGCCTGGCCCACCGCCGAAATCGCAGTCATGGGACCCGAGGGCGCAGTGGATATTGTCTACAAAAGGGAACTGGACCACGCCCAGAATCGCGCCGAGACCCGCCAGAAGAAAATAGAAGAGTTCACCGACCGCTTCGCCAACCCGTACGTCGCCGCCGAGCGTGGCTACGTGGATGCCATCATTCAACCGCGCGAGACGCGCAAGAAGCTGATCCAGGCCCTGGAAATGCTCGAAACCAAGAGGGACAAGAACCCGCCGAAGAAGCATGGGAATATCCCGCTGTGAAATGTAATGGAGTGGCGTGGAGACTCCTGTCGCTTTCTATCATTCAGGCGACAGCGGAAGCCTCGATCCGTGCCGCACATGCAGCAGATAAACCGACTCACCGAGCACAACGAAGAGGAATCGATACGTGCCCCGGTTCCCCGATCCGAAAAGCAACTGACGGATGGATTTGCCAAATGAAAGACTCTCCGGAGCCAACGGACAACGTTCTGGATGGTGGCCCAAACTATCCAGCGCTCGCTCGGCGCGGTCCAGCCAATCATCGGCAGCGTGCGGTGCATGCTTATAGATGTACTGATGAATTGTTCTGAGATTGTGCTTTGCTCTGGGAGTTAGGACGACGAGGTAGCTCATTTCCTCGATCGCGTCTCACGCCTTATCTCGGCGAAAACCTCTTTGGCGGATTGACCGAGGCCCTGCTCGGCCTCCAGAAGTCCCTGACGGATGCTTGCAATCGCGTCAAGATGATCGGCCACGTGCTGGTACTCCTTGGCGTCAAGCAGCACGGCCTCGGCCTTGCCGTTCACGGTAAGCACCAGCGGCCGCCCGGTCTTCTTCATCCGCTTCATCAGGCCCGAGGAGTTGCGCTTGAATGTGGTCAGCGAATGGATGTCTTGGGTCACATCAATCATGGTGCGATTATAGCATCATCTGAGCATCTTATACGATGCTCACAGTCACGAATGTGGTTGTGGTGCTGGAAAATCCAAGCGCGATAAAAACCCGCCCAAGAAGCATGGGAGGTGGACTTGGGTGGGGCGCGTCCCATGAAAAAAGAATGGGTCGTCTCGCTTCGCGATCAGTGTCGCGAGCAAAAGGTCCCGTTCTTTTTCAAGCAATGGGGCGGAGTGCGCAAAGCCAAGAATGGCAGGTCGCTCAACCGCCGTACCTACGACGAATATCCGAGCAGGACAACGGTACCGATTCCCGAGAAAGCAAAGTGCGCGGCCTTTGCGCAGGAGTTCGCGCATCCTTCCCGACCGGGTTGGTTCGATTCCTCTAACCCCAAACACCAACCCCTTTACTACCCTCGCTAAACTTCCGTAACCTAGCCCCTGCCGGTTCTCTCATGCGACCCTAACTCTGACCCCACTAACGAAGTTGAGGAAGGGATGTTGTCGTCGCATCAATACGTTAACGGTACGATCCTGGTTGCGGACGATCAAGCCGCTAACCGGGAATTATTCGACGAACTCCTTAGCTCAGAGGGGTTCAATGTCCTCACTGCGGCCGACGGAGCCTCCGCCCTCGAACACTTGAACCTGGTCAACATCGACCTGGTGCTGCTCGACGTGATGATGCCCGAGCTTAATGGCTTTGAAGTATGCACCAAAATCAAAGCCAACCCTGATACTTACCTAATTCCAGTGGTCCTGGTCACCTCGCTCTCCGACAAGCAAGACCGCATTGAAGGCATCCGCGCCGGTGCGGACGACTTCCTGACCCGCCCCGTGGACCGTACGGAATTGGTCACCCGTGTCCGATCACTGGTGAAGCTGAAACACCGGACCGACGAGTTGGAGCGCGCTGAGTCTGTCCTGTTCAGCCTGGCACGCAGCATCGAGGGCAAGGATCCCTATACCCACGGACACTGTGAACGCCTGATGAACTATTCCGTCAGTCTGGGCGAGCATCTGGGATTGCCGGAAGAGCAGATTATCGCGCTGCGCCGTGCCGGCATCGTCCACGATATCGGCAAGGTCGCCGTGCCCGATGCCATTCTTCTGAAACCCGGAAAACCGACTCCGGAAGAGTGGAAGCTGATCCAGGAGCATCCCGTGGTGGGGGAGCGCATTTGCGCGCCGCTCAAGTCGTTCCGCGCCGTCCTTCCCATCATCCGTCATCACCACGAGAAGCTTGACGGGTCCGGATACCCGGACGGCCTGCGTGGCGAAGCCATTCCAATTACGGCCAGAATCCTGCAAATCGTGGATGTGTTCGACGCGCTCACCACCGAACGCCCTTACAAGAAGGCCTTTTCCGTTGCCGATGCCCTGCAAACCATGAAGCAGGAAGTCGCCAAGGGCTGGTGGGACCCACAAATCTTCGACGAATTTGAGCGGTTGGTCGGCAGCGGTACCACCGACTTCCTGTCCAAAGGCGCTGGGGCGGGCCACTGAGTGAGCGCTCCCGCAGAAACAATTTCATGAAACCTCGCGAGATAATTGGGCACTGGGTGTCGAGGGGGCGATGGCGGATTCACATCCTCTTCGTCCTCCTGATGCTGCTTCCCATCGCGGTTTTTGCCTTCTCCGTCGGGCGCCTGCTTCGTCACCAGGCTGAAGCTCACGCCGTCAACGAAAGCGCGCAAATCGCACGCGTCTCCGCGGCGCTGGTGGAGGAACACTTCCGGCAAAGCACTGCATTTCTCGAGTCCATTGCCACCCGCCCGTCATTCCGTGCGGCCTTGACGGAAAAAGATCAGGGTATGGTGGAACGAAATCTGACGGAAGCGTCCGCCCTGCGCCCGGATTTCAACTTTGTCAGCGTGTTTGAGCTGGACGGCACCATGCGCGCGATATCTCCAGCGCAGCCCACGCTAGTCAATCAAAACTTCGCCTACCGCGATTGGTACAAGGGTGTAGCTCGTCAATGGGATCCTTACATCTCAGAGGTTTACCAGACTGCCGTCCCACCGTATCAGTTGGTGGTCGCGATCGTGGTTCCGGTAAAAGACGCTGCAGGTAAGCCCGTCGCTATTCTCATGGCTCCCTGCTCGGTCGATACCATGAGCCGCCAGCTGGTGGAAACCAAACTCGAAAACGGCTGGGCCATCTCGCTGGTCGACCAACACGGCCATCTGTCCGCGCGTCACAACATCGATTCTCATGCTGCAGCGGTTGACCTGAACGGTTATGAGCCCGTCAAGCGCCTGCAAGCCGGCGGCTCAGGCTATGGCCTGTTTCCCCGTGACGGCGACACGTTTGCGTCCCGCTACGAACCCGTGTCGCAATACGGCTGGGGGGTGTTGGTGGAGCAGCCCGAATCTGCCCTGCACCGCGGTGCGGCTTTAGTCGAAAGACGCGTGTGGTTGTTGGCTTTTGCGTTCCTCGTCGTTGGCTTGGCCGTGAGCGCTTTCATGGGTTCGCTCTACTACCAACTGGAGACCGGCAATCGCTTCATGAACCTGTCGATTGACATGTTTTGCACCGCTGGTTTCGATGGCTACTTCAAGAGTCTGAACCCGAGCTGGGAGAAGGCCCTGGGCTTCACGACCGCAGAACTCATGGCCAAGCCCTACCTGGAATTCATCCATGCGGACGATCGCCCAGCGACGACGGCTGAGGACCTCCGCCTGCAGAATCGGGAAGTCACCTTTGCCTTCGAGAACCGCTATCTGTGCAAAGACGGGTCCTACAAATGGATGTTATGGAACGCGATTTCCGTGCCCGAGCAGAAACTGATCTATGCAGTGGCGCGCGAGATCACCGAACGCAAACGGGTGGAAGCGGCCTTGCGGGACAGCGAGGAGCGTTTTCGCACTCTGGTCAACGGTGTCCAGGACTATGCCATCCTCATGCTTGATCCCGCAGGGAACGTGGCCAGCTGGAATGAGGGGGCTAAGCGCATCAAGGGCTATGAGGCTGCGGAGATCTTGGGCCGCAATTTCTCCTGTTTCTATTCTCCGGAGGATATACAGAGCGGCAAGCCGGCGCGTGAACTCCAACGCGCGATCCACGATGGCAGTTATCGGGAAGAAGGTTGGCGGGTGCGCAAAGGCGGATCACGCTTCTGGGCAGATGTGGTCATAACCGCTCTCCACGATGAAAAAGGCCGGCTACGTGGTTTCTCCAAGATCACCCGTGACATCAGCGAGCACAAGCGGGCTAAGCAGATGCTGCTCGAGAGCGAGGAGCGGCACCGCAAATTGTTTGACAACAACCCCCATCCCACCTGGGTCTATGACCGGGAAACCCTGCGCTTTCTCGCCGTCAATGCCGCTGCCGTCCGCAAATATGGATACTCCAGCCGTGAATTCTCGGAGATGACCATCAAGGACATCCGCCCACCCGAGGATGTTCCTGACCTTCTCAAGAGCGTTGCCGACGCCAAGGAGGGAAGTGAGAGCGTAAGCACTTGGCGGCACCGGCGCAAGGACGGATCCATCATTGATGTCGAGATTACCTCTTATTCACTTAACTTCTCAGGGCGGCCGGCAGAGGTCATCGTCGCTGTCGACGTGACCCAGAGAAAGCGGGATGAAGAAGAAAAGCGCAAATTCATGGGGCGTATCACCGCCTCCAACCAGGAGCTCGAACTTCGTAATCGTGAAGTCGAACGCGCTACTAAATTGAAGAGCAAATTCCTGGCCAGCATGAGCCACGAGTTGCGGACTCCGCTGAATGCAATTGTGGGTTTTTCAGACCTCCTGGCCGAAGGCACACCGGGCCAACTCAATGACAAGCAAAAGCGTTTCGTAGACCACATCAAACAAGGTTCCGCTCATCTGCTTCAGCTCATCAACGACATTCTGGATCTCTCCAAGATCGAGGCTGGCCAACTGGAGCTCCGCTGTGAGGATTTCCAGGTCAGCGATGCCTTGCCGGAGGTTCTGTCCACCATCCGGCCACTGGCCATGGCAAAAAACATCAACGTGCGGCAGACCGTGGCAGGGCAGGTATCGGTGAATGCCGATCGCGTTCGCTTCAAGCAAATCCTCTATAACTTGCTCAGCAATGCTGTAAAGTTCACTCCCAAAGGCGGAAGCGTCTCCATCGAATGTTCCCGGACCGGAAACCACGTGAGTCTCTCGGTCGCCGACACCGGCATTGGGATCCGGCTGGAGGATCGCCAGGTCATATTTGAGGAATTCCGGCAGCTGGAGGGAGCCTCGGATGCCGCGCACCAAGGTACCGGCCTGGGACTCGCCATCACCAAACGTCTGGTCGAGCAACAAGGCGGCACCATCGTTGTGGAGACCGAACTCGGCAAAGGCAGCCGATTTACTTTCACCCTTCCCGCCGGAACCGCAACCGTGGGTTCAACTCGCCCGGTACTCCGGCCTTCGGCTGCGACGTCCTTTGGGAAACCCTTAATCCTGGTCGTGGACGACGAAGTTTCCGCTCGCGAGCTGATTTGCAGCTACCTCGATTCGGAATATCGCACCGTTGTGGCCGCGTCTGGCGTCGAGGCTCTTAAGAAGGCCAAGGAACTGCGCCCGGATGCGATTACCTTGGATGTCTTGATGTCAGAGGGAAACGGCTTCGAGACCCTGGTGACACTGAGAAAGAATTCGGAAACCGCCGATATCCCAATCATCATTGTCTCCATCGTTGATCAGAAGCAGGTGGGATTCGCGTTGGGAGCGGCTGACTATCTGATCAAGCCAATCCGCAAACCGCTGCTTCTGGAAACCATTCGCAAACATGTGTCGGTGCAGGCTGATGATGACGCCGCCATTCTGTTGGTAGACGATGATCCCGCCACTCTGGAGTTGCTGGAGGAGACTCTGCGCTCTGCGGGATACGAGACCCAAAGCGTCCGCAGCGGCGCCAGAGCGCTTGAAGTGCTGTCTTCCAAAATCGTGGGAGCGGTCATGCTCGATTTGTTGATGCCTGGCATGAATGGCTTCGATGTCATCCACCATATCCGGCAAGAACCCAACTTGAAAGATCTGCCGGTCTTCGTGATGACCGCCAAGGCCCTGACCCCAGACGAGCGCACGCTTCTCAACAGCGAAACCCAGGCCATGTTTCAAAAAAATGGCTCCTGGCACCAGCAACTCCTCCTCGAAATTGACCGGGTGGTTCGCAGGCGTGAGCGTGGAAAGGCTGCTGGACAGGCATGAGCACGGTTCTGATTGCCGAGGACAATCCCGTCAATCGGGAACTGCTCCGCGAGTTACTGGAGTCACGCGGATACTCCGTCACCGAGGCCTGCGACGGCCAACAGGCCCTGGCATCGCTCGAGGAATCACGCCCCGACATCCTATTGCTTGACCTCGACATGCCCGTTCTCGACGGCTTTGGAGTAGTGCGGAAAATCCGTGAGCGCCCTAATCTAGCGTCGTTGCCGGTGCTGGCTGTGACTGCTTACGCCATGCGCGGCGACCGGGAGAGGGTTCTGGACTCGGGCTTTGATGGCTATCTGTCAAAACCCATCCAGTCGCGCTTGCTGTTCGAAGAGTTAGAGCGATTCCTGGGCAAACACGGCAGCAAGGAGAATCCAGCAGTCAAGCAGGCGGGCGCCGGAAATGTATAGGATTCCCTGCTGAAAGCTTCCAAAAAACACTAAGAGTCCCGAGGTGGTGTTGAACTCATTCGTCTCGGCCAGTAGCTCGCTTTAGACCCTCGCCAACCTGCGTTTCATCGTTCACCTTGCGGCGTGCGATGCTGCGATTGTTGCTCGGGCTCCGGGCTAACCGCCAACCGGATAAACCAGTTCAACGCCTCGGGACTCTATCTTGCCTTTGACATGCTGTTCCCGTTCGCCTCGACCAGCGCTTGGCTATAAGACCCTTGCTCACCCTCTCCACTTTTCATCTTGCGATGCCGCAGAGTGACTTCGCTTGAGCCCCGGACGCCGCACCAACCGGGAAAACTCTGGAACGTGTCAAAGAACGATTGCCTTTTTACGCTTTCTATTTTCAGAGTCAATCAAAATTCGAGGCGCGTAAACGCTGCGAATGCAGGCGAGTGCAGCCACTCCACAAGGCGGTGACCAGATTTGGTGCAGGTAACGTGTGGTCGTCGCCGGCAATGCCGAAAAGTAGGCTGGATTTATTCGATTCCTATGTTCTTTCGTCCCGTCTTGGATAAGAAACCGTCAGTGTGGAAATCGGCTGCAAACCGCGACAGAGAAGGTTTTTCACGCCTCCCATTGAGAGTAGTTAGGCTACAATGTTGCGCCAGCCAGTGCCGGGCCTGGTCGCAATAATGGAGGAGCCTATGCCGAAAGCCGTGCAACACCAGGGTAAAGATTCAAGGATGCCATCATTCGCGGCGACGGTGCTGGCGTCGGCGGTTGTGCTTGTGTCCGCCGCCATGGTCGTTCCTTGCGTGCACGCCCAGACTTTTACGGTTCTCTACACCTTTACCAACGAAGCTCAGGGATGGCAGCCCGACGCCGCACCCATTCTCGATTCCGCCGGCAATCTGTATGGAACTACCCAATATGGCGGCACCGCGGGCGGCTTTGGCACTGTGTTTGGGCTGGACACAAAGGGCCACGAAAAGGTGCTGTACAGCTTCGCAGGTGAACCGGATGGAGAAGACCCAGACGGAGGGTTGGTTGCCGATCGGTTTGGCAATTTGTACGGAGTCACTCTCTACGGTGGCACGGCGGGTGGCTACGGTACCGTGTTCAGGCTCAGCCACAACGGCAGTTTGACTCTCTTGCACAGTTTCGCCTCCAATCCCGATGGTGCCGATCCCCATGGCAGCGTGATTGCCGATCCTCAGGGAAATGGTTACGGCACCACACAATTCGGCGGCGCAGCGGGCGGTTTCGGCACCGTGTACAAAGTGAACGCCCAGGGAGAACAAAGTGTGCTGTATAGCTTTGCCGGGACCCCTGACGGTGAAGATCCGGAAGCAGGCCTGGTCAGAGACGGGGCCGGCAATCTCTACGGGACCACCGTCTACGGCGGCACCGCAGGTGGATTCGGTACCGTTTTCAAACTGGATAGAACCGGCAAGCTCACTCTCGTTCATAGCTTCGCGGGGACACCGGACGGCGAAAATCCTTACGCCGGATTAGTCGGAGACTCCGCCGGAAATGCCTACGGTACCACCAAGTACGGTGGCACGGCAGGCGGCTTCGGTACCGTCTTCAAGATAGACAGAACCGGCAAACTCACATTGCTGCACAGCTTCGCCGGCAACCCGGACGGCGTGAACCCCATGGCCGGCGTCGTTCTGGATCCCGCCGGAAACATCTATGGAACCACTTTTTATGGTGGGACCTCCGGGTACGGAACTGTCTTTGAAATCGACAGCTCAGGCAAATTCACCATCCTCCACAGCTTCAATGCCGCACCGGATGGGGCAAACCCGTTGGGTGGTTTGACCCGGGATGCAGCCGGCAACCTCTACGGCACCACCAGCGATGGCGGCGACCTCAGTTGTGGTTTCTTCGGTTGCGGAACGGTCTTCAAAATAACCCCATGATCACCGCCGAAGTTTTGCCCCATTAAGACCGCGCCAGCCAGCCTACCAACCCCGCCCCAATAATCACCCATGCCGAATTGATACGATAGCGAAACAGCAGGCCCGCACTGACCACCACAATCGCCAACGCGATCCAGTCCACGACCGCTGCCCGTCCCAGTTGCCAGGCCACCACCGCCATCAAGGCCAAAGACCCCACCACGACCCCATCCAATATTGCCGCCGCTAACGGCGAGCGCCGGAGTTTTGGAAGCATCCGTCCGCTCAAGGCGACGAATATAAAGCCCGGCACGAAGATGCCCACCGTTGCCATCACCGCGCCCGGCACTCCCGCAACCAGGTAGCCAATAAAGGTCGCAGTCGTGAACACGGGGCCGGGAGTAAATTGCCCAACGGCCACCGCATCAATGAGCTGCTTTTCTGTAAGCCAATGCAGATGACTTACAAATTCTGTCCGCAGAAACGCAAGCAGCACGTATCCGCTGCCGAAAACAACGGAACCGATTTTCACGAACGAAAGAAATAACCGAAACAGGCTGACCGGAGCAACCGTCACTGCGGCGGTTCCCGCAAGCAGGGCCA
Organism: uncultured Acidobacteriota bacterium; assembly: GCA_963734415.1. Lineage (GTDB taxonomy): Bacteria > Acidobacteriota > Terriglobia > Terriglobales > Acidobacteriaceae > JABCZH01. The sequence goes on along the minus strand of CAVTHF010000002.1, from coordinate 62,500 downwards.
AGTGTCCGCGGACCGGAAGAACCGGCAGCTTGACTGCCTGCCAACTCTTGAACCCTAACGCCGCACCCGACGCGGCGCCGGCCACGGCAAGCACCAACAGCGGCGTCACTCCCGCAGCGCTAAGAACAATCGACCCCACTCCGATGAGCGCCAGCAGCTTTGTCTTCGTGGCCACCTGCGCCAGGCTCCACAATGCCTGCACAATGATGGCAATCACGGCAGCTTTTACGCCGTACAGGATGCCTGCGACCTGGGGCAGCGATCCGTATCGAACGTAAACGGCTGCAATCGCCCCAACCATAACGGCCGCCGGAATGATGAAGCAACAGCCGGCCACCAGAAGCCCGGCCCAGCCACGCTTCGCCTGTCCGATGAAGATTGCCACTTCTGTCGAACTGGGGCCGGGAATCAGGTTTGCGGCACCCAGCCGGTCAAGAAAATCCGCTTGCGTGATCCATTGCCGCTTGCGAACGAACTCGTCCTGCATCATCGCGATGTGAGCGGCCGGCCCGCCAAAGGCAATCGTGCCCAGCTTCAGGAAGACGAGCGCAAGTTGAGCCAGAGAGACCTGGGTTTGCGGAGCTTGAGTATCCGGGGTTGGGACAATTTCGTTGGAGGGATCTCCGCGCATCGAGGGAGAGAATACCGCAACCGGTGATCCCGAGGACTGTCAGTCCGCTGAAAACATCTCCCCTTGAGGTCCGTAGTAATTAACCGAACCTCAGGGGGACGAACGATAACTCCGCACTGATTCTGTTACTACTTCGAAGGCGGTTTCTGTTTTGATCGCGGAACCCGGCCCTCGTCATCCCAATATTTCCTCGGTCCGTGGTCCGACTTCGCATCGGGAACCGCTTTGTCGCCGGCCGAACTCAACAACGGCCCAGTACCCTCCTCCAACATTCCGATCTGCGGAGTGTACATGGCCTCGCGGAACTTGCCGCCGCTGGGCGGCAACGCCCCGGCGAATACTCCAAAAGCCTTGCCGTTCACAAACGAAGTTGAGATGTAGTCGCCCACCATCTGTCCTAACGATGTTGAAGGCAGCCAGTTGGTGTTTACACCTTCTCCCAGGATTTTTCCGTTGACCCAGGTCTTACCGCCGTCGTGGGACGACACGAACCCCACCCCCAGGTTGCACGACGAACCGCAGCTGGAAACTCGATAGAAGTAGAAGGTCAAAGCCAGATGTGCCGTCGCGCCTGAGGTTGCCGGGTCTGCCGCTATGCCAGGGATGAAATGGTCCACCGTGCTGCTCACCGGGTCGGTAGGAACGCGGCTGACCGTCGACCAGTGCCGCCCATCGCTGGAGGTGCTCAGCACGATGTCGTTGGAGGTGCACCCGGCGCGGAAACGGCAATCCTGCCACACTACGTAAACCGTGCCTCCGCCATCCACTTCGGCCGACGGCAGTGGTTGGCTGCGCAAGTTACCGTCCTCGCCGTGATCAGAAATATTGGCCACGGTCACTGGGCTGATCCAGGTCTTTCCCCCATCGGTGGAAGTGAACGCTTGGATCCCGTTACCTTCAAAAGGCACGACTACAGTCCCGTTTGGCTGTACCACGGGCTGGCCGCCTAACCCGAACGCATTGGGGACATCGGCCGCGGCACTCCAGGTTTGTCCACCATCCTTGGAAGTGCTCATCCGTATCTGGTCTCCGTTGAAGGCATCGTCCCACTCCACATAACAATGCCCAAAAAATGCACTGGTGGGGCTGTTGTCGCACGCGATCCAGTCCTTGTCCGCGTATGCGGTGTTGGTGTTTACGGAGACCGGATTGTTCCAGGTGAGGGCGTCGCTTGAGCTGCTGGCGAGGACAGTATTGTTGTTGGCTCCCAGGCCCAGCGAAGAGATCAGCCATTTTCCGTGCGCAGAATCAAAGGCGACCGAGGGATCGCTCACCGATGGAAACGTCCCCCCTTGGTAAAAAGTGGTGATGCCCGGCAGGAAGCCATGTGTCCAGGTCGTGCCGCCGTTGGTGGAGGTCGCAAATCCGATGTCCGAACAGCCACCGCCAGAGATGCGGCCGGTCTGGAACGCGCTCACGATAGTCGAACCGAACGCGAACGTATCGGGTTCGACCTCGGTGGCGTGCTGGCTGGTGTCGTTGGTAAACGGGTCAGAGCTGAGTTGTCGCAACCCCCGTTGCGCTAGCGCCCCTGTGACACTGAGCACCGAAGTAAAGAGCACTAAGACTGTTGCCTGACGAAAACCAGGATTCCGTTGCATTGCTGGCAGCTCCTATTTCTTGCTCGATCGTCGCGAAGCGTTCTTCTTTGGCGGGATGGGGTACTCATTGTCAAGGTCGTAGAACTTCCGCGGTCCTTTGTCGGATTTCACGCCCGGTATCGGCTTGTCGGCCCTCGAACTGTAGCGGGGCTCACTGTCCGACACCAGCAGCGGTGTGGTGGTGGTGTACATGGCTTCATCAAATTTTGTGCCCGACTTGGCCTTGGCCACGGCAAAAACTCCGAAAGGCTGCCCATTTGCGTAGGACACGCTCAGATAGTCGGCCACCATCAATCCGTTTTGCGAATTGGGCAGCCAGCTCAGGCTCATGGGGCCCGCCAGCACTTTCCCCGCTGTCCAGGTTTTCCCGCCATCGTTCGAGGTCGTGAACCCTACATAGAGCTGGCACGTGGCCTTGCTGCAGTTGGTGTTTGAGTACGCGTAGGTGGTAACTGCCAGGTGCGCAGAGCTGCCGGAAGTCGCATGATCCACCCCTACCCCAGGGATGAACAGGTCAATCGCGCTGTTCACCGGCACAATCGGCAGACGGGCCGGCGAACTCCACGTAACGCCGTCGCTGGAGGTGCTCAAAACCAGGTCATTGGCATTGCAGTTGGTCCGGAAGCGGCAGTCTGACCAGATCATGTAAATGTTCCCCGCCCCATCGACGTCTGCCGTCGGCAAACCTGCACTTCGTATTCCGCCGGCGTCGCCATGCTCAACCACGACACCATTGGCAATGTTGACTTCGCTGCTCCAACTGGCCCCGCCATTGTTTGAACTGAAAGCCGCCATGCCGCCGGTAAACAAACTCACAATCGGCACCACTACGTTGCCATTGGGTTGCACCAGGGGCTGGCCCCCGATACCGGACAGACTGTCGGCCGTAGTCTTGGCCGCCCCCCAAGTCAGGCCACCGTCGGTCGAAGTGCTCATGAAAACCAGATCGCCATCGGCCGGACTGTCCCATTCCACGTAGCAGTGCCCGTAGAACGGGCTGGTCGCAGTGTTGTCACACACAATCCAGTTCTTGTCGGAATTGATGTCGTTGGTCACCAGCACCGGCGTTCCCCAATTGATGCCGTCCTGCGAGCGGCTCACCGCCACCAGATCATTGTTCCCAATCGGAAGCGTGGAGATTAGCCACTGGCCGTGAGCCGCATCATACGCAACCGCCGCATCACTGGCCGCCGAGAAACTTCCGCCTTGATAGTTCTGGGTCAGGCCCGGCAAGTAACCCGCTGTCCAGGTTTTCCCCCCATCCGTCGAGGTGGAAAATCCGACGTCGGCCCCGCCACCGTCCCTGATTCTGGCAACTTGATATGCGCTCACGATGGTATTGCCGTAGGCGAACGTATCCGGCTCAACTTCGGTCGCATGCTGGGCGTCGGAGTCGGTAAAGGTGTCAGTGCTGATTTTCTTCAAAGTGAATTGCGCGCTGGCCGGGATTGCCGCGGTCACAAAGACTGCCAGGGCCAGCAACCAGATCGAGAAATTATGGCGATTGGGAGAGAAGAATGCCACGGATGGTCGATTCATCGGGAGTATGTCCTCACGTTGGGAGTTAACGCCGCCTAGACGTTGCCAGGCGGAATGGGGAGGGCATTCGCGGTTGCAACGATGCGCGGTAGTACAAGTCGCAGCGACAATACATCGCCCGCTCCGGGGCTGTCAATGTGCAGTTTTTTTCATCCGTTTTTGGCCGGAATCCGCGCCACTACCGGATGCTGCGGTGTCCCCGCCAAGTCACTTCGCAGGGGCAATGCTCTTCACTAGACTGTCCTTGGGGGTGCAACCATGGCTACATTCAATACCGGCGGCAGGATCATCAGCGTAAATCCCAACCCATTTCTGCGCCTGATCGCGCTGGCGGTGGTCGGGTTCATATTGATCATCGTGCTCTTTGCCTCGGTGACTCGCGTTGAATCCGGCCATGTAGGCGTGCTCACACTATTTGGCCGCGTCACCGGCGAAGTGCTGCCCGAAGGCATGCATCTCATCAGCCCCTTCAAGACCAACAACGAGATGACCATCCGTACCCAGGAGATCAAGGAATCCGCCAGCGTGCCCTCCAGCGAAGGCCTGGTGATGAATCTCGACACTTCGTTGATCTACCACCTAGATCCCGAAAAAGCATCCGACGTGTACCAGAAGATTGGCCCCGGCTACGAGACGGTGCTAATCGAGCCCAACCTGCGCGCCGCCATCCGTGAAGCTACGGCTTCTCATACCGCCAATGCGCTGTACACCGGGGAACGCGAAATGGTGGCTAAGCAAATCCACGATCAGATGGCGGGCATTCTGGGAACTCGCGGAATCCTGGTGGAAAGCATTTTGCTGCGCGACATTCAGCTCCCGCTTACGCTGAAGTCTTCCATCGAAGCCAAGCAGCAGGCTGAACAAGACGCCCTCGCCATGAACTTCAAATTGCAAAAAGAAACTCAGGAGGCCCAGCGCAAACGCATCGAAGCTCAGGGCATCCGTGACTTCCAGCAGATTGTTGCCCAGGGCATCAGCCCGCAACTGTTGGAGTGGAAAGGCATCGAGGCCACGGAGAATCTTGCCAAAAGCCCCAATAGCAAAGTGGTGGTGATCGGAAACAGCAAGAACGGACTGCCGCTGATCCTGGGGCAGTGAGAAGCCAAAGAAAATCACAGAGAACACAGAGATCACAGAAAGGCACCACGCACTCTCCTTCTCCCTCTTTTGCTTCTCTGTGACCTCTGTGCCCCCTGTGGTGAGGCCTTTATCGGATCCGCTGATACCATAACCTCGTGCCGCCGCTCCTCGACGTCCGCAACCTGACCATCGCATTCCGTTCCGGCAAAGAGGGCCATTCGCTCGCTGCCGTCCGCGACCTCAGCTTCACCCTCGCTCCCCGCGAAGTCCTCGGCTTGGTCGGCGAATCCGGCTCAGGAAAATCTCTCACCGCTCTGGCTCTAATGCGGCTGCTCCCACCCACAGCCCACACCACCGGAGAAATACTGTTTTCGAGCGCCGCCGCTACACGCAATCTTCTGCAACTCCCGGACGACCACATGCGCGACCTTCGCGGCTCGCATATCGCCATGATCTTCCAGGAGCCCATGACCGCCCTCAATCCGGTTATGCGGGTCGGCGACCAGATTGCCGAAGCCGTCCGCGCTCATGCCACCGTCACAAAAGACATGGCATGGAACCGCGCCGTCGAAGCCATGAACGACGTTGCCATCCCCGACGCCGCCCGCCGCGCTCGTGACTATCCCCATCAACTCTCAGGCGGCATGCGCCAACGCATCATGATTGCCATGGCCATCGTCAACCGCCCGCAATTGTTGATCGCCGACGAGCCCACTACCGCTCTCGATGTCACCATTCAAGCCCAAATACTCGAATTGCTCTCCGAGCTACGGGAAAAATTCGGCCTGGCCATGCTTTTTATCTCACACGATCTTGCCGTCGTCTCTCAGGTCGCCGACCGCGTGGCCGTGATGTACGTCGGTAGCCTCATCGAACTGGGCTCCAAGCCCGATATCTTTCGCGCCGCCGCTCACCCCTACACTCGCGGACTTCTGAACGCGGTGCCCACACTGAAAACTGATCGCAACCAACCTTTGCCCACCATCGACGGCACAGTTCCGCCCATGCACGCCGTGCCCGGGGGATGCCCTTTCGAGCCGCGTTGCGACCTGCGCATTCCCGAATGTGCACGTGCTCTGCCTCCGCTCCTGGAAATCGCTCCCGGCCACTGGGCCCGCTGCCCGGTGCTGAATGGGTCGTAGCCCTGACCCCAAGCTGCTGTGCAAAACTCGCCGGAGGTCTATAATCGCCAATTCGCCCGGTGACCAGTGCGCATTCTTCTAATAAGCGATATTCATGGCAATCTTGAAGCGTTAGAAGCCTGTCTGGCGGCAGCTCCAGCCCACGACCTGGTCGTGAACCTGGGAGATGTCGTCGGCTACTGCGCCAGCCCCAACGAAGTCATCGACCGTTCACGCGCTCTGGGGAAGACTTTCGTCCGCGGCAACCACGACAAAGCCGTCTGCGGTCTGATGGACCTCAAGGACTTTAATCCCGTGGCCGCCTTGGCGGCGGAGTGGACCCATGACGCACTCACTCCGGACAATCTCGCATGGTTGCGCGCCCTGCCCCAGGGTCCGGTAGCGGTGGAAGGCGTGCCTGGCGTGCAGTTCGTGCACGGCTCACCGATTGACGAAGACGACTACGTGGTTACCGTGCGTGACGCCGTGGAGCCGCTGCTGGTCTCCGGCGCTCATATAACTTTTTTCGGCCACACTCATCTGCAAGGTCTGTTTGAAACCAACAACGTTCAACTCGAGGCCTTTCGTCCCAGCTACAAGACCGTGGGACAAACTGAGATCAGCGAGTTCCCCCTCAAAAAAGAATTGCGCTATCTGGTGAACCCCGGCTCGGTGGGCCAGCCGCGCGACGGCGACTGGCGCGCTGGCTTTTCGGTGTTCGATTCCGATGCCGGTATCCTGACCTTTTGCCGGGTCCCTTACAACCTCCAGTCGGCGCAGGACCGCATTCTCGCCGCCAACCTGCCACCCCGCCTGGCCACTCGCCTGGCCATGGGAAGATGAACTGTCCGCATTCGAGGATCCACTAATGCCCAAATGCCATCATCTACTACGCGCTCTTGCATTGCTGACCTGCCTTCAAGTTCTCGCCGGTCTGGCCCATGCCACTCGCATCCACACCTTCCAACAGGTCGCGATCTCGCCCGACGCCACTCGCCTCGCCTGGGTGGCTCCGGCGGAGAACAGCGCCGGCGAATCGATTGGCGGGTCGGCGATTTACATTGGAGACGCCAACTCCCCCAACCTCAAGCCGAGCCGCATCTCTGCCGTTGCCGGCGGTGACGCGGCCAGCGAAGATCATGTGGCCTGGGCGCCGGACAGCAAACAAATCGTTTTCATCTCAGACGTTGGCACCGATGGCCAGGCGCAACTTTATGTCGCCCAGGTCAATAACGGAGTCGCCCGCAAACTTACTACCCTCACCGGGGCTCTTGCCGATCCCGCCTGGTCGCCGGACGGAAAATCCATCGCTTTTCTGTTTACCGAGAATGCCCCTCGCAAAGCCGACCCGCTGCTGCCCGTCGCCCCCGAGACTGGCGTCATCGCCGAAAAAGTCTATGAGCAGCGTCTCGCCGTGGTTGATGTGGCCTCCGGCAAGGTCACGCAGCTTTCACCCGCGGACATGTACGTCTACGAATTCGACTGGTCTCCGGACAGCCGGAGCTTTGCTCTCCTCGCTGCTCCTGGTGCCGGCGACGCCAATTGGTATGTCGCCCAGCTCTATACCGCAAGCCTGGCCGCTCCGCAGTTGAAACCGATCTACAAGCCACATTTCCAAATCGCCTGCCCGCGCTGGTCGCCGGACGGCAAGAACATTGCCTTCATCTCCGGCCTGATGAGCGATGAGGGATTCGTTGGCGGTGACATCTTCGTCGCGCCCGCCAGCGGCGGCGATGCTCGCAACCTCACGCCGGGAATCGCCGCTTCTCCTGCAAGCCTCTATTGGCGCACACCCGGAGAGATTCTGTTTGCAGAGCACATTGATGGCGATGCCGGAGTCTCCACGGTCAATTTGTTGAACGGCAAACTCTCCACCCTGATGACCGGGACGGGAACCATCACCACCGATGAATTTCGCAGCGCCATATCCCTCTCTCTCGCGTCCGATGGACAGACTTCCGCCGTAATCCGTCACTCCTGGACCCAGCCCCCCGAGATTTGGACCGGCCCCGTGGGTCAGTGGAAGCAGATGACTCACAGCAACCCCGTCCTCAACCCGCCCTGGGGAGAAATTAAGAACCTGCACTGGTCGAGCGATGGCATGAAGATTCAAGGCTGGCTGGTCTACCCCAAGAACTACGATCCCAGCCGCCGCTATCCGATGGTGGTGGTCGCCCATGGCGGCCCGGCCGGCACCGTGAACACCGGATGGCCGGACGTATTCTTCAACACTCTGGAACTTTCAGCGCACGACTACTTCGTGCTCAATCCCAATCCTCGCGGCAGCTTTGGACAGGGCGAGAAGTTCACCGAAGCCAACATCAAAGACTTCGGCTACGGCGACTTCCGTGACATCCTTGCTGGCGTCGACGAAGTCGTGAAAACCCTGCCCGTAGATAACGACCGCGTCGGCATTACCGGCTGGAGCTACGGTGGATATATGACCATGTGGGCGATCACTCAGACCCATCGCTTCCGTGCCGCAGTCTCCGGCGCCGGACTCGCCAACTGGCAAAGCTACTATGGGCAGAATGACATTGACGAGTGGATGATCCCGTATTTCGGCGCCTCGGTTTACGACGATCCCGCGGTCTACGCCCGCACCGCGCCCATCACGTTTATAAAGAACGCCAAAACCCCAACCCTGCTCCTGGTCGGCCAGTACGATGGCGAGTGCCCAGCCCCACAATCCCGCGAGTTCTGGCACGCCTTGAAAACACTCGGGGTCGAGACTCAGTTAGTGATCTATCCCGGCGAGGGCCATGTCTTCAACCAGCCTGAACATCAACGTGACGTTATGGAGCGGGTGCTCGCCTGGTTCGACCATTACTTGAAAAACTGAGAACTGGGAACTGAAAACCGAGAACTGGGTTTTGCCAAATCTAATCTTGCCCCTGTGCCCTCTGTGGTTATGCTTTTGCCTGGAGCTGAGAACGATTCTGTTTCGATGTAGACTCTCCCCATGCCCTCAGCCCCCGGAACCAGCAACCTGTTCGCACCCCGTGGAGGCGGTCCTCCCGATCACTACCTGATCGCTTACAGTGACGGCGGCGCACGCGGCAATCCCGGGCCGTCCGGCTATGGCGTCGTCATCCAGGACCAGACCGGCAAGAAAATCGCTGCGCTGAGCGAATACCTCGGCCACCAGACCAACAACTTCGCCGAGTACCAAGGACTGATCGCGGCGCTCGAGTACGCTGTCAAGCAGGGCCACAAAGCATTGAAAGTCGTCAGCGATTCGGAGTTGCTAGTCCGCCAGATTAAAGGCATCTACAAAGTGAAGAATCTGGCGCTCAAGGACCTTCACGCCCGTGCCAAAGAATTGATCGCACAGCTCGACTGGTTTTCCATCGGCCATGTGCTCCGCGGCCACAATCAGGAAGCTGACGAACTGGCCAACGCTGCCATGGACAAAGGCATGGGCCGTGTAGCCACCGGCGTACCTGCCCGTCAGAGTCCGGGCCCCGAAAAGCAGGAATTCAACGGCGTCGTTCGCGATGGCAAAGTCGAATTGCTCGATGGCCAACTCCCAGAAGGCACAAGAGTTCAAGTCCGAGCCAAAAAGTAATTCCTCTGTGAACCTCTGTGCCCCCTGTGGTTAAGAACGGCACTGCCCTAAGGCACAGCCTCACTCGTCTCCCCCGACCGCGCACTCTCATTCCCACGCACATCGACCGCGGAGACTGAATAAAAATACCTGTGCCCTTGAGCGACATTCGCATCACGAAATGCCGGAGCCTTCACCGGGCCTGAATTGATCTTCTGGGGCTCGCTTTCCTCTTCGTGCCGATAAACGTTGTAACCGGCCAAATCCGCGTCCGTGTCCGGCGCCCAGATCAGATCGATGAATGCTGGCTGACCGGCCCCCGAAAATACCGCCTGCACTTCCGAAGGCACGGCAGGCGGGAAAACATCATGGGCAAAGACCTTCACCGCGGGTGTGTCCGCACTCTCGAACTCTCTGTCCGGCTTTCCATCCACGTGAATGACTGTTACTACTGTCGCCCGGTAGGAATATGTTTTCTCCCATTCGAAATTGTGGTCGACCAGTTCGAGGTTGCCCCATGGTGCCTCGCCCGCGACAAAATCTGTGCTCGCTCCGTCAGCACGGCGATACAGGCGATAAAAGAATTTCGCCCCGGTTGCTGGTGTCTCCTTCCAGTTCGCTACCACCCCGTCTGTTGTGATCTGAGCCTGGAAATCAGCGGGCGGCATCGGAGCCACCACCGCTGGCACGCCCACAATATTCGACAGCCCGGCACTGTGCCCGTTTTCATTCAACACCGAAACCGCATAAAAAACTTCTGCCGAGGGAATGTCACCCAACAGGTTCGCAGGCATCCGATCGAAATAGCCCTGCCTCTGCGTTGCCGCGGCATCGTTCTTCTTCGCGACCTCGGGTGCAGCCACTTCTCCGACAGGAGTTCCGCAGTCGGTCATCGAGGCATTCGCTCCACGACACACCCGCGTCGGCCCCAGGTGCCGGACCGGCAGGAAATCCGTGGTCTTGGCAGGGACGGTCCAGGCTAAGTACACCCGGTCGCCTTTACGTATGGCCCTGAGATCCTTCACGGGCTGCGGCAAATTCAACGAAGGCGGTTTGGGAATGCCAGGAACGCCGCAAGCAGTCATGCCCGCAAGGACGAAGGTGCAAAGCCAGCCACGATGAAGTCGGAGTCTCACTGGATCAAATAATAATGGAGGAAGGGCGTCCCGCCCGTCCCCTGTGCCTTTCTCTGTGCCCTCTGTGCTCCCTGTGGTTCCGGCTTTTCCTTCAAAACACCATTACTCGGTCAACTCTTTCACCGCCTCGCGAAACACCCGTGAATGCTGGTCCACATCGTCTTTGTCGGTCGAAGGTGACATCAAGGCCATATTGTGGAAGGGGGTCAGCAGGATTCCACGGTTCATGCAGTAAAGATGCAGAAAGCGCTCCAGTTCGAAGTCCATGGCATCATGCGCCTCCGTGCCGTTCTTCGGCGCTTTCGCTGAAAAAAGGTACTCCGCCCGGCATCCCAGACGGGTCACATGCCATGGCAATGCAAATTCGCTGATGGTCTGTCGAACTCCCGCGGTCCAGCGCTCGGCCATGGGCATCATGCGGTCGAAGGCCTCTTTCGTAAGCACGCTGGTTAGAGTGGCCCGCATGGCAGCGAGCGAGAGCGCATTGCCCGCCAATGTCCCTCCAATCCCACCCACATCGCAGTCTTCCAGGTTGTCATCGGCAGAGATGCGCTGTGCCACTTCCTCGGTAAATCCATAAGCTGCGCCCGGCACGCCGCCCCCAATGGCCTTGCCGAACACCAGAATGTCAGGCTGAAGCCGGTCCGCGCCCGTAGAGCCGCCCGGACCAGCGCAGATGGTATGGGTCTCGTCGAGGATAAGCAGCGTCCCTGATTTGCGAGTCAGGTCGCGCAGGACTGCGTGAAACCCCGGCTCAGGATGCACGATGCCAACATTCGTCATCGCCGGCTCGGCTAGAACGCAAGCTACATCCCCGGGCGCCAAGGCTTTTTCCAGAGCCGCTACATCGTTAAACTCAACCACTCTCGTTGTGATAGCCGGATCAACCGGAGGCCCAACATTCCCGCGCCGCGCCTGCGCTGTGCCATCCGGCTGCAGGGTGATGAATGCCTCATCCACCGTGCCGTGATAGCACCAGTTGAAAACCAGAATCCTCGGGCGTCGCGTGATCTTTCTAGCGAGGCGAATGGAAAATCGGTTAGCGTCAGTGGCTGTAAGCGCGAATTGCCAGAACGGCAACCCGAAACGCTTCTGCAGGTCCTCGGCGACAAAGATCGCATCTTCCACCGGCAACATGAAAGTAATGCCGCGTCGCGACTGCGCCTCCACCGCCTTCACCGTGGCGGCTGGCGAGTGGCCGGTCATCGCCCCGGTATCTCCCAGGCAAAGATCCACGTAGCGATTGCCGTCCACGTCAAAGAAATGCGCGCCTTGCGCCTCGCGCACAAACGGTGGAAAGGCCCCTGCCCACTTCCGCATCCAGTTCATGGGCACGCCCGCCAGCAGAGACTTTCCCGCCCGCTCAAACAGCGCCTTTGATTTGGGATGATCCTTAACGAATCGCTGCTGCTCACGCTGCATCAGCGCTGTCAGCCGCGTGCGGTCAATGATAGACATGGCGATCGAGTGAACCGTTATTGCCGTGGTTTAGCCGCGAAGCGGCGTCAGAATAAAGCCCACGGCGCAAGCCGTGGGTAGAAGCGACAAACGATAAAGCCCCGTAAGGGCGAAAGAGTAGTTGCGGCTCAGGCCCCGCAAGGACGGCAGGCGGTTACCACACAGATCAGCCAGCCTCTTTTGATTACAGAATATATCTCGACAAATCCTGGTCCTTCACAATGTCCGCCAGCATATGCCGCACATAATCCGCATCGATCTTGACGTGCTCGCCCTTCTTGTCCGGCGCGTCAAAGCTGATCTGGTCCAGCACCCGTTCCATAATTGTGTGCAACCGGCGGGCGCCGATGTTCTCGGTGCCTTCATTCACGCGGAAAGCAAAGCGGGCAATCTCTGCCAGCGAATCGGTGGTGAATTCCAGCTTCACGCCTTCGGTCTCAAGCAGCGCCGTGTACTGCTTCACCAGCGAAGACTTGGGCTCAGTCAGGATGCGAATGAAGTCGTCCATGGTCAGCGACTGCAACTCCACTCGAATTGGAAACCGCCCTTGCAGTTCCGGTATCAGGTCGCTGGGCTTCGAAACGTGGAACGCCCCTGCTGCGATAAATAGAATATGGTCAGTGCGTACCATGCCATAGCGAGTGTTGACCGTCGTCCCTTCCACAATGGGCAGAATGTCCCGCTGCACGCCTTCGCGTGAAACATCCGGTCCATGGCCGCTTTCGCGGCCGGCAATCTTGTCGATCTCGTCCAGAAAGATGATGCCCGCGTCCTCGACCCGATCAATCGCCGTCCGCGTAACCTGGTCCATATCAATCAACCGCTGCTCTTCTTCCTGGATCAGATAGTCAAACGCCTCATTCACCTTCATCTTCCGCTTCTTGGTGCGCTGGCCGAAGATGTTGGGCAACATGTCTTTGATGTTGACGTCCATCTCCTCCACGCCCTGGTTGGAGATGATCTCGAACGAAGGAAAATTTCTCTCGCGAACATCAATCTCCACCATGCGGTCGTCCAGCTTGCCTTCGCGTAGTTGCTGGCGCAACTTCTCCCGGGTGCGGGATAGAGAGTCTCCCGCCGAAGTGGTCCCTTCCAGCACAAATCCAGCCGGTGCGGCCTCAGTTCGGGGAGGCGCAACCGGAGGCAGCAGAATGTCCAACAGCCGCTCCTCGGCGTTGAGTTCCGCCTTGTCAGTCACATCTTCCAGCTTCTCTTCGCGCACCATCTCGATCGCGATTTCCACCAGATCGCGGATCATCGACTCCACATCGCGCCCCACGTACCCCACCTCGGTGAACTTCGAGGCTTCCACCTTGAGGAACGGAGAATTTGCGAGCTTCGCCAGCCGACGGGCGATTTCCGTCTTGCCCACGCCAGTCGGGCCAATCATGATGATGTTCTTGGGAATGACCTCTTCAGATAGCTCGGGCGTCAGCTTTTGCCGCCGCATGCGGTTACGCAACGCAATCGCCACTGCGCGCTTGGCGTCTTTCTGCCCTACTACATGTTTGTCCAACTCGGCAACGATCTCACGCGGCGTGAGTTCGTCCAGCGAGACCTGCTCTTCCTCGACCGTTCCAGGTAAATAAATTGCCATAGTCGTTGGTCCTTGGCCGTTCGTCGTTGGCAAAAGCAGGCCGAAGGGTTCAGCCAACGACCGACGACAAACGACTACCCACAGGTGCTTACAACTCCTCGATCGTTACCTTATCGTTCGTGTAAATACACATCTTGCCGGCAATCTTCATGGCTTCCTCGGCAATTTGCCGCGCCGAAAGCTGTGTGTGCTCCGACAATGCCTGCGCCGCGGCCTGGGCGTACGGGCCGCCGCTGCCAATTGCCGCAATTCCCCCGTCGGGTTCGATTACATCGCCCTGGCCGCTCAGCAGAAAGGTCTGCTCCTTGTCAGAAACCAGCAGCAAAGCCTCCAGATGCCGCAGGAACTTGTCGGTCCGCCAATCCTTGGCCAGTTCCACCGCCCCACGTCCCAGGTTGCCGTGATACTGCTCCAGTTTCGCTTCAAAGCGGCTGAACAGCGTGAAGGCATCCGCGGTCGAACCCGCAAATCCCGCCAGAATCTTGTCCTGATACAGCCGCCGGATCTTCTTGGCCGTGTGCTTGATGACCGCTTCGCCCAAGGTCACCTGCCCGTCCCCGGCCAGAACTACACTGCCATTTCGGCGGACGCACAGCACCGTAGTCGAGCGGATCAGTCGCTTGCTTTTCATAAGCGCAATTCTTGATTATAGCAGCGGAGAATCACACTCAGGGGCCGTCACCAGGGCACCCGGTGACTTAAAAGAAGACTCTGTGCTCTCTGTGGCCCCTGTGGTAATGAATTTAGGTAGCAAGACAACATCCAGCAGGAGGCAAAATGGCAGAAGTTACTCTTTACAAGCCGGACGCCACCGTTCGCTATCCCAACGCCACGGATACAGTCGTGCAAAACGGCGTGCTTTCATTTTCTTTGCAAAAAGACTCGACCCATCCACTCCCCCAAAGAATCCAGACCAATGTTCCTTTTCTGGTGGTGGAGGACCTCGGCGGCTAGGGCGCCTAACTCACCACGATGTCCGCGATCCGTACCGCGTCGACGCACGCCCGTACATCGTGAGTACGGATGATGTGCGCACCTTTCAGAATGAGCGCCGCTTCCGCGGCCACCGTGCCCAGGAGCCGGTCTTCCAGCGTCGCATCTTTTCCATTTCGCGCCAAGGCTCTTCCGATGAACGACTTTCGCGATACTCCCGCCAGCAATGGATAACGAAGTCCGTGCAACTCATCAAAGCGCTTGAGCAACGGATAATTCTGTTCCAGGCTCTTGCCGAATCCGAAGCCGGGGTCGAGCACGATCCCTTCCCGTCGCACGCCTTTGGTCACCGCAAAATCGACCCATTCCCGCAACTCCCGTTTCACCAGCATCACGATGTCTGACACCGGGGGCAGATTGCGCCACTCCTCCGGCCGTCCACGCATGTGCATCATTACAGCGCCGCATTTCAGTGCCGCCAGCGTCTTGATCATCTTCGGGTCCCAGCGGAACCCACTGACGTCATTTACGATCTCGGCCCCAGCTTCAACTGCTGCCCCCGCGACAGCCGCCTTATACGTGTCTATCGAAATTACGGTTTCTGGACGCTTCCGCTTCAGCGCCGTGATCATCGGAATCACCCGCTCCAGCTCTTCTTTCTCGCTGATCGGCTGGTCTTTGCCTGATGCAGGGGCCGAATCGGTGGCAATTCGCACCGCCGCTCCCGGCCGCGTGGATTCGCCGCCGACGTCAATGATGTCGGCGCCCTCGTTTAAAAGTCGCTGTGCGTGTTCCACCGCCCGGTCGCAGTCAAGGTACAACCCGCCGTCGGAAAATGAGTCGGGAGTCACATTGATCACACCCATGATCAAAGTGCGCTTGCCCAACTGCAGCGAGCGGCTGCCGATATTCCACTCGAAGACCGGACGCATGGGGCGATTCTAAACCTTGGCTGGTTTTCTGGCAGATTGCGGATTACACCGCCACAGACATGCAGGTTTCCAAGAATACCTGTTGCGCTTGGGGGAATGCTGTAGAGTATCCTGTGTCCATGCGCACGCGGCTTGTTGCATTACTGATACTTGTTGGCGCGGGAGTCTTGGCTGCCGCTGATAGCAAGGGCTTTTGCCCGCCCACACCGCCGAGGACAGGTGCGATGGCGACGAAGACGTTGGTGCCACAAACTCCTCCCTCCCCTGACGCGCAATTTATCGGAGCCGTGATGCTGATGGCTGTTATAAGTGACAAGGGCTACGTGTGCGACGTGCAGGTGATTCGCAAGGTAGATAAGGAAACCGACAAGAAGGCTGCGACAGCAGTGCGTCAGTGGTACTTTCAGTCAGCGCTGAAAGATGAACATCCCGTGGCCGTCGTTGTGACGGTTGAAGTGAACTACTGGCGCAAGGACGGCGAGATTGTTCAGTTTCCCGCCACTCCAACCGTCATGCAAACGCAAGGCCAGCCGACACATTGAAGTTACTTGGCTCAACCTGGCCCTACCCCTTCGGCATCCTCTTCGACTGCCGCACGCCCGCTGTCCTCGCTCCCGCAGGGCCCGTGCCCGTCGGCGGCTTGCGCATTCCGTTGAGCAGGTCTTTCAGGACCACTGCATTGTTCCGCTCGGCGTTTCGCGAAGCAAACAATAGTGTCAATTTTTTCCGGCCGTGTGCCAGGCGGTAAAGTTCAGTCAGCGCCTCCCCGGCTTCCGGCCGCGCCAACTCCTTGAGGTATTTCTTGCGAAAAACCGCCCAAGCGCCCGGGCTGGCATGAAACCACTTACGCAGCGCATCCGAGGGCGCCAAGTCGCGCAACCATGCGTCCAGCGCGGCCCGCCGCTTGCTCAGTCCCCGGGGCCACAAGCGATCCACCAGCACCCGCTTGCCATCCGCAACTGCCGCCTTCTCGTAAATTCGTTTGACCACGACTGCCATATTTTTCTCTGCGTACTTGGGGACTTTTCTCAGCGACCTCTGCGTTTCAAGGTTTTGCTCTAATATTGTACTTCCGCGCCGGAGGCGTTTGCAGGCATGCCGCGGAGTCACATTTTGAGATCTAGAATCTACACACTGAATTGGATTCTGTTCGCCGTCATCCTCCTTACGGCTCTCACCGGCTGCGATGTTCAACGCCGCAAGAGTGACGCCGAACTCGGCCTCAATCCGCAACAGGCCGCCGGCCGCCGCGTCTACGACAACTACTGCGATCGCTGCCACGCCCCTTATTCCTCCCGCGGCCGCCAGGGCCCCAGCATGAAAGGCGTTTTCCAGCGGAAATATCTCCCCATGAGCGGTATGCCCGCCAACGATGATCGCGTGTCTGACATTGTCCGTCTCGGCCGCGACAAGATGCCCGCTTATGGCCAGGTGCTGACCCAGCAGCAGATCAGCGATCTGCTGGCCTACCTGCATACTCTTTGATTACCTCTGCGCTCTCGGCGTTTCAACTTTGCGTTTCCTCTGTGCCCTCTGTGTCCCCCGTGGTGAAAGAATTCGTTTCGCTCCCTTTGCTGCCGGCAACGCTACAATACCCTCGTGTCCGCCGCCGTCACCCCCGCCCTCAATGACGCCGCCTCCTTTCGCCAATTCACTCGCTGGCAACGATTCCTGCTCTGGCTGATCGAATGGACCGGCTATCTCCTGATCCGCGCCATCGGTTCCACCGTAAAGATCGCTATCTCGTGGGAAGAGGGATCACCGGGATCGCTCGAGGCTCGTCCATTCGTCTATTCCTTCTGGCATACCTGCATGATTCCGGCAATGTATCTGTGGCGCAACCTCAAGATACGGGTCATGAGCAGCGACAGTTTCGATGGTGAATACACCGGCCGCATCATGCAGCGATTCGGCTTCGTCAAGATCCGTGGCTCTAGCAGCCGTTTCGCGGTCCGTGCTCTGCTTGGGATGCGCCGCGCCCTGGAGCAAGGCTGGATTGCAGCCTTCACCCTGGACGGCCCGCGCGGTCCCCGCTATGTAGTCAAGCCCGGCCCGGTGTCCCTGGCAGCTTCAACTTCTGTCCCCATGGTCGTCTTCCACATCGCGTTGACCGACGCCTGGGTGCTCAACACCTGGGACAAATTGATGATTCCCAAGCCTTTCTCACGCGGCCTGATGCGAGTGAGCCGCTGCATCCCAGTGCCGGCAAAGGCAGACGAGGCCCAGAAACAGAAATCTCTGGAAGAATTGCAAGCTGCGCTCGACCGGGTAAGAGAATTCGCCGAAGCAAATGTGCGCAAAGCGGCCACGCCGGAATTCCCACTGGCCTAAACCCATGCGTCCCGCCTTCGAGATTTGTCATTCCGAATCCGCTTTAGCGGCGAGGAATCTGCTTTTTCTCGCGGTCTTCTGAGTCGCGCAGGCCGATCACGATCCTTACTTCATATACAATTCTGCTGATCCCATGGCTGCAATCCTTCTTGACGGCACTAAAATCGCAGCTGAAATCCGTGCCGAAGTCGCTTCCGAAGTGAGAGCGATGTCCCCCGCCGGAATCCGTCCCGGTCTTGCCGTCGTTCTCGTCGGGCACAACCCGGCCTCGGAGATCTATGTCCGCGGCAAAGTCAAGAGTTCCGAGGAAGTAGGTATCTACAGCGAACAACACACGCCCACGGATACGGTCTCTACCGCGCAACTACTCAACCTGATCGCTGACCTGAACCGCCGCGATGAAATCGACGGCATTCTTGTTCAACTCCCGTTGCCGTCACAGGTTGATTCCAAGGAGGTTCTGCTCTCGGTCGATCCCGCCAAAGACGTTGACGGCTTCCATCCCATGAACGTCGGCTTCCTTTCTACACAACGCCCGGGTCTGGTGCCGTGTACCCCCGCCGGCATCCTCGAGATCCTCAAGCGCAGCCACATTCCGATAGCCGGCAAGGAAGCAGTCGTGGTCGGACGCAGTGACATTGTGGGCAAGCCCGTGGCCATGCTGCTGATCAATGCCAATGCCACGGTCACGGTTTGCCACTCGAAAACTCACGATCTCCCCGGCGTCTGCCGCCGCGCAGACATTCTGGTCGCCGCCATTGGCCGTGCCGGAATGATCACCCGTGACTTTGTGAAAGCGGGCGCCACTGTCATCGACGTCGGCATGAACAAAGTGACCGATCGCGCCGAGTTCATGCGCCTCTTCGCCGGCAACGCAATGCGCGAAGACACCTTCCGTACCAAAGGCGCAGTGCTGGTAGGAGACGTTCATCCTGAAGTAGCCGAAGTAGCCGGCGCCCTTACGCCCGTGCCCGGAGGCGTAGGCCCACTGACCATTGCCATGCTAATGTCCAACACCGTCCGCGCAGCCAAGCTAAGGCGAGGAGTGCCAGAGCCATCGCACGCTCGCTAACCTTTGTGAACCTTCGTGTCCTTTGTGGTTACTTGATTTTCTCTGCGTCCTCCGCGCATCCTTTGCGTACTCTGCGCTTCGAGCTTTTGATTTTGACGGGGCCCAATTGCTGAAACTAGGACTCACCGGCGGCATTGCAGCCGGCAAATCGACGGTAGGCGAAATGCTGGTCGCGCTCGGCGCGCACCTCATTCAAGCCGACTCCGTCTCACACCAGCTCATGCAGCCCGGAGAAGCCGTCTACCAGGACGTCGTCCGCGTCTTTGGCCCCGGAATCTTGAACCCTGACGGAAGCGTGAACCGGGCGCGCCTTGCCGAGGCTGCCTTCGGTGGCCCGAACAAACCCTCCCGCATTCAGGAGTTGAACAAAATCGTCCATCCCGCCGTAGTTAGGAAGCAGGACGAATGGATGGAGACCATAGGCCGCCGTGACCCCAAAGCCATCGCCATTGTGGAGGCCGCTTTGATCCTCGAAGCAGGCGCTGCCAAGCACTTTGATCGTCTGCTGGTAGTGACTTGCCGTCCCGAACAACGTGTGGAACGCTGGGCGGCGCGGACAAACCTAAACCTGGAAGCCGCCCGCTTGGAAGTTGCGCGGCGAATGGCGGCGCAACTCCCGGACGAAGAAAAGATCAAAGCTGCCGATTACGTCATCGACAATTCCGGCTCGCTCGATGAAACTCGCGCCAAAGTCAATGAACTCTTCCCGAAACTTCGAACGGAAGCCGAATGAGGCGCCTCCGTCGGCAAAAGAATTTACAATCAACTTGGTAGCAGAGGGTTTCTTAACTCTATGAAGCTGTTACGGCCCATCATTCTCGCGCTAGTAATTGCAGGCGGATTCTTCTATTTCACTACCTATCGTCCAACTCGTGGAAGCCTGATCAGCTGGATCAGCGGTCCGGCCAAAGTCGAAATCACTGAAGCCGCCGGCGCCAGCAGCAGCGAGAATCCGCTCGACGCCGAAGAACAGAACAACATCGAGGTCTATCGCAAGAACATCGCCTCTGTGGTAAACGTGAAGTCCCGCGCCGTGACTTTTGACTTCTTCTATGGTCTGGTTCCCGAAGAAGGCCAGGGCTCTGGTTTCATCATCGACAAGGCCGGCCACGTGCTCACCAACTATCACGTGATCGCCGAAGCCCGCCAGGTCGAAGTCGTGCTGCACAACCGCAAGTCCTACAAGGCGACCATCGTAGGCACCGATCGCTCCCACGACCTCGCCGTGCTCCTCATCAAAGCCCCGGACTTGCAGCCCATGACTCTCGGCGACTCCACTCACCTGCAGGTCGGCCAGAAAGTCTATGCCATCGGCAACCCCTTCGGCCTCGCCGGCACCTTGACCCGCGGAATCGTAAGTTCCATCCGCTCCGTGCAGGAACCCGACGGCACCGCCATCGACGAAGCCATCCAGACCGACGCCGCCATCAACCCGGGCAACTCTGGCGGCCCGTTGCTCAACTGGCACGGCGAGGTCATCGGCATCAATACTCTGATCGCTTCGAACGTCGGGCAGAGTGCCGGCATCGGCTTTGCCATTCCTATCAACACGGCCAAGGCTGTGCTGAATGACCTTGTCACCCTGGGCCGCGTGCGGCGTCCGGCGCTGGGCGTGCGCACCATTCCCATCAACTCCGATCTCGCGGATCAGATGGGCCTGGCCGCTGATTACGGCTTGTTGATCGTCCAGGTGGTCGCTGGGGGCGCGGCGGACCGTGCCGGTCTGCATGGCGGCACCGAGCGCGCCTATCTCGGCAACGTGCCTATCATGGTGGGCGGCGATCTCATCATCGCCATCGATGGCGAAAAAGTCGAAGACCAGCAGGACCTCGCCCAGATGATGAACAAGCATCGCGCCGGAGACGCTGTCCATGTAACCATTTTCCGCGGGAAGAAGAAGCTCCAAGTGGAAGTCACACTCGGCGAAGCCAAAGAGCAAGTATAGGAATTCCTCTGTGCCCCTCTGTGCTCCCTGTGGTAAAGCCTTTGACTTTCAACAGCCGCGGAGATAATTTAGAACTGCTGCCTATGACTGCCGTCCGCTAGTCCACCGTTTCCTGGTTTGCAATCCGGTGCCGTAGTGTGCGCCGCCGTTTCCCACTGAACACAAATTCTAGAGAGGACACTTCCATGGACTTCGTGGACCAAGCACTCGCCCGCCGGCTGGAGTCGGCAGAAGAGATGCCGCAAGTGCAGTACGCTCACCTGTATCAGAAACTCAAACCTGAGATCGGTGCCGCCGTCGAACCGATCTGCGGCGGGCACATGATTTTTGCCGGTCTCAATTCTCCCATCGGCCGCACGGTGGGCATGGGCTTTGACGGCTCAGCCACGGCCGCCGACCTCGACCGCATGGAGCAGTTCTACCGCTCCCATGGTGCGCCCGCGCAGATCGACGTCTGTCCCCTCACCGACCCGCCGCTGTTTGAAATGCTGAAACAGCGCGGCTACGGGATGGCAGAGCTAAACAATGTTCTGTTTCACAAGTTGGATGGAGAAGACCAACCCGCCACCCCCGCCGGGGCCACAATCCGCCAGGGGCAAGCCCAGGAAGCCGAGGCGTTTGCTGCGATTGTGGTTCGCAGCTTCTTTCCGAATGGCGATGCCCCGCAGGGCTTCGCGGAAATGATTGCACCGATTTACCAATGTGAAGGAGGCATCCTGTTCACCGCGGAAGTCAACGGCGAGCCGGTCGCCTGTGGCGCTGGCCTGATCATCCCCGAACGTCGCATCGTAGCCCTATTTGGGGCCGGAACACTCCCCCAGTTTCGCCGTCGTGGGCTGCAAACCGCGCTGCTCCGGCGGCGAATGGAGGTTGCCCGGAAAGCCGGTTGCGAGTACGCCGTCATCGTCACTCTGGGAGGCACAACCTCGCAACACAACGCCGAACGCCTGGGTTTTCGCGTGGCTTACAGCAAAGCAACGCTGATAAAGAGCACTGAAGGCTGACCAATCTACCGCAGGGCAACGGAGATCGCCGAGGAAAGGTGAGATCAAGAGTCCTCGCCGTCCTCTGTGCCCTCTGTGGTTCAGCCTTTGATTACGCCGCATTCTCCTCGAACCATTCCTCGATCTCATTCACCTCTTTGTCGCTCAACCTCAGCTCTCCCGCCCGCATGACGCCCTCAGCCTGGCGGGCATTCCGCGCTCCAACGATTGCCCCCGTCACCGCCGGATTTCGCAACGTCCAGGCAATGGCAACCTCGCCCGGTGAACGGCCATGGCGCTTCCCAATCTCCTTCAATCGCTCCACCAGGGCCAGATTGTGCGACAGCCGGGGCTCAACAAAGTCCGGATGCCCCGCCCGCCAGTCATCCTTCGGCAGCTTCGCCGCCCGCTCCGCCGTCATCGCCCCCGTCATCAAACCCGAAGCCATCGGCGAGTACACAATCACTCCAATATTCTCCCGCAGGCAATAAGGCAAAATGTCCTCTTCGACCTCACGATGGATGAGCGAGTAAGGCGGCTGCAGCGAGGTCACTGGCGCAATCGCCTTGGCACGGCGCAATTGCTTGACATTAAAATTCGAGACGCCAATCCAGCGCACCTTGCCTTCACGTTTCAAATCGGCCAGTGTCGACCAGCCTTCCTCCAGCTTCTCCGAATCGGGCTCCGGCGGCCAGTGAATCTGATACAGATCAATCGCCTCCACCCCAAGCCGTCGCAGACTAGCATCCACCTCGCGCCGGATGGAGCCAGCATCCAGGACCTTGCTCACATTCCCCTTCGCATCCGCCACGAGCCCGCACTTGGTGAAAACATAAGGCTTCGCCCCCGACCAGCTCTTCAATGCACGGCCCACCACCTCTTCCGAATGGCCCAAACCGTAGATGGCCGCGGTGTCAATCCAATTGACGCCCATTGCCAGCGCCCGGTGAATCGCTGCAATTGAGTCTTCATCGTTCTGTCCTCCCCAGGCAAACTGCCACCCGGAACCTCCAATAGCCCAGGCGCCATATCCGACAGCGGTAATCTGTAGGTTAGAATTGCCCAGCTGCTTGGTTTGCATTTTCAATCTCCTTGGAAAGTTGGATTCTGTTCAGCCAGCGTAGGATTCCACCTTACCTATGAACATTGATTCGATTCGCAAGTATTGTCTCTCGTTTCCCCAGGCCACCGAGAACCTGCAATGGGGAGATGATCTGTGCTTCAAAGTCAACAAAAAGATATTCACGGTCGTGGGGCTCAAATCAGTTCCGCCCAATGTCTGCTTCAAGTGCACTCCGGAGAAGTTCGCCGAACTATGCGAACAGGAAGGCATTGGGCCCGCCCCCTACGTTGGCCGCTACAAGTGGGTATTGCTCGAACGGCTGGACGTACTCTCCGGCTCCGAATTGAAGGATCTGATCCGCCAGTCGTACGAAATGGTGGCGAGCAAAACCAAGGCTGCGGCCAAACCCCAAAGCAAACGAAAACCTGCCGGTCGAACCGCTGAAGGAGTTCGGCGCCGTCCGGGTGAAAGAGTTTGATTTACCCCCGTGAAATAGTCTCAACATGCACCCGTACCTGAATTACGGCGATATCGTGTTTTTCGTCGGGGTGTACATCTATTGTCTTTTCCATCCCCGCCCCGGCTGGCAGTACCTCGTCGGAATGGCCGTAGCAACCGCAGGATATACCTTGTGGCTAACGGCTCGAGTCCAACTAGGGAAATCATTTACGCCACGACCTGAGGCCCGCGAACTGGTCACCACGGGCCTTTACTCCAAGTTCAGAAACCCCATCTATGTGTTCGGCAGCGGCGGGATCGTGGCCTTGTTCCTCGGGATGAGATGGTATGCAGCGGCCATCGTCTTCGGTACGTTCTCATGCGTCTTCCAGTGGGCACGTTCCCGGGCAGAGGCCAAGGTACTGGAAGCCAAGTTCGGAGATGAATACCGGAAGTATCGCGCCCAGACCTGGTTCTGAACTGTCCCTCTAATTGCCCATCAGGCCTGCCAGTGCAGACCGCAGCTCCTCCGGCTTGAACCCGAATGGCCCCGGCCGGCTCTTGAACACCACTCTTCCGCGAGAGTCAATCAAATAAATGCGGTCGGGCCAGCCAGTGTAAGCGCGTTCGGTGGTGTTGCCGAATTCATCGAGTACGGCAGGGAACTTGATTCCTAGTTTGCGGACGCAGGCTCCGGCTACGGTGGCTCGCTCGGTTTCATCTTTGGGGCTGGCGAGCACAACCTGATCGCGGATGTTGGACTCCATCTGCCACACGTCGCTGGGATGGGCCTCGAGGATGTAGACAACCAGAAATGCCACCCGGCCCTGGTATTGGTCGTAAAGACGGTTGAGGGCGGGAACCTCCCGCCGGAAGGGTGGTCAAGTGTAGCTGCCGAAAACCAGCACGACCGCCTGTTTTGCGGTCAGCGACGACAACTGCACCCGCTCGGTTTTGTCTAGCTTCAGTAACGCAAAGTCGGGAGCGGAGTCGCCGGGGCGCAGGCTGCCCGCGCGGGCGTGGGTCCACATGGTTTCAAATGGTGCCAGCAGAAAAGCCACCGGCGCGGGCATGCGCGCCATCACCCGCCCGAAAGTCTCGGGCGGTTGATGCATGGCCCACCAGATCAGGCCGAGAAAGCCGATGTAGACTAATAGCAGCACACCCAGCAGCCGCTTTAGAAGTGATCGTGACAATTTCATCGCAACCAGCGAATCTTAGGTTAGCAGAGGCAAGTGATCCCTCATAAATTCCCTGTATATGCTCCATTATCTTTTTTAATTGGCAGGGATATGGCCTACACGATACCCTTGCTGTTCCTGTTAAGTCCCCCAAAGAATCGTATCGACTTCATGCAAACATAAGGAGAGCCATGTTAAGCGAACTGCGAGACTTCCTGACCATCCCTTACGACGAATTGGAAGAAATGAATCTGGGCGCGAAGGAGCAGCGCAAGAACCGCGCCTCGGCGAGCAAGGTGCGAGATGAGCGGCTCGACTACCTGGAGCGCGAGAAGCGAATCAAGGCCGTGACCGTCCTGTTCAGCGACCTGGAAGGCCGCCTGCACATGCTCGACTACGACAAGAAGTTTCTTCTCAACAGCTGGGACAATCTTACTTTTGACGGCTCCTCGATCCGCGGTTTCACCGCGCAACGGGAAAGCGACCTGCGTCTTGGAATCGACTGGCCTGCGTTTTACTGGGGCCCGGCGGATGTCTTCGGTCCCGGCAAAGTGCTGGTATTCGGCAATGTCATCGACAAGAACGGGCTGCCCTACGCTGCCGACATTCGCGGCATTTTGAAGGGATATGCCGACGACCTTTATAAGAAAAAAGGCTACACCCTGAACGCAGCCAATGAAATTGAAGGCTTCCTCTTTCAGGGAAACGACGCCGAGGCCCGCTATCACGAGACCCACAAGTTCGAATACGTGAACACCGGCGGCTATTACCACTCGCTGCCAGGGGACACGCTACGCACCTTCATCGACACCACAGCCGAAGTGCAGCGCGCCATGGGATTCCAGAATGAGAAGGATCACCCCGAGGTGGCGCCCTCGCAATTCGAAATCAACTACAGCTACGGAGAAGTTGTCCAAGCCGCCGATCAGATCCAGCTCTACAAGTTGATCTGCCGTCAGGTGGCCACCAAGATGGGCTGCACGGTTTCATTTCTGCCCAAGCCGGTGGTCGGCGTGAACGGCAGCGGCATGCACACCAACGTTTCCATCAGCAAGAGCGGCAAGAACCTGTTCTGGGACCCCAAGGGCGAAGAGATGCTGAGCAAGTTCGGCTGGGAATTCGTCGACCGGATTCTCACCCACGGCAACGATCTTTGTCTTCTACTGAACGCTAGCGTGAATGCCTACCGGCGGTTGGATCCGCATTTCGAAGCTCCCAATCAGATCAAGGCCTCAGCCACCGACCGCGGATCCATGATCCGCATTCCAATCGGCAACGAGCGCAGCATGCGGGTGGAAGTGCGCTCGGTTTCTCCGGACGCGAATCCTTACCTGGCCATGCTCTCCATCTTCAAAACTGGTCTCGACGGAGAGACGTCGAAAATCAAGAACCTGCGCCAGGCCCAGCGCTATTTGCCAGACAATATCTACGATGCCCTGGCCAACTTCCGCAAAGCCGATTGGACCACGAAACTGCTGGGCGCGGACGTCAAGGCCCGCTATGCGGACTTGAAGCAGGCTTCCGCCGACCGCTGCCCGCGCTTGCTGGGGACATTCGTGAAAGCTCCAGAAGTCCAATATCACCACGACGTGTATAACCAGTTCCTCTGGAACTTGTTTTAGACACTCGGGGGAAACGAGGGTTTTTGGGTGGTGCGTCAAGGGCTTTCTTTCGATGCGCTGTAGCGCCCGAGGTGCTTCTGCCCATGGTTTTCCTCTGTGCTCCTCTGTGTCCCCTGTGGTAGCGATCTTCACGACGCGAATCGCACCGACTATGAGATAATAGTTTCAGCGAGGCCGGATCACCGATCCGGCCTATTTCTTTTGTACCGAAATCAGGCCCGTGCCTCTGGCGCGGGCCATTTTCTTTTGGAGGAGAAAGCAATGACGAACTTTCAAGCCACGCGCATCACTCACGAATACACCCAAACCAACTACGCCCCACCCGAAACCGTGTTTCCCTTGCTCTGCCCGGTACGCGAGGCCGACTGGGTTCCGGGTTGGCAGTATCGCCTCATCTACTCAACATCCGGCGTGGCTGAGCTGGGCTGCGTATTCATCACCGAAGAAAACGGCCGTGAGACCACATGGGTCGTCACCGAATACGATGCCAAATCATTCCGTGTTGCTTTTGTCTGGGTGGATCCCGGAATGGTGACCACGCAAATCACGATCCGTCTCGAACCAAGCGGCGATGCCACATCCGCCCACATCCAATATACCTACACCGCGCTGTCCTCTGAAGGGAACCGGGAAGTCGAACGCTTCGACGAAAATTGGTTCCGCAGCAAGATGCAAGGCTGGGAGGCAGCCATCAATCACTACTTGCGCACCGGAAAACGGATCGATGCCCCGGAGTGGGAGTAACACCTGTCACGAGAGTGACCACCGTCACAGGAAATCGGACTGCGTAGGTGTCATAATTAACTCATCGACGGAGTGTGCTTCCTGGCTGCGACCTCTTTCACAACTAGTCTGCCCGAGCGCTGGCTACCTAAGTCTGTGCTGTGCCTGCGTGACTATAGCCTGAACAAATTCCTTCACGACGTCGTCGCAGGGATCACGGTCGGTTTGGTGGCGTTGCCTCTGGCCATGGCCTTCGCCATCGCCTCCGGGTTGACGCCGCAAGCCGGCATCTACTGTGCGGTAGTAACCGGCTTCTTGATCTCTGCACTGGGTGGGTCCAAGACCCAGATCGGTGGGCCAACCGGCGCATTCGTGGTGGTGATCGCGGGCATTGTTGCTCTGCACGGCGTCGATGGCCTCTTCATGTGCACGGTAATGGCGGGCGTCATTCTCGTCATTCTCGGTCTCACCGGCATGGGCACGGCTGTAAAGTACATTCCCCGGCCCATCGTCATTGGTTTCACCAACGGCATCGCGGTGTTGATCGCCAGCACCCAGCTCAAAGACTTCTTCGGATTGGGCCTCGCCAAGGTTCCCGGCGAGTTCTGGCTGCGCATGGAAGCCATCGCTGCCAATTTCCACTCTCTCTCCTACGCTGCTACTGCCCTCGCCGTCGGTACTGTCGTGACCATGCTGGTATGCCGCGCGGTCTCCAATCGCATCCCCGGGCCGATTGTCGCCATGCTCGGAGCCACCGTGGCGGCCGTAGTCCTCAAGCTTCCGGTCGAGACAATTGGAACCCGCTTCGGCGGCATCCCCGGCGGCCTCCCGCATCTTGCAATCCCGCATTTTCGCGCCGACCTCATCCACGGATTGCTCGGTCCCGCTTTCACGGTCGCGATGCTGGGAGCCATCGAGTCCCTGATGTCGGCGGTCGTAGCCGACCGCATGAGTAATGACCATCACAATCCGAATGTGGAACTGGTGGCCCAGGGAGTAGCCAACGTTATTTCGCCTATGTTCGGGGGACTGCCGGCCACCGGTGCCATCGCCCGCACCGCCACCAACATTCGTGCCGGTGCCAAGTCTCCGGTCGCGGGAATGGTTCATGCCCTCACGCTGCTTTGTGTGTTGCTCTTCGCCGCGCCCCTGGCCAGCTACATTCCGATGGCTGCACTCGCCGGCATTCTGCTGGTGGTGGCCTACAACATGGGCGAGTGGCGCGAGATCCCACAACTGCTCAAGCTGACTAAAACCGACATCAGCATCTGGCTGGTCACCTTCGCGCTGACCGTCTTTGCCGACCTCACGGTCGCGGTCGAGGCTGGCATGATCCTGGCAGCCCTGCTGTTCATCGGCCGAGTCGCCGATACCACCACCGTCTCTCAAGTCACCGACGACTACGTCGAGGACGGCCGCGTCCACATTCTGCAGGACAAAGACATTCCTTACTACGCCACCATCTTCCGCATCCACGGGCCATTTTTGTTCGGAGCCACCGACAAGCTGGCCGTGGTCACGGAAGACATTCACTCGCTTCCCCCGGTAGTGATTCTTCGCCTGCGCAACATGACAGCCCTCGATGCAACCGGTCTCTTCGCATTGGAAGAAGTCGCGCGCCAATTGCACGTTAGCAAGCGTGTCCTGATCCTGTGCGGAGCGCGGGAGCAGCCCGCCCAGCTCATCCGGCAAGCCGAATTTGAGGAAGTCATCGGCCACGAAAACATCTGTGACAACGTGCAGGAAGCCTTGCGCCGTGCCGAAGAAGTCTTCGAACACCTGGAAAGCCAGGCAGCCGGCGCAAAGTAGGACCCGTCCCCGCCAAAGTAGCCGCGGAGCGGCGCAAGAATAAAGCCCACGGCGCAAGCCGTGGGTGCGCTAAGGGAAACGATGCAAGCCCCGTAGGGGCGAAAGAATGCTCGGTCGCCGAGCACCCCATTTGCCCCATTCGCCTCGCCGCCGTATAGTCTCTTCGTCGGCTAGGGGGTTCCGCGATGCGAATGCTTCTCCACTGGATTGTTACCGCCTTAGCAGTCTGGATTACCTCCCGCTTAGTCCCAGGCTTTTACGTGGATGGTCCCTTCGCCGCGCTGATCGCCGCCGTAGTCATCGGCCTGGTGAATGCGACTCTAGGTCTGTTTCTCAAGGTCATCACCTTCCCGCTGACCATATTGACCCTGGGCCTGTTCTGGTTCGTGATCAACGCCGTGATGCTTGAGCTGGCTTCAATGTTTGTTCCCGGCTTCCACATTACAAGTTTCGGCGCAGCCTTCATCGGTGGAATCGTCCTCACCGTGGTCAACATGCTGCTCAAGTGGCTGGTGATGCCGCCACGAAGACAGGTTTGATTCTAAGATCTGACCCCCGGTATTCGACCAGAGTCCCACCCCGCCCCCCTTACTTGCCTCCCTGCTCCCGCCTGCTTATACTCTGAAATCTGCTGCCCAAGTCCGGGAAACCTGTCCGGCGCAGGCCAGCCCCGCACCGGAATGTACGCATCGGAGACGCCATGACCGCCACCACCGTAGAAACCGCCGCCCTGGAACGTGAATTTAACCCATGGAGGCGCAGGCTGCGCGCTTTGACCTGGCCGCGCAAAAGCTCAATCTCGACGAAGGCATCTGGAAGGTGTTGCGCTATCCCAATCGCGAGATCATCGTGCACATCCCAGTGGCCATGGATAACGGCACTCTGGAGGTATTCACCGGGTTCCGGGTGCAGCACTCCATTGCCCGCGGGCCGGCGAAAGGCGGCGTTCGCTATGCCCCCGATGTCACGCTCGACGAAGTCCGCGCCCTGGCCAGTTGGATGACTTGGAAATGCGCCGTCGTGAACATTCCCTTCGGCGGCGCCAAGGGCGGAATCATTTGCGATCCCCACAAAATGTCCATGGGCGAACTGGAGCGGATGACGCGCCGCTACACCGCGGAGCTGTTCGAGTTCATCGGCCCGGAAAAAGACGTTCCCGCACCCGACGTCAACACCAACGAGCAAACCATGGCCTGGATGATGGACACCTACTCCATGCACATGCGGCAGACCGTAACCGCGGTCGTGACTGGCAAGCCGGTCAACATGGGCGGATCGCGCGGGCGCCGCGAGGCTACCGGGCGCGGCATCATGATCTCCTGCGATGAGGCCATCAAGAAGCTGGGGCTGAAGAAGGAAACCACGCGGGTGATCGTGCAAGGTTTCGGGAACGTCGGATCGAACGCGGCCTTGCTGATGGCAGAGGCGGGCTACAAGATTATCGGCATTCTTGAAGTGGATGGCGGCCTCTACAACAAGAGTGGAATTGACGTGAAGGCGCTGGGGGAACACCGGCACAAGAACCGTACTATTACTGGATTTCCCGGGGCCGAGAAAGTCAACCCGGCCGAACTATTAGTTACCGAATGCGACATCCTGATTCCCGCTGCCACCGAAAACCAGATCACCAGCCGTAACGCCGACCAGGTAAAGTGCAAGATTCTGGCTGAAGGCGCCAATGGCCCCACCACCGCCTCCGCGGACGACATTCTGGCGGACAAGGGAATTTTCGTGATTCCCGACATCCTGTGCAACGCCGGCGGTGTCACCACTTCTTACTTTGAGTGGGTGCAGGACCGTCAGGGCTACTTCTGGAAAGAAGCTGTTGTCAACGAACAACTCGAAACCATCATGGTCGAGGCCTTCCAGGATGTTGTC
Source organism: uncultured Acidobacteriota bacterium (assembly GCA_963734415.1). Lineage (GTDB taxonomy): Bacteria > Acidobacteriota > Terriglobia > Terriglobales > Acidobacteriaceae > JABCZH01. The sequence continues at coordinate 31,880 of CAVTHF010000002.1, read as the reverse complement.
CGCTTTGCCGAGACCCACCACGTCAACAACCGCATCGCCGCCTACATGCTGGCGATTGATCGCGTGGCCTATACCATCCGTCAGCGCGGAATCTATGCGTAGTTGAGAGCAATGGCTTGGGAATGTAATTCGAGGTCGGCGGTGGATGTAAGAGGATGTTGGTTTCCTCGCGCTCTCGGCGCCTCCTCCCTGCGCCCTCTGCGTTTTAAGGCTTTTTGAGGTTTTCCCCGGGGACTTCACACACGGAGCAAGACTATGAAACTCCCTAAGCTGCTGTTCATTTCTCTGCTTTTTCTCGTCAGTTTCGCAGTGGCCATTCCACAGTCTTCACCCGCCAGGTCGCCCGCCCCAGCCCCAACTGTCTCTGACATCGCCGCCGCCAAAGCCAGCCACAAAGTCTGGGTCAACCTTGACACCGGCATCTATCACAAAGGCGGCCGTTGGTACGGCAAAACCAAGACCGGCAAATTCATGACGGTAGATGAGGCCAACAAGGCCGGATATAAGGCTGCGAAACGGGATTAGAGACAAGGACTTAACTTGGAGCAACGCTTCAGCGTGTGCGTGAGAACTCGAAAATGCCAGATTGCCGGGACCACAGCCCCGGTGTTCAGCCGCAGCGCGGCGCAAGAATAAAGCCCACGGCGTAAGCCGTGGGAAAGTGGGAAATGAGCCAGCCGCGGAGCGGCGAAAGAGCAGTGCCCCACGCACTCTTTCAGCGTTGCCTCACTGAGCCACTTTGTTCGTAACGCGCCTGAGGTACCTAATTACGACGAGGCGATTCGCTTCGAAATCAATCTTCTTCCTCGATCGCTCCTCTGCATTCGACTAGAAGTCCAAGCCCCCGCGCCCACAAGTCACACTCCAGCGTGCCCTCCATCACTGCGCCACTCTCTCTCGAGTGATAAGAAATTCCTAGTTCCTCCTCTGGTCCGTTGGTAGCTCTCAGGACCCGGCAGTTGTTGGCAACCCGCACTGCCACCCGCCAGCAGGAAAAATAATCGGAGAACTCAAATGAAGAAACGCGCAATCCTTCTGAGTGCGGTTCTACTAGCCTTGCTGTCGGCGCTGAGCTACGCGCAGGCTCCAGTACCTTTCATCAACCTGCCACTCGTTCCTGACGCGACGCCGGCTTTGTTTCGAACTCGGTGGTGAATTGGAATGGCAATGCACTGGCGACGCAGTTCGTCAACGCCTCGCAGTTGACAGCGACGGTTCCGGCAGCAGACATCGCCACCGCCAGCACAGCTTCGGGGATGGCAAGCTGGATCTCGCGGTCGTCAACCAAAGGCACTCGGGGGCGGTTTTCATCCTGTTGGGGGATGGCACGGGAAATTTCACCTTGGCGGCGTCTCCAGGGACGGGTGGTTTTTCACTCTCAGTCGCGGTGGGCGACTTCAACGGCGACGGCAAGCTAGACCTGGCCGTCGCTAACGCCGGCGGCAACACCGCTTCCATCCTGTTGCAAGGCCGCTTTCCGCTTGTCTCGCTTTCCCCCACCAGCGTCACTTTTGGGACGCAGCTGGTTCTTACCACTAGCTACCCGCAGCTCGTGATCCTGACCAACACCGGCAGTGCCAGGCTTGATATCTCCAGCATTGTCGCCAGCCCGAACTTCACTCAAAAGAATGACTGCGGCTCCCACAGAAAGGTGGGCGCGCTCTGCACTATTGAGATACGCTTCAACCCCCACGCCGTTGGCACGATCACGGGGACCATCACGATCACCGACAACGCCTCCAACAGCCCGCAAATCATTCCCCTGACCGGGGTCGGTACCGCCGTAACTCTGCTGCCCTCGAGTCTGGACTTCGGCAACCAGCCCGTGGGGAGCACGAGTCAGCCGCAGACTGTCACTCTCACAAACTATGCCAACCGGGCGCTGTCCATATCCGGCGGCGAGTTGACAGGAAACAACCCCGGCGCTTTTACCCTTCAGAACACGACCTGTGGCAGGAGTCTGCCCGCCGGGGGAAGCTGCACCGTCAGCATAGCCTTCGCACCCAAAACCGCAGGGCCAAAAACCGCGACCCTTGAAGTCCGCGACAACGGAGGCGCCAGCCCGCAAACCGTATTGCTGACCGGCTCCGGAACGTAGCGCACTCAACGGCACAGAAATAGGAGGCCCCACATGAAAAGCACCGCAATTCTCCTGAGCGTCGTTCTAATAGCGTTTCTCTCCCCTCTCTGTTATGCGCAAGCCCCGGTGCCGTTCATCAACCTGCCGCTTATGCCTGACGCTACCGCGCCGGGCGGTGCCGATTTCACGCTTACGGTCAATGGCACGGGATTTGTTTCGAACTCAACGGTGAATTGGAATGGCACTCCGCTGGCGACGCAATTCGTGAACGGCTCGCAGCTAACGGCGACTGTGCCAGCCGCAGACATTGCCACAGCAAGCACAGGTTGGGTGACGGTGGTCAATCCCGGACCGGGCGGCACATCCAATGAGGCCTTCTTCACGGTCATGTTCAATACGGGAGAGTCCGCGACTTTCACACTGGCCTCGTCGCCACCAGTGGGGGACTGTCCGTGGTCAGTGGCGGTAGGGGATTTCAACGGCGACGGCAAGCTGGATCTCGCTACCGCTAACAGCGGCTTCGGCCGTGGCCATACAGTGTCCATCCTCCTAGGGGATGGCAAGGGCAACTTCACTTTGGCGTCGACCCCGGCCGCCGGTTACGGCCCGCAGTCGATTGTGACAGGGGACTTCAACGGCGACGGCAAGGTGGATTTGGCGGTCGCTGGGGGCGACGAGGTTTCTATCCTGCTCGGGGACGGCACAGGGAACTTCACCCTGGGCTCTTACAACTCGTCGGGCAGGAACGCTCGGTCAGTGGCGGTCGGTGACTTCAACGGGGACGGCAACCTGGACTTGGCAGCTGCCAACTGGGGTGATCACCAAGGAGCGCAATCCACGGTTTCTATTTTTCTAGGAGATGGTGCGGGCAATCTCACATTTGCATCCTCGTTGCAGGCTGGTCTGAATCCCTACTCGCTGGCAGTGGGAGACTTCAATGGGGACAATAAGTTGGACGTGGCGGAGGTTAACTACTGCGGAAACCAGGATGACTGCTTTAGTGCTCCAGGGACGCTCATTGTCTTCCTGGGGGACGGCTCAGGGAACTTCAATACGGTTTCGACATCGACGATCGGCTATGAGCCAAACTCAGTAGTCGTAGGCGACTTTAACGGCGATGGCAAGCTCGATTTAGCGATCAATCATTGGGCGAGTGGGATTTTCATACTACTTGGAGATGGTACGGGGAACTTTACTCTGACTTCTGCCTCTGGCGTGCTCTCAAACTCCACGAGTGTCGCAACTGCCGACTTCAACGGAGATGGCAGGTTGGACCTTGCAGTCACCTATGAGGGTTATTCGGTCCTTTCCGTCCTGCTGGGCGACGGGACCGGCGATTTCACCCTATCCTCCTCTACGGGTATGGCAGGCGGGGCCGAGGCAATAGGGGTCGGCGATTTCAACGGCGACGGCAAGCTGGACCTCGCGGCCCCCAACTGGTGGATTAATCAGGTCTCAATCCTTCTAGGCGCTCCTCCCACGCCAGAGGTCACTCTCTCGCCGGGTAGCCTCACTTTTGCGACGCAACTGGTTTTCACCGCCAGTAGCCCTCAGATGGTGATTCTGACCAACACCGGCAACGCTCCCCTCAATATCACCAGCATCGTCCCCAGTGCGAATTTCGCTGACAGGAATAACTGCGGTTCGAGCTTGGCGGCAGGTGCGAGTTGCACCATTGGCGTGGTCTTCAAACCCCATAAAGTCGGCACCATCACGGGCACGATCACCATCACCGACAATGCTTCCAACAGCCCGCAGACGATTTCGCTGACCGGCGTCGCAACCGGGGCGACCCTGTCGCCATCGAACTTGGACTTCGGCAACCAACCTCTGGGAACCACCAGCCCGCCGCAGACCGTTACCCTCACAAATTACAGCGACCGGGCGGGGACCATATTCGGCGGCGAGCTTACTGGAGCTAACCCCGGCCAATTCGTCCTCCAGAACACTACCTGTGGAAACAGTCTGCCCGCCGGGGGAAGCTGCACCATCAGCCTAGCCTTCGCTCCCAAAACCGCAGGGGCAAAGAGCGCGCTGCTCGAAGTGCGCGACAACGGAGGCGCCAGCCCACAAACCGCGTCGCTCAGCGGTACCGGCACGCAGTAGAAGGGAGGCAAGCTCCAGCCTCAGAAAAAGGCGGTTTACCAAGACCGCGCAGTCCCCACGACTTCACGGTACTTCTGTGCGTTTGCTCTCGACTTCCGTCGTTGCTTTCGTTCTTCGGAGTGGAGGATAATCTACCAGTATCGGTTCCGCGGTGAATCTTCCCAATTCCATCACGCTCACCCGCATTATCAGCATCCCGCTGCTGATCTGGATTCTTTCCACCAACCGCTTCCAAAGCGCGGGTGGCGAAAAAGAACTTCTGGCGTCGGCTCTATTTATTCTGGCGTCGATTACCGACGGCATCGACGGCTATCTGGCCCGCAAGCGCGGACAAATCACGACCATGGGGATGTTGCTCGATCCCCTGGCGGACAAGCTCCTGATCGCCGCCGCCTATGTCACGCTGGTGCAGTTCAATCCCGCCCTGGTTCCTGCCTGGATCGCCGTCGTAATCATCGGCCGGGAATTTTTGGTCAGCGGACTGCGGTCGATTGCCGCCTCGGAAGGCTTCACCATTGAAGCCAGCGATCTCGGCAAGTTCAAGATGCTGGTGCAAAGCATTTCCGTGGTGGCTGTGATCCTCGACCATCGCTGGCAAGAGTGGCCGGTGTATGGCCCTTACATCTTCCCGGTTCACTGGATCGCGCGGCTGGCTATCTGGTTCATGGTGCTGCTGTCGCTGCTCTCCGCCGGTGATTACTTCATCGCCTTCTGGTCGAAGATCGACCGCCAGGTGGTGAAGAGCCGCCGCCGCGCTTTCGTTCTCAGCCGACGAAGGAAGCGCGATGTCGCCGCCACCTGAATCCGCGCCTTGCAGACAGAATGAGTTCACGCCTGAAGAGCGCAGCATCCTGCTGAAGTTGGCGCATGCCTCGATCGAGGCGGCCCTGGAAGAACGCGAAATTCCACTCGACCCGCCGTCCCCACACCTCGCCGAGCGGCGCGGAGCCTTCACCACCATTTATTTCCGCAAACAGTTGCACGGCTGCGTAGGATACGTTATCCCCGTGGTCTCACTCTATCGGACCGTGGCGGAAACGGCGCGGGCTGCGGCTTTTGAGGATACCCGCTTCCTGCCGGTAACTCGCGAAGAAGCTCCGGAACTGGAAGTCTCGCTCAGCATCTTGTCCAGTCTGCAACCGGTCCGGGCCGAAGATATAGAGATTGGACGTCACGGCCTGCTCATCAGCCAACTGGGTCGCCGTGGCTTGCTGCTTCCCCAGGTTCCGCTTGAGCACGGCTGGGACCGGGAGACGTTTCTCGAACAGACCTGCCGCAAAGCCGGCCTGTCGCCGGATGCCTGGCGGAAGGACGCGACCATCGAAGCCTTCACCGCGGAAGTATTCGGAGATGACGAACTCGGATAGCCCTTTCTCCGCGCTCTCCCCGCCGTTCCTCTGCGATCTTGGCGATTCAAGGCCTTCCATTCACGCGCACGAACCCTTTGTGAAACTTCGTGTCCTTTGTGGTTCACTGGGGTTTCTCGATACGTCCACCACAAGCACGCGCCCGTCCGGCTCCTGTAAACTACCCATCTCGGGTCAAAACAATACTCTGGAGGACACCGCAATGATGAAGCGCAGTTTCCCCACACTGATCGCCATTCTGTGCATCGCAGCCGGGGCGCAGGCGCAATCACTTTCTCAGGCCGATCGCGATCGCGCCATGAAATATCTGCAGGACACACAACAAGGCGTGATCGACGCCACCAAAGGACTCTCAGCCGCACAGTGGAACTTCAAGCCCGCACCCGACCGCTGGTCGGTGGCGGAAGTCACGGAACATATCGCCGCCGCCGAAGACTATCTCTTTGGCATGGTCAGCACGAAGGTGATGACGGCTCCAGCGCGTCCTGCCGGAGAAGATGTCAAGCCCATCGACGACCTGGTGATGACCGCCATCCCTGACCGCAGCCACAAGGCGCAAGCCCCGGAGCCTCTCAAGCCCACCAACCGTTATGGCTCGCCGGAAGCCAGTTTGAAGCACTTTGAGGAGAGCCGGGCAACCACCGAAGACTTCCTGCGCAAGCACGACGACTTGCGCGCTCACGCCGCCGACAGCCCTCTGGGCAAGAAGCTGGATGGCTATGAGTGGATTCTCTTCATCGCTGGCCACAGCGAACGCCACACCAAACAGATCCTCGAGGTGAAAGCCGATCCCAACTTCCCCAAGATGTAAAGAGGGTGGAATCTGCGGCCTTAAGCCGCGGAGCGGCGTCAGAATAAAGCCCACGGCGCAAGCCGTGGGAATGTGGAGCACAAACTAGCCGCAGCGCGGCGAAAGAAGAGTCCTTCGGCACACACCGCGGTCCCTCAAAAAAAGGGAGAAGCTTTTCAGCTTCTCCCTTTATTACTTCCAGCGGGTTGCGGAATAAAACCTCACTGCGGATCAAGCTCCACACCATCGCCCAGGTGGATGTCTTCCATGGCGTATACGATCATGCCGGTGGAAGTTGTAGGCGTGGTTTCCAGTATCAGGACTTCACCCACCGCGCGCCGCGGGAAGTCCGCTACGTGAATCACCGGACCGTTGGTGCGGGTGAGCATCGTCTGCTCAATGGAGGGCGGCTTGGCTTGCGTGTCTTCCGCCGTGGACGCCTTGAATGAGATGGAATCCACAGGATTGTGCAAGTCGGCTTCGTAGGAGCGTACGGCGCGGAAATAGTCGCCGACTTTTACTCCCTGGTTGCTGCCCAGGTTCATGTAGACCTTCGCCCAGGTTCCGAGCTCGGCGTCGAAATCTTTAGCCAGCACGATGCGGCCGCTGAGCTTGCCATTCGACGGCGCCAGGCGGTCAAAGCGCAACGGAGGATGATGCGGCAGCGCCGGTCGGTCCACAAATGTGGTCACGATGTCGCCGGGCACCACCGGGCTGCAACTGAACTCGATGCGGGCAACCGCAGTTTTGCTTCGGGTGTCGATTACCTTCACCGTCGCCAGTTCGGCGTAAGGCTGTCCCATGGCTTTGAGCATGGCGCCCTGGCCATCAAACAGCTCGCGGCGATTGGGATCGCGCAGTTCACGCACAATCCGGTAGCTCTTGCCCAGTTCATAGCCCTGGCCAGCCAGGAAGACGAGGTCGCCGGAGGCATACTGGGTGGTGTTTGGCGTGTCCAGGCCGCCCGCCACGTAGGTGGCATTGGGCAACATTTGCTTGTCCACGAAACCCGCGCATTGCAGGTCGGCATAGGTCGGAGTCACAATGCTCTCGACCGGAAAATTAACGTTGGTGGAAACCGTCCCGTCAGGTGTCGGTTGATCCGCCACGGCTGCGGTCTGCTGAGCGGCCACAGCCACTCCCATGGCCAGTGTCGAGGCCAGCAACAATCCTATTTTCTTCATGTTACCTCCGAAGTCGAACCCCATCTCAGGTCCGCTTCATCTCCCTTAAGTTGCAGAAAAATAAAAGACTTCCAGGCCGGACAGTAACAACTAGGGTAAGGATGGTCAAGGTTACGCTGGTGTCAGACCGGTTAGGTGGGGGGCCTCCCTCATAAAAAACCTCAATCCCTGTTGCATCTGTAATTACGCGCCTGTAATATCGCGCCACTCTATAAAACAGATGACGGCAGCCCCCAACCAGTTCGTGGCCCGCTTGCGGCCGTTGCGGTTACCCCGGGTCTGTGTCGCGGTCACCGCCTCAGACCCCTCCGAAATCGTGGACAAGGCGGAAGCCCTGGTTCGGGACAACACCTTTCTGGAGTTCAGGTTAGACTACCTGGCTCGTCCGGCGCTGGCGTTCGCTCGTATCAAGCAATTCACCGAATACCACCCCCATGTGCCGGTTATCGCTACTTGCCGGCGGGTGGCCAACGGCGGCAAGTTCCGGGGCTCGGTCGCCTCCCAATTCGACATTCTGACCAAAGCCTCCGCAGCCGGTTGCCAACTGGTCGACATGGAGCTGCAAAGTGCCATCCGTTGCAAGCGGCCGCAGCTCGAACGTCTGCGCACTCGCGCTGCGTTGATTCTTTCCTACCACGATTTTCGCGGCACCAAGAAGCTCGAAGAAACCTTGGAAAAGATGGTGGCCCTGCCCGCTGACTTCTACAAGATTGTCACTACCGCTACCACTCTGCACGACAACGTAGTGATGATGAAGTTCCTGGAGAAAAACAGCGATCAGCATTCGCTGGTTGGTTTGTGCATGGGTGAACAGGGAATCATCAGCCGGTTGCTGGGGGTGCGCGCCGGCAGCGCTTTCACCTTTGCCGCGGTCAGCGAGGATGAGAAAACCGCCCCCGGCCAGGTGACCGCCCACGAACTGCGTAACACCTATCGCATCGAACAGGTCGATCCTGCGACCCGGGTCTATGCCGTGGCTGGCGATCCCGTGGCGCACTCTCTGTCTCCCGCAATTATGAATGCCGCCCTGCGCCGCGAGACCGTGAACGGAGTTTATCTGGCGCTGCACGCCAAGACTCTCAAAGACCTGCTCGCCTGCGTGCGCGAAATCCCCATTCACGGCCTCTCCATCACCATGCCGTATAAGGAAGCCATCGTCTCGCACCTCGACAACACCGACGCCCACACCACGAAAATCGGGGCCTGCAACACGGTGGTGCGTGCACAAGACGGCAAGCTATACGGCTTCAATACTGACGCCGCTGGAGTCGTCCGCCCCTTGCAGCAACGAATTTCATTCGAGGGGGCCAAGATACTCGTCCTCGGCGCCGGCGGCGCAGCCCGTGCCGCCGTCTATGGACTCAAAGAGCGCGGCGCCGAAGTCTACATTCTGAATCGTACCCTGGGTCCGGCGCAGAAACTGGCCCGCTCGGCGCGGGCACGGTTGCTCAAGCGCGTCGATTTGAAAAAAATGACCTTTGACGTGATCATCAATGCCACTTCGGTGGGCATGGGCAACACCAAAGAGTCCCCGCTCAACGAAAGCGAAATCAAAGCGCGTTACGTTTTCGACATGGTCTACGATCCGCCGGAAACCCGCCTGATGAAGATGGCCAAAGCGGCGGGTGCAGAGGTGATCCCGGGCATCGAGATGTTTGTGCAGCAGGCAGCACGGCAATTCGAGATCTGGACCGGCAAACCGGCGCCGCTCGACGAGATGCTCCTGGTCGTCAACCGCGCCATGGAAGAGCGCGCCGCCGCCAAAGCCGCCGCCAACGACTCCAAGAAAAAATAACGCAGCCCCGCGCCGCCGCTCGTGCCGGGGGCCCCTGTGATTCCTCTGTGTCCTCTGTGGTTATGGCTTAGAAGCCAGAAGCTGACAGCCATTCATTGCTGCTTCCCGTACTCCGCCTTGGCTGGCTTGAGGATGGGATTCCCCCTACCCCTGCCACAAAAAGGTTGCATTTTTTACCGCCTTCGAAGTAACATGTTACTCGGACGCGTTACTAGAGTAAGCGTTCGATCCAATCGTAGTACCGCCCTTTCTTCCAAAGGTTCAAGAGCCGTAACTAACTGTCTCGTCCTGGGTGGACATTTATGCCCCGGGCTAGGTACGGAGACCCTATATGGCGTGGTACGCATATTGCCTCACCGAGCAAGAAACCCTCACAAACGGAACCCGCGCACGGCGCCCCTTCCTGTTGGAAGGCATTCAAGGAGTCAACGCAGCCCCGGTCTTAAGCTACCCCAGCGGCGAATTTGCCGTTGTGGTCAGCGAATATGACCGCGCCAGCCAGAAAATTGAAGACAAAGCCGTCTTGGAGCATGCCCACGTGGTCAGCGTGTGTTTCCGCACCGGCACCGTGCTCCCCTTCCGTTTTGGCACCATCTTCGATACCGACGAGGCGCTGCGGCAAGCAGTACGCGCCAACCGGCGGGCCTTCGGACAAAGCGTCGAGCGGCTGCGCGGCAAGTCGGAAATGCACCTCAAATTGCTCGTGCGCGACGGCAATCTGCGGGATGCCCTGGCCGAAGTGCAGCTCCCGGACACCGTTGGCGGCGAGTATCTGCTTAAGCTGCGCGAGAAGGCCTCCAAAGACCGCGAACGCCAAACCAAGGCCCGGGCCCTGTCAGTGCAGGTTCACAAGATGTTTAATCCGCTTGAGGAAGAGATTAGTTGTAAGAGAGTAAACACCAACGGGATGCTGATCGACATCGCCCACCTGATCGATTCCAAGTCAGTCGAGAAGTACCATAACCGCTACAGTAGCGCCGCCAAGCAGCTCAAGAACTGCGAGCTGTCGGTGAGTGGTCCCTGGCCGCCATACCATTTCTTGCCGGGCAAACTGCGCACTGTGGCAGGGAATTCGTAGACCCAGGAAGAGAACAGCGCCCTGCACGGTATGTGCAGGAATGTGCAGAGTGACTCGTCCAACCCCCACCAGCAACTTCGCTGACCAGGCTGTACCTCCGGAATAACTCCAATTATTGCAGTCTTTTGCGAGGATGGTCTTCCCGCACGCCCCGACGCCTAGGTTTGGTTCGGCAAATGCTCCCTTGCCATGGCAATGAAAGAGGCCGCCGACGAATTGACCTTCACTAAGCTTTCTCAACCTTCTTTGAGCCGACCCGCTTTCCGGATCGGTCCCTTGCATCGCCTTTCCTGACTCCTTCCTGACCTGCCTCTTTTGAGAATGTGGCCCCAGAAATGGGGCCGCTTTTTTTGTCGGCCATATCAGTTCAGTTACATCCCAAGTTTTCTTCGCGTTCTTGTGCGGATCAACCTTGCCAGACATCCAACATCCAGTTACAGTCACAAATCAACATGCGCCTACCAATCCCTGCCCTACTCCTTAGTGTCCTGATCGCTCTCTTGGCTCCCGCTGCCCCGGCAGGGGATGAATCAACCCTCAAACCGGCGAACGAACTGGTTGCACTTCGCGACGCAGCGCTGGCGGACGACTATGCCTATCAGCAAGTGGCCCACCTGACCGACAACATCGGTCCGCGTCCTACAGGTTCACCGCAAGCCGAAGCGGCGGTTGAATATGTGGCCAGCGAGTTGCGCCGCCTCGGGCTTGAAGTCCGGCTGGAAGAAGTTCACGTCCGGCGCTGGATGCGCGGCGTCGACACTGCCGAGCTGACCGAATATCCAGGCCAGGCTCCGGGCACAACTCAAAAAATCGTCGTGACCGCTCTGGGCGGAAATGTTTCCACACCTGCAGACGGAATCACCGCCGAAGTCGTGGTTGCGAGAGATTTTGCCGAGCTAAAAGCTCTCAGCCGGGAGAAGGTGGCCGGAAAAATCGTCGCCTTCAATTTCCCTTTCGACAAGCAAAAGGCAGTCAACGGAATGGCCGGTGATGCCTATGGGGAAGCCGTCGATTATCGTGCCAACGGCCCCAAGACCGCCGCGGAGCTGGGTGCCATTGCCTGCGTGGTCCGCTCGGTTGGCGGCGCAGACTACCGCCTGCCTCACACCGGATGGAGTTCGCCGGCGGGTATCCCTGCCGGCGCCGTCACCAGCGAAGACGCTGACTTGCTCTCTCGTCTCACCACCCAGGGAACAGTGAAGATGCATCTGACCCTTACTTCGCAAAACGGTCCGGAAGTACTGAGTCACAACGTCGTCGCGGATCTCAAAGGCTCCGGGCACCCGGAACAAGTCGTCATTGTCTCCGGCCACCTCGACTCCTGGGATCTGGGAACTGGCGCCATCGACGATGCGGCCGGGGTTGCCGTCGCCATGGAAACCGCGCAACTCGTTCAACAGTTGCATCTGCATCCCCGTCGCACCATCCGGGTGATTGCATGGATGGACGAAGAAAACGGCGGGCGAGGCCACGACGCTTACGCCCAGGCCCATCAGTCAGAAATGGCCAACGTAGCCGCGGCCATGGAGAGCGACCTCGGCGCGTCGCATCCCTTGGGTTTTTGGGCTCGCGTGAACCCCAAGGGAGTGACGCTGCTCAAACCGGTGCAAGAAGTCCTGCAACCCTTCGGAGCGAACTTGATTAAGGTAGTCGAATTCAGTCCCGGTTCCGATATTGCGCCCTTGGCCAAAGCCGGCGTCCCCACCTTCGGCCTCATGCAGGACGGCCGCACCTACTTCAATTACCACCACACCGCAGCCGACACTCTGGACAAGATCGTTCCCCAGGAACTGCGTGAGAACGCCGCTGCCATGGCGGTAATGGGATACGCGCTCGCCAACCTGCCCGAAGCGTTGCCACGCTGATGCGAATTTCCTGTTCTGGTCCGAGACATACTTAGGCCGCTATCGAATCCCCAGGCCCAGTTGACGCATCTTAATTTAGGCGCATATCATCGTCGTTTAGCCTAAAGAGCTTGAGACGAGCCAGAGAAGGGGCAGGCTAGCTGTGAAGTCCTTATCCATGGAAAAAAAGAAGCTGGATTCTTTCAAGAAGCGACTGGAAACGCGGCAGCAGGAACTGCGCCGCATGGTCACGCGTACCGAGCAGGACGGCCGCACGGTGGACGAAGACTCGGCCCAGGACATTGCCGACCGCGCCGCCAGTTCCTATACCAAGGAATTTCTGTTTCATCAGAGCAACAACGACCGCCAACTCCTGCAGATGGTGGAGAACGCCTTGTCACGCATTCGTGAAGGCACCTTCGGCGAGTGCATCTCCTGCGGCAAGGAAATCAATTCCAAGCGGCTGGAGGCCGTGCCCTGGACCCGCCACTGCATCGAGTGCCAGGAAAAGCTGGAGCAGGGACGCCTGGAAGAAGCCTCGAAGTGATGTGGCGCGGGCGCCCTCGCCCGCCATCGTTTTCTGGAAGGGCACGGCTTCCAGCCGTGCCGCAAACCTGCATGACCGAGTGATCCCGAGTGTTAGCAACGAGCTCTTTGACGCCCCCGATTTTCGCCTGTTAAACTGGAAGATTGTCAGGCTACTAACCAGCCCAAAGGGGAGTTCGTGCGCGCACAGACCCGTCATAACTTGAAACAGGACCAGTTCACCAGGACCACGATTGACATGGCGGAGAAGACCGTCCACTGGTCGGCTGAGCATCAGAGCCGGCTGCTGGTCCTGGGCGTGATTGCGCTGGTGGTTGCGGCCCTCGCCGCAGGCACGTGGTACTACTTCAACCAGCAAGACGAGAAAGCCAGCGTCGAATTTGGTACCGCCGTCCGTACGCTGGATACGCCCGTGCGCCCCCCCAACATGCCGCCGCAGCCCGACAACCCGAGCTTTGCCAGCTCGAAGGAGCGCGCGACCGCAGCCCACAAGCAGTTTCAGCAGATCGTCGACAAATATCCTCACACCCACGCTGCCGACTTCTCGCACTACTTTTTGGGGCTGACTTCGGCTGAGTTGAGCGACAACCCGGCCGCGGAACGCGAACTACAGACGGTCGCTTCATTCCGCAATGCTGATCTGGCTGCTTTGGCCAGGTTCGCCTTGGCATCGGTGTATCGCAACACCAATCGCAACCTGCAGGCGATTGAAATCTACAAACAACTGGCGGCAAAGCCTGCGACGACGGTGAGCAAAGCCACCGCGCAGATGGAATTGGCGGCTACCTACCAGGCTAACAATCAGCCGCTCGAAGCCAAACGAATTTACGAGCAGCTCCAGAAGGAAAATCCTTCCAGCGAGATCTCGCAACTCGCCTCATCCAAGCTGCAAGAGATGAAATAGCGCTCTCCTTCTTGTCATTCCGGATCCGCTCTTAGGGTGAGGAATCTGCTTTTCTCCCCCGCTGATGGCGCTAGCTCCTCGTGAACAACCGGCTCCACTCCTCTTTATCGGTGGGCCGAACCAGGCCCACCTTCACGTTAGCGGCCACGTGCTCTTGCTGGGACATCCCCACCAACGCGGTGATGAGTCCTGGAGCCGAGCGTGAAAACTGGATCGCATTTTCGGCGTCGGTCTGCAAACCTAGAAGCGCGGCGGACCGGCTCCGGCATTCCCTGGGTCAGATGTCCCTGATGCAGAGTTGCGCTACCCACCACTGCGATCCCCAGCTTTGCCGCCGCTGCCAGCAACGACATCTTCTGTTTTTCCACCCGTTGGTTGGCCAGGGCGAATGCCTCCGGCATCGCCAGACTAAATGGCAGCTGAACGAAGCGGAAATGATGTTGCCCTCCACCCGCCTCGCGCGCCAGCGCCTCCACTTCCGCCAGGCCGACATAGTCCCGCGCTCCCTCGGCAAGACGAAACGCGCTCCAGGTGGCCATACCGTAGTACTCGATGCTCCCCGCTTTGACCTGCCGCTCCAGCATCGCAAACGCTTCCTTGAGCCGCTGATGGAAAACCTCGCGCGGGACTTCTGCCAGTTGCGACTCAGGATTGTGAACGTAGAAGACATCGATGGTTTCGAGATCCAGGTTGCGGCGTGAGCGTTCAATCTGATTTTCCAGATACGCCGGAGCCATACAGTGCATCCCGCCGGCCAACTCGGCGGGACCAATGATGCCGGGTTCCACGTATTCACGCATGAAGTAAGCGCGCGGATCGGCCGGTAAGTTTCCATCAAACGAGAGGTAGCCGGCTTTGGTGCAGACCACAACTTCATTGCGCTTCACTTCTCCCGAGTCGACCGCGTGCCGCAGCGCTGCGCCCACATTGCGCTCCGAGCGCTGATGCCGGTAATTGATGGCGGTATCGAGCACGTTGATGCCCGAGCGCATCGCTCTACCAAGCGCAGCGGTGTATTCGCGATCCGTGGCGTCGTCGGGCTCGCCGAGATAGGTGCCCGCCCCGATCGATGACATCCACAGTTCCGTCGGCCCCGCGGCGTGCTCAGGACGGCGGAAATGCCCGGCATCTCGCAATTGCGGGAACCGTTCGCGGTAACTGGCTGTGCCTTCGGGAGTCGCGCGTCCGGGGACCATAGAGAAACGATACTTTGAGAGAAATGCGGATACAAGCTGCGCCGCTAAGGCTACAGGATCTTTTTTCCAAATGCCGACACGGCCAACTCCACCGCCAGATCCGCCGTGCGGTTGTGCTCATCGATGACCGGATTCACTTCCACGATCTCAAAGCTCAACATGCGGCTGTGGTCCGCGATGATCTCCATGGCCAGGTGAGCCTCGCGATAAGTGGCGCCGCCGCGAACCGGGGTTCCCACTCCCGGCGCATCTTCCGGATCGATCCAGTCCATGTCGAGCGATACGTGATAGCCAGCAGTGCCGCGTCCAGCCATGCGCAGCGCCTCCTCGATCACCGTCCGCATGCCGCGCTCATCAATGTCGCGCATGGTAAAGACCTCAATGCCGGCGCGGCGGACGTGCTCCTTTTCGATGGCGTCAATGTCGCGCACTCCCACCAGCACGCAGTTCTCCGGTTTCACCTTGGGCGAGAAATTGAAAATATTGGCCAGTTCAGGTGGCCCCAGTCCCATGATGGCGGCCAGCGGCATGCCGTGAACGTTGCCGCTGGGAGAGCTGTCCGGAGTATTGATGTCGGTATGGGCATCGATCCAGATCAAGCCAATCTTCTGGTTTTGCTTGCGATGGAACTCCGCTACTCCCGCCACACTGCCCACCGCCATGGAATGATCGCCCCCAAGCGATAGCGGAAACTTCCCAGCCTCGAGCGTCTTCAGAATCAGTTCGGCGTGCTTAGTGCAGGTGGCTGTGATTTCCTTCAGATACTTGGCGTGAGGGTCCCCTTCTTTCTTCTGCTCAGGGATAGCGACCGCCACGTTGCCTCCGTCTTCCACGACATGGCCTAGAGCTTCCAGACGCGCTTCCAGGCCGGCCACACGCACCGCGGACGGCCCCATGTCTACCCCACGCCGCGACTGGCCGAGGTCGAGCGGAACCCCAATCACACGAATCTTCTTAGGAGTGATATTGGAAAAAGATGGAGTAGTGGTTGTCATAAGTTAGAAAAGAAGATCGAGTTGGTGTGCTTCCTCTGTGTCTCTCTGTGCCCTCTGTGGTAAAGAATCACGGGTACAACCGATGCAGCATCCGTGGAAACGGAATCGTCTCCCGCACATGCTCCAAACCGCAGATCCACGCCACCGCCCGCTCAATCCCCATACCGAACCCCGAGTGCGGCACGCTGCCGTACTTGCGCAAATCCAGATACCACTTGAAAGCTTCCTCCGGCAGACCATGTTCGTGAATGCGCTTCACCAGCAAATCGTAAGACGCCATGCGCTGCGAGCCGCCGATGATTTCACCATACCCTTCCGGCGCCAGCACATCCACGCACAGCGCCAGCTCCGGCCGTTGCGGATCGGGCTCCATATAAAACGCCTTCACTTTTGCCGGATAACGATGCACCATTACCGGACGATCGAATTGCGAAGAAATATAGGTCTCGTCCGGCGAGCCCAGGTCTCCGCCCCATTCGAATTTGTTTTCCAGAGCTCCCTTGCTGTGCCCCTCCTGCAGCATCTTTACCGCTTCGTCGTAAGTGATGCGCGGGAACGGAGCTTCCACCTTCTCCAGCTTCGACACATCGCGACCGATCACTTGCAGATCGGCACGCCGTTTCTCCAGACAGCGCTTGACCAGAAAACTAAGCAGGCGCTCGGCCAAATCCATGATGTCGCTAAGCTCGGCGTACGCGACTTCCGGCTCTACCATCCAAAACTCGGTGAGATGCCGGCGGGTCTTCGACTTTTCCGCGCGAAATGTGGGTCCGAAGGAATACACCTTACCCAACGCCGCTGCCGTGGCCTCGATGTAAAGCTGGCCGGACTGCGTCAGAAACGCCTGTTCCTCGAAGTAGTCGACAGGGAAGAGCGTGCTGGTGCCTTCGCATGCGGCCGGCGTCAGAATCGGCGGATCGGTAAGGGTGAAACCCTGCTCGTCAAAGAAATCGCGGGCCGCTTTGATAATTTCCGCCCGCACTCGCAAAATCGCCGCCTGCCGGGGCGTACGCACCCACAGGTGGCGATGCTCCATCAGAAAATCAACCCCGTGCTCCTTGAGTGAAATGGGGTAAGGGTCCGTCTCCGAAACTCGCTGCACCACTTGCACGCCAGTGACATCCAGCTCGAACCCGCCGGGAGCGCGTTTGTCCGCCCGGGGCTTGCCTTCCACGATGACGCTCGATTCTTGCGTCAGCCCTTTGATGGCATCGAACACTTCCGGCGCCACCGCGTTCTTGGGGACCACCCCCTGAATCACTCCCGACCCATCGCGAAATTGCGGAAACAACAGCTTGCCGCTCTCGCGCAGGTTATACAGCCAGCCGCGAATGGTGACGACCTCCCCCTCATGCTTCCCAATCTCAGCGATAGTAGTAATAGGAGCCGACATAGAATCTCTTGACGAAGGTACTTCTGCGCGTCCTCCCTTAAGCCTTTCTTTGCGTACTTTGCGCCGTAAGGTTCTCTTTGCGAGCTTGGCGGTTAAGCTTTTCTCTGCGTATTCAGTCTTCTCTGCGAACTCTGCGTTTCAAGCTCTGAGTGATAGCGCTCGGGACATTTCCGACGGCTAAGTCTCTTCCAGCTTCTTGAATGCTGCTTGGATCTTCTCCACCGGGTTGATCTTCTCTTCGCCCTCGATCTCCAGCAGCAACGGAGGCTGGTGCGGCGCAGTTCGCAGCAGTTCCATAGCCTGCTTCCAGTCAATCGACCCGTCCCCCGGCCACAAATGCGAATCTCGGTCCCGTGCGTTGTCATGCACATGGGTCGAGCGAATGTGATTCTTCAAAGTATCGAAGGCCTGCGGCACTTCGCTCATCAAGTGCGCGTGTCCGACATCAAAACAGACCTCCACATCACCGAAGTGTGCAAGGCGTATGAACTCCACCAACTTCTCCGGAGTGCTCATTTCGTTGGGAATGTTCTCGAGTAGAATGCTGACCCCCAGTGGTTTGGCGAAAGCCCGCAAATGCTCGATGGAAGTCATCGCAGCTTCGAATTTGTGGTCATCGAACGATTCTCCGGGAAGTCCAAGGTGCTGCACCAGAAAGCGGAAGGGAATTTGCTCTGCCAGCTCCAGGGCACGTTTGATCTCATCCATGGCCTCAATGCGGGCGGCCCGGTCGGAGGAGGCAATATTCAGGGGCGGTGACCCGGCGCGTCCCCACTCGTAATCCGCATACAGCGGTGCGTGCACCGAATTCAGCGGCGTCGGCTTGCTGCGAAACCAATCCGCGATTTCGCGCACATGCTGCTTGCGGTTGGCGTAATCGAGATGCTGGCGCGCGGCGAAGATTTCAATCGCCTCCGCCCCGCCCCGCACCAGTCCGTCCAGCAGGCCCGGATGCAGTCGTTCTTTCACATAAACAAAAGTAGAAGTTGCTTTCAGCATTTAGTAACCAACCGGCCTTCCGTTGTGTCTGCCATCGCTGGCGCCCAGGCGTTCTCCCGTCTCCACATCAACCGCAATGCACTCGCCGTCGCTCCAGTAAGGTATCCATTCCCCCCCGACCGTCTCCCCGATCTCGACCTTGTGTCCCATCTGTTCCAATGACTTTATCGCATCCGGAGCAAACCACTGCTCCACATTTACCCGGTCCGGAAGCCACTGGTTATGAAAGCGCGGCGCGTTCACCGCTTCCTGGATGTTCATACCATAATCCACCACGCCCATCAGGATGTTCGCCACCGTGGTAATGATTCGTGATCCCCCGGGCGAACCTAGCACCAGGAAAAGCTTGCCATCTTTAAGAACGATGGTCGGGACCATCGAAGAAAGGGGGCGCTTGCCAGGTCCGACGGAATTCGCCGGTCCTTGAATCAGTCCGTAGAGATTCGGCACGCCCTGCTTGACGGCAAAATCATCCATCTCGTCATTCAGCAGGAAGCCCAGACTCCCGCCCGTGACTCGCGACCCAAAACTGTCATTCAAGGTTGTGGTTACAGCAACGGCATCGCCGTCCGCGTCCACCACCGAGTAATGCGTTGTATGCTCAGGTTCGCGCACTTCCTGGGGCAGGGAATTCGACCGCGCATACTGCTCCAATTCACTGAAGATCGCCGGACGTTTCAGGTCTTTGCTGGCAGTCGCGTGCGCTACATCAATCGAGTCCCGCCAGGCCGCGCCATACTTCTTGTCGATCAGTTGCGCCACGGGTATCCGCGAAAAATCGGGATCTCCCATGAACTCCGCTTTATCGAAATAAGCCCTGCGGAAGGCTTCCACGGTCAAATGGATGGATCGCGCCGAGCGATTTCCCAATTTCGCCAGATCATAGCCCTCAAGGATGTTGAGAATCTCAAGTAGTGTCGTCCCGCCGGCTGATGGCGGTGGCGCGCTGATAATGTCGTACCCGCGATAGCTGCCGCGGACCGGTTCGCGTTCCTTCACTTCATATTTGTCGAGGTCGTCGGCTGTAATCAGCCCTCCACCCTTTTGTATGAAGGCTGCCAGTTCCCGAGCCATGTCCCCGTGATAGAAGTCGTCCGGATTTTCGGCGATCCGTTCCAGGGTGCGTGCCAGCTCAGGCTGGCGAAAGACCTCGCCCTGCTCGTAGTACTTCCCGTCGCGTTGAAAAATGCGGCGCGAATCCGGAAACTTTGCCAAGTCTTTTTCTTCCCGCAGATCGTGCGCGTCTTCCCAGGCCAGCGCAAAACCCTCGCGAGCCAGTTTGATGGCGGGAGCGACAACTTGCTTCAGCGTCAGCTTGCCGTACTTTTTCTCCGCATGAACCATGCCCGCAACCGACCCCGGCACGCCGATCGCCTTGTAACCCACCACACTGGCGTCCTCGATGACGTTTCCCTGCGCGTCGAGATACATGTTGGCCGTGGCCGCTGCGGGAGCCTTTTCGCGATAGTCAATGAAATGGGTTGTGCCGTCGGCCATGCGAATCAGCATGAACCCGCCGCCGCCCAGATTCCCCGCCTCCGGGTGCACCACCGCCAGCGCGAACCCTGTCGCCACAGCCGCATCCACCGCGTTCCCGCCCGCCTGCATGATCTCCGTCCCGGTTCTGGAAGCCAGCTCGTGGATGCTGACCACCATCGCATGCCGTGCGTGCACCGGGCGGACGGACGAGCCCCACAGCCCCGGAACACAGCCCAGAAGCGCCGCCAAAAGCAGCAAAATCAATCGCTTGCGTGTATGTGGTTTGAAAGTCAGACTCCTGAGGCTAGCCTAGCTAGCGACGGGGAGTCAAATCTGAGAACCGAGAACTGGGAACCGACAACTGGTTCCAAACTCGTCTTTAGGGTTTTGCTTAATCCGTGCTGATCCGTGCAAATCCGTGGCTGCGCCTTTCGCACGTGTCCCGCTCCCCACATCGTGTCCACCCACCCGCGCCGCTTCTCCACCCACCCAACCCTAAGCCCAGCAGAATCAGGCCGCACTCACTTGGCCATCGCCCTGCTTTTCTTCCTGTCGACTGGGAGACCAGCACAGGAGGCCACACATATGTCGCAGTTCACTCAACTCAATTTGCAAGGCAAGTCCGAGAGTAAGACAGACTCGAAATCACAAACCACCCCAAGCTTCATCGGAAAACAAACCATCGCCCTGTTCGCCGGCGCAGTGCTCGCCACCGCCCTCATCGGAGGTCTATTGCTCGAAACCAGCGGATGCTCTCGCGAGAACGATACCGCCGTCGCCATCCAGCGCCCCATCACGCCGTCCACCACTAGCTCTCCGGCGCCGATTCAGGAAGCCGCCGCGCCCGCGCCGGCCGTCAAGAAAGTCGTAAAGAAGCGGCCCACTGGAGCGCTTTACGCTGACAAGAACTATGGCGTCTCTTTTCGTTATCCCAAGCGCTACACTTTGAAGTCTGCCGACCCCGCGAAGCCAGACATCACTCAGCAATCCGCCATGAACTTTGTCCAGCCCGGTGGCGTGGCGGTCGTCACTGTCGAGCTGCCCAAGAACTCCTATCCCCACACCGACCTCGCTTCCGCCGCCTTCAATGTCAGCGTGAATCCCACTCTGACCCCCGAGCAGTGCAGCCAGTTCGCCTTGCTGCAGCCGGCCTCGGCTGACAAGCCTGCCATCCTGCCCGCCAAAGTCAAACTCGCCGGGCTCGATCTCGAAGCCATGGAAGCCATCAGCGGACCGGAAACCATCCAATCCGATGCCAAGTACTACCATGCCTTCGTCAACGGCGCCTGCTATGAGTTCTCCCTCGGACTCTCTACCCAGGCCGCGATCAAAGATGCCGCCGACACTAAACAGAACGATGACGAAGTTGCGCCTGTCGATCGCGCACTGGTCTTCCGCCGCCTGCAGAACATCCTTGCGACGGTGAAGATCGAATCCGTCACTGCTCCCGAGGTCACCACCACCGCCACCACTGCGCCTGAAACTCCGGCAACACCGGCCCCCGACGTCGCCGCCAAGTAACTCTGGCTCTTCCGCCCGAAGGCCGCAGGCTTCAACCTGCGGCCTTTCGCATAGACACTCACTACTATTCAAGGTAATATTCCCAGTGCCGCGAGTCGGCCCGCCCCGCGCCCCTCCCAGCGCCACGCGGACAAAACCCAAGTCGAGGAAATCTGATGCTTCCCGCTTCCCGCCGCACCGCTGTCGCTCTTCTGTTCTTCATGGCTGCGCTCACTCTTTCCGCCCGCGCCCAATTCACTCTGCAGCAGATCAGCGTGGACAAGTTCACCAACGCTGACAGCGATCACCGTACCGAAGTCGAGCCCGACAGTTTTGCCTGGGGATCCACCATCGTCAGCGCCTATCACGTCGCCCGCCGCCCCGGCTCCATCGGATGGGGCAGCGGCGCCATTGGCTTCTCCACTTCCCACGACGGCGGCAAGACCGGCACCTACGGCTATCTCCCCGGCCTTACAGTGAACTACAAAGGTGGAAAATATTACGGTGCGGCCGACCCCTCCGTCGCCTACGATGCCAAACACGGCGTCTGGTTGATCTCCAGTCTCGCCCTCATCAATCCCATCGGCGACGTCGTCGTCAGCCGCTCCACCGACGGTGTTCACTGGGGCAATCCCGTCCCCGTCGATGTCACTCATAACGACGACAAGAATTGGACCGTCTGCGACAACACTTCCACCAGTCCCTTCTACGGCAACTGCTACACCGAATGGGACGCCGCCACCAGCACCGGCGACATCGAGATGAGCACTTCCAGCGACGGTGGCCTTACCTGGGGTCCGGCCAAAACCACCGCCGACCAGGCCGGAGGCCTCGGCGGACAGCCACTCGTTCAGCCCAACGGAACCGTCATCGTGCCTTTTTCCGAAAGTTACGCGGGCATCGGCGTCTTCCGTTCCACCAATGGCGGAGCCAGTTGGACTGCCTCCACCCAGATCGCCTTCGTAGATGACCACAGCGAAGGCGGCGGCCTCCGCAGTCTGCCCTTGCCCTCCGCTGAAATTGACGGCGCCGGAAAAGTCTTTGTGGTTTGGCACGACTGCCGTTACCGCGCCGGCTGCGCCGAGAACGACATTGTCATGAGCGCCTCGACCGACGGCAAGACCTGGTCCTCGCCCCCTACCCGCATTCCCATCGACGCCGTGAACAGCACCGTCGACCACTTTCTTCCCGGCATCGGAGTCGACCCCAATACTTCCGGCGCTACCGCGCACCTCACCATCGTGTATTACTACTACCCGGTTTCAAACTGTAATTCGAACTGCCAGCTGGACGTCGGTTTCACCACTTCGCAGGACGGCGGCAATACTTGGACCGGCGGCGTGCAATTGGCCGGTCCCATGAATCTGAGCTGGCTGCCGGTCTCCGACCTGGGACCCATGGTCGCCGACTACATCAGCGTCTCCTACACCAACGGCAATCCCTTCGGAGTATTCGCCGCTGCCAAGGCGCCCTCCGGCGGAGAGCTGAACGAGGCCATGTACACCACGCGCCAACCGTTGCTGGCCGCCGATGACGCGCCTCGCTTCAGTTCCAAGGATGAGCATCCCTTGCCCAACGCCAAGTCTGACCATCCTGTGAGGGCCTTCTACGACGACGAGGGCCGCTTCCCGACTCCTGAATCCAAACTCCCTCCGCGCGAGCCAAGATAGGCCGTGTAGGGCGGACACTCTTGTCCGCCGTCTTTGAATGTCGACGGGAGGCCGCCGCGTGCCCCGCCTCTCGCTGATTTTGCGAGCAGTGGGAGCTAGAAAAAGTAAAATCGAACCAAGGAGGGCCCATGCCGGTCGTGACGCTGGTGAATTGTTTCGAGGTTCCGCAAGGGCGCGAAGACGAATTTTTCTCACTGTGGCAGCAAGTCAACACCTACATGCGCGGCAAGAAAGGCTACCTCGGACACAAACTGCACCGCTCGCTCCAATCCGATGCCCGCTTCCGCTTCGTCAATGTTGCCCGATGGGCGTCCATACAGGATTTTCAGTCCGCACATGATGACGGGTTCCGCGCCCTGGTGAGTCGGCCCGAGTGGGCGGCGTTCCACTCTTTACCCGCGCTCTACGAAGTAGTTCACGAAGGCCAATCCGAAGGGCCGCATCTCTAGCGTGTGGCGCGGGCGTCCTCGCCCGCGAGTTCCCCTCAGGAGAGCCTCTCAGCTAAGGGACGACCACGCCCACGGTTTTGTTGCCTTGAACCGAGAACATCGTGATCTTCTTGATCCTGCCCTGCACCTCCACCGGTGGATATCCCGAGCCAGGCACGAACGAGCCAAGCTTGGTGGGGGCGTCAACCAGATCCATGTCCACAAGCAAAGCCAGGCCCCGGGCCGCGGGCATGGTGGCCCGCAGTCCTTCGACGAAGCTGCGAGCGTCCGCCGCATTCATCGGCAGTTCGGAAATCGTGACCGCCGGCACATTGACCCGGTAGCGCAGATACGGCCCAAGGAACTGGCGTTTCTTGGCGAGGGTATTATTGTTCAGGTTCGGACAAGCTGTCGTGCAGATCATTGCCCGGTTCGAGGTCGTGGAACGTCGTCGGCGTTGCCTTGGTGCCGCGCACATCCACCAGCGGAAAGACCCCCTTGGCCGCATCGTATTGTCCAAAATAAAAACCTTTGAGCAAGAGGCTGAGCGTCATCGGGCTGGTCTTGACGATTTGCAGAGCGTTGCTCTGATAGAACGCTTTCATCCCGGGATAATCGAATTCGCTGGTAAGAGCGCGCGGAAAGGCATTATTCAGGCAATTGTTCGCGGCCATGAAGTTGCGGAGCACATCCTCATCGCTCAATAAGTCAGGCTCGTTGCGCAACAAATAGAAGAACAGCCGCATGCCCGCAGAGGGTCCGCGCGCCTCCAACTGCGACCAGTTCAGAATTGGATACTTTGCCGCCGTACCCTGGCCAAATAAAGCCGTAGTTGAGAAACAGACAAGAAGTGCCAGAGAACCAAGGAATGCCAGTACGCGCATGTAGCCATCTCCCCAACAGAAATTTGCCACCTATCTTACAACGGGGCAGGGCCGCAAACGCACTTGGTACCTCCGTAATCCTCCCCTCGCGAATTCGCTAGGGTACGCGCATCGACTAACAAATACTTCTACTATGAGGAACTTTTCCATTTTCGCCACGCTGCTGTTCTGCGCCTTGGCGACGAACTCATCTGCGCAAAACCCCGGCTTCTACTGGCGTGCTGCCGACAGCGAGACCATCCCTTTAGAGCCCGCCAGCCTCCACGCCGGCCGCGTCTACCGTCCCGCAGTCGGGGGCGGCGGCATGCACGTCCAGATCGACTCCAGATACCCGGTCACCGTGGCCATGGCTTGGGCCGACGAATGGAACGCCGCCATGCAGCACCCCGATGCCCCTGCGAATTTCGGCTTCCTCTGCATGAAGGAGCACGTCACCAGCGCGATTTACGAGTGTCATCTTCCCTCCGAACGCCCCATGATCATCACCTTCCGCGATGAGCGCAGGCCCGAGCGGCCCGCCCTCGCCACGGTTGGCGCTATCCTCGGACCCGGAGTGCGCCAATTCATTTCCCCCAATGATCTCCATATCCAGTACTACGATTGCATTCAGCCTGAGTTCCACTGGCGACGCATCCTCAACGAAAAATATCAGATCACGCCGGTACCCAAGGTCTACAGTCTGATGACTCCGGACCACGACGGCCAGGAACTCAGCGTGAAGATCAAGTCACCCATCCCGCTGACAGTCGCTCTGTTGCCATCGCATCTTGCCGATCAGGTCTACGACAAGACCGTAACTCTCACCGACGCCCTCGACCAGACCGGCTGCAAGGAACGTGGCGTCCAGTCCATGAGCTTCAACTGCACTTTCAATGTCGCCAATGGCACGCAAACCCTGCTGATCCTCCCCGACATCGATTTTTCCGGCCACAAGAAAGCCACTGTCGAGGCCGAGACGGTAAAGTGCGTCGAGCGCTGTGAGCTGTTGAGCTCTCCTCCGAATCCGTAGATCCTTATCAGTAGATTCTTGTCATTCCGACGCGCGAGCGAAGCGAGACAGGAGGAATCTGGTGTTCGCGGGTAGCCGGAGACAGCTCCCCGACTCCTAATTTCCCGCGCCTGTGGATTTGATCGAGCGCTGGGGGCACATCTGCAGTTTCCTTTAATCTATCCAACCCTGCGATTGAAGCATCCAAAAGCCATGAACATCGAGCCGGGTGCCCCGTTCCTAGCGCGTTCTTTGCGCTAGGGGCGGGGCTTTTGACCTGTCACCCAGATGTGACGCATGGGAAGGAATTGTCCGCCCTGAAATTGTTCTCAAAGGGCGAGGCTTTGGACGCTGAGGGAGCGCGTGCCCAGCCGCGAAGCGGCGCAAGAATAAAGCCCACGGCGCAAGCCGTGGGTAAGGTGAAGCAAATGACCAAGCCCCAGAGGGGCGAAACAGGCCCCGCACCAACATTCCAAGCCAAGCCGTGCACCCGACGAGAAGCTATGATCAGAAATCCACCAGCGGCTCCGGCTCTAGAACGGGACCACCAGCTTGTCCGGGCCTTCGATTTCGTCCTTGGCCTCCAAAAATTCTTCACTCCATGGCTTGCCCATGCACTCGGGGCACTCATCGATCGTGTTGCCAACGGCGTAACAGTGATAGCAGGTTCCTTCCGAGCTCGCGCCCGGAAACTTCTTACACGTCTTGCAGGGCTTGAAGAACTCGTGTTCCAACGCTCGGTGCTCGCCCCATAATTCGCGCTCACAGACAATGCACATAATCTCCTCCTTAACCGCCAATATAACTCCATGGCCTTCTCCCACATTCTCCGCCCCTTGTCATTCCGACGCGCGAGCGCAGCGAGACAGGAGGAATCTGCTGTCCTCGGTGCGAAAGTAGCTCCCAAAGCAAAAGCCCGGCAACGGCCGCACCCAGTCGCTTGTCATTCCGACGCGCGAGCGCAGCGAGGCAGGAGGAATCTGCTGTCCTCGGTGCGAAAGTAGCTCCCAAAGCAAAAGCCCGGCAACGGCCGCAGCCAGTCCCTTGTCATTCCGACGCGCGAGCGCAGCGAGGCAGGAGGAATCTGCTGTCCTCGGTGCGAAAGTAGCTCCCAAAGCAAAAGCCCGGCAACGGCCGCACCCAGTCGCTTGTCATTCCGACGCGCGAGCGCAGCGAGACAGGAGGAATCTGCTGTCCTCGGTGCGAAAGTAGCTCCCAAAGCAAAAGCCCGGCAACGGCCGCACCCAGTCGCTTGTCATTCCGACGCGCGAGCGCAGCGAGACAGGAGGAATCTGCTGTCCTCAGTGCGAAAGTAGCTCCCAAAGCAAAAGCCCGGCAACGGCCGCACCCAGTCGCTTGTCATTCCGACGCGCGAGCGCAGCGAGACAGGAGGAATCTGCTGTCCTCTGTGCGGAAATAACTCGCAAAAGAAAAGGCTTGGTGTCCCGCTTCCTGCCGGCTTTGCAAGGAGCGGCACCCCTATCGCCGCAAACTCTCCCACCCCTCGCGATACTTCTCAAACTTCGATCTCTTCTTCTTAGTCTCCGGAAACAACTTCAAAGACCGCAACCGCCGAAACACTTTCACCGGAAACACATACCAGGCGTCCTTAGGCACCACATAAGCAACCAAAGCATCAATGTCCTCCGCGCAATAAGCCCGAAACCCATGATCATGCGTGCGAAAACTGTACCCGCCATCTTCACCTTCGCAATGCGCCGACTTCACCTGCACCCGCCGCAACCCCGCCCCGCCATCCACCACAAAGTCATAGCGGTCGCTATCACCCCAAGTCTTCGACACCGTAAATCCCAAGCTGGCAACTTTCGCCAAAAACGCCGCCTCCGCAATCTCCCCCCGCCGCTTCCCCGTAACCACCGGCCCCCACCGCTCCGCCTCCGCCCATAAACTCCCGACATCCGCCACCGCCATCAACTCCCCCACCACCACACCGACACTCATCACCGATTTCACTCCTCTCACCACCTGATTAAAAACTAGGCACTGGGTGCCCCGCTTCTCGCCGATGTTGCGAGAAGTGGGAGCCACCACCCCGACTCCCGATTCCCCGCGCTGGGTGTCCGGATCACCCACGCGGGTAATCTCCAACGCGCGGGTGCCCCGTTCCTAGCGCGTTTTTTGCGCTAGGGGCGGGGATTTTGACCCGTCACCCAAATGCGACGTCCGTGGGAATTAGGAATTGTCATCCTGAGGCGACATCTTTTCGTCGCTCTTGTCATCCTGAGTTCGCGGCTTTTTGCGAACGAAGGACCTGAGCGAGCTGCGCGATGCCGCGCGCACTCTGCGCGGCAATAAATCGCGCGTTTAGCTCGCTTCCTTATTCACTCGCCACACCCCCAGACACAAAAACCCCCTCGGACGATCCCGTCCGAAGAGGCCAACCTCAGCCATTTCGATATCTCTCAATCATCCCGACAAGCCGAAATCAAAGTCAACCAAAATCCACCTCCCAACCTCGCACCATTCCCAAAACGGAACCGTGTGGGACGGACACTCCTGTCCGTCGCCGTTGACTTTAAACTTGACGCGAGGACACGTGGGGTTGCACTGTCCAGCAAGCGGACGCAGACCGTGGTCGCAGGAGGGATCTGGCTCAAAAATGTACCACTACCCGCGGAATAGACGGCTTCACCGCACTCGCCGAGAGACGGAGGACACAGTACCCATCGACCAATTGGTGACCAATATACCTTTCGTCTACAAGGTCCCTCAACAGGAGGCATTTCCCTAAGAACTTTCTCCACTCCACAGCCGTTAATAGCCGCGTGCCGTAGAAATGGTATGACCTTCCCGAGTTGAGGATGTATCCACCTGCCTGACCCGTACTGGGTAAGACACTGCGCAGTAGATTTTCGTTTTGGGAGGAGATCTCACACCGAAAATCCATGATTGGAATATGCCGCGTTCTCTGGGGGCCAATACTAACTCTTGATGAAACTCCTAATAGCTGATGTACAGATAGTTGTTCCTGCAATCGCTGCAAATGACCGCCAAGCACCCTTGTCCTACTAATCTGAATGATCGACCTCGGGTGGACATCCTGTCGGAGCGCTCTTTCGAGTGCCCCGGTAGTGAGTTCGGCATTCATTCGTTCGTCACGCCAATTTGGCCCTTCTTCATACACGACAGCGTGTATTGCGGAGACCTCCTTATGGCTGTGGACAATACGCAGGAGTACATCTTCAGCGGTTGCAGCGCTTACCAGGTTCTCTGCTGCCAGAATTGCCATTGTTGACTCGCGTCCCAAATCAGATTCTTGCGTTGCCCGAAGGCGTCTGCGACTGCTGCTGTCTCAGATCAGCAGCTTCAGACAGCACCGGGAGTGGGCGGTTCGACACCTACCCTTCCCTTATGAACTTCCGTGGGAGCCTTGGGTTTCGTTGGTGCTTCCTTAGGCGTCCCAAATAACGTATAGGCGATGTCACGCAACTTCTGCAATGCATTATCGGCAAACAGACCGGTCAGAAAACCCGTAGTGTATGCGTAGTAATCCTCCTTGCCTTCGTGCGGATTCGACGAAAGTACACCCGCCCTAACGATGATGTAGACGGAAAAACCCATGGCGGCGGCCATGAGTGGCGTCAATAGCCTCCACCAGCTCTTGTCCCAAATCCAGTCGCCTTCACCAACGCTCTTGTAAAAAAACTTCGAGTCCTGCAGCAGTCCTCCTAGCAAACCCCCGAGAGCTGCTATCAGTAGATCCCTTAACGGACCGCAATAGAACCTCCAAGTGCCGAACACGCTTACAACCACGATGACAATGGACACGAACAGAGCCCATCCTTCGATCCTCTGCCGGCAAACTGCCTCGGCTGGATATTGAGTTTTCCATTTCTCACGATCCTCTGGGGTCGGTGTAATTGCAGAGGCCAGCTCGTCGTGGCCTCCATTGCTAAGCAAAGAGTTCATGGGGTTGCCTCGAATTCTTGAGCGTGTTCAGATCTCGAAGAAAGAATTGCAGCTCCTGCTCTCCGGAATATCGTCGCCAATCGTATCGATCCAGCATCCCGAGCCTCCGCGCCACCAGCATCCGCATAAACTGGGATGGGATCACCGAGATTTCATAAATGCTCGCAAGGCCCGCAGAGTCCTCATAAAACAAATAGGGCCGGGCCAGTTGATACTCCACAGAAAGGTCGCCGCAGCTTCGAACGGGGCGACGGGAGAACAAGAAGTTAAGTTCGTTGCTCAAATCCTGTTCCATCGGAACAAGGTGCAGGTGCGCATGATCAACGCAGGCCCCTGCCTTTCCGTACGAGCAGGAACCGTGTTCAAACTTTATTGGGGGGCGATAGAGCGAAAGAAGGAGGCGCTCAGCCTCATCCTTGACCGACGCGAGCTCCGACAAGGTCTCGCTTGGCAGGGCTCCCATACAGATGTAGTGTTTTCGCGGGACGAGGAGTAACCATCCGGGCACCAGATGCCCGAGCGTGGGTACAACAACAAAATTCTCTGATTGCAGAACTGGGGTATTCCACGGGGAATTTGACTCAATCGCACTGGGCGAGAGGAACCGGTTACAGTAGAGACACTCCGGGTGTTCCAACGGGTCCGGATTCAAAGCTATCATTCATGGAATCATACGCAATTAGGTTCTAAAGTAAAAACAGGAAATGGCCACGCTGCTTCCGCAACGTGGCCTGTATTCCTAGCCGCCTGGTCATGAACGCACGTAGCTAGGGTGTCCCCATGGGTCTCCTCATGTCCCGCATCACTTCCACGAGAGTCCTAGGATAGATACGAAGTGCATCGTAGGCGCCGACAAAACGGCCCATCTGCATTGGATCGCTGTCAACCCCGCGAAACTGGGCGACCGCACCTGCGATCATGTCGCCAGGTTTGAACAGATCTGGCTTCGCAATGACCCACTTGCCAGGGGCCTTCTCCTCAACAAACTCACTCATAGCGCCGACGATTGGGAAAACCAGACCAGGAGATACCCAAACAATCTTGTTCGACTTGTCACGACGACAAGCGCGACCACCCTTCTTGGTCTCCTCCCAAACGTGATGTCCGTTCCACCCCTCATGCCGCTCCCAGTACTCATACTCCGCGATTGCGTAGGGAGCAATCTGAACGGTGAAGTTGTACTTCCTGCGTGCCGCCTGTATTTCCTCAGCCGTCAGCAACTCGGATGGTGTTTTGTCCTTTACGTCATACCAACCGGAAAAGTCGGTTAGGCATTGCTCCGGATTCTTGTAGGGGCGCAGCTTCTCGGCTGCCGACTCGTTCTGTGCAACGCCAAGAGGCATTAGCAGGCGAGCGTATTGAAGGATCTTCCGCGTGTCGTAAACGTTCTCGTCGGTTTCCTTCTTGCGTATTCTGACATCCGGCCGCACACTTCTGATGCTTGCTTCGAGCTCCTCCAAATGACCACGAGCGCCGGCCTGCGAAATGGACTTAACCGGTGTAGCAGTGTTACGGGCAATCGCAGTCTCGACCACCTCGTCGGGGTCGGAGTCGACTATGATTTCAGCGCGGACATAGAACGGCGGCGGTTCCGTGGGCTCCGGGCCCTCTTCGCCGAACGCCTCTTGTATCCAGCGGAGGATTTCCCCCTGCGACTGTGCGCCGTTAATGATGCTCGGTTCCTGAAGTCGAATAACTTTGGCGTTGTCATCCACGTCGATCGCACTAGCAGCAATGACGAAGCCGCTGTTGCGCGTTATGAAGCGTTGCCGCTCCGTCTTAATCGTATTCTCGATGGCATCGTGAACCCGGTTTCTCTTCTTCGGGCTGTACTCCGCAAGATACGCTCTGAGATTCTCTTTTGTGTTGAGCTTCAGAACCTCGAAGGCGGAGAAGTTTCCAAAGAACGACTTGACCCCGGTTGCTACTTCATCGGGACTGGTTGTGTTCCGGAGCAGTTGGTAGGACAGTTGCACACTAGAGGGCGTGTGCGACCCATTTGTGGTTCTTGTCATGTCTTAGCCTCTATCGCTACCTCTTGGGAGAGATCGCAGCTGCAATCCTCCACGGCAGACGACACAGTTACTTTACTCGTGTGGGTGTTTTCGGTCAACTCACCCAAAGGAAAAGGCTACCAACATTTCTGTTGGTAGCCCTTATTTAATGCCGGCAACGACCTACGCTCCCACACACTTTCGCGTGCAGTACCATCGGCCCTGCGGGGCTTAACTTCCGTGTTCGGGATGGGAACGGGTGGAACCCCCGCGGTAAGATCACCGACAAGTCGTAGCAGCTTTTGGCTATTAGCTCCTGGCTGTTAGCCTGATTCTCCCGGCTCAAACTGCATCGCCATCCCTTGAAGAATCACAGCTGCAAACTTGATTTTGCTCTGGCCTCTGGCAATCAGCGTAAGCCCGTTGGATTGGGCCAAAAGCTAAGAGCCAAAAGCTAAGAGCTCAATTTCAAAGATCGCGAGGACAATGCCTCACAACTGAATAGATTGGGTATTACTTAATCGACAAGACTCGAAAATTTCGTCGGCGTACAGCCGCTGATCGTCATTTCCACACTGCCCAAGTTCTGGCAGAGCAAAAACTGTTCGTTGTCTCGGTCCAGGTTCTGACCGACGACTAACGACGAACGACCAACGACTGATGTTCCGAGTAAATTTTATGGTCAAGCCGAACGGGCGATTAGTACTGGTAAGCTACGTGTGTCACCACA
>CAVTHF010000001.1:5000-202095 GCA_963734415.1 uncultured Acidobacteriota bacterium | reverse complement strand
GACGATTTTGAGACGGTCAGAGCATCCTGAAACAACAGACCTCAACAGCCTGCAATAAGTGATCGCCAACGCATTCGCCATCAACCACTTGCAAAGCATTGAAATTATGGCCTCGGAAGAAAAGGCAGAATGTGGTTCGGGACCAGGGGGTCGGAGGTTCAAATCCTCTCTCCCCGACCAATTTTTATCGGGGTACGTTCAGTCTGTCCACGCATTATTCACGCATTATTAGCCTTCTTTTTCAAGAGCTTGCGAAAACACCTATCCCTCACTTTTGAACCGGATCCGGGGATAATGACTGTGGATGCGCGTCAACGTTCACTTTTGATGCCGTTACCGCTGGATGTTGGTCGAAGGACAGACTTCGCGAGAAGAACGCGACAAGCTTGCTCTCGATGCGATCGGCGATGTGGTCGATGTGGTTCCCGTTGTAGATTTCGAATTCATGAGGGATGCCGTAGCTGGTCAGGACGCGGTCGAGTTGCTGGGTAGCCTCGGCAATGTGGGAATCCTTGTTGCCGACATCCATGCCGATATCCTTCAGCTGACGAAGGTTTCCTACGTACTGATCGATCATGTAGAGCGGTTCGTTGGCGTGGAATTTGCCAACGATTTCCTCGGCAAGCTTGCCATCCTTAACAGGAAGATCGGCGAAAAAGGGCGGATTGTTGGGATTGGGTGACCAGGCGACGGAGATCGCGACCAAAAGCTGGGGAAGGGTCTCGAGGGCATCCGCCTGTTCCGGCGTTCTTGCGGCTTCAGCTTTCACGCCATTCTCGAGCAGGAACGAGTCGGGAAATTTCATGCAGCAGGCACTGAGCAAATAGATGCTGGAGAAAACATCGGGATGACGCATGCCAATGCGAATGGCCCCATATCCCCCCATGGAATGCCCGGCGAGACCACGGCTGGCGCGTTCGGGGATCGTGCGGTAGTGGGCGTCGACGTATGGGATGAGCTCGCGCACGATGTAGTCTTCCCAGTTGCCGGTGGTAGCGGAGTTCGAATAGAAACTGCCTTGGTATCGCGTGAAGGCGTCAGGCGTGACGAAAATCATTTCGCGATTTCCTGGCTTCGTAAACGCGTTATTCAGGATCGTGGGAAGCTTGGCCCAGAACTCGGTTGGCCCGTACCACTTCTCGGAGCTTTGGGTCCAACCATGAAGGAAGTAAACGACGGGATAGCGGCGGCTGTGGTTCATCGCATAACTGGATGGAAGGTAAATCGCTACGTCGCGGTCGGCGGAGTCGTGTTCCAGATTGTGCTCGAGAGATTTGCCATGAAGTTTGATGTGCTCGACCGTGCCCGCGAAGGCTGAAGGATTGGTTGGCACAGTGGAAGAGCTTTGCGCCTGGAGCATGCTCAGGAAGCCAAAACTGACAGCGATCAGAACTCCGATCGATTTAACGTCTTTCATGGGAAAGGATGGTAGAGAGACGGCGAGCGCAAGTCAATCGGCCGTCAAAGCGTGCCGCGGCCCATGCCTTCTAAAGATGATCTTACGGACGAGAATCTACTATCGCTAGGTAGACAGAAGGAAAGTTCGAAAATCGTCCTCTAAGGCCGACCAATTTTCTTCTTCCATCCTATAAGGATATAAGTTCCTGGAATCCCAGGTTTCGAAAAACGCGAAACCTGGGGCACCCGTCGTCTGGGTGGTTATGCGCGGAGAAGCTCACTCCTGGGCCACCCGCCTAAAGATTGTCGAACTGACTAACTCCGTGGCTATTGTGGTCCGATTTGAAACACTACTCCCTTGTTAAATGCCCCCCCCTGAGAAGTGGTGCTGTAGAGCTTGCCTTTGTTCAGAGTCAGTGAACCTGTAGGGTGGGCACCGTCAGGGCACTTATCCTGTGAGCAGAAAGTATAAAGGACGGTGGCGGTTCTTCCCTTTATTGCATACACGTTTCCCTCTGAGAATCCACCGAATTCCGTGGTTCCGTACAACGTGCCGCTTTTCTCGTCATGAAACACCCCCGCTTGAGGACGGCATCCCGCGTCGTTCGGGTAGAACAAATAAGAAAACTTCTTTGCACCGCCGCCTTGAGTCGGGACGAATTTGAACACTCCGCCGCATATTCCGTTGCTGTTGGGTGCCCCGTTGGATCCCGTAACGTAAGCGTTTCCAGCCTGGTCAAAGCTGACGACTGAGAGTGGTTGCCCACCACCAATGCCAACGAATTTGTACACTGTCGTTTCCGTCCAGTCATCTCCCGTGGGAGCAGACGAAAGCTCGTAAAGGACTCCCCACTGGTCGTTAAATCCTCCCATCATTGCCGTACCGTAGAGATTTCCTGATTCATCAAAGGTCACGCCAGCCATCGGCCTGAATCCGTCAGGGCAATGGTGCAGAAGTAGGTCGTCCGGGCAAAACGAATAGACTGTCTCACCCGTCCAAGTGCCGTCCCCGTTCGGGCTCACTCTAAAGACGGTTCCTCCGCCGCTACTTCCCCCCAGAGATGCGGTCCCGTAGAGGTTTCCGGACGCGTCCCAATTGAGTCGACTATAGGGCCAAGCGCCATCATCACCGGTGAAAGCGCCGATGAAACTCCAAAGCACCGTCTCAGTCCAACTACCGCCGGGTGCAGTCGGCGGGGAAAGCTTAAAAACAGTGCCCAACTTGCTCGCACCACCCTGTACGGTTGTCCCGTACAGATTTCCTAGACTGTCAAAGATCAAGCCTGCTGCGGGTTCTTCGCCATCTGCACATTTTGGTAGGGAACAAAAATTATAGATGACGGTCTCAGTCCAGCCATTATTGGAAGGGAACAATTCAAAAACCGTGCCACAGAACTCGCAGTTATCGCCACTCCCGCCTTGTTGCGTGGTTCCGTATATGTTGCTTTGTTTATCAAGAACCAAGCCGCCGTTCGGGATGCTTCCATCGAACGGATTGGTTCCAAAGCTGTATAGGACCTGATATTGAGTTTGCCCATCGGCGAGATTTGAAATGAGGCAAAGAACTGCTACTGCAAACCACAGAGATCTCACATTGACCTCCAACAAAAAGCGCTTTTATTTTAACCCGATTCGGGTCAGCGCTGGCGCGGCAGCTAGATAATCGCGGCAGGGCTGCTTCCGGTGGCCGCGAACACTTCCTGGATTTCCAGCTCAGCAATTTCTACAAAGGCTTGAACGACAAGTGGATCAAATTGGCTGCTGCTACCGGCGATCAGCCGACGGACCGCTTCTTCGTGTGAAAGCCCTTTGCGATAGCAGCGATTTGAGATCATGGCGTCGTAGGCGTCGATGACTGACACAATACGCGAACCGATGGGGATCTCCTGACCCTTCAAACCGCCAGGGTAGCCCTTTCCGTCGTAGCTCTCGTGGTGATGGAGGGCGTACAAGCTGGCCTTGTCCAACCCCGGGAACAAACGCAGAATCGACCAACTGTATTCCGGGTGCTTGTTCATCAAGTCGCGCTCTTCGTCGGTCAACCGGCCCTCTTTTTTGAGGATGGCGTCAGGTACGCCAATCTTGCCGATGTCGTGCAAGAGAGCAGCGACCTCCAGCTGATAAGAATCCGTTTCTTCAATCTGGAGTTTTCTGCCGACGCGCACAGCCCATTCCGCCAGGCGGGTGCTGTGAATTCCGGTGTTAAGGTCGCGCAGATCGAGCAACTGATTGAAGGCGCAGATGGTGGACTTGAGGAGCGCCCGCTGCTGCTCCTCAAGTTCCTTCACCCGCAAGACCGATTCGATGCTCGAAGATCCTGCCAACCATTCGTGACTTGAAGTCGCCATAGAGTCCTGCCTCCGGCTAGTTCAATCCAAGACTGCTGCGCCACGCCTGAGTGGCCAGATAGGTGTCCAGGCGACCGTGCCCCATCTGAGGATCAGAAATGGCATGATCGTGTGCCAGCGCGTTGGCCGCCTGAGGCGGCAAGCTCGAGCTCGACACGGTACCCAGTACGGATCCCAGCAAACCGCCCACGGCTGAGCTGGACTTTCCGCTGTACGACGCGACCAGCAGCGCGGTGGTGCCGGAGACCAAGGGGGCGCTGAATGACGTGCCCCAGCCCGCAGCGTAGGTACCGAACGGATAGGTCGTCATCACGCCTTCTCCAGGAGCAGCCAACCATACCGGCGGTGCACCGTAGTTGGAGAAGCTTGAAGGTGTGTCGCTGTTGCTGGTGGAAGCGACGTCAACTACACCCTTGAGAGCGGCCGGGTAAACCGTGGCCTGGTTGCCGCTGTTTCCCGCTGCGGCCACGCAAATCACGCCGTTCGCGGTTGCGTAGTTCACAGCATTCGCCAGTTCCTGCGAGTAGCTGGTGTAATTGAAACTCATGTTGATCACCTTGGCGCCGTGACCAACCGCATAGTAGATGGCGCGCAAGATGTCAGAGTTGTAACCGCTTCCATCAGCCTGGAAAGACTTGAGCGGCAGAATCTTGGCCTGCGGCGCCACCAGATGAATAATGCCGGCGGTCATAGTGCCGTGGCCGAAAGCTGCATAGGGTGGACCATCCAGAACTGCCACTGTGGATTGATCCAGCACCGCAACCGTGGATTGGCTGACCTGGGCCGCCTGACCGTCCAGCACCGCAACCGTGGACTGGCTCACGTCACTCATCTCAGAGCCGCCGTTTTGATTGCGCGTGAAATCATAGCCGGCGAGCAAGGAACTCTTCAGGACGGGGTGATTGGGGTCCACGCCGGTATCAATGTCTGCGACGATCACTCCAGATCCCGCGGTATTAAATGCCGACTGGGTTGAGCTGGTGCGGATCAGCGTATTCGCAGGCTGATAAACGTAACCGTGCCACACGGTCGCCCCGTAATAGTTGAATGGCGCCTTATCGGTCAGATACGCGGGCACGGACCCAGCATTCGCGCCTTGAGTTTGGACGGTCTGGTCGATCTCGATAGTGAGCAGGCCCAGCACAGAGATGTTCAGCAGCAGCTTGGAAAGGATGGGATTGAGCAGCGCCGGAGTCTGAATCATGAAAAGCTGCCCTTGAGGATCGCCCAACCCTTCGACGGAAGAGCAGCCAAGCAGGCCGCAGAGGTTCAGGATGCCGGTCAGTCCGAGACTATCCCGTACCACGAGCCGTGTCTGTGGCGCCGGCTGTGCGGTTGAGCCGTAGGCAGGCAGACTCTGGGCGGCAAAACCCAGAAGCAGCATCAGCACGCAAACTGTCCGAAGATAGCTGCTATTCAGGTTGCCAGTTTTCTTGGTACTCATCGATCCCCCTATTGACTCTTCCGCACAGAACTGATGTCGGTTGAGTCTACGAAAAATTTGAAATCTCCAAAACTTACACCCGTAATTCTTTCGGGTTACCCTTAGTGATTACCTATGGGTTACCCAGCAGGGGAAGTTCCTTCTAATCAACATCTTTCTCATGGGGAGGTTTGGCGTGAACTCCATAAAGAGGGAGGATGATTTCATTGGCTTCATCGCGGCTGATCGAAATGCAGAGGCTGTTGCCCGCCTCAAACTCCAACTGAAACTCGCCAAACTCGTTGGTGGACGTATGCGCTACGGGTAGCTTTCCATCCTGCAAGCGAATGGGTACGCTGCGCACGGCGCGATCAGCCCCAAACCGGTTTAGCACCTGCCCAACCAGGCAGGCTCGGTCTTCCGCCTGCGGTTCGAGACGGAGGTCGATGTAGTATTCATCGGTCTCATAGAGGAACTGGCGGGCGGCTATCGAACCCCGGGTGCCTGCTGTCAGGGGCTGCAACAGGGAGTCGAAAACCAGACGAACGCCGCTGCTGGCTGTCGGCCGGATGGCCGCAAACTGGCTCTTTACAATGTGAACCGCATGGGCCGGCGGGGCGAGGACGCTCTCTCCGGCTGCGATGGATAGCACGCCCTGCCAGGTCCGCAGCGTGTCTGCGCACTGGTTGCAACCACTGTCGATATGCTGTTGCATCGCCATTTTTGCCTTCGGTAACGTCAGGTTCCTCACAAAATCTACCCACTGCGCTTCGCTGAAGTGTTTCACCAGTTATCCCCGTAGCGAGTGAACCAGAACCTGAGGCTAGTCACTCCCTTTTTTGGCTTCGTGGAATAAGGGCGCTCAGGGGCGTAGAAAATATAGGGGTGTGAAGAAATTTCGATGCCAGCCTAGGCTTGGCCCACCAAAATGAATGGAGCCCATTGATAACAATGGGGATATCGGGATCTAAGCTCCAACATGGCAGCCCGCAGAGCGGCCGCCTTGGTCTTCCCCTGTTGCAGCAGGCGGTAGAAAACGGTCATGAACTCCGCAGTGCTCTTATCGTGCACATCCCAGAGACTGAGTATCAGCGACTGCGCACCGGCATGAAGCAGCCCACGGGCCAAGCCCATTAATTCATCGCCGGCAGACACCACATTGAGACCGGTGGAGCATCCGCTGAGTGTGATCAATTCGACGGGCAGTCTGAATTGGTAGAGGTCGAACAAACTAAGGAAAGAATCGCCCAGCCGGATGGCAGAAAACATGGGATTGTCCTGGCGAAAGCGGCCATGAGTGGCGATATGAATGAGGCGGCTCGCC
This sequence comes from uncultured Acidobacteriota bacterium, assembly GCA_963734415.1. GTDB lineage: Bacteria > Acidobacteriota > Terriglobia > Terriglobales > Acidobacteriaceae > JABCZH01. Next base: position 195,602 of record CAVTHF010000001.1, on the reverse strand, counting down.
GGGCCTTTGCTACGCAAAACCTCTTCAGTGGCCTTTGGGCCGACGAACAACTCCGCCTGATCGAGAACACCGTTGAGAGCCTGCACTTCGTCGAGTATGGCCGGAGCCTGCGGGTCCGGAATGCCAAAGATGAGCGAGCTTCCGCTGGAATTCGCGGTCCTCGACTGGCACAGCGCAAAAATGCTGGCACTCGGCGAATAGGAGACGGTATGGCGGTCAATCAAATGCTGGGAGCCATCGAAGAGGGCGTGGAAAGGGACATAATGCAGCAGGCCGTGGGGCACAAAGATCAAGTGACTGGCCTTCAGCCGGGGAGAAATTGGCGCGATCAGTTCGTCGTACAGTTCTTTCAAGTGTGCCTGAGTGGTCTTGATTAGCGAATCGCGGAAGGTCTCCAGATATTGCGGATTCAAATGAAACTTGGAAAGCTGGAATTGCAGCAGACGCAACAGATTGGCAACCCGGGTTTCCAAAGTGACAGGCAGAATATCCAGGGTTTCCGGCCCAACCACGCAAGCCAGAATTCGGTCGCGGACGCGGAAGTACTCTACGATCTGCGTGTCGGCGGGGAGGGCAGCGCGAATGGTAGTAAGGGGAACGTGGCTGGGAGTCTGTAAACCGGCTTGGGTGGCGTCGGTTACTGTGGCCTCCTGTAGCACCCGCACTAGTTCCTTTTCGCGGTGGCGCGCCTGTTTTTGCAGGGTCGCGATTCGTTCCGGAGACCGTTGCTCGGGTTGGAGTTGCTCCCGTTCGATCAGGTTGTAGTACCAGTTCAACTCCTCACGCAGGTCCTTGATGGAATGGACCAGTTCGCTCTGACCAGGCGCATTTTCAGCGTGCGCCGGCGCCGGATTCACGAATAAATCCATCAGACTGCGAGATTTCGCCTGCTCCACGTAGGTGAATGCCTCTTCGGACGCGGCCGTATCGTTCTGCCGAGCGAGGCAGAGTTCGACCAGGTTTTCGTAGACTTCCAAGCGATTTTTTATGAAGGCAATCTTCAGTTCTTCTCCGCGCAAGTTGCCGCGAAGTTTCTCTAGAGCCTCCCTTGCATTCTGGTATGAGGCATAAGCGTTCTGGGCATCTCCTCTCACCACGTGCACATTTCCCAAAAGAAGATGGGTTTGATAGGTAAGGACCGGGGAGTCAAGTTCGGGAACAGTCTCAAGCGCAGCGCTGGCGTGTTTGAAGGCCGAGTCTGGGTCGCCGGTTCGCAGAGCGATTCTTGCCAGCAAGAGCCGGGCCAGCACAGCTTTGTTCGCCAGCTTCAAGGCTTGGAACGACTCCAGAGCTTCGTTGCAGTGGCGCCGCGCCTCGAACAGGCGGCCTTCATTGAAGAAGACGAGAGCGCGATACAAATCGATCAAGGAAGGCCAGGCCCGGTTCTTCTCCTTGACGAACATTTCCCGCGCCTGCACAAAGAGTTTGAGGCCCTCGAATCCGTGCCCCTGCTGGCTGGCTGCCATCGCGGAGAATGCCAGGCACTTCGCGCTTTCATATCCCATGCTCAGCTTTCGAAAGCCTTCATAGCCCTGTTGGGCAAGTTCAGCCGCTTCCGAACTGAGGTTCAACTCCAGGTAAAGCTCAGCCAGGTCCAGATTGCACAACGCCTGGTGATAGGCATCGCCTACCTTTTTGGCATTAATGCGCGTGGCCCGAAGCATTTCAATGGCCCGGCTATACTCGCCCCGCTGGTAGTGAAGATAGGCAATGTTGTAGTCCGCCTGCGTCACCAGCGTAGGCATGCCGTGCTCGGCACAGAACTGGCGGGCCTTCTGATACGACTCCAGAGCTTTGGAAAATGTATTCAGGCTGATGTAGCAAGTGGCCATGTTGCTGAGGACGGCGGCAATCCCTTCGGGATCCTGTTGCGGCGGCAGTCCTTGATACGCGCGCTCATAGCAAGCCAGGGCCTCGGCAAAGCGGTCTTGCCGGTAGTAGATGTTGCCGACATTGATCTCAAGACGGGCCAGTCTCCAGGTGTTGCCTTCGGCAGCAAAGATCTTCCGCGCGCGTTCGGCGGCGGCGAAAGCGCGGTTGTATTCGCCCATCAAGAGCAAGGGCTGAATCGATCCGCTCAGGGTACGCGCCATTTCATGAGTTTCACCCACCGCGTCGAACAGGGCAGCCGCTTGTTCGTGAAGATCGACGGCTGAAGCGTGCTCGCCTCGAGCGTAGAGGGCATTTGCCTTGGCGCGCTGAGCTCGGGCCAAAGATCCTTTGTCATCAAGTTTGTGGGCAATGCCGAGTGCGACATCGGCAAGACGCAGCGCCTGCTGGACATCCACTCGGACCTGCTCCCGTACCTGGTCGGTGAGTTTCGTAACCAGGTCGGCGCGAAGCAGGGAGCGGTGGCGTGACAGGAAAGCAGCTCTCCGGGTCTCGCTATCCAGAGCCAGCAGCTTTTCTACGAGTGCCTGCTCACTTGGCGGACGACGCGGCGGAGTCACTGGAATCCCCTCTCTTCCAGTAGTTGCCGCATTTTTTTCAGACACCGGCCCCGGATGAAACCGATGGAACCCGTTGCCAACTGAAGTTGCTTCGCTACTTCCTCGTACGGACGCGGTGGATCTTCGAAAAACAACATTGCCACCATTTGATTACATCGAGCGGGCAGTGCGGCAATCGCTTCCCGCACACTCTGCTCGCGCTGTACCTGATGAAACATCGCCTCGGGCAATTCTTCGGGCTTGGTCTCGAGCCTGTCCTCGATTCCCGGGGCATCGTCGAGGAGGTTTAACCGGTCTTTCTTCAGCCGCAGGCACTGGTGATAGCTGGTCTGCATCAGCCACTTGGGAAGCGCCTTGGGTTCTCGCAAGCTTGTGCAGTCCAGTGAGCAACTCGACGCATACCGTTTGGAAGACATCGGCGGCGTCCTCGCGCGATAGACCAAACTTGATGGGAATGGAGAAGATGAGGTTCTTATACTTCTCAATCAACGCTGACCAGGCGTCCTGATTGCCCTTGCAGCACTCCCGAACCAACCGCTCGTCCGGCCAGTTCAACTGGCGGACGGAGCTTACCGGACTCACGGTTTTCCACCGGCGGGTGCTCCGTTTCCGGGGAGGAAGTAGAGTTGTTCAACATTCCACAGCGTATTTGGATCGAGGATTGCCGGTTTGAAATTCCCCAAAGTCTTCTTGGCGCCGACCAGAACGTCAGGCGTGGCCACGAAGACGACCGGAACATTGGCTGCCACCGTTTCCTGCAGCTGGTCGTAGAGATGTTTGCGCTCTTTGTATTTGAGCTGGACCATCTGCTTTTGCATGAGCTGGTCAATTTGTGCCTCCCAGTCAGTCGCAGGCTTGGTTTCGCCCAAGTGCCAAAGATGCGTGCCTCCGTTCGACAGCCAGACGTTTATTTCTGGATTCGGATCGGCATCACCGCCGCCCAACGCCATGATGCTGGCGTCGTAATCGTAAGTCTGGAAGACGCGGTCAAGGACGGCCCGAAATTCTAATGGAACCACGTGGACGTTCATTCCAAGTTTGCTCAGGTCGTCTTGAACAAGGGTGGCCATCTTCGTGCGTTGAGCATTCGATGTGCTGGTGATAATCGAAAACTCCACGGGCTTGCCTTGTCGGTCGAGGAGCGCTCCATCAGCACGCCAGGAAAAGCCGGCAGATTTCAGCAGTTCTCGCGCTCGATCGAGCGATCGTGGCGGATGGGGAAGCGTTTGGTCCACCCACAGCTTGTTGGAAGGACTGACACTTCCCCAGAGAGCGGCCCCATGCCCCGCAAAGACCAGTTTCACGATGGACTCGCGGTCGATGGCAGCAGAAACTGCCTGGCGGAACTTCACGTCTTGGAACCATACCTGCTTGGCCGCGATATTGTCCGTGTCCTTCTTGAGATCGTTGAGATTGAATACCAGAAAGTCATACTCGAGACTGGGTCCAAGATCGAAGAATTGGGTACCGTGACTGGCAGCGTCTTTGGACAGCATTGCGTAGTTGTCCGCGCCGAGGCGGCTGATGACGTCCGTCTCGCCCGCCTGGAAACGAATCACTTGGGCATCTTCGTTGCCTACGAAAAGGAATACCAGCTGCTCGAGATAAGGAAGGCGATTCTTGCTCTGGTCAGCCTTCCAGTAATAAGGATTGCGTTCGAGCACGATCTTCTGTCCGGGAACGTACTCTTTCAAACGAAACGGCCCCATGCCGGCAATTTCGGCCGGAGGCGTGGTGAGGGTCCACACCTGGGCGAATTGACCTTCTTTATAGGGCTTTTCCAGCAGGTGCCGCGGCATCATTGCCAGGCTATCGAAGATTCGCTCGGCGGCGGCATAGGGTTGAGCCAGCGTGAAACGAACCGTGTATTGATCAATTTTCTGCACGTCGATTGGCTTTCCGCCTACGACTAGCAGATCGCGCTGTGGAGAATGAACTTTCTCGTCGAGGTACACCTGGAACGAGAACACTACGTCATCGGCGTCGAAAGGCTGACCGTCAGAGAAACGCAAGCCGTGGCGCAGCTTCACCGTGAAAGTCTGGCCATCCTTCGAAACGCTCCACGATTTGGCAAGGGCCGGCTCAGTGTTCTGGGTTTGCCGGTTGATGTGAATCAGGTCCGCAGTGAGCCGGCCGATGACTTCCCGCGAAGGCGCATCCGCCGCGGTGACCGGGTTCAGCGTCTTAGGTTCACTGCGTTGCGCGACAACGAGAGTGCCCCCGTAGTGGCCTACCTGGTTGTCCGTAGTCTGCAGCTCTTCGCCCTTTTGCAACGGCTGGGGGGCAGAGGCCGCAAAACAGCTGTAGCCGCAGGCAAGCAGGAGGGTGGCAAAACAACCCCAACGATGCATAGAGGTCTCCAGGCGGCTCAACTCTCAGGATGAGCCAGATTGTAATTGTTCCTGAACAGCATTCGCTACCTGCAGGTAACCAAGAGAGACAATCACCAGGGCCAGCGCCGGCGCAAACATCCACCAGTAAGAAACCAGCACGTGGTACTGCTGCAAATTCGCCAGCAGACTGCCCCAGCTCGGTGCGGGTTCACCCAATCCCAATCCCAGAAACGACAGCGTGACTTCTGCGACGACGTATTGAGGGACCAGCAGGGCCGCCTGTGTAAGGAGGATCCCGTAGGTGTGAGGTAGCACATGACGCCGGAGAATGTAGTAGTCCGACGCTCCAAAGCCCCGGCTGGCGATTACATAGTTTCGGCTCTTGGCGCTGAGCACGATGCCGCGAACCAGGCGTGCCGGACGCGCCCAGCCGATGGTTCCAATCACCGCAACCAGCAAGAAGAAGGTTTGCGTGGGGCTGATGTGCAGAGGCAGAAAGGAGCGCACCGCCAGCAAGAAATACAGCCAGGGCAAGACCAGAAACAACTCCACCAGGCGCATCGCGGATTCGTCAATCCAGCGGCCGTGGAAGCCGGAGACACAGCCGATCAACATCCCAAGGGACAATGAGATCCCCGTGGCTAAAAGACCCGCAGCCAGTGAGATTTGGCCGCCATACAGAATTCTCGAGAACTGATCGCGGCCATAGCCATCCGTGCCAGCCAGGAAGATCTGCGCAGGACCCTCCGTCCCGAACAAGTGGACTCGCGATCGCAGCAGGCCGGCAAGTTTGTATTCCGGTCCCCGAATGAATAATCGCACTGGATAACTCTTGTCGCGCACTTCGTCATATTCGTTGAAGGCGTCGGGGCGAACTGCCCACGCGTAAATGAAAGGCCGAAGATGTAGACGCCCTTGAGCATCGACAAAATGGATTCTTGTGGGAGGAGCGAAAGGAAAATCTCGATTTTGAGCAGCCGGGTCGTAAGGGGCAACAAATCCCGCGAGCAGTATCGCCGTGTGCACCGATACGAGCAGAATGGCGGCCGCAACGATTTTCTTCTTGCTTCTCATATCTAACCCAGCCTGACTCGAGGGTCCACAACCACCAGTAAGAGGTCCGCCAGGATGCTTCCCAAAATCATGAACAAGGTGGACGCCATCACCGCCCCGACCACAACGTAGATGTCGCGTGCCATGGCGGATTCGAGCAAGAGCGGCCCCAGGCCGGGCCATCCGGTAATCACCTCCACTAACAGCGAGCCACTAAGGAGCGCTCCGATCGATAACCCAAATAGAGAACTCAACGAGTTGGCAGCGGCAGGCAGCGCATAGCGGAACAACAGCCTTCCATTTTTGATGCCATGCGCCCGTGCCGCCTTGATAAATGGCGACTGCAACACTTCAATCACGCTCGCCCGTATGTGCCTGACCAGAAGCGGCAGGCTGGCAAGCACCAGCGTCGTGGCCGGAACCACCAGGTGTAAGGCACGATCCATCACCTGGGCGCTTGCACCGAGAGCGTCAAAATTCGCGGAAACCATTCCCCCTACCGGCAACGCACGTGTGCGCACCACCCAATAAAGTAGGGCCAGGGCAATGACAAGTTCGGGCACTGAGAGCAACAGAGAAGTCCCGGCCATGCCCAGCCGGTCATCCCATCGCCCACGATGGTTGGCGGTCCAAACTCCCAGCGGAACCGCGATCAGCCAAGCCAGCAAAGTTGCGAGGGTAGTCAAGAGCAGCGTGTTGCGTGCCCGCACCCACAAGAGATTGCTCACCGGGCAGTTGTAGGCGAACGAATAGCCCCAATCTCCACGAAAGACAGACTTCAGCCAGAGGCCGTATCGCAAAGGAAGTGGCTGGTCGATTCCGTACTGAGACCGCAACGCGGCAACCGTAGCCGGTGAAATCTGTGGATTGAGTTTCATTTCGTCGAAGAAGCTGCCCGGGGCCAGGACGCTGAAGCAAAAGCAGAGAACAGATGCCCCAACCAGCAGCAGTACTGCGTGAATGACGCGTCGCTCCAGGTATTTCACGACCGGCCTCCCGCCTGTGCCGTGTGAAATGCCGATTCCGCCAGGCGGACTGAACCAAGTAGCTCACGCGTGTGAGGATGCCGGGGGTTGGCGAAGACCTCTTGCCGTGTACCGCGTTCGACAATTCTGCCTTGATGCATGACCGCAACAAAATCAGCGACCTGCCCAACCAGGCTGAGATCGTGCGAAATCAACAGGTAAGTCAACGAGTGAGCTCTTCTGGAGATCCAGCAGCAGGTTCAAGATCTGGGCTTGCGTCGAGAGATCCAGCCCGGAGAGTGATTCGTCCAGGATTAGAAAGGTCGGCTTCAGCGCAATGGCGCGGGCAATCGCCAGCCGCTGGCGCTGTCCGCCACTGAACTCCATGGGGTGCCGGTCTGCCCAGTTCGCGGACAGACCAACTTCCTCCATCAATTCGCAAGCCCGGGATCGCAGCCTTCGGCTGTTTTCCCGCTGCTGAATCTCCAGTGGCTCCGCAATAAGCTGCGCTGCCGTAAACCACGGATTCAGAGCGCCAGCGGAATCCTGAAAGACCATCTGGATCTTCGGCCGCAAGCCAACCAGCTCCCGGTGATTGGCTCCTGATACTTCTTTCCCATCAAACCAGATCTCTCCGCGATCTGGCTTCTCTAGCAGAGCCATGCAGCGTGCCAAGGTCGATTTTCCCGAACCCGACTCGCCGACCAGCGCAGTCAGGCTGGCTGGAGCCACCTCTAGGTCGACGTCAGCCAGAGCGTCGATCACGAACCTCTTCTGCGAAAACGGCGCGCGTTGGACGTAACTCTTGCTCAGTCCCGCCGCTCGCACGAGCGGCGACCCCGGTGTGCGGGCTGTCGCTTCAGTTCCCATAATTGAAACAGCTCACGCGACGGCCTTCTTCGGGTATGACTTCGAGAGGAGTGTCGCTTTGGCAAACGTCTGTTCTTGCGGGACAGCGTGACGCGAAGATACAGCCTGGACTCAGATGATCGGAGTCAGACAAGCTACCGCGAAGGGCTGGTAGATGTTGCCCCCGTGTTCGGGCTGGATTTTGCAGCGAAGCTGGCACCAGCTGCAGCAGACCCTTGGTGTATGGATGTAGCGGCCGACGGAACACTTGTGAGACTGGACCTTCCTCCACCATGCGGCCTGCATACATCACAATGACGCGGTCGGCAAAACCTGCGAGCAGCGCCGGGTTGTGCGTAATAAAGATGAGTGCGCAGCCGAATTTCCGGGTGGTTTCCCGCAGCAGGTCGAGAATCTCTGCTTGCCGCGTTCCATCGAGGGATCGAGTGGGCTCGTCGGCAATGACTAGATCCGGGCGGCACGCCAGAGCCTGCGCAATGGCAACCCGATGAAGTTCTCCTCCGCTCAACTGGTGGGGATATGCCGTGTAAACTCGTTCAACTTGAGAGAGCCCAACCTCTTCGAGGATTGCCTCAACTTGCTGCTTGCGGTTTCCTTCCCCCTGACGATGGGCTCGGAACACTTCCGCAATCTGGTCCCCTACACGCATAACCGGGCTTAGCGATAATCCAGGCTCCTGAAATACCATCGCAATCCGTGCGCCTCGGGTGTCTTCCCACCTTGATTGGCCGAGCTTTAACAGGTCCTCATCTTCGAGAAAGATTGAGCCCGCGATGTCTGTTGATACCGGCAGCAACCCGAGGATTGAAAGGGCCAACGTGCTCTTTCCGGATCCCGATTCGCCCAGGATCCCAACCGTCTCGCCAGCCCCGATATCGAACCCGACTCTCAATAAGACCGGATGGGATAATTCGCCCTCGACGACATAACTCACCGTCAGTCCTCGGACCCGGAGCAATGCTGGAGAACACGACGATTGGGCATGTGTCATGGGCGCCTTCCGAGGAAATCCCCGGTGTGTATGAGACAAATTGTGACGGACATTCCTGAGACTGCTAAGTTACGGAGGTAATGGCGACGCGGGTAAGCTGGCCCGTTCGGAAAGCTCGAGAGGATTGGCCCGAGGGGCCCATTCGAATCGAAACTTATGTATAATCCGCCGATGCAAGCAATACCCTGGAGCTCAATTGCGCTCGGCTCGCTGTTGCTCATCTCGGCCCGCTCAACAGGAGGACAGGAAGTGAAATCTCCGCAAGCTGAAAAGTCGAAGCCGCCTGTCAAAATGGAGCAGCGCGGGCGCGTCATTGGAATCGGCGGTGTCTTCTTCAAATCCGCCAATCGGGATCAGATGCGCGAATGGTATTCGAAGCATCTTGGACTCGCTGACACAGGCCAAGGCGCCATGCTTCCGTGGCGCGAACACGACGACCCGCAAAAGGAACACGTCACAGTTTGGACTGTTTTCCCCGCCTCCACTAAGTATTTCGATCCCAGCCCCGCACCGTTCATGATCAACTACATCGTGGATGATATGGATGCTTTGCTCGACCGCTTAAAACAAGAAGGAGTCAAGATCGACCCCAAACGAATGGATGAATCCTACGGTCGCTTTGCCTGGATCTATGACTCGGATGGGAACAAGATTGAGCTCTGGCAGCCGCTGCCCGCAAAGCCCTAACTTCAGCACCCGCACGGACAGGAAGCTGTGAAGAAATTGTCTTCCGACCCAACAAAGCCATTGCGAAATTAGCCAGCCTGGGTAGACTGCGGATGTGAACGACCACGGCGTGCCAGCGGAACCGCGACTTGCCTCCATCAACCGACAACAACTGGTGCTGCGCAGCATCGATGTGGAACAACTCGTCGACCAGGATCATAGCGCACGCCTGATCTGGCAGCTGATCGGCCGCCTGGATCTGAGCCTTTATCACGCGCAGATCGAGGCGGTGGAAGGGCGCGCCGGGCGGGAGCACACCGACCCGCAGTTGCTGATCAGCCTGTGGATTTACGCGTACAGCCGTGGAGTTAGTTCGGCACGCGAGTTGGCGCGGCAGTGCGAGTATGAACCGGGTTGCCAGTGGCTGTGCGGCTTGCAGGCGATCAGTCACCGGACGCTATCCGGCTTCCGTTCCGATCATAAAGCGGCGCTGGACGATCTGTTCGTGCAGGTGCTGGGAATGATGAGTGCCGAGGGGTTGATCACGCTGGAACGGGTAACGCTGGACGGGACGAAGATCAAGGCGAATGCGGGCGGCAACAGCTTCCGGCGCAAAGAGAAGCTGGCGGCGCACCTGGAGTTGGCGCGCGAGCAGGTGCGCTGGCTGAACGCGCAGGCGGAAGAAGAAGAGAAAAGCGCGAGCCGGCGGGCGGCGGCGCAACGACGTGCCGCACGGCAACGGGTCAGTCGGCTGGAAGCGGCGGTGCGCGAAGTCGAGCGCCTGCAGCAGGCGAAGAAACATGAGCGCGACCGGTTCGTGGCACGCGCCTCCAGCAGCGATCCCGAGGCGCACGTGATGCGCAACGGCGAAGGTGGCACCGTCCCCAGTTACAACCTGCAACTGCTTACCGACACGCAACACGGGATGGTGGTGAATGTCGAGGCGACGACCGATGCCATCGACTACCGGCAGATGAAACCGGCACTGGAACGCTGCGCAACCACGCTGGGACGTAAGCCCAAACAGCTCGTGGCCGACGGCGACTACACCAACCACGCCTCGGTGCAGGTGGCGGCCGATCAGGGAGTGGACTTCTACGGGTCCTGGCAGGACAGTTGGCGGGCGGTGGAACGCGATGCACAGGGCCGGACCTCCGAGTTCCTGGCCAGGGCGTTTCCTTACGATGCCGCGCAGGACCGGTTTACCTGTCCGGCCGGACAAACGCTCACCCACCACGCGCTCATGAATCGTGACCACGGGGTTCGCACCCACGTTTACCGCGCCCCGAAGAAGGCATGCCCTAACTGTCCGCTGCGCGATAAGTGCGCGCCGCAACTGGCGCGCCCCGACTGGCGGCGCTCGATCACGCGCCTGCAAGAGCCATCGGCGACGATCGCGTTCAAGCAGAAGATGGCCACCGAAGAAGCAAAACAAATCTATGCGCGACGCTCGCAGATTGCCGAGTTCCCGCACGCCTGGATCAAGGAGCGCTGCGGCCTGCGGCAGTTCCGCTGCCGAGGCCGCGTGAAAGTAGCCATGGAAGCGACTTGGGCCTGCCTCAGTTACAACCTGACGAGATGGTTCAGCCTAAAGCGGACACTGCAAGTGCAGCCAGCGTAGGATGGTTCAACGACGGAGACAAAAAGGCGAGGACGCGAGTGATGCCGGCAGCCCCAAGCACTCCAAGTAACTGGTGTCCGCCTCCCGACCGCCCTAAAAAGCCGATTTCTTCACAGCTTCCAGACGGGGCGTTCCCCAATGTTATGTAACTAAGCAGCCCATGCAGTGTGTCCAGTCGCTACTATCAACAAGACTGGAAGTATCCTCGCTAGTGTGGCAATCCGACTTTGCGTACCAACTCCGCGAACCGCGGATCGGAACGCAGGGGATCGAGCTGGAAGTAAGTATTCAAACCGATCAGTAGCCAATCGTGCTCTCGATAGGCGGTGTCGAGCCAGAGAAAAGCCTCATCTTTGTCTCCCAAATCCGTATAGAGCCGGGCAATCTTCACCGCAGACTCGTAGCCGGTCTTGCGTCGCGCTTGAAAAACTCTTAGGGCCCCGGTAAGAGCGCCGTTCCAGCCCGCGGAACGATAGCCTTGCTCCAGTGCGGAAGCAAACTCAGTCTCCTCCGGGTCACCGGTGAGCCTGCTGTAGGTCTTCCATTCTTCAATCACCTGCGGGTACATCCGCTTTCCCCAGTAGGCGTAGGCCAGGCAATCGTGTGCCACCGCGAACGTCGGATTCTCATTCGCCAACTTCTGGCAGACGGCGATGGCCTCGTCGTACTGGCGTGCCCAGACGAAAACCCCTCCCATCACTCTGGTGATGATCGGTGACAGCGGATCGAGTTGATGCGCCCGATTGACTTCCGCAATCGCTTCCTTCTCCCGGCCGCCAATCATGCCGATATCATCCGCGTACCACTGCCGGGCTGTGGCATCGTTGGGGTCGAGCTCGAAAGCCTTCTTGAACTCAGTTTCTCCCCCGGTAAAATCCCAGTCGTACTGCATCTCGTTCTCGCCTAAGACGGCGTGGGGATGAGCCAACGTCGGATCCAACTCCAGCGCCTTGCGAGCCGCGGCATTCGACCTCGCGTAGTCTTCCGTGGGTGTCCCTCCATAGTTCGGCAATACGGAATAGTCATCGGCAAGTCCGGAGTACGCCAGGGCGAACTCAGGGTCTTTGGCGATGGCTTGGTTGAAATAGGAGATCGATTCCTGCACGTCACGCAGGCTTCTTTTATTCCAAGCGTAACGCCCCTTCAAGTACAGGTCATAAGCTTCCGGACTCTGCGTGCTTTGCCGTGTGACCTGCTGCCTTTCTGAAGGACTGAGTTTGGATCGCAACTGCTCCGCGATATCGCCCGCAACCCGCTGCTGCAACGAAATGATGTCCGCGCTCTTACCCCGATAGTGCTGACCCCAGATTTCCGTGTTCTCGCGAACATCGGTAAGCTCGGCGCTCACTTCGATGCTGTCCCCCTGGGGCACCACTCGCCCGCTCACCAGAACCGCCACACCCAAATCGCTGCCGACCTTGCGCAGGTCAACATCTTTGCCTTTGTAGTGGAAGACCGAATTGCGAGATCTCACTTTGAGCTGGGGTATGCGCGTGAGATTGTCAATCAAGGATTCGGTGAAGCCGTCACTGAGATAGTCGGTACTGGCATCGCCACCGCCATTGGTGAAAGGCAGCACAGCGATGGAATCGGGGCCGGGAGAACGATAAAGCAGCGCCAAACTCAAAACTGCCACGGCGAACACCACTGCCAGCATCAGTATGGCGATCTTCCAACGTCCCGTCGAAGGCGCGACCCGGGGCTGGGTGCTGTCCGCTTACGATCGAAAGCCGCGCGCCGGAAGCCTCGGGCCGAGGCTGGAGTACGACGGGAGGCGGCAGTGAAGCCCCCGAGTTCTGGGGCGCTTCCAGCCAGGCCGTCAAGCTCGTCGGTGTAGGCGAAAACCTTGCCCCCCGCTCCTCCCGGAGTGCGGTGGATGGGCAGACCGCGCTCTTTCTCCCAGCGTCGCAGGGTGCGCTCGTCGCAGTCAAAGAAAGCCGCAATCTCCTTCCATGAACTGAGGCGCTGGTTGGTGGTGTGGGGTCGATTGGCGGTGCTCATGTCTTGTTCTTGTCTTGTCCGCAGATGTCCGGAGATGTCCGCACATGCCAGTTGCGGGGGAGGGATGGCCGCGACAGTATAGCCCAGTCGCGGACGCTTGGCTACCGCCTTCGGTTAGGTGTGTGTTCGCCCTTACCCAGGCGCGCCGCGACGCAAATCATTGCAAACATTTGCACTTCCGAGAGGTCACGATGCATCCACAACGTCCGCTCACGCTTGCTGTTTTCCCCTCAGCTAACTCCTTCCGCAGCGCAGTATTTGTGATCGCGCTGGTTGCGCTCTCACTCGGGGGCTCGACTCCGGCCTTCGCCCAGTGCACCGACAGCTGGACCGGCGGCGGCGGAGACGGCCTTTGGAGCGACGTATTGAATTGGTCCAACGGCTCCGAGCCGGGCTCCAGTGACAACGTCTGCATTCAGTCGGGAGCAGCAGTATTGTTGGACGTCGGCGACGAGATCGCCAACCTCAGCATCGGCAGCTCCAACAGCCTGACGCTCCCCACCGTAACCAACGCGAGTCCCAGCCTCAACATCAATGGCTCCTCAATCACGAACAGCGGCCAGATCATCTTGTCCGCTCCGGTATCGTTTGGCACCATCGTCTTTGTCGTTCTCATCCAGCGGGACGGTGACCCTATCCGGCAGCGGAACGATTACCCTGAACGCCAACTCCTTCGGCGGCGACTCTGTCGGAGGCAGCGCGAAGCTGTTGAACCAGTCGACGATCCAGGGCGCCGGCGGCTTCGACATGACATTCAACAATGCCAGTACCGGCGTGATCAACGCCAACCAATCCGGAGTTCAACTGGTCGTGGGACGCAACCAGGCCCAGGGCGCCTCAACCAACGTCGGCCTGATAGAAGCCACCAATGGCGGCCAGCTGGCGATGGGGAGCCTCACGCTGAACAACGTTGGCGGCACAATTCAGGCGAGCGGGCACCGGCTCCTTCGTCACTTTGCCGACGAGGGCCAGGGCGGGCAGACCATCACCGGCGGCACATTCACCGACATCCAGCGGCGGGGTGATCAACGCCACCAACTCGACTACGACCTTGATGGCACCAACGGCAACACCATTACCAACCTCGGGACCCTGGTAATGCCTGACCAAGGCGGTCATCCTGGCGCCATTTTTCAGGGAACGTTAATAACAAGGGAACGCTTTCAGATTCTGTCTAAGGGCGACGGGCTCGGCCTGAACATTCCCAGCGGCCAGACCTTCACCCTGATGGGTAGTGGCAGCTCTGACCATGGGGGATGGCACTGCCAACGCTTATAACAATCAGAACTACATCAGTGGCGCCACTTTCGTGAACCAGCAAGCTCGTCCAGGGGACGGGCAACATTCTGAATCTCACGGGCTTCAACAACAGCGGCACCATCAACGCGAACGTTCCCACTGGTACGAACAACCTTCAACTTCAGTTGGGCCGCGCCGGCGCCAGCACCAACACTGGAACCATCGAAGCCTCGAACGGCGGAGGGCTCCTGATTGGCAGCACCACCATCAACAACGTCGGCGGCACCATCGACAGCCACCGGCGCAAACTCCTACGTCGATTTGGTGGGTTCTCTGGGTAGGTCAGGCCTGACCATCACCGGCGGCACTTTCAACAGTTCGAGTGGAGGAGTGATTTACGGCCAAGGTGGCTCCTTACTTGACGGAACGACCAGTACCGTCAATAACGCTGGAACGATGATCATTAACTACCAGGATCTTCAGGCGCAGGGAACTCTGAACAACACCGGCACCATTCAAATTCTTGCACCTACGGATGACAATGGCCAGGTTTTCCTTCAGATTCCTAACGGGGAGAATCTCACCGTCACCGGCACCGGTACCATCGTCATGGGGGACGGCACCGACAACAGCTATAACAATAATGCCGCCATCGGCAACAACTTCGGCACCAATGGAATTTTCATCAACAATTCCACCATCACTGGGACTGGCCAGATCGGGCTAACCGCGGGCGTCACCAACAATGGCGTGATGAATGCCAATGTGCCGGTGGGCGCCAGTGGACTCTCGCTTTTCTTGAGCCGCATCGGTGGCGGCATATTCCATGAACACCGGGACCATCGAAGCTACCAAAGGCGGCGAATTTCAATTCGACCCCGGCTTCGGTCTCGGGGGCAACTTCACTAATGCGGGGACGCTTACCGTAGCCGCCAATAGCACCATTAATCTGACGAACGGCGATTTCACGAATCTCGTGGGAGGCACACTGACCGGCGGCACCTATAACGTCACTGGAAAACTGATTCTTTCCGGAAATATCAACACCAATGCGGCCAAGATCACCTTGACCGGCACCGCGTCGCAGATTCTGAATCCCAACACCAACGCTCTGGCGGGCTTTGTCACCAATGCCCCCACGGGCATCTTTATCCTCGCGGGAGGCCAGAACTTCACCTCGGCAGGCACCTTTACCAACCACGGAGGGATTGGCATCCTGAAGGGCAGCACTTTCACGGTGGGCGCGGGAGGATCCTATCTTCAGGCCTCTGGCCGAACTGTGGTGGACGGCACCCTGACGGTCTCAAGTGCTGACGATAGCTCCGGCAATTCGGATCCCGAGCCTAGCACCGGTTCCGTCCAGATGAGAGGCGCGCTCTTCGGCAATGGAGGAAATGTTGCGGCCCACCTCCTTTCCGCGGGAACGGTCACGCCGGGGAATTCGGCGACTGCGCCGGGCAAGCTGACGGTCACCGGTACTTACACCCAAACTTCCGCGGGCGCGCTGGATGCCAACCTAGCCGGCGCCAACTCTGGCCAATTCAGCCAGCTCAACGTGAACGGCACGGCCGCCCTGAGCGGAACTCTGAACATCACGCTACTCAATAATTTTGTGCCAGTGGCTGGCGCTACTTTCCAAATTTTGAGGGCCAAACATGTGACTGGCACTTTTACCACCGTGAATGGAACCGCAATCAATGGCAGTGAGCACTTTACCGTAACCTACAACCCGACCAATGTGACCCTCACCGTGGTTTCCGGCACCTAGCGTTCGTGGAATCCCACGTTTCGAAAACCGCGAAACGTGGGGGCCCCGTCATCTGAGTGATTACGCGCGGAAGACCCACAGCCTGGCCCCAACGGGCCGACTGCCGGCGTTTCCATTTTAGTAATACCGGAAAAAACCCTACACAAAGACACTCAACGTGAGTTAAGATGCCGCGATTATTGGCCGGAAAATAGACTCCAACGGCCAAAGTGTCTAAATCTCGAGAACCGGACAGGATAAGAACATGAAAGAGCATCCCCTCCCCCTGTTACTGGCTGCGCTGCTCTGTGCAGCTGCGTTCTTGTTGTTCCCAATTCCGGGACAAGCCCAGCAGTTACAGGTATTGCACAATCACGTGCGCCCACAAATTGCCAACGGGCAGGCGGTTGCGGTGGGTTTGCTTCCACCCACTCAGCGCATGAACCTTGCTATCACCCTGCCGCTTCGCAACCAAAGTGACCTAACCGGCTTGCTGGGACGGCTCTACGATCCATCCAGCTCCGACTACCGCCATTTTCTCAGCGTGGCCCAATTCACCGAAGCTTTCGCCCCCACGGTGCAGGATTATCAGGCTGTGGTCAACTTCGCCAAAGCCAACGGTTTCACCGTAACCGATACACCTCCGAATCGCTTGCTGGTGGATTTCAGTGGATCGGTGGCGCAAATCGAAAAGGCGTTCCACGTCAGGATGACGATCTATCAGCACCCGACGGAAAACCGCACTTTCTATTCGCCCGATCGTGAACCCTCTCTCGATTTGAGAGTGCAGGTGGCCCATATCGCCGGTCTGGATAATTTCTCCATACCTCGCCCCCAGCTAAAGAAAGCTCCGGAGGGAACACCAATACACAGTAACGTTGGCTCGGGCCCAGGGGGAGCGTACCTCGGGGGTGACATGCGGGCCGCGTATTACGGAGGCACCGCCCTCACTGGAACTGGCCAGTCCGTTGGGTTATGCGAGTTTGATGGATACAACATGAGCGATGTGACAGCGAGCTTTGCCGGCGTGACCTACAACGTCCCCATCAACAATGTGCTGATTGACGGCGCTAGTGGAGGATCGGACGGCGACGACGGCGAGCAAGTCCTGGACATCGTGCAGGCGATTGCCATGGCTCCCGGTATGAGCCAGGTCCGCGTCTACATTGCGCCTGGCACGACTTCCATCGGCGTGGGCGACAAGGACATGTTCAACCACATGGCCACGGACAATATTTCCAAGGAGCTGAGCTGCTCCTGGGGTTGGAATCCGGCGGACACTTCCTCGGACGACCCTATCTTTCAGGAATTTGCGGTGCAGGGTCAGAATATGTTCGTCGCATCCGGTGACTCCGGAGCCTATACCGGCTCGAACGCTACCGACAGCAGCTATCCCGCGGAAAGCGTTTACGTGGTGGCGGTCGGTGGGACCGACCTGACCACCAATGGCGCGGGCGGTTCGTGGGCATCGGAAACCGCGTGGCCGGACAGCGGTGGTGGCCCCGCCGACAATGGGTTCGCCATTCCGAGTTGGCAGGTTGGAGTGGCCAATTCATCCAATAAGGCTTCAACAACCATCCGCAATATTCCGGACGTGGCCGCTGAAGGCAATTTCGACAACTACCTTTGCGATCAAGGCTCCTGTTCGGGAGGTTGGGGCGGCACCAGCTTTGCGGCGCCGCGCTGGGCCGGCTTCCTGGCACTGGTCAACCAGCAAGCGGTGGCCAATAGCAGCTCGACTCTGGGTTTCCTGAACCCGACCATCTACCCGATCGCCGAGAGTTCAAACTACACCAGCGATTTCCACGACATCACCAGCGGCAATAACAACAATGGTCACGGGAAATCCTACAACGCAGTTACTGGCTATGACCTGGTTACCGGATGGGGAAGTCCGAACGGACAGAACCTGATCAACGCCCTGGCCGGATCCGCATCGCCCAGCTTCACGCTCTCGGCTTCGCCCGGCAGTGTGACCATCACCCAAGGCGGCGCGGGCGGCACCAGCACCATCACCGTCAATGATCTGAACGGATTCAACAGCAGTGTGAGTCTTGCGGCGTCTGGCCTGCCCAGCGGTGTAACCGCTGTGTTCAATCCCAACCCCACCGCCACCACCAGCACCCTGACGCTGACGGCAAGCGCCTCGGCCACTACCGGAACGTTCACAGTGACCATCACCGGAACCTCCGGCAGCTTGATGGCAACTACGACCCTGTCTCTCACGGTGAATCCGGCGTCGACACCAAACTTCACCATCAGTGCTTCGCCGACTTCTGTGACCGTAGTTCAAGGCAGCAACGGAACCAGCACGATCACCATCACCAGCCAGAACGGTTTCAATTCTGCAACTACGCTTAGCGCTAGCGGATTGCCCAGTGGCGTGACCGCGCAGTTCTCCACGAATCCAGTGACTCCGCCGGCCAATGGCAGCGTGAACTCAACCCTCACGCTGACCGCATCCGCCACGGCGACTGCTCGGAACTGCCACGGTGACTGTGACCGGAACTTCCGGCTCACTCAACCACTCCACCAACATCGCTTTGACGGTGAGTTCATCGTCGGGTGCGCAAACCGCAGTCTACAGCTCGACGCTTAAGGCTCCGGAGTGCTCAACTGTCGGTACTTCGTGCGACTCGGGGGCTTCGCTGCTGTTGGGGCGCGACCACCTGTCGGGCGGCACGGAACCGAATCAACCCAACACCATCAACAATTCCTGCGCAGACGGCACCTCCGGAACCTTCCACTCCGACGAGTCCAACGACCGCATCGTAGTGGCTTCGACCAGCGGTGGTGCATTGACGCATGGCACCACAGCAACCGTGACTGCAACGGTCTGGGCCTGGAGCGGCTATACCTCTGACGCTCTCGACCTCTACTACGCGGCCAACGCCAACAGCCCGTCGTGGGTCTTCATCAAGACGATTGTGCCCACCAAGGCGGGAGCCCAGAACTTGTCGGCCACGTTCACGCTTCCGACCGGCGGTCTACAAGCGGTGCGGGCGCAATTCCGCTACCAGGGAAGAGCGTCATCGTGCACCTCGGGCGCCTACAACGATCATGATGACCTGATCTTTGCGGTGCAGTAGCCACTGACTACGATCGGGCCGTTCGAGCCGGCTCCACACGGGGCCGGCTCGATGCTTGTTTGGGATTAAGAGTCTGTCTCCGAATCGCGGTCGATCCCAGGCGTAGGCTGTCTCGAGTTGAAAACGCTGGAAATCTTCGATCCCACAGACACAAAAGTGCATCTATAATTCTGCTCCATGATTGGCATCCCCCAGCCGAATGCCTTTTTGCGTCCTATCGAAGTTTCCGCGGACGCCGGTGAAGGCCTGAGTGCCTTCAGGCTGATTTTCGGGCAACGTCGCATGCTGCTGGCGGCCGCGGTCTTGGTCGCTTGCACCGGGATGCCGGTTGCGCAAACTGATAGCCCATCCATTCCTAATGCGCCGAGTCAGGGACAGCCCGGAGCGCAAAGTCCGTTCGCAGGTAGCGTTGCATCTGAGCCGGTTGCCGGCGTTTTGCGAATTTCGTTGCAGGATGCGATCGACCGCGGTTTGAAACAGAATCTCGGAGTGCTGTTGTCAAATGCGGATATTCAATCGGCACGCGGACAGCGCTGGGAGCAACTGAGTGCGCTCCTGCCACACGTAACCGCGGGCCCTTCGATTAACGTCTCGCAAATCAATCTCGCTGAACTCGGCATCACCTTTCATGCGCCGGGACTTAATCTTCCGCCGTCCGTAGGGCCGTTTTCTTATTTCGACGCGCGTGCCAACCTGACCCAGTCGTTGTTTGACTGGAAGTCGATCAGCAACACACGTGCCGCCAAGCAGGCCTTGAGGTCCTCCGAATACACGTACAAAGACGCACGCGACGTTGTCGTACTGGCAGTAGGTTTCAGTTACCTCCAGGCAGTTGCCGACGAGGCGCGGGTCGAAACGGTGGCGGCTCAAGTTGAGACGGCGAAGGCGATATACAACCAGGCGTCGGACCAGGTGAATGCCGGCACCTCGCCCGCGATCGATGGACTGCGGGCAAAGGTCGAGCTGCAAACCCGGCAGCAGCAGTTGATTCAGGCGAGAAACGACTTTGCCATTCAGAAGCTGGCAGTGGCCCGCGTCATCGGCCTGGCTCCGGGGCAAGAATTCGAGTTGACAGACACGTCGCTGTATCAACCGCTCGAGATCCCGACCGTGAATGAAGCGTTGCAACACGCCTATGCTTCACGTTCCGATTATCAGGCGGCGATGGCGGAAGTACGCTCGGCAGAGTTTTCGCGCAGAGCCGCGGTGGCCGGTTACTTTCCATCGCTTTCCTTTAACGGCGATTACGGGACGGGAGGATCGCACCCATCCACGGCGACGCAGGTATTCGATGTGCGCGGAACGCTGTCTATCCCAATTTTCCTGGGTGGGCGTGTTCATGGCGAAGTTTTGCAGGCGGACGCAAAACTCATGCAGAGCCGGCAGCGTCTGGCAAACCTCCGCGGGCAGATCGACGCTGACGTTCGTACCGCGTTACTGAACCTGGAATCGTCATCTGAGCTGGTAGAAGTGGCGCGCAGTAATATCGATCTGGCTGAGGCAGCGCTGACCCAATCGCGCGATCGTTTCAGCGCGGGTGTCACGGACACGGTTGAAGTGGTGCAGTCGCAGCAAGCAGTAGCCAGTTCCCATGAACAGTACATCTCAAGCCTCTACAGCTATAATTACGCGAAAATTTCCTTAGCGCGTGCCCTGGGCACGGCTGAAACCGGCGTCAAGGAATACTTCAAAGGAAAGTAGCCATGGCAGACGAGAACCCATCTAGTACGGTGCGGTCGAGCCAGGAGTCAACGACAAGCCCGCCCCCGCGCGACACGGAGAGTGCGGCCCGGGGGGCGCGCGAGCGCTCCAAGAGTCGGAGAAACACTCTGATCGTAATTGCGGTCCTGGTGTTGATTGTCGGGGGGCTGTTCTTGTGGCGGTATCTGGGCAGTTATGAATCTACCGACGATGCCCAGGTCGATGTTCACCTTTCTCCGGTCAGCGCGCGTGTTTCGGGCTACGTGATCAAGGTAAACGCGGGGGACAACCAGTGGGTGCAGAAAGGCGACGTGCTGGTGGAAATCGACCCCAAAGACTATGAGGTAGCGGTTGAACAGGCGCAAGCCAGCCTGGCGAGCGCCGAAGCCACAGCGGAATCTCTGAATATTACGGTTCCGATTACCTCAGTGAGCACGTCGAGCCAACTGAGGTTCAGCACCTCTGATGTTGAAAACGCCAATGCCGGAATCATCGCCGCAGAAGCACAGCTCACTGCCGCTCACGCCGAGCTGCAACAGGCAGAGGCGAACGATGTGAAGGCCCAGGACGATCTGGTTCGCTACAAAGCGCTGGTCGATAAGCGCGAAGTGGCCGAGCAAGTCTACGATCAGGCGTTGGCCGCGGCCAAGGCCAGCACGGCATCGGTGGCCGCAGCACATGCCAATGAGGGCGCCGCTGAACAGGCCGTGAAACAGGCCCGGAGCCGGCTGGAACAGGCGGAGGCGAACCAACGTTCCGCCCAGACCGGGCCCCAGCAGGTATCGTCAAGCCAGGCGCGAGCCCGCTCGGCAATCGCCGAAGTGCAGCAGAAACGAGCCGCACTTGAGCAAGCACAACTCAACCTTACCTATACCAAGATTGTGGCCCCGGTCAGCGGCGAAGTGAACAAGACTGTAGTGGTCGGGTTGAATGTTCAAGCGGGCCAGCAATTACTCACGGTAGTGCCTCTCGAGGAAGTCTGGATCACCGCCAATTTCAAAGAGACCCAACTCAAGCACATGCGGGTTGGACAAAAAGCGGATATTGATGTGGATTCCAGCGGACGGACCTTCAAAGGTCACGTGGACAGCATCGCTGGAGCCACGGGGCCGCTGTTCAGCCTGCTTCCGCCGGAAAACGCCACGGGAAACTACGTCAAAATCGTTCAACGAATTCCCGTCAAGATTGTCCTGGAGCCGGGAGAGAACCGTGACCACCAGCTTCGACCGGGCATGAACGTGGTTCCGGATGTATACCTGCGATGAGTTCCGCCGCTTCCATCCCGATCGACCAGGACGCCTGGCATCCCAAGTACAATCCCTGGCTGATTGCGGTTGTGGTCGCCATGGCTGCGTTCATGGAGGTCCTCGACACCAGCATTGCCAACGTGGCATTGCCCTACATGGCCGGGAATCTGGGAGCCAGCAACGATCAAAGCACCTGGGTGCTGACGTCGTATCTGGTTTCGAATGCGATTGTTTTGCCGATCAGCGGTTGGCTAGCGGGCGCGTTCGGGCGCAAGCGTTTTTTCATGGCTTGCCTGGGTGTCTTTACCGTCAGTTCCCTGCTCTGCGCCATGGCGCCGAGTCTCGGTCTCCTACTCTTCTTCCGCGTGTTGCAAGGTGCGGGTGGCGGCGGGTTGCAACCGATGGCTCAGGCCATCCTGGCAGACACCTTTCCTCCACACCAGCGAGGCCTGGCATTTGCGTTGTATGGCATTACGGCGATCATGGCGCCAACGATCGGGCCAACCCTGGGCGGGTGGATCACCTTCAACTACTCCTGGCGATGGATTTTCTTCATCAATCTGCCGGTCGGCCTGCTCACTTGGTTTTTGGTGCGACGCTTTGTCGAAGATCCTCCCTATTTAGGCCGGCTCAAAGCGGCTGGGGTGAAACTCGATTACATCGGCATCGCTCTTCTGACCCTCGGTATCGGATCTTTACAAGTGCTGCTCGACAAGGGCCAGGAAGATGACTGGTTCGGCTCGCACTTCATCACGACGTTGGTTGTGATCGCGACGGTATGCCTGATCTCGCTGGTCATCTGGGAGTGGTATCAAAAGGCGCCGATCATCGATGTCCGGATGTTTAAGAGTTTCAACTTCGCCAGTTCCAGCCTCATGATGTTCATGCTTGGAATCATGCTGTTCAGCAGTCTGGTGTTGATGCCGCAGTTCCTGCAAACGCTGCTGGGGTATACCTCAGAACTTGCGGGCCTTGCGCTGTCGGCAGGAGGCTTGGTCCTGCTGTTTGAGATGCCGATCGTGGGCCAATTGACCACCAAAGTCCAGGCCCGCCGCCTCATCGCCTTCGGCTGGCTGGCCTTGTCGGTCGCCATGTACTATTCCACCAAGCGGATTGACCTGGATATTAGTTTCGGTGCCGCCACTTGGTTGCGTATTGCGCAGGTGATTGGGTTGGGCTTCCTGTTTGTGCCGATTACGCTGGCGGCTTACATCGGAATTGCGCCGGAGAAAAACAACGCGGTTGCCGGAATCATCAATTTCATGCGCAACATGGGCAGCAGCGTCGGGACCTCGCTGGTCACCACCCTGATTGCGCGGCGTTCACAATTCCACCAGGCAAGGCTGATTGAGCATACCCGCCAGGGAAATCCGAATTTTCAAAACTCTGTTAACGGGCTCGCCCAGCGCCTGTCCCACTCTGGGATGAGCGCTCCTGACGCGCAGATGGGAGCCTATGCCAGGATTTATCAAGCCATTCAACGGCAAGCGGGCAGCCTGGCATACATTGATACCTTCATGGTTCTTTGTGTGGGGGCGGCGATTATGTTCTTTCTGGCCTTTATCTTGAAGAAGAACGAACCGGGCGGCGGGGGCGAGCTCGCCGCGGGCTGAGCGCAGTAGAATGAGGTCAGAAGCGGTTGTCGGATGGGCGAAATGATCAAAATCATCACGATTGAACGCGAGTATGGATGTGGGGGCGGCGAGATCGCCCAGCAGCTCGCACAACACCTGGGATGGAAGCTGTGGGACCACCTGCTGACCGAGGAAATCGCGCACCTGGCGAATTGTCCCCAGTCGGTGGTTGAGTGCCGGGAGGAAAAGAACGATCCCCTCTACTACCGGCTTTTCAAGTCGTTCTTGCGCGGAAGTTACGAAGGAAGCATCAATGCGCACAAGCTGAACCTGGTGGATAGTGAATGCATCATGAAATTTACGCAGCGTGTGGTTCTGCACGCGGCGGACAGTGGAAATTGCGTCATCGTCGGAAGAGGATCGCAACATTTTCTGGCAGACCGTAAAGACACACTACGTGTGTTTCTTTATGCTCCCAAAGAAGAGAAAGTGCGACGGCTGTTGGCTCGTGGCAAGAATGAGAGTCAGGCCCAGCAGCTTGTGGACAGCGTTGATCATGAACGGGCTGATTTTATCGCCAAATATTTTGGTATGGAGTGGCCGAACCGGTCGCTGTATCACGCCATGATCAATACCTCGATTGGCGATGAGGCAGTAGTTCAAACCATCGTAAATTTCGCGAAGACATGCGATTCACAATTGACTGCCACTGTCTAAGGGATCCTCCAAAAATAGCGCCCGTCATCAGGCTTCACCCCGGTACCAAGCATTAGACCGCGCAAACCCGTGCCAGTCCTTGCATTCAGGGACCCCCACCTGTATCGTAGCCGTGTCCGGAAGTGACAAATCAATTTCGCAAGAGGGATAGTTCGATGAAGAAGACGCCAGAAGCTGCAGTTTCGCGCGGTTCCGCGACGTTGTCGTTGATCGTGCTTTTGTTACTGACAATCACAGCCCAAGCGGAATCGCATCTCACCATGACACATCATGTGCCCGAGGCAGTTGCAAGCGGAGAGGCACAGTTGGTCGGTCGGCTTCCCTCGGCGCAGCGTCTTAGCCTGGCTATTTCGTTGCCGCTGCGAAATGAGAACGGTCTCAACGATCTGCTGCAGCGAATTTACGATCCCCAAAGCTCCAGCTATCGCTACTATCTGAGCGTTCAGGAATTCACTGAGAGATTTGGGCCGTCCGCCGAGGATTATGCCGCGGTTCGCCAGTTTGCATTGGCCAACGGCTTGACGATTGTCGACATTGCTGCCAATCACCTGGTGCTGGACGTTGAAGGACCGGTAGCCATCGTCGAGAAAGCATTCGGGGTGACCATGGGCCTCTATCAGCATCCCACCGAAAATCGCATCTTTTACTCGCCGGACCGCGAGCCCTCGCTTGATCTGGGAGTGTCCGTGTTACACATCTCGGGCCTGGACAACTTCACGCTACCGCGCGCCAAGAACACAGCCGCTCCATTAAAATCACGTACGGGCAAGAGTACTGGCTCCGGTCCGGGCGGCAACTTCGTAGCCAGCGACACGCGGGCGGCTTACTACGGATCCGGTCCTTTGATTGGTACAGGACAGACGGTCGGGCTGTTCGAATATGCCGGATATGAGGTTAGCGATGTTCAGCTTTACTTCAACAATCTGCATCAGTCGTTCAATGTCCCGATTAATGGAGTGTCGCTGAATGGGGTGCCTCTGAATTGTCCGCCCCGGACGTGCGACGACGGCGAGCAGGCCATCGACATCGAGATGGCAGTTGGCATGGCGCCCGGCCTTAGCCAGGTGTTGGTGTACGTGGGAGCCGACGACGTTTCCATCTTCAACCAGATGGCCGTCGACAATATTGCCAAGCAATTAAGCTGCTCGTGGGGATGGAGTGATGACGAAAGCAGTCTGGACCCGATCTTCAAGGAAATGGCGGTGCAGGGTCAGAGCGTGTTCGTGGCTACTGGCGACGACGGTTCCCAGACTCCCGGCAATGTTGTTTGGCCCGCGGACGATCCCTACATCACCGCAGTCGGCGGCACAGACCTAACCACCAATGGCCCGGGCGGGTCCTGGAAATCGGAAACGGGATGGGACGGCAGCGCGGGCATGCCTTCCAAGAATGGTATTCCGATTCCCAACTATCAAAAACTTCCGGGAGTCATCAACTCCTCCAATCACGGATCCACAACCCTGCGGAATATCCCCGACGTAGCTGCGGAGTCAAATACGGACCAATACAGTTGCTATGACGGAGGCTGCAGTGGGGGCAATGGAGGAACCAGCTTTGCCGCACCGGAGTGGGCGAGCCTGACCGCGCTGCTCAATCAGCAAGAAGTTGCCCATGGAAAATCCACTGTCGGGTTCCTGAACCCCACTCTTTATAGGATTGGGATAGGAGCAAGGTACAAACGTGTTTTCCACGATGTCACCAGCGGCAACAACGGAAAATATTCGGCGGTGGCGGGCTTCGATTTGGTGACCGGCTGGGGCAGTCCGATTGGCGGGGTGATCAACTCGCTGCTGGAGGCTCATCCCTAGTAGCCGCTTGGATTTGGGTTGTGAGTGCAGCCGCCGGTAGTAGGTTCCGGCGGCTGATTTTTTGAGGTCGTCTCGACCAGGCTGTATTGGCTCACATTCCCAGAAGGTTTGGACGCAGCTTGGCGTAGCCATGCTCTTGCGCCCAAATATCGAGGGGAACCGACGCCAATTCGTCAACCAGAGGGTCGGCCAAGCCATTCTTTGCCAGGTCAACCGACTTTATGTAGGTGTGGCAGGCGTCGCAGCACTCCACGCGCATATGAGGAAACTGGTCGGCGGTATAGACCGGGAGTTTGGCTTGGTCTTCCTGGCCGCATGCCGCGCAGACGATGCGACGAAACTCCCATTCGCACAGGCAAAAACCGCAAACCAGGTTCCGTCGGGCGCCGTCGCCCAATGGGCGGAGGACGCCGAACCCAGGTTTGCGATTGCAGAACGGGCAAAGCGGATGAGTGTAACCGTCCAGTTGCAAGCGCGCGCGGGAGCGGACGAGTTCGGCGTAAGGCTGAAGAAAAGCGAAGGCGAGGAACTCTTCTGGGGTATCGGGCGGTTCGGTGGTGGACCAGCAGTGGCCCAGCAACGCTGACTGGGAACCGGAGGATGAGTTACGGAGATGGTAAGCGACTTGAGCGAATTGATCAGGCGCTCTGTCCTCCACGAGAGAGAGAAATGACGGGAGGCTGATCAGCAGTTCCGGAGTCTCCGGTGAGCCGGCTAGCGAGACCGGGGACATCTTGTCGGACTCGCGTTCGAGTCGCTGGTAGAGGCCTTCCTGGAAACGGGCCACCTGGACGTAGAAGGCGAGGATCTCAGCCGCGAACGAGTGTTGCGCGGTAAGCAGTTCAGCCCTCCGGATGCGCTGATGCCAGGCAGTTTTGGCCACCGAGGGATTATGGGGCCTGGGCTGGCTGCAAGCAACTGCCTGGGCCTGGACCTGCATCTTTGTCCCCGAGCGATTTCCATATTTCTGACATCGTCGCTATCCCATGTGGTTTGACGGTAGCGGGGTTGTGGGGCTATATTTTCCGGTAAGTTTGTGGGGCTCCGTCTCGATTTGTGATGTACGTTTGCGATCCAAGCGGTCGGAGGATGGAAAATGGAACTGTCTCGCAGGACCTTCCTCAAGAGTGCCCTCGTTGGTGGGGCCGGTATTTCTCTCTTGGGATTTGATCTGACTCCCGCAGTTGCGCAGCTCAAAGAACTCAAGATCGCGCGTGCGACCGAGACGCGGTCCACGTGTCCGTATTGTTCTGTGAGTTGTGGCGTGCTTATTTATACGATTGGCGATAAAGCCAAGAACGTCACGCCGCAAGTGATCCACGTTGAAGGCGACCCGGACCATCCTATCAATCGCGGTACTCTCTGTCCGAAGGGAGCGTCGCTGGAGCAGGACATCCTCAATCCGCGGCGTCTGTTGAAGCCGCAGGTTCGCCGGCCGGGTTCGGACCACTGGGAAGACATTGCCTGGGCACAGGCCATCGACGAGATCGCCCAACGCACGAAGAAGATTCGCGACGACACTTTCATTGAAAAAGACTCGCTCGGGCGCACCGTGAACCGCTGCGAGAGCCTGGCGTGGATCGGCGGCTGCACCGACACCAACGAATTCAATTACCTGGTCGTCAAGACCATGCGCACCCTGGGCCTGACCTATATAGAAAACCAGGCCAGGGTTTGACACGGCCCCACGGTCTCAAGTTTGGGACCAACTTTTGGAAGAGGGGCCATGACCAATGGCTGGATCGACATCAAGAACACCGACATGATGTTGGTCATGGGCGGGAACCCCGCCGAGAACCACCCCTGCGGCTTCAAGTGGTTAATGGAAGCCAAGCGTAATCGCAATGCGAAGTTGATCGTGGTCGATCCGCGTTATACGCGCACGGCTTCCACGTCCGACCTCTTCCTCCAGATTCGCGCCGGATCGGATATCGCGTTCCTGGGCGGAATGCTGCATTACGCGATCGAGAACGATCGCATTGCGAAGGAATATCTCGCCAACTACACCAACGCCGCCTTCATCGTGAAGGAAGGCTTCAAACTGCCGGAAGATGGCCTGTACTCCGGTTTCGATTCGGCGACGCAAACCTACGACCGATCTTCGTGGAACTATGAAGAAGGCAACGATGCCGGGGCGCCCACTCCCTCGCATGCCGCACCCAAGCCAAGCACGCCGCCGGCCCCAGGAACGCCGCCGCCATTGCCGCCGCTGCCTGCGAAGGTGGCGTACGACCTCAGTTTGCAGCATCCGCGGTGCGTGTTTCAGTTATTGAAGCAGCAATACTCCCGCTATACGCCGGAGATGGTCGAACGCATCACCGGTATCCCGAAAGATCATTTCCTGAAGGCCGCGGATATGTTCACGTCCATCCGCAAAGATGGCGACATGAAGAAAGTGGCGACCATCATCTACGCGGTCGGATGGACGCAGCATACTTTCGGCACACAGATTATTCGCACTGCCGCGATGTTGCAGTTATTGCTCGGTAATGTCGGGCGCGCCGGCGGCGGCGTCAACGCGTTGCGCGGCCACTCCAACATTCAAGGCGCCACCGACATGGCCGGGGTGTTCGACAGCTTGCCCGGCTATTTGAAGGTACCGAACCCGACCGACACTGACCTGGCCGCGTGGTTGAAGCGCATCACGCCTACGGCATCCAAGCCGGCGCCGTGGGACTCATTCAACTACTACTCGAACACACCGAAGTTCGCCGTGTCTTACTTGAAAGCCTTCTTCGGGGACGCAGCGAAGAAAGAAAACGACTACGCCTTCCACTACATGCCCAAAGTGGATCGCAATTACTCCTGGACCCAGATCTGGGACAACATGTATCGCGGATCGGTGAAAGGGATGTTCGCATTTGGCATGAACGGCGTCGCCATCGGGCCGGATTCGCAGAAGAACATCGACGCTCTAAAGAAAGCCGACTTCCTGGTGGTGGGAGAGATTTATCCCGACGAAACCAGCGAGTTCTGGAAGTCCCCGGGAATTACACCCGAGGAAATGAAGACCATCAACACCACGGTCTATCGCCTGCCCTGTGCGGGTTTCGCGGAGAAAGACGGTTCGTTTACCAACTCGGCGCGCTGGCTGCAATGGAAGAACGCGGCAGTTCCGCCGCCGGGCGATTGCCGCCTGGACCAGGACATTGTCGCCCAAGTCTTTCTCAAGGTGCGTGAACTCTACCAGAAGGAAGGCGGAAAGTTTCCCGATCCGATCCTGAATCTGACCTGGCCTTACGTGGATGCGCAACATCCGGCTCTTGCTGATCTGGCCAAGGAGATCAACGGCAAGGCGCTTGGCGACCTTACCGACCCCAAGACCCAGGTGACCATCAAGAAAGGTCAACAGCTACCGGGATTTGCCTGGCTCAAGGATGACGGCACCACTTCGTGTGGAAACTGGATTTATTCCGGGAGTTGGACCGAGGCGGGGAACCAGCTGGCTCGCCGCGGCACCGATGATCCCTCAGGCCTCGGTATTTATCAGAACTGGGGGTGGTCTTGGCCAGCCAATCGCCGCGTGCTTTACAACCGCGCGTCCTGCGATACGTCAGGAAAGCCATGGGATGCTACCCGCAGGCAGGTTTGGTGGAACGAGTCCGCTCAAGTTTGGGTGGGAAACGATGTGCCAGACTTTAAGCCGGACTCGAACCCCAAAGACCACATGGGTCCGTTCATCATGACTGCGGAAGGCGTCGGCAGGATCTTCGCGCCTTTAGGCCTGTTCGCCGATGGGCCGATGCCTGAGCATTACGAGCCGATCGAAAGTCCCGTCCAAAATGTGCTGCACCCCAAACAGTCGAACAACCCTGTAGTTAAGAAACTCAAGACTGCAGCCGACAAGTACGCCACGCCAGGCGATGGCTTCAACATCATCTGCACTACCTACCGGCTCACCGAGCATTACCACTACTGGACCAAGAACAACGCCATGAACGTGCAGCTCATTCCGGAAGCGTTCGTCGAGATTCCGGTCGAATTGGCGGCGGAGCTGGGCATTAAGGGCAACGACAAAGTAAGGGTCACGAGCGCACGCAGTTATTACGAGGCCAAAGCGTTTGTCACCAAACGCATTAAGCCGATGATGATCGACGGCAAGAAGGTGTATCAGATCGGCATTCCGATCCATCAGGGTTATCGCGGTATTCAAGAAGACGAGGGCAAGAACGCCAGGACCATCCTGAATCGGCTGACGCCGACAGTTGTCGATCCGAACGCGTACACGCCGGAATTCAAGGGCTTTCTGGTGAAGCTGGAGAAGGCATAGCTTATGAGCCAGGCGACATTGGCAGTCAAACGAATATCCGGCCATGCCGGACCCGCCCCGGGAGAAGGCGTGGAGCGTGACTATCAGGTTTGCAAGCTGGTGGACACCACCACCTGCATCGGCTGTAAAGCCTGTGAAGTCGCCTGTCTCGAGTGGAACGGTTACGAGTTCACCGACACCGTCTTCGACAACAGCTACCAGACCATGCCGGAGACGACATGGAAATACTGGAACCTGATCAAGTTCAACGAGCATGAGAACTCCGACGGCACCATCAGTCTGCTCATGCGCAAAGACCAGTGCATGCACTGTGCCGATCCCGGCTGCCTCGCGGCGTGTCCCGCCGACGGCGCCATCGTGCAATACACCAACGGCATCGTGGATTTTCAGCAGCAGAATTGCATTGGGTGTGGATATTGCGTCAGCGGCTGCCCGTTTGATATTCCCAAGTTCAATCCCGCGACTAAGAAGATGTTCAAGTGCACGCTGTGCGTCGACCGGGTCAGCGAAGGCTTGGAGCCGGCGTGCATCAAGTCCTGTCCGACTGGCTGTCTCCACTTTGGCACCAAGGATGACATGAAAGATCTGGCGGACAAGCGCGCTACCCAACTGCGCGAGAATTTTGGCTTCGAGAAAGCCGGTGTCTACGATCCCGCCGGCGTGGGCGGCACGGGAGTGATCTATGTGCTGCACGACGCCACCAATCCCGAAGCCTACGGCGGGTTACCCAAAGATCCGCACGTGCCGTGGGTGGTGCGCTTCTGGAAGGGGCCGGCGAAATGGATTGGAAACCTCGCCATGCTGGGTGGCGTCATCGGCGTGACCCTGCACTACTTGCGTTTCGGCCCGAAGGAAGTACATGCCCAGCAGAATGAGAACGGAGGGCAGCCGTGAGCACCTCACACGTAATTTCCTCTGGACGCAGCGCGGATGAAACCGGCGGCCGCATTTGCCGCTATACGCTGACGGAGCGGGTTCATCACTGGGTCGGTGCGTTTACCTACGTCTATTGCCTGATCACTGGCCTAGCCTTCTGGTCTCCTTATATGTTCTGGCTAGCGGTGCTGGTCGGCGGTGGCCCGACGGCCCGCTTCTGGCATCCCTGGTTCGGCGTCGCCTTCACGCTCTCCATGCTCTGGATGGCCAAGATGTGGTGGCAGGACATGCTGATCACCGACGCGGACCGGCGCTGGTCGAAGGCGATGAAGCAGTACATCGAAAACGACGATCAGCACCTGCCGCCGGAAGGGCGTTTCAACTACGGTCAGAAGTTGTTTTTCTGGCTGATGTTTTATGGCGTGATTCTGCTGCTGATCTCGGGAGTTGGGATGTGGTTCATTGAATCCATCCCGTGGAGCCTGCGCTGGCTGCGGTATTTGGCGGTGACGGTGCACGTAGTCGCGGCGATGGCGACCATTGGAGGCTTCATCATCCACGTCTATATGGGCACCGCCATGGTCCGCGGCGGCTTCACTTCCATCATTCGTGGTGAAGTCAGCACTGCCTGGGCGAAGACCCATCACCGCCTCTGGTACGAACAGGTTATGCGCGGATCCGGCGCACAGAAAAAACTCTGACGGTCGCGAGATCAATACCTGCCCCGCGGCAGTTCGATAGCCCCTGTTGCCGCGCAACCAATTGACTTGCCGCGGTTTGGCTCCTAATATGGTCGCGCCAAGGATCGACCTTCCCCAGCGTGATCGGCCAGACCATCTCGCATTACCGCATCATCGAGAAGCTCGGTGGTGGCGGAATGGGCATCGTCTATAAGGCTGAGGATGTGAAGCTGGGCCGCTTTGTCGCTCTCAAGTTCCTGCCCGTGTACATGCGGCCGCTGGGGGGTGCCCAGAGGTGCAGTTGACCCACTTCGATTCTGAGCCGGCCGTCGTGGCCGCCTATGCCTGGTCACGCGATGGCAAGAAATTGGCCATCACTCGGGCGCGCTACAACGATACTGACGTCGTGCTGTTCAGTGGTTTCCGCTGAGAGTCGCCTGGAAATTTGAAAGGAGCATGACTTTATGCTGGAGATTCAGACCAAGCAGGTGCCACCCGACATCGTGGTGCTGGAGATAACGGGAAAAATCACCATCGGCAGAGATTGCCAGCACCTGGAATGGGCCACCGAGAGCCTGGTACGGGAGAAGCAGAAGAAGATCATCTTTGACCTCACGCACGTGACCCATATTGATAGCACTGGAATCGGGATCATCGTGATGTCCGCCGGCCAAGTGAAGGACGCGGGAGGACAGTTGCGGCTGGCGGGCCTCAATCCCCATGTGGAACAGGTGCTGAGGATGACCAATATAGATAAGGTCGTCGGCTGGAACTCAACCGTGACCGAGGCGGCGGCAGGCTTTTAGCAGTGAATTACGCTTAGGCCTTCAGGAAAGTGGCTACTTGTCCGCAAGCACGAAATTGACGATCGCAGTTTCTCCCGCGTTAACGCTAACGCTCTTCTCCCAGATTCGAGGTTCTGAAAAAATGGGGCGCTGCACCTTGTGTTCGGTCAAGACATCAAAAGCGCCTTCTTGCCGCAACAGCTTCCAACCCTCGTGCCAGGCCATGATCTGGTATTGCCCCGGCGGCACATCCGTAAGTTCGAAGTTCCCGCTCTCATCGGTCACAGCAGTAATAAGGATGAGATACCACCAGGATTTCTGCGTTCATCCAAGTGTGCCCGCCATTGCACCTGACGTTGGCCAGGCCCGGGGTTTGCATGGTGCGGGTAACGATCTGGTTGGTAAACGGGAACGGCAGATTGTAGGTGGCAGCACCATCCATGTGAACGGTGTGCAGGGTGGCATCAGAACTCTTGATTTGAATCGGGCCATTCTCGGGCACTAACAAGATATGGGGCTCATAGCGACATTGCTTCTGGTTCAGGAGACGCCGGGGCTCGGGAATGTCCATCGCTTTCCCGCGAGAAATCTCTTTCAGAAAGACCACGGTGTTGGCCACCCCGCCCTGGGAACCGACAATCAACCGCTCCAGGTCACGAGTCTTGCGTGAATCGGGATCACAAATCTCCGGATCTTTGTTAATGGTAAGGCTCGGGATGTGAGGCAACGCACCCGACCACTTGACGCTGCCTTTGATGGTTCCTGCATCATGGAGGGACACAACTTGATAGCCGCTCTGCGCCGCAGCTATTCTCGCCACCGCGAACACAAGCGCAGCGAACACCGCAGACTTGATCCCGCAGGACATTCTTAGCCTTTTCTAATAAATCGTAGTGCGATCTGGGTTTTGCACAAAGTGACGAAAGCCGTATTACTTCAGGGTGAAACGCGGGATTGCAGGGCGATTTTCGGTCTTATGGGTGCGAATGGATGAGAATCTTCGCAGTGATTCTGGTTAGAGCGGTTGTTGCGGCGGGGCTGGCCCCACAAACCTACAAAACGGCGGATGGATCGGCATTAAGATGACGACCGCTCTCTCAGATCCTTGAGATTGTGCAAAATTGAACAGACGTCGTATGGTGAATTGCTCTACGATTGGCGATTGCTTTTCCCACGGTTCAAAGCGGGAATTTGAATTGCAGAATTTGATTTTTTGCTCGCATTCGACTTGCACCTGAGTGCAACATGCCAGAAGATTGGATTCTGGAAACTCGGTTGAACGAAAACTCTTTGCCACACGATAACAAAGCACGGCTGTCGGGGAGGATGCTGATGCCAGCGGGTGCTAGGGCCTCTCGAGTTCTTCTGTTCTCAGTCTCATGTCTTTTTGCGGCTGCTTTAGCTGCTGGCGAGAATCGCAAGCCAGTGGTCAATGACAGCGCTCAGTCCGCCGCCGCGCCTGCCTCCAGTGCGGCTCCCTCGGAAACCTCCAAGTATGTGGGAGCGGAGACCTGCAAGACCTGTCACGAGGAAATCTACAACAGCTGGGAGAAGACTCCGCACTGGAAGACCACCCTTAATAAGGAGGCCGGTCCTGCAAAACAAGGATGCGAGGGCTGCCATGGTCCCGGTGCAGAGCACGTTGCCGGTGGCGGCGACAAGACCAAGATATTTGTGTTCGAGGAGCAGTCTCGGCAGGAAACCAGCGCCCGCTGCCTGAGCTGCCACGGCGAAGCCCGCCAGCAATCCCATTTTAGTGAGTCTGCCCACGCCAGCACCGATGTCGGCTGTCTCGACTGCCACTCGCCGCATCACGCCAAGGAGAAGCAGCACCTCCTGGTCCAGAGTCAGCCCCAGTTGTGCTACGGATGCCACACCGCGGCCAAGGCGGACTTTGCCAAGCCCTATCACCACCGGGTCAACGAGGGGCTGGTGCAATGCAATGACTGCCATAACCCCCATGGGACGGCAACCGTGCGGCAAGTGAGTACCTTGCCGAGCGGGGACGCAGTTTGCTTTCAGTGCCACGTCGACAAGCAAGGGCCGTTCGTCTACGAGCATGTGCCGGTGAAAACCGAGGGCTGCAGCAGTTGCCACACGCCCCATGGTTCCACCAACCCCCGTCTGCTCAAAGTGAGCCTGGTAAACATGCTTTGTCTGCAGTGCCATACCTTCCCGACGCAGGGGCCAATCGGGCCAGTGCACAACCAATCAGCCAAGTATCAGGCTTGCACCCTGTGTCATGAGGCTATTCACGGATCCAACTTCAGCGCGGTTTTTTTCAAGTAGGGAGAACCGATGGCATCGCCAACAAAACTCGACCTACAATCTCTCCTTAGCTCCTGCGTAACCGAATCTGGCGCACGACGGCCGGGATCGAGAGCGATAGTATTGCGTCCGGCGCTCGTCCTCATGATGCTGATTTCCGGATCGACACTGGTGTCATCAACGCTCTGGGCGCAATCCTCCAGCGCCGCACCGGACTCGAGCAGCGAACCGGAAGGCATCGACAGTGGCGGCTACCGGATTCACTCTTCCATCGAACTGGGCTACCGCTACAACAACACCACCGGCAGCAACGACATGTACGACACTCTGGTGAATCTGCATAGCGGCCCGCGCCTGCTCGATCAGACCCTCTCCATGCAATCCCTTGACCACCAGGGTCTATTGTTCGACGACCTTTATCTCAGCAGCTTTGGATGGGGAGGCGAGCCCAACAATGCCCTGCGGCTGCGAGCCGACAAGAACAAGTGGTACAACTTTCACGGTAATTTTCGTCGCGACCAGAATTTTTCTGACTTCGACCTGCTGGCGAATCCCTTGAATCCCCCGACCTCGACTCCGTCGATTCCGGCCCTGGATTCGCCCCATGAATTCGAGACCAGGCGGCGTATGACGGACGTTGACCTCACTCTGCTGCCTCAGTCGCAGGTGAGCTTCCGCCTGGGGTATTCGCACAACAACATGACCGGCCCTTCGTTCAGCAGCATCCACGAGGGCACGGACGCCCTGCTCCTGCAGCCCTGGAACACCACCATGAACTCCTACCGGCTGGGAGTGGACTGGAAGGTCTTACCGCGAACCGTCCTTAGTTACGACCAATTCCTCGACTACTACAAAGGCGACACCGACACCCAACTGGGTTCCTTCGCGCCGGCACTGCTGCCCGGTGGAACACCAGTTGAGTTGGGCGTGTCTATCGACACGGCAAACCGCGTCCCCTGCGCCGTGAAGCCACCGGCCACGAGTCTGATTGATGCCACCGGAACCCTGACCAATGTCACCTGCAGCGCATACTTCAGCTACCTGCTGAACCAGCGGATTCGCACTTCCACTCCCACCGAACGAATCAGCCTGCGCAGTAATTACTTCGATCGGCTGGACCTGGTTGCGTCTTACTCTTATAGTTCTGCGGACATGAATACGCCCCAGGACGAGTCTTTCAACGGTCTGATCACACGTACCGGCACGCGTGCATTCACCGGCGCGGGGACGGCCAGCGCCACCCGGATTTCCGACGTTTTCGATGTCGGGGTCACTGTGCACCTCACCAAATACCTCCGCCTGATCAATAAATTCAATTTTTGGGCCTACCGCATTCCGGAGAATGGGAACTTCACCGAGGTCGACAGTGTGTGCACGGGTGGGTGCACCTTGCTGACAGCGCTGGGTGCCACCGCTCCGGCTACGACTGACACCTTGACCCAGACGTCATTTAACCAGGACTGGAAGAGAAACCAGACAGAAGTGGCCTGGGACATTTCGAAAAAAGTAGGGGCGCGCGTTGGTTTCCGTTATGGGGACCGGGATTTCGATCATTTTCTCGATTTCACCACTGGAGACGCGGACCATTTCGCGGTTCACGAGTACACGGCGCTGCTTGGGGTCTGGGCCCGGCCTATGCATGGATTACGGTTGAATTTCGATCTCGAGCACACCAATTACAGTGAGGCGATTGTCCGCGTCGCTCCCCGCAAGGAATCACGCTACCGCTTCCAGACGACCTACACACCTCGTCCGTGGGCGGTTCTGGGCGGTTCCATCAACATTCTGGAGGATTCCAACGGCGATTCCTCCACCAACTACGTGGGGCACAACCGGAATTATGGATTCACCGCTTCGCTCGTGCCGCGCGAGCGCTGGGGGATGGATTTGGCGTACAACTACAACGATGTCATCCAGAATGCGCTGATCTGCTTCAATGACACTCCGCCCGCCGGGGTGAGTCTTCCGTTTGTGACCAATGCGCTTTCTTGCGCGGTGAACGATCCGGCTAATCCGCTCCTGGCCAACTCGTTCTACACCAACCACACCAATTTCGGGATGGGCACGGTCAGGTTCAAGCCGGTCAGGCGTGTGACTGCTAATCTAGGCGTCAGCGTCACCAGTGTTGACGGCAGCCAACCCCAGTTCAATGTTCTACAACCCCTCGGGTCATTGCAATACATGTACTATCAGCCGGTTGCTAACCTGAGCGTGGATTTGGGACACAAGCTGGCGTGGAATTCTGGTTGGAACTATTACCAGTACAACGAGGGTTCGTTTGTAGGGCCCACGGCACCGCGATATTTTCACTCGAACTCGCTTACCGAGTCTGTGCGCTACGCATTTTGAAACTTCAGGACTTGAAGGCCGCCACCACTGCCACCAGAACCACGGGCAGATAAATCACCGAAGCATGTACCACCCGGCTGGCCAGCACGATGGACGCTGAGCGAGTGAGTTTGACGACGTAGTAAAGCAGAAACGCTCCGGCCAGAACCATTGCCACTCCGTACAGCGGGCCAACGCGTCCCGCGGGTAACAGCGTGATCAAGATCAGGACCAGAGTCAGACCCAGGATCTCCGCTCGCGTGAACCGGGCCTCCCGGTCGAAAGCCGGTAGCATTTTGTAGCCGGCCCGTGCATAGTCCTCGCGGTACATCAACGCGATTGCCAGGAAATGCGGAAACTGCCAGAGAAACAAAACAGCAAATAGGAACCACGCTTGTGGGTCAAGCCTGCCTGAGGCTCCGGCCCAACCGATCAAGGTTGGCATCGCGCCCGGAAACGCTCCCAGCAGAGTGCAGAGCGGTGTCTTGCGTTTCAGAGGGGTGTAGATCAGCAGATAGGAAAGCAGGGTTGCGATCGCCAATCCGGCCGCCGGCAGATTAACGGCTAATGCCAGGTACAACCCCCCGGCCAAGCTGAGCAGCAGACCGAAGAGCAGGGCCTCCGGGGCCGCCATTCGGCCTGAAGGCAGAGGCCGCGAAGCGGTCCGGCGCATTCGTCCATCCCACACCCGCTCCATCCACTGGTTGAGGGTGGCGGTACCGCTGGCCACCAGCAACGTGCCTACCAGCGTGTTCACGAGTCCCCAAGCGCGAAAAGGATGGGGCGAGGCCAGCGCGTACCCGGCCGAAGTAGTCATCAAGATCAGCAGGTTCACTTCGGGCTTGGTGAGGGTGTAGTAGTCCGAAAGACGGGTTTTCCACGCGGGAGTCGAAGTAGGATTTGTCATGCCCTGAGTGGACGCCATTTTACCAGTCTTGCCCCGACTCTGCAGCATTATCCTCCCGTTTAAACTGGCTGGTCCGGCGATGGACCACGAAAAACAAGCCCACCGTCCCCAGCGTGGGAGGGATGATGAGGACCAGTATTCCGCTGCGCAAGGCCTGGATCATGCGCGCACCAGTAGAAGCTGCCTGGGTATAGCACAGGGCACAGTTCTGAGCGAAGGCCGGCAGCGGCAATGCCAGGAACAAAACAGCCGCCGCGAGTATTCCCATCCACCGCAGCCAGCACTTAGCGCCCATTCTTTTCCTCGAAAAACTGCCTCATTGGTCACTTGGCCCAGGGGGCCCCTCCGAGCAAGCGGAAGCTGTCAGTCCAACCGTATTGCATGCCCAGCAGAACGGAGACAATGAATATAACAACAAACCACAAGAGTCCGCGATTATCGGATAAATGCATGAAAAATAGAAGGGCCAGTGCGGCCTCGACAATCGCCAGAAACAGCATGCGCGTGAGCATCTGTGACGCACCGATATTCGAGTAGGCGATCACGAACTGCAATGCTGCAATAGCGAGAATGCAAAGGTAAACCACCACGTACTTCCCGGAGCTGCTCTTGTGTGCTTGGGCAATAGCCATGGCTTTCTCTGCTCCTGCGTTTTTCAGTGCGAAAGGTTCATCAAATAAACCAGCGGAACCACGAACATCCACACCAGATCCACGAAATGCCAGTACAGGCCGGTGATCTCAAGATCGTCGGCATTGTAGCGACCACTTTGATAGCGCAGCCCGACAGCCAGCAACGCGACCACTCCGCCGGTCACGTGCAGGAGGTGCAAACCTGTGATGCTGAAGAACGCGGAGCCGAACAGGCCGGTGCCCCAAGGGTTCTTGAACAGAGTCATTCCTTCGCCGATCAGGCCCATCCATTCCCGGATGTGCAACAAAGCGAAGAGAGCGCCAGCAGCGGCGGTAATCAGCGTCCAGCGGAGGGCTCTGGCCTTGTCTCCAGCCCTGGCCGCATCAATTGCAAAGAGCATGGTGAGGCTGCTGGTCACCAAAATAAAAGTCATGAGGGCGACGTTGGTGATGCTGTGGAACGGTCTTGGCCAGTTGGGAGTGGCATTGCGGAGGAATCCATACGCGACCAGGCAGGCTGCAAACGTCGCAGAGTCAGCGATGATAAATAACCACATCGCCATCTTCTTCGCCGGAACCGAAAAGGCCGGCTTCTCCATGAGGCCTGCGTGGGCAGTCATCGTCTCGGCGTGGCTCACAACACCTCCTCTTGCAGAGCTGGGCTAAAGCTTCATCCACAGCAACAACAGCAGATACACCCACAGCGCACCCATGAAATGCCAATAGTGCGAAGTCGCGTCCAGAGTACTCTTTCGCAGCACCGACTTGTTCAACTTGCGAATCACGCGGGTCAGCCCGGCCAAACCTCCAGACACGTGCAAAGCGTGGATCCCGGTCAGCACATAGAAAAATGAGCTGTTGGGGTTGGTCGCGAGGAAAAGGCCCTGGGCGCGCAATTGCAGCCAGGCGACGTATTGACCGGCCACGAAGAGCAGTCCCAGGCTCAGCGTGACGTACAGCCAAAGAACCGGCGGACTGGTTTGATCTTTCGGTCCCGTCATGTAAGCGCCGATCTGGCGGCGGGCGACCTCCAGCGCGATGCTGCTGGCGATAAGCATCAGAGTGTTGAAGTAGAGGATTGGAGGCAGGACAAGGTGCCTCCAGTCGGCGGCGCCTCCCTGGCGCACAATCAAGGCGCTGGTAAACGCCGCGAAGGTCATGGTGATGGACGCGATCACGACCCACATCCCGGTGGAGGCGGGAGGCGGAGCATAGTCCTTGACCCGGCGCAGATCGCCCTCCCCCGGAACCAGGTTACGCGGTCCGCCGGCTCCAGGATTGCGCGGCGGGCGCGAGGGATCCCGCGGGTCTTCGACTTTCGGCGGTTGCTGGATAGTCGTTGCCATACCTTTTCAGTTCATCTCAGACCGCCTTACGCCTCGTCGTGGGCGGTCTTCACTTGCTCGGGTGAGGCTTGCATCACATAGTCGCCGACCGAGCTCTCAACTCCATACTGGTAAGGGTCGTGATAAACCGTCGGTAAAGTGTCGCCAAAATTGTTGTGCGGCGGAGGCGTGGTCGGCGTGCTCCACTCCAGCGAGGTCGCCTGCCAGGGATTTTCGGTTGCTTCCTTGCCCCAGAAACGGCTGTGAATCAGGTTGTACAAGAAGATGAGCTGGGCAGCTCCAGTAATGAGTGCGGCTATGGTGATGAACTGATGCACAGGGATCAGTTTCACCATGGAGTCAGTAACAAACGCCTGGTAGCGGCGCACATTCCCAGCCAAGCCCAGATAGTGAAATGGCATGAAGATGGCATAGGCGCCGACAAAGGTAAGCCAGAAGTGAAGTTTGCCCAGGGTCTCGTTCATCATGCGGCCAAACATCTTGGGAAACCAGAAGTAGGTGCCGGCGAAGATTCCGAACATCGCGGCCACGCCCATCACCATGTGAAAGTGTCCGACTACGAAGTAGGTGGCGTGCAGCATGATGTCGACCGAGGGCTGCGCCAGGAAAAAGCCGCTGACGCCGCCGCTGATGAACATGGAGATGAATCCCAGAGCAAACAATGATGCAGCTGTTGATGCGTAACTTCGCGCCGTAAAGGCTGCCCAGCCAGATCAACACCACGATGGTCGAAGGAATGGTGATGATCAGGGTAGGAAAGGAAAACGCCAAGGACGAAACCGGATTCATCCCGCTCACGAACATATGGTGTCCGTACACCATGTAACTCAGCACCGCCAACGCGCCCATGGAATAGATCAAGGCGCGGTGGCTCAGCATGGGCTTGCGCATGTTGGTGATGAGGACATGCGAGACGATGCCCATGCCGGGCACGATGGCGATATAGACCTCAGGATGTCCGAAGAACCAGAACAGGTGCTGCCAAAGCAGGGTTGAACCGCCAGAGTGCGGCTGCAACTGGTCGTTGATGACGAGGTTACTCGGGACAAAGAAACTGGTTCCGGCCACATGATCCAGGATCAGCAGGATGCAGGCGGGCATCAGAACCGCGAATGCCGTGAGACCCATCACCGAAGTGATGAACCACGCCCAGGCACTGAGCGGCAGCCGCCACAGGCTCATGCCACGGGTCCGCATGTCGAGCGTAGTAGTGATGAAATTCAGCGAACCCAATAACTGGCCGATGCAGAAAATACCGATGGACGCTGCCCAGAGAACTACGCCCATGCCCTGCCCCGGACCGGAGACTGCTCCCACCGCGCTCAGCGGCGCGTATTGGGTCCAACCGCCCAAGGTGGGGCCGTCACCAACAAAGAACGACGAGACTAAGACCAGAAAGGCTACGAAGGTGACCCAAAAAGACATCATGTTGAAGTGGGGGAAGGGCATGTCTTCAGCGCCCACCTGGATGGGCAAGAAGTAGTTGCCGAATGCCGCGAAAGGGGCCGTGGTCAGCACAAAGAAGACCATGATGGTGGCGTGCATGGTCATCAACTGCAGATAGAACTCCGGCGTCATCACGTTTCCGGGCGCGCCGTTCTGAGACAGCAGGTGCAGGCCGGGAATGGCATAGCTGCCC
This sequence comes from uncultured Acidobacteriota bacterium, assembly GCA_963734415.1. Lineage (GTDB taxonomy): Bacteria > Acidobacteriota > Terriglobia > Terriglobales > Acidobacteriaceae > JABCZH01. Next base: position 153,799 of record CAVTHF010000001.1, on the reverse strand, counting down.
CATCCCAGGTGGATGCGCATCAGCCAGGAAAGGACCATTCCGATCAGGACCGCCATCAGTGCAAGGCCGTAATACTGCTTGCCGATCACCTTGTGGTCGAGGCTGAAAATGTGCTTCCGAATGAAGCTAGTCGGCGGTGCGTGATGTGCTGCGACATCGTGCATAGGCTTGTCTCGAAAGGTGATCTCGCCCCAACGTCGGGGACTGGTATTGCACTATTGCAAGGCTGCTTGTTTCTTCAGCCAGGCGTCGAAATCTTCCTGCGACAGAACCGACAGATAAGCCTTCATGTTGTAGTGCCCTAGACCGCAGAGCTGCGTACAAACAATTTCGTAGCGGCCGATCTTGGTCGCAGTGAAATGCAGGGAGAGATCCAAGCCGGGAACGAAATCCTGCTGCACCCGCAGTTCGGGCACGAAGAATGAATGCCCGACATCCTTGGAGTGCATTAGCAGGTGGATTTCCTTGTTCACCGGGATGGCCATCTCGGCGGTCACGATGTCGTCTTTCGCGTCGGCATCGTGGTCGGCGTCAATCCCGTAAAAGTTTTGGTTGGCTTCGCTGAGCATCTCCGGGTGAATGGCGGCAAACGTCCCGTCCGGGCCGGGGTAGCGGAAATAAAAGGCAAACTGTCCCGCCTGCACCTGAACCGGCAAAGCGTTGGCAGCGGGCGGTGTGAGATACACGGTGGCCCAGGCCTTGACGCCGAAAACGCCCAGCGCCAGGACCTCGGTCCCCACCAAAAGAAAAGCGGCCCAGACCATGGCCTTAGCACCACCAGGAAAATTCTTCACTTTGTCGCCGGGCTTGGGGTTGGAGAATTTCCAAATGAACAATGCCAGAATAATCTGCGAGGCCAGGAACGAAATTCCCGCCTCGGCCATGGTTTCCGACATCTGCTCGTCAATCGGCGCGCCGTGGGTGGAGATGTCCGGCGCCATCCACCAGGTATGCCGCAGAATGGGAATCGCGGAAGCTATCGCAATCACGATGATGGTAACCGCAACGAATCTTCCCATTTTTTCCTCACAATGGACGGTTTTCGGTACGGCTATCGATCAGGGTAGGGGGCCCCCGCTCCGGCGAGCCCAAGCAACGCGGCGGCCCCGAACCCGAGCGCGAATACAGTTCCGACCCCGGGAAGAAGTAGAGCAGCCGTCACCACCCCTGTAGTCATCCCGGCAGCCCCGCCCACAAACCCTCCCACGTACGCGCCGAACTCTTTTGCAATGGTCTTGGCCTGATTTTCGGACCGGGTCACGAAAACAATGGATTCTTCCGGCACGCCCTGCTCCCGTAATTCCTTGACCGCCTCCTCTGCGTGATCGCGGGCAGCAAATACTCCGATTGCAGTTTCCATATGCCCTCCTGTCGCTGCGCTGATTGGGGTCGGGCTCATCTACCGTGGAACCACTGCATGCCAAGCTGGACGCGCCATCTGCGCTAGGCTTTGGGGCAGAACTCTGTACCGGGAGCGAAGATTTGTCAAGCCAAAATCTGCGTTCCCGACCTAACCCTCACTTCCCCTTGAAGGTGAAATCGGCCTTGGCCGCGCTGCCGGCCGCTACCGTCACCTTTGCCGTCTGCGTGCCCAGGTCCTCTTGCCACGCGGTCACCGTGTAGCTTCCCGCGGGCACATTCTGGATGGTGTATGAACCCTTGTCGTCGGTGGTCGCGTACGGCCCTTTCACCACCACGAACCATCCGTGCATCCAGGGATGGATGTTGCACTTCACCGGGATGGCCACTTCCACGTTCTTCCAACTGGTCTCAATCGCGGGCGCCCCTGGGGGTTGCGACTTGTTCCAGCCGATATTGCCCGTGGTCGGGACTGGGCAAGGGATGGATGTTGTGGGTGGTCTGGTCGGCGGTGGTTACCTTGAACTTTTGATCGACATCCAAGGCCAGTACGTGGGGTGTGTACATGCAGCCCTTCTGATCAAAGGTCGGCTGAGCGGAGGAAGGAGCTTCATTGCCGGTGAGGCCTTGCGAAATGTACAGGACAACGTTTTCCAAGCCGTCATCCGCCCCAGTCACGACATTTTCCATTTTCGCCGGGGCACTCTCATGGGCCTTGCTGCACACCGGGTCCTTGGACATGTCAATGCCCTTCATGTGAGGGGCTGTGCCGCTCAATTTCACGGTTCCCGTGATTGAGCCTCCGCCGGCAGCGTCTACCTTCTGGCTCAGGATTACAGCCGCCGCACAAACCAATACTAGTGCCGGTAGTATTGCAGCGAGCTTACGTCCGTACTGATTTTTCATCATCGCTCCTCATCTCCAAGTTCTTAATCGTACCTCGGACTACTGGGCCGGCGCATTGGGATTCACGGGCTTCAAGCCCAATTGCTTGGCAATCTGCCTCTCTTTGCTGTTGAAGGTATTGAGAGGCTGCAGCGTACGCAGATAGAACACCAGGTCCCATGCCTCATCTGGCTTGATGTTGTCGGAAAATGACGGCATCGGGGTTCCGTCCAGGCCAGTCATGAAGATGCGATAGATGTCCTGGTCTGTGGAACCACACTTGGGGCGCGAGCCGTCGGTGAAGTTGTAGGCAAGAATGGGCCGGCTCAAGTCGTCAGTGAGCGTGGACGCCGAAGGTCCGTTGGCCATGCCCTCAACGCCATGACATTTCCAGCACTGCACTCGGGCAAAGACTTCCTGGCCAGCTTTGACACGGTCCGCAGTCACTTCGGGTTTGGCTGGAATCTCAATTGGGGCACCCGGCTTCTCTTTTTGGAAGCGGGGCGAGAAATGCTTGACCCAAGCCACCAGGTCAACGCGCTGCTGCTTACTAAGTGCATTCCAGACGGGCATGTTGGAGCGATCCAATCCCCGACCGATCGTGTCATATAAGTCCTGGTCGGTGGGCAGCGTCCCGGTGGGCGTGGAGCGGCACTTGAAGATACCCAAGGTGAAGTCGCGAGGTTTGGGATCCAGCCATTGGGCATTCTCACCGTTCCCGTCACCCAAATCGCCATGGCAACCCACGCAGTACCGGCGATAGTCCCCGGCAGCGTTCTTGGCGTGTCCCACCGTGCTGCCAATATGGCTGTCGGTGTTGAGCCAGCCTTTCTCGTCGTAACTGGTGATCTGGGCCTGCGATGTGGCAGCCAGTGCCAGCGCTGCAACCGCCAACCACGACCATTTGAGTAGTTTCGTCGCCATCGCTGATCCCCTCTCCTAGAAGTCGAAGTCAAAACCGGACATCAAGCTGCTTTGCGTTAGCGCTGTCCCATCCGGGGCCAGACCCTGCACACGGTTCCACGAATATTCGTTGTGCCAGGCAAAACCGGCGCGGCTGGTCATGAACGGCATCCAGCGGAATCCGAATACGTAGGTGTCGACGTTGCCCAGATTGTTAGGCGTGGTAGCGAAGGCCTGCTGCGACATCCGCACCCACTCGGAGCGCTGGATGAAAATCAACTGCGGGTTATAAACGTAGTGAGTCTCTACGAAGGCGCCATTCCAGCTGGGGGAACGTGCACCTGCCGGCAGCACTCCGGTCAGGTTGTTGTTGGTGGCGACGCCGTCAATCAAATCGCCATAACCGGCGCCGAACCAGGCACTGTCCTCGCCGTGTTGAGTGACCACTTGGAAATCCAACTTGCCGAAGTAGAACAACCCAACGAAGCCCTCACGGTGGAAAGTCTTGTTCCCGAGACCCGAACCAGGAATCACCCCTCCGCCACTATTCGCGTTGGTCAAAAAGGTCGTGGGAGCCTCTCCGACCATGGCGTAGAAACCCACGCGGTCGGTCCCGAACTTGCCCACGTCGAAGGCTTGGCTGCCAGCGAAGAAGGCGCTATAGGAATTGCTGCCATAGGACAAATCCGGATTGCCATCCGTCGAACTCACCAAAGCCGCGGAGAGCCGCGTGCGATCGTTCAAGGAGTGGCCCATCCATTCCACTCCCACCTGATTGTCACCAATTTGGCCGAAGATGTTGCCGTCGCCCACCGGAATGAAGTGGTAGATGTTAAAGCCGCCACCGAAAGTGGAGAGCGTGATAACGCGCTTCTCCGACACAATATTGTCGAGCTCAAACTTGCCAAACTTCACGTTGAGCCAGGGGCTATGGAACAAGTTGTCGAAGCGAACGTTCACCGACTCCATATGGAAGGCCCCGGTTTCGTCCGACGAAGGAACCAGGAGGAACGAAATGTTCTTCTCCAAGGTTCCACCGGTGAGAATATCCAGGCCGGTGTAGTCAAATCCCGAAGTGCTGATCTGGTGGTTGATGGTGGTCCCTCCGGGACCATCAACGGCTACCTTGTCTGTGCTCTCGCGGTGCCAGAAGGGGGTGATGCGCAACGTAATCGGCCAGTAGGATGGATTCTGCCAGATGGGGGCGTCGTGATCGTTCATCAACTGGTAGCCGTTGTCCTTGAATTTCTGGCCAAAGTAGTTGAGCATGGGCCAGGCTTCATGGCAGGCCGAACAACGCAACCCATACTTGCGAGCAAAAGCAGGAAGAGCGTTCGCTTGTGGCAACGCTCCCATCAGGAAAAATGCGCACAGCAACCATCCGGCAAAATGCCTCCGGGGAGAGGTCATTGAGTCCTCCTGGCACTGAAATCGGGGCAAAACTCCGCCCGTTAAAATGTCATTGGAGTCGCGCTCAGATACGGGAGCGTTTCTCCGCCGCTGATGACCATCGGTCACCCCGACTGATTGCAAGCGATTGAAACTACTCAGCTTCAGCAATCGCCCCAAGCAAGCGAAAAATGTGCCCCACTACACAGAATGCCGAAGCGTTGACAGCCATTCGGACATTCACAGAAAGTGCGCGTGAACGCACTTAGTATCACGGCTAGAAGACACGTGTCAAGAAAAAATCAATTGGGCCGATCAAAAAGATCGAAGAAATTAATCTGTGCCGGAAGGGCGGAGGCCGCGAACCACCATGGTAGCTAGGGTGGCGGCCATTTCCCGGGCCTGAGTTCGTTCTTGTCCGAGCACCACGGGGCGCATGAAGCCAAACACCAGTCCAAACACTCCGACGGAGCGAGCAAGGACCTCAAGCTCCTCCTGAGGAACGTGGGCGCACTGCTGGTGGCGCTTAAGGCGTTCCATCACAGCCTTGGTGCGGGACGACAGCACCGCCCGGCTAATCACACCTCCGAGCGCAGGGTCCAATAGCGCTCTGGAAATAAATATTCGGAGAAAATTCCGGCTCTGCCACAAGTATTCGATTTCCCAGTCCACCAACTGAAGGAACTCTTCCTCCAGATCCGCGGCGGATGGCAGCCCATGGCGCCTTTCCACCTGCTCTTCGGTAACGTGATATTCGACCAAGGCGGTCAGCAGGCCGGCCTTTCCCTTGAAATAACGGTGGATCAGGCCTTCGGCGCAACCCGCAGCGGCGGCGATCTCGCGGGTGGTCGTAACTTCGTATCCCTTGGTGGCGAACAAGCGTAAGGCTGCTTGCAGCAGCGCCTTTTGCTTTCCAGCACGGTCCCGCTTCCTACCGGGCAGGCCCAGCAGCGATGCCCGGGCGGGACTTCGCAGCTTAGAATGTACCGCGCGACCGTTGGTCTTTATGGCATCCCGCATATCAGTTTCGATTTGTTAAGCCGACGGTGACGCGTTTTTGCGATCAAGTCAAGAGTTAGACCCCGACATTTTGTAAAAGTATTGTCAAATCTGTTTTCTGATTCGAAGAACCAACCCTTCAGATCGGAAATCGCGTTCGAAGCCCGCGACTGCCGCTCCCTACGAGTTGACATGCGCGCTACGCCGAGCGTATGAGTGCGTAGAAGGCAAATCATCGGACCTCATGGCAGATCTCTCCCGCCGTATCCAGACCCTCGCTTCACCGCCCACGGTGAAGCACCGCGCCCGGCTTGCCCTCACCGCGATCGTGCTGTGCTTGCTCGTGAACCTTGCCGTGCCTTTGTACGGTCGCGAACCGAAGAAGAAACCTGAGTACAGTATCGGATTCTCCACCGAGATCACCGCTCCGGAAGAAATGGTCTTGCAAGCCGTGGAGGCCGTGGTGAACAACGGAATCATTCAAGGGAGCCGGGAGTACAACAAGGACAAGTACGTGGAGAAAGCCGTTGCGGCGGTGTCCTCTTCCCTGTTTGAGCAATGGAAAGGGCCCGGCAAAGCTTTTTATAAGGTGCGAACTGAGGTGCTCGCACCGGCGAATTTCAAGGAATCTCAGGACCAGGGTACTTTGGCGGTGCGCTACATCGTGCAAAGCAAGAGTGCTCAGCAAACGGTTTTGCGAATCGACGCCGTCTACGTTGAGGAATTTCGTCATGCCGTGCACCCGTCAGACGGCAGCGTCGAAAATGCTGAATATCGGGATATTCAGGATCACGTCGATGCCATCGAACTAGAAAAGAAGCAAGCGGCGGACAGTGAGCGGCATCGCCAGGAAGAGCTGGCTAAGAATGCTCTCGAACAAAAGAACGCGGAGGAACGGGCCGCCCCTGTGGCCCGGTCGCAAGATACAGCGGAAACTCCGGAACAGCATATCGAGAACCTGCGCAGGCAAGTGGAGCGCGTAATCAAAGCGCCGGGTGCACAACTGAAGTCTGCTCCGTTCCACTCGGCCACCAATTTGAAGACGCTCGCCGCAGGCTCCGAGGTTGTGATTCTCATCGTTACTCCCTACTGGTGTGGTGTGGAGACCGAGGATGGCCAGCATGGCTGGATCAACCACACTCAGTTGGAGCCCCTGCCATGAGGTCGATGCTTGGGTTTGCGGCAGTCGCCGCCCTCTGGACGATGGCGATGCCATGGGGGTGGGCCCAGGGCGCACCTGCCGAACGTTCCTTCCCCCAGTCCAAGGCGGTGGTAGATGCAGCGATGCGCAGGTTGCAATCCTCTACCGGTGGTCGCTTGCCGGTGCTGGACGGGTTCGCGGTTCCAGGCGACCAACCTCTAGACCGTTTTCAAAAGGGCTACTACCAATGCGCCATTCAGGTGACCTCGACTGCGGCGGGCGGGTCGCTGGTTCGCGTCAGCGCCAAAATCACGGCTTGGTATAACGCGCCCGGAGGGGCGAAATCCGGCTATCAAGTTCTGCCATCCAATGGCCGCCTGGAATCTGATCTGCTCGATCAACTGGCAGACGCGCTCGAGGGAGAGCCACCCGCCACCACACCATCTTCTTCGTCCACTAACGCGCCCACCCCGCTAGAGCACAAAAACTCTGCTGGTGTCTCTACCCCGGCACCCAACCTTCCCTCGGCCCCCTCTTTCAAGGGGAGTACTTTCCCCCAGACAGCGCACAGCCCGACGCCTCCTCCCAGGAGCGGAGTGTCCGACCGGCGCACGGGGGATCTAGACAAAGAAGCCAAGAGCCTGACGGAGATCCTCAGCAACCAATCGCACCCCAACAATCTGGCTGCGGTTCGTCGGTCAGGAACCCCGGTCCTGGTGAGCCCGAGCGAAGGGTCGAAAGTCATGTTTCTCGCCGACGCAGAAGATGAGTTCGAGATCTTGGAGAGCAATGCGAGCTGGGTACATGTGCGCATTTCCGGGCTCTCGCGCGCTTGGATACGACGTTCCAGTCTTGAGATGCCTGGATCCTCGGCTGCAGAGGACACACCGCCTGAACCACGCCCTACGCCGCCAGCCGTCTCTAACAAACCGCCATTCCAGATTGAAAATGAGCAGGTCGCGTCGTTTCCAGCTGATTGGGAGCCGCTGCGCGGCAAGACAGTGAAAATTGTGTCCATCCAGAAGGTTGCCGACAGTACTGCGGACAGCGGTTCGCAGGCCAAAGTGGCTTTCGCGAAAGAGCTACTCGCCAAGCAATACCTTGACCTGACGCAGTCCCTGTCGACCGCGGCGGGGATCGTGCTGATCTTCGATTCCTCAGACGGGGGCATGATGGCGGCAACCCTGCCGGTGTTGCGCGAGTGGAAGTCTGGCAAGCTCTCCGATGAGGGGTTGTGGCGGCGTTGCTACTTCGATCCTCCCGAAATGTTGACCGGCAGACCCGGGCAATAGCGGATAACCGACGCGAACCGGGGCACTGGCCGCGCATCCTGGGGCGGGTCTGACCTTCCTGGTTCTTCACAGGACGGAAGTTATTGTGGAATCAGGGGCTAAGGTCACCGTCTGGGTCGAGCGTCTGCAGATTCCCTCGAACTCGGCAACGGCGTCGCGCTGCGTTACTTTTGTACTGCTGCGCGTTTGCCAATTCAGCCCTACACTCTGAAAATGGTGCACAGGAACATAGAGAACGTGCAAGACCGCTCTCTACCGGCCCTTACGCAGCAGCTCTCGAACATTGAAAAACGAGATTGGGAGCTTTGGATGATTGCGTCGGTAACCGGACTGCTCGCCGCCGCCGGACTGCTCTCCGTTATTATTCCAGCCGCCTTCCTGAAGACCGACGAAGTGCATTTTGAAATCACGGTCTCGCGTCAGTTGGTGATCGGGCTGTTTGTTCTCCTGGCTCTGCTGAATACTTACCTCGTCACTCGACGACTCGATCTTCGTCGTGCGCGTCAAAGCTTGATCTCCAGCACCATTCAAAACGAATTGGTCAGGCTGCAGTCGTTCACAGATCCTCTGACTGAGGTTTACAACCGTCGTTCCCTTGAGGACATGGCGGGCCGGTTTATCAGCCAGGCTAAGCGTTCCGAAAAGCCGCTCACTTTTATGCTGATCGATGTGGACCAATTCAAGGAAGTAAACACCAAGTTCGGACACCTCACCGGTGACTTTGTGCTCGCCGAAATCGCTGGTTTGCTGAAGAGTTCGGTTCGAGGCTCTGATGCGGTCATTCGCTATGGCGGAGATGAATTCCTCTTGATTTTGGCTGACACGTCACCGGCCGGAGCTCATAAGGTGGTCGAAAGAACTGAAGCCTACGTCGCGGACTGGAACAAGGCCGGGCACCTGGAGCGCTTCGAACTGAGCCTGAGTATCGGTGTAGCAGAATGGACTGACGGGAAGACGCTCGATGAAGTCCTGGATAGCGCCGATCGCCACATGTATGCCCGCAAGAACAAAACCGCTGCGGCTGGAAACGAATACAAAGCCTTAAGCGCGGCTGCGCCCAGCTAGTTCCGATCGTCTACTGCGGTAACCCTCCCGCCCTTAGCTTCACGTGCAGTTCCACCTCGCCAATTGTCTGATGATTGCTTTCAGCCTGACATTTGATCTGACCCGCGTTGGTGTCGGTCGCGGGCGTCGCCACCTGAACCAGCACTGGAGAAGATTCTCCGGAGGCCAACGAGAAGCTTGAAGTGGTCTCCTGCACGGTCCAACTCGGCGGCGCCGTCACGGTGAGGGTGATGGTCTGGGAGGCGTTGCCAGTATTGCGCACCATCAACGGAATCTGGAGAATCGTCCCGTGGACGATGGCAATCTCCGGCATCGCCGGCTTTGGCAACTGGGTCAGATTATGTTCGCGGCGGAACACATCATAGAAACCCCAGGGGCCTGCGAGTTCAAGCGCCCGGTGGGCGGGCTCTTCTTCGGACGGAATCGCACGAGCAAACGGGATTGGCGCAGTAGAAACTCCTTCGAATACATCTCCCGTTCGGTTTCCGCCGACCAGAGATTTGCCGAAGGTCAGTTGTACCGGATCGCCCCAATCGCTCTTTTGTTCCGCTGGCGTCTTCTTGGCGAGTCCTTCGATGTAATTTCGGTATTGGGTCAGATGAAAGGAAAACGCATCCATAGCCAGCCGCCAATATGGAAGGTTTCGGCTGGGAGAGATTTCGGTCGTGGTATACAACGGACCGCTGTCTTTGAAGGGATCCTGCTCCTGAGCATCCGAGAAGTAGTAAATCTTCTTGGGCTGCCAGGGCTGCAGGCCTTCCAGCAGGGTTTCGTTTACTTTCACCGCGGCCGCCAGTTGAGCGGGGAAAATAGCCGGGTCGCCGGCGGTGTCAAAGGCCTCCGTGGCCAGAACACCTGACGCCTGGTGGTCGCCATGGTTCTCGCCGATGAAGAAACCGGGCAGCCAGGTAATGATCACCTCCGGCCGGGTGAGGCGCACCATGCGTACTACCTCCTCCAACGCCAGGCCGTGATGCCATTGACCGAGAGATTGCAGGACATTCTGGCTGGGGGTATCACGGCCGTCGAGAAACCAGACGTCGTCGATTCCTAGCGTGGCCAGGGAGTGACGCACTTCAGTCTCGCGAACCGTTCCCAATGAAATGCCACGTTCCGGGCCCATATTGTTATGGCCGGCTTCCCCGTGGGTCAGGTAAACCACTTCAATGCGCTTGTGTTGGTCCAGTAACTTGGCCAGATATGCGGACACACCGGTCTCATCGTCGGGATGTGCCACCACCAATAGAATGTCGGCTTTCAGGCGATGGTCGGGCGGAAGCGCGGGCGCAGGCTTCACCAACTGCGCGGACAACGGCAACACCAGCAGAGAGACCAGCACCGATGCACGATAGATTCTCATAAGAGAGACGTGTTTTGTCTAGACAGGATCAAGAGGCAATTCCGCCAGTTGAAATCAGTCTGATGTTCATTTCCGCGACGACGATCTATTGTTTTTATAATAGGTGCTCTGGCTGCAAGCTGCGGAAGTGTGATATTGGCCCGCGCCGGACTAAAATCGGCGGAGGGTTCAACGGACCGCCGGAGTCTATTCCAGGCAGCCCATGGTTACGGAGGCTTGACTAACCACTTGATCACTGACTGCCACATCCACATTCAGCCCCTGGAGATGTTCCATGCTCAAGCTCTGGAATTGATGAAGAAAAAGCGGCAAAACTTCGATCAGATCGCCGAGTTCTGCCGTTCGCCCAAGTCCTTCCTGAAACATCTGGATGAGGCTGGAGTAGATCGGGCGGTACTGATCAACTACGTGGCGCCTGAGGTGATCGGGTTCACCAGCGGGGTCAATCAATTCATCGCGGATTACACCAAAGAAAATCCCAAGCGTCTGATTTCGTGCGGGGGTCTGCATCCCCGCCATACCAGCAACATTCTTGCTGACGTAGAGGAAATTCTGCGGCTCAAGATTCGGATGATTAAGGTCCACCCGCCTCACCAGTTGCTGTTTCCCAACGACTATCTGAACGGCGTCAAGGAACTCGAGATCATCTACCGCGCCGCCGAGGCCAATGGCATTCCGGTCATGTTCCACACCGGGACCTCAATCTTCACCGGCGCCCGCAACCGTTACGGCGATCCTATTTATGTGGACGATGTGGCAGTGGATTTTCCCAAGATGAAGATTTTGCTGGCGCATGGCGGACGACCTCTGTGGATGCACACTGCATTCTTTCTGTTGCGACGGCATCCCAATGTTTACCTGGATATCAGCGGCATTCCGCCTAAGACACTGCTGAAATACTTCCCGCGGCTGGACGAGATCGCGCCCAAGACACTGTTCGGCACCGACTGGCCAGGCCCCGGAGTCCCTGATATTAAGAAAAATCTCGATGACTTCCGCGCCCTGCCCATCCCCGAGGAGATGAAGCAACAGATCCTCGGCAAGACCGCGCTGACGATCTGGCCAGACTGAGAACTAGGCTAAGGGACTGAGACGTGGGTTCTTGCGGTTGAGCGGCGTTCTCCCCAGGAGTGACGTGCCTCGATCGCCTCGACTACTTAAGCTTCACAAACAGCAGCACGAAAATCGCCCATACCCCGACGGTTAGAGGGAACTGCACCAGGGCCGCGTCTCGCATCGTACCGCCCCGGGGTAGCAGGAAGGTGAGCAGGTACATCGCCACGGCCGTCAATATCCCGAGAAGCAGCTTGCTTTTCCAATTCATGGTTGCCCCCTCGTAAGCTTACCCACGAGGTTGCTCCGTCTATCGTCTTTTTGCAAGGGCCAAAAGCAGGCCCGAAACCCGAGGAACCCAGGGAGAAAACAAGGGCCCAGTTCCGCGATAGAATTGGCTACCCTGTTTCACCGCTTCACCACAATCCCGTTCTCACTGAGCAGCCAGAATGAAGGAGCGTTCCCGTGAAGACAGGCGAAGGCATCATCAGCAAGGCGAGCAAATATTCGGTTCCGGAGACGCTCGACCGGGTGGAAGCGGTGCTGCGTGAGAAAGGCATCCGAGTATTTGCTCGAGTGGATCACAGCGGCGAGGCCGAAAAGGTCGGGCTGAAAATGCGTCCCACCCAGGTGCTGATTTTTGGAAACCCCAAGGGCGGCACTCCGGTGATGCTGGCTGCGCCCACAGCCGCGATTGACCTCCCACTAAAAGCCCTGGCGTGGCAGGACGACGACGGAAAAGTGTGGCTAAGCTATAACGATCCTGAGTATCTCAAGAAGCGGTTTGGCTTGACGGATGAGCAGATCAAGACGCTCTCTGGGATCGGGAGTGTGATCGAGCAAGGATTGTTGTAGGCATCCCAGCAATCCGTTGACTTGGGGTCGGGGCGTCCGTAACATCCAGTGCGTGAGGTGCTTCCCCTTGTAGAGGCTCGCCCTCTCGTCACGCGGAAGGACGCACGCGTCCGCACTTCCCTCCTGTAAACTTTCTCTGAGTGTCGGCTTCCGATCAACTCGGCTTCATGTTTATCCCAGCCGCCCGCCGGACCTGGACTGTCCGCGATCTGGTGGCCGCGGTGCGCACCAGTGTTGAACGCGAGTACGGCGACATCTGGGTGGAAGGCGAGATCTCGAACTTCAAGGCCCACGACTCCGGACATCTTTATTTCACCTTGAAAGACGCGAGCGCGCAGATGCGGGTGGTGATGTTCCGCTCGTCGGCGAAACTTTTGCGCTTCCGTCCCGAGAACGGCATGGTGGTCGTGGCGCGCGGGCGGGTGACGGTTTACGAAGACCGCGGCGAACTGCAGATTTCGGCGGAGTATCTGGAGCCGAAAGGCGCGGGTGCGCTGCAAGTCGCATTCGAACAACTTAAGGCGAAGCTCGAAGCCGAAGGCCTATTCGACGCCAGCTGCCGAAAGCCGATTCCCACGCTGCCGCAGAGAATCGGAATCGTGACTTCGCCGCAGGCGGCGGCGCTGCGCGACATCCTCAATATTCTGCGGAGGCGGCATCACGGGGTGAACGTCCTTATCTATCCAGCGCAGGTGCAGGGGGAGGCGGCGGCGCTCGAGGTCACGGCAGGGGTGCGGCACTTCAATAAGGCCCGCAACGTGGATGTGATCATCGTGGCGCGCGGTGGCGGGTCGGCGGAAGACCTGGCGGCTTTCAATCATGAAGGTCTGGCGCGGGCGATTGCAGCATCGGAAATTCCCGTCATCTCGGCGATCGGGCACGAGACCGACTTCACCATTATTGATTTTGTGGCTGATCTGCGGGCGGCCACGCCTTCGGCAGCGGCAGAGCTGGTGATTCGTTCGCGTCAGGAAATCGCAGGGCAAATGGAAGGCCTGCAGCAGCGGCTGGAGAAAGCGGTGCGCTACCAGTTGCTGATGGTGCGGCAGAATTTGACGGAACTGGCCCGCCATGGGGCGTTTGGCCGCATCATGGACTTGATCCACCGGCGGCAGCAGCGGCTGGACGAACTGGGGCACCGGCTGGGGCAGGCAGAGCGCGGGATCATCGAAAAGCAGCGCAGGCGATTTGAAGGACTGTCAGCAACGGTGCGTCACTATGACGTGCGGCGGGTACTGGCGGGGATGCGGAAGGATTTGGCCGCCCAGCGCACGGGCTTGGTAGCAGCTTTTCGCAATCTTCTGCTGGAGCGGCGAGTTCACGTGGAGCGCATGGAGACTGCCCTGCAGGCGCTGTCGCCGGTGGCGATTCTGGAGCGCGGATATGCGCTGGTGTTTGATTCAGCCGGAAAATTGCTGAAAGATGCCCGCAAAGTAAAGGCGGGGGATGAGATTTCAGCGAAGCTCGCGAAAGGGACGGTGAGGGCACGGGTTGAGGGGAAGAGTTAGATGTGTTTCCCTGCCAGCCGCCGGAATGGCGGAAGGAGAGCTCTTAACGCAGAGGTCGCAGAGAACTGCCGGAGAGTTCGCGGAGGACAAGTCAACTTTTCTTTTTGCGCGGTTTGAAGAGTTCCCAATCCTTATCGGTGAGTTGACGGCCGAAGGAACTGAATTCGCCGGCTCCTTGCAGCCATTCGCCGCCGTCCATAACGACTACCTCGCCGTTGATGTAACCGGAGGCGTCACTCACCAAAAAAGTGGCCAGGTCTGCCAACTCCTCAGCAGTGCCGAAACGCCCGAGCGGATTGCGTGCCACAGCGAATTTCTCCAGCTCAGGCCGGGGCAATAGGCGTGAGAAGGCGCCTTCGGTGGGAATTGGGCCGGGAGCAATAGCATTCATGCGGATGCCGCGATTGCCCCACTCGACAGCGAGACTGCGAGTCAGCGAGACGACTCCGGCTTTGGCAATGGCGGAAGGAACTACGTAGGCAGACCCTGTATCAGCGTAAGTGGCGGCGATGTTCAGGATCACGCCTGGATGTTTGGTAGAGAGCCAGCGGCGTCCGCAAGCCATGGTGAGGTTGATGGTCCCCATGAGCACGATGCCGAGCACAGCATCGAAGGCTCCCGGACTGAGCTCTTCGGTACGGGCCATGAAGTTTCCCGCCGCATTGTTGACCACGATATTGAGCGGGCCGTCGTTCCAGATTTCCGCGATCATTTCTTCCACCCGGTGTAAGTCGCGCACATCGCACGAAAGGGAACGAATGCGGGTGGGGGCAGTGCGGTCGAACTCGGCGACAGTGGCGGCCAGGACTTCCTCCCGGCGGCCGCAGATGTAGACTGTGGCGCCAAGTTCGAGAAAGCGTTGGGCCATGGCTTTGCCAAGGCCGGTGCCGCCACCAGTGATCAGAATGCGTTTTTCACGCAGCAGGTCGGGCTGGAAGATGCGGGAAGGCATTTTATGCGGGGCTGCGAATGAGCTGATAAGGGTAACAGGAGAGGGGTTGGCAGGGGAAATTGGCTTGCTGAGGAGCCAGCGATCTCTTACCCTGAGTTCTCCAGTATCCATCCATGCCAGAGCTCGCAAGCCGCCGCGGTTTTCTGAAAATGGCAACTGTCGCCGGCGGTGGTGCCTTGCTCGGTGCGGCCGGCCTGAACCAACTTTCTCCCAGGATCTGGCATGAACCGTGGGCATTGGAGCCCAACGACAGCTACTGGGCGAGAAGCCAGCCGCCTCAGAATCCACCGTTGGCGAATGACATCGCCGTCGATGTTGCGGTGCTCGGCGGCGGCTTCACCGGGCTTTCCTCGGCCTACTACATCCGCGGCGTTTCCCCGCACAAGAGTGTCGCTGTCTTGGAAGCGAAAGGTTGTGGGAGCGGCGCCTCGGGACGAAACGGCGCCATGGTGCTGACCATGACCGCGGACCGGTACATGCAATTCAGTTCCGCTCCGGCCATCGACAAGAAAATCTACGACCTGACAGCCGAAAACATTCGAACGCTGGCGAAGCTCAGTGCTGCGACCGGTATTGACTGCGAGTTGGAGATCAATGGCGCTCTACAAGTGCTGAACACGTCCGAGGATGTCAGAGCTGCAAAGGCCTACGTGCAGCAGGCACGATCCCTGGGCATGCCGGTTGAGTTTTGGGAAAAACAACGGCTGGAGACTGCCATCGGCAGCGAAGCCTACGCCGGGGCATTCTTCGATCCCAGCGGTGGACAGATCCACCCCATGAAACTGGTGCATGTTTTCAAGGCCGCCGCGGAGAACGCCGGCGCCAAGATTTACGAAAACACCACCGTCGTCAGCATTGAGGAGGGCCGGGAGCACTTGCTGCACACCGGCGACGGCCATACCATCAGGGCAAAGTCGCTGGTGTTGGCAACCAATGCCTTCACCCCGAGGCTGGGATTCTTCCGAAACTCGATCTTGCCCGTACATGAATACGTTGCGGTGACGCCGCCCCTCGGTGACCAAAAACTGGCCGAGATCGGATGGCATCAGCGAGTTCCGTTCAATGACAGCCGGACTGAAGTTTTCTATCTGGGCTTGACCCAAGACCGTCGCATCCACATTGGCGGAGGGAGACCCGACTACTTTTTCAATAGTGGAGCTGGCGCCGCGAGCGATGGCGCCTCTCATTTTGCGCAGCTCCAGCGCGAATTAGTACGAATTTATCCGCGACTTGCGGGCATTGAATTCGAAGCAGGCTGGAACGGCGTGGTCGATTGGTCGCTCGACGAATCGCCTTCAGTGGGATGCACGGGAAAGTATCAGAACATCTTCTATGGGCTAGGCTACAGTGGACACGGAGTGAATCTTACCTCGATCTTCGGGCGAATTATCGCCGATCTAGAGGCTGGACGTGAGGAAGCCTGGAAGCAGTATCCCTTCCTTAACGCCAGCCTGGACTACGTTCCCAACGAGCCATTCCGCTGGCTGGGCGCGCAATCCGGGCTGGCGTGGTATCGCCTGACAGAATCAGGCCAACCCTAACGGGTATTGGGATAAATGAAGAACGAGTATGCCCCACTGGCATTGGTGTTGGCCACCGGCCCTTGAGCTGTCGGAGTCAAAGTGCCGTCGGCGTTGATGGTGAACACCTGCAAAGTGTTGAACCACTCGGAGACCACCATCAGGTTGCCCGTTGCGGCGATGAGGCCCTGACACCCTCCCGGGGAAGTGATCTTGGTGGCGGCCTTACCCACAATTGTCTTGCTGGCTTCGGAAAGAATAGCAGTCACGACTCCAGCGTTGGCCTCACTGGAGCAGGACGCGCCGGACATGCCCAGATAAAGCGGCCCTGATCCGTGATAGGCCGCAGCGCTGAGGAAAGGGACGTTGTCGTTGAAGTCGAGGCTGCCGGTATTAGCCAGAGGAAAGTACGTGGGATTGGTCAGACCCGTGGCAGTGATCCTCGCGCCCAGAACCGACGGTGCAGTCAGGCTGTAGTTCCCGATGATGGCCGCGACGCCGTCGGCAGTGATATCAATTCCTGCGGGGAAACATCCGTTGGATTGGCAATCGGAGAGGGCGCCGAAATTGGCAAAACCGAGGTCGGTAAGCTGGCCGGTGCTTTGATTGATGGAGAATTCCTCGACAGCTTCGAAATCAGGTGCGGTAACGATCAGGTCTCTGCCATTGGGTGTCACCCGGATGCCATCGTAGAGATCCGGTCCCACCGACGCCTGGTATGCAGCGATGAAGGTCAAAGAGCAATCCGAGTTCACCGCCCAGGCGCCAATATTTTCCGTGGTGGCGTAGGTGGCATAGACGAACTTTCCATTGGGCGAAAGCGCAAGGCTCCCACTTTCAAAGCCAGCGCTAAGGGTTGGATTGGTAAAATTGCCGACCTTCGCAGTGTTGAGGTTGTTGAGATTGACCTTGAAGCTGGCAATGTCACTGCTGCCGGTATCGGTGACCAGAAGACAGCCCACGGTCCCGGTTACAGCCGCACCGTTGCCCACATTGGCGAAATAACCACCGTTTGAACCGGCGCCACCGGTTGGCAGATCCGAGAGGTGGGTCAGCGCCCCGGTCGTAGTATTCAGGGAATAGATGGTGGCGCTGTTTCCGTTGCCGTTGTCGTTGTTCGTGACAACGTATGACGTGCCAGCAAAGCAGGTCGATAACAACACCCCGATTGCGATCATCACCTGAACCCAAGAAAATGCTTTCATCTGCCCTCTCCTCTGCTCACTGGTTTTTCCCCGGAGTCCAACTCGCTGTCCGCTGCAGTTGACCGTGGATTCGCGGGAAATGTTATTTCCCGTCTACGGAATCGTACAAGAGAGAAGGAAGACTCTAGCCGAGGAGAACTGAGGACCGACTGCGGCGGCTTCGCCCTGAAAGCGAGGGACGGCAGGTTTAGACGAGCCGCCGTGTGGTTATGCCTAGTACAGTAATGGCATGAAACGGAAGCAGTTCCTCCATGAACATTCACTAAGTCTGGCGGCATTGGGTGTGGTGATTTTATTGATCGCGCTTTATGCCCAATCCAACCCGAGTACTCACATGGGCTCATTCTTCGGGAATGCCATCGCGGATTGGACGGGAGTTCTGGTCACCATCGTTATGACCAAACACCTTTACGAGAAGGGTTCAGCCGAAAGCAAGAAACCGCAAGGCAAGATGCGGTCAGCAACCGCGGAGTTCCTGCGGGAGCACTCGTTGACCCTGTTTCTTATGGTCACAGGCGCCGCATGGGTGCTGGCATTCCGAGCCATGAACCCTAGCGGCAAGTGGGGACAGGTGGTGGGCAACATCGTCTCGGAGTGGACGCAGATTCTCGGGCTGGTGCTGATGACTAAGCGCCTGATGGAAGTTGGTTCGAAGGAGACTGACAACAGCGCGTAGTTAGGTGTGAATGGTCGGGACGGGCAGATTTGAACTGCCGACCCCTCGCACCCCAAGCGAGTGCTCTACCAGGCTGAGCCACGTCCCGACGGTAGGAAAACCGGCCGCATCCGGTGCGACGCGGCGGTGGGGTTACCTGACAATTCTACATCAGGGGTGGGAAATGCGTAACCACAGAGGACACAGAGGCACGCAGGGAGACTCGCCCCCCGTTATCAGATCTCAGTTCCCGGTTCTCAGTTGTTTTGGCATGAGCCGGGGAGCGAGGCGATCCATTCTCGCAATAGCTTTACGCCTTCTAGGTGGACCACGTCGCGGCTGAGCGCAGGCATGGAAGTCTTCGGGGCGGTAGATTCCAGGCGGTAGATCAAGATGGATTGATCGGGGCGGCCGGGGACCAGGTCGTAGCGCAGACCGCCGACTTCGCCGGCCGAATTGGGCGGCTTGCACCATCCGCGGCTGGCTAGTTGGGTTTGAGTGAGGCGGAAATCGACTCCGGTGTAGCCAGCCTGCCCTCCGGGCTGATGGCAGTGGGCGCAGTTGTTGTCGAGATACGCCGCCGCGCGATCGGAGAGCGAACCGGTGCTGGGGTCGTCCCATTTGGCGGCCTTGGGGCGGGCTTCCGGCGCAGGCAAGCCCTGGAGATAGCCTACGCGGGCCCAGTGTGTGAGTTGATTCTCAGTGCCGCCGTTGTAGGCATAGTTCCGGTTCAGATTGCGCGCCCTGGGGCCGATGGGAAGAAACACTTTCTGATTGTCATGGCATTCATGGCACTCGTTAACGTTGGGTATGACGTAGTTGAATTCATGGCGGCGGCCGACGGAATCGGTCCATTTCACCGGCACAGGATCAGGCACGAGTTCTAGGTTGGCGTCGCCCTGTTTGTTGTCCCAGAGGTAGAGCAGAGGCATCCAGCCGGTGTTCGCATGCACCAGTAGCCGGGTTTCGATGAGCCGTTGTATGGGCGAGCCGTCCACTGGGAAGGCGAAAGTCTTGGCCAGCACGGTTCCGACCGGGAAGTCTAAGGGACCGTCGTCGCGGTATTGGGCGGAGGTGCCGGGCGGCATCCACACGTAGCGGTACTTGCTAGCGTAGTCGGAGAACAACGGCGTGTTCAGATCGTAAGGGACAACACCCTGGTTGGGAGCAAGAGTCCCGGCTCGCACAGTGAACAGGCGCCACTCGGAAAGTTTCTTGGGGAAAGGGCGCTCGGTATGCGCTTGCACACCACGATCGATGAAGCGTCCGCAAGCCGCGAGTGCGCACAGAGAAACGAGGACGCAGAGGCAGCGCGTCCAGGGCCAGCACATTACTTGCCTCCCACCGGGGCCTGAGGGATTGCGACAGCGGTCAACGGCGGCAGCGAACACGCATAGCGCTTCGCGTCTTTGACGGGATGCTTCATGCCACCGCCGGCGTCAAAGTTCAAGAAACTGGCGGCGCCATTGTTAGAAAGGCAAACTTGTCCGGGGTTGGGCCCTTTGCGGCCCCAGCCGGGGTCCACGACTCCGTCGTAAAGAATGTCGGGCAGTTTGCCGCCGAGGGCGGCAGCCAGCTGCTTCACACCATCCACACGATTGTCGGGCGATTGCCCTCCTCCGCTGATGTCGTTGTCATGGAGATAGACGTCGCGGACGAAAGGATCGTAACGCTTGTCGCCAGGAGCAAAAACCTGCTGCGTGATCGGCGAGGCTGCGGTGTCCCGTAGCGATTCTTCATCCACACCGGTGTGGTAGTTGATGATGTAAACGTTGACGGTGTTGTTGTTCTGGATTTTGTTGTTGAACACTTCGACGTCGCGGATGGCCATCACGTACAAGCCGGTACCGGTGGGCAGGTAATAAATCGGGCCGAGGCTCTTGGGAGCGAAGTTAGGAGTGTTGTTATCCACCAGCTGGTTGTTGTAGACGCGCACGTGGCGTCCGCCCTGGCGGGGCAGGTTGGGGAGATTGAAAACTCCCATGCCACCGGAGTTGTGAGTGGAGACGTTGTCGTAAGCGTCAACGTTTTCGGTGTTCTCGATTTCGAAACCATCGACGTTGTACTCAACCCGATTGCGTCGGAGGACAACGTTCTCGGACTGGCCGACGTAGATGCCGGCGTCGGCGGCGCCCTTCGAGACGGAGTCCTCGACCAATAGATTCTTGCAACTCACGGGATAGATGCCGTAGGGGCCGTTGGCGGAGTTGGGGCCGCGCGTCCACTCGGTTCGCACCCGGCGTACGGTGATGTTGGAGCCATCCTGGATGGTAAGCGCGTCGCCGGCGGTGTCTTCGATGCCGACATCTTCGATGGTGAAGTCGTTGGCTTTGATGAGCACGCCCTGAGCGCCGGTTTTCTGCCCGGCAAAAGAGAGGATGGTCTTGTCCATGCCCTTGCCGCGGATGGTGACGCCGTTGACCGTGAGGGAAAGCGTGCGGTCGAGGTGAAACTTGCCTTCGGGGAGGTCGATGACATCGCCGGATTTGGCGTCGATGAGCTTTTCCTGCAGGCTTTTCTGGAAGTCTTCCGGTTTGCTGCAACGGGAAAGCAGGAGAAGCGCGGCCAGGGCAACGATCGGGGATCCCACTTCTCGCAAAAGAAGCGAGAAGCGGGGCACCCGGTTGATGGTGTGGGCTTTGGGCAATGGAGCCTCCGGTGGAGCTGGCACGGACATGCGAATTCTATGCTGAGGGGTGGGTGGGGTCAAAAAGTGAATTTCAGCGATCAGAAAACCTTGAATCGCGGAGGCCGCAGAGAACTCCCATAGAGTGCGCGGAGAAGGGCGCGCGCCTTTTCGACGGTGGTTATAGAATGAAATTCAAGCATGAATTCAGCCAACACTTCGACCAAACCCGGTTCCCCGACGCCGACCGCGCCGTCGAACTTCGTACGCGACATCATTCTGGAAGATCTGAAGACCAACAAATTTCAAGGGCGGGTGCAGACCCGCTTTCCTCCGGAGCCTAACGGCTACCTGCACATTGGCCATGCCAAGGCGATCTGCCTGGATTTCGGCCTGGCGGATGAATTCGGCGGACACACTAACCTGCGCTTCGACGACACGAATCCCTCGAAGGAAGAGACGGAGTACGTCGAGTCGATCATGGAAGACGTGAAGTGGCTGGGCTTCCATTGGGACGGGCTGTTCTATGCGTCCGACTATTTTGACCAGCTGTATGCGTGGGCGGTGCAGCTGGTCAAAGCGGGCAAGGCATATGTGGACGACTTGTCAGCGGATGAGATCCGCAAATATCGCGGCACGCTGACCGAGCCGGGCAAGGACAGTCCGTTCCGCAATCGAACTGTCGAAGAGAATCTGAATCTGTTCGAGCGCATGAAGGCGGAAGAATTTCCGGATGGGTCACGGGTGCTGCGGGCGAAGATTGACATGGCTTCGCCGAATTTGAATATGCGCGATCCGGTGATGTACCGCGTTCTGCGTACGGAGCATCATCGCACGGGAAACAAGTGGTGCATTTATCCCATGTATGACTACGCGCATGGGCAGTCGGACTCGTTGGAACGAGTGACACACTCCATGTGCACGCTGGAGTTTGAAGACCACCGGCCGCTGTACAACTGGTTCATTCAGCAACTGGGGATTTTCCCTTCGCAACAGATCGAGTTCGACCGGTTGAACCTTACGTATACGATTTTGAGCAAGCGTAAGCTGCTGCAACTGGTGCAGGAAAAGCACCTGAGCGGCTGGGATGATCCGCGCATGCCGACGATCAGCGGGATCCGGCGGCGGGGATATACGCCGGAGGCGGTGCGTAATTTCTGCGGCGCGATTGGGGTGTCGAAGACCAATGGTTCGATTGAGCTGGCAATGCTCGAACACTTCGTGCGAGAAGACCTGAACAAGCGTGCGGCGCGGGTGATGGCGGTATTGCGGCCGTTGAAGGTGGTGATCGACAACTATCCGGAGAATCAAGTGGAGGAAATGGAGGCGGTCAATAATCCGGAGGATGCGAGCGCGGGGGCACGCAAGGTGCCGTTTTCGCGAGTGCTGTACATCGAGCAGGATGATTTCCGCGAAGATCCGCCCAAACAGTATTTCCGGCTGACGCCGGGGCGGGAAGTGCGGTTGCGCTACGGGTATTTCGTTACTTGCACGAGCGTGGTGAAGGACGACAATGGCGAAGTGGTGGAGGTTCACTGCACCTATGATCCGGCGACGCGGGGCGGGAATAATCCTCCGGATGGGAGGAAGGTGAAGGCAACGATTCACTGGGTGTCAGCGGCGCATGCGGTGGATGTAGAGGTAAGACTGTATGAAAATCTTTTCACCGTCGAGGACCCGAATCGAATCTCGGAGGGCGAGGAATTTACGGCGAACCTGAATCCGCACTCGCTCGAAGTGCTCTCGTCGTGCAAAGTCGAGCCGTCGTTGGCCGGGGCTGCACCCGGCAGCCGCTACCAGTTCGAGCGCCTGGGATATTTCTGCGTGGATCGCGATTCGTCGCCCGGCCGCCTGGTGTTCAATCGGACAGTGGCGCTGAAGGATACGTGGGCAAAGATCGAGAAGAAAGGTAACTAGGGTGTGAAGCCGCCCAGTTCGAAGTTCTTGGCGGACGGTTGGCGCCTCCCCGGCAGAACGCCCGTCCAATGCCGGATTCGGCCATCGATTGTGCTTGACAGCCGCTGGAACTGAGTTAGAATCCCGCCAACTTCGTCCAACCGCTCCGCTGCATCTCTAGTGGGGGTTGTCCCCTGACGGAGTTCAGCTTAGCGGAGGCGAAAGTTACCAACCTGAAATACGGAGAACAAAAATGGTTAGGAAACCCGTTGTTCGCATCGTGCTGGTTTTGTCTCTTCTCACATTGGCAGGTATAGTCGCTTTGGCTGCGGGCGGCCACCATGGGGTTATCACAAGCCAAGACGGCCGGCTGACAATTGCCCAACAAGGCCCGTCCCATATTAACCACTGGATCGAGCGTGACGCAGCGCTCACCACAATCGCCGGCAACTTGAGCCGATACCCGAACGGCATATTCTTTTGCTGCTACGGGTTTACGATCTCCGGTTCCGGATCGATCATCGGCTCGAACAATTGGGTGGCGGTGCCGTTCACTCCCGCCGCCAACTACAGCGTCAAGAAAGTCGAAGTGTCTGTGGGTTTTGTCACCGGAGTCAATGGTGTAACGGTCAGTCTGAACGCAGATTCCGGAGGCGTCCCGGGGGCTGCACTGGCGAGCGCCGACTTGTCAGGACTGGAGAGCTACGGCAGTTGCTGCACCTTGGCGGTTGCCGGGGGTGGGGGCGGATTGCCGGTTGCCCAGGGAACGCAGTATTGGGTGGTAGTGAGCACCGACAGCACGACCAATACCACGTGGGATGCATGGGCTTTCAACAGCACCGACATGCGGCTATTTCCGATCGCCTCGTCTCAGGGCGCAGGCTGGACAGCGGGTCAGAATCTGCTGCCTGGATATGCCGTCTTAGGCACACAACAATAGGTTGGTATCTTCTGCCTGCGTTCGGAGGATCGGACGCAGGCAGTTTTCTTGATGGGGGCAGGCCGTCATTTTCCCTGCGCCGCCGTCTGCACTCCCGTCAGTATTCTGTCCAGGTCGGCACGCGAAAGATAACGGCCGTTCGCTACTACTGCGGTAATCTTCTGAGTGTTGCGGATGTCGTCAAGCGGGTTGTCGTCGAGCAGCACCAGATCGGCGAGCTTGCCTTTTTCGACAGTACCGACGCGGTCGGCGATTCCAAGAAATGTGGCTGGGTTGAGGGTGGCGGTTTGCAGCGCCTCCAGAGGAGTAAAGCCTGCTGCTACAAAGCGTTGCAACTCCTCGTGCAGGCTGAAGCCGGGAAAGATGTAAACGCCGGGCGCAGTGTCGGTCCCGGCGAGGAATTGAATTCCAGCGGCGTGCATCGCCTTCACTACCTCCAATTCCTTGGCCACGAAACGCTGGCGGGTGATGCGGTCGTCAGTGTTGTATTCACGCACGATTTCTTCTGTGAAGCGTTTCCAGGTGACATCCTTCCAGTACGCCGGGACATACTTGGCACGGGGATCGTGGGAGAAGTCGGCTAGATCAATCAAGTTGCCACCGCGTTCCCAGACCAGCGTGGGGCACTGCCAGGTGTGATTCTTCGCCAGAAGAGCAAACAATGCCGACGCCCGCACCGGATCGTAAGTCGCCAGGAATTTGGTTTCTGTCTTCGGGCCCTTGAGGAACTCATCTTCGAGTGGCGAGCTGCCTTCGAAGATACCGATCAGGTGCTCAAAACTCTTCTGCCCGGCATTGGAAGCCTCGGCGGCGCGGACGGAATCGGGCACATGGCCGACGAAGGGAATCCCCTGCTTGCGGGCTTCGTCAGCGATGGCGAAAACAGCATCGCGAGGAATGAGTGATTGCAGCTTGATGAAATCCACACCGCGACGTTTGAGATCGTCCACGGCACGGCGCCCGTCATCGGGAGTGGTAATTGCAACCGACGATGGAAAGCGGGGCTGCGGACCGTCGAGCATAGGACCGGAAATTATCATGCGCGGGCCGAGCAGAGTCCCGGCAGCAATTTCTTTCCGCCATGCCTGCAGTACATCGAGTTCGCCGCCCATGTCACGCACGCCGGTCACGCCGTTGGCAATGAACAGCGGCAGCGCGATCTCCTTGCCGCGCGGGAACCAATCTCCGAACACGGTGTGGACGTGCATGTCCCAAAGGCCGGGGATGAGAAACTTTCCCGTGCCATTGATCCGGAGCGCGCCTTTCTGCGTCCGCTTGAATTCGTAGATCCCTTCGATGTGCCCATCTTTCACGATCACGGTGCGATGGGTTTGTACAGGAGCGCCGGTGACATCGATCACCGTGACGTTCTCAATGACTAAGGGTGGGAACGATTGCGCAAGAGAGATCGCGCCGACAGAAAGAAGGAATAGGAACAACAGGAAGTTCTTCATGGGCGCATTTTACTTGGCCCACGGTGGTCGCGCATTAAGTCTCTCGACGCCAGCGGGCAACCCAAGGCAAGCTAAATGCAACGCCGGACCCTACTCCATCCAACAACCAACGTCGTTGCCTAGTTGTGGATATGCGGGCTTTGGGCGGGGTTCTTGTGCGGCGGGGGTGGGGCCTTCACCACTTTTACTTCGAATTGCACCGGCAGTTTCTTTGGCGGATAGCAAGCGGCTTTGTCACAGGCCTGGTACTTGAGTTCGCCACGGAAGCCATATTTTCCCGGCAGTACGCTGGCCAGCGGCCTGACAGTTACTGCGAGATCGAATTCTCCACTGTAGACGCTGAGCTTCTCGTCGGGAGCAAAGGCGAAGCTCATCTCCTCTCCCTCAGGATAAGTAGTGCGGCCGAGCACGATGTCGGTGGGCGCGTCGATTTTGAGCACAGTGGGGATCAGGTATTCCTCTCTGGGCTTGTTGGAATTGACATGAAACCCGGCGGAGATATGAAACCGTAGTTCCACGGTATTGGGTTTGCCACGAGTGACAGCGAACACGGGCGGAGGCGACAGGGTCACCGACGGAATCTTCTTGCCGGGGGGTTCCTGAGCAGGCAGAAGAGCCGTGAAACAACTGATGACTAGAATCGTCTTGTTGAAAGTGTTCAGCATGCTGCCGTTCTCCTCCCTGCCCTTTATGCTATTTCGGCATCGCCTTAGAAGCGATGATAGCCTTGATATCATCTTCAATCTCGCTTCTGCTCTTGAGGCCGAAGGCCCGGGCCACCAATTTGCCATTGCGATCAATATAGAAATTCTCAGGCAGAAACTGCACTCCGCCGTAGGCATCGCCGACGGACTCCTTTCCCAACAGCACCGGATAATTCACCCCCATCTCCTTGGCGAAGTCGGCGATGTCTTTGGCGCTGGCGTCGTCCATCGCAACCCCCACGATCTGCAAGCCCTGGGGCCCGTATTGTTTCTGCAATTCGACAAACCAGGGCATCTCGATCTTGCAGGGGGCGCACCACGTGGCCCAGAAATTGAGCAGCACGGCCTGTCCGCGGAAATCCGAGAGGCGCGTATTCTTGCCCTCGAGTGATTGCAGGTTGAAATCGGGAGCAGTATCTCCTCTGGCCTGCGGGCCGGGTACGGAGTTGTTCTTCGACTTGCGGGCCACATTAAATCCGAACACCAGCATCAGAGAAACCACCATGGCCACAACGATGATCACGACCGGGTCACGTTTCACGGGTCCACTCCCCACTACAGGGCAAAACGATTTAAGAAAGAAAGATAATTCGAAATGATGGTAAAACGTCCCAACACCAGCAGCACACCCAGTGCAATCAGCAGGGCCCCACTGAACACCTCAAGCCCATGCATGAACACCTTAAACCGGCTATAGAACTTCAGAAAACGTTCGATCGCAAGCGAGGTCAGCAAGAACGGCACTGCCAATCCCAGCGAATAGATGGAGAGCAGAAAAATCCCCTTGGTGACCGAATCCTGAGCAGCTGCGAAGCCCAGGATCACAGCCAGGATTGGTCCCACACAGGGAGTCCAGCCGAAAGCAAAGGCGAAGCCGATTAAGAACGCCCCGCCGGGAGTACTGCCTCCTTTTACGTTGTGCAAGCGCTTGTCAGCGTAGAGGGCGTTGATGCGAAAGATTCCGGTCAAGTGCAAGCCGAACAAGATAATCACGATGCCCGCGACCTGCGCCAGGCTGGATTTGTAACGCGCCAGTAATTGCCCAACTTCTGTCGAAATAGCTCCGAGGGTAATGAAGACGACGCTGAATCCCAGAATGAAGCTGACGGAGTTCAGCATCATCTTACGGAAGAGTTGTGACTCCTGCGCCTTAAGCTCTTCGATCCCGGCGCCGGAGATCAGCGACACATAACCCGGCACCAGAGGCAAGACGCAGGGCGAGAGAAACGAAATCAGGCCTGCAACAAATGCGGCAATAGGAAGCGGAAGAGTCGACATTGAGAGTTATTCTACCTGCCCCGAGCATCAGAGAGAGCGAATAAGAAGCCTGGCCCGTTTACTGATTCGACGTTGGCCGGGGGAAAAAGTCGCATCGTATCGGCTGGTTCACATGAGCTTCACACCGGGACGGTTAGTGGTGATGCTTACTCGGTTTTTTCTGCGGGGGTGGTTGCGGAGCCGCAGGGGGCGGTTGCACCATCGTCGGCGACTCGGCCAGGACTTTGCGGACAAAGCCGACCGGGACGGTCGCCGTCAACAGCGCCCTGTCTTTCTGCTGCTCAATCTGTAAGCTATCGAAGATGGCCTTTACATCAGCATCGGTTGCGGATGGTGCAGCGGTGTTGTCCAGGCTGTGAAACAGGTTGAGGAACGTTCCCAGCTGTTCGGTCAGGCGGCGGGCTTCCTCGTCGCTTTCGGTGAACGCGACCGCCCGCAGGTGAAGCGCCCGAATGTAGCGGATGGAAGCGACCACCACCGCGGGCTGAGCAAAAAGAAAAGACAGGTTGCTCGGAATTGCGGCGGTGCGATCAGCCCGAGGTTGAATCCTGAAGATTGTCCACGCCAGACTGGCGAAAGGCACGCTCGCGTAGTATTGCCGCAGCAGCGCGGGACCACCGAACGGGGATGCCAGCTTGCGCGAGCGATCGACGATCCCGCGGATCACTGCGGGATCGGGAAAGTTGGAAGCGGCCACGGTGTCCACGCCCAGGATCGCTACCCGAACGGTGCGCTCTTCGACGGGGATGGTGTAAATGTCTACGGTGCGGTAATTTTCTACCGACTGGGATAGATTGCTGAGATAAGCGCGGAAACGCTCGCCCTGGATCTTGCCTACAAACACTTCGGAGAAACGGGCCTCGTTGGGTTGACCAGGGACGACGGCGGCGATCGATTCAGGATAGTGGACCGCGAGCGCCGCTTCATCCAGGTCGCGTTCGAACTGAAAGCCGGTAGCGTTGATGAACCGTTCGTAATCGGGATCGTGCGGCACCGGCGGGAGTTCGCCGGTGATGTTGGCCCGCCGCATCCATTGCAGATCGACATAGGCAAATCCGTCGGCGGCAGGAAGCAAACGAGCAGGCTCGGGCGGCGCATGTTTACGGAGCACGACCATCAGAGCGACGGCTGCACCTACGAGCACAACCGCTAAGAGGATGGGGAGGCGGCGTCGAATTCGCATGTCAGAGCGGCGGGCGGCGAAGCCACACAAAGTTGCGCCCAAGCCCAGCCGGAGAAGGCCATCATAGCATCCACAATGACGCCAGGAATTAGCTTGGGGTCTGAGGCGGGGTTAATGAGAACGGCCTCCTTGCACGTAAGGTTCCGTTGTGGTAACTTTTACAGTTGTCCCGGACAAGCGGAAGGGATCAGTGGGATTAGCATGCCCGAAGTGGGTGTGTGTCCCTGACTGCTGGCGTAGCTCAGCTGGTAGAGCATCTGATTTGTAATCAGAGGGTCAGGGGTTCAAATCCCTTCGCCAGCTCCAGGATCGGTTTGCGGAAGGCGGGCGTTTTGCGCGGCGCGGCGTAGAGGTTTTCCCAACAGCACTCCATAAGGAAGCATTTCCAAGTGTGTGTGCGTGCGGACAGAAGTCTTGTGCGCACCGCGGTTTTCTATTCTTCTTTGTGCGCTGCAGTATTGCCCTCCGCGCATGCGCGGCCTGTAGGTTGGGCCGGATTTGGCCACAAGTGAGCGGCCGATTGTTTCTGCACAGGTGGGTGAGTGGTTAAAGCCAACAGACTGTAAATCTGTCCCTCCTAGCGAGGTACGAAGGTTCGAATCCTTCCCTGTGCACCAGGAATGATGTGAAGCGCTTATACGCAGGACTGGTGGCATTCGTGGCCTTGGGAGTGTTGGCATGGACGACCATCAGCGACCCGCGGATTCGCCTGGCGACACTGGCGATCTTAGTGATGTTTGCAGTGAAGACCTGGGTGCGTCGCAAGGACTTGATGCATCCCGGCAAGGGCAGTGACGTCGAGCACAAAGAGCCGATGTAGCTCAGTTGGTAGAGCACTCCCTTGGTAAGGGAGAGGTCATCAGTTCAATCCTGATCATCGGCTCCAGAGATTGGCAATGGTAGAGACGTGGCCGGATACGCCTCTACATAGTGAGAGGGAGTCAGGGAAGGGCGGGAGTAACTCAGTGGTAGAGTCACAGCCTTCCAAGCTGTTGGTCGCGGGTTCGATTCCCGTCTCCCGCTCCAGAGATTCGAGGTTGGCCTGATGGGCTTTGAGCAGGCGGTCATCAAGATTGAGAAAGAAAAGGAATACGAGGAACTGAAGAGTGCCATCAATCATGCCTTCAGTGCCGGCCGGAACGAAAAATTTCTCAAGCGGATGGATCGTGAAGGATTGCGAGTGCGGGACTGGGATTCGGTGCTGGCGAAGCGGGTCCTAGAGCAGGTGATTGAAGGGCCGGTGAAGACGCGGGAGTTGTATGAGGCGCTTCCGGTTTCTGACCAGGCGCAGATCCGCGAGTTTTATCTGTCCCGGGTGGAGGAAGTGGACCCCGCGCTCCGGACTAAGTTTCAGAGGTTGTTTCGGTATTACTGAAGCAAAGCGGATTCCTCGCCGCTGAAGCGGCTCGGAATGACAAGGGTTTGAGCTAGCAGCTAAAAGCTAGGAGCTAAGAGCGAACATGGCGAAAGAAAAATTTGAACGTAATAAGCCGCACTGCAACGTAGGCACGATTGGTCACATTGACCATGGCAAGACCACGTTGACGGCGGCCATCACCAAGGTGTTGTCCAAGCACAACCCCAAGATTCTGTTCCGGTCGTTTGATTCGATTGATAACGCTCCGGAAGAAAAAGCGCGCGGAATCACAATTGCCACGGCGCACGTCGAGTACGAGACGGCGAACCGGCACTACGCGCACGTGGATTGCCCGGGCCACGCTGACTACATCAAGAACATGATCACGGGCGCGGCGCAGATGGATGGCGCGATTCTTGGTTGTGGCTGCCACTGACGGTCCCATGCCGCAGACGCGCGAGCACGTGCTGTTGGCTCGCCAGGTGGGCGTGCCTTACATCGTTGTGGCTTTGAACAAGTGCGATGCGGTGGACGATCCCGAGCTGCTGGATCTGGTTGAACTGGAAGTGCGTGAACTGTTGAAGGCTTATCAGTTCCCTGGCGACAAAGTACCGGTGGTTCGTCTTTCTGCACTCGGTGCCCTGAACGGGGAAGCCAAGTGGGAAAAGCAGATTGACGAGCTGATGGAGGCGGTGGACAAGAGCGTACCGCAACCGGCGCGCGAACTGGACAAGCCGTTCCTGATGCCGATTGAAGATATTTTTTCGATCTCAGGCCGTGGCACGGTGGTCACGGGTCGTATCGAGCGTGGCAAAGTGAAAGTGGGCGAGGAAGTGGAGATCGTCGGGTTCCGCGACACCCGCAAGACGGTGGTGACGGGCGTGGAAATGTTCAAGAAGCAGCTGGATGAAGGACTGGCGGGGGACAATGCTGGTCTATTGCTGCGCGGCATTGGCAAAGACGATGTGGAGCGCGGCATGGTGCTGGCGAAGCCCGGATCGATCACGCCGCACACCAAGTTCAAGGCGGAAGTTTACATCTTGACGAAAGAAGAAGGCGGACGGCACACGCCGTTCTTCAAGGGCTACCGGCCGCAGTTTTATCTGCGGACGACGGACGTGACCGGGGTGGCGGAGTTGCCGGCGGCGACCGAGATGGTGATGCCGGGAGACAACGTGAGCCTGGTGATTGAACTGATCACGCCGGTGGCGATGGAAAAGGGATTGCGGTTTGCGATTCGTGAAGGCGGGCATACGGTAGGCGCCGGAACGATTGCGGAGATCGTGCAGTAAACCGTCGTTGGTCGTCGGTCGTTCGTCGTTGGCGACTCGCAAAGTTGTAAGGTTTGAGCTGAGAGCTAGAAGCTTAAGAGCCAGGAGCGGTTTTCAAATGCCCCGAGAAATCATTACGATGCAGTGCGGTGATTGCAAAGAGCGGAACTACTCGACCACCAAGAACCGGAAGACGACTCCGGATCGGTTGGAGATGAAGAAGTTTTGCAAGCGGTGCCGGAAGCATACGCCGCATAAGGAAGTGAAATAGTCGGGCGATCCCACATGGCCCAGATCAAGAAACAGGGGCGTAAGCTCAACGGTTAAACTGTCGGTCTCCAAAACCGAACTTGGGGGTTCGAATCCCTCCGCCCCTGCCAGAATTTAGGTGGCGCGAGCGTCAGGAAAGCGGGAAACGGCATGGCGAGTGTCGCGGAACAAAACGCATTAACGACGACGATCAAGTCCTGGCCGGAGCGGGTCAAGACTTTTTATCGGGACGTACGCTCGGAGATGAAGAAGGTCACGGCGCCGTCGTTCAAGGATGTGCGCGCCACCACGACGGTGGTAGTGATTACGGTCTTCTTGTTTGGCGTGTACTTCTGGATCGTCGACAACACCATCGGTAGTGGCATCAATTATCTGTTCAAGTATTTAACTCATCGTTGAGTTCAGGGAAGGAAGCTGCGATTTTAGCGACCTCTATGCAGGACGAAGAAAAACAAGAAACCGTGGAAGCCGGCGGCGAGCCTGCGGTTGCAGAAGCCGGCGCTGCGCCGGAAGCACCCCGCAATCCCAATATGAAGTGGTACATCATCCACTCGTATTCAGGATTTGAACGCAAGGTAAAAGAGTCGCTGGAATCGCGGGTGCAGGCATTTGGGCTGCAAGAGAAGATTGGCAAAGTGCTGATTCCCACGGAAGCGGTCACCGAGGTGCGCGGCGGCAAGAAGTACACCACCGAGCGGATGTTCTATCCCGGTTACGTTCTGGTGGAAATGGATATGGACGATCACGTCTGGCATGTGGTGAAGTCCACGCCGCGGGTCACCGGGTTCGTGGGCACCGGCCAGCAGCCAACGCCGCTCTCCGAAGAGGAAGTGCAGCATATTGTGTACCGGGTGGGCGAGGCGAAGGACAAGCCCAAGCTCAAGGTCAAGTTTGAAAAGAACGAGTCGGTGCGGATCACGGAAGGGCCGTTTGCCAGCTTCACGGGAATCGTTGATGAAGTGAATGAAGACCGCGAAACCGTGAAAGTAATGGTCACGATCTTCGGGCGCTCGACTCCGGTGGAGTTGGAGTTTAACCAAGTGGAGAAAGTCGCATGATCCTGTGATCTCTGTGACTTCTGTGGTTAGAAAACCTTCACCACAGAGGTCACAGGGGACACAGAGGGGACAAGGAATTTTCGATGGCAAAGAAAGTCACAGGTTCGGTAAAACTGCAGATTGCGGCGGGCAAGGCGACTCCGGCGCCGCCAGTAGGGCCGGCACTCGGCCAGGCGCAGATCAACATCATGGAGTTCTGCAAGCAGTTCAATGCGCGTACCGGCGCGAAGGAACTGGAAGGTCTTGATCATTCCAGTGGTGATCTCGGTCTATAGCGACCGCTCGTTCACCTTCATCACTAAGACGCCCCCGGCTTCGGTGCTATTGAAGCGAGCTGCGGGCATCGCTAAGGGGTCCGGAACCCCGAACAAGGATAAAGTCGGGAAAGTCACCGCCCGGCAGGTGGAAGACATCGCGAAACAGAAGATGCCGGATCTGAATGCGGCATCGGTCGAGACTGCGATCCGAAGCATTCGCGGGACGGCGCGGTCGATGGGGATTGAAGTGGTTGGTTAAGTCGAAAACACTACGGCGCATCAGACGAGCGATGAGCGGTGGGAGACGGAGAAACAAATGAAGAAGTCAGGCAAGAACATCACCAAGGCGCGGGCGGGAGTGGAGAAGCGCCCGTACACGATGCAGGAAGCAGTTCCACTCCTGCAAAAAGTGAAGTATGCCAAGTTCGATGAGACCGTGGAAGTCACCATGCGGCTGGGAGTTGATCCCAAACACGCCGACCAGATGGTGCGCGGGACAGTGGTTTTGCCGCATGGCCTGGGAAAGTCAAAGAAGGTCCTGGTCATTGCCACCGGCGACAAGGTGAAGGAAGCTGAGCAGGCTGGCGCCGATTTTGTGGGTGGCGAAGAGATGGTAGAGAAGATCAACAAAGAGAACTGGACCGATTTTGACGCCCTGATCGCCACTCCGGACGTGATGAAGTCGGTGGGCCGCCTGGGCAAGGTGCTTGGACCCAAGGGCCTGATGCCGAATCCGAAAACGGGCACAGTCACTTTTGATATTGCCAAGGCGGTGCAGGAGATCAAGGCTGGCAAGGTGGAATTCCGTACAGACAAGACGGCGCTGGTGCACGTGCCAGTGGGGAAGATCTCCTTCCCGGCTGAGAAACTGGTGGAAAACGCGAATGCGCTGATCAGCAGCGTGGTGAAGGCGAAGCCCACGGTGGCCAAGGGTAAGTACGTGAAAGGCTGCTATTTGAGTTCGAGTATGGGCCCGGGAATTCCGATCGATACCAGCGCGATAGAGGCGGCGGCAAAGGCTTAACTAAGGAAACGCGCCAAACGCGCGATTCAGATGCCCTGGCAAGGAACGCTCGGGCACATCGCGCGGCGCGCATAGGTCCTGAGGCGACGAAAAGCATGTCGCCTCAGGATGACAACGAGGATCAAGAACATGGCGGTTACCAGAGCAAGAAAAACGGAACAGGTTGAGAAGCTGGGGAAGGATCTGCAGAACGTTTCCAGCCTGATTGTGACCACTTACGGCAAGCTGACGGTGGCCCAGGACTACGAACTGCGGAAAGCGCTGCGCAGCACCGGCGCGAGATATGCGGTGGTGAAAAATACCTTGGCGGAGCGAGCGGCCAAGGGCACCAAGGCGGAGCCGGTTTTGAAGGACCTGGCCGGCGTGACCTCGATTGCGTATACGTCGGGCGATCCGGTGGTCCTGGCGAAAGCACTCTCCAAGTACGCCAAGGACAATCCTGAGTTTACGTTCAAGGCAGGAGTGGTGGAAGGCCGCGTAGTTTCGATCGACGAGATCAAGGCGCTTGCCACCATGCCTTCGAAGGAAGAGATTTATGCCAAACTGCTGTTCCTGATTAATGCTCCCGCACAGCGGTTGGTGACGGTGATGAATGCCGTCGGCCGCAACCTGGCGGTGGTCGTCGATCAGGGCGTGCAGCAGAAGAAGTTTAAGGAAGCATAGGGATTCGGTTGTCTGTGGTCGAGGGTTGCGCGGTTTCGGAGCTGCTGCGTTGTCTGGCGTGGTGGGTCGGGGGCCTGGTCGCACTGGAAACTTTGACTGCGGACGACGAAATAACAAAGGAGACGTAGCAAGCTGCGTCTCTACATTCAGAAGAACTTGGAGAAACGGACATGGCGGATTTACAGCAGTTGGAAGAGTCGATCGTAGGGTTGTCGTTGCTGGACGCGGCTGCGCTGGTGAAGAAACTGGAAGAGAGGCTGGGGGTTTCGGCGGCAGCGGCTGCTCCGGTAATGATGGCTGGCGGCGGTGGGGCGGCGGCGGCGGCTCCGGCGGAAGAGAAGACCGAGTTCACCGTGGTCTTGAAAGACGTTGGCGCCAATAAGATCAATGTAATCAAGGCGGTACGTGAAGTCACCAGCCTGGGCTTGAAAGAAGCCAAGGACCTTGTGGACGGAGCGCCCAAGACGGTGAAAGAGGGTGTTTCGAAGGACGAAGCGGAAAACATCAAGAAAAAGTTTGCCGAGGCAGGAGCGGCAGTCGAGATCAAGTAGCAAGGACTGTGCGGAGCGCGGGTTGGGCCGCCTGGCCTGGCCCAAGGCCCGGGCTCCACATAAGCACACCTGGCGAAGCTTTTGCGGTGGTGTTAGCATCTATATTAACAACCACCACCGCCTGCTTCATCGAGGTGACTGCGGCCATTCCACTTCTAGAGATTCCAGGGGAAGCGGAGAACGGTCGCTGACACGGTTTGGCAGACTGTTCCGCGGGCAGGGCGGAACGGGAACAGGCCTTAGAGACTGGCGCGGAAACGACACATTTCAACACAGGCCGAGCGCCCTTCACGGCGCCCCGGGGACAACTTGTCCCTGCGGGCGCGTGCGTATTTGTTCCGGGTTTGTTGGGTTTAAAGATTGCGGCGCGCAAACGCGCCCTCATCCGCGGCACGTCACCACGGCGGCCGCGCAGGCAACACTGGGAGTCGCTGAATGTCTAAGACGAATGGATACCGCACCCGCTTTGATTTTTCCAAGATTCCGGCAACCATCCAGATCCCGAACCTGATCGAGGTCCAGAGGCGTTCTTATGAGCGCTTCCTGCAGATGGACCGTTTGCCCAGCGAGCGCGACGACGCGGGCTTGCAGGCGGTCTTTCAATCGGTGTTCCCGATCAGCGACTTTCGCAACGTGTCGCAACTGGAGTTTGTCGATTACGCCATTGGCAACTGGGAGTGCAAGTGCGGCCACTTGAAGGGTCTGCATCATCTGCGCACCACTTGTAAGAACTGCGGATCGACGGTGATCACGGACCCGTTCCACCCGGGCGACGTGCTTTGCAACAAGTGCGGCACCTACAACGCGAATACGCCTGACTTCTGCAACAAGTGCGGCGATCCCGTGGGACTGCAATTGAAATACGACGTGGCGGAATGCGAAGAGCGCGGCATGACCTATTCGGCGCCGCTCAAGGTCACGATGCGCCTCACGATTTTTGACAAGGACGCAGAGACCGGCAACCGCTCCATTCGGGACATTAAAGAACAGGAAGTGTTCTTCGGCGACGTGCCCCTGATGACGCAGAACGGGACGTTCATCATCAACGGTACCGAGCGCGTGATTGTCAGTCAGTTGCACCGATCACCCGGTGTGTTCTTCGAAACCGCGAACAACCGCACCTACTTTTTGGGGAAGATCATCCCTTATCGCGGGTCGTGGGTAGAGTTCGAATACGACCAGAAGAACGTGCTCTACGTGCGCATTGACCGTAAGCGCAAGTTCCTGGGAACCATCTTTTTGCGCGCACTCGGCTTGCGCTCTGGAGAGGACATTCTACGGACGTTCTATACCGTCGACCGGCTGGCGATTAAGGACAAGAAGCTCTTCTGGACACTTGATCCGATGAGCGAAAAGCCGACGAATCTGGTCGGAATGAAGCTGGCCCGCAGTGTCAAGAACCGGGCTGGCGAAGAGATCGCGCACTCCGGGCGCAAGATCAATGCAGCCACGCTGAAAGAGATCCAGAAGGCGAGAATCAGTGAAATCGAGGTGGACGTTTCGGACCTGGAAGGCGCCTGGGTAGCCAGCGATGTAGTGGACACTACCACGGGCGAGGTTCTGCTCGAAGCCAACTCAGAACTTACTCCTGACAAGCTGGCGAAGATTCTCGATTCGGGCGTGCTGGAGATGAACCTGTTCTTCCCGGAGCGCGATGACGTCGGTGTCGTGATCAGCCAGACGCTCAAGCGCGACGCGGTCAAGACCCCGCAGGAAGCGCTGATCGAAATCTACCGCAAGCTGCGGCCGGGCGACCCGCCGACGCTGGACACGGCAACAGCGCTGTTCCACGGCATGTTTTTCGATGCCCGAAAGTACGATTTCTCACGCGTGGGCCGGTTGAAGTTCAACATCAAGCTGTTTGAGAAGAACGATGCCACCAGCCTCGAACACCGCACCCTCGAGCCGGATGATTTCTATGGGACCATCCGCTACCTGCTGAAGCTGCGCAAGAGCATCGGCACGGTGGATGACATCGATCACTTGGGCAACCGCCGCGTACGCGCGGTTGGCGAGTTGCTGGAAAACCAATTCCGCATCGGATTGGTACGCATGGAACGCGCCATCAAGGAAAAGATGAGCGTGTACCAGGAAATGTCTACCGCCATGCCGCATGACCTGGTGAATGCCAAGCCGGTAATGGCGGCCATCCGCGAGTTCTTCGGATCGTCACAGCTTTCGCAGTTCATGGACCAAACCAATCCGCTGTCAGAAATCACCCACAAACGGCGCCTGTCGGCGCTGGGGCCGGGCGGTTTGTCGCGGGAACGCGCGGGATTCGAAGTTCGCGACGTGCACCCCACTCACTACGGTCGCATCTGTCCGATTGAAACGCCGGAAGGTCCGAACATCGGGCTGATCTCGTCATTGAGTTGCTACGCGCGGATCAACGATTACGGATTCATCGAGTCTCCCTACCGGCGAGTCAAGAACGGACGGGTGGTGGACTACGTGAGCGTGGTCAACGCCGGCGACAGCGACTACAAAGTCGGCGACCACATTGAGAAGCACGAAGCCGAGAAGGTCAACGGCGACCTGAAAGACCGCAAGAAAAAGTTGGCGGAGGTGGAGCCCTTCTCCTTCTATCTCTCAGCCTGGGAAGAAGACCGGCACGTGATCGCACAGGCGAACGTGGAACTGGACGACAAGCTGCGCATCGTAGGCGATCTGGTCAACGCACGCAAGGCAGGTAACTTTGTGCTCGTCACCCGCGATGACGTTGATTACATCGATGTCAGCCCGAAGCAGCTGGTTTCTGTGGCGGCTTCTCTGGTGCCGTTCCTGGAGCACGACGACGCCAACCGCGCGTTGATGGGCGCCAACATGCAACGCCAGTCGGTGCCGCTGCTGCGCGCCGAAGCGCCAATCGTTGGAACTGGTATGGAAGGCGTAACCGCACGCGATTCCGGAGCCGTCATTCTGGCGCGGCGCAATGGGGTCATCGATTCGGTGGACTCAGAGCGCATCATTGTGCGCGTGGAGGGTGAACATCATCCGGGACAGCTTTCCCGCGAGGTGGGCAGCGACATCTACCAGCTCACGAAGTTCAAACGCTCCAACCAGAACACCTGCATCAACCAGAAGCCGATCGTGAACCGCGGCCAGCGCGTGGAAAAAGGCCAGGTGATTGCCGACGGCCCCTGCACCGATCACGGGGAGTTGGCCCTGGGACGCAACGTTTTGGTGGCGTTCATGCCCTGGCGCGGCTACAACTTCGAAGACGCGATCCTGGTCTCGGAAAAGCTGGTGAAGGACGACTACTACACCTCGGTTCACATCGAGGAATTCGAACTCGAGTCGCGGGACACCAAGCTGGGACCGGAGGAAGTGACTCGCGATATCCCCAACGTGAGCGAATCCATGCTGCGCAATCTGGACGAGGCGGGTGTGATTCGTATTGGCGCCACAGTGAAGCAGGGCGACATTCTGGTAGGCAAGGTGACGCCCAAGGGTGAAACCCAGCTCACGCCGGAAGAGAAACTGTTGCGTGCGATCTTCGGTGAAAAGGCGGGTGACGTACGCGACGCTTCCCTCTACTGCCCGCCGGGCATCGAGGGCGTGATCGTGGACGTGAAAATCTTCTCCCGCAAGGGCCAGGATAAGGACGAGCGGGCAAAGGCCATTGAGGCGACGCAGATCGCAAAGTTGGAAAAGAACCTTTCCGACGAGATCCGGATTCTGACCGATGAGCGCTTGAAGCGTCTGGAAAACATTCTGGGCGGCAAGGAAGTGCAGGCCGACCTGCACGATGAGCGCACCAACAAGCGCTTGTTGACCAAGGACACGGTTCTTGATCGCGATGCCATTGAGCGCATCTCCACCCGCAACCTGAAGCGGATCAAGTATGCC
Organism: uncultured Acidobacteriota bacterium; assembly: GCA_963734415.1. Lineage (GTDB taxonomy): Bacteria > Acidobacteriota > Terriglobia > Terriglobales > Acidobacteriaceae > JABCZH01. The sequence goes on along the minus strand of CAVTHF010000001.1, from coordinate 115,277 downwards.
GACAAGGATCCGCGAGTGAATGAGCAGATCGACGAGATCGAGGAAATGACCTCGCGGCAAATCGACGTGCTCAAGAAGATTGTCAACGAGAAGAAAGACAAGCTGACCAAGGGCGATGAACTGCCACCGGGTGTCATCAAGCTGGTGAAGGTTTACATCGCCATGAAGCGCAAGCTCAGCGTGGGCGACAAGATGGCAGGACGGCACGGCAACAAGGGCGTCATCGCGCGCATTCTGCCGGACGAAGACATGCCGTATCTGGATAACGGAACACCGGTGGAGATTGTACTCAACCCGCTGGGCGTGCCCTCCCGTATGAATGTGGGCCAGATTCTGGAAACCCACTTGGGCTGGGCAGGGCACGAACTGGGCAAGAAGATCACGCAGATGCTGGCGGAAAACTCGAAAGAGGAAGCCATCCGGCGCGAACTCAAGGCCCTGTTCAAGGACACGATTCTTGCCGACACCATTGCCGACCTCAGCGATGAGGAGTTGATGGCAGTGGCTCCGACGCTAAAGCGGGGAGTCTTCACCGGTTCGCCGGTGTTTGACGGCTCCCGCGAGAGCGAGATCAAAGCCCTGTTGAAGCAGTCCGGATTGCCGGAATCGGGCAAGACTTATCTCTACGACGGCATGACCGGAGACAAGTTCGAACAGCCGGTCACAGTGGGCTACATCTACATGCTGAAACTCTCGCACCTGGTGGATGACAAGATCCACGCTCGTTCCATTGGGCCGTACTCGCTGATTACGCAGCAACCGCTCGGTGGCAAGGCGCAGTTCGGTGGCCAGCGCTTCGGAGAAATGGAAGTGTGGGCGCTGGAAGCGTATGGAGCGGCGTTCATCCTGCAGGAACTGCTGACGGCGAAGTCTGATGACGTGTATGGCCGCACCAAGATTTACGAGGCCATCGTCAAAGGCGAAGCCGCCATGGAACCCGGGGTGCCGGAATCGTTCAACGTGCTGATTCGAGAGTTGCAGTCGCTGTGCCTGGATGTGGAACTGATCAAGGCCGGAGAAAAGAAACCGGCGATGGCAGCGGCGGATTAGAAATGCGTCGTCGGTCGTTGGCCGCTTGTCGTTGGCCATCGACACGACGGACTGAGGAAGATTGGAAATGACTGGACTCGCAGTCGAGCTCTTAAGACTGTGGGCCAACTGAATTCGCTGGTTTGGCCAAGGACGAACGGCCAACGACCAACGACGATTTATTGAGAGCCGCCCGCGGCAGCGAATAGCCGCAGGAAGCGGAGGATCACCTTGTTTCGTTCGAGCCCCTTTGACCTGGCAAATCCGATTGCTGATTTCGATGCGATCCGCATCTCCCTGGCCTCTCCGGAAAAGATCCGGAGCTGGTCGCATGGCGAGGTAACGAAACCGGAAACCATTAACTACCGCACCTTCAAACCGGAGCGGGACGGGCTGTTTTGCGCCCGCATCTTCGGTCCAGTGACAGATTGGGAGTGTCTCTGCGGCAAGTACAAGCGGATGAAGCACCGCGGAGTGATCTGCGACAAGTGCGGCGTGGAAGTGACGCTCTCGAAGGTGCGCCGCGAACGCCTGGGCCATATCGAGTTGGCTTCGCCCTGCTCGCATGTGTGGTTTTTCAAGGGCCTTCCCAGCCGTATCGGCCACTTGCTGGATATTTCCCTGCGCGATCTGGAATCGGTCCTGTATTTCGAAGCCTACGTGGTAGTGGAGCCTGGCGATGCGCCGGTGAAAGACCACGAGGTCATCAAGGACGAAACCAAGTTCCGGGAACTGGACCAGCAATACCGGCCGGCCGGCTTTAAGGCCATGATGGGCGCCGAGGCGATCAAAGAGCTGCTAAAGCGCGTGGACGTGGAAGCGCTTTCGGGCGAGTTGCGCGAGAAGATGAAGCACGAGAACTCGCTGCAGAAGCGGCTGAAGCACACCAAGCGCCTCAAGGTTGTAGAAGCCTTCCGCAAGAGCGCCAATAAGCCGAGTTGGATGATTCTGGATGTGATTCCGGTAATTCCGCCGGAGTTGCGCCCCCTGGTTCCTCTGGACGGCGGCCGTTTTGCCACCTCGGACCTCAACGATCTTTACCGGCGCGTAATCAACCGCAACAACCGCTTGAAGAAGCTGATGGACCTGCATGCGCCGGAAGTGATCGTGCGCAACGAAAAGCGCATGCTGCAGGAAGCAGTGGATGCGCTGTTCGATAACGGCCGCCGCGGCCGGGTGCTGCGTGGCGCCAACAATCGTCCACTGAAGTCTCTGTCCGATACTTTGAAAGGCAAGCAGGGCCGCTTCCGCCAGAACTTGCTGGGCAAGCGCGTGGACTACTCCGGCCGGTCGGTCATCGTGGTAGGCCCCGAACTCAAGCTGCACCAGTGTGGGCTGCCCAAGAAAATGGCGCTGGAATTGTTCAAGCCGTTCATCTATCACCGGCTGGAGCAGACCGGGCATTGCACCACCATTAAACAAGCCAAGGAAATGGTGGAGCAGCAAGAACCCATCGTGTGGGACATTCTGGAAGAGGTCATCAAGGACCATCCAGTGCTGCTGAACCGCGCGCCCACGTTGCATCGCCTCGGCATCCAGGCTTTCGAGCCCGTGCTGGTGGAGGGCAAGGCGATCAAGATTCACCCTCTGGTCTGCACGGCATTCAACGCCGATTTCGACGGCGATCAGATGGCAGTGCACATTCCACTGTCGCCGGAAGCACAGGTGGAAGCCAGCGTGTTGATGCTGTCGTCGCACAACATTCTGTCACCGGCTTCAGGCCATCCCATTACCGTGCCCACTCAGGACATGGTGCTGGGGCTTTATTACCTGACCAAGGCCAAGCCGGGCGCCAAAGGCGAAGGCCGCGCTTTCGCCAACATTGAAGAAGTCCTGCTGGCGCTCGAAGCGGGCGAGATCGAAACCCTGACACCTATTCGTCTGCGCTACACCGGTGAAGCCATCGATCTGACACAGGCGTACGACGATCAAGACATTACCCATACTGATCCGGTAACGTTTGACCGTGCCTTCATGAACACAACCGTGGGCCGCGCTGTCCTGAACGATCACCTTCCAGAGGGAATGCCTTACATCAACGGGCTGCTCAAGAAGAAGGGGATCGGCGCTTTGGTCAGCTACTGCTACCTGCGCTTCGGACTGGAAGTCACGGTCAAGATGCTGGACGAAGTCAAGGAGCTCGGCTTCCGCTACGCGACCAAGGCCGGACTTTCCATCGGCATCGACGACATGGTCATCCCGGACGATAAGAAGGTCCTGGTGCGCGACGCCGAGAAGCAAGTGGTTGCCGTTCAACAGCAGTACTTGGACGGGGCCATCACCAACGGTGAACGCTACAACAAGGTCATCGAAATCTGGTCGGGCATCACGGAGCGAGTTGCCGACGAGATGTTCGGCGAAATGCAGCGGCGGGACAAAGAAGGCGACATCAATCCGATTTACGTGATGGCGGATTCCGGCGCCCGAGGCTCGAAGCAGCAGATCCGCCAGCTCTCCGGCATGCGCGGATTGATGGCCAAACCTTCGGGCGAAATCATCGAGACCCCGATTACCGCGAACTTCCGTGAAGGGTTGAACGTGTTGCAGTACTTCATCTCCACCCACGGTGCTCGCAAGGGCTTGGCTGACACGGCGCTCAAGACCGCCGATTCAGGCTACCTGACGCGGCGTCTGGTGGACGTGGCGCAGGACGTCATCATCAGCGAATACGATTGCGGAACCGTGGACGGCATTTACGTCGCAGGCATTGTGGAAGCCGGTGAAGTCATCGAACCGCTGCGCGACCGCATTGTGGGCCGCGTTTCCTTGGAGAAGATCAAGGACTACGACGGCAACGTGGTTGTAGACATCAACCACGAGATCACCGAGGAACTGGCGGGATCGATTCAGGCGGCCGGAATCGAGCGGGTGAAAATCCGCTCGGTGCTGACCTGCGAGTCCAAGCGCGGAGTCTGCGTGATGTGCTACGGGCGTAACCTGGCCTCGGGCCGGCTGGTGGAACTGGGAGAAGCCACGGGAGTGATCGCGGCGCAGTCCATCGGCGAGCCGGGAACCCAGCTCACCATGCGGACGTTCCACATCGGCGGCACCGCATCACGAGTCTCCGAGCAATCACGGTTGGAAGCCAAGACCACTGGTAGTGTACGGTTTGCGGGCTTGCAAACAGTGAAAGCGAAGAGTGGTGATCTGGTGGTGATGAACCGCCAGGGCTCGATCGCGGTGGTGGACGATAAAGGCCGCGAGCGTGAGCGCTACTCGGTGGTGTACGGCGCCAAGGTGAAGGTCAACGAAGGCGACACGGTCAATCTCGGGCATGTGATGGTCGAGTGGGATCCTTACACCTTCGCCATCCTGACCGAAATCGGCGGCACGGTGCAGTTCAAAGACCTGCAGGAAGGGGTCACGCTGCACGAAGAAGTGGACGAAGTGACTGGATTGTCGCGGCATGTGGTGGCGGATTCGCCCGACGAGAAGCGGCAGCCGGCCATCGTGATCAAGGGCAAGGCCAGCAAGCGTTATCTGATGCCATCGCGCTCGCACTTGATGGTGCAGGATGGCGACACCGTGTTTCCTGGCGATGTACTGGCCAAGATTCCCCGTGAAACCACCAAGACCAAGGACATCACGGGCGGTCTGCCGCGCGTGGTGGAATTGTTCGAGGCCCGCAAGCCGCATGACACCGCGGTGATCAGCGAAATCGATGGCACCGTGAAGTTCGGCGAAGTGGCCAAAGGCCAGCGCAAACTGTATGTGACTGCCGACAACGGAACTGAGAAAGAATATTCGGTGCCGCGTGGCGTGCATATCAACGTGCAGGAGGGCGAGCGTGTCAAGGCGGGCGAACCGCTGATGGACGGGCCGCTCGACCCGCACGACATCCTGGCCGTGCTCGGAGAGAAGGAACTGCAGGCTTACCTGGTGAACGAAATCCAGGAAGTCTACCGCTTGCAGGGCGTCAACATCAGCGACAAGCACATCGAGGTGATCGTTCGCCAGATGATGCGCTGGCGCCGGGTGGAAGACGTCGGCGACACCAAGTTCCTGCTGGAGGAGCAGGTGGACAAGTTCCACTTCGCGGAAGAGAACGAGCGGGTGATCGCACAGGGTGGGCGTCCGGCAACCGGCCGGCCGTTACTCTTGGGCATCACTAAGGCTTCGCTCTCGACCGACTCGTTCATTTCAGCGGCGTCGTTCCAGGAAACCACGCGAGTGCTCACCGAGGCGTCCATTAACGGCCGAGTGGACCACCTGCGCGGATTGAAGGAGAACGTCATCGTGGGACGGTTGATTCCTGCCGGCACCGGCATGGAATATTACCGCAACGTGCGCCTGTCGCCAGAGATGGAAGAAGCTGCGGCCAAGGTGCAGGAAGAGGTCTCGCAGGCGTACGAGGAAGCCGAGCGCGCGCTCGAGCTTATGCGTCACGAAGGCGAAACCGAAGAACTCACCGCGGAGTAAACTTAGAGGAAGCGAGAGGGGCGGAGATTCCGCCCCTCTGCTTTTTCGACCCCCATGTACGCCACCCCAGAACAGATGCGCGACCGGGAGCAGATGGAAATCTCCCTGTTGTATGACGTGGAAGAGGGCTCCACCCTCTGGCCGGTAATCCACCGTTTTTTGCGCCTGCTGCGGCTGGCTCTCTGGCGGGCGTTTCAGCATGACGCGTTCGCAGTCGCCAAGGCGTCCGCCTACTCTTCGATTCTCACCTTCTTCCCCGCCCTGCTGGTGGTGGGTTCGGTGCTGGCGACGTCGCACCGGACGGAAGCATATTTGCGAGAGATTTCTGACGCCGTAGACAAGATCCTGCCGGCGGGCAGCAACACTGCGCTGGCCTACCTGAGGGGCACGACCCTGCAGCGGCCATTGGGGGTGCTGATTTCGGCTTCGCTGATCACCTTGTGGACAGGCTCTGGCGTCATGATTTCCTGGATGGAAGGCTTTCGCAATGCCTACCAGCTTCCCAAGATATGGGGACTGGTCAAGGAGCGGATGATCGCTTTCTCCCTGGTTATCCTGGCGGGAATCCCGCTGACCTTCTCCACCGTGCTGGTGGCCTTTGGCAGCCGCATTGAGACCCGGATTCTGTTCCAACTGGGCCACGAATTCGGGCCGCTGATTGTGGTGATGTGGACCATGATCCGCTGGCTGATTGCCACCCTCACCAGTATTGCCGTCATCGCTCTGATCTATCACAATGCGGTTCCTCGCACCCAGCCCTGGCACAGCGTGTTGCCGGGCGCAACCCTGGCCACAATCCTGTGGTTCCTGACCACCGCGCTGTTCGGATGGTATTTGCAGAGCTATGCCGACTACAGCCTGATCTACGGTTCTCTGGGGGTCGCCATCGCGCTGCTGGTGTGGATGTATCTGGTCTCTCTCATCATCCTGGTGGCAGCAGAGTACAACGCCATGCTTTTCCCACGGGCGATGTTGGGAAAAGAACTGGCGGCACGGAAGGCCGATGTAAGGTAGGACTCTGCGCCGCCGCCTTTCCTGTCAAACCCGGCTTCACGAACAGACTCCTTCAACTCATTCACCTTTTTGCCGATAGCTCTGGCAGGAGCCGAGCCATGCCCGAGCCGCGCACAGCAGTAATGATCCTGGTGGAGGCGTCCTGGGCAGATCAAACCGGAGCTCTGCAGGCCGTTCCCGCCTGCATGGAAGACAAGTCCACAGGGGGAGCATGCATACGGATCAAGACACCAGTCGGGGTGGGGTCAAGACTGACGATTCAGGGGCGCTGGGAGCAAATCTCTGGTACCGCCAAGTACTGCCGCAGCGTGGGCAAGGACTATCTGGTGGGTATTCAGAGAGACCCTGCTACGGGGTTGATCCCGGAGCAACCCGTTCTGGCAACCGTCCCAACTCAGGAACGGCCTCCCGCAAGCAAAGAAATTATCCAGGAAAGGAAACCTATGCAACGCAAATGGTCTGAGCTGGTGTATCGACACAGCCGGCAGGATGAGGGAGATGGAAACGGGGCCGCCGCGGGCAAAGCCGAAACCGGGCCGGGGCAGGCAACCCTTGTGACCGAGGCGGCCCGCGACATGGTCAAAGAGGCAGGCTTCCACATCGAGCTTTTGTCCGCCCAGGATGTTTATCGAACCGCGGGAATCATGAATCTGCGGCGGGGATTCAGCGTCAGTAAAGTGGCAGGCATCCTCCACAGCGATCGTGCTCGTAACCTGCCGAAAGAGGCGAGGCAGGCGGCAGTGTTGATGGCGCTTGAGGCAGCGGGCGTAGTAGTGGACGAGATTTTGCAGGACGCCAAAACCCGTCAGGAAGCGCTGAATTGCTACGAGGCTGAGTTGAAAAAGGAGGTCGAGGCAGAGTGGGCACGGAAGGCGGAGGAAAATGTCCAAATCCAGGTGGAATTGGAGCGCGTGAAGGCGCACTACATGGCAAAGATCAGTCGCAACCTGGAGGGCGTGGCGCGGGAGAAAGCGAACTTCGACCATTGGCTTGCGGCCAAAGAGCAAGAGTGTCAGAGCATGGCAGAAGCCGTCGAATTGTGTTTGAAACTGACCGTACAGCCGGCTGACGGTTCGTTCCCAGCCGTGAGCACTGTTGCCGCCAGCGCCCCGTCGATATGATTGTCGCTCATCGTTCCCGTTCCCGCCGGGGTGTCTTCGCGAGTAGGATCCTCACTCGCAGCGCCATATACAATAATCAGGCATCCCAAAATCTGATCGGGGAGAATCGTGCACAAGGGCAATCGCTCCAAAAATGGCGGTGCGGAAGTGCGGGCGGCTGCGCGCCGCGCCAAGATCATCTGCACGGTTGGGCCGTCGTGCAGCTCTGAACTGCTCCTGCGCGACCTGATGCGCCTGGGTATGGACGTGGCTCGGCTGAATTTCTCCCACGGTACCCACGAAGAACATGGGCGGGTGATCGAACGTCTGCGCCGGGCGGCGGACAAGGAAGAACGCACCATCTGTATCCTTCAGGACCTGCAAGGCCCCAAAATTCGCACCGGAGAGCTCAAAGGCCACACTCACGTCACCCTCAAGGCGGGATCGAAGGTCACCATTACGCCCCGCGAAATTGAGGGCACGGCTTCAGTGATTTCGACTACTTTCCGCGGGCTGGCGCGGGAAGTGCAGCCGGGCGCGCGCATTCTGCTGTCCGACGGGCTGATTGAGCTGCGCGTCAGCCGGGTGCAGGGAAGCGATGTTCAGTGTGAGGTCATCAACGGCGGACCGCTGGGCGAACATAAAGGCATCAATCTGCCGGGCGTCGCGCTTTCCATCCCGGCACTCACCAAGAAAGACCGGGCTGACCTGGAGTTCGGCCTGAAGCATGGCGTCGATATGATTGCCGTTTCTTTTGTGCGTTCAGCGGCTGACGTGGGCACCGCCAAACAGCTGATTGCGGCCCATGGCAGTGACGTGCCGGTGATCGCCAAACTGGAGAAGCCGCAGGCGCTGGAACATTTGGAAGAGATTCTGGAAGTGACCGATGGAGTGATGGTGGCCCGTGGAGATCTGGGCGTGGAGATGCCGCCGGAAAAGGTGCCGATCATCCAGAAACACGTGATCCGCCGCGCGGCGGAATGGCGCAAGCCGGTGATCACAGCGACCCAGATGCTGGAGTCGATGATCGAAAACCCGCGCCCCACCAGGGCAGAGGCCAGTGACGTGGCCAACGCGGTCTTCGATGGGACGGACGCGGTGATGCTTTCGGCGGAAACCGCCAGCGGGCGATATCCGCGGGAGGCGGTCACCATGATGGCCCGGATTGTGGTGGAAGCCGAGCAAAACGCGCGCGACTTCCCCCGGCGCCGCCGCGAAAAACATTCGTTAAGCGTGGCGGAAACCATCTGCGAAGCCATCGCGCATGCGGCCGAGGACCTTCCCATGGGTGCGATTGCAGTATTTACCGAGACTGGCAACACCGCGCGTATGATTTCGAAATATCGTCCCAAGGCCAGCATCTTTGCCTTCAGCTACGTGCCGGCAGTATGCAATCGCATGAACCTGCTGTGGGGAGTGCACCCGCTGGCGCAGGCGCCGGTCCACAGCGGGGACGAGATGCTGACCGCTGCAGAACAGGCTCTGCTGCGCCAAGGGCGGATCGGTGTAGGAGACGTCCTCGCCGTGGTGGCAGGGACGCAGATGGCTTCGGGATCCACCAACTTCATGCGGCTGCATGTGGTGACCGAAGAGGAGGCGGAGACGATTCCCTCGCCCAAGAAGCGTCGCGTCACACGGCGGAGGAGCTAATCCGAACCATGGCCGAAATACTGTCCATCGCGATCTTTGAACCACTTCCCGAAAGCCAGGAGGTTGCGCTGGACTACGGTGCGGCAGTTGGGCGCGGCGCTCGCGAAAGGCGGCTACAGCCGAGATTCGGTCTACCGGGATGCCAAGTCGGGGCGGTACATTCTGCTGCGCTACTGGAAGTCGGAGGAAGCGCGGCGCGAGGCCCTGGAAGATCCTGACGTATTGCGCTGCTGGGCGAAACTTGCGCACGAAATCCGGACGGTTGTTGTGATGGAGCGACTGGACGAGGTTGGAGCCTGACCGATGCCACCCTTGGCTGGCGGAGAGCCATTTGCCGATCTCTCAGTTGACCCGCCGGTGCGCGGGTTCCTGCACCGGCCAGATTCGCCGCAGAACGGTTTTGTACTGACCCACGGAGCAGGATCGAATTCGAAGGCGCTGTTGCTGGTGGCGTTAGCGGAGACTCTTGCCAGCGCGGGTTTCATGGTGCTGCGGTGCGATCTGCCTTATCGCCAGGCACGGCCGTATGGGCCGCCGCGTCCGGGGGATGCGGCTCGCGATCGCCAGGGATTGATGAACGCCGTGGGCGCGATGAAGAAGCAGGCCCCGGGCCAAGTTTTCCTTGGTGGCCATTCCTACGGCGGGCGTCAGGCCAGCATGCTGTGCGCGGAGCAAACGGGGCTAGTGGAGGGCTTGCTGCTGTGCTCCTATCCGCTGCATCCGCCGGGCAAGCCTGACCGGCCGCGTACCCAGCACTTGCCTGCTCTACGCATGCCCGTTCTCTTTGTTCACGGAACGAAGGATCCGTTTGGGACCATCGAAGAACTCGAAGCGGCGCGCAAGCTGATTCCGGGAAAGACCGCGTTGCTTACGGGTCGAAGGCGCGGGGCACGATCTGGGATTCAAGGGGAAAGCGAAGCGCGAGGAGCTGCCGGGGCAGATCGTGGCGGAGTTTAGGAAACTTCTCGGGTAGAGCAGGTTCCTCACCGCTAAAGCGAATTCGGAATGACAAGCCTAGATCAGTGTTGATCCGTGAAAACCCGTGGCCGCTCTTGCCTTAGTTTACCCAGCCTGATTTCGAGCCGCCGTTCTTCTTATCCGACTCGTCCGGGGGGACGTAGTTGCCGTGCTCGTCGAAGGTCACTTTGCGGTCGTGCTTGCTCATGTAAACCTCGAACTTGCGTGCGGCGCGGCGGCGTTTCCAGCGATAGTAGGAATTGCGAAGATTGAAATATTGTTCCGAGGCTCCGAATGTCAAGCCACGGCGGGGAACGAACTTAACATAGAGAAATCCGAAAAGCAGGCCGCCCAGGTGGGCAAAATTCGCTACTCCCTGCCCCGGCTGAAAGGTTGCAACCACCACCAGCAAAACCATGATGAGCACCATGTACTTGGCCTTCATCATGAAAGGAAACGGGAACATGAAAATCTCGCGGTCGCCGTAAAGCAGGCCGAAGGCCGCGAGAACGCCGTAGACACCACCTGACGCACCGATGGTGGACGTACCTGGGCTAACCCCTGGGATCGGCGAGTAAGCCACTGCGATGGTCGTGAGAGCTGCACCGACTATGCAGAACAGATAGAACTCAAGAAATTTTTTCGATCCCCAATCCTGCTCCAGCTGCGCACCGAACATCCACAGCATGAGCATGTTGATGAGCACGTGCCCGGGACCAGGTGCGGAGTGCAGCAGTGAATAGGTCAGCAACTGCCAAATCATCCCGTACCGCAACACCAGGGCAGGCACCAACCCACCGTAAAGCTCAAGAATGCCTTTTAGTCCGGGATCAAACGCGCCCAGCACGACCTGCAAGAAATAGATCGCGACGCAGGCAATGATGATTCTCTTCACCCAGTGAGTGAAGGGTGGGAAGCTTAGCGTGAGGGTGCGTCCAGCGGGCATAAATCAGTCGTCGGTTCTCAACTCATCTTAGCAGGTCAGCGCTCGGGTACCGGGACCACTGCCAGACTCCGGTGTCCGTCATTATCGACTGCCCGCACGGCAAAAATCACATTATCTTTCGAGACGGGCAAAGTTGCATGAGTCGTGTTCCCGGTGGTTTGAGAATGTTCCCAATCGGAACTGGTGGTAGCTCTCCAGAGCACTTCGTAACTGGTCGCGCCGGGAGAAACTTCCCAGGTCAAGCTCGAATCGTTTTGCAGGTCCTTAGTCAGCAGATGGACCTTTGTGGGCGGAGTTGGAGCAGAAGCCAGGGCAGCCAGAGTAGCGGCGTTCAGCCGGGCCACGTGAGAGACGTAATCGAAATCCACAAACTTCGGTAAGTCGCCGTACTCGACGCCGTTCTCAGTACGCACGTTCTGGTGCTGGTGGTGGTAATCTTCGCGAAGCTCGGTGAGCCGTACGGCGGCGTATCCCTGCTGGTTGAAAGAGTAATGATCGCCGCCGCGCAGGTAGCGGTCCAGGCGAAAGATCAGCATGGGCTTAACGCCGGTGTCATAGCTGCGGCCGACTTCGGCAATGTAGCGGGCTAGTTGGCGCGAAGAGGAATCGTTTTCGCCACCCAGGTTGCGGATTAGGCGCAGGTCTGCATCAGTGGCTGCGACCGGCACGCCTTCGGAGAACACGCGGACGACGGTAGGGTCATGCTGGGGATTGCGATCGCCACCAACAATGTCGTTGTTGAGCGCCGCTTCAATGTTCCAACCGGCGGATTTTGCCATCTGGGCAAAGTGATGGCTGCCGTTCAGGCCCTGTTCCTCGCCAGCGACGGTCAGAAAAATGACGGTGGCGGGAAACTTCAGTTTGCTGAGAACGCGGGCACACTCCAGGCTTACGGCCGTGCCACTGCCGTCGTCGTTGGCGCCGGGGGCGTCGCCAGTGGTGTCCAAAGTGTCGCTGTTTCGCGAATCGTAGTGGCCCGTGACCAGAACAATCCGACTGGCCCTGGCCGGATCGGACCCCTTCAAGACCGCATAAACATTGGTGATTTGGGTGGGCTGAGGAATGCGATCCGATTTTTCCTCGATGAAACTGTCGGTCTTGACCTCGAGGCAGCCGCCACAATCGCGAGAGTAACTCTCGAACTCTGATTTGATCCATTCGCGGGCGGCGCCGATGCCACGTCCAGCCGCGATGGACGCAGGGTCCTGGGCGGACAGCGTGAGGCGGGTGTGGAAGCTGACCAGTTTGTCGATGTTGGCCTGAATCCGTGCGGCAGACACCTGCCGCAGCGCGGAGGCGATGCGCGGATCGGCAGCACCGGCAGGAACCGTATCCTGAGCAAAAGCCAGGGAAGCCAGGCAAGCCAGAGTCAGCCACAGTCGATGAATCGTGATACCTGAATTTTGCATCATATCCGGGCTTGGGGGTCAAGAAAGATTTTGGACGCCGGGTACTTGACACCGCCGCGAGAGCCACTAAATATTATCAGTGTGCCCTAATAGAATGGAGGGGAATTATGGTCTTGTGTCCCGAGTGCGAGAATAACCTGGATCTCGACGAGGACGGAGTCGACGAAGGCGAAGTGGTTTCGTGCCCGGAGTGTGGCACGGACTTTGAAGTGATAACCGTCAGCCCCATTGAACTCAAGGCGATGGAAGAGGCAAAGTACGAGGAGGACGACGAAGAAGAGGAAACGGAAGACGGTGACTATTCCTAGTGTTTGCCCGCGGCGATTCCCAGGTCTTCGCCTCGGCAGGGCGCGAGCCGTCGGTTTTTCTCTGGCTCTGATTACGCTCAGTCTTAACCTTCCCGAAGCCCCTGCTGCCGATCCCTCTCTGCAACATAAGAATCACGAAACCCCCTATGCCCTGATTTTCGGAACCGTATGGGGGCCCGACGACAAACCGGTTTATGGAGTGAAGGTAAAGATCCGCCGCGAGGACGAGAAGAAAACCCGCTGGGAGGTCTATTCCGATCACAACGGAGAGTTCGCTCAACGCGTGCCCGCAGGCAAGGCGGACTACGTAGCCTGGACTGACCTAAAAGGCCATAAGTCTATTGCTGGGGTACGATTACAGTCAGGCGACAAGGTCGCGATCCACGTGGAATACGACGAGCGCGCGGATACCAGTTTGCATCTAAGATAGAGGAACTCCTGGAAAGCACAGAATCCTGCTGGGCGGAGGGAGCGGCATGAAGAAGCGATCCGCGGTGAAGCTGGCGATACTGCTTTGCATCGGCATATTCGCCGTTTCGGTGGCAGCAGCCGCTCCGAATGCCCCGAGAGACAAGGACAAAACCGCAGGCCGCATGTTGACGGGTAAGGTTCTCGACAAAGGGGACAACCCGGTGGTCGATGCCGTAGTGTATCTCTCCAATACGCGCACGCATGCGGTGAAGACTTATATCGTCGGGCCCGACGGAAGCTTCCGGTTCCCCGAGCTTGCGCCCAACATCGACTTCGAAGTCTACGCGCAATACAAGGGAAAGAAGAGCGACACCAAGTCCGTAAGCCAGTTCGACGATCATAAGCAAATCAACATCGTGCTAAGGATTGACAAGTAGTTTTAGGACCGCTTTGAGGAGCACCATTCTTGCATTCATCCCCAGATACACCAAGTGTTGCTCGAGGCCGCTCACTTTGGCTGCTCTTCGGTTTGGTGGGCGTTGTCGTCGTGATAATCTCAGCCGGACTACATCTGGTCAGCTGCGGTAACGTCACCGGTGGCATACCGCCAACCCCGCCTACCCAGCCGCCGCCGGGCGCGACCCCACCCAACGCTGTGGTTACGTTTCACAATGACAACGCGCGCACCGGGCAGAATCTGAATGAAACCGCCCTGGCACCGGCCAAGGTCAACGCTTCCAGCTTTGGCAAGCTGTTTGTGATCACGACTGACGGCAAGGTGGACGCCCAGCCGCTTTACCTACCTAACATGAACACTCCCAGTCACGGCAGCCACAACATTCTTTATGTAGCCAGTGAGCACGGCACGGTTTATGGGCTGGACGCCGATACCGGCTCGATCCTTTGGCAGGTTTCCACGTTGCTTTCGGGCGAAAAGACCAGCGACCAGCATGGCTGTTCGCAAATAACACCGGAGATCGGTGTATCCGCCACACCGGTGATTGATGCTTCTGCCGGGCCGCATGGGACGATCTACGTAGTGGCAATGTCGAAGGATGGCTCGGGGAACTATCACCAGCGCCTGCATGCCCTCGACGTCACCACCGGCGCGGAAGAGTTCGGCGGGCCGCAGGAGATACAAGCGTCCTTCCCCGGCAAAGGAGACAACAGCTCGGGCGGTAGCGTAACTTTCGCTCCCGGACAATATGAAGAGCGGGCCGGCCTGCTGCTGGTCAACGGAATTGTGTATACCTCGTGGACGTCGCATTGTGACCAGCGTCCGTACACCGGTTGGGTGATGGGTTACGACCAGAACACGCTGGCCCAGGTAAGCGTGTTAAACGTAACTCCAAACGGCAGCGAAGGCGCGATCTGGATGGCCGGTTCAGGACCGGCAGCCGACAAAAACGGCAACATCTATCTGCTCGATGCCAATGGCGTTTTTGATACTGCACTCGACGCCCACGGGTTTCCCAACCAGGGCGATTTCGGTAATGCCTTTCTCAAAATTTCTACCAGCAACAAGCAATTGGCGGTCGCGGATTATTTCGAGATGTCGAATCAGGCGGCAGAGAATGGCGCAGATCAGGACCTGGGCTCGGGAGGCGCGCTGGTTCTGCCCGATCTCAACGATAGCACCGGCAAGGCGCGTCACCTGGCGGTCGGCGCCGGTAAAGATGGCAACATCTACCTGGTCGACCGGGATGCCATGGGAGGATTCAATCCCAACTCGAACAACATCTATCAGCAGGTTTCGGGAGCAATCGCCGGGGTCTTTTCCACGCCGGCCTACTTCAACAACACCTTGTACTACGGAGCCGCTGGGGACCAGGTCAAAGCCTTTGCCATCAGCCAGGCTCGGCTGGCGACAACTCCCAGTTCACGCACCAGCCACAAGTTCCCGTATCCGGGAGCCACGCCGAGCATCTCTGCCAACGGCACCAACACCGCGATCCTATGGGTGGCCGAAAATGACGATCCCGCGGTACTGCACGCCTACGACGCGACCAATCTCGCGAACGAACTCTACAACAGCAGCCAGGCGGCCGATTCCCGAGACGAATTGAGCGAGGGCAACAAGTTCATTGTTCCGACCGTGGTGAATGGCAAAGTGTATGTGGGAACCATCAACGGAGTTGGGGTATTCGGCTTGCTGCACTAGGGGACTCGACCACCGGATTTTTACGGATCGGCAGGCGCTGCGTATTCACGTACACTGCTAGATTCAGATCTTGAAGACCATCAAACACATCCTTACCCGCTACACCGCCTTCCTGTGGGCTCTGCTTAAGCCTCTGGGAGCCTGGGGCGTGTTGGCTGCAGCGGCCCTCGACGGCGGCTTCATCGGGCTGCCCATCGATGCCGTGGTGGTCGGCTATGTCTACCAGGACCGCGCCCGGTTTCTCTTGTACGTGTTCATGGCATCGGCGGGATCAGCGTTGGGCAGCATTGTCATTTACGTCATCGGCTACGCCGGTGGGGAGGAGTTTCTCCGCAAACGAATGTCGGCCGAGCGTTTCGAGAAGATTCATTCAGCATTCAACCATCATCCCTTCTGGGCGCTCATGTTCCCCGCCATGCTACCTCCGCCTACGCCCTTCAAACTATTTGTGCTGGCGGCGGCCATTTCCGAGATGAGCTTTGTCCGCTTTCTGCTGGCGGTCTTCTCCGGACGTATGGTGCGTTTCCTGGCCTTGGCCACTCTGACGATCAAATTCGGCCCGGACGTCGTGCGCCTTACCGGGGAACTCTTCGAGCATCACTACTATTGGATACTGGGTGCGATCGTGTTGGGAGTAATTCTGTGGCTGGTACTACGGAGAAAGAAGCAGGCGACTCCTTAGCCGCGAAGCGGCGCCAGAGTGAAGCTCACGCCGCAAGCAGAAAATCGATCAAGCTCTGGAGAAAGCGAAAGAACCTCTACGCTGCCGCTGTGTGATCTCCCGCCTTGTCAAACACGCCGCCCATGGCCTTCAGCAATACGGGCGTGGCAAACATCGCCGCTGTGAACAGCAGATCGCCCTCGAGCGCATGCCGGAAGAAGGGTATCCCAGCCGCGTAAGACATCATCACTCCGCTCAGGTTCTTGGGATACATGTCCAGCCAGGCCCAGGACGCCAGATTGGTCACCAGGAAGAACGAAACCGAACTGGCCAGCGCAGCGCCCACGATCGGCAGCGGCTTGGCGTTATCACGCAGCTTGGTTCCCAGCCACAGCACCCCGGCATACCAGGCAAAGGTGACAAAGTGGTCGAGGGTAAACGGATAGGAATAGACCAGTTTGGTGAGAACCACATCAGATGCGGCCAGCGCCACGAAAGGCACCCAAAGCTGGCGACGCGATCCGCGCGCCCCAAAGAACAGCAGCGATCCGGTCACGGGGGTAAACATCCAGGGGTGCGGAATGAACCTTACGGCAACCCCAAGCATCAAGAAGATATAGGCCAGCATGAAGCCTCCTCACCGTTCTTGATTGTGGCGCGCCCAACCTGCTCTGTCAAGCTGGGGTAGACGAAACCGGTTGCCGCGCTTTCACTGTGACGTTCGTTCTCCCACGAACACCAGGCATTGGTTAGGGTCTTCGATGTGGAACTCCGTCATCCCGTACTCCCTGTCAAACAAGTCCCGGACACGGTAGCGGTCTTTGAAGGTCCTTACATGCTCCCACATTGCGCGAATGCCGGAGACTTCGATGTAGATCTCGGTATGTCCCCGCACACACTTCATGACCTCCTCGGATGCGGCTCTCATGAAGTGGATGGTCTGGCCGTCACGCTCTACGATGGAGTAGTCCGGCGCCTTGACGATGGCGGCGAATCCCAAAATCGTCCGGTAAAACTCGACGGTTTCCTCCATGTTCGCGACCGCAAGCATGGGGCTAATTCTCTTTGCGGTAGTTGCCATCAGTGGGCCTCCAGGCGCCTGAACGGGACTACTTGCCGACGATACGCTGACTACGTCGGCCAACGTTCTCGGCAATCACATTCAGGTTGCGGTCCAACTCCACGCTCGAACCCAGCACGCTCCGGCCTTTGCTTCCGGGATAGGCATAGCGCAGGTCGCGGAAGCGCACCACATATCCCTCCGCTACCTGCTCGGTTTCCGTCATCGGATATTGCGCCCAGTCCAGGTAAACCTGTCCCAGATACGACCTCTTCGCCGCCAGCGTCACCGGAGTTTCTTCCGGCTTGTAGATGACTTGCATCTCACCGCCGGGATCGACCTCTGGAGTCGAAGACTCAACCATCATAATGGCAAAGAAATTCTCGGTCTCAACCACACCGCTCCAGTGAACCGGACTCCACCATTCGGGATAGGCAGAGACGCGGACGGGATTCGCCCCTTCGTAAGTGCGTGCCTCGAGCGCATTCACCGCACGGCGGTGCTCGTAGTCGCGCACTCCCCAGAAAACCACTAGTCCCAGCAGCGCTGCGATCGCGCCCCATCGGCCACGCGGTCCACGGCTGCGAACTCCCAGTTCCCTGTCGATCAGGCCGAAGAATGCAGGTAAAACCAACCCACCCACCAGCAGCGCCAGGATCACAGGGTCGGCAATAAACACGATGTCCCATGAATACCAGCGTTCAGAAAACGGCCAGAACGGTCGCACTCCATAGTTATTGGTGAAATCCAGAAGAATATGGCTGAGTCCCACCAGATAGGCAATTCCGAACAACACTCCCCAGCGCGGTGGAAGATCAGGGTTCTTGACCTTTCGCCCCCGCAATCGCCAGATCACGTAGATGAAGCCCACCACCAGCGCCGCTACGGGCACCAACCCCAGGAAAGAGTGCGTGAATCCGCGATGGTGGCCGAAACCAAACACCGGCCCTTTCAGGCTGCCGAAAACGTCAATGTCTGGGGCCTCCGCGGCTAGCGTCGCTGTGGCCGTGGCCAGCGCCGTTTTGCGATTGAATCCGGCTCTCCCAAGGCAGGCGCCGGTCAGCAAGTGAGTTATGGGTTCCAAGGTTCGCGAAGAAGTTTAGATGTGGATGGCAGCTTCGCCGATGCAAGACTCTTCTTCACTCTATCCCCTCGGCACCAGTATTGTCAGCGCATCCCGCACCACGCTGATCTCCGCCGGCAGTGTCCCAAGCAATTCTCCGTCAGCTTCCACGAAAATACGGGAAGCCCCTTCCGCCCGATCGCATGGCAGTGTACGCTCGTGGAATGCACCAACTCAATTCCCGGGATCTGCCAAGCCTTACCCAGGAGCCCTCGCAACACATAGCCCAGGTAGGCCGCCCGGCTGCGCGTGTGAAATAACACCAGCCGAAGATCATCGCGATCGAGCGACGCGCCTGGCGCCAACTGCCGCAAAACTCCTCCAAAATGCCGGATGCGCACCGCCAACAACTGAGAGACGTCTGCGCTCCGGGAAGGTTCTCCTTCCAACTCGATCACAAATCTCTCCATCTTGTGGGTGAGCCACAGCCGGGTGGCTTTGGCATAATAAGCCGCCATCCCCAGGCGACGCTTCGCCATAGGATTCAGTTTGTAGAACAGATGCGCGTCCACCCCGATCCCGGTAGTGACCGTGAAATAGCGTGCGTTCGTTGCCCCGCCAAAATCCCGATACGCAACCCGGCCAACAGCAATCCGGCGAGGCTTGGCCGCTAGAGCAGCCCGTGCAGCGCCAGTCGGGGAAAGAGGTAGCCCCAGATCATGGGCCAGCGAATTCGCAGTCCCCAGCGGAATGACGCCCAAGGCCGCGCCAGAGCCAACCAATCCCTGCACTACATCGTGCACCGTGCCATCGCCGCCACAGGCGAACACCGTGTCGCATCCATCGAATATCGCCTGCTTTACCTGCCCGGCGGCCTCCCCCGGCCCCGCCGTTGCAGCCGATGTCGCTTCCACTCCGCCTGCCCGCAGCACCGCTCGGGCATTCTCCACTTCGTTCACGCGCCGTCCGTGGCGCCGGCCGGAAAGCGGGTTGTAAAGCAGCAAGGCCTTGCGCATGTCAGGGGGATTCTACCGGAAGACGATCCTACGCTTTCCCTCTCGATCCCCATTCCCACATGCCAAACATCGCCTTTTGCGGCAGCGGGTGCCCGACTTGCCGGGCCAGCATGCAAATCTGCCCGCGATGATGAGCATCGTGCGCGATCAGATATCCAAAGAACCCAGCCACGTCCGGCTTGAATCCTTTGATCCGGCCATCGCTTTCCATCGCCGATTTGAGCGCCGTGCTGAGTGCTGCGCGGCTCTGCTCCAGTCCCTTCAAAGCCTGCGCCGGAGTCACGCTGCTGCGGTCAAGCTGCTCGGGAATCTTGCTCCCCTTGGCTGCCGCCTTCAGCCACATCACCCGCACATTGTGAATGTGGGCCACGATTGCCGCCATCGTCCGTCCTTTGCCGTCGGGCGGCTCTGCTCGCCAAGCCTCGGCCGGAAGATTTTCGATCATGTAGTGATTAATGCGGTCGTTGGTGTCGAACGCGTTGAGCAAAGATTCCGGAAGAGCAAAGTCGGCTGCCGCAGCTTTGGCCATCGAAGGTCTCCAGAACTGAGGCCTGTAGCTTACCGCAAGCCAGGGTTTCTCCGCGTTCTCCGCTCCCCCTCTGCGCTCTCAGCGTTTCAGGATTCTCGCCTATAATTTCCCCAATGTCCGCGACCGCGACCAAGAACCTCGAGAAAAAGATCGAAGCCCTCCGCGACAAGATCCGCCACCACGAATACCGTTACTACGCCCTCGACGATCCCGAAATCTCCGACGCGGAATTCGACCAATTGATGAACGAGCTGATCAAGCTCGAAACCGGCCATCCCGAGCTCATCACCCTCGATTCTCCCACCCAGCGCGTCGGCGGCCAGCCCCGCGAAGGCGTGGTCAAGGCACCGCACTCTTCGCCCATGCTGTCACTCGACAATACCTACAACCTGGACGACCTGCGCGACTGGGAGCGCCGTGTGCACGAACTTAGCGGCCGCAAGGACATTGACTACGTCTGCGAACTCAAACTCGACGGCATGTCGCTGGCCCTGATCTACGAAAACGGCAAGCTGGTGCGCGGCATCACACGCGGCGATGGCTCGCATCGGCGAAGATGTGACATTAAATGTCCGCACCGTCCGCTCCATCCCGCTCTCCATTTCCAAAGAGAAGTTGAAAGCCTCCGGCATTCCCGCCGATTTCGAAGTCCGCGGCGAGATGCTCATGCCCATCGCCGCTTTTAAGAAAATGAACGAAGACCGGGAAGAAAAGGGCTTAGCGCTATTTGCCAACCCGCGCAACGCCACCGCCGGCACCGTCCGCCAGCTCGATGCCAGCATTACCGCCGAGCGCCGCCTCGATTATTTTTCCTACATGCTGCTCAAAGACGGCCGCACCTACTTCGACCGCCACTGGAAGACTCTTGACGCGCTCGATGCCGCCGGCTTCAAAGTGAACCCCAGCCGCAAGCTGGCCAAAGACTTCGACGAGGTCTGGAAGTTCATCGAGCAGCAGGAGACCCGCCGCGAAAAGCTGCCCTATGAAATCGACGGCATCGTGGTCAAAGTCGATCGCACTTCGTTACAGGACGAACTCGGATACACCGGCAAAGCTCCGCGCTGGGCCATCGCCTACAAATACGCTGCGCGTTCCGGCATCACCCAGATCGAAGACATTCTGGTCCAGGTCGGCCGCACCGGAAAACTCACACCCGTGGCAGCGCTGAAGCCGGTCCCCATCGGCGGCACTACCGTCAGCCGCGCCACCCTGCACAATATGGACGAGATCGAGCGCCTGGGAGTCAAGATTGGCGATTTCGTCGAGGTGGAACGCGGCGGCGACGTCATCCCCAAAGTCACTCGCGTGATCGACGACAAACAACACCCGCGCGGCCACAAGTCGTTTCACATGCCCGAGAAGTGTCCGGTCTGCGGCACTCATGTCGTCCGCACCGAAGGCGAAGTCGACTACCGCTGCGTCAACGCCAACTGTCCAGCCAAACTCCGCGAGACCATCTTGCACTTCGCCTCGCGTGGAGTGATGAATATCGAAGGCATGGGCGACGCACTGGTCAATCAGCTCACCGATCGCGGCATGGTCAAGAATGTCGCCGACATTTACAAGCTCACCAAAACCGACTTGCTCTCGCTGGAACGCATGGGCGACAAGTCGGCGCAAAACGTGCTCGATGAGATCGAGGCCTCCAAGAAGCTGCCGCTGGAGCGCGTAATCTACGGTCTTGGCATTCGCATGGTCGGAGAGCGTACCGCGCAGTTTCTCGCCGAGCATTTCGGCTCGATGGACGAACTTACGAATGCCAGCGAAGAAGAGCTGCAAAACGTCACCGAAGTCGGCCCGCGCATCGCGCAAAGCATCGTCGAATTCTTCCGCGAGCCCAGCAATCGCAAATTGATTGACCGCTTGCGCGTCT
Source organism: uncultured Acidobacteriota bacterium (assembly GCA_963734415.1). Taxonomy (GTDB): domain Bacteria; phylum Acidobacteriota; class Terriglobia; order Terriglobales; family Acidobacteriaceae; genus JABCZH01. The sequence goes on along the minus strand of CAVTHF010000001.1, from coordinate 93,671 downwards.
CTGGCCTGACCTTCACTGGCAAAAAGAAACTGCGCGGAACCAAGCTCGCCGGCAAGACCTTCGTCCTGACCGGAACCCTCACCCGCCACACTCGCGATCAGGCCAAGCAACTGATCGAAGACGCCGGCGGGCGCGTCTCCGGTTCCGTCAGCAAGAAAACGGACTACGTAGTAGCCGGGGCCGATGCCGGGTCCAAGCTGGACAAAGCCAATGAGTTAGGCGTCCGCGTGATCAGCGAAAAAGAGCTGGAGGCACTACTACAGGCATAGTTGTTATGTTAAATAGCCACAAAACTTTACGGTTTTTTAACATCTTTTTGACAAATCGCAGTCTCCCAGACCACTACCCTTGCCCCTGCGCTCTGTAGGCTCTCCCCCGTAGCAGCTATGACTTGAATCCGGCTTTAGCGGGCCCGACCCAGGCACGACGCAGGCCCGCCCACGAGAGATGGCGCACTGGGAGCATCGCGGCTCACTAGCTGGGCAGTCGATTGTGCGCCTTCGTCGCGGCGTTCATCCTGGGTGGGGCTTCATGCCCTTCGAATCCCCGCTCAGGGTGACACCGGCGATTGCAGCGCTCCCTTGATCCTCTCGTAGGTGATGTCCAGAGCTTCCGGCAGTATCCGTGTTTCGCCCACCACGGAAACAAAGTTGGCATCCGCCACCCAGCGTGGCAGCACGTGCATGTGGATGTGTCCTGCCACCCCCGCCCCCGCCGCTTTGCCGATATTCATCCCCAGATTTATACCGTCGGGCTTGTAGAGCTGCCGCAGCACCTGCTCCATCCGCTGCGAAAGCTGCATCATTTCGTGGGCGGCCTCGACCGGCAGTTTTTGCAACTCATCGAGATGGGCAAAGGGCACGACCATGACGTGCCCCGGAGTATAGGGATAAGTATTCAGCACGATGTAGCAATGCCGGGCCCGGTAAACGATGCGTGCCCGCACATCGTCTCCCAGCTTGGGCAGATCGCAAAAGATGCAGTCTGAAGTCTTTTGCGCCGCAGTGACGTAGGCATAGCGCCAGGGAGTCCAGAGATAATCCATCGCAGGGCAGAGTAGCAGATCAGGGGAGGATTCGGGAGCCACTCCCCTTGCTCCTCGTCTTGTGGAACCACGGCGCCGTAGGCGGCGCAAACACCCTAACCCCAGAAACCGGCCTCCGGGACCACCACGTCACCCCGGACAACGGGAACAACAGCCGGATCGGCGGCTAAAGGAAAAACTCTAACCCGGACCACTCCCCGACCCTCACCCGCTGGCAGATCGCAGGCTACAGCCGCCCAGAAACGCGAAGGCAAATAATTCGGGCGAGCGTCGTCCGAATCGATCAGAAGAAGGAATCTCCATGAGCAGAGCCAACCGCTCTGATTTCTTAACTCCTCACCCTGCCGTTACGAACATGGAAATTGTAGTAGTAGATTCAATGTTTGGTGCTAGGATCGCCCTGCCCTCCCGATCCCTGCGCCGGACCACCGTGGCTATCCTCTACGGATGATGACCGCCGAGGAGGGCGGATCATTGTGAAGTACGCCACCGTCGTACAGAAAGCTGTCCATCCAATGTTGATGCAGATCTGAAATAAACCCTGAGCCCAGTTCGATGGGAACCCTCCGCGTGTGATTCCCGTCCAATCAAGCAGCTCCAGCACGCAGAAGCCGAGTACGGCGATCAAAACAACCTTCTTACCCTGAGCCTTCTGCATTTAGTGTCCTCGCAAGTTAAGCACGGCTAGGGCGGGTGGCCCACCCCTTACACGCAGCGAGTATAACGCTGGGCGAAGCCTAACCACTGTTAAAATAGGGTGCCCCGCTCCTTGCCGCGTTTGCAAGGGGCGGGCTTTCGCGGAAACCCCCGACGTGTTCATCCATCACATCTTTTTCCGGGAAACCATCCCTAACATCGGCGTCAACGATACCGACATTCTACTGATGAGCATGCGACAGCTGGCATGACCCACAAACCCGCCCCTTGCAAACCCGGCAAGGAGCGGGGCACCCAGTCCTAAGCTTGTGCTTGCACGGTGCCAGTCGCAGAGGTCACGGCTTGTTGGTGACCAACCTATGGGATGAGCGAAGTGTGGGTAGTGAGAGATGTGGGTGACCCGATCCTGGCGCTTTTTGCAGGGGGTGGCCGCCGCGTCAATCGCCTCGCGGTAAGGGGCGGGCCACCCGCCCTTTCCTTCATCGTTGAGAAGCGCGTCTGCCGCAGCTTGCGGTTCACTCCCAACTAGCCGCGTCCAAAGCGTGTACTGAGCATCCGGCGGCAGACCAGAAGCAAAAAGATTGTACGTCACCACGGTCCGTCCGTTTGAAAGGCTTCGTCCAGTCTCTCTGAGAACGAGTTTTGAATTCGCTGTGTTGAACTTTTCTCCCCACTCCTGACTGCCCGACACAGCTTGTGCCGTGCAGTTCAAGGACAGCGCTGACAACGCGATAATGTGCCACAGGTTACGATTCATCTCGTTCTGCTTCATAAGCCGTTCGCCACCTCTGAAGAGTCACGAGGGCGCTACCGAGTTTGGAGTCGCTTTCGCAGGCACGCTCCGATTGAATACGTTACGGAAGCGGTGAAAGGAGTCGTATAGAAAAGCTCGTAAAGACACTCCGAGCCGCTGCATTTGAGCGTCGGACCAAACAAGTTGGCAAGTGCGTATCCACACCGGGTTTTCTCGGGCGACCAACTTGCACTCCAATGCCTAGTTAATTCGTGAACGCCGACGAGTAACCATAGCACGCCGATGGCCCACGTCCATGTCGCGGCCCGCAGACCTAAAAGACGAAAGCCTACGAAGTAGCCAAGAAGCAGTGCGGACACAGCTATTGCTGGGGAGTAGGGTTCAAGACCCGTGTTGTAGTAGACCCTGCTGACCAACGCTTCGGGAAGGAAGCCAATAAGCATCCCGCCAGCCACCGCGAGAAGAAAGTGGCAAGCCAGAAGCACTGGCCAGAAGAACAACACTCTATTAGCTGAACTTTCCATAGATCGCATGGGCCATGCCGGGCATCGCAAGAATCAGTAGGTAATTATGTGCGTCACCGATTCGTTCAGCCCAAATATGAGATCCAAAATTCCGAAGATGTTCCATCCGCCACCATTTCCCCCAGTGAGCGGTGATGGAGGGCCGCCGATTCCACCGCCAAGCCCCCGACCGCCGCCGCGTCCTCCTCGCGGATTCTGCCGCGTGTACGTATTTTGAGTTGGGCAAGCCGAGCCCGCGTGAGCCATCAAGTAGCTGGCGGCGCTCTGGAAAAAACAGTTCGCACTGTGAGTGTCGCAATTGAGAAGCGCGCCAGGAGTAGCAAACGTCGTGACTAACTCGTTGAGACTGCCAGTTCCGAAGAATGCCTGCACATCGCCATTTCCTGCGATGTAGTTGTCAGACGGGCCCATACCGGGAGAGAGATAGGTAACACTGCCAATCCTACTTGCGACATCTGCTGGTAGTGAACCTACTACATCGGAAAGAACGCTCGCCGATCCGCTCCAGGTCACTATGTTTACGTACTGTCCGCTAGGCGTCTGTTGAGCAGCGTTGACTATCGCATTGAACAGAGGCGCGGTTGTTGCGTTTGAGCCCAAACCAAGCAGGCTTCCGGCGGTTGTCTGGCCGGAAAACGGGTATACCAAATCGGCGCCGATTTTGGCCGCAAAATTCTCCTGGGCAGCGGTTTGAGGGGTTCCAGGACTTTGTCCGAAGCCTCCACTTACAACATCACACAACCCTGAGGGATCGATCCGACTCACAGGATTGTTTCCGACATACGCATACCGGTTCCAACTCTGCGGATTCATGATGTCCACCGCCGCCATCCCCGCCGGGTCGGGGCTGAGCCAACGCGCCTCCGTCTGATGGTATCCTCGCGCCGACGCCCACTGCACGCCCGATCCTAACATCTCGGCAAAGCCAAACCAACTGGGTTGCGGCGACGAATTGTCTCCGAAAGAATCGTTCTGGTAGGGGGCGCTCAGGCCGGCATAGGAGGTCGTCTCCCGCAGCGATCCCATATAGTCGTAGTAATTGAAAGTGGCGTAGGCGGCGCAACAGGCCCAGTCGGAAAACTGCGAGAACGGAATCCGGCTGGCGCCGGCGTAGACAAAATCGGTGCAAGGATAATACGGCGCACCGGGTGCCCCAGAGGACGCAGCCACTCCGAGGTCTCACAAACCCAGCGGACCGGGGGCACCCGCCTTTGGCTCGAACCTCCAAAACCCGAGATTTCACGCCCTTTTTGCTCCCTTTTAACCTGTCGTTCACACTCCCCAAATATCCTCATTTTTGGGGTTTGACACTCTTCCAAAGCGGTTGCTATAGTCGAAGAGTTCCCTTAGGACGCGGGTTAGCTTTTTAGAAACGTCCGACCGCTGGGATTGTCAACAGTCCGTTCGCCAGAACGGGCTCAACACAACCTAAAGACTCACGCCAGCAGTCTGCTAAGCAAGCCCCGCATCCTTCGCACTCAAGCGTGCGATTTGACCAGAGAGGCCATGACCTTGTTCGACGACAATATCCCCCACAACCCGGAATCCTCCACCTCAACCATGACCGAACCGATTGCAATCTCGCCCGACGACACCACGGCAGAAGTCGTGGTGGAAACCTCAACCCAGCGCATGGACGACAAACCAGCCTCCTCCGGCAGCGATGACTTTGCCTCGGCTCTCGAGAGCTTCACCACCGAGACCGAAGAAGCCAAGGGCGAAGACAAAGTCATCAAGGGTACAGTGCTCAAGCTGACGCCTACGCACGTGGTGGTGGACATCGGCGCCAAATCCGAGGGCATGCTGCCGCTCTCCGAAGTGCTGGATCACGAGGGCAAGCCCAGGTTTCAGCCCGGCGACGAAATCTCGGTCATGCGCGACAAGGGCGAGACCGAGGAAGGCTACATCAATCTCTCGCATCAGAAGGCGCAGAAGATCCGCTCCTGGGATGAAATTGAAAAGGCCTACAACGAGAAAAAGCCCATTCAGGCGGTCGTGATCGAACGCATCAAGGGCGGTCTGACGGTCGACATCATGGGCGCCCGCGCATTTCTGCCGGGCTCGCAAGCCGACCTGCGCCGCACTCGCAATCTGGACGCCGCCAAAGGTCAAGTCCTCGAAGTCGCCATCATCAAGCTCAACAAGAAGCGCGGCAACATCGTGGTTTCGCGCAAGCAGGTGCTGGAAGAAGAACAGGGCGAGAAACGCTCCAAGACGTTGGAGCACCTGGAAGAGGGTTCCACGCTGACCGGCGTGGTCAAGAATCTTACTGACTACGGCGCGTTTGTTGACCTCGGCGGCATCGATGGCCTGCTGCACATTACCGACATGTCCTGGGGACGTCTGACCCATCCTCGCGACCTGGTCAACGTCGGCGACACCATTCACGTCAAAGTTCTGAAGTATGACAAAGAGAAGCAGCGGGTCTCGCTGGGATTCAAGCAGCTCACGCCCGACCCTTGGCTGGATGCCGAACATCGCTATCCGGTGGATGCGCACGTCAGCGGCCGCGTCATCAGTGTGACCGACTACGGCGCATTTGTGGAACTCGAGCAGGGCATCGAAGGGCTGGTGCACGTCAGCGAGATGACCTGGTCGAAGCGCATGAAGCACCCGTCAAAGCTCGTGAATGTGGGCGATCAAGTGGAATGTGTGGTGCTGAGCGTGAGTCCGGGCGAACGTCGGATTTCTCTCGGCATGCGGCAACTGGCTTCCAATCCCTGGGATGCTCTACACGAGAAGTATCCGGTGGGGGCGCAAGTCGAAGGCCGGGTGCGAAACTTGACTGATTTTGGCGCCTTCATCGAAATCGAGGATGGCATTGATGGCCTGGTGCACGTCAGCAACCTGAGCTGGACCAAGCGGGTCAAACATCCTTCGGAAGTGCTCAAAAAGGGTGATCGCGTAAAGGCTGTGGTGTTGGCGATTGAACCCGACAAGCGCCGGCTTTCACTCGGCGTCAAACAATTGCAACCCGACGTTTGGGAAGCTTTCTTCGAGCAGCACCATGTGGGCGACGTAATGCACGGAAAAGTTCTGCGGGTAGCCAGCTTCGGTGCATTCGTGGAGATTGCCGAAGGCATCGAGGGTCTCTGCCACAACTCGGAAGCAGTGGACGGCAACGGCCAGCCACTGACGCTCGAGCCCGGGCAGGAACACGACTTCAAGATCATCAAGATGCACCCGGAAGAAAAGAAGGTGGGGCTCAGCATCAAGGCCGTGGGCGAAGAAGCCTCACACAAGGAAGTGGAAGCCTACAAGCATCCCGCTTCCAGTACGGGCGGCTCCACCATCGGCGAGCTGATGTCGTGGAAGCGCGCTGGCAACGAAGGCAACTAGGCTTCGTTACGGTAAATGCCGGGCGTTTGGCAACTGTTCCGCTCCGGCTTACTCATGCCGCGTGTTGCCGCGGAGCAATTGCAAAGCGTGAGGCAGTAAGTCAATCACTGACTCCAGGGACTGAACCGCGCCCGCCGGGCTTCCCGGGAGGTTCAGGATCACAGATTTTCCCCGCACTCCGCAGACTGCCCGGCTGAGCGCAGCCAATGGAGTTTTCTTCGCGCCTTCCGCGCGCATGCGTTCTGCCACCCCTTCGAGGAGACGTTCGCACACCGAACGCGTGGCTTCGGGAGTGACATCGCGCGGTGCGATGCCGGTTCCACCCGTCGTCACTACCAAATCTGCACGGTCCACCCACGAGAGAATTGTTCCCCCGATGGCCTCCTGCTCGTCGGGAACGGTCGCGGTTCCTGCGATTGTGAACTTGTTTTTCTTGAGGACCTCGGCGACCGCGGGGCCGGATAGGTCGGTGCGTTCCCCGCGGGCGCAGGAATCGCTCACGGTGATGACGGCGGCACTAAGGCCTTCAGGAGTCGAGGAGGACATCTTCTTCTTCCTCGCCAGCCGCCTTGCCACCATCGCGTTGAGACTCATCCAGCAACCGGAGGCCTTCCATCAGCAGGCCCTGTGTGTTCAGGGTCGTAGTTTGTTTGGTGGTTTTGCCTTCAAAGTTGACCTGGAAATTGCCGTCGGTCCAACGCAGGACTTTGAATACGGCCTGGTCCCCATGTAGCGATCCATAGGCGGCGTGCGTGACCTGGCCTTCCTTGAAATAGACTTCACACTTTTCGTCTTTGCTGGTAAGGGTCAGAGCGCAGCTCTTTCTCCCCATCTCCAGCGACTGAACCAGGTCGATCACATTCATCTGCAGGAGGCTGCCGCGCAGCACGCCATCGGAGGGAGCAGTCTTGGCCATCTTCTCGAGGGCAATCTTGTCGATCAGCCGCTTGATGCGCTGAGTGGCCTCGCGCAGAAAAAACGGTTTCTCCACGAAATCGTCGATGGGCAAGTCCGGAGTAGTCAGTTTCTCGGCGATATCGGTTTTGGCGGCAAGCAGAATGATGGCGGCGCCGGCAGTGCGCGGGCGGCTCCTGAGTTTTTCCACCAGTTGACGGCCGTCCATGCCGGGCATGCGATAGTCGCAGACCAGCAGATCGGGAGGATCATCCACCGCCTTGAGCAGAGCATCGGCGGCATCACCTGCGGTCGACACCATGGCGAGCGGGCTGAGCGCGCCCCGCAGCATGCCCAGGATCATGGGATTGTCGTCCACCAGCAGGAGCTTTACGTTGTTCGACATGGAACTATTTTTTCTTGCGGGAGCGAACGTAGTCGCCGCTCTTGCCGCCAGTCTTTTGCTCAAGCGCGATTTCGCGAATCTCGATGCCTTTATCGAGAGCCTTGCACATATCGTACACGGTGAGCGCGGCGACGCAGGCCGCGGTCAAGGCTTCCATCTCCACGCCGGTTGTGGCCGTGGTTGTGACTTGTGAGGTTATGGCAACGCCATTCTTGCACAGCCGCAGAGCCACATCAACGTGGGTGAGCGGCAGAGGATGGCACATCGGAATCAGATCAGCGGTACGTTTGGCGGCCATGATCCCCGCCAGGCGGGCGACTTCGAGTGCATCCCCTTTGGGATTCTTCGGCAAGGCTTTGAGCACGGCAGGCTTTAGGGCCACGAAGGCGCTGGCGGCAGCGACGCGGCGGGACGCGGCCTTATTGGAAACGTCGACCATCTTCGCACGTCCGGCACGGTCGTAGTGAGAGAGCTTCGGCATCGACGAAAGAACCATCTTACTAGAGGCTCGGTCGAGTTCGCCGAAGATAGGCGGGTGCGATATACATCGGCAAGCGAAACAATTACCGATGTACATCACGTTCAGCGGAACGCCAGCACTCCTATACCTCGGGAGCGCAACCTTCCGGCCCGAGCATCTGGCGGATCTCAGTCTCGCCCTCCCAGCCCGGCCAGTACTTCTTGTGCAGTTCCATGAAGCGCAGCGCCCCTTCGATGGCTTCTTCCTTGGACTTCAACTCAAACTGGGCATAGCCGCCGACAACCTCCTTGGCCTCCATGAAAGGCCCATCGGTCACCGTCAACTTTCCTCCTGAGAGCCGGACGCGAGCACCCTGAGCCGTGGCCGCGAGGCCTCCACTACCGCGCATGGTGCCGGCTTTGGCCGCCTCTTCACTCATCTTTGTAATGGCATCTATGAGCTCCTTGGGTGGGGGCCCCTGCTTTTCGGAATGTTTGACTATCATCATGAATTGCATGGTCGTGTCTCCTTAAGTAGTTTTCATTCTGCGACAACTTCTACCTTAGTGTCGAACGGCGGACTGTCAAATCGACGATTCCACGATCTTTTTTCGTAGTCGCGTCCGTGTCGTCTGGGTCGGCATCCTGCGACAACACTGTTCCGGCCGAAACCAGCACCAGCGGCCAGAATGTTAACCACAGGTGTTGCAGGAGACTTCCCAGAAACTGCTGGTGATTCGAGGCATAGGCCCGCAACACTCGCGGGGACGCTAGGATGACCATGGGCAGTACTCCGAGCATCTCCCCTGGAGCGCTGAGGAGGTAACCCAACTGCGTGACAGCCTGATCCAGATTCCGATAGAGGATCAAGATTCCAAGCCCGATTAGGCCTACTCCAGCCAGTGACTTAGCACGTTCGAAGAATGTATTTTGCATCGCCCTACCCCTCGTCTTTCTTGCTTCTACTGGTTAGTCGAACGGGGGTTGGCGAGATCGACAGACATTCGTAAATTCTTGGGAGGGACGGCTAGCGCATCAACACGGGAACCGACTCGCCCGCGGCAATATCGCCGCGATCAACCACGATGTAGCAATTCGCCAGGGCGGTAGCGGCAATGTCTCCTGAGCCCTGCCAGTGGACCAACTCAACTTCCGCCGCTTCGAACTCGCCAGAGAGGACGGCTGGCAAGAAACGCTTTAAGCCGGGTTTGGCTTTGATCTCGGATTTCAGCTTTGCGCGCAGGAAGATCAGCTTTCGTGGTTGCATTCCCGCCAGCGCCTCGATCATCGGCCGCGCGAACAACTCAAATGTGACCATGGTCGAGACCGGGTTTCCGGGAAGACCAAAGAAGTATTTGTGCACAGATCCGTCGGGGATTCGTCCGAAGACGATTGGCTTGCCGGGCTGAATCTTGGCGCCGGTGAAGAAGAATTCCGCTTCGAGTTCCACCAGCGCTTGCTCGACGAGATCGTACTTGCCCATGGAGACGCCTCCCGTGAGCAGCAGTAGGTCGGCCTCCAGTCCCTCGCTAATCAACTCCCGCAAACGTACTGGCTCATCGGGAGCAATCGGCAGCAGCACCGGCTCTCCACCCGCCATTTGGATTTGTACCGCCAAGGAATAGCTGTTGGAATTGCGGATCTGGTTCGCGGCCGGCGGCACATCAATGTCGACTACCTCATCGCCGGTGGACAATACGGCGACCCGGGGCCGGGAGTAGACCAGCAAATGCGATTTCCCGACTGACGCGGCTACCGCGATGGCCGAGTGATCCAGTCTCATGCCCGGTACAAGCAGGCGGTCACCCCGCTTGGCCTCGGCGCCGGTGGGAACAATATTGTCACCGGCGGCGATTCCTTTGGTGATTTCCACCTGATCGCCATTCCGGGAGGTGAATTCGATCATGACCACGGCGTCGGCACCGGGAGGCGCGGGAGCACCGGTCATAATGGCAACGGCATCGCCGGTCTTCAACGTGAAGGCAACATCTGGTGCTCCGGCCTTAATTTCGCCAATTACATGGAGGGTGGCAGGCAGCTTTGCCAGATCGGCGGCGCGCACGGCGTATCCATCGCGAGTGGCGCGCGGGAAAGGCGGAAAATTGCGGTCCGCGGCAACTACCTCGGCGAGGACCTGGCCGGCACCGTCTAGCAGTTCCACCAGTTCCCTGCCGCGAGGCCGAAGCTGCGCCGCGTGTTCCTCCACCCCGTGGCGCGCATCTTCAAAACTCAAGACCTGAGCTGGTGCGGGCATCCAGATTCTTCCTCAGCAGGAGATGATACGGGTACGGGAAGAAAATTTCGAATGTCGACTTCGAACCATGAGGCGCGCCGCGATCCTGCCTAACGACTGGCGAGGTCCTGCCGCAGCTGCCCGGGGTCGGTGGCATGCATGACGGCCGTCTCCGGATCGACGACCCCCGCTCGGACCAACTTTTCGATCTCAGAATCAAAGTACAGCATGTGGGTTGACGAAGGGCTGCTGATTTCGAGGGACTCCAGGGTCCCAGGGAGCACTTTAAGAACTTCGACTACGGGCACACGTCCGTCACCGTCGCGACGCGGTATCAGTTTCTGGGAAACGATCTGGCGGATACACTTGGCCAAACGGCTGCGGGTGGCCGCCTGCTCCATGGCAGGGAACAAGCTGAGGAGACGCTCCACCGTCTTGGCGGCATCCACGGTGTTCATGCTGGAGAGAACGAGATGTCCAGTCTCCGCGGCTTCCAGGACCATCTCGACGGTCTCACGGTCGCGCAACTCGCTCACCAGAATGACATTGGGCGCCTGGCGTAGCGCGGCCCGCAGGGCCATGGGAATGCTGGGCGTGTCGCTGTGCAGCTCGCGTTGGTGCACCGTCGCCGACTTGTGATTGTGCAGGAACTCGATGGGATCTTCGATGGTAATGATATGGCAGACGTGTTCTTGATTGATGAGGTCCAGCAGGGCGGCGAGCGTGGATGACTTGCCCGATCCGCGAGGCCCTGTTACTAACACCATGCCGTCACGGATACTGGCGACCTCCGCCAGTTGCGCGGGCAGGCCGAGCGTGGCCAGGTCGGGAATCTTAGTTGGGATGACCCGCATCACCACGGCGCAACTGCCGCGTTGGATAAAGGCATTGACGCGAAAGCGCGCCAGTCCAGGCAAGCCGTACGAAACGTCGCACGAGCCCTGCTCTCGCAGGATATTGATGGCCTGCTTGTTATTGCCAATGAGGTCAGCGGCGATGCGGCGGGTATCGTCGGCGCTCAGAATGCGAAATCCGGGAGCCTGCACTGCCACCAGGCGGCCGTGTACTTCCACTTGCGGCGGCCGGCCGGGAGAGAAAATCAAGTCACTGACATGCTCGTGGGCGCGAAGCATGGCGCCCAGCAGCGCCGGCGTCGCTGCCGTGCCAGAACCGGTGGAGAGCTCGAAGAACGACGAACTAGCGCTACCTGGGGCTGCCATTTGGTTGTGGGTGCGAAGCGCAGCTGGGTGACCGGACGAAACTGCGCCAAACTCTAATTTAGCGAAAACCAGCGGACCCGGGCCACGAAGAACGTCAAATCCATATACCTTGGTAACCACAAGAAAGGGCAGCGTTTACGCTGCCCTTTTTGGTCTCAGGATGGCCGGAAGTTATTTCTTGGGTTTTTTCTGGGTACCGTAAGTGGTCTCAACCCTGGCTCCGACAGCAGACAGCATGGCTTTAGCCTCTTCGGCATGCGGGCCGGTGGGAGCCAAGTCGAGATACTTCTGGAAGGCCTCGGCTGTGCCCGCGGGCGCGACCATCTTGTCGCCCTGCAGGGTTGCGGCACCGATCAGGTTCGTACCTTTCCAGTAGTAGGCGTCGGCTTTGCTAGGATCGGCTGCGATCGCCTTGTCGAAAGCCTCCACAGCCGCCTTGCGCATCTCGGGGTCATTCTTGATATTGGCGTTGGTTAAGGTCCCGCCGAGGTTGAAATAGTACATGCCGGCGGAGGCCGGATCTAACTGCGCGGCCTGATTGTAAGCCTTGACGGCTTCCTCGGTCTTTCCGTCCGAGGCCGCCGCTTTGCCCATGTTGTTGTAATAGGACGCTAACGATTTGGTCGAATCTGGAGTCTTCTTGGGGTCAGCATCCAGGGCCTTCTGCTTAATATCAATCGCCTTTTGATAATCGCTGACCGCATCCTCGAAGCCTTTGGTCTTGGCGGCGCTGTCGGTTTGCTTGCTGGCGGAGCTGAAAGTGTAGTCTCCGAGCTTGGCCCATAGCAGGTCCTTTGAAGGGTCCATTTCTGTGGCTTCCGCGAGGGTCTTGGTCGCGGTGTCGAAGTCCCCGGCGTCGGCTGCTTGCTTGGCGGCTGACAGCTTGTCATTCAAAGCCTTGATGGTGAGGTTTTCTTTGGCGGCCGTGGCCTGCGCCGCGGCCTGCTGTTTGGCTTGCTCCGGCGTCAGCCCTTGCCCCTGAGCTGCCGAGGACAATTCCTTCTTCAAGTCGAAGTCCTGAAGGACTTCATCAGTCTCGATGATCAGCCCATTGACGTGGAAAAGTTCCTTGCCATCCTGGAACAAGGTGGCGGTGTACTTTCCGCTGGCGATGCCCAGGGAGAAGTACTCACCCTTACTATTGGTTTTCAATTCATACTTGCGGCCGTTCTCGACGTTCACCCAGCGCACCGTTGCGCCGACGATCGGCTTGCCCTCCACGTCCTTGCATACGCCCCTCACCGAGCCGCCGGCCTGGGCGAATGCTGACTGGGCATACGTTGCGGCCATCAGGCCTAAAAGGACCGCGATCAGGAATCTGTGCTTCATTGTTGCCTCCAAGAGGAACTGACGACTGAATTCTTCGATTTTCAATCTACGATTCGAGAGCTCGCGGAATCGGCAATTGGAAGCCGAAGACGGCGCCGTTCACAGTTTACTTGTTACTCCCGCGTACGGGATCGGATCCGCGGTTCCGGCCTCGCTAAAAGCCCGCAATCGGAGCACGCAACTGTCGCAGACCCCACAAGCACGGTCTTCACTAGTGTAACAAGACCACGTTAAATCGAAGGGCGCACCCAGTTCAAGGCCAAGCTTGACGATGTCAAACTTGCGCATGCCGATGAGAGGCGTGACAATCTGAATCCGGCCATCTTTGGTTCCAGCCTTTACCACCTGGTTAAATGCCTGGTAGTACTCCGGCCGGCAGTCGGGATATCCAGAACTGTCCTGCTCAACCGCTCCAATGTACACCTTCTCGGCCCCGAGAACCTCAGCCCAGCTCACCGCGGTGGACAAGAAGTGGGCGTTTCGAAACGGCACGTATGTAACTGGAATACCGTGGCCGATGGAGTGGGCCTCAGGCACCGGAATGCGGGGATCAGTGAGTGCCGATCCCCCAATGGCCCGCAGGGCCTCATTGCGCACCAGGAGCCGGTCGCGGATCCCGAAGTGGTCACAGATTGCGGTGAACGCCCGCCGTTCGCGCTCTTCAGTCCGTTGTCCATAGCCAACGTGGACAGCGGCGGCGTGAAAATCGCGCGCTGCCAGCGCGGCGCAGACACAGGAATCCATGCCTCCGCTGAGCAAGACAACCGCGCGGGATTTGCTGGATGTCTCCGGCACAGAACTGAGTTCACACTCCCTTCATCGCCGGATCCCAGATGAATTTATGAAGCTGAAGTCCCAGGCGAGCAGGAACGTTATCGGCGAGCATCCAGTCCGCCAGTTCGCGCGGATCCAGTAAACAATGCGAAGTGTCTCGTCCGCCGCGGGCATCTTTGGCGAAGGCGGGAGAGAACAATACCGCGTTGACCCGGCGTGCCAGATCGTGACGGGCGGTGAAGTCCCTGGCAAACTCGTAGTCAGCACGGTCACTCAGGACGAATTTGACTTCGTCCGCCGAGCTGAGGGCTTCAAGATTTTCCAAGTCGAAAGTATCGGGCTCGCCGGAATTTGGACACTTCACGTCGACAATCTTATGCACGGCCCGGGGAACGTGCTCCAACCGGCGCTCACCGCTGGTTTCGAGCAGCACAGTGTAGCCATCGTCAAGCAAGCGCTGCATCAGCGGCACAACTTCTTTCTCCTGCAACATGGGCTCGCCGCCGGTGATTTCGACCAGCCCTCCCGGGCTGAGTTGAGCCACTTGTTCGAGGACTTCTTCCAGGCCCATGCGATGTCCGCCCGTGAAAGTGTATTCGCTGTCACACCAGGAGCAACGCAGGTTGCATCCGGTCAGGCGAACGAAGACGCATGGCAGGCCCGCGTGGGTGGACTCGCCCTGGATCGATTTGTAGATCTCAGTGATTTGCATGCGGCGAGCGATCAGCCCTTGGCTCTCAGCTTCCGTGAAAACCGCTACTCTGAATAGGTGGCGGTGGTGCTGTCGGTCTCAAACACAGTGACATTCTTGATGTGCACGCGGCCACCCGTGACTCGGTCGAGCTTCGCGTTTGATTCATCGAAAAAATACTTTGCCAGATTCTCGGCTGACGGATTCAATTTCGTAAACGGTTCCAGATCGTTGATCATCTGATGATCGAGCCGCTCGATGACGTGCTTCATGACCTCGCGCAAGTCCTTGAAATCGAGCAGCAACCCGGCCTTGTCGAGTTCCTTGCCGGCCAGCGTGACCCGGACTTTGTAATTGTGCCCGTGCGGGTTCTCACACTTCCCCTTGTAATTGCGGAGGTAGTGTCCCGCGGCAAACGAGTCTTCGACGGTGACTTCGAACATGGATGTCCTGCCTGTACGCTTTCGGGGCTGGGCTCAGCCTAAAGAGCTATTGTACGACGGCCAAGGCTCAAGGCCCTTGCAGCACGAGGCGATATATACGGTACATGGCAATAGCAAAACTCACAACGCGAGGCCGCGTTACCATTCCGGCTAAGATCAGGAGCGAGATGGGCTTGCGGCCCGGTGACCGGATCCAATTCGTCTACGCCAGCCCGGGACGGTTTAACTTAATCGTTCTAAAGCGAGCGGCTGAACCTCCGCTTCCGCGCACTGACGGGTAGTCGAGTCAGTCGGCGGTCGTAGCGGAATCGTCGGACACCTCAGAGCTACGCCCCAAAAAACTCCTCTACTTGTCTTATCTCTGTCGTCTTCCGATAATTAGGCAAGCTCTCGATGAACACTCGGCCATACTGCTTCTTGAGAATCCGATTGTCGAGCAGCACCAGCAAACCGCGATCATGCAGCGACCGAATCAGCCGTCCAAACCCCTGTTTCAGCGTGATGACTGCTGCCGGAACCTGATACTGAAAGAATGCGTTGCCGCCCTCGGCGTCGATGGACTTCACTCGCGCAGCCACGACCGGATCGCTCGGCACCGCGAACGGCAGGCGATCGATGATTACGCAACTGAGTTGCTCACCCTGCACGTCCACACCTTGCCAGAACGATGACGTCGCAAACAGCACCGCGTTGGGCGTGAGACGAAATTCTTCCAGCAGCGCGCTCTTGGGCGCGTCCCCCTGGCGCAGCATGGGGAACTCAATCTCGCTCAGCAAGCGCTGGTACACATCGTTCATCTGGGCATAGCTGGTGAACAGAACAAACGCCCGGCCGCGGCTGATTTCCAGCAGACGGCGGATGCAATCCGCAGCCTTGGCCGCGAACTGCGGCGTGCGCGGGTCGGGCAAGTCCGGAGGAACATAAAACAGCGCCTGGTTCTCATAGTCGAAATGCGAGGGCAGTATTAGTTCACGCGCCAGTTCCAGCCCCAGGCGCTTGCGGATATATTCAAACCCACCGCCCACGGCGAGGGTGGCCGAGGTCAGCACGGCGCACTCCAGTTGGTCGAACAGGCAACTCTTGAGAATAGGGGCAACGTCGATGGGAGTAGCCTGAAGAAAAACATTCTGCCGCTCCCGCCCGCCGCGCCGCCGCTCGATCCAGAAGACAGTATTGTGATCTTCCGATTCCATCACGAAGCCGAGCTGCACTTGCAACTCCTGCCCACGCCGCACAAAATTGAAAACCTCTTCGGGCTTTGATGGCAGGTTCTCCAGTTCCGATCCCAGCCGCGTGAACGACTGCTGCAGGGCCAGAAATTCGTCACCATTTTCTTCGAGAAAGTCGCGCCGGTTCTCGAAGGCAAAACGGCCTTCGCCCTGCGGGAGCAGAGCGAAGAAAAACATCGAACGTTCGCGCAGGCTCTTCAAGGCTCCGGAAAGCGAAGCCGAAAGCGCATGATTACGGTGCAGCGAAGCTTCCACATCTCGGCACAGCTCTTCCACGCGGGAATTGCTGACCGACACCCCAAAATAGCTGCCAGCCACATCTTCCAGTTCGTGAGCTTCGTCGAAAATGACTGCACCGGCCTCGGGAAGAATGCCCGCATCGGGCGCATATTCCGCCTGCTGCTTGATCGCCAGATCGGCGAAGAAAAGATGATGGTTGACGATGATGATGTCGCTCTCCATCGCTCGGCGGTGCATTTCTGTGATGAAACACTTGTCCCAGGAACTGCATTTCTGGCCGATGCAGGTATCGGAGCGTGCGTCGAGCTTGTGCCAGAGGGCGCTGGCTTCGGGCAACATAGCAAGTTCGGCGCGGTCTCCGGTGTGGGTAGCTTTCTCCCAGGCAGCAATGGCGCGATAGTGCTCAATTTCCTCAAGACCGCTTAACACCGGCTGATCGGTGAGGTCGTAGAGTTTCTTGCGGCACAAATAGTTGTTGCGCCCCTTCATGTAGCAGACCTTCAGCTTGCCTTCGCTGTTGGGGAACAGCGCCTGCTCCAGGAAGGGGACATCTTTATTGAAGAGCTGTTCTTGCAGATTCTTGGTGCCGGTGGAGATGATGACACGCTTGCCGGAGCGAATGACAGGCAGCAGGTAGGCCAGCGTCTTGCCGGTTCCAGTACCAGCCTCAACGATCAAATGGCGTTTTTCCGCCAGCGCCTGTTCTACGGCTTGGGCCATCTGCAGCTGTCCGCGGCGGAATTCGTAGGCCGGGTGGGTCTGCGAGAGCAGGCCGCCGGGCGAGAAAAAGTCATAGAGCGATGTGCCCGGCTTTTTCGCGCGAGCAACGGGCTGGGAGGTCGAGGCCACAGAAACCTCTATAATACTGTCTGTGCCTCCCCTGCACACGAACCATTAATTGACCCGAATCAACTCTAATTCGATGAGCCTCCCGGCGACGGCGAGCGTTCCCACCCTTGCCATCGTGGGCCGCCCCAACGTGGGCAAATCCACGCTGTTTAACCGGATCGTAGGATCGCGCCGGGCGATTGTCGGCGACGAACCCGGCATCACTCGCGATCGGCTCTACGGAAAAGCAGAATGGCGCGGGCGCGAACTACGCATTGTCGACACGGGCGGCATCATCCCCGATGACCATGAATTCATTCCCTCGCAGATATTTCGCCAGGCACAGGTGGCATTACAGGAAGCCGCTGCAGTCATCATGGTGGTGGACGGACGCAGTGAACTTACTGCTTCCGACCTGGAACTCGCACAGTTGCTCTTGCGCATGGGCAAGCCGCTGTTTTTGGCCATCAACAAGATTGACACCGAGAAACAGGCGGCATGGGTAAACGAGTTCCATCGTCTCGGGATTCGACGAATGTTTCCAATTTCCGCCGAACACGGCCGGGGCTCGGATGAATTACTCGACGCGGTGTTCGAGGTACTGCCGCCGGAACTGCCGTCGGAGGCGGAAGTGCCCGAGGACACGGAGCAGCCCCGGGAGACAAGGGTCGCAATCATCGGCCATCCCAACGTCGGCAAGTCAACTCTGCTGAATTGCCTGACCGGAGCTACGCGGTCGATTGTTTCGCCCATTCCTGGCACCACGCGCGATGCCGTGGACGAAGTCGTGGAACACGACGGCAGGCGCTTTCGCTTCATCGATACCGCCGGCATCCGGCGCAAAGGCAAGACTCATTTGATGGCAGAAAAGCTCTCAGTGGTAATGGCGCGTAAGCATCTCGAGGCTGCCGACATCGCCTTGCTGATGATTGACGCAACGGAGGGCGTGAGTGCGCTCGACGCCGCCATCGCCGGCTATGCCCATGAGAGTGGCAGGTCGGTGATCATCATAGTGAACAAGTGGGACCTGGTTATGAGCGGCCAGAAGAAGGCCGTGGGTCAGTCCAAGAACGCGCGCATGAAAGCCAGTAAGCACCCAGCCGAACGCGTAGCCTACGAGCAGAACCTGCGGCATGGTCTTAAGTTTCTGCAGTATGCGCCGGTACTGTTCATCTCGGCTTCGACCGGCAAAGGGACAGAGAAGATTCTGCCGTTGCTGGAAAAGGTCGCTGCCGAACGACGGATGCGTATTCCCACCGCGGAAATGAACCGCTTCCTCAAGCAAGTGGACTTCGAACGCGCCTCAGTCCCGGCCAAGCTGCGGGTCAGAATCTACTATCTGACGCAAGCCACGGTGGCGCCGCCGACGTTCATTCTGTTCACCGACCGCAAGGTGAAATTACATTTCTCCTACGAGCGCTTTTTGGAAAACCAGATTCGTAAGGCATTTGGCTTTGTGGGCACGCCAATCTGGATCAAGACCAGGGCCAGCTAAGGCTGGCGCGCTTTTTTCCTCAATATCCCGGCCGAAACCGCAGTCACCACCAGGTAGACCGGGAAAACTTCCATGAAAGTATAGGCGACGTTGATCAAGGGATTGTCATACGCCTGCTTGAACTCTCTGGCTTGCTGCTCAGCCTCAGCGATTTTTTGCTGGCTGGCCCCGGAGGCCTTGGCGCGCTCCACCATTTGGGCGCCGTACTTCACGGCAAAGTCGGGCATGAATTTGAAATAGACGATTTCCCAGGTGCCCACGTAGCAAGCGCTCGAAATCAGCGTAATCAGGATGCCAACCGCGAAACCTCGACCGAAGCTCAGGCGACCCTCCCCGACATTCTCACGATAGGACCTGATGCCGAAGAACACCAACAACGCCGACAGCACGATGATGGTGTAGCCAAGAATCTCCGCTTTGTCGTGGCTGATCTTATCCTCAAAGGGGATCGCCGCCAGCATGGTTGCGATTGACACTGCGCCAGAAATCAGTCCGAAAGTGAGCACAATCTTTTTCATCGAGTTAAGCCTCCGTTCTTGGTGAAGGTGCAATGCGATCCAGAGATACCCCTAGACTGCGAGTACGGTTCTGTCCTATCGTCAATCTTTTTGTCTTGCCGGTTCCCATAACTCAATGCGGTTGCCGTCCGGGTCGGTGATCCACGCGAAGCGACCGTAGTCGGCCTCTTCGCGGTGGGGATCGATTTCGACTCCAGATTTCTTCAAGTCTTCGAGCAGAGCGTCGAGATCGTCGACGCGGTAGTTGACCATGAAGCTGGCCTTGCCCGAGCCAAAGTGTTTCGTCGTGTGCGGGAAGATGCACCACGCAGTCTCGGCTTCGGGACCGGGCTCGGTTCCGTCTGCGGCCCGCACTTCGCGCCAGTGGAACGATGCACCCTGGCCGTGCGGCTCGCGCTGGATGCCGAGATGCTGTTCATACCACTCGTAAAGCTTCTGCGGATTTTCTGATTTGAAGAAAACTCCGCCAATGCCGGTTACGCGCTTCATGAGCCTCCTTCACCTGCTCTCACGTGCCCGAAATGTAGCTGGGAAGGCAGGCGCTGTCGTCATACTTTTGGGTGATTTTGCCTCGGAGAGCGAAAAATCACCCTTTCGGGTGGGCGAATGCCTCACGGGATCAGGCGGGCGGTCTTGCCGATTTGCACCGCCTGGGTCCGCCGCTTGGCGCCGAGCTTATCAAACAGCCGGCTGGAATGGGTCTTAATCGTGTTTTCGCTGACAAAGAGCCGCCCGGCAATCTCCCGATTGCTCAGCCCGGCGGCTATGAGCCCGAGAATCTCCAACTCGCGGGCGGTGATGCCGAACTGGCTCACACGCGCCTCGTCGACGACGAACGGGTCCGCGGCCTGCGCCGGGATTTCTTTGATGATCGTTTCTTTGATAATCAGCGCCGGCTTTTTCTTGGTGAGGGTCAGGCCTAGCCAGATACCGAGTCCGGCAAACAGGGCGGCGACCAGGGCGCCGTAGATCTCAACTGAATGCTCGACCACCAAGAAGCGGTACTCCGTCAATTTCAGGACCACGATGAGCACGCCGCCGCACGCCCCGTAGAGCAGGATGTCGCGCAGCGCACGGCGCGAACTCGGGGTTGGTTCCCTCGTCAAGGTCACGGCAGGAAATGATATCTGAAGCGCGCCCCCTTGGGGTCGGCAAAACGGGCTCACGCCTGCGAAATCAAATTGATGATGGTGGCTTGCATGGTCGCTACCAGCTTTTCGTTTCCTTGATTTAGGGCAAAAGCGTCGGCAGTACACACGGTCAGGGTCTTTCCCGCGCGCTTGACCTGGGCGCGGGCCACGAACGAGTCTCCGACCGCCGGAGCCAACAGGTTGACTTTGAATTCCACGCTGAGCACCTCGGCCTTCTCCGGGGCCACGCTGAGCGCGGCGTATCCGCAAGCCGAATCCAGAATGCTGGTGATCACACCCGCGTGGAGAAAGTCGTTCTGCTGTGTCAGCCTGGCATTGAAAGGGATACGAATTTCGACCGTGCCGCTGCCGACGGCAGCCAACTGCGCTCCGATGGTGGCCATAAAAGCCTGACGCCCGAAACTCTCCCGAACTTTGTTCTCGATTGCCTGCACATGCTCCCCCGAGCTGCTGCAAGCATTATTGGCGTTGTCCCTGCGAGCATGCAAGCTGTGCTCGGGCCACATGCTCAAACAAGTTCCCACCACGCTTGCACCCTCGACGTACGCAGTGCATCATGAAAACACCAACGGCGCTCTTGTAACACCGGATACAGATGACTTTCCAACAACTCCTGATCTGCGCGCTCACGGCTTTCGTGCTTGCCATATCGACCGTGATGCCCACTCAAGCTCAGGACAACTACGAGATTCAGGTCTATTCCTATGACACGGTTCCACCTGGCCACACTATGGTCGAGCTGCATTCCAATTTCACCGTAGAGGGCAGCAAAACAGTAAACGACGGCGTGTTGCCCTCGAATCACGCGATGCACGAGACTCTGGAAATCACGCAAGGTATCACTGACTGGTTTGAAACCGGCTTCTACGTTTTCACCAGCATTCAGTCCGATGGAGGCTGGCAGTGGGTGGGCGACCACATCCGTCCCCGAGTCCGGGTTCCGGAATCCTGGCACTGGCCGGTGGGCGTGAGTATTTCCAATGAAATTGGCTACCAGCGGCGTGACTTCTCGCCAGACACCTGGACGTGGGAGATCCGTCCGATCGTGGATAAGAAGCTCGGACGCTGGTATCTGAGTTTCAATCCTACGCTCGACCGCTCCTTTCACGGAGAGAGCGTGCATCAGGGGGTTGTGTTCTCACCCAACGCGAAAGTCAGCTTCGACTTCACCAAGCGGATCGCCGGAGGTCTGGAGTATTACGCGTCCTACGGGCCGATCACCGGCTTCGATCCCCTCCACCAGCAGCAACAGCAATTTTTCCCGGCGATTGATCTTGATCTAGGGCCGAATTGGGAGTTCAACTTCGGCGTAGGAGTGGGTGCAACTGCTTCCACCGACCACTTGATCATAAAGTGCATTGTGGGGAGGCGCTTTTCCTGGAACCGCCGTCCGAAAGCCGCACGCCGGGTACCTGAGAACTGACAGGCGGCGACTGACTCTTGCCTACCACCGCGAGCTCCGCAACGCCTCCCGGAGGGACCGTTCACACTATGCAAGCGGCTCCGCTAGTGGCGGCAACAAGGGCGGTGGGGCCTGGGGAGCGGTGGGTGGCGGCGGATGCAGAAACCTTTCCAGCGGCGGATAGCGCGATGCAAAGAAATAGATAGAGTAAGCCGGAAAGAATATGATCGCCGGTACCGAGATCAGGGAAATCACATAGAGAAGAATCGCGAGCACAACGCATCCCGCAACCACAGCCAACGTAATCGTATAAAGATTCCAGGTCAGACCGGCGGTCTTGCCCGCCAGTACGGCGACGATACCGAAGCCGCCTGCGGGAATCAGCAAAATCAGGACCACGATCACGGTAATGATCCCCACAACCACTGCAGTTCCCAATGCCATTACGATCTTCATGCCGAGGTAGCCGGCGTAACTGCCCTTCTCCGCTTTCAACATGGGCCACAGGCGCCGCCATCCTTCGATAGCGCTGATGTTCTCCAAAGCCATCGCAGGCACCACAAAGTCCTTGGTCAGAACGTGGACCACCAGGAAAAGCACAATGAAGCTCATCACCAGAAAGAACAGGACCATGCCCCCCAGAATGAGTGGAACCAGGTGCTGCCGCGGATCTTGGAGCCAACCTGCAGCCACGGCAAGCGCGGCAGGAATTCCCAGCAGGATAGTGATACCGGCCACCATCGCGAGAAGAAAAAGAAGTTGCCACACGAAGTAACGTAACCCGGCACCGTGCCGCCGCGCCCAATAGAGTTGGATTTCACAGCGCTTCGCAATCACACTGTCGAACAAGATGAAGCGCATCACGCTGCTCACATAAAGGAAGATAATCCAGAGCACTGTGGCGACCACGATCAACAACCCTATCAAAGGCAAAAACATCATGGGATCGAAGTTGGGCAGGCCGGAATCCACAAAACGCTGCCCACCACCGGCATGGGATGGCAGTTGGAGGTTGCCAGTGTTGCACCCTCCCGGGCTGAGTTCTCCGGCAAGAAACCCCACCAACGCAAGCTTCGCCCACTGCGCCAAGCGGAAGGGCTGAAGAAGTTGCTGCTTAGTATGCTGAAAGGCTGGACTGATGGCATCGATCGCGGAGAGTGGCAAGCAACACCTCGCGGAGTCTTAGGAGAACTGGCAGCAAGGTACTGCTTCCCGCAGGCGCCGGTCAAATGATATTTGTTCGGTTATTCGTGGCTGCTCTTTCTACTCGTATCGTAAGGCCTCGACGGGATCGAGCTTCGAGGCGCGCAAAGCGGGAACCAGGCCGCTGATCACCCCCACGATTAGCAGCACAATGGTCGAAAGGGTCACGGTCATCAGCGAAATTCGCAAATGGATGTCGGCTTTCCCGGAATCATCTTCAAACAACGGCCCCATTAGCGGCAGTGTCCCCACTGCGGCCGCGATGCCGTAAGAGAGCAGCACGCCCACCGCGCCGCCGAGCAACATAATTAACAGCGTCTCCGCCAGGAACTGAAATTTGATGTGGCGTTTGCGCGCGCCCAGGGCGCGGCGCAAGCCGATTTCGCGGATACGCTCGTCTACCGAAACCAGCATGATGTTCATCACACCCACCCCGCCGATGCCGAGGGTCAAAGTTCCGACAAAGGCGAGCAGAACTTGCAGGCCGATGGTCAGGGCCTCGATGACGGGACGAAATTCGTCCTTCCCGAACATTTGGATGGCTTTGGGGTCGGTCGGAGAAAACTGCTGGCGTGTCGCCACTGCGGCCAGCACCTGGGCCATGGCCCTCTTTTCAAACTGTGGAGCGATGGGCTCGAAAATCATGACGGCTGCGTCTTTGGTATTCCACAAATCGCCGGCGGCCGAGTAGGGAATCCAGGTGGATTCGTCGTCGCTGCTGAAATAGTTGCTGAGCTGGATCTTGCGGGCCATCACGCCGATGACGGTGAAGCGCACGCCACCGATCTGCACGACTTCCCCCACCGCCGGACGTCCGCTGAATAGTTGCTCACGAATGCGCCCCCCGAGAAATACTACCCGGCGCCGTTCGAGCTCATCGCTGGCATTGATCCAACGGCCCTCCGAAGGAACTTCGTTCCGCATCTCACCATACTCCGGGCAAACGCCGCGCACCGCAGCTGTGCCGACCATGCGGTCTCCGTAAGCGATACCTGGGCGGCGTACGGTCTCCAAGCAAACGTGTTTCACCAGCGGCGCGGTCTCTTTCACCATATCGAGATCGGCCTGCTCGAACACGACTTTCTTGCCCGCCCGCTGGCCTCCGGGCTGTTCGCTGGTCTGCTGCGGCCAGCAGATGACTGCGCTCTTTCCGAAGGCGTCGAAACCACCGACCAGGATGGCGCGAAAGCTGCTGCCGTAGGCGATGAGCAGCGTAACCGTCGTGATGCCCCAGACGATGCCCAGCATGGTGAGCAGGCTGCGAGTGTAGTTGCGCCGCAGGGCAATCCAAGCTTCGCGAATGATTTCGAATAGCATCAGTTCAAAGGCTTAAACCACAAAGGACACGAAGGAGCACAAAGGAAAACCATCTATCCTCCTGCTTCGAAGCGCAGCGCCTCGATGGGATCAATCGAGGCTGCCTTGCGTGCCGGGTAGAGCGCGGAAAGCACGGCAATCGAACCCAGCAGCCCACACGCCATCAGGCCAGATCCCCATGTGGGAAGAAGCCCGGCAAAGAAGGCAGGCATGGGCAACAGATCCACCAAGAAACAAAGTCCGAAGGCGATACTCAGTCCAATGCCGCCGCTAAGGCAGGCAATCAGCAGCGCTTCAAAGAAAAACTGTTTCAAGATGGTTTGCGCGGGGGCGCCCAAAGCTTTGCGCACGCCAATTTCGCGAGTGCGCTCGCGCACCGCCACCATCATCACGTTCATAACTCCAAGCCCGCCGAGAAACAGCGTCACCACGCCCACCGCGCCCAGGAAGTACTTCATGCCATCGGTCATCTGCCGGAAGGCTTTGGCCTCTTGCACCGTGTCCCAGATGGGGCAAGCTTCTTTGTCATTGGGATCGAAGCGGTGCATCTGGCCCAGCGCAACGCGGACTTCCCGCTTACACAACTCATGTTGCTCGACCGACTTGGGCGTGACCAGCAACTGGTCAAACGTGGTTGAGGTACCCGGAGGCTTGTCGGGGAAGTCCCGTCGCATGGCGCCGAACGGAATGAAAATCTTGTTGACGTCCCAGCCGTCGTAACTGGAGTCCTGCTTTTTCTTGGCCATCACGCCGATCACGATGTAGGGAAAAGTATTCAGGTAAAGGTTTTCGCCCACCGGATTGCGGCCGGGAAAGAGCTGCTTGGCGGCATCGCTTCCGAGGAAGGCCACGCGACGGCCTTCGCGTGTGTCATCCCAGTCATAGAAACGTCCCTCGCCAACGCCCAAGCTGCGGATGTCCTGAAATGGGGGTAGCGAACCGGTCACCAGCAGGGCGGCGTTGTTGTAGTTGCTGTGGGCACGGACATCCTCCTGCTCCAGTTCGGGGATGGTGTACTGACAGTCGGGAGTCTGGGACTGAATCGCGGCCATGTCCGCGTCTTCCCAATGCACAGTCCGGCCGGCGCGGGTTCCGCCTGCCTGCAGGCTGGTGCGGCCGTGGAAGACGATCATGACGTCTTTGCCCAGGGTTTGGGCCTGGATTTCCTGGCCTTTGCGCAGGCCCTCGCCAGCGGCCACCATAAGCACGATGGAAATAATCCCCCAGGCAATACCGAACATGGTCAGGAACGTGCGCAGCTTGTGGGACCAGAGGGTCCGGAGCACGTCGCCAATGAGATCACGCAGAATCATGGCCGAGGATTGGACGGTTAGGCCCCCCGAACGTGAGCCGGGGCGGGCTTCCGCTGAGATGTGGTACGGAATCCAGAAAGGTTTTGTTTCAGAAAGTTAGCGTACGGTGGGGGAGGCCTTGGCCCTCTCCAGCCAGGCATCGATGTCCCGGAGCGCCAACTGACACTGCTGGCGGTGCCGTTCCTGACGGTCCCGAATTTTCTGGTCCAGCGGTGGCAGCAGGTCAAATGTAATGTTGGCGGGCTGGAACTTAGCGGGATCAGCGTGGGTGATGTAGTGGGTAAGCGAGCCGAAAGCCGTGGCTCGCGGCGGCCTGACGGGCTGTGCGTCGGCGGCCAGGGCGGCAGCGTGAAGCCCCGCCATCAGCCCGGTTGCGATGGATTCCACGTAGCCTTCCACACCACAGATCTGTCCGGCAAAAAAGACCCTTGGATGCTGCTTCATCTGCAGCGTCTCTTGCAGGAGTGTGGGGGCGTTGATGTAGGTGTTGCGATGGATTTGTCCGTAGCGCAGGAAGCGGGCATTCTCGAGACCCGGAATCAAGCGCAGCACGCGAGCCTGTTCGCCAAACTTCAGATGGTTCTGAAAGCCGACTAAGTTGTAAGAGTCGGCGCGCAGATTCTCCTGTCGCAATTGCACCACGGCATAAGGCATCCTTCCCGTCTGTGGATTCTTTAGGCCGACGGGTTTCATGGGCCCAAAGCGGAGGGTGTCACGGCCGCGCCGGGCAATTTCCTCAATGGGCAGGCAGCCTTCGAAGTAATTCAGTTTTTCCCAATCGTGGGCTTCGACTGACTCGGCTGTGATCAAAGCGTCATAGAAGCGGTCGTAGTCGTCCCTCGACATGGGGCAGTTGATGTAGTCGGCCGTGCCTTTGTCATAGCGCGCCGCCAGATAGACCCTGGCCATGTCGATGGAGTCAGCTTCGACGATGGGACTGATGGAGTCGTAGAAATACAGATGCGATGCTCCGCTGAGACGCGCGACTTCGCGCGATAGTGCGTCGGAGGTTAGCGGTCCGGTGGCAATGATGGTCAGTTGTTCTTCGTCGATTTGGGTGACTTCCTCGCGGCGGATGGTGATCAATGGCTCCCGGGATATCGCATCTGTAACCTTGGCGGCGAACGTAGCGCGATCGACGGCAAGCGCGTGCCCTGCCGGCACCGCGCACTGGCGGGCGATTTCGAGCAAGAGCGATCCCGCCCGCCGCATTTCTTCTTTCAGCAGCCAGGGCGCCGTGTTTTCGCTGTCCGACTTCAGCGAGTTGGAGCAGACCAGTTCGGCGAAATCGGCGGTTTGATGCGCAGGAGTGGAGCGGACGGGCCGCATCTCGAACAACTCGACGGCAATGCCCTGCCGGGCACATTGCCACGCTGCCTCTGATCCGGCAAGCCCAGCGCCGATGATGCGGACTGGCGGCACTAGTCCATTGTACGTTCCAATAAACTTTCGCCGCAGATTTACGCGGATTAACGCAGATAAATCAAAAAATTCATAAAATCATCCGTTCATCTCCGACCCGCCGGGTCACGTGTTCGCGGTCGAGGTATTCGAGCAGTGGGATGGCGTACTTCCGGGTCACCCCGGTCAGGTCTTTGAAGCGGGCGACGTCGATTCTCGGGGATTTTGTCTTCTCAGCGGCCATGCGCTTTCTTAGGTCGGCCAACGAGTCGCGATGAAATACCAATTCTTCTGAAATCTTCACCAGAACCTTGTCTCGCAGCAGCAGGGTGACAATCTTCTGCGCACGGACTTTGTCCACTTTCAATCCGGCGAGAACGTCTTTCAGCGCCGGCACCTTCAGTCCTGCCGCCGCAAAGGCGGTTTCGATGATCTTCTGGGATTCGGCTTCTTCGTCCTTCAAAGCCACACCGCGTCCGGCTAGACGGACCAAGTCGCTCGAGAGCTCAATCTTCTTTTCTTTGAGAGCGTTGTCCAGCACGTGGGCGAAGAGTTCCGGCGATGCCTCGGGAAAATGTCCGCGTAGCTCTTCCTGGTTGATGCCGGGCACCAGAGGATTCTGGCGATGAAAGGAATCGAGAGCGGTGTTGAGCTTGGCGCGGAGGGCAACCAAGGCAGAATTTGAAATCAGAACGTCGTTGACGCGGCTGATCGCGGGGATCTCCGAGGCCGCGGCCGTGACTTGCTGGCTAGTCCAACCAGTGCGGGCGATGGCCTCGGCGAGGCTCAACCCTCGAGCTCCGGCCAACACTACTCGCGCCCCGAGAGCACCGGCGCGAGATTCCCCCGCGAGTGATGAGAGATAGCCCGCATGAGCGGGCACGTCTCGAACTTTTGTGGGCGGAGAGCTCTCAACCACTACACCTCCGCCGATGGTGATCACAGGAGAAAACTTGCGGATGATAAAGCGGTCGCCGGGCAGCAACAGCGTGAAGTCGCTCAGCCGCAACTGAGCGAAAGCCGTCTCTCCCGGAGCGACCTGCTTCTTGCCGTACAAGACGACCGTCGCGATGGTTTCCGAAGTGTAAGAATGAAAGTGTACGCGGGCGCGGTCTTTGAGCGGCTTGGCGGAAGGCAAAAGCGAGAGTTGCACGTCCACTCGCGAGGTGGCATTGAACGTTGCCGGTGGAGCGAGGGTCATGCCGCGGGCGAGTTGTTCGGTGGTCGCGCCTGCCAGATTCAGCGCCGTGCGTTGGCCGGCGACAGCCTGATCGGACGACACCCCGTGCACCTGAATTCCACGCACCCGCACCCGCTTGCCTTTGGGGAAGACTTCAAGTTCGGCTTCCTTACTTACGCTCCCAGAAATCAAAGTCCCTGTCACCACAGCACCGAAGCCCTTCATGGAGAAGACGCGGTCGATGGGAAGGCGGGCAAGGCTGGTGGAATCGCGGGCGGGAACTTCGGCGGCAACTCTGCGCCAGCGCCCGCTTCAGATCATCCATTCCTGCGCCGGTAAGCGAACTGACAGGGACGATGGGCGCGTGGGCTGCGTCGAGAAATGTCCCGCGGAGGAAGTCTTCAATTTCCAGGCGGACGACGTCAAGAGTCTCGCGATCCACGAGGTCAGACTTGGTGAGCACAGTGATGCCGCGGCGCACAGAAAGCAGGCGGCAGATGTCGAAGTGTTCGCGGGTCTGCGGCTTGATACCTTCGTCGGCGGCAATCACGAGCAGAACCAGATCGATGCCACCGATTCCGGCCAGCATGTTGCGCACAAAGCGTTCATGGCCGGGGACATCGACGAAGCCGAGGCGCAGAGTATCTCCGCCGGGAACAGGCAGTTCGAGGTGGGCGAAACCAATATCGATGGTGATGCCCCGGCGCTTTTCTTCCTCCAGGCGGTCGGCGTCAATGCCGGTAAGGGCCTTGACCAGCGCGGTTTTGCCGTGGTCGATGTGGCCAGCGGTGCCGACAATGACGGATTTCATGAGCGCCCATCATCATAAATAGAAACTATGTGAAGCATAAATAGAAACTCTATCCAGCCGCTTCCCAAAATGCGACAATAGAACTTCCCCATGACCACCATCGCCACTCCAGCCATCACTCCCGAACTGGTTCGGGAGCACGGGCTGACGCCTCGAAGAATACGACAAGGTCAAGCAACTGCTCGGCGGGCGGGAGCCAACCATCACGGAGCTTGGCATTTTCAGCGTGATGTGGAGCGAGCACTGCTCCTACAAGTCCTCCCGCGTCCATCTGAAGCGCCTGCCGACACGCAGCAAACGCGTGGTCCAGGGGCCGGGAGAGAACGCTGGCATCATCGATATCGGTGACGGCTGGGCGTGCGCCTTCAAGATCGAGTCGCATAATCATCCGTCGTTTATTGAGCCTTTTCAGGGAGCGGCGACTGGCGTCGGCGGGATTCTGCGCGATATTTTTACCATGGGTGCGCGGCCGGTGGCGGTGATGGATTCGCTGCGGTTTGGGCCGATTGTGCCGCCAAGGGCCGCAGGCGAGGGCGCCCGCGCCACACAAGCCGAGATACATAAGAATCATTCCATCCTCGAGGGCGTGGTGAGCGGCGTCGCTTCTTACGGGAACTGCTTCGGGGTTCCGAATCTTGGCGGCGAGACGAAATTCGAGCCTTGTTACTCCGGCAATCCGCTGGTAAATGCATTTGCTCTCGGCTTGGTACGGCGTGACCAGATTTTCTACGCCAAGGCGGCTGGCGAGGGGAATCCGGTCATTTACGTGGGATCTAAGACCGGTCGCGATGGCATTCACGGCGCTACCATGGCCAGCGAGGAATTCAGTGAGGCTTCGGAGGCCAAGCGTCCCAATGTTCAGGTCGGCGATCCTTTTTTAGAAAAGCTCTTGCTGGAAGCATGCCTCGAAGCCATGCAGACCGGGGCGATCGTTGGCATTCAGGACATGGGGGCGGCGGGTCTGACCTGCTCCACCTGCGAAATGGGAGCGCGCGGTAAAGTCGGCACCGAAATTGAGCTCGACCGCGTCCCGCAGCGTGAGACCGGCATGAGTCCTTACGAGATCATGCTCAGCGAGTCACAAGAGCGCATGCTCTTGGTGGCGCAGAAAGGCCGCGAAGACGAAGTGTTTCGGGTCTTCGAAAAGTGGGGACTCGATGCGGTCGAAATCGGCCGCGTGACCAACGACGGCAAGATGCGGGTGCTTCAGCACGGCAAAGTTGTCTCGGAGATTCCGAACGAAGCCCTGACCGATGATGCGCCGGTTTACAAGCGTCCTTTGCAGCGCTGGGAGCCGCCGGTTCCCCGCGAAAAGCCGGAGCACATTCAACTGGCGGCGGCTGGGGACCTAACGGGAAATCTGAAGCTCCTCCTGGCCAGCCCCAATATCTGCGGCAAGCGCTGGGTGTGGCAGCAATACGACCACATGGTGCTGACCAATACCGTTGAGGGGCCCGGCGCGGGCGATGCCGGCGTGATTCGCATCAAGGGCTCGCAACGAGGCCTCGCGATGGCGCTCGATGGCAATGGGCGTTGGTGCTATCTCGATCCGCAACTCGGGGCCATGCATGCAGTGGCCGACGCCGCCCGCAATGTTGCCTGCTGCGGCGCCACTCCTGTCGGTGCGACCAACTGTTTGAACTTTGGCAATCCCGAGAAGCCGCAAATCATGTGGCAGTTCTCGCAGGTCGTCGATGGCATCACCAAAGCCTGCGAGGCGCTCGATGTGCCTATCACCGGCGGCAATGTCAGTTTCTATAACGAAACTCTCGGCGAAGGAATTTATCCCACGCCGGTGCTGGGAATCGTGGGCACGCTGGACGACGTTCACAAGGCGGTCTTTCCTCATTTCCGCGAGGCGGGGCGGGTTGTGGTTCTGCTGCGCGGGTCGGAGCCGGGAGATCAGGTCGACGCGGAGTCGGAATTCGGCTCGTCGGAGTATGCCAAGGAGATCCTCGGCGCGGTGTGGGGATTTCCCCCGGCGCTGGAGCTGGAACGCGAAGCCGCACTGCAAAAGGCGCTGGTCGAGATGATTCGAGCCCGGCTGGTCGATTCCGCTCATGACTGCTCGGAAGGCGGGATTGCAGTGACCCTGGCGGAATCGGCGTTCACGAATGGCGTAGGAGCGAAGGTGGATTTAAGCTCCCAGGGGCTGCCGGCGGAGTTTGTGCTATTTGGCGAGGATGCCAGCCGGGTGGTGGTGTCGTGCGACCGAAGTAACCTCTCGGGAATCCAACAAGTAGCGGTAAAATACGGCATCTCGGCGGACGTGCTTGGGGAGACGGTTCCGCAGCAACTGGAAATCAAGCTGGATGGTCGGGTGGTGGTGTCAGCGAGCATCGACGAACTGCGCCAAAGTTATGAAAAGGCTCTGGAGGCGGCTTTGAGAACCGAGGCAGTGGCGGCAGATTAAGGAGCCTTTAAACGCAGAGCTCGCAGAGTAGAGCCAGAGATCGCAGAGAAGAGCTAGGCGCTAGAAGCTAAGAGCTAAAAGCCAAATGCCAACTTCCGACAAATTTCGCGATGAGTGCGGAGTGGTTGCGATCTATGCGCATCCTGAGGCGGAGAAGCTTGCCTACCTCGGCTTGCACGCCCTGCAGCATCGCGGCCAGGAGTCGGCGGGAATTGTCACCTCCGACGGCATGGCCCTGCACATGCACAAGGCCATGGGCCTGGTGGCGGATATTTTTGTAGAGGAGGTCCTGGCCCAGTTGCGCGGGACCTTGGCCATAGGACACACCCGTTACTCGACCGCAGGCGATTCCGCGCTGCTCAACGCACAACCCATCATGGTGCAATCCAATAAGGGCATGATGGCGCTGGCGCACAACGGGAATCTGGTGAATGCGCAGGAGATTCGTGGCCAACTGGAAGGCCAGGGATCGATTTTTCAGACCAACAGCGACACCGAGGTCATCGTTCATCTGATTGCGCTCTCCAAAGAGCAGACGCTCCCCGAGGCCATGGCCGACGCGCTGCGCAAGGTGGAAGGGGCTTTTTCCCTGGTAATGATCAGCCCGGACCGGGTTTTCGCCGCTCGTGACCCGCGCGGCTTCCGGCCGCTGGCCATGGGGCGGATTGCGGCGCAGGGTGGCGAGAAGCAGGACACGATTGTCTTCGCATCAGAAACCAGCGCGTTCGACCTGATCGGCGCCACCTTCGAGCGCGACGTCAAGCCCGGAGAGCTGATTGTGGTCGGCCCCGAGGGAGTGACCTCGCGGATCTACACCCCGCCACTGGCGCAATCGAGTTGCATCTTTGAGCATGTGTATTTTTCCCGACCCGACAGCCTGGTATTTGGCCGGGCGGTGCAGCAGAGCCGGGAAGAGCTGGGCCGGCAACTGGCGCGCGAAGCGCCGGCGGAAGCCGATATCGTGGTTCCCGTACCCGATTCCGGAGTGACCGCGGCTGTTGGCTACGCCGCCGAGAGCGGCATTCCCTTCCGCTTTGGATTGATCCGCAACCACTATGTGGGCCGCACGTTTATTGAG
The DNA here is from genome assembly GCA_963734415.1 of uncultured Acidobacteriota bacterium. GTDB lineage: Bacteria > Acidobacteriota > Terriglobia > Terriglobales > Acidobacteriaceae > JABCZH01. The sequence goes on along the minus strand of CAVTHF010000001.1, from coordinate 61,324 downwards.
CCACGCCAGACGGTGCGCGATTTCGGTGTCAGGTTGAAGCTTAACCCGGTACGGAGCCTGCTGGAAGGCAAGCGCGTAGTGCTGATCGACGACTCCATCGTCCGCGGCACCACCAGCCGGAAAATCGTTCGCATGGTGCGCGGAGCGGGAGCCAAAGCGGTGCACATGCGCATATCCTGCCCGCCTACCATCTCCCCGTGTTTTTACGGCGTGGACACGCCTTCGAAGAAGGAATTGATTGCTGCCAACAAGTCAGTCGAAGAGATCCGGCAATTCATCGGTGCCGATTCGCTGTCCTACCTCTCACTGGATGGATTGAAAAGAGCCTGTGGAGATGGTGACAAGACTACCTATTGCTCGGCTTGCTACACCGGCTCCTATCCCACCAACTGGGTGGATGTGGAAGAAATCCAGCCCGCCGTCGTCAAGAGATAAACCCCTCCGCCAATAAAAAAGCCCGCTCTTTTTGAGAGCGGGCCTTTGACTTATACAGGGTTAATGAGCAGTCTGGCAAACCGCCAGGCTGGTTCCCTGGAAGGTGACGAACCCATTCACCGCGGTCGATGGGGTCTCTCCGAACCAGCCCAGCGTTACTAAGTCCTGGGGATGGAAGGTGAAGCCGCTGATGGTGTACGGCCAATCGCCGAAGTCATGCACGCCGGTTTCCGTCTCCAACGGATCGCCGTTTTCCAGAATGCTGTTATTCGGGCACGGAGATGAATTGTCGACGAACGGATCCAGCAGCCACTCGCCCATCTCGTGCGCCAGCGCGCCTATGTCCTGTGAAAATACCGGGATCGGAGCCTGCGAGATGGTGGTGCTGTAGGAATAGGTCTGACCGCTGGGCTGAAAGCCATTGGCGCTGTGATAGCCGCCGATGCAGCAGCCGCCCTCGGTCAAGTACACGTTGGTGGTGATAAACAGCGGCAGGACGTTCGGCTGTATCTGGGAGAACTTATGGATGATGGTTTGTAGCTGCGCGTCGAAGGCGTTGATATCCATGGTGCCAGTGGGGATGCCGCTCCAGGGATTGGAGATCACGCTGCCTTGCCCAGAAGACACGTTGATGGTCTGGGTGGGACCCAGCACCGTCTTGAAAAGCACGTGATACTTGGTGTTGGTCTGGACATCGGTCCAGAAGTTGGCGCGCTCGTAGGCATCGATGTATTGTGTTCTGCCTATGTCCGTGCCTCCCTGAACGTAGTCAAATTCCGACTGGAAGATCGGCGACTTCAACACCATCTGCGTGGTTGTGAAATTTCCAAAATACGGTGTATCGGGATCAAACGTCTTGTTCCCATTGCTCGGTCCGTAGACCATCTTGATGGGGATGACCCCGACGGTCACGGTGGTGGTGCTGTTGTTGGTCGAGGGATCCGATCCCACGATCACGGAATGGTAGGTGACGTTGTTATGCGAAGACTTCCAGGTAAATGTCCACTGCGCCAACTGCGCGGCAGGATTCGGGTTTCTCGCATCCGGGAAGTAGTTGTGCGGCGGCAGGGCCTTGTACATCGGGCGCGCTGTTTGAAGGTCTTGGGCGACAGCGATACCGGCCAGGCCGATGCAGATCAGCGCGACGAGTGCGGTCAAACTTCTCTTCATGAGTGTTCCTCAGGTGTAGGATTGTTCGATTTCCCGATCGACTGACCCGAGAATTCTCTCGCGTTTTGCAAGAGAGCGTGCAACGGAGACGAACCCGGGACTTCGAGCAGACTCGGACTGGGAAGGAAGTGTATCTTCGACAGTGGCTCGGGTCAACGGAGTCTTTCGGCCTAGGTGCGTGGGTCTTCCTTCCCCGGCTGCGGAAGCCGGGGCTCGGGAAAGAACCTTCGTCAATCCAAGTACCTACTACTGGCGATCGTATCCGGTGTTCTCCGGCAAGCAACAAAAAAGCCCGCTCCTTTTTTGAGGAGCGGGCATGAGACAGGACAGCCAATAAGTGTCTAGTCTTAGTTCGAGCCACGGCTGCATACGCCGTTGGCGTTGGTTTCGTTCTCGAAAGTATGCCAGCCATTCACCTGGGTGACCGGTGCGCCAAAATAGTCGACAAACACCAGGTCCTGCGGGTGATAGGTGAGCCCGGCTACCGTGTAAGGGAAGTCCCCGAAGTTGACTTCCGTCTCCAGCGGATCACCGTTTTCCATGATCCCGCAGGGAGAGTTGTTGGTGGTGAAGGGATCGAGAATCCATTCGCCCACTTCGTGCGAAACGGCGCCGATGTCCTGTGAGAACACAGGAACTGCGGCTTGCGCGATAGTGGTGGCATAGGAATAGGTCTGGCCGTTCGGCGGTCCGGCATTGGCGCTGTGATAACCGCCGACGCAGCAGCCGCCGAATTCAGTCAGGTACACGTTGTAAGTGAGGAAGAAAGGAAAGGTGTTGGGTTTGATCTGCGGGAACTTCCTCATGATGGTTTGCAGCTGCGCGTCGAAAGCGTTGATGTCCATGGTCCCGGTGGGGATGCCGCTCCAGGGGTTGGAGATCACGCTGCCTTGCCCGGAAGATACGTTGATGGTCTGGGTCGGGGCAATGAGCGCCTTCGGAAACAGCAGGTGATAGTTCGTGTTGGTCATCACATTGGTCCAGAAGTTCGCACGCTGATAGGCATCACCATATTGTGTTTTGCCTACGTCAGTGCCGCCCTGATTAAAGTCCACCGTGGACTGGAACTGCGGTGAGCCGTTCACCATCTGCACCGCGGTCAGGTTGCCGGCGTAGATGGAGTTGGGATCAAACGTCATATTCCCGTTGCTGGGGCCGTAGACCATCTTGATGGGAATGATGCCCCACGGAATCTTGGTGGTGGTGTTAGTCGTGGCCGGGTTTGTGCCCACGAACACGTCGCTGTAGTTGTGGCCTTGATAGGTGAAGGTGTAGGTCCACTGGATAAGGGGCGTGACCGGAGGCGCATCCGGGCGTGCCGGGAAATAGGAATGTGGAGGCAGAGCTTTAAACATCGGCCGCGCGGTGTGAATGTCTTGGGCGACAGCGATGCCGGCCAAACTGATGCAGATCAGCGCGACGAGTGCAATCAAACTTCTCTTCATGAATATTTCCTCAGGTGTGGGATTGTTCGATTTCCCGATCGACCGACCCGAGAACTCTCTCGCATCTTGCAGAAAAGAACCGTACCGCGGAGATGACCTCGGGTCTTCGAGCAGACTCGGACTAGGGACGGAGTTTAGCTGCGACTGCCGCCAGGGGTCAACCGAGTCTTTCTACCCAGGCATGGAGTCTTCCTTCCTACTCGACAGGTCCCCAATCCCGGTGACTGTCTTTGTTGAGTGTTGATATCCGGGGCCTTAAGGAGCACGGAACAATTGACAGAGCCTGGCGGCTGACGCATACTTCGGCATCTCGACCCTGTGGTTTCAGGCATACTGCTCGTCCTGATCCTCAGACTAAACCGCCACACCTGAGGGGGAAGCATGGCAACATTGCGTCGTCACGAACTATCTGTGGTAGTACTGGCCGTGATCACTGGATGTCTCCTGAGCACCTTGCCCGCAGCTCATGCGCAAACCGTTCTGCGAGGCGTGAAAGTCATCCACGAAGTAAAGCACGACGTCTCGCTGCCTCTCCGCGAAATGGCGAAAATGGTAGAGGTGCCAAACCATACCAACCGGGAAATCGAGTTGCGCACCCACGCCGTCATCAAACAGCTGCCCGGCGAGGACACGGCCGTGCAAACCGAAAACCTGCCTCCCGTATCTACCACGGGCCTGCTGAACTTCGACGGCCAGGCTGCCGACGGAGCGTCTCCTCCTGATACCGAAGGCGCGGTGGGTGGAACTCAGTACGTCCAGTGGGTGAATGTTCGTTACAACGTGTACGACAAGGCCACTGGGGCGCTTATCCTGGGGCCGGTGCTGGGGAATGCTTTTTGGGCGGGTTTTGGCGGCTCTTGCCAGAGCAGCAATTCCGGCGATCCGATCGTGCTGTACGACAAAGCGGCACAGCGCTGGTTCGTTTCGCAGCCGGTGTTCACGCCCCCCTATATGTACTGCATTGCGGTCTCCACCACCAGCGACGCCACCGGGTCCTACAACCGGTATGCATTCGCCACCTCTCCCGCCGCGGATTTTCCCGACTATCCCAAGTGGGCGGTTTGGCCCGACGCCTATTATTCGTCCGTCAACGAATTTGTCGGCAACACCAACACTCACGATGGAATGCAGGCCTGCGCGGCGGATCGCGCCAATATGCTCGCCGGGAATGCCGCGACCCTGCAATGCTTCAACGAACCAGTGCCGAACTTCGGCATGCTGCCCAGTGATCTGGATGGCAACACTCCGCCGCCGGTGGGATCTCCCGACTATTACATCGGCCTCGGGGTAGACACCTCCCATCTCAACATGTGGCAGTTCCACGTTGATTGGACGAACCCGGCCAATTCAAGCTTCACCGGCCCGACGCCAGTCAGGGTACCGAATTACACCTTGATTTGCGTAAACGGTCCTGACGAGAACCGGTCGTGCATTCCGGAGCCTTCACCTGGTGAGTTGCTCGCTAGCCTTCCCAATCGCATGATGTATCGCTTCGCATATCGCAACCTTGGTGACCACGAGGCCCTGGTGGCTGCGCATACCGTAAAGCCCGGCGCCGGTTCGGCCGCTACGTCCGCCATCCGCTGGTATGAAATACGCACCCCGAAGACTCCGACCGTATTCCAGGCGGGGACGGTGCAGCACCCCAGCATCAGCATCTGGTGTCCGGGTATCGCCATGGACAAGAACGGGGACATCGCCATGGGATTGAGTGCTTCCAGCACCAGCCTGGATCCGAGCATAGGTTATGTTGGGCGGGTGCCGACCGATGCCAGTAACAAGATGGAGGCTCCTGTAACCGTGGTGGCGGGCGGTGGGGTCCAAATCGCTACCCAGCACCGTTGGGGCGACTACAGTGCCATGCAGATCGACCCCGCGGATGATTGCACGTTTTGGTTCACCACGGAATACATGAAAACCTCGGGTGTATCCCACTGGAGCACGAGAATCAATTCGTTCAAGTTCAAGAGCTGTCACTAACGGCGATGCTTTTCAATGGGCCAGGAAACCAGTCAGGTTTCCTGGCTCTTTTGTTTGCTGGCTCTTTTGTTTGCTGGCCCTTTTGTAAGGAGGGATGTGGGCTGGCGCCTCACTTCGACTTCAGAGCCAGAATTGCTTCAGAGGCGATCTTCTCCCCGGCCGCCAAGGCTGCGCCAGTGGCATCATCGCCGGGCACGATAGGAATCGAATCTTTGCGCAGCGGTGTGGAACTTCCCTTCTTGAACAAGGCAAAATCAAATGACAATGGTCCCGATACCGACGGGCCTGGGTGATCCGCGTTCGGGGCCTTGCCGCCGCTTTTTGTCACTTCCGAAAGCAGCATGAAGTCGCATTTCTCCCGCCGAAAGACGGTCCGGTTGTTGGCGCTGAGTGCCAGGTGATTGGCAAGCATCGTAACCGTGTAGGTATTTTCCGCATTGGCCTTCTGGTGCTGCAGAGCGTCCACCAAGGCCTGTTTCACCCGATCCGTGAAGATGGGCTCCATGCTGCTGTTGGCGACGTCTGCCACGCACACTTTCTGGCTCTTGGCAGGGACCGCGGTCTTTTGTGCGGACACCAACCAACAACTGACGGCTAGAAAGACAATAGTCCAGAAACAAATTCGCAAAAAAACTCCTCGCACAACCGTCTGCGATAGTCGTTCCGGGCCAGACTAGCATGAACCTGGTATCAGAAGGACACACGTGCACCGATTTGCGCGGCGAATGGAATGCCGACAGTCGTGCCTGGACCAAAGAAGTCTCCCAGTCCCCCTGCCGGAATGGCCAACTGCTGCAAACTGGTCACAGGTCGAGTGGCGGTACAGGCCGGGTTCGCACAGATCGCGGTCACGTTGCCGGACTCCTGGTCGGCCACTGGGACCGGAAGCGCGGCGATGTTGCCCACGAAGTTGGCTCCGGGATTGTTACGATTGAAGAGGTTGAAGAACTCGATGAACGGAATCACCGACCAACGATCATGGAAATTGAAGGGCCGACTGACCCGCAGGTCAGCCTGGATGTACGGCGTGCCGCGGAATGCGTCCAGACTGGTCTCCGCTCCATTCACGGAAATACGGGTGCTGCCGTCAGCGGTGGTAATTGCGAAAGGACGGGCGCTTTCGACTTGAGTCAGCGTGGTCACTTCGAATCCCACGGGAAGGTGAAGAGTGCCGGCTAGAACGAAACGATGCGTGATGTCCTCTCCGGATGGACCGTAATCACCTGGGCCGAAGGGGTTCAGAGGGTCGCAAACACCGTTCACATAGTCGAACAGCTCACCCAGGACGCAACCCCAGGTCGAGGCACGGGACAGAGTGTAGTTGGCAATCAGGCTGAAGCGGCGCGCCATGTTGCCCTGCAAGTGGATCATGAGTGCGTTATAGCTGGAGCGATTGTCAGACTTGAAAAGATTGATGTTGGGAACCACGCTCGCCTGATCGGCGGCAAAGTTGGGGTCGGAAGTGGGAATCAGCGGAGTGAAAAGATTCACGCCACTGGTGAAGCTGTACCCGCGGTAGCCGTGGTTGCCCTGTTCATGAGTGTAATCGGCGCTCAAAATCCACTTCTGGTTGAAGGCGTGCTGGACGCCGCCGGTCACGTGAATGGCGTACGGAGTTTTGTAATTCGAAGCGATGAGGTCGCCCCCGGCAGCGGCGCCGCCGAGAATGCATCCCGAGCCGACCAGCGCAAAGTTACCCGGGACATTGTTGAAGCTGCACGGTCCCGCAGGTTGATTCACCGCCTGGAATGCGGTCGCCCAACCGTTCTGCGCCAGATCGTCATAGAACATTCCGAAGCCGGCGCGGATGACCGTCGAGCCGCTGTGGCCGGGCGAATAGACAATCCCCAGTCGCGGCCCAATTTGCTTGCGGTAGTCATCCGGCGCGCCCTGCTGTAGCGGAATCCCCAGCGCCTGCAGAGTTAGAAACGCGGGGTTCTGCAACTGGCTGCGGCCAGATCCCTGAAGGAGACCGAAGCTGGTCTGCCAGCGCAAGCCGTAATTCACGGTAAGCTGCGGCGTTACGCGCCAGGAGTCCTCGGCATACAAAGCGAGCCGTTGTACGTTCTGGGAGAAATTTCCGCCAAGATTGGAAGTCGAGGCGCCGGCTTGCATGTCGGCGGTGAAGACCGAGGGAGGCTGGGTCAGATAAAAGGTGGGGTTTTGTGGAAATGCAAACAGAGTTTCGTCGTTGCCGGGAAACGCACCGCTGAGCACCGGTTCGTGAATGAAGTTGATGCCGAACTTCGGCGCGTGACGCCCGGAGATATGGCTCACGTCATAGCGGAATTGATATTTTTCCTGGTTGCGCAGGTCGGGGAACAAGGTGATCGGAGTGGCGAACTGATTATCTCCAAAGGTTTCAAAGCCGGATACCGTTAGCGACGTGGAACTGAAGGGAAAGGCGAGGGCAAATCCCAGGTTGGAGTTGCGCGCTTGCGTGAGGTGCAGTTCGCTGGCGCCGAAAGTGAACGTGCCCAGCCAGGTGGAACTGAAAGAGTAGGTATTGCTGATGGCGGCGTTCCAATAATTATTGTGCGTCGTCAGGCCGGTGGATGGCAGTGTGGCTTGCGCCACCAGGGCATTGCGCGTGATGTAGCTGTCTCCCGAGACCCGCAGAAACCATTCCGACTTTGGCGACTGGGCCCAGTCGAAACGAAGCGAGCCGTTGTAGTCGCGGAAGGGAACGGGAACGTTGTCCGGGACAGCAATCGAACTTACGCCGGGAATCAAGCCTTGAGATGCGAGAGCTGCCAAAGCATCGAATTGTGTGACGCTGGGGTTGCTATAGGCGATACTGGCATTTTCATGAACGTGCTCGAAGGCGGCAAAGAACCACAGCTTGTCTTTCTTGATCGGCCCTCCGATCGTGCCAACGTAGTTTTGCCGGGAGAAAGGCTGCTTGGGATTGGGCGCCGGATTCTCGATGGGGAAACGCGCGTTGAGGGCAGCCTGGCGATCGAAAAATGAAAAGCTCCCGTGCCAATCGTCGGTGCCGCGCCGGGTGATGATGACCACCGAGCCTGCAGTTGTACCTCCGGTGTCGGCGTCTTGCTGGGCGGTTTGCATCGCGAATTCCTGAATTCCCTCCGGAGAGAAATTCTGCAGAAAGCCTCCAATCCAATCATCCGAGTTGTCCACGCCATCAACCGAGAGCGCATTGTTGAGGCCCGAGCTTCCGCCGGTGGAAACTGCGGTGATGCGCGCCTTGGTAGGGTCCGAGGGCTCGACCGGTTCGGTGCCGGGAGCGAGGAATGCGATGTTGGCGAAGCTGCGTGCGCTGAGTGGCAGAGTATCAAGGTCCTGTGACATGACCGTCGTCTGGTGAACGGCGCTGGCCAAATCAACGGGCTGGGTAGTGACGGAAGCAGCCTGAGACTCGACTTGCACCATTTCCTGAGATCCCGCCGGTTTCATCGTGATGGTGTAATCGCGAACTGAGCTGACGATCAATTCGACGTCAGCGTGGGCCTCGGCAAAGCCAGGTGCGCTCACAGTCAGGCGATAGTCACCGGGGAGGAGGTCAAGCAGCCGAAACTCTCCGCGGTCATCGGCCACTACCTGGCGCTCGAAAGCAGCCCCGTGTGCGCGGGCAACCACTTTGGCGTGGGCCAGCCGCGCTCCGCTGGAATCCTGCACCACGCCCCGCAGGGAGCCGGCCGGGGTCTGTGCCCAGGTCAGCAGAGGCAAGGAAATCAAAAGAAGCGATAACAGAAAGCTGGCGCGGAATGGGAAGGTGAGCAGATTCTTGGATGGCATGGGATTCTGAGGTTAGCTATGCGCTGGCAATTACTACCAGCGCTAGTAACGAACAACGGCTGGATTGGGTCCCGGCGCAGAAACAGACTGAAGCTGTATTGTCTGGAGGAAACGTAACACACAGGGCTACAAACTCTTGGCCGCCACGGCGACTCGGGGGATCCCCTGGAGATCATTGATGACGCGAAACTCTGACCAGTTCGCGAGCAAACGCTCCACGCCTTCAGCAATCGTGCCGCTCATCTCCATGACTAGCAATCCGCCCGGTTTGAGAACAAGGCGAGCCTGCGGGATGAGCCGCTCGATCACTTCCAAACCCGTAGGACCGGCAAAGACGGCGTTGCGAGGCTCGAACTTGCGGACTTCCAGCTGGACCTGGTCTTCTTCGGATTCGCCAACGTAAGGAGGATTGGAGACCACTAGATCAAAGGTCCCAGGCTCAAATCCCTCTAGTAAATCGATTTGATGAAAATGAACGCGGTCGTCGAGCCGGTGGCGAGCAGCATTGGCACGTGCGATATCGAGAGCAGCAGGAGAAATATCAGTCGCATGAATCTCCGCTTGCGGGAGTTCTTTCGCGAGGGCGAGGGCGATGCAACCGGAGCCAGTGCCAACATCGACGATGCGGGACCTACCGCCGGGCGAGAGAGCGAGCACCGTTTCGATTACGTGCTCGGTCTCCGGCCGCGGGATGAGCACGGCAGGAGAAACGATCAGGTCCATGCCCCAAAACTCCTGATGACCAGTGATGTATTGCGCTGGGACTCCGGCTATGCGCTGCCTGATGGCATCTTGATAGCGACCTTCTTCCTGCTGTGTGAGTTCGCGTTCCGGATGCGCGAACAAATAAGCACGGTCGCAATCCAGGGTGAACATGAGCAGCGTTTCGGCGTTCAGCCGCGGCGATCCGGCCTGGGCTGCCGTCAGGCAATCAATGGCCGAGTTCAGTGCACCTTTGAGGAACACGACTTAAAGATTCTAATCGCAGACTCCCACGAGGAAATCGACCTTCTCCGCGTACTCTGCGAGTCTTCAGCGACTCTCTGCGATCTCAGGTTTACCTCAGAGCACCGCGGTCTCTTCGATCATCCGGCCTTCGGCGAAACGCGAGAGGTTCAGCAGGGACACATCCACCAAGTCGGTCTTCCCCGTCAGGATCAAATCCGACAAAATCCTGCCGGTCGCCGGAGCATGCATCACCCCGTGTCCGCTAAAGCCATTTGCCAGAAAGAACCCGGGAACGCCTGCAACCTCGCCCAGGATCGGATGGTGGTCGGGCGTCATCTCGTACAGACCTGCCCACGCGCGCTTGGGATTGACTGCGAGATTTTCGAAGATGGGCACGCGGTCGGCAGCGCGGGAGAGGATCTTCTCGATGAACCCAGGCTCGAAGTCGGTCTTGTATCCCGGCGTTTCTTCCGGATCATTCCAAGCCAGCAGAAATCCCAAAGCTTCGGGGCGAAAGTGGAAACCGTTGGACATGTCAATGATCATTGGGGCGGTGTGAGGAAACCGATCAAACGGTTCCGTAGGAACCAGCATCCGCCGCAGAGGTTCGACGGGTAAGTCCAAGTTCAGCATGCGGGCGATGCTGGCCGCCCAGGCCCCCGCTGCGTTGACCACTTTGCGGGTGGACACAAAACCACGCGTAGTCTCAACCCCGCCGATGCCCGTCCCGTCGAACTGAATGCTCGTCACCTGCGTGTTCTTCCACAGTTTGGCTCCGTGGTCAGCGGCCCAGCCCATGAAGCCGTTCATAGCGCTGTAGGGATCGACAAAGCCATCGGTCGAGCAGAAGCTTCCGCCCACGATGTCGTCGGAGCGGAGTTGTGGGAACATGGCACGAATCTCGTCCGCCGTGATCAAACGAACGTTCTTCAGCCCCAGGGCGATCTGCTTCTCATAGTTGGTTCGCAGGTAGGCAAGATGCTTCTCTGCCGTTGCGCAGAACAGATAGCCTTGCGGCCGATAGTCGGCGGGATATCCCAGCCGCTCGTCGAAGCTGGCATAAAAAGGGATGGAGTAGAGCGACATCTGGATGTTCACGGGCGTGGAGAATTGCGCTCGCACTCCCCCCATGCTTTTGCCGGTCGATCCCTTGCCTTGGGCGGTTTCACGCTCGATCACCAGGATGTCTTTACAGCCAGCCGCGGTCAGGTGATAGGCGATGCTGGAGCCTACGATCCCGCCGCCGATGATGACAACCTCCGCGGTTTGCATGTGAAATTCGATTTTACTTCGAATATTTTCTTTGCGTACTTGGCGAGTCCCTTAGCGCAATTTGCGGTTAAAGCCTTTGACCGCAAAGGACGCAAAGGCTTGCGCAAAGATCGCAAAGAAGAGTTGGTTCCTTTGGTGCCTTGAACCCGGCTCGGCGTCCCCTTTAGACTTAGAGTAGATGCACGTGCACGCCAGCCACGCCGGAGACCGGACCTCCAAAGTCCTGCGGATTTCGCTGGTTGTGACCTTTGCCTACATCGTGCTGCTGGTCATCGCCGGCATTCGCGCCCATTCGCTGGCGCTGCTCTCGGAAGCCGGGCATAACCTTTCCGACCTGGTCGCCCTCTTGCTTTCGCTGGTGGCGGTATATCTGCAGGCCCGCCCTCCCAGCGCCACCAAGACCTATGGCTGGCATCGCGCCGGAGTGCTGGCGGCGCTGGTGAACGCCGCCTCGCTGGTGGTGATTTCATTCTTCATTTTCTATGAGGCTTTCAAGCGGCTGCGCCAGCCACAACCGGTGCACGCTGGGTTGATGATGGAGGTCGCCGCGCTCGGTGTCGTGATGAACGGCGTTATCGCGCTGATGCTTTACAAGTCCCATCGAGACGTCAACATCCGCAGCGCCCTCCTGCACGAGATTGGCGACACGGTTTCAACCGCAGCCGTCATTCTTGGCGGCTGGGCAATACTCGCGACCGGTCAATACTGGATTGACCCGGCGCTTTCCTTTGGCATCGGCGCGCTGATCCTGTGGTCGGGATTCGGCATCGTGCGCGAGACTCTGAACATCCTGCTCGAAGGCACTCCGCAGGGGATCAAACTGGAACGCGTTCAAGCGGTGATTTGTTCCATCGACGGAGTCAACGATGTGCACGACCTGCATGTGTGGAGCATCGGGTCGGAGACGGCTGCGCTCTCCTGCCATATTTCGATCGCAGACATACCGCCCTCGGTCAGCGAGCGCATTCTGCGAGAAGTAAAAGAGCGGCTGCACCAGGAATTTCATATTGACCACACCACCATTCAGTTCGAAAACGTGGTCTGCGAAGTGGCGCATGGATGCGTGATTCCGGTGGGTGGCGAAGAACACGGGCACAGTCATTGAGGCCGCCGAGCTTCGCTTGCACGATTACTTCTGCTGTTCGTAAATCTCTCTAACCCTCTCGATCGTATCCGCGTCTTCCGGCAATTTATCTGGCCGCAACCGCACAATCCTTGGAAATCGCAGCGCATAGCCGCTCTCATGGCGGTCGGAACGCATCATATTATTAAAAGCAACCTCCAGGACAATCTTTGGTTCGACGATCAGGCGGAGGCCTTGGTCTTGGATCTTGTGCTCCAGAAACCACCTGGTCATTTCGGCGATCTCGGCGTCAGTGAGGCCCGAGTAAGCTTTGCCGATGTTTGCCAGCCGGCTTCCATCCCACACCGCGAAGGTGTAGTCGCTTAGGACGCCGATGCGTTTGCCATGGCCGTATTCAACCGCGGTCACAACTACGTCCAGGGTCGCCAACTCCCGCTTCAGTTTTAGCCAGGACTTACCGCGGCGCCCAGGCGTGTAACCCGACTCGGGATCTTTGATCATGAGGCCTTCATTGCCTCGGGCTTGCGCGGCTTCGAAGCGCTGATCGAGCTCTTGGGCGGATGAAGCACGAAACACCGGAGCACGGAAGACGTGCGCGAGCACTGGTGGAATGTCGGAGTCAAGCGCCAGGTGGCCCTGTGCATTTGCGGAACGAGATTTGGTGGCGCTTCGAGGAGCCGCGAGCAGTTCGTCGAGTATCCTTCCCCGCTCCTGCAGCGGCCGATCGATCAGTAGCTCTCCCTTGGCGTAAAGGACATCAAACGCCAAATATGCAATCGGCACTTCGCGCATAAGTTGTTCGCTGACCTTTTTTCGTCCCAGGCGCTGCTGAAGCGCACTGAACGGTAGCGCACGTCCGCTTTCGCCCTGTAGATAACTCCACGCCACGATTTCGCCGTCGAGAATCGCGTCTTCCGGCAATCCAGCCAGTGTGTCCGGCAGTTCTGGGAAAGACTCAGTGATCTCATCCCGAGTGCGGGAAAAGATACGCACCTCACCGCCTGACACATGTGCCTGGGCGCGGATGCCGTCGTATTTGTCTTCGACTAGCGCGTTCTCGAAATAGCTGAGCGCTTCTTCCGCAGAGGTTGCCGGACTGGCCAGCATGAAGCCCAAAGGATGAAACATCCGCATGCGGGCTTCGCTGAGCCGTCCACTGTCGGCGAGTCGCACCGTCTCGCCGATGTCGCCCAGCAGCATGTTTGCGCGTTGCACGTCGGAGAGCGTCGCCCCGTACGCCCGCACAATAGCTTCTTCGACCAGGCTTTCCTTCAACCCAATCCGCAGATCGCCGGTCATGATCTTGATGATGTACTTGGCTTCAGGCGGCCTGACCTGCGACAACAACTCACTCACCAGCGCGCTTTTAGCTGCCGGTCCGCGGACCGCCGCAATCTTGCGAAAGGAGGCTTGCACTTCGATCACAGTTGGCCCGGCGAACTCGCCCCCACGAACTGGCAGGACTTCTCCCGCCACCGCCCCCAGGTCGCCCAGCTTGCGGTATGACTGCGTCAATTCGGCTTCACTCTTGCCAGACAACTCCTGCACTACGCGCCACAGCAAAGTTCCACCGACCTGGAGGGTAGTCTCTTCCCAGACAGGAAAGGGCCGGCCGGAGAGAAATACCGCGGCCACAGATGCCTCGCGAATTGCCGCCGCTTTCAAGAACTCAGCGACGATGGCGATCTTCTCCAGTTTCTTGGTGGTAGCTGTAATTCGCTCGCAAGCCTGAGCAAGGGTCTTCATGACGGCGGCCTGTAAGCTACGGTAGCATCGCGACTTGCCTCTATCCTAGTTTCACAAAACTATGTCATACTCTAGCTTGGTTCTGAGTTCCTCGAAGGATCATCCAATCCCTATGCAGTTTTGGCGGACATTATCGCGTTTTCTGGTCGCAGTGCAGCTTTTGCCGGCCCTCGAGGGCGGCGAGGAAACCCTGGTCGGCGGCCAGGCAGTGCTGGAAGGCGTCATGATGCGCTCACCCCACGCCTGGGGTATTGCCTGCCGCAAACCGTCGGGCGAGGTTTCGGTTCACAGCGAGTCGCTGGAGCGGCTCTCCGAAAAGCATAAGTGGATGGGATGGCCAGTAGTTCGCGGCGTAATCACGCTGGGCCACGCCATGACGCTTGGCTTTCGCGCGCTGAAGTTTTCTGCCAACGTTGCGTTGGACGAGTTGCAACCTGCCCCCGAGCCCGGTGAACCAGAGAAGAAGAAGTTCGAAATCAGCGGTTGGATCGCGACCGTCAATATCATTTTTTCCGTCGGCTTCTTTATCTTCATGTACAAGTATTTACCGCTGCTGGCGGCGACCGAACTGAAGAAAGTCGATCCCGCACTGGGTGGGCAGATCATGTTCAACCTGGTGGATGGCGTCATCCGCCTGGTGTTGTTCCTGCTGTTCATCTGGGGAACGTCGTTGTGGCCGGACATTCGCCGTGTCTATCAGTATCACGGCGCCGAGCACAAGACGGTGTTCGCATTTGAAAACGGCGATCCCCTGGAAACTGCCGCGGTGCAGAAGTATTCGACCTACCATCCCCGCTGCGGCACCAGCTTCCTGATGACGGTGATGATCATTTCTATCCTGGTGTACATGCTGTTCCCAGTGACCACATTCTGGGCGCGCTTCGGACTGCGGATTGCTCTCCTCCCCGTGATTACCGGGCTCTCGTACGAAATCATCCGTTTCGCCGCGAAACATCGTGGGTCGCTGTTTGCGCTGATGACGACACCTGGGCTATGGCTGCAACGCATCACCACCCAGCCCCCGGCAGATGAACAGGCGCAGTGCGCTATCGTGGCCCTTAATGAAGCCATGTCGCTCGAGAAAGAGCATGGCGGCGAATTGGTGATTGCCTAGCGGGCCTTCCGTCGTTGGTCGTTCGTCGTCGGTCGTTGGCTAAACCGGTCGTGCCCTTCGTTCTTGGTTGTTCGTCACTGAATGGTCTCCCGCCGATGCGTAGATTCGCCGATGGAGGCTTTCTATGTCATCCTCATTCAAAGACTTGCGCGTTTGGCAGGAAGCGATGAAACTGGTTTATGAAATCT
This sequence comes from uncultured Acidobacteriota bacterium, assembly GCA_963734415.1. GTDB lineage: Bacteria > Acidobacteriota > Terriglobia > Terriglobales > Acidobacteriaceae > JABCZH01. The sequence goes on along the minus strand of CAVTHF010000001.1, from coordinate 46,183 downwards.
ATCAGGGAACCGTGGATTTTCCGAAGCAAGAGGTCTACGGGCTAACGCAGCAGATGCGGCGTGCGGCCGTTTCAGTGCCGAGCAATATTGCAGAAGGAAAAGGGCATCGTTCTGATCGGGAGTTCACGCATTTTCTATTTCATGCGCGGGGATCGCTGCTGGAATTGCAGACCCAGATTCTGATCTCGCAGGAATTAGAATACCTAACAGACGAACGCGGGCGGGTTCTCCTGGACGCAGCCGACCGCGTGGGCCGCGCCTTGAGTGGATTGATAAATTCGCTTAGCAGTAAAGCCGCCTGACGAAGTTGGCATGCCGCCGGCGATAGGGGGGCGGGCCAACGACCAAAGACGAACGACCAACGACCATGTTCGAGAGACTTGACCAAATCGAAGCCCGCTACGAAGAACTCACGCGGGCATTGGCATCGCCGGAAGTCATTGGGGACTCGGCGAAATACCAGAAGACTGCCAAGGCGCACAACGAAATCGCTCACGTGACCGAGAAGTACCGTGAGTATAAAGACTTGACCCGCGGGATCGCTGAGAGCAAGTCTGTGCTGGCCACTGAGAAAGACGCGGACATGCGGGCCTATGCCCAGGAAGAACTGGACAAGCTGCAGGCCCGCGTCGGGGGTATCGAAGAAGAACTCAAGGTATTGCTTCTTCCCAAAGATCCCAATGACGAAAAAGACATCATTCTGGAAATCCGGGCCGGGACCGGTGGCGACGAAGCCACACTGTTCGCAGCCGAACTGTTTCGCATGTACACCCGCTTTGCTGAGACCCAGCGCTGGAAAGTGGAGGTGCTTTCGACTTCGGAATCCGCAGTGGGCGGATTGAAGGAAGTCATCGCCATGATTCAGGGCCAGCGTGTGTATTCACGCTTGAAATATGAGAGCGGCGTGCACCGTGTGCAACGCGTGCCGGCGACCGAGCAACAGGGCAGGGTGCATACCTCAGCCGTCACCGTGGCGGTGCTGCCGGAGGCCGAAGATGTGGACATCAAGATTGAAGCCAAAGACCTGCGCATCGATACTTTTTGTTCATCCGGCCCAGGTGGGCAATCGGTGAACACGACTTATTCCGCCGTCCGCATCACGCATATTCCTACCAACACGGTTGTAAGTTGCCAGGACGAAAAGTCGCAGATCAAAAACCGCGAAAAAGGTATGCGGGTACTGCGCTCGCGGCTTTACGAAATGGAAATGCAGAAACAGCAGGAAGCCCTTGCCAAAGAGCGTAAGCAGATGGTGGGCTCTGGCGACCGCAGCGAGAAAATTCGCACCTATAACTTTCCCCAGGACCGGGTGACCGATCACCGCATCGGCCTGACCATCCACCGGTTGCCGGATATTATGGACGGCAACCTGCAGCCGCTGATCGACCCGTTGATCGCGCACTTTCAGGCGGAGAAGCTGAAGCAGGAAACCACCGGCGTAGCCTGAGCGGAAGCCCCCTAGAAGAAGACCCCAAGAAAAAAGCCCCCTCACGTGCGCGGAGGGGGCTGCCTGGGGGAGGGCCGCCGGGCATGAACTCGGCGGCGTTCCAGAACTTTACTGCTGGGGCGCTGCCGGCGGGTTCGAATTGGCCGAGAGCTGCTCCAGATCATTCTTCAACAAACTGATTTCCACCCGCCCGCCGCTGGTGCGCTTGGCGGTCTTGGCGTCGTCGGTGTTGACCGGAGCATTCCCCATTCCCACTACATAAATACGGTAAACGGGAATCTCGTGGTTCAGCACCAGGTATCGGACAACCGAGTCAGCCATCTTTTGCGAGGCGGCAATCGCAGCCTGTCCGCGGCCGGAAGAGAAGCCTTGCACCTCGATGATGTAGCCACGCTGTCCCTTCAGTGGGGTGGCGAGATCATCTAAAGCGCCCTTGGCATTCTTGCTCAGCACGCTCTGGCCGGGACGGAAACGGATCTCCGTCTGGTTGGTGGCCTTGTACTGGTCGATGTTGCCGACCACTTGCTCCACCGTGGTGAGACGGGTGTTGGCTTGGGTCGCGGTCTGCTGCGCCGCCTGGGCCTTGTTGCCCGCCTCAATGGCATGCTGGTCGGCTTCATTGGCTTTGGTGGAAGCCAGCTGAATGCCCTGTTGTGCGCGCGCGTCCACGTCTTTAACCATCTTGCTGTTGGCGGCGGTGAGCTCATCGAGCTCGTTCAAACGGTCGCGGATCGGGCCTGTCTGCCGTTGCACATATTTCTTGCGGGCAAACGGGTTGAGATGGCCCCAGAAGCCTTCGTGGGCCGGCGGTTGCAACGGCTTTCCAGTGGCGCTATCGGTGGTGGCAGCAGCTGGCTGACTGGCCGTGCTCTGCGTCTGATTTTGGGCTTGGCTCTGGTCGGTGGTGGGGGCAGAACTGGTTTGCGCAAATGCTGGCAGCGCTAGCATTGCAATCAGCAACGCGGTCACAACACGATTCTTCATTTTACTTCCTCCGGGTGGGAGGAGCTTCCTGGGAGCTCCACTCCAACACGCCATTAGCGGGCGTGGCGCATTTTCAAATATCAATCAGGGTCGAATGCGGCGAGCTGTCGACGCCCTCGCTTCTCCAGGGCAAATTGTCTCAACTCGCGACGACAACTTAGATGCGCGCATCCGCCCTGTGGTAGAACAGGTTCGATGCCAAACCAAACCCCAGCTAAGTCGTTGGATAACAATGATATTGTAGTCGCTGGCCGGAGCGAATGGGAGTAATTTTGGCAAAAGCTGGTATAAAAAGTGCGTGCATCCCGCGTAATCAATTACCTGGAGACCGAATGTTTCGAAGCCACCGACTCTTCTGCCTGCTTGCACTCTTGATCACAGTAACTGGTGCCCTTTGCGCCCAGGAAAAAAGCAACACCCTGCTGATGTCGGACCACATTCCCGCAGATCGCATGAAGCAGTATGCCGACCAGGCGGTGGAATGGGAGCAGGCCTACCTGAAGATTGACAGCACCAATCCGCCAGGAAACGAAATGCAGACGGCGGTCTTCTACAAGAAGATCCTCGATGCCGAGGGCATTGAGAACCGCATCTTTGAATATTCCCCTGGCCGCGCCGATCTCTGGGCCAGAATTCCGCACACCAGCCCCACCCCGCGGCGGCCCTTCGTTTTACTGGACCACATGGATGTGGTAACCAGTGACCCCTCGCACTGGAAAGTGCCGCCGTTCAGCGCCCAGATTGTCGATGGCGCCATCTATGGCCGCGGTGCCCAGGACATGAAAAGCGAGGGCCTGGCGCATTTGATGGTGATGGTAATGTTGCAGCGCGAGAAGATCCCGCTCGATCGCGACGTGATTTTCCTCGCCGTCAGCGACGAAGAAGTGGACAGCACCGGCACCGACTGGTTCATCGCCCATCAACGTGACCTGCTGGGCAATGCCGAATTCATGATCAACGAAGGAGGAGAAAACATCCTGCGGCCCGATGGCCGCCTGAAATATGTTGGTGTAGATGTGGGAGAGAAGACCACATTGTGGCTGCACATGGTGGCGCATGGGCAGCCGGGGCACGGCTCGCGCCCCAACAAAGACTCGGCGCCCAACCGGCTGGTACAGGCGCTGAACCGCATCCTGGCTTACAAGACGCCTGTGCGCGTGCTGCCGGTGGTGGAGGAGTTTTTCAAGACCATGGCGCCCGATGAACCGCCGGCGCGGGCCGCGATGTTTCGCAATATTCGCCGCAGTCTGGACAACGAGAAGTTTCGCCGGCAGATTGAATCCGACCCCAGCCTGAATTTCCTGCTGCGCGACACCATTTCCATCACCATGCTGGGCGGTTCCGCGCAGACCAACGTGATTCCTCCTGAGGCCTGGGCCAATCTGGATGTGCGATTGCTGCCCGGCGGGAATCCGAAGCAGGTTCTCGAAACCATTCGGCGAGTAGTGAACGATCCCAACGTGACGGTCGAGCCCCAAACTCCGGACTTCCGTGTCGCCAATTATTCGCCCACCGATACCAACTTGTATAAAGCCTTCCGGCAAGTGGCCGCACACTACTTTCCCGGCGCCCCGGTCGCGCCTTTTCTGACCAGCGGCTACGACGAGAACCAGCGTTACCGTCCGCTGGGGATCTATGCCTATGGTTTCAATCCGTACACGGCTACGCAGGAAGAGAATGACACTGAGCACGGAAACGACGAACGCATCCGTGTGGACGAAGTGCGGCGCGGGTTCCGTGTGATGTATGACGTGGTGACGAAAGTCGCAGCGAAGCCGGAGTAAACCAAGCAACCACAAAGGACACTAAGGTACACAAAGGAAGACCTTGGGCCCAGGGGCTTCCCTTTGTGATCCTTTGTGTCCTTTGTGGTTAACGGGTTTTACAGACGATATTTCTGGTACTGTTCGTAAATGTAGTTGTCAGTCATGCCGGCAATGTAGTCGCAGATGACCCGCGGCAGCGGCGTGTGACTGGCCGACTCGCTGATAGCTGGAGGGCAGGTGCTCGGGCTTGGCCATCCAGAACTCGAATAGCTGGCGGATAATCTGTTCGGCGTCCTCTTTTTCCGGATCAAGCGTCGGGCTGTAGTAAAGCGTGCTGTACAGAAACGTTTTCGCTTGCTTGCGTTCTTCCTCGACTTCCGGGCTCAGCGCGACCAGCCGATGGGGGCAGGCGCGCACGTCCTCCAGGCTGTGGACGCCGGCTTTGGCGATCTGGTCTTTTGTGTTTCGGATCAAGTCTCCCACCCAGCGGTCGAGCAGTGTGCCTGATGGCTTCGTTGAATTTCAGTTTCTCCATCGCGTCCGGATAAGTGCGTTCGGCGTCGACGTAGAAGCGGGCAAATACCGGCACGCCTTTGCGGATCGTATAGAGCGTCAGCAGGTGGGCTTCGTAGCCATCGTCGAGGTCGGCGGTGCTGTAGGCGATTTCGTCGGCCAGATCGATGAGTTGGGCTTCGAGCGGCGGCCGGCGATCGAGCAGATACTCGGCCAGATCGGGAAATTGGTCGGGACTGTAATCGTGCGAGTGCTTGATGATGCCTTCGCGAACTTCGAAGGTCAGATTCAATCCACGAAACGCCGCGTAGCGAAGTTCGAAATCCTCGACGATGCGCAGGGCATGCAGGTTATGGTCGAAGAAGAAGCCGTGTGACCGCATGATGCTGTCGAGCGCCTTTTCTCCGGCGTGGCCGAACGGGGGATGGCCGACGTCGTGGACCAGGGCGAGCGCCTCGACCAGATCGACGTTAAGCGCAAGTTGCGCGGCGATGGTACGGGCGATCTGCGCTACTTCGAGCGTGTGCGTCAGGCGATTGCGAAAGTGGTCGGAGTAGCGGCGGGTGAAGACCTGGGTCTTGGCCTCGAGACGGCGGAAGGCGCGGGAATGAATGACGCGGTCGCGGTCGCGCTGGAAATCGTTGCGGTAGGGATGCTGCGGCTCGGGGAAACGGCGTCCGCGGGACTCGGCCGCATGCACCGCGTAGTCGGCCAGCATGAGGGAAGTTTAGCAGACGGTGGCAGCTATCAGCTTTCAGCAATCAGCATTCAACCGCCCGGCCTAGGGGTGATTGCTGCGGGTTCGCGGGACATACCTTTGGCTCTATTGGTTGCCGTCTTACTTGGGAGTAAACTGCCAACGCCGCGAAAGGTGGTGAGTATGAGCGACCTTGGCTGGTGGAAGAAAGCGTGCGCTGTGTTTGTGTTCTGTGCCGCGACGGCGATGTCCGCGTCCGGCACAGACCTTCAATAACACTGGCAAATTTTAAGGCCGAACATGGTCTTGCCCGATGGACCGCTTGTCCAAGGCCTCCGACGGAAATTTCTATGGAGACCCAACTTGGCGGCCAGCCAGCAAGGCTGCCTTCGAAGGCGCCGGGACGGCTTTTAAAGTCACTCCCAGTGGGGCATAGTGACCAGTCTGGCTTTCTGTCGGAAGTAACTGCGCCGACGGTTTATATCCCTCTGTCGGGACTAGTTCTCTCCACTAACGGACATTTCTACGGTACAACATCCTAGGCGGGCCGACAGTCCCAACTAACGGTGACAGCTTGGCAGTCTGTTCGAACTGTCTCGGGGAGGCAGATTGACCGTGCTCCACGGCTTCTGTCTCCGAGCCGACGGTTGCGCGACGGCGCTCGGCCGGGCTGGTTCAGGGCATCGGCGGGGATCCTTTACGCTGGCCCAAGCTCCCGACGCAACTTCGGCGTCACCGAACACTACGGCGCGAATGGCGGCACGGTCTTCAAGGTGACGACTGGCGGGTACGCTCAAGACACTCCACAGCATTTGTGCGCTAAATAACTGCGCCGATGGTAGCACTCCTCAAGGGCGCACTGATGCAGGCCACCGACGGAGACCTCTACGGAACAACCGGTTTCGGCGGCGAGTCCAGGATGTCCCGAACAAGGCTGTGGCACGTATTTCAGAATAACTCCCGACGGCGTACTCTGACCACGCTGCTATAGCTTTTGTGCCCAAACCAACTGCGCCGATGGCATAGTCCTAATGGGCTAGTTCAGGGCACGGACGGAAATTTCTACGGAACAACCTCCGTACGGCGGTGATATCTACAGTGCGATACACCGGCTGTGGCACAGTCTTTCAAAATTACCTCGCGGGGTAATGTAATCACGCTGCACGACTTCTGTGCCGAGACCAACGCCGATGGCAACTTCCCTTACGCGGCCTTGATTCAGGCTACCGACGGCAACTTTTATGGGACACCACCTACGAATGGTAGGGCCAATTTCGCAAGGGAACGATCTTCAAAATCACGTCCTGCAGGGCACCTCACTACGCTTGTACACTTTTGCGCGCAGGCTGGTTCATCGACGGCGATGGCGGACCGTTGGGCGGGCCTTGCTTCAAGCCACGACGGGATATTCTACGGGACAACGTCTGCAGGGCGGGACCTACCGATGTAGCAACGGTGGCTAGGCTGCGGCACAGTTTTTAGCCTTGGACGTGGGCCTAAGTCCGTTCGTGACTTTCGTCCATGCAGCGGGCAAAGTCGGCCAGATCGGCGGCATTCTCGGTCAAGGATTCACTGGAACCACCAGTGTCTCGCTCAACGGAATCCCGGCAAGCTTCACGGTCGTTTCCGACACCTACATAAGCGCCACGGTTCCCTACGGGAGCGACGACCGGCTATGTCACCGTGACCACGCCCAGCGGCACGCTGACCAGCAACGTGCCGTTCCATGTGATCAAGTAATTGTTCAGGAATTGTCGCGGCTGGTGCGAACTCTCTTCGACTCTGAAAAGTCAGGCGGCTGGCGTATCGCGTCGCGTTTCGGCAGTTCTAGCTCCACTCCGCCCAATGGAGCAAATCGTCGGCGAATAACTTCCGCCAAATTATCTTCCCCGGAAGCGTGGCCGCTTGGGGCGGCGGGCAAGGTCTCGTTGGCTTCTTTCTCGAAGGTATCCTCTCTACCTACTTCTGCTCCGAATTCTCCTTCGCCAGCTTCACCTTGGCCGACTCAAGATCTTTCTGCGTCTTGGCCAGTTCGTCGGTATCCACTTCCGCGGCCACGGTCTTGTTCCATTCCTGGATGGCGCGATCCCAATGCGCTACCGCCAGCTTCAAACGTCCGGTTTTCTGATAGAGGTCGCCGAGGTGGGCTTGCACCGTAGGATCGGCGCCCATGTGCTGCGAGGCGCGGGTCAGGTTATCTTCCGCTTGATCATATTTGCCCAGCTTGAAGTAAGCCCAGCCCAGTGAGTCCAGATAAGCGCCATTGGCCGGATCCAGTTCCACAGCCTTCTTGATCATGATCAGGGCTTCGTCAAGCTTCGAGCCGCGGTCGGCCAGCATGTAGCCCAGATAGTTGAGCACCGCGGCATTCTGCGGATCGGCAACCAGGAGTTTGCGGAATACTTCTTCGGCTTTGTCGTACTTCTTTCTGCCGCTCGTAGTTGGAACCACGGAGGAAATCGACGTACTTTTGATCTTCGTCCTTGGTCGAAAGTTGGGCTGCCTTGTCGAGCGCTTCCTCTGCATCGGGCCAGCGCTTCAGGCGGCTGTCGATCTGGGCCAGGCGGACATAAACATCGCGATCATCCGGCGTCCCCTTGAGCATTGACTTCACTTGCCGCAGGGCCTCCTCGGGCTGGCCCATATCGCTGAGCTGCGCGGCATACACCATCTTCAGATCGCGGTCGTTCGGCAGTTTTTCCACCGCTTCCTTGGCGATGTCGGTGGCCTGCTGCCATTGCTTGGCTTCGCGGTAGCTGTCGATGATCTGCTGATAGCCGCGCTCGGCGTTGTCATCACCCAGGGTCAACATCTTGCGGAAGGTTTCAATGGCAAGCGTGGTGTTGTTGTTGTCGCGATAGATGGTCCCCAGGCGCTCCAGAAACAGCGCGCGATTGTTCTTCTCGCCCTGGGAATATTTCTCGTCCGGCTTGTCGGTCTTTTTCAGCAGGTCTTGCAGAATCTGCGCGGCGTCGTCATAGCGCCCTTGCGCCTGATAGACCGCGGCCCGGTTGTAGGGCACTTCCATGGAGTCCTGCACCATGGACTCGGCCTTCTTCAAATTGTCGAGGGCCAGGTCGAATTGCCCCTGGCGGCGGTAGATCTCCGCCATGCGCAGGTAGGTCTGGGCATCGTCAGGGTTGGCCTCAGCGATGATCTTGTATTGCTCGAGGGCGGCGTCGGTCTGGCCGTCATTCATCAGGTTCTCAGCCAGGCCGCGAACGGCGTCGAGATTGTCACGGTCGAGTTCAACCGCCTTGCGATAGGCGTCAATCGCCTTCTTGTATTCCTTTTGCTGCTCGTAGGCATAGCCGAGCACGGAGTAAAGCTTGGCGGAGCGCGCCGCGTCCGGCACTGAACTCAATACTTGCGCCGCGCGAGTCGAGTCCCCTTCTTCGGTGTAGAACAAGGCCAGCGTGGTAACCGCGTCCTCGGAGTCTGGCTGCAACTTCACTGCGGTTTTGAATTGCTCTTCGGCTTTGCGCAGATCGTTGTTGACTTTGTAGAGCCGGCCCAGAAGCAGGCGGTCGTCCACGCTGTCCGGCTCCAGCTTAACGATCTGTTCCCACTGCTCGATGGCCAGCTTGAGTACGCTGTCGGAAGTGTTGCCGGCCTGAACATCGCCCAGAGATTTCAGATAAATGCGGCCCAGCAGTTTGTGGGCCTCGAGATTGTTGGGATCGCGCTTGAGAATGTCCTGCGCTTCCAGCACCGCATCGCGGATTCGTCCCGCGCGAGTGTAAAGCTCGGCCAAAGCGGAGTTCAAATACTCCGATGTGGGATCGGCTTCAATGGCGAGGCGGTACTCCTCGATGGCCTTGGTGACCAACTCGCTGCGCCCGTACATCGCCACCTGTTCCTCATAGAGGTGAGCCAGGGTGTAGTGATAGTAGGCGGCGGCGCGGTCGACTTTGCGCGCAGCGGAAGCCGGTTTCGCCGCGGCCGGGGCCGCTGGCTCAGCGCTGGCAGAGGGGGCTTGCTGTGCCCCGGCAATTACCGCTACGAGCAACACAAGAACAGCAGAATAAATTCTTTTCATTCAAGACCTTCGCTCACCGTAGCCACAGCCGTTTGGATGCGGAATCGCTGCTGGCGGGTGCTCGGATTATTGTAAACCCTAGTCATCGGGGAATGGGGCAAAACGGGGTTTGGAACGCGCCAGAAGTACAAGGACTGTTAGCGGCTGGCAATGACCAATTGTCTTGTCAATGGCGAAAATGCCGCACTCCAGTGAAAATCATGGCCATGCCGTGGCGGTCGGCGGCCTCAATCACTTCCTGGTCGCGGACCGATCCCCCCGGCTGAATGATGGCGGTGGCGCCGGCCTTGGCAATTTCTTCGACTCCATCAGGGAAGGGAAAAAACGCGTCGGAAGCTGCGACCGTGCCTTGCAGGGGCAAAACCGCCTTCATGGCTCCCATCTTGCAGGAATCCACCCGGCTCATTTGTCCGGCGCCTACGCCCACGGTTTGTCCGTCCCGCGCGTAAAGAATGGCATTCGATTTGACGTGCTTACAGACCTTCCAGGCAAATAGCAGTGCGCGCTTCTCTTCCGCAGAGGGCGGGCGTTTGGTTACAACCTTGAGGTCGCTTTCCAGCAGTGGCCGAACGTCAGCATCCTGCAGCAGCATCCCACCAGAAACGTCCTTCAGCACCCACTTCTGCGGAGCATTTGTTATTTCAACCAGGCGGAGATTCTTCTTGGCGGCGAATGTGGCTCTTGCCGCGTCGTCAAATTTTGGGGCTGCGATCACCTCCAGAAATAGCTTCGCCATTTCCTCGGCAGCCGGCCCATCGATCGGACGGTTTACCCCAATTACTCCGCCGAAGGCCGAAACCGGGTCAGCCGCGAGGGCCTTGTTGTAAGCCTCGGCTAGGGTCTTGCCCGTCGCCGTACCCGCGGGATTCGTATGTTTGATGATGGCGCAGACCGGCTCCTCGAACTCCTGCGCCAGATCCCAGGCAGCCTGCAGGTCCACGATATTGTTGTAGGAAAGCTCCTTGCCCTGAATCTGCCGGCCATTGGCTACGCCCTTGCCAGAGCCGTCGGAATACATTGCGGCCTTCTGGTGGGGATTCTCTCCGTAGCGCAGGTCCATGCTCTTCTGGAAGGAGAGGCGCAAATTTTGCGGAAAACCTTGGTCGATGCGGTTTCCGTCAATGCTCACGCGCTCGAGCGTTGAAGCAATGGCGGTGTCGTAGGCCGCGGTGGTGGCAAAAGCCTTCTGCGCGAGCCGCCAGCGGGTGGCCTGTGATAACTGTCCTCCCGATGACGCCAGTTCATTTGCAATCGTGGAATAGTCGGCGGGCGAGGTTACGACGGCAACGTCCTGAAAATTCTTGGCGGCGGAGCGAATCATCGAAGGCCCGCCGATATCAATATTCTCGATCAGTTCGTCAAAGGCCACGCCCGGCTTCGCTGCAGTCTTCTCGAAGGCGTAAAGATTTACCACCACCATGTCGATGGGCTTGATGCCATGCTCGGCAACCGACGCGCAATGAGCGGAATTCTCGCGGCGATGCAGAATACCGCCATGCACTTTGGGATGGAGCGTCTTCACTCGTCCGTCCAGCATTTCGGGAAAGCCAGTAAGTTCGGAAATGTCTTTCACCGGGATGCCTGAGTCGCGCAACAATTTGGCGGTTCCCCCGGTTGAGATCAATTCCACCCCCAACCCGGAAAGCGTGCGGGCAAACTCGGCCAGGCCGGTCTTGTCGGTAACGCTGAGAATGGCCCGCTGGATTTTGGACATTGAGAGCCCCTGGAAGCAACTCAAGATTCTATCAGCGGCGGGCGGGTGAGGGAGAACGCGGCGCGGCGACGAAATTCTCAAGGCGTCGGAGCCTTGAAAGGGCACGGCTTTCAGCCGTGCCTTGGACCTTAACTACGACGATACGGCGCGGCTGAAGCCGCGCCCCTTCAAAGCTCTAGCCGAGGATTTCAAGTTTGGTCCGCGGGCAATTCCGACGATCCGGGGCGGTCTCGCGGCAGCCTAAATCTTGGCCCGCGCTTTCAACTTCACATGGCCGTCCTGCATCTCGACCGAATATTCCACCGCCATGCAGTTATTCTCCTGGCGGATCTGCGCGGTTTTCTTCTGTACGAACGAGGCAAAACTGTCGAGGTTGCCGGCAACGGCCTCTCCGCTCTTTTTCTTGGCTTCGGTAAGAGCCTGGTAGAGTTTTTCCACCTGGTCGCGTTCGGCGGCGGGATCGGAGCACTGCACGGAGAGCGGTCGCTCCTGTGCTCTCGGGGCTGGCGTCGCTGCGGTTTCGGCGGCAGCCTCGCCTGCATGACCTAGTCCGTACACCGGATGGTGCTCCGGCTCAATCCCTTCGACGGGTCGAACTCCTTGCACCGAAAGCAACGCATCCTGAGGACGTCGGTAGCCTTCCTCGCGAATGCGCCCCTTCTTACGCCACAGGTCGCTGTAAATGGCGTACCGCTGCGCCATTTCGTTGTAGCGGAAACGCTGCGAAAAAGTCAGCCTGCCGCCGTCGCTGAACTTGCGCAGCAGACTCAACACCTTCCACTCGATATCGGTGGGCGGTTTCTTGGTCGGGTTGCTGAAATAGACCTCGTACTCGATCTTGAGCCGGCGCAACTGCGTCTCAAGAACAGTCAGTTCTTCGTCAATGGTCACCGAGGATTCTCCAATCGACAGTCTAGATTCTACTGGGGGTTGGGGACGAGGTACCGGTCGGTCACCGCTGCGGATGGTACGAAGGTCACTATTGCAGGGGGTGTTTTATCTGGCGTTGGCGGCCATTTTCTTGACCATGGCCAGGACCAGCTTGCGGTCGCTGTCATTCAGGCTGACCGAGTAACGGCGGATCTGGCTAAGGAAGCGGACTTCGTCATCGGAGAGTTGCGGCAGCCCCTTGCTTCCGTTAGTGTGTCCGGCTTCAGAAAAGAACTGGGATAGTGGGAGCTCCATGGCGCCCGCGATCTTGGAAAGCGTGTCGAGCGAAGGGATGGTATGCCCGTTTTCCACTCGCGAGAGATAGCACCGCAATAAACCGGTGCGCTTCTCGATGTCCCCTTGTGACATGCCTTTTTGCAGCCGGTAGTTCCGGATGGTTTCGCCGATATTCATTGAGAAGGCAACCAAGTGGGTTCTCCGCGATGCTGAATAGTAACCAGAGTAATACGGTCTGGCAAGTGGAATTTAGCTCGTTCCTAAGCCCCTTGCTCCCAGGCTAACCCGGACACTCCGCAATCAAGCGCTTGGGGTTTTTGCTACTTCAGTGTGGCGGCAAAGAACTTAACCGTCCGCTTCCAGGCGTCCGCCGCGTCGTCGGCGCGATACCCATCCTTGTTGACGGGGTTTTCGAAGCCGTGTCCCGCATCGGGATAAACCGTCACGTCCACCTGCTTTCCCAACTGCTTCAAAGTCTTCGCGAACTTCTGAACATCGTCCACCGGAATCCCGCGGTCCTGACCGCCGAAGATGCCGAAGCACGGAAGCGTTGATCGCCTTCAGCGAATCGGTGTCAGTGGCCAGATGCCCGTAATTGATCACCACCGCCCGCAGAGTGGGCTCCTGCAATGCCACATCGAGAGAGTATCCACCCCCCATGCACCAGCCGATGGAAGCGATGCGGGCTTTCTGAACATTCGTCTGCGACGCCAGAAATTCGAAGGCAGCATGCAAGTCGCGCTTGGCGCGGTCTTCGGGAACTCCGCGCATGAGTTCGTGGGCTTCTTCCGGCGTAGTAGCAACTTTGCCGCGATAGAGATCAATCGCCAGCGTGACGTAGCCCTGATCGGAGAGTTTCGTGGCCTGGTCCTTCACCCAATCATTGAGACCCCACCACTCGTGAATCACGATGATGGCAGGAAACATGCTTTGTCCCGAGGGCGTGTAAAGCACGCCTTGGACAGTTTCATCTCCACTCTTATAGGAGACCGTTTTGGATGTAGCCGCGGCGGCCGACAGCGTCAGAGACAATAGCAGACAAAGAACAAGGTTCTTCATGATTTGGTCCTCAGCGGAATAGCTAGAATACCATCGTCAGCCGGGTCAGAGTGTCAGTTCCAGGTAGAGCGTACCGGCCATGGGATTAGCGCGATACGGCGCGATCTCGCGAAAGCCCAATTTGCGGTACATCGCCACCGCATCTTTCATTACGGGCCCGACGGTGTCCAACCGCATGCGCAAATAGCCAATCTGGCGGGCTTCGGCGAGAATCGCCTGGACAAGAATTCCACCTAATCCCTTACCCCGAAACTTCGGGCGCAGGTAGAGCCGCTTCATCTCGCATATGTCGCGATCCAACTCATGCAGTGCCACGCAGCCTGCCAATTCACCCTCAAATTCCGCCAGCAGAAGACGGCCGCCGGGAGGCGAATAGTCGCCGGGCAATCCTGCCAGCTCCTGATCGAAATTCTGGAAGCAAAGACTGAAGCCGAGTGACTGGGCGTATTCGAGAAACAGCTCGCGAGCCTGTGCGATTTGGGTTGGGGTTGTCGCCTGCGTGAGTGCAAAATCCTTAACCACAGAGGGCACAGGGGTCACAGAGGAAAATCTTACTCCCGTTTTCGTCATGGATTGCCCCTGTGAACTCTGTGTCCTCTGTGGTGAAGGGTTACCCCATCAACATCCCGCCGTTCACGCTCAGCACATGCCCAGTAATGTAGGAAGCCTCGTCGGAAGCCAGAAACGCCACCGCATTCGCCACATCCTCGGGCGCGCCTACACGCCCCAGTGGAATGTTCTTCACCGCCATTTGCTTGAAGTCGTCCCCCAGCGCGGACGTCATAGCGGTTTCGATGAAACCCGGCGCCACCGCGTTGCAGGTAATGTTGCGTGATCCCACTTCGCGAGCGATAGCCATGGTCAATCCAATCAGGCCTGCCTTCGAGGCCGCATAGTTGGCCTGTCCCGCCTGCCCCATCTGACCGAAGACAGAAGTTATGTTCACGATCCGCCCCCAACGCTGCTTCAGCATGGAACTCATCACTTGTTGGGTGCAGAGGTAGGCAGAAGTCAAATTGGTATTAAGCACGGCGTCCCAGTCGGCGCGCTTCATACGCATCACCAGTTGGTCGCGAGTGATGCCGGCGTTGTTAACCAGGATGTCAATCTTGCCGAACTGCGCGAGCGCAGCTTTGAAAGTGGCTTTGATCTGGTCTTCTTCTGCCACGTCGAGTACGAAGGCCGCCGCCTTCCCCCCGGCAGAGCCGATCTGCTGCACCAATTCGTCCAGCTTCTCCTGATTGCGGGCGGCAACGGCGACGCTCGCTCCAGCAGCGGCCAGCCTGAGCGCGCAGGCACGGCCAATGCCCTGGGAAGCGCCCGTGACCAGCGCGGTCCGGCCTGAAAAAGTCATGAGTTTCTCCTTGTGTTGCCAGAAGCGGAAATTATAGCTGGGCCTGGGTTGCCAAGGGTGAGTTCGACATAGCGCAAGAAACTGCTGGGCTAATGGGAGATCGTCAACTGCGCAGTCTGGGTGCGGGGAACCGGCTGATAGTCGTAGTGATATACATCTACCACCGCGCGTCCCACCAGGCGGGTCTGGGCCTCGGAGTGAACATGCACCGGGAAATTAAAGGAACCCACCTCTTTATAGTCCTGGACGAACTCGATCTTCTTGATGAACAGCGAAGGGGACTTCGCCACTCTGCCCTCAGCCCGCACCATGCTCCCGGTGTGCGCGTCGAGGTAAATTTTTCCCTTGAACAGGCCAAGATGATTCTTGCGTGGTTTCAACTGAAAAATATGGACGAGGCGGTTCTGCAACTGGGTCGTACCTTTGTAAGAGAACTTGTAATTGTCGTCGCTGAGCGCGGTCACGGTGGGATCGTCCTTTTGCACGTGGTCCACTTCCGATTGCAGCAACCGGATAATGACATTGCTCTTGACGAAGCCGTCTCCCACAAAGCGCACCGACTTGAACTCCAGCGTGTGCGGAGCCAGGTAGTGGCGTTGCAGATCGCACTCCCCGAACTGCTGGGTCTCCGGAAGCTGGGCCAGGATCAGCGAGTTCGCCGAATAAGAAGACAGCGACGCCGATTGCTGAGCAGCCCGGTTACGATACGTCTGCAGAGTCAGGTCGGGTGACATCCGGGGCAGGGGCGCCGGGGCCAGCAAGACTGACGGGGTGCGGTCCTCAGCCTGAACCGGTGGCGAAGCCGGTGAATCGTCGCCCGGAGCCACGAGGGAGGCTACTGGAAGGGCGGGGATCGATCCCGACTGGGCACCTGCCCATCCTGCCAGGCAAAAGAACAGGCAGAAGATCGTGAGTACAAAGCATTTCATGCAGAAGTCAGCTTCTTACAATATCTGATTCCCTTCCCAAAAGGAAAGATTCAAGTTGGGATACGCGGCCCGACGTCAGCTTCGCCTCCCGAACCTGCTAAGATTTCAAAGCGGAAAAGTTCTGAGGTAAGCCATGCCAGAGGCCAGCGAGACGATCAACCCTGCCAACGGGACCCCGGGGCTGTCGGATGAGCCGTCCGTCGAAGTCTATGCCGTATATGGCGCCGAGCCTGAAATCCAGGCTTACGCCATGGCCAAGTATTCACGCTCGGCGCTTTCCATGAAGCAGTCCCTCCGCGAGATCAGCCAGCAGAAGGCCGAGAAATTCCTCAACACCTTCTATTTTCAGTACGGACACCGCTCCATTGCGGATTTGGCGCACATCGCCCTGGCCATCGAAAGGCTTTCCATCCTGGCGGCCATTGCCGTGGCCGATGAGCAACGCTGGGACGGCCAGGAACGCTCCACGCGCTACCAGGACTTCAATAAGAGCGGTTATTTCACTCCCGACTTCGGCGACGACCAACTGGCCCGGACCTTATTTGAGCAGACCATTCAGGATCTATTTGCGCAATACGAGTCGCTCTCCGACCGGATGTCGTTGTATCTCGCCAGCATCACTCCCAAGCCGGAAGACATGAAACAGGAGGCCTACGAGCGTACCCTGCGGGCCCGGGCGTTCGACATTTCGCGGTATTTGTTGCCGCTGGCAACCAACACTTCGCTGGGAGAAATCGTGAACGCACGAACCCTCGAAAACCAGGTTTCGCATTTGCTTTCCCACACTCACCGTGAGGTGCGCCGTCTGGGGGAACTGTTAAAGAATGCGGCGACTTCTCCTGCCTACAACGTGAATCAGGAAGCCATGCAGGAGCTGGTGAGCGAGATACGCGCAGTTTCGCCGCAACTCGGAGCGCGCGCGGAACAGGAATTACTCCGCGAGGTTCGTGTAGCCCCCACCCTGGTGAAATACGCCGATCCTAGCCGCTATGAGATGGAGACGCGGCGGGAGCTCAAGCAGATCGCGAAACAGCTGATGGGAAGCTTGCCGGTGGCGTCGGCCCCGCTGGTGGACCTGCTGGAAGAAGAGCCACTGGAAGTCGAACTGGCGGCGACCCTGGTCTATGAGCACAGTCATTATCCCTACCGCCAGATCCGCATGGCAGTAGAAGCGGCAGGGGATCGGATTCGGCGTGAGATCATCGACGCCGGCCTGCGGCATCGCGGCAAACACGACGAAATACAGCGCGCGTTCTCCGCGGGACAACAGTTCCGCTTCGACATTCTGATGGATGTCGGCGGCTTCCGCGACATGCACCGCCACCGGCGCTGCATCCAGATTGGACAGGAGTTCACAACTCTGCACGGCTACGACACGCCGCCGGAACTCGAAAATGCAGGCACCCGCGAAATCTACGATGAGATCATGCAGCGGACAGCCGCAGCGGTAGAACAACTGTCCCGGCAGCCGGGATCCGAGGCGAAAGAAAATGCCCAGTACGCCATCCCTCTGGGCTTTCGCAAACGGACGTTGTTCAAGATGGATTTCGCCGAGGTGGTATACATCTCTGAGTTGAGAACGACGCCGGCTGGCCACGCTTCCTACCGCAATGTGGCTTATGCGATGTTTGAGGCGGTGACCAAGAAGCAGCCCGCATTGTCGAAGTACTTCCGCGTGACAGATGTGCGCGAGCCGGTGGATCTGCTGAAGCGGTAGTGACCTATTGGTGGAGCTATCATACACATTAACTTAGGCTTACACATTACATGCACATGCATGTTATAATTCCTGGGTGCGAACGACCGTCGAAATGAAGACCGAACATCGCAGCGCCCTTCTTGCCTTGGCAGCCCGTCGCGGAGAGAAAGGCTTTTCCAGCGTGCTGGCGGAGGCCATCGAAGAGTTCCTGCGCGGCAATGCAGAACGAAGCCAGCGGCTCAAGGACTTTCTTTCTTTGGAGGGTTCTCTTTCCGCTGAAGAGGCGGACAACCTTCGTGAGGTCACGACCGCGCTGCGCGGGAGTTGGCGTTGATACTGGCTGACACTGATGTGCTAATTGATTACCTCAAAGGAATTCAGCCGGCAGCCGAGCGCATCAGATCCTACGCTGCTTCACAATCCCTACGCACGAGCGCAGTGAATTGTTTTGAACTTCTGAGCGGGGCGGACCAGGGCAAACCAGGGGAGGAAATCCGGCGGCTTGTCTCAACTCTACCGGTACTTCCGCTGGATCTTGAGTCCGCTACCCGGGCGGCCGGCGTCCGCAGAGATCTGGCTGCGAGAGGGTTGCCGATAGGGATGGGAGACAGCTTAATCGCTGGCATTGCCCTGGCAAATGGGTTACGGTTACTCACCCGCAATCGGAAACACTTTCAACAGGTCGACGGCCTGCGCCTAGTTTCTTTGGATCAATAGAGAGGTGCTGAGTCGCTCAGCTACGTGTACATCACCTTCCGGTCGCCCTTCACAATCCTGCCCACGGTGTAAGCCTTCTCCCCAATCTTATCCAGCACGCTTTGAGCCTTCTTGAACTTGGCCGCGGGCACTACCACCAGCATCCCGAGTCCCATGTTGAAGGTGCGCAGCATCTCGTCCGGGGGCACATTTCCCAGTTTTTGCAGGTGCTCGAAGATCGGCAACACCGGCCAGGTGCCCATCTCAATTACCGCTGCCACTCCACGTGGCAAAACGCGCGGCAGGTTTTCCGTGATGCCACCTCCGGTGATGTGGGCCAGAGCGGAGACGCAATCCGCGTTCACCAGTTTCTTGATCATCGGCCAGTAGCTGCGGTGGGTGTGCATCAACTCGTTGCCGACTTTGCCCTTGAGTTCATTAACGTAGGAATCCGGGGTGTAGTGGGCGATCTCAAACAGAAGTTTGCGGGCCAGCGAATAGCCATTGGTGTGCAGGCCATTTGAAGCCAGCCCCAGGATGATGTCTCCGGGTTGGACAGCCTTCCCGGTGATGATCCGCTCCCGCTCCACCACCCCCACGATGAATCCGGCCAAATCGTATTCGCCGTCGGGATAAAAGCCCGGCATCTCGGCAGTTTCTCCCCCGATCAGCGCACACCCGTTGTGCTTGCAGGCGTCGGCCAGTCCCTCAATAACCTTTTCCGCCACTGCCGGGTCGAGTGTGCCGGTGGCCAGATAGTCCATGAAAAACAGGGGCGTCGCGCCCTGCACGGCAATGTCATTCACGCAGTGGTTCACCAGGTCGGCCCCGATGGTGTGGTGCATCTTCATTTCGAAGGCTACTTTCAGCTTGGTGCCAACGCCGTCCACGCTCGAAACCAGCACTGGATCGAGATATTTTTCCCGGTCAACCGAGAATAGCCCGCCAAAGCCGCCGATTTCGCTGAGCACCCCGCGGGTAAAGGTTTTGTGGGCGAGGTACTTGATCCGCTTCTTGGTGCGGTTGGCGCGGTCGATGTCCACGCCCGCATCGGCATAGGTTACGGTGGCGGTAGTCGGGGGAGTTTGGGCCACAGTTAATCCGTCTCTTGATCCGTTTCGGGGCTGTAAGGAAACCGTCGGGTCTCGTCTCGTCCGGAAGAAAGCTCGAACGCTTGAGCGGGGCAATTCTAGCACGTTTGCAGACAGGCTTGCGCCCGCACAAAACTGGGGGCGAAACCCGCCGCGTCAGCGGGTCACGTAGACCGAGAAGTAATAGATGAGAATGCCAAACAGGGCCAAGCCAGAAATGCCGTACGCCGTTAGCACCCAGACTCCGCGACCCTCATGCTGCGGCGTCTGGGAAGAATCATCCCCCGGCGCATTACTCCGGGAACCACCTGCCGTCTGCTGCTCCATCGAACCCTCCTGAATTCTGCGATGGGCTCTCTCAGACCCACCCCACAATAGACGCCGCAAATGTTACTACAAATCGCGGGCCGGCAACCGAAAGAATCGTGTTGCCGAAACCCGCGACTCACTCTAGTTTCCCGTATTCCGCCTTCGCTTGTTTCAGGATAGGAACATCCGCGTCCGCATCCTTCCATAGCGTCAGGAAATCCTGATACGCCGCCCGGGCCCTGACCGTATCGCCCTGCTGCCCGTAAGCGCGAGCCAAGCCCAGCTTCGCCAGCGCCCCCCAGGGGAAATTTCCCACCAAGCCGCCGTGGTCCACAAACTTCTGGAACTCTACCGCTGCCGCCTTGCCATCACGGAGCATCAGATCAGCTTCTCCGCGTAAATAAACTGGACAAAGGACGGAGAGAGTACCAAACGGCTCGCCCAATTCAATCGCGCTGTTCACTTTCAACAGTTCGATGGCCTGGTTTGGATCTTTGCGCTCCAGGGCGGCCGCCGCCCGGATACTTGGCAGCCAGTATTTCTGTTGCAGCGTGTCCTGGGGGAATCTCTTGTCCAGGTCCGCGGCCAGTTTCTCGGCTCCTGCCGCGTCTCCTGTCCTCGCCAGAGTGATCGCTGCCATGTCCTGCACGTACTGGTTCGGGGCCAGTTTCATGGCCCCGTCGGCATCGCCGCGTGCCTGTCGCATGTCCCCCGATTCCACCTCGCGCAGAGCTGCGGCGGCCTGGTAAACGGCTGCGGTCTCTTTCGCGTCATTGTGCTCGGCGTACTCCATCGCCCGCTGGGTCAGCTCCCGTGCTGCCTTAAACTTCCCGTGCCAGGCCTCGGTATCCGCCTCCGCCGCCAGTAGCACGTCTTCCATACCCAGCTTGCCCATGGCAGCTGCTGCCAACTTCGCCATCCCCGCGGTATCACCCCTGAGAAAGGCCAACTGGTAACGCGACTGCAGCAAGCCTTCGCTCTCCAGCTCGCGCTGCTCCGTCTCCTTGAACACTGCCTCCGCTTCGTCCAGCCGGTTGACGCGCATGTAGTCGGAGCCAAGAGCCATGTAATAGATTTCAGTATGCGGCCCCATGAGCAGCGATTCTTGAGCCTGCTTTAACGCCTTCTCGTGGTTTCCCAGCATCGTGTACATGAATCCCAGTTCCCTGACCGGCCGGCTGTCCCTCGGGTAAGTCTGATGCCACAGCTCGATCAACTGGGCTGCCTTCTCCACATCTCCCGTCACCGTCTCGTGATAGTTGACCTCGATCGCGATCCGCTCTACCTCGCTCGCCTTCTCCCGCAGCTCGTATGCCTTGCGCGAATACTGAGCCGACAAATCTGCCTCCCCAAGATTGTCGTACACGGCCGAAATGCCGGCGTAGGCCTCGGCGAAATTCGGGTCAAGCTCTACCGTGCGCTTGAGCAGCGGAAGCGCGGCTGTCGAACCCTTCGTGGCCCAGGTTTTCATCCCCAGGGTGTAGATTTGCAATGCCTCCAGCGATGGCGTGGTTGCTTCCCTAAGCGGCGTGGCAAACTTCTGCACCGAGCTCAGTGACTCCCCCAACTTGCTCCGGAGGCTGACCGCGGCTGCATCCAGAGCGTTGAGCACTCCTTCCTTGCTGGCCGCCTCACCCTGCGTCTCCGCCAGCACATCGCCGGTCTCGCAGTTCACTGCCCTCAGGCCGATCGACATACTGGCTGCCCAGACTGGCAATCGAGCCCGCAATCATCGCCTTGCTCCCGGTACGCAAGCAGATCTCTCGCGTTACCTGCGCAGTCAACCGTTCCCCGGCCGATTTCCCCATCAGTTTCAAAGTCTCATTTACCTTACGGTCGGAAATCATTTCCAGAAAAGGCGATTGCCCAAGCTGCACCGACAGTCCTTGTTTCAGCGTGTCGTCAAAGATGGGATCTCCGGTCTTGTTGTCGAAATCGGAGAGAATAATCGTGTCCTTATCAGTGAGTTTCACCGGGCGATGCAGGAAGAAATAGCCAGCCACCGCGGTCCCCAAGATCAAGGCTACCGTTCCCGCGATCCACGGCATTCGACTGCGGCCCACCGTAGGTTTGGCTGCACTCACCCCTGATTGCGTCACCGTGTCCCGCCTCAACCGCTGCAGGTCGGTCCGAATGTCAGACGCGTGCTGATAACGCAGGTTGCGATCTTTCTCCAGACACTTGGCAATGATCCGCTCTAATTCCACTGGCAAGTCCGGATTCAATCGCACCGCCGGCGTCGGCGTTCCATCCAGAATGGCCTTGAAGATCACTCCCGTACTTTCGCCACGGAAAGGCAACGCCCCCGTCGCCATCTCGTAAAGCACCGCTCCGAACGAAAACAAGTCCGTGCGTGGGTCCAACTCCTTGGCGCGGACCTGCTCGGGAGACATGTAAGCGACGGTGCCCATTGCGGACCCCGGGCTAGTCAAGTGTTCTTCCACTGACGCGGTCGGTTGCGCCGTTGCTCCAGGGGCTCCGGCGCCGCCTAGGACCGGCGTCACCTTCGCCAGACCGAAGTCCAGAACCTTGGCGTGTCCTCGCTTGGTCAGAAAGATGTTTGCCGGCTTGATGTCCCGGTGGACGATCCCCTGCGAGTGTGCGGCATCCAGAGCGTCGGCAATCTCGACACCTAATTCCAGAACAGTCTCGAGGTCGAGTGGCCTTCCCGCAATGCGATGTTTCAGCGTTAACCCATCCAGGAATTCCATCGCGATGAAGCGTCGGCCGTCCTGCTCGCCAATTTCGTGGATTGTGCAGATATTCGGATGGTTGAGCGCAGAAGCTGCCCGCGCCTCGCGCCGGAAACGCTCCAAAGCCTGGGGATCTTGCGCAACCTCTTCTGGAAGGAACTTCAACGCAACAAACCGGCCGAGCGAGGTGTCCTCGGCCTTGTAGACCACGCCCATCCCCCCGCCGCCCAGCTTCTCAACGATGCGGTAATGCGAGATGGTCTGGCCGATCAAAAGGCTGTAACCTTTCGCAATGGATGTTACGGACGCCGTGACCGCAAGTCAACGCATCGGCGTCAGATGCTGGTAATCGCTGGAAGTGGGCCCAGAGCCGGGGTTAACGAGCGCTGCCCCCCGTTACTCTGTCAGATTGTAAATGAGACCATGCGGATCTCTGACGTAGCACCTTGGGAATTCAGGCTCATCCTTCACTATTCGGCAACCCTTTTTCTTAAGACGTGTCTTGGCTTCCTTAACGCTCTTGACGGTAACTTCTAGAACAGGTCCAAGCGAATGGCCTCGCTCAATGAAGAAGTTAATGTTTTTCCCGTGGAGGCTGACCATATTCGGTTTCTTATCCGTGACCTTAAAGCCGAGCTCTTTGACGTAGAAGTCGGCAGCCTCCATTGGGTCTGGGGCCTGAATCAGAATATCCGTACCAAATGTGTTTGACATAAGCCTCTCCGAGTCAGTCCGTACAAACTCTGCTGGTGTGAAAGCTTGGCCACGACGGCGGCCAAGACAGGAAGTAGTGATGCGAGGCGGAGTTTGCTGTCGCTAAGAAAATGGCATCGTCAAACCTACACGGGAGGCGATCAGATTTGGGATACCTCGGTGTGCGCGAGGGAGCTCAGACAGGGATTGTATACCGCAGAGCCGCTGTAGACGGCAACAACACCAGCAACTAATGACCGCGCACTGCGCAGTTCCCCCTCCGCAGACGTTCTTGCACGACGCGCTTCATTGCGGCTGGTGAGAAGACGTAACGAACCAGCCAAGTCAGGCAGCTTTGCCGTTTTGCTCCAATCCCGACCGAGTAGAACGCAACAGGTCCTCGATCCCAGCAATTGCTTCATCAATTCGCTTCTGAGCATCGGGATCAAACAATTTCGGTTTTGCGGATACCTCGTTTCGCATCCGCCGCAAAATCCCAAGTACATACTCTGACTCATCCACCAGGCGCTGCATGACGTAAGTATGCCGGACACTTCGTAAGCGGCGCGGTGACCGGTATCACTTCCAGATGTGAGGCAAAGGAGTGGCCAACCACCTGGGTTGCCTGCGCATGCGCTCTCTGGCGGGTGTCGGACTAAAGACATTCGGGCAGAACCGCCGAGAGTTATCCAGTCCGCCTGCAACCACTGAACCTCCGTAACCTTCGCGCGCGACGATCACTGCGCTACCTTTACCTTCACTGGTATACGGATGCTTCTCAAACGCAACTCTAACCAAAACAAGCGTCGCCGGGAACGCCAATTGCTGAATACCTCGGTGCAAGTGTTCACCGCAACTGCCCACCTCGATGCTCTGGGCATCAATCTCAGCGATTTCGGCATGTGCCTTTTTACCATTGCAAATATGCCGGTGGGATCTGAAATCCAGGTCGAATTTCTTCCGCCCCAGTGCAAGCAACGGATTCGAGTTGGTGGGACCGTCCGCTATCGCGCTCTATATCTCTATGGGATCGAGTTTCTCGTGGACTCAGATCAGCGCCCGGAGAGATGGGCAGACGTAGGCGCCGTCGCCGGACCCGGCAGCTCAAATTCCTGACGAACTCGCGACGCAATTACACCAACTGTCATCGCCGCCGAAACCTGTCAGACAGCCGTTTCCGCCGGTTCATCACTGCTCGTTCCTTCTCGCGAAACCGTTTTTGTAGTCGGAATTACCACTTGTATTCGAGTTCCCGAACCGTCGGACTCGATGCTCATTCTCCCCGAGAATTGGAGAACCCGTTCTCGCATGCCCCGGATCCCGACCCCCGAACCTATCGACTGAATTTCTGACAATCGCTCGGCTGACATGCCCCTACCTTCATCCCTTACCTCCAGGATCAGCTCTCCATCATGAGAGTAGGCGATGCGGATGCTTGCGGTCTTGCTTCCCGAATGGCGATGGATGTTCGTGAGGCATTCCTGGATTATGCGGAACAATGAAAGTTCGTATTCGCGATCCAGACGCTCGATCCCGGCCGAAAGGTCGAGGGATACCTGAACTCCACTCCGTTCGGCGAACCCTGCGACGTACTCCGTGAGGGCAGGCTCCAGGCCAACCTCGTCCAGCAGGGGCGGATGGAGAAGGTGAGACATAGTGCGAATATCTTGAGTCATTTGTGCGACGAATGATTCAATGTTGCTGAGCGACAACGCGGCACGCGAACTCAACCGGTCGCTCTCCCTGGCGATGTTACTGGCCTCCATGCCAAGCGCAGCGAGAAGTTGTCCGGCGCCGTCGTGGAGCTCCCTTGCGATGCGTCGTCTCTCCTCGTCTTGAGCCTGCAAGATGTGGGCAGACAATTCGCGGAGCTCCTGACTTGCGTTCAGTAGTTCCTGCGTGCGTTCCTGCACTCTCTGCTCCAGCTCTGCCTGGCTCACCCTGAGTTGCAACTCTCGATCTCGCTGCAACCTCGCAATCTCGAGTCTGCCGCTAACTCGGGCCAGCAGCTCCCGCGCCGAGAAGGGCTTAATCAAATAGTCATCCGCACCCGCTTGGATGCCCTCTACTCGCGATTCTTCACCCGCCCGGGCCGAAACCAGCACGACTGGAATGGTGCGAGTCTGATCATCCGCCCGAAGTGCACTCAGCAAGCTCAAACCCATCCAGCACCGGCATCATTACATCGCTAACGATGAGATCCGGAGGATTTTCATGCGCAGCCTGAAGGGCCGCTTGACCGTCGCCCACCGTTTCCACTTCGTACTGTTCCGACAATAGACGTGCCAGGTACTGGCGCATGTCGGAGTTGTCGTCGGCGACCAGGACGCGAGGACGGACTGCAGCCTGCGAGACCGGAGGACAGGGGACCGGCAGCAGCTCGTCATCCGCGGAAAAGATCTCGTCGCCTACCACGGCCGAGTTAGGAAGCCACCTGAGCGCTTCCTCTACAAACGGCTTCGCGCCCACGGCGGTGGAAGACAGACTGCGAGAGCCACCCATTTGGCCAGGCGCGAGGTGAGTCTGTCCAAAGGGAATGCTGACGACGAACGTCGAGCCTTGCCCCACCACACTTTCGACTCTTACCGAGCCGCTGTGTAGCTTCACTAACTCATGTACCAAAGCCAAACCGATCCCACTCCCCTCGTGCGTCCGGCTCGGTATATTGGGAACACGATTGAATCGCTCGAACAATCTGGGGATCGCTTCCGCAGGAATTCCTACTCCTGTGTCCCGAACGCGAAGCTCGGCCATGTTGCCCATGCGATGTACACTGACGGCAATCTCTCCCTCGAAGGTGAATTTGAAGGCGTTCGAAATCAAGTTCAGAACAACTTTCTCCCACATATCGCGATCCACGTAGACCGGTTCCCCAAGATCAGAGCAATCCACGATGAGCCGCAATCCCGCCTTGTCGGTGGCAGAACGGAATACGCTCGCCAACTCTGAAGTGAAACGGGCTAAATCCGTCGCCAGATAGACGGCCTGCACTCGTCCGGCTTCGAGGCGCGAAAAGTCCAGTAGGGTATTGACCAGCCGCAGCAACCGGGCACCGTTGCGAGCCACCAGGTCCAGCTGTTCCTTGGCCATTGGGGAAAGGTGCGTCTGACTTCTTGCCAGCAGGTCCTGGAGCGGTCCCAGCATCAAAGTCAGGGGCGTGCGAAACTCATGGCTCACATTGCTGAAGAACGTTGTCTTCGCGCGGTCAATTTCAGCCAGAGCTTCCGCGCGTTTCTTTTCCGCCGAGTATGCGTGCGCATTGGCGATGCTGGCAGCGATCTGGCCGGCCACCAGATTGATGAAACCAGCGTAGCCGACGTCCAGCGGACGGAATGGACTGAGGCCTGCGACAATCACACCGGCGGGCTTGTCTTGACCCTGACTCGTGACCGGGAGCAGGAGCGCTCGCCAAGGGGACTTGTCCCAGGAGCCGGAAGGCACCGACTCGAACCTTTCGAGAAGGTTCTCCACGATAATGGAATCTTTCCCACTGAGCAGGTCGCTGATTGGCCACGGCTGATTCTTCTCGGTCAATAGAATCGACTCCGGTGCCGCCGGGTGACCCTCCCCCATTCCGGTTTGGCAGGCAAGGCGGACTTCGTTTCCATCTTCCGCCAAGAGATACAGCAGGGTAAACGGTAAGTCCTTTTGATTTTCGCCGAGACAGCGAGCGATACAGGAAACCACTTCCTCCTCGGTGATCGTCTTGCTCAACTCTCCGGCCAGGGAGCGTAGCGTCTTGAGTCGGCGTTCGCCGATGACGCGGTCCGTTTCTTCGGTTACAACACATAGATGCCCAGCAATTGCGCCGTCGTCTCCAGACAACGGACTATACGAAAAAGTGTGATAAGTTTCCTCGCGATATCCGCTCCGCTCCAGGAACAAGAGCAACGCTTCATCCCATGTCGCCTCACCGGTCTCCAGGACTCTGTGAATGCGGGGACCAATGTCGTCCCAAATTTCGTTCCACACCTCGTGGGACGGCTTTCCCAGTGCCCATGGGTGTTTCTTCCCAAGGGTCATCCGGGCGTAGTCATCGTTGTAGAGAAAGGTTAGTTCTGGTCCCCAGCTCATCCACATGGCAAAGCGCGACGTGAGCAGGGTGCGAACAACAGTTTTCAGGCTTTGTGGCCATTCTTCGATGGCACCAAGAGGGGTCTTCTTCCAATCAAATCCACGG
This sequence comes from uncultured Acidobacteriota bacterium, assembly GCA_963734415.1. GTDB lineage: Bacteria > Acidobacteriota > Terriglobia > Terriglobales > Acidobacteriaceae > JABCZH01. The sequence continues at coordinate 19,153 of CAVTHF010000001.1, read as the reverse complement.
ACCAATTCGCCCAATGCCCCTCCGCCGCGCATCCATCCTGGCGTGAGGACAGTTTCTTCCCCGGTGCCATCGATGGTTTCCGAGCCTGGGTTCTCGAATAGCCTTTTAATGGTGGGGGGCAACTCTTGGGCAAACTCCGACTTCGTCACCGAGCCTCTCGCATCGACTATGGCAGCTTGCTCTCGGGCAATCGTCTCGTGATTCTGGGTAACAATGATCACGTTGCAATCGGGAAGGTCCCGGCGAATTGCTCGTGTCGCCTCCAACCCGTTCATGCGAGGCATGTTGATGTCCATCAGGATGACGTGAGGACGCAGTCGCTTGGCCTTCTCAATCGCTTCGATCCCATCTTCGGCTTCGCCGCAGACCTGCCAACTGGGATGGGATTCAATGAATGTGCGCGCAGTGCGCCTGAACAACTCATGATCATCGGCAATCAGAAATTGGATAGCACCCATTTTTTCTAACGTTCTCCCTGCTGGCGGTTCTGGCTTTCCCACACAAGTCGCGGGGTATTATCTAATGAACCCAAGCACGGAGCCTCTACAGTTCTCGCTGTATTTACTTACTAGTGAACTCGAAGTAACGACCGACATCTCACTCATTGACTGATCGTGAGCGCACATCCACGAACGTCCAGCCAAAGAGACTGCTCGGGCTGACGCCGACCTTGCATTAGTCTATTTAGCACGCTGTCGCAGCCCAAGAACTGACGTGCCGGTGCTACAGGTTCTCCTGTATTGTTGTTGCGCGTGAGTTCCGCCTAGGCTGCTGGCAATCGAAAATGGCGGATGGAGGAACGCTTATGAAACACGTCCGCATTCTTATTGTTTGCGGTTGTAACCATGGCCGGGCTTGTCGCCCTCATCGCTCCTGCACCAGGACATGCGGATGGGGAATCCGCCCCGTTCGTTACCGAAATCCCTCACGGGTACCGCGACTGGAAGTGGATCTCCTCGGCCCATGAAGCGGGCAACCTCAACAGTTTAGGTGCGGTCTTGGGCAACGATGTAGCGATCAACGCCTATCGGGAAAGGAAGCTTCCGTTCCCGGACGGCACCATCATTGCTGCTTTGCATTACCATCACGTCCCCTCAGAGGAAAACAACAAAGTCTTTGGCCAGGCCCAATCTTTCGTTCCCGGGACCCCAACCAACATTCAGTTTATGGTCAAGGACTCAACCAAGTATGCTGCAACCGGCGGTTGGGGGTTCGCTCACTTCCAGGATGGCAAACCGGGCGACGCGGCGTTTATGAAAAGCTGCTTCCCCTGTCACCAGAAGGCCAAAGCGAGCGACCTTGTCTTTACTCACTATGCGCCTTGAGGTTGACGAACCATAGCCATTACACTCATTGACCTTTTGATTTCCGAAAAGCGCACGCGCTTCCACGGCCGAGGCTGTTAGGGGGCGGGGCTTGCCGGAAGGCGGGACCAGGCCCCGACGAGGGCCACGCAAGGAATTGGGTTTTTCGAGACTGCTGCTTCGGCTTCGATCCTCTCCGAGAGATCATCCAAATTGCCCAGATCTTCGAGGGGAAGATTGAGTTGCCGAATTTGCGGAAGCAAGGTGCAAAAAAGGTCGTAGAGCCAGCGTGCGGCGCAACAATCGTCCCCCAGCGGAATTTCCATCTGCAGATTTGGCCTAGGCAGCCCGGCCTGCTGGAAGATGCGGTCTAGAACGAGGCCCATCTCAGTATTCCCGCCGGAGCGTTGCAGAGACTCGCAAATTAGAGATGCACACGCCGACCAAAGAGGCATGCCCGCGGCAAGCGGGAGAATGGCAGCCCAGGAGGGCTCGTGAAAGGCTATGACTCCGCCGGGACGGACCAGTTGACACAACGAGCGCAACGCGGCAACCGGATCGGGAAGAAACTGCAGAATGAAACGGCCCACCACCGCATCGAAGGGTTTGTCCCCCGAAAGTTGGCACACATCGGATTGCTTGAAGGTCACGTTGTGCAGTCCCGCCTCGGCCACGCGAACTCTGGCTCGAGCGATCGAACGCGTGTCGCGTTCTATCCCCACCACCTCTCCTGAAGGACCAACCAGCCGGGCAACCAGCATTGCTACATCTCCAACGCCGGAACCCAGCTCGAGGACACGCTGGCCTGGGCCAATGCATGCTTGGTGGAAGAATCGTTGGGTGAGCGGCGCCAGCAGCGCCGCTTGCCGAATCAGGCGTTCGTGCTCGGCGTCGGTGCTGCCCAGAGCGTAATGAGAGGTGGGACCACTCGTTGACATCTTAGTTATCGGCACACCGCTAACGAGGATTGGTGCAGAGAAAGGCCGCGGGAGCTAGCGGCCCTTCCGTTCGTCTGTTCCCAATATTTGAATCACTGAACCTGTCGTGAGGTGAGCCGCAATGCCGGCGGCTTCGCTCCGTCCGCATTATTTTGTGATCCTCCACGCGGCGACACCTGGGCTACCTGGCTCAGGAGTTCCCGTTCCGCTGGAGAGAAATTGCGGTATTGGTCGGATTCGACTTGCCGCTGCCGAGCCTCGGGTGGCATGGCGAGCAAAGCTTGAATCACGTTTCGCACTGCTTGCCGCGGAACCGCGCGTTGCTGGTAATTCGACAACCAGTACTCTGCCGAGTCGGTGTCTCCGGCGGCTTTCTGGCTCGCCAACCTCATCCTCGGGATGGTGTCGTTTGCGCCAGGCGATCTCTCCGTCGTGGGATAGCTCGAATCTTGCCGCTGCGAGTTGTACCGCGGATCTCGATCGGCGCCGTTATACCGATCCGGGTTCGCCGGTGCATACCCGTTCGGCCCTTCATATGGGGAATACGGATCGTAGGGGTAATAATAGGGATAGCCATACCCATACGGGTAGCCTCCCCAGTACGAACCCCAGCCCCAACCAACGCCGACGCCAACTCCCCAGCCCCAACCGGGATAACCCCAACCCCAGCCGCGTCCCCAGCCGTACCCACCCCAGCCTCCGCGCCAGCCCCAACCGCCACGCCAGCCAGATCCGCCCCAACCGCCGCGGAATCCGCCACTCCCTCCGCGGAAACCTCCAAATCCGCCGCCATGGAAACCTCCACCCCCGCCGCCATGGAAGCCTCCACCCCCACCGCCATGAAAGCCCCCGCCGCCATGTCCACCTACCGCGAAAGACGACTCCGGGGTGCAGATCAGGACAACCGATGTAACCAGAACGCAAAGAACTCTCAACAGATTGGATTTTTTCATCTCAACTCCTCCGCGCCACCCTACCTTTAGTTGGATGATACTCCCGTTTCGCTGGTGGCTCAGAAATTCAGCCTACCGGTTTCCGGGGAAGGTGGCTCACCTTTTGAGCCTTTGCAAGACGGAGTAGGCGGCCCCCCGGTCAACGAGTGTGCTCGCGTGTTTTACATCGGTTAGGGGCCACCCAGAACGTCTCTGCTTGACCCTGAACTACTCATACCTTAGCGCCACCATCGGATCGACGCGCACCGCGCGGCGTGCGGGAAAGTAACAGGCGAGCAGCGCGATCAGCATCAACAGAATGGCCACGGTGACGAACGTCAACGGATCATATGCCGTGACGCCATAAAGCTGGTTGGCCATAAGCCGCATCAATCCCAATGCGGCTATGATGCCGATGGCCACCCCAATGAGCGCCATGCCTGCACCCTCGCCGAGCACGAGGCGCATCACGTCCCCGCGTTGCGCGCCGAGGGCCATCCGCACGCCAATTTCATGGGTGCGCTGGCCGACTAAGTGGGAAATTACGCCGTAAATTCCAACGCAGGAAAGCACCAACGCAAAAGCCGCGAATATCCCGAGAAGAATCATCGACAGTCGCCGCGTAGCGAAGGAGCTGGCGACGACTTCGTCCATGGTTTGCACGCCGTAGACAACTTCGCGTGGGTCAATTTGTTCAACCGCGCGTCGCACCGGGCCCATGATGGCGGCGGGATCGCCTTCGGTGCGGAGCACGACAGCAACGGCGTCAGCGACCAGCGGCATGATCTTCTCGGGAAGCTGCATGAAAGGATAGTAGAACTGTGCTTCGACGGCCGATTTTGCGTCCGTGCCAGGCCCCCACTGCTTTACATGGCCCACAACCCCGACGATTTCCGCTTGCACGTTGAAGTGCGCCAGATTGACGCGTTTCCCGATGGGATCCTCATGAGGGAAGTAGGTGCCCGCAAAAACGTCGTCGATGTCGATGACCACCGGGGTGTTCTCGTTGTCTTGCGGAGTAACGAAGCGGCCGCGCTCGAGGGTGATTCCCATCGCTTGCTGGAACCCGGCCTCGACCAGATAAAACATCCCCTGGTGCATGTCGTTGTCATCGGCAGGCTTTGGCTGGCCTTGGATCCAGAACGGCAACGACGAGTCATGGATCATCGGCCGTGAGCCAAGGGTGACGGAAACAGCTTGCACGCCGGGGATGGAGTGCATTTTGTCGTCGAACTGGCGCAGGCGGGCACGAGTTTCATCGGAGGTTGTTCGGGAAGAGGACGGCATCGACACAACGAAGGTAATGGCGTGGCTGGGATTGAATCCCGGATTCACGCGCCAAAGCGCGGCAAGGCTGCGCAGCATCAGCCCCGCGCCGATCAGGAGAAGCAAGGTCATGGCGACTTCGACAGCCACAAAGCTTCGCTGCAGGAAGTGGCGCGCGCCACTGGACGCCGCGGCCGCTTTCCTTGAGCACCTCCTGCAAATTTACACGCGAACTTTTCAGCGCAGGGGCGAGGCCAAAGACGATCGCAGCAAGCAGCGACAGCGCCGTGGTGAACAGCAATACGTGGCCATCGAGTGAGATTTCGTTGGCGCGCGGCAATGTGCCGGGCAAAGTGGTGACCACTGCCTTGGTGCCATAAAAGGCGAGCAGGAGCCCGAGCGCCCCGCCCAGGCCCGCAAGCAACACGCTTTCGGTGAGAAGCTGGCGAATAACGCGCATGTGGCTGGCGCCCAGGGCTGCGCGAACCGCAAACTCTCGCGCGCGTCCCATCGAGCGCGCCAGAAGCAGATTTGCGACGTTCGCACACGCAATCAATAGCAAGAAGCCGACGGCGGCGAGCAGCACCAGCAGGAATGGTCTGACTTTGCCGACGATGTCTTCCTTCATTGAAACCAGGGCAATCCCGACATCCTTATCGGCTACCGGGAAGGCGGCGGCGAGATTGCGAGCGACCACGTCCATGTCGGCTTGCGCCTGCGGAAGCTTAACGCCTGGTTTCAGCCGGCCGACGGCATGTGCACTCACGGCGATGCGGCGATCGCGAAACGAGGCATCGTTCCACTGGCCGATGGGAGTGTAAACGTCGCGGTCATGGCCATAGAAAGTGAAGCCGGGAGGAATCACGCCCACCACTGTGTAGGACGTGCCATTCAGGGTTAGCGATTCGCCCACGACATTGGGCGAGGAACCGAATTTGCGCTTCCAAAGCCCCCCGCCGATAATCACCACCGGTGCGGCGCCCACTTGATCGTCATCGGAGCGGAAGGTCCGGCCAAGAATTGGCTTCACATCGAGGGTGGCAAAAAAGCCCGCGGAAATCATGTAACCGCTCAGGCGTTCTGCTTCGCTCCTGCCAATGAGGCTGTAATCCTGGTTGCGGTAGATGGCCATCGATGAAAACGCCTGACTGTCGCGCTGCCAATCGAGGAAGTTTGGATAGGTGATCGGGGCGTGGTCGAATCCAGTCGAGGTTCCATAAACCGACACCAGTTGCTCGGAATGCGAATACGGCAGTGGGTTGAGTAACACGCCGTTGACCACTGAAAAAAGCGCCGTGTTCGCGCTGATGCCGAGCGCGAGAGTAATGACGGCGATGGCGGCGAAGCCCGGCGATTTGAGGAACATCCGGATCGCGTAACGTAAGTCTTGCGACAGAGTTGTCATGGGCGCAGGTGTCTCCACACTATCGCTGATGTCACCGCGACAATGCGGTAGTGCGAGCTGTTTTGGCCAATCACTGCCGCGAATCTTACGTCGGTGAAACGGGCGAGTCAATGAAGGCCTTGGAGTTGGCAGTATCCGCGGGTGATAGTTGGCCAAACATCGCGAGCGTACTCATTGGCCGAGGATCGGAGCAATTTCTCAAAGAACACCTGCGCCACATTTTGTTCGCGTCGCTCAGCCGACCTGCGGGTGGCGAAAGAAAAGGCCACGCTGGAAAGCCTGGCCTCTGGTCCGACATTGATAACTAGATAGGTCTGTAAACAACGTTGACGGTTTTTGAGCGGCCGGGCTGGATCTCAAGGTTAAAAAGTTGGACGATGCCGCCACTGCCCTCGAAAAAAGTATTCGTAAAGGTGTTGTGGATTTGACACGGAATCGGGGCATCCGGGACGGTGTTTACATAGGCAAGGGAGAAGTCGAATGGGGTTGTAACAAAGGCAGCTGCCAAAGCCAGGCCGGGGCCATTGCCATCAGGAGTCATACCGAATGTCATCGTCGGCGTGGTATCGAAGTCGTTAAAGATGCCGCCGACGCGCGCGTAGCGAAATAAGTCAAAAAATCTGTCGGTGGTCGAAAGATTCTTGATGGTCGTGGTTATCCTCGCACTGCCGTAAGTCAATGCGGATCCCTTGATCTCTGCAATCGTTTGCACCAGCTGCCATATACCATCGGCGGTCGTCCGTGTAACCGTCACGGTGTTGCCGTTGACTGTGGCGGTGGCTGCGTTCCAGTTTCCACTATCACTGGAAGCATAGTCGTAGTAATTCACTGGTGTCCTGGTAGTTGTGTCGCACATGGCGTAGCCTTCTATGGCCGGACCCGCCGCGTTGATGAACTCATTGGCCAAGCCGTTACCGCCGACAGCGGAGAATTCGGCGATGTTGCCGTTTTGCGTCACACAATACGTGGTAAGGCCGTGTCCACTCCCGGTAGAAAAGTTGAAAGCACAAGTTGTGCTAGAAGGCTGGCCAGTTGGGGCGCCCGAGTGAACCGAATTCTGTTGGGCGAACGTCAGTGAGGACAAGGCTAAGACAGCGAACAGGAAAACTAACTTCTTGTACATGGCTTCAGATCTCCTGGGAATAGAATTGCAAGTACGGTCTGTCGAATTCGACCGATGCGACGGTAGAGCGGCCTTCGGGAAGTTTCTCCTAATGGTTTCGCCACAATACCTGAGCGATGCGACAGCGGCACAGGCTGACACACCGAATGGTCTTAGTTGTCATGCTTATGTAATATCTCGTCGTTCCTCCGACTAATACGTGCCGTGCGGGGTGGATTTTCCCATGCCACCCGAACTGCCCGCTGTGACCACTGTCACTGGCACCTGTGATTGCCCTCGCGGTGCGCACTGTCCAGGCGGGAGACCTCCTGACCTGCTAGCGTAATATCGCGATTACACTCATTGACCTCGGGAAGGCGCTGACCGCTCAAGTCACGGCCTCAGTGGGTCAGCGGTTGGACGATCACAAACTGTGGATCTGTGACCAGGTATGGCGATCCTGGAGCCATGGTGATCTTCGTCGGCGTAACCGTCCCTACATAGAGTTTGCCAGCACTGCTGATGGCGTAGAGATGGTTGCTGTTGTCCCAAAACATCTGCAGGATCGGATCCTTCGTGAGCAAGCCCGTGTAATGGGTGACGGGATTTGCGCCGTTGAAATGGAAAATCTGTAGACCCTGTTGCCCCCCCACGGCGAGCAGGTCACCCGAAGGCGACATCTTCATGTCGTTAGGGAATTGGATCAGGGTTGCCGGCATATCCTTATAGGTGCTGTTCGTATGGATGTTCCCGTTCGAGCCGACAGTGTAAACGGCGATCTGCACAGGGCCAGGGGCACAACCGGGCGGATTGGCGGGCTGCTCGAGAAACGCAAGATGGTTGTTGGGATCGGCCACTAGGAGGTCCGGATAATAAACGACCACTCCCGGGGGAGGCTTCGGCACGTTGAATTGAGTGTTGATGAGGTTGAGAGGCCCGTTGCTCTCGCGCTGAAATCCGTAAATGCCGGGATACATGCACGCAGATTGATCGGTCGAATATGCATAGACATTATCCCCGATAAAAAATGTGCCCGTGTAGTCGCCCGGAAACGCGCCCGTGATCGTGTTCCCCAGATAGTTGAGAGCCCCCGAAGATTTATCCACGGAGTAAGATGCCGTTTCATCATTGATGTCGCTGTCGAGTTCCATCACGTAGAGATCGCTGCCCGTATGGTCAAAGAACACGCTGAATCCAGCCAGGCACGAGTTACCCGGCTGAACGCACGGGGTTGAAGTTAAATAGGTCAATGCTCCGTCCGATCCGATCTGGAAAGTGTCAATATTTGGCGGACCGGAATTGTCTAGAGCCATAAGATATTTTCCGTTCACTGCCATGGAACCGACGTCTTCTTGGAAAGGTGAGCCGGGAATGGGGGTGAGCGCGCCGTTTGCGCTTGCCGAATATCCAACAATAACGCTCGGTTCTCCGTTTCCGGGAGAGCTGGCCACATAAACATAAGCCACGGGGGCAGTGGGGAATAAATTGGATTGTGCACCGGTCGACGGCAAGACCTGCGCGGAAGCGAATGCCGCGGTCAATGCCGCGAGGAGAATGATTGTGAAAGGCTTAAACATCGGGATGGCTCCTGCTGGAATCGGTCTGTTCGGTCTCTTCGATGGGAGTAGAGAACGGCCGGTTGTCTCAAGACTTCTTTTCGCTGGCGTGTGAACCGGTGCGCCGGTCGGTTGGCGATAGTCCCGCTGCCGTTCATGTATCACATGCACCGGTGTGCCGGGTCACAGACAGGATTAGTTATTGGCGATAGACAGAACAAGAGGCCGGGAGTCGTCCGAAAGGCAGCACTCACCTCTGCTGTCCACGCGGGCGAGAGCGGGACAACTCCCGGCGACGCAAGTAAAGAAAGAATACGTTTTCGGCTGGTGGCCTACTGGCAGGAATCAGCTGGAGGAAGAATTTCCTCACCCAAATTCGACAGGAGGGGACCTCCTCCATGACTACCGAGACTCATGGCTTGATCGCAGCAGCTTGCGGCACTGATGTTGCACTTCACGATGAAATCAAGCATCGCGCTTACGAACTCTACGAGCGCCGCGGCTCAGTCGACAGACACCATGGAGAAGACGGGTTGCAGGCTGAACTGCCTCGTGCCCTGTACGCGGCAGCCGAGCTTGAGAAGTATGCCAATGGTGAGGTGGGGGACCTCAGGAGCGTGAGAGCGGCTCGGGTCTACCTATGCGCCCTGACGGCTTGGCATCGGTGGTCGCGGGACCTGAACAAGCAAACCCGTTAACCCTGTATCCCTGCCGCGGATAGCGTAGATGAGCGGAGAAATGCTTGACTCGAAATGAAATACAACGGAGTCACCGTAACTGGGTTCCAGCTGTACTGGAGCTCTTGATCGCGCTCAGCATCGCATTTCTCGGTGGATATGCTGCGTATTGCTTTATGACAAAATTCGGAGAGTGATTGGCAAAGTAGCGAACGGACAAGCGTAAAGAAAGCTTGCCTGAAATGACCAGGGGAAACCGAGAACTGGACTTTACAAATATGCAGCCGGGAGAGCCGATGACGGCCCGGTGCAGTGTGTGTAAACGTCCCTTTTCCGTCACACCAAAGTTTGGAGAGAAAGCGGACGTCGTAGCCCTACGACTACGCCTGCACTTTGAAGCTCACGATTGTGATGAGGATGCAGGCAAGCCGTCTCCCCCGAAATCGTGAGAGAAGCCACTAAGTAGCTATCTCAAAAACTAGGCTTCCAAATGGACGACTTTCCTCCATCTGGGGGCTGGAGGTTAAAGGGTGTTGGCGTAACATCGCCATAGCACTCATTGACTGGCGCAGAGACGGTCGATCAGGCATACGGGGAAGAATATGGTTTCTATGCATCCCGCCACGGCCGAGTGTCTCGATGCCGTGGCGCATCATTCGGGATCCAGAAGCTAGAGCTGATGGCTGACAGCCAAGAGCTATTTTCTCAACCTGCCCACCACATACATCAACACCGATAAAACCACGCTGATCGCAATCGACGTCCCCAGCGGAAAGTAAACCGTCGTATTCCTCCCGCGATACACAATGTCCCCAGGCAGCCGCCCCAAGGGAAAGTTGGCGCGACCCGCCAGCACCAGCCCGAATCCCACCAGGACAATCATCCCGCCCAGAAATATCAGCAGTTTCCCAAGATCGGTCACGGGTGCAATTTAAACATACTTTGCATCATAAAGTACTTGACATTACTGAAATGATGCACTACGATTTGGCGGTCGCTCGCTTTGAAATCGCGAACAGCAAGGAAGACACCGCCATGCGCGGGCAGCAAATCAACCAGGTTACCGGCAAGGTCCTGATTGGCCTCTCTTTCACCGCCTTACTGGCGGTATTTAGCGGATACCTGCAGCCGTTGCAGCCCGACGAAGGCGCCGCAGCTCATATCTTCCAACTGTCAATCGTCGCGCTGCTGCCGATGACTCTGCTTTTTTTCGCCACCGCCGACTGGAGGCAGCCTTTACGAAGCACGCGGCGATTAGCGTTTCCAACCGTCGCTTTGGTTCTCGCATTTGCAGCCCTGTACTACCTGGAGCACTACCGGTAACCCTGATGATGCTCGACCGCCAACATCGCGTCCGCCGGCAGCGCCCTCATTCCTCGGCTCCCGCCGGAGCCATTGAGGACCTGCGCTTCATTCGTGAAACCCTGGAACGCTCCTCCGCCTTCACCGCCATTCCCGGATGGGGGCAGGTCGCCATGGGCGTGACCGCTCTTCCGGCAGCCTGGCTGGCTGCCCGGCAAAACTCTTCAGCGATGTGGCTCACCGTGTGGCTCGCCGAAGCCGTTTTTGCTTCATCCATGGCCATTGCCGCCACTCAAAACAAGGCGCAACGCGCCGGGGTTCCGCTCACCAGCGGACCCGCCCGCAAGTTTGCTCTCAGCTTCCTGCCAGCGGTCGTCGCCGCCGCAATCCTGACATTTGTTATTTATCAAACCGGTCTGACTCGTGTCCTCCCCGGCACATGGCTGCTGCTTTACGGCGCGGGAGTAGTCTCGGCCGGCGCGCTCTCGGTGGCCATCGTTCCCGCCATGGGGACTTGTTTCATGTTGCTGGGTATCGTGGCCCTGATCTTTCCTGGGTTGGGAAATCTCTGGATGGCCCTCGGTTTCGGCGGATTGCACCTCGTCTTCGGATTCAGCATTGCCAGGAGGTACGGTGGCTAGAACTCTGCGATCAACTCCCGGACAGGCTTCGCGCGCGATTCCTTCGGCGCCTGCTACCCATTCCCCTCGCGAATTGCCCGAACTCGATCGCTTGATTCACGAACGTCTGCGCCTCGGCATCGTCAGCGCGCTCGCCATCAACGATTCCCTGAGTTTCAACGATCTCAAGCGCGTCTTGAAGACTTCCGACGGCAACCTCAGCGTGCACGCCCAGAAACTGGAAGCCGCCGGCTATCTTCGCTGCAACAAGTTTTTCCAGGGGCGCATCCCGCGCACCGAATACCGCCTCACTCCCGCGGGCCGCAAAGCGCTTGAGACCTATTTGGAACAGATGGAGCGCTTCATCGCTCACACCCGCGAGCAGACCTGATATTTTTTTGTGTACCGACTTTGTATCGCAAAGTGCATTACCGGAGGACAGTACATGTGGCATCTCGACATCAACAGCAACATGAATTTCCCCGCCCCCATCGCTGCCCTGGGTTTTCTCACCGCCTGCGCCGGCATTCTGCTTTCGGCCTGTGCCCTGGCTGTCGCCGCATTCGTACGTAAGCGCCAGATTGCCCAGTTGACCCTGCTGATCATCGCCAGCGGCGCGTTTGTTTATTTCAGCCTGCTCTTTGGATTCTCCCTCGCCAGCCGCGACCATCTCCTGGCCCATGGTCAGGAAAAATATTTCTGTGAGATCGACTGTCATCTCGCCTACTCGGTCTTACAAGTGAAACCCGAACCTGCGGTTGCTTTGGTCCACTACGCCGTAACTCTGCGCACTCGTTTCGACGAAACCACCATCTCCGCTCACCGTCCGAAGGATGCGCCCCTTACTCCCTCACCGCGCACCGTGCAACTGATTGACTCCCGCGGCGCCACCTATTCGCCGGAATTCGCCGGCGGTACGCCTTTGAACACGCCCCTGATTCCCGGGCAGTCCTACCTCACTGAACTTTCTTTTCGCATCCCATCCGACGCCACGGGCTTGCGCCTGCTCATCACCACCACACCCGAATGGCCTGACCACGTCGTCATCGGCGACGAAAATAGCTGGCTACATAAGAAGACCTACTTCGCACTGTAACCGCCGGCGTCCTAGCCGGCTGTCGGACCCGTACATCCCTGTTAAGATTTATTTATGAAATCCCTGTCTGCTCTTTGCACCGTCCTCACCTTGGCCGTTACCGTTTCTGCCCAAACTCCAGCGGCCGAAGTTGAAATCACTTCCGAGCCTTCCCACCACTTGGCCTTGCAAAATCCCTACGTGCGTGTCTTCCAGGTGGAGGTCGCTCCCCACGCCGCCACTCTGATGCATCGTCATCGCCATGACTATCTGTTTGTCACCCTCGGGGCCAGCGAAGTTTCCAACGAAGTTGCAGGCAAGCCCCCGGTCACCCTTAAATTGCAGGATGGCGAGGTCCACGCCACCGATGGCGGCTTCGCGCATGTCGCCCGCAATCTTGCCGCGACTCCATTTCGCAACGTGACCGTCGAATTGCTGCAGGACGAGAAAGCTCGCACCACGCCCCCCGCCCAATGGGACGACGATCGCAGCCTTCAAGTCCTCCATGGCGGCACCCAGCAGATCCTCTTCGTGAAAGACGGCGCCCGCGTTTCCGAGACGGAACTCCAGGTGGCCGGCTCTGTCCCCCAGCACCACCATACTCATGCTCATCTCGTCATCGCACTCACCGACCTTCTTTTGCGCAACGACGTTGTCGGCAAAGGCGCATCTAACGTGGAGATGAAGTCTGGCGACATCAAATGGATCGAAGCCGGGGTTACCCACCGCCTCACCAATGTCGGCACCAGCCAAGCCAAATTCGTGACTCTGGAATTTCAGTGATTCCGATTTCGTCGCAGCCAATGTCTAAAATCATCTTCTTTCTGATCCTCACGGCCGTTCTCTCTGTTCCGCTCTGCGCCGCCGACCCTTCCACCGCATCTCTGATCGAGCAGGGCCATTACCGCCGCGCGCAGCCCATTCTTGCCGAGCGTCTCAAGGCCAACCCCAACGACGCGCAAAGCTGGTACGAAATGTCCAAGGTCTCTTCCGCCTTCCAGCACTGGGACGATGCCATCCAGCAAGCGGAAAAAGCTGTCTCGCTCGATCACAAGAGCGGCGAATTCCAGGCTGCTCTCGCCGACGCAGTGGTCTCCAAAGTGGGCTCTTCTCAGGCGGGAATGTTCGCGAAAATGTCGCTCGCACGCCGCTTTCGCAAGGAAGTCGACCTCGCCCTCCAGCTTGATCCCAACAACCTCGACGCCAACAGCGACCTGCTCGAGTATTACCTCGAAGCTCCCGCCATGGCCGGCGGTTCGGTGCAGAAAGCTTTCGAAATCGCCGACCGCATGGTCCGCGCCAATCCCGTCCGCGGATATCTTTTGAAACTCGAAATCGCTACCCACGAAAAAAGAGCTGCCAGCGAACTTGAGGGATTGGTGCAGCAGGCCATCCATGCCGATCCCAAGCTCTACTACGCACGCACTCAGGCGGCCAACTTCTATATCTCCCAGGGAGGCGCCGCGCTTGCGCACGCCGAGGAACAAGCCCGCGAGGCCATTCGTCTCGATCCCAGCCGCATCCCCGGATACACCGCCCTGGCCACTGTCTACGCTCAGCAGGGACGCTGGAAAGAGCTCGACGCCACCCTCGCCGATGCCCAGCGCGAAGTTCCCGACGATCTCACGCCCCACTATCAGGCCGCCAAGGCCATCCTGCTGAACTCGCAAAATCAAGACCTGGCCCGCGCAGAAAAATATTTGCGGACTTATCTCAGCCAGCCTCCCGAGGGCAATGAACCCGGTCTCGCCGCAGGCCATTGGCGTCTCGGCCTGGTGCTCGAAAAAGAAGGTCACAAAGACCAGGCCAAACAAGAGTTGCAGCAGGCAGTCAATCTCGAGCCCGACTTCGATCAGGCCAAGAGAGACTTGAAGAGATTGCAGTGATTGTGCCGCTGTGAGGCGGACACTCTTGTCCGTCGCCGTTGATTTGAATTGAATCTGATCAGCCAGTGTGGCGCGGGCGCCCTCGCCCGC